>CAVTXC010000010.1:0-211164 GCA_963738525.1 Bryobacterales bacterium
GGCATCCGGATCGTCGAAACGTGCCAGCAGCGCGGGAACTCGGCCGGATCTCCGATCACCTGAGCGGCTACCTCGTCCGCGCGCCCGATCAAACGGCGGTCACCGCCCCGCAACATGCCGCACATCGATCGAACGTGATTCAAACCTGACGTGACCCGAACCGACGCCACTCAACCCCGCTACTGAATCTGAATCTTCGCAGTGTTGCTCGCGGCCGTTCCCACCGCCACAATCAGATCCTGTGACCCCGAAGCAACATTTGCCGGAAGCTGAACATTCAACTGGTTCAGCCCCACAAACCCCGGTGCCAAGCCGCTGAAAAGCACCGTCGCTTGCTGCCCGCCCACAGTCACCGTCGGTTGCGCGCTCGTCTACGAAAGCGGGCTGATCGGAGCTGCCACGCCATCCGCGACGGCAGGCTAACCGGGCCCAGTACCGTCCAGAACACAACCACGGCCTCGCCCTTCGCCACCGGAGCCGCCGCGCTCACCACCACGCCGCTCACGTGTTCAATCGCGCCATTCACTCCATCCAACAGGAAAATTCCCGGTTGCGCCGCACTCAAGGTCACATTTACCGCCGCGCTCGTCGCCAGCCCGTTATTGATCGCCACCGATACTTGGCTCTGCCCCGCCGCTTCCCACGGGATCTGCACGTTCAACTGCTCCTGCCCATTCACGTTCACCACCGCCAGCATCAGGGGCCTGCCGTCCCGTTCACCGTCACACTCGTGTTCCCCAGCGTGCCCGGCAGCAGCGTCGCGCTTGCCCCCAAAATGCCGGTCAGCGTTCACGCTCAGATGCTGTCCAAAAATTGTGGCCAGCGCCCTGCCGATCCGCCCGTCTGAAAGCTGGCTGCATTCGTCACCGCCGCCGAAACGAATACCGGGTTCACCGGCGAGATCCCGTCAATCGACCGGATCCGCTGGTTCGCGGAGTCCGCCACCAACACGTCCCCGGATGAATAGATCGCGATACCGAACTGTCCGTTCAAAGCCGCGCTCGTCGCCGGACCATTGTCTCCCCGAAAAGCCCTGCGTTCCGTCCCCCGCCACCGTGGTAATCACCCCCGCTGCGGAAATCTCCCGCACCCGGAAATTCACGTCGTCGCACAAGAAAATGTTCCCGCTCGAGTCCACCACCAAACCTCCCGGATAATTCAGAGACGCGGACGTCGCCTGTCCGCCATCACCGCTAAAACCCGCCTGCCCGTTCCGCAATCGTCGTGATAAACCCCGCTGGGATCCACCTTGCGGATGCGCTGGTTGAACTGGTCCGCGATGTAAGATAACCGGATTGTCGATCGCCACCCGCCGTCGGATTGTCCAACTCGGCCGCCCGTAGCCGCACCACCATCTCCACTGAACCCCTTCCGCCCCGGTCCCCGCGATCGTCGTGATCGTCCCCGTCCCATCCACTTCCCGCACCCGGTGATTGCTCTGGTCCGCGATATACAGGTTATTTGACGCATCGCTCACGCAGCGCACCGCGTTATAGAACTGCGCGCTGGTCGCCGGCCCGCCATCGCCCCCGGATCCTCGTATCCCTGAGCCCGCCACCGTCGTGATTACTCCGCTCGTATCCACCTTGCGAATGCGGTAGTTGCCCACGTCGGCAATCAGAATATTTCCACCTCGGTCCACGAATACTCCGGTCGGCGAATTCAGTTGCGCCATCACGGCGGGGCCTCCATCACCGAAAAATCCCGCCGTTCCCGTCCCCGCAACCGTGGTAATCACACCCGTAACATTTACCTTTCGAATGCGGTTGTTGTTCTGGTCCGCGATATAGAAATTGCCTGCTGCATCGGTCGCCACAAACACAGGAAGGTTCAGTTCGCTCGTGGTCGCCGCAACATCATCCGCGCTATATCCGGCGGTTCCGTTTCCGGCAACAGTGGTAATAATCGAGGAAGTTTGCGCGAGGAGAATGCCTCCGCTGAGCAACGAGAAAAAAGCCCGGGAAATGAGGGAAGCTCGCATGAAAGTAGCCTATTCGCGCGTTCTGACTAAGTCAAACGGAATTGCGACCCCAAGCCTGCCTGGAGAGTCCAATAACAGTCTCCTCCCGATATGAGCAGTCTGAGAAGCTTCCTCGTTTGGGCCATCCCGCTTGCTATTACAATCGGGCTGATAAGGGAGGCCGCCATCGACACCGATACGTCACTATCCTCGCCTTTTCGTATCGCGCGCCTCCTGTCTCAGCGCCCGGATTCTTCGGTCGCGATGCCGGTTGTGGGCGCGCATATACGCGGCGTCGCCAACACGTGGAACGCTCCGCGCGTCGGTCACCGCCATCAAGGGCAGGACATCTTCGCGCGACGCGGCACGCCGGTTCTCTCCGGAACTGACGGAGTTGTGGTCCGCTTGAGCCAGGCCGGTATTGGAGGCAACGCCGTCTCCGTCTTAGGCGCCGGTGGTCGCATCTACTACTACGCCCACCTCCTGCGCTTTGCCCCGGGCATCGCTCCAGGATCACCAGTCAATCTCGACACGCTCCTAGGCTATGTCGGTAATACCGGCAACGCGCGCACCACCCCGCCGCACCTGCATTTCGGAATCTACGGACCGAACGGCGCGATCAATCCCCTTCCTCTCCTCGCCGATCGTCACGATCCACAACTCGCCAGAGCAAGCGCACCCAACTGACGCCTCCATGATGCTCCTCGCCCGCAGCGGCATATCGCGCAGGGAAGTGCGCTTACAGCCCCACGCTGTCGCGCGGTGTTGAGAGCACCACGCGCATTTTTCCGGAAAACCAGATCTGCATTGCCACGACGCTGGCCTCCTGCGTGCACAACCCATTGAGAAAGCTGGAAAGATGATCAACCAATCGGGCACCACCGGAACGATCCTGCTCCTAAGCTCAGAGCCACGCGCGCGCGCAGGACTTCGCGAACTGTTGGAGCGCGCAGGGTATGTTGTTCTGCCTACAACGGATATCGGAACCGCAGTCGATGCACTCTCAACGTGTAACATCGATCTTCTGATAACGCATCCGTACATCGACTCTATGCCCGGCCATCAAGCAGCTAAGTACCTGCGACAGAAGCATCCCCAAATGGCCGTGTTAGTTGTCGCCGGATTACTGGATGATGATCGCTACACCTATCGCGCCGAGCTCGAACACTTTAGGATCTTCCCGCACCCGTTCACCGCGCAAGACCTTTTAAAGGAAGTTCGTGATGCGCTGGCCGCACTTTGGCGGCAAGAGGGAATGAACCGGCCGCTGACTGAATCAGCGGCGACAGTGTAGGCTGCGTCAGCTCTCTGCACTCGGCCCGCGAAAGTGATCCTTCCCCGGCACAGCCGGGAGCTTGATCGTCCGCCCTTCCCGCGCCGCTTGGTAGATCGCTTGCATCAGCCGCTGGTCCTGCAACCCCTCTTCGCCGGGCGTATGCGGTTCGCGATTTTCCCGGACGCACTCGGCCATGTGGTCCATCTCCAGCGCGAATTGGTTCTTCGACTGCAGACTTCGATCCGCCGTATCCTCCGCCTTGTCGCTTGTCTTGCGCGTCACTTTCATGCGCAGTCCCTCATAAGCGAACGCTGGGTCCAATTCCGCCCACCCATCTGAAAAGCCAGCCCGGTAGCGCCGGCTGTTGTGAACCGCATACGACGAATAACAATTCGCCGTTACTCCGCTCGGAAACTGCAGGGAGAACGAGATGCTCTCCTCCACCTCTCGGAAGCGCGGATCGCCGGGCGTCCGGTACTCGGATGCGCGGATTTCCACCGGCTCTTCCCCCGTTACAAAACGTGCGCCGTTCAGGCAGTAAAGCCCGATATCCGGCAGTGCGCCGCCGCCTGCCAGCTTCAGGTTCAACCGCCACTGGTTGGGAGTGCCTTCCGTCTGTGAGTTCTCCGCGTTAAACGACTTCAACGTCCCGAGTTCCCCAGACCGCACAATCCTCACCATCTCCCGGTTATACGGCTCGTATTGCATGCGATAAGCAATCATCAGCTTTCGCCCGGCCTCCTTGCACGCCCGGATCATCTCCTCGCAATCCGCAACCGAAGTCGCCATCGGCTTCTCGCAGAGGATATGCTTGCCCGCTCGCGCTCCCCGCACCACGTACTCGCGATGCAATCCATTCGGAAGCACAATGTAGATCACCTGAACGTCGGCGTTCTCGGCCAAACGTTCGTAATCGGCATAGCTGTAGCAGTTCTTCTCCGGCACCCCATAATGCGTCGCCGTAACTCGCAGTTTGTCAGGCGTGCCGCTCACCAGAGCCGCCAGGCGCGCGTGCTTCGCCTCTCCGAAAGCAGGCAGAATCTGTTCGAGGGAGAGCCGCCCCAATCCCACTACCGCGAAGCCCACCCGTTCACCCGGCGGCGCGGGCGCCGGCGGATCACTGGTCTCCTTTTCCGAAGGTGCATAAACCTTGGGTAATTTCATAGGCGGCGGAGCCATCTCCTGCGCGCCCGCGCTGCTCCCCAAAGCCCCTAAGGCCAGCAGCCCCGAACCATTTCTCATCCAAACGCGACGACTTACCAGGCTTTCCAGCAATCCACTCATCTCTAAAGTTCGATGAAAAGCATCTCCGGCCGATCTACCGCCACCTCCGTCGGACGTGGCAAATCAGACCAGTGCGACGGCAACTTTCCTTTTGCCCCTCAAAGTGTTAATTTGCTTCCGGAGCGTGTAGTCGAATGAGATGTCTCGTTTTCACGGCCATTGGTTGCCTGCTCACCGCCCCCGCGCTGTTCTCTCAGGCCGCCACGCAGGCCCAAGTCCGAAGCGGCATCAACACCATGCGGACGCGCCAGCTGCACTCCCTGAGTGATCCCGCGGAACCCGCCGGCAAGCAGGCCGGAAATGTTCCCTGGAAGTCTCTCTCCAGCGAGCAAGGTGATGACCCCACGCTCTCCGCCGCCACTCCACCCCACGAGGCCTCGAAACCCGCCCGTAAGGCCGCCGCCAAAGCGGAGCATCTTTCCAAAAAAGGTGATCACGAAGCCGCCATCCTGGGTTTCCGGGAAGCCTTGACGCTCGATCCCCAATACTACGAGGCGGAGAACAACCTCGCGCTCGAACTGGAGCTCGTCGGCAAAAACCAGGAAGCGGAAAACACTCTCCGCCAGCTCGCTCAAAAATCCCCCGAGCACATCCTCGCCTCCGCCAATCTCGCGAGTTTGCTTTGCCGGGAACACCGCTACAGTGAAGCCGAAACCGTGGCGCGTGAGGCGCTCGCCAAACACCGCTACTCATTCAAAGCCAGCTTCCTGCTCGGCACGGCTCTCGTCGATGAGGGACATTGGACCGACGAAGCCAAGCTTGCGCTCCAATACGCACAAGTGAAATACCCGGAAGTCGCCTCTGTGCTCGACCGCTGGCCCTCACGCCCCGCGCCTAAGTAAAGAACGTTTAAGAGCCGGCCGCCTTCGAACTCGTCTCCGCCAGAGCCGCCACCGGAATCCGCGCAATCAACGGAGCCGCTTCCTACACAAACAACAAGCCATCTTCCTGCTCGGTACGGCTCTCGTCGACGAAGGACATTGGACCGACGATGACCGCTGGCCCTCCCGCCCCGCATCCAAATAGAGAACGTCTAAAAGCCGGCCGCCTTCGGACTCCGAGCACCGCATTCGCAAAACCACTGTGAACGCCGTAACCAGGAACGCCAGCGCACCGTCCGCCGCATACGATGGAGACGCCGCCAGCGCCGCCGGAATCCGCGCAATCAGCGGAGCCGCTCCCTACACAAACAACAAGGCATCTTCCTGCTCGGTACGGCTCTCGTCGACGAAGGACATTGGACCGACGATGACCGGCCGCCTTCGAACTCGTCTCCGCTACCCAACCAGCACATACAACGCGCAGCCCAATCTCACCGCGAGCGCCGCATTCGCAAAAACTGCTGTGAACGCCGTAACCAGGAACGTCAGCGCACCCGTCCGCCGCATACGATGGAGACGCCGCCGGAATCCGCGCAATCCACGGAGCCGCTTCTTACACAAACAACAAGCATCTTCCTGCTCGGTACGGCCCTCGTCGACGAAGCACATTGGACCGACGATGAACGCAGGCCCTCCGCCCCGAGTCCAAGTAGAACCCTAAGAACCCGCCGCCTTCGAACTCGTCTGGGCCAGAGCCGGTTCCGCGTACTCCTCTTCGGGCGTCAACCTCTCCACCCGCCCGCGCTTCCCGCCATACCGCTGCCCCAACCAGCGGATCACATACAACGCGCAGCCCAGCCCCACCGCGAGCACCGCATTCGCAAAAACCGCCGTGAATGCCGTGACCAGAAACGCCAGCGCATCCGTCCGCCGCATGCGATGAAGACGCCGCCACGTGCTCCACTCCATCAGCCGGATTCCCATCCACGCCGTGATCGCCGCCAGCGCCGCCACCGGAATCCGCGCAATCAACGGAGCCGCTTCATACACAAACAACAAAAGGAATCCTGCATGAAAAAGGTTCGAAAGCCGCGTCGTCGCGCCGCACTGCACGTTCGCCAGGCTGCGCGCCGGAATCCCCACGCTCATCGGTGCCGCAAACATCCCCGCCGCCAGGTTCGCAATCGCATACGCCCCCAGTTCCCGATCCGCATCCGCTACCTTGATCGCCTTATGCCGTCCCCGAAAATGCTCCACCACGCGCGACGTGATCAGCAAATTCACCGACGTCACAAATGCCAGTCCTGCGCCTCCCGGCAACACGGTATACACATCCTGCGGCCGCCACGAAAACCCGGCAAAGGGCGGCATCGACGACGGCAGCAGCCCAACTGCAAACCGGACCATCCCGACATCCCCGCCAGCGCAACCGCAGCCAGTATGCCGACCAGCGGCGCGGGCAGCTTTGCCGAGACCCGAGCCGAGAGCGACGCGAACACCATCACCGTCGCCGCAATCAGCAATGACGACCCGTTGATCTGCGAAACGCGCGACACCGCGTTTGTGATCTGTCCCCACGCCGATGAACCGTTAGCCGGCCCCGCCACGCCCATCAACGCGCCCAGTTGCGAGATCACCATCATCCCGCCAATTCCGCACGAAAATCCGGCCATCACCGTGTGCGGAACGTTCGACACATACCGTCCCCATCGCAGCGTGCTGAACACCAGCATCAACACAGCCGCCACAATCGAGACCTTCGCCGCCCCACCCAACCCCTGCTGGTGCACGGCCGCCGCAATAAACGGAACCGTTACCGACGAAACCCCGCCGATCATCACCGGATTGCGTCCCAGCAGCACCGCGAACGGCGCCGTGATAATCGATGTGAACACGCCCAAAATCGGCGGCAGCCCCATCAGCCGCGCCATCGCCAGCCCATACGGAAACGCGATCAGCGACGCCACAAATCCGCCAAACAGATCGCCCGCGAGCGAGGTCCAATTGTAGGTGTTCCGTGCGTTCCGAACTTGCCGGAGAAGAGCGGTCATGGAGAACCGATAACCGGGACGCGACGCACGGAGTCGCATCCCGGATGAAACGGATTGAAGCTAGGCGAGAACCTTCATCGTCGCGGCTTTGAACTTCGCCATCTCGTCCGCCGTGCCGATCGTGATGCGGCTATACGTCGGCCATGCCGGCCACACGCGCCCCACATACACCTTTTCCTTCTGCATCGCCATCATGTACTCCTTGGCCGGTCGCTTCGTGTCCAACATGAAGCAGTTGCTGTCCGAAGGAACGAACGCAATATTCTTCTGCTGCAGGAAATTGAACACGTCCTCCCGGATCGCGCGCATATTCTTCTTGCGCTCCGCCACCAGGGTCGCCGTCTTCAAGCTCGCCGTCGCTCCCACCATTGCCGTAACCGGCAGCGCTCCCGCGCCGTAGCCCTGGATCTTCTCGAGCAGGTCCGGACGTCCGAACGCCGCCCCCGCGCGCAATCCCGCCATGCCGTAAAGCTTCGAGAACGTTCGCAGGATGATGATGTCCTTGTCCGCCGCCACCAGGTCGGAACATCGCTGTGCATCCGAGAAGTGCAAATACGCCTCGTCCAGCAGCATCACCGAGCCCTTCGGCTTATTGGCCACCGCCCACTCGATATCCTCGCGCGATGTCAGCGTCCCCGTCGGATTATTCGGATTGCAGATATAGATCACGCCTGCATTCGGATCCGCCGCCACCATCGCCTTCACGTCATGCGCGTATCGTCTTGGTAAGCGGAACCTTAATGCTCTTCGCCCCAATGAACTGCGCCGCGCGGAACGGTGCTTCATATCCCGGGTCCGCCGCCACCAGGCTTTTCGTCGGCGACGTATACGCCAGCACCACCCGGTGCAGCGGATCGCTCGATCCCGCAAACGGCAGCACGTAAGTCGGCTTCAACCCCTCCTGCGGAGCCAGCGTCTGCACAAACGTCGAGGTCTCTTCATACAAATAGCGGCCTCCCCGTTGCACGATGCTATGAATCGCGTCCGCCGCTTCCGGACAAGGTCCTAACGGATTTTCATTGGCATTGATCTTCACCGCGTCCGCCGGAATCGGCCCGGTATTCGACAACTGCGCCATCGCCGGCTCGTTATAAAACGGCAACGCCGCGCCCGCGGCAAGCAGGCTCGCGAAACGTCCAAATGTGCGCCGGGAAAAACCGCGGCGTAAGAGATCTTTCTCCTGCTCGGGGGTGAGCAAATCTTGCATGCTTTAGACCTTTCTCTTAGAAAGTGTTTCGGCCGGCTCAACCCGGAACCTGGCCTGAGAGAGAATCGGGCGGCTTGCCTCGCACTTCAGCCGACCGAAAACAAAATCGAATGTCTCTATTCTGCCAAACTCCGCGCACAATGGCGGAATTTGGCAGAGATATTTTCCGCGCTAGAACGTCAAACGAATCGCCATCTCCAGCTGTCGCGAAAAGTTCGCCTGGCTCGTAATCTTTCCGAAATTCGAGCTCCCAAACGACACATTCGGTCCATAAAACAGCGGTGTATTCATCGCATTCAAAGCCTCCAGCCGGTATTGCGCCCGAAAACGCTCGCCGAAATCGAAGTTCTTGAACAACGACATATCCCAGTTCGCCTGCCCGGTCCCCGCATATCGATCGTCCTGCCCACATTCCCAAACGTGAACTCCGGCGCGGTCGAAAATGCCGCCGGATTGATGTAATCCCCCAACCGGTCTTCCAAACTCCCGCTTGTCACCGGCGAAACCCCCGTCGCATTCGGACGTTGACTGCCATACCCGAACGCCGAGTTATAGTTCGTGCTCTGCGTGATCTGCAACGGGAATCCGGTCTGGAATACCGACACCGTATTGAACGTCCAACCCCCTGCGATATAAGTCAGCGCCCCGTTGTGCGCGAGGAACGGCTTCCCTCTGCCCACCGGCAGTTCATATGTGATCGCCATCGCCAGCCGGAACGGCGTGTCAATGTTCGAGAAGGAGTACTCGCTCGCAAGGTCGTACGGATTCTGCGGCGCCTTGTTCCCACCGTTCAGCGTATTCCCCGGGCCCCCGCTGCTCATGTCCCAGTTCCTCGACCACGTAAACGTGGCCAGCATCGAGAGCCCTTGCCCCAGCCGCTTCTGCGCCTTCAAGATCAGCGAATCATACTTAGCGTGGTTGACATCGTTATAGAGCGAATTGATCGCCCCAAACGTCGAATACGGCAGCAGCAGCTGCGAAGCCTGCACCGTCGACGTCCCGATAATTCCCGTTCCCCCATTGCCGTAGTAAGGGTTCGCCACTTGATCCAGCAGCGCGCTCCCCATCGACAGTTTGCTCGGATCCAACGCGTTGATATTCACCGTCGGCGCGCCCAAAACCATGTGGCTCGACCGCGACCCCACATACCCCGCCTCCGCCGCAATTCCGAACGGCAGCTCCCGTTGAATATCAAGCGAGAACTGATTCACCCGCGGAGATTTCGCCTGCGGATCCACCAAAGAGAAGCTCTGCCCGATCGCCGTAGCCGCCCCTAAACTGTTTCCCACCGGCTGTGCAATCCCGTTCGGATACGGGTTCGTCAAACTCGACGCCGGCGTATAGAAGCCATCCGTGGTTGCAATGTAGCTGGTCGTCGCGTTATACCCGGGCGTCGAAATCGGCGATCCGATCTGGAATTGCGGCGCCCAGAACAAGCCATACCCCGCCCGGATCACCGTCTTCGGGTTCAGCTGATAGGCCACGCTCGCCCGCGGTCCGAACTTATTGCTGTTCCAGTTCCCGACGGCCGTCTTCCCGTTCGTCCCCGCGTACTCCACTTCCCCCAACCCACCAATCGGATTCGTCGCCGTAGAATTAAAGTTGACGATCATTCCGTTGTGCTCTTCTTGCAGCCCAATCTCCCGCTCCCAACGCAATCCAAGGTTCACCGTCAAGTGCGACGTCACCCGAAAGTCGTCCTGAACATATGCGCCGTAGTAATCCGCGTAATCGGTCAGCTTCGTCGCCGTATAAATGTTCCCGCTCGCCGGATAGCCCAGCAGTAAATCAGCTAAGTCCGCGCCTCCCGTCCCCGTCGAGGTCGGGTTCGACTGCGTGAAGATTCCGTTGAACGTGTAATCCCCCGCCGCGTTATTCGCATCGGAACCCGCTGCCTTGATCCGCCGGTAGTCAAACCCGCCCTTGAAGCTATGCTTGCCCATGAACTTCGCAATGCTCGTCGAGAAGTTATCGGAAGCATGTACATAGAACGAGTTATTGTCGTCCACTCCCAATGAATACAGCTGCGACATGTTCACTACCGGGAATTGCGACAATGACGCCGGCACTTGGCTCACAAAGCTCGAAGCGAAACCCAGGCTCGCCAAGTTAAACCCCTGGCTTACATCATAGGAATAGTTAGGAAAACGATTAAACCCGTACCGCACCGCCAGAATCGTCGTCGGGCTGATCGTAAATAGATTATTCAATTGCGTGGAGTCCACCCGGCGTTCCAGCCGCCATCCATCCGGCGTCGACGCGTTGCTGAACCACGTGTTGCCCGGCTCGAGCGAGTAATAGCGCAAATAGCTCACGCTCGCGTGCCACCACCGCGTGAAATCCTCGTCGATCTTTCCCGTGAACTGCGCCGCCCGGCACGGCAAGCTGCCCGATGCCGCCAAGTCCGTACTCCCATAACTCGAAGGCGTCGATTGCGGACTCGCAAAGTAACTCGCAATGTTCACCCCTACCGGGTTTAATCGCGACGCCGGAATAATATCGTTCGCAAAAGGTTGCCGGCTTCCGTTCGCCAGCAACGGCGCCAGCGGGTCGTAGATCGTGATTCCGCTCTGCGAAAAATTGCCCTGCCGCTCCAAATCCGTCGGCGCCGCAAACAGCGACGAACTCGATTGAATATCGTCGTAGTGCTCAAACGCAAAATAGAAAAACGTCTTATTCTTGCCGTCGTACACCTTGGGAATCCATACCTTCCCCCCAAAGCTCGCCCCCCACGTGTCGTTCGGCTGATCCGTGATCCCAATCCCGCTCGCGTTGTTGAAGAAGCTATTCGCGTCCCAAGCCGTCCGCCGCAAGTGCCCGTAAAGACTGCCGTGATATTCGTTCGCGCCCGACCGCATTAGCGTGTTAAACATCCCGCCACCCGTGCGCGCCATCTCGGCATCATATGTATTCGCCTGAACCTTCACCTCCTGAACCGCTTCCAGCGACGGAATAATAATCGCCCGGTTATTCGCGTCCGTGATCGGCACGCCGTCTACCAGGTAGTTGTTGCCTCGCACTGGCCCGCCCGCTATCGAGATCTGCGACGAGCCGCTCTGATCCTCCATGCGGTTGTAAGCCGGGTTACCCACCGGCACCACGTTTTCCACCAGCTTCGACAACATGAATGGATTCCGGCCCAGGTTCGGCAGCTCCGTCAGCTTCTGGTTATCCAGCACCTGCCCCTGCGAGGCATTCGCCGTCTCCACCAACGGCGCGTCTTCCGTCACCTGCACCGTCTCGCTCACCTGGCCCACCTCTAGCTTCACGTCCAGGGTTATCTGCTGCTGTGTCGCGACCCGGATCCCCTTGTTGCTAAATTGCTTGAATCCCGGCGACTCGCTTACCACGCTGTAAGTGCCCGGAACAATCTCGTTAAATACGTATTCCCCTGCTGAAGATGTCGTCGTCGCGCGCGATTCGCTCGTGCCTTCATCAATCAGCGTGACCTTCGACCCGGCAATAGCTCCACCCGCCGGATCGGTAACAATCCCTCGCAAACTGCCGTAGTAAGACTGTGCATGAAGAGCCGCTGCGGCTAACCCCACCAAAGAAAACGCCGCGGATGCCGTCCTCAGTTTCCGTGTGAAACGCGAAAGCGTGTTGCTCTTTGCCATCTCGGAATGCCTCCAGAATGTGTCAATCAGCCGTAGCGAGAAACGGCTTGCGTCAAGCCGCATGGCGCGGCCCGGCATAGACTCGGACGGAGAGATTTTGGTCCGGACGGAGGACGGTTCAGTCGTTGAACCCTCCAGCCTGAATCCCGCTATATCGACCCCCTAAGTCGATAATTCCGGAATATCTCGGTTGAAGTTTGAGTCAGTTTATCAACGACAAGTACTATTCAGTGGAAATAGCCCGATTAAATTTAGTGATCGTGTGGATAAGCCTGCGCGCGTACCACCACTCGCAGTTCGCTGCGATAAACTAAGCCCGACAATACCCTCCTCAATCGGCGAAGCGCCTTGCCTTCAAATTTGTGACCAATCATTTGAAAAGCCACCACCGGTTTCGAACAACGGTTTTCTTACTCTGCGCCATCTCCGTAGTAAGCCCCGCGTGCGCCGCCCCCGAGAACGAGGCCATGCCTCTACTCCGCAAAGCGCCCCGATTCGTAGCCGCAAGCATCCGTTAATACGCGAACTTACTCGGAGTCGGTTACAAGGTTTGCTAAAAGTCTCAGGATGTTTTGCTTTTGAATGCCGGTAACTGTGGTGATCAGAGCACCATCCCTGTAGAGCGCCAGGAACGGAAGATTAAGGACATTGTAAGTTCGACAAAGGTTGTGATGTTCTGGAGGATCTGTGTCAAGGGTTGCGAAGGCTATTTGCTTGCGTAGGTATTGTGGCACCTCGGTTTCGAGAAATGCTTTCATTTGCAGGTCATAGCTATTCCAACAAGCCCAAAAGTGCACTACCGCGAACCTGTGAGTTGACACAAACTCAGTAAGAGTCAGGTGCGTCACGGTGGACATCATCACAGGATCCCAATCCATTGTAGCGGGGTTAGCTTGCAACTCGCGAACTCTGGGCGGAGCGCGTTGACTTCGGTTTCAAAACTTCAAGCAGCCCCACAATTTCTTCCACACTCCACACGTGATCAGCCAATCCAGCGGCAACCGCCGGGGAAGTCTTGAGAGTCTTGTGAGGGCGACCGAAGTTATAGAACATTAGCGCTCAAACAACAAGGCCATAGTGTTCGCCTAAACCAAAGCACAACCAACTCTTCTTTGGGAAAGAGAATGGACCACGGAATGTTAATGGGCAAAGAGCGGCATTTTACTGTGGACTGCGTGTGGATAGGTGTAAAAGAGCGCCCACGGCCATTGTTTTCCGATCCTTCGTTGGAGCCGTTTTCACCTTTCAAACTGAACCACTACCTACGTTCGTGGTTTGGTGCCTTTCGTTTGCGCTCTCGACTTCTTTCGTTCCGCTTCTCGCTTCACGGAAAAACGCTGGCCATTCTGGACCCCCGTATCCAGCCGAGGTTACGACGGGCGCTTTCGGCACAAACGGAATCAGTCCAGATTCTCCCTTGTGGGGAGAATCTCACGCTGGTCCAAACGCTGCCAATGTCGTCAACACCGATTTCGTCGGGTGGCTTCCGCTTTGCAGTTTACTGAATCTCGCTCCAACAAGATCATGGCCATCGCCACACGCCCATCCTCAACAGGGGATCGGAAGCGGCTTTTCGAATACGCCGCGGGCATCACAGAGCTACCGCGAGAGCCTCAGTTTTCAACCGAACGGCGGGCAGCTCGGGATTCGGGTAACATTCAAAGCCCTTTCTTTCCCGTCACTTCAGACTTACCTCAAATCCCACCCAAAACGGCGCCTTTAAAGGGCTTCGTTGATTTGTATGGTGGGCTTTACGTGGGTGAACATAGGAATGTCGCCCATGATCTCATTCCCATGAGCGCCTAACCCCTCTTGAACGTGTTGAGGCGAGGGAAAGACCAATTCTGCAATCAACTCGAAGGTCGGTGCAGTGTCGTCCAAGGTCCCCGCACCGCGCATCAGTCGGATCTCCTTCAACCCGAATCGCTCCAACCGGTCTTTGACCATCGGGATGTGAGTTGCGAGATAGTAATCAAAGTTGAAGGGCGATCCCGGCGTCAGGGGGTACAGAACACTCACGATTGTCATCTGTGAATCGTAGCGTACGCCCGCTGAGACCGAAGTTCCGGACATCCTCCGTTCGGTAACATTCAAAATCCCTTTATTTCATCCGTCCTCTCAAAGACTTACCTCAAATCCCACGAAAGATCGGCACATTCGCTTGTTACGCTGCAATCGGCAGGAGTTTCTACCGCACCGCGCCACGCGGCTGAAAGACAAACGAAGCGATTACTTTATGAAACAAGAAAGCGTGCAACCTGATCAACGCGGCGAACGCCCAGCATTCCACCGGCCCCAAAGCGCTACAAGGCAAGTCGCGCTCATCCCGGAACGCCGGGCACGGCGCGCAAATCGAAGCCAAGCGTCAGTTAGCGCTACAGTCATCCTCGGCGAATCGCATCGCCGCTCCGGAAGCGATCGTCGCCCGGAACTTGCAAGCCAAGCTACTCAAATGAAAGCGATTAACCATGAATTGGCTTCGTTTTGCAAAAAGGCAAATCGGCCTCAACTCCGCGTCTTCCCTCCGTGTGCCGGGCGACATTCGCTATAAGTGGCCTATTGAACCGTAACCGTCACCGAAGCCGTGCTGCGGCCATACTGATTGGTCGCATTCAACGTATACGTCGTCGTCGCGCCAGGCTGGACCACAACACTGGTGCCTCTCACCGGGCCTACTCCGGGAGTAATGATGTCGTACCCGTCGTTCGCCGTCGTCCAGCTCAGCGTAACCGGAGTTCCCGCCGCAACTTGGGCCGCATTCGATTGAAAGTTAGCAATGGTGGGCGAGGGTCCGGTGGGTATTGTTGCGGGAGTATAAATCTCCCCCATGCTGACCACTTCAAATGACGCGGCCGTGATGTTGCCGAGCATCGCGAGGTCGTTGTTGTTCCAGCGCGAATCGGATGTCCCGCTGATGAACATGGGTGACCCGTTATCGCTCAAAATCATCCCGTAATGTTGCAGCGCCGTCAGGATCACTTGAATATCGGTCGGGTAGCTCGAGATGTCGAAGCTTGCCTTCAATCGAACGCGCATCCCCATCGGTGGGGCGTTTGGATCGGTCACCCCGTAGGTGAGATGCGAAGCGGGAGGCGTAAATGCCTCCTGTGTCCCGGTGGCCGTGAAAATGACGGCGTGCCGAATCTCCCCTGCTGCTACCTCGTCGTAACGAACCAGCCCGGGGAAAATCGGAAGGCCCGCGGCATTCGCCGACGTCCAGGAGTACGGGCGTTGTCCGGCGGCGGTCATGTCCCAGATCGCTACATCGTCGGCCGTCCACTGAGTCCCCGACCTCTTGGCGTTGTAAAGTTCGTAAAGCCAGCAGTTCCCCTGGTCGAGCACGATAACATGGCGGTCCGTGCCGTTCGGGTTCGGGTACCCTTGAACGATTGTAAAAGCCGGCAAGGGCACCGGTCCGGGGTCGCTCTCCGTCGGATACGCAATCTTCTGCACCGCTCGTCCAGGGACGGCGGTAGGCTCAATCTGGTACGGCATTCCAATCGAGTGGCCTGCCCATTGTCCGGCTCCGAAATCTGCGTGCAACGCCGCTGTCGCGCCAATGTAGTTGATGTATTGATCGGAATTTGGGTCTACTGCTGCATTTGAAATGTCTGTATTCCACGGGCTATTCGCGGGAAACGGAATGAATCCATTGAGACTGGCGCCCGGCCCAGTGCTCATGCCCGCGCACGTTCCGCTTTGCCCGTATATCGGGAAACTCAAAATGGCTGTAACAAATATAAATTCGATTTTTGAAAGGAGAGAAAACATTTGAGGACCTCGGAAGACATAACCCCGTTCGCTCGGGAACTGCATCACGGCTGTCCGGACTTTCATCCGATCAGGAGTGCCAGGTTATGTGCTGCAGTGCGATTTGGAGCTGCCCGTCCCCATCGAGCAAGCCTTTCAGGTTTTCGAGGATCCTTACAATTTGGCGAAAATCACGCCCGAAGATATGGGCTTCCGCATCCTCACCCCAAACCTGCGGATGCAAAAAGGAGCGCACATCGATTACGTGTTTCACTGGGCCCGCATTCCGTTGAAATGGAAGACCGTGATCAGCGAATACGACCCTCCCTACCGCTTCGTCGACGAGGCTCTCAACGGCCCGTATACATACTGGCGTCACCAGCATACGTTTCAGGCCACCGCGCGCGGGACGGTGGTCAGCGATCGCGTCGCGTACGGTATGCCTTTCGGTCCATTAGGAGCTTTGGTCCACGAACTCAGCGTCCGCAAGCAGCTCCTGCACATCTTCAACTTCCGGCAGATTGCCGTTGCGCGCTTGCTAAACACCGCGCCGCTCGACGCGAAGGAGCCCTCGATCCGCCGAGCCGGTTAGCAGACCAGGTCGTCGCGCGTAATATTGAAGCCGTCCAGATTGCCCAGCACCGTGAGTGCGATGTACTTCTGGTCGAAGAAGGTCTGTGCGATCTCCTGCACCTCGGCCGCGGTCACCGCCTCGATCCGGTCGACCAATTCGTCCAGGGTGAAGAAGTGCTGGAAGTAAAGCTCCTGGCGCGCCAGGTTCGACATGCGGCTCGAAGTCGATTCCAGGCTCAGCATAAGAGAGCCTTTCAGATGATCCTTGCCGCGGCGCAGTTCGTCCGCCGGTATGCCATCTTCCTTGATGTGACGGAACTCGTTCAACACCGAATCAACTACCTTGCGCGCGGATTCGAGCGACGTGCCCGCATACACCGACAGGCAGCCCGTGTCGCGGTACGGGTTCAGATCCGAGAACACGGAGTACGCCAAACCCTGCCTCTCCCGAATGTTCTGGAACAGGCGCGAACTCATTCCGCCGCCCAGCAGATTGTTCAGCACGTAGCAGGCGAACCGCTGCTCATGTGCCACCGGATAGCACGGAACCCCAAGACACATGTGAACCTGTTCGAGTTCCTTCTTATGCTTCAGCGTGATATGCGCATGCGGGACAGGTGCGGGCTGCGCCGCCGCCGGCTCTCTCGGCTCGATCGCTTCAAAGTACTCGCGGGCCAGGTTCTCCAGCCGCTGGTGCTCCAGGTTGCCCGCCGCGGTAATCAGCAGATTGGAGGGCGAGTAAACATCCCGGTAGTAGTCGAAGATGCGATCCGGCGTGTAGCCCTTCACCGTCTCGCGCGTTCCCAGGATCGGTCGTCCCAACGGATGCCCGCTCCAGAAGTTGGCGGAGAACAACTCGTGCACGAGGTAATCGGGATTGTCCGCCTCCATCTTCAGCTCTTCGAGAATCACGCCCTTTTCCTTCGCGATATCCTCCTCGCGAAACAGCGGGTGCAGCACCAGGTCGCTCAGAACATCGAACGCCAAGGGCAGGTGCTCATCGAGAACTTTGGTGTTGTAGCAAACGAGCTCTTTGGCGGTGAACGCGTCCAGATTGCCGCCAATCGAATCAACGGAACGGGCAATCTCTTCGGCCGACCGCGAACGGCTCCCTTTGAACAACATATGTTCAATGAAGTGGGAGATTCCATTCTGCTCCGCCGTCTCCCGGCGGGAGCCGGAACCGATCCAAACCCCGACCGATACCGATCGTACGTGCGGCATCTGCTCGGTAATTACGCGAACACCGTTGCGCAGCGTGGTCACTTCAATGTCGCGCACAACGGAAAGGGTAGCTGGCATGTGTCGAGTTGTAACCTGTTTTTACCACTTCCGCGACGAAATAGGCTAGCGGACAGGTATACACCTATTGTGCACCCTGGCGGCCATTGCGCGTTCCTGCCCCTGGGGGTGGTCCCGTGTTAACCTGGAGGAAGCTGTGCAACCCCTTCTAGGCATGGAACTTAGCGACCTCGAGCAGGTCCTTGGTCCATCCGAACCCCGCTTCCGCGCGAAACAGATATATTCCGCCCTTTACCAGCAAAAGGTCTCGGAACTCGTACAAATCTCCACCTTACCCGCGCCCTTACGCTCTGGATTAGCCCGGAATCATGAAATCGGTTTACCCGAGATCGATCGCCGGTACGACTCTGTGGATGGGACCAAGCGCTACCTCCTCCGCCTCGAAGATCAACGCACCGTCGAAGCGGTTCTCATGCCCGAAGGAGACCGCGACACCGTCTGCATCTCGAGCCAGGTCGGCTGCCCCGTCGACTGCAAGTTCTGCATGACCGCCCTTATGGGCCTCGAACGAAGTCTCACCGCTGGCGAGATCGTCGGTCAGGTCCTCTTCGTCGCCCGCGATAACGGGCTGCTCGTCGAGTCGCAGCGCTTTAACATCGTGATGATGGGCATGGGCGAGCCGCTGCTGAACCTGCCCAACGTCTTGAAAGCCACCCGGATCCTCTGCGATCCCCAAGGCGTCGGGCTCTCTGAACGCCGCATCACCCTTTCGACCTCGGGCATCATCCCCCGCATCGAGGAACTCGGACAAGCTCCGGTCCGCCCTAAGCTGGCCATCTCGCTGAACGCCTCGACCGAAGAGTCGCGCCAGCAGCTCATGCCCATCACCCGCAAGTGGCATCTCAAGGATCTGATCGAGGCCTGCCGCGCCTATCCGCTCCGCGCCTGGGAGAAATTAACCTTCGAGTACGTTCTACTCAAAGGTGTGAACGATAGCGATGCCGATGCCCGGCGCGTGGTCAAGCTCCTGGCCAACTTGAACGCCAAGGTAAACCTGATCGCGCTCAACCCGGGCCCCGGAATCCCGTACGAGACACCCAACCCCGCTCAGGTCGCAAGCTTCCAGGACATCATTAAGCGCGCCATGCCCTGCTTCATCCGCAAGCCCCGTGGTCTCGACATCTTCGCCGCGTGCGGCCAGTTGAAACGCAATGCCTGATCCCGCGCCCGTACTCCATCGGAGTAATAGACGTTTCCCCTGAGCAGAGCTACGCTCAAGAGGAAGCGCAATGTCATACATTCATCGGATGCTGCTCATTGCAGTGGCATCCTGCATCGCGCTCTCGTCTCTGCTTCAGGCGAGCGCCTCAGGCGCGCGGGTCCACTACGTGGGCGGAACCGGCGCTGCTCTCATTGAAAAGTCGGAACTCCGGATGGAAATCGCCGGCGAAGATGACCTCGTGCTCGAGTGCCGCGGTGCCTCCCTCCGAGTGCCGTACGGCAACATCAACACCCTCGAATACGGGCAGAAGGTCGAACGGCGCGTGGCTGAGGCGATCCTGATCTCCCCCATCATGCTCCTCGCCAAAAAGCGCACCCACTTCCTAACCATCGGCTATACGGACGCGCAAGGGCATCAGCAAGCGATGGTTTTTCAAGTGGAGTCAGGCGACGTCCGCGGGCTGCTCGTAGGCCTCGAAGCACGCACTGGCCGTAAAGTCGAGTACCAGGACGACAACGCCCGAAAGGCCGGCAAGGGGTGAAACGGGCGCTGCTCTTTGTCATCCTGGCTGGCATCGGCGCGGCTGCGCCTCCACCCGTCACGTTGGGTGGCGTGCACAAGGTCTTCGTCGAAAGCCTCGGCAGCACCCCCGAAGCCGTGATGCTGCGGGATATGGTGATCAGCGCATTGGCGAACTCCGGCATGATCTCCATGACCGAGAACCTGGAACACGCCGACGCTATCCTTCGAGGCTCGGCCGACGATCAGGTGTATACCGAACAGCACAGCGCCACCGACAACCTCAGCATCGGGCTTCACTCCGGTGGCGCCGAAAGCTCCTCCTCCCGGTTCGACCGCACGACGCAGTCCAAGAGCAGTGCACTGAATATCGGCGAGAATGAGTCGATGGCGCAGAATGAGCGCCGCCACGAAGCTTCCGCCTCCGTGCGCCTGGTGAACCGCGATGGCGATGTGATCTGGTCTACCACGCAAGAGAGCGTCGGAGCCAAGTTCCGCAGTTCCAGCGCGGATGTGGCCGACAAGATCTTTCGCAAGCTGGCAGCGGATATTCAGGGCTCCCGCTCGACCGCTTCGGCCGCTAAGCAGGCCGGGATGCCTACGCGGTAGCTGGGGTACTTCAACTCGATACCGAGTTTCTTTCGAATCGCTGATCCGTCTACCTTCCGGTTCCCCCGGCGCGTCTCGCTGAGTTCGGTGTTCTCCACCCTGGCCGGCAAAGGCATGCCAAGCAGCTGTGCACAAAAAGCGGCGATCTCGTCCGATGTGCAGGGGTCTTCGTCCGCGACCGGCGCCGCGCCTGTGATCTCACTCTGCAATGCGGCTACACAGTGCGCAGCCAGATCGTCGACATGGATCCGGCTGATATAACGCGACCCGTCTACCGGAAGCCGGTACGAACCGGCGCGCATCCCCGCGTGGATACCTCGGAAAGGTCCGTAGATCGCCGCGGGGCGAAGCACGAGTGCTTGAGGCAAAGCGAACATCGCCGCGTCGGCATTTGCTCGTAGCCTCTCGCGCTCAGTAAGCGGAGCAGGCTTTGTTGTTTCGTCTATAACCTGCTGATCTCCATATACGCCGGTCGTCGACAGGTATACAACACGTCGCGCAGGCTTAACTGCTTGGACAATTCCTTCGGTCACCATCGGGATCGAGTCCAGAACCAGCGTGTCGCGATTAACGAACGACTGCAGTTGATCGGCACTCTCCGGCTGATCAATATCTAAAGCCAGTGCTCGCGCCGGAAGGCCGGCTAGGCGTTCCGGATGTCGCGCCGTTGCCGTAACCTCGTACCCCGACTCGGCCATAGCGCGAGCCACCCGCCTACCGGTGAACCCGCAGCCCAGAATGAGTACTCGACTAGTAACCAGCCGCGTTGCTCTTCTCGCCGGTGAACTTGTCGCGAATAGCTTCGCGCGTCTCCTTACCCGACTTCGGTGTTAGGAGCAGAGAGATAGCGCCGCCCACAGCGAGCCCGAGAGCGATCTTGCCCACGGACACACCGGAGGAGCCTTGGTCTTCGAGGGATTGGACACCGTCATGTCGAACGCCTGTGCGAGCCTGCGAGTATGGCGCCGCTGCGGCGTGCCGGTTCACTGAACCTTGCGCGATTTTGGTCAGGAGCGCATCCGTGGCTTCTTCCTCTTTGAGCGATTCGCTCAGGAGATCTTCGACTTCCTTATAGCCGAGGATGCCGGCGTGCGTGCGGATGCACCCGTACGCTGCGATCTCGTAGTGCTCGATCTTCTGGGCGCTTGCGATGAGCGCTGCATCCACCACCGCCGGATCGAAGTTCCCGTTCCCGGCAAGCTCTTTGCTCTGACGGATCAAACCAGTGACACCGGAAGCTTTGCCTTGATGGGCTTTCTCACCCAGGACGCGGAAGCTCTTTTCCAGCCTTTGAATTTGCGTCTTTGTCTGCTTTTGATGGCTAAGGAAGCCCGCTTTCAATTCCGGGTCCGTCGCTGTTTTGGCCATATGGCCCAAGCCTTTGTAGATTTGCTTCTCGGCGTCGTATATCTCTTCCAACTCTTCTGTGAACAGGTCTTCTAGCGCTTGTGATCTCATGTCTTCTCCGAAGCATCTGTTGATGCAATTGGCGCGCCAATGCAGCGGGGAAGAGGTTCCTGCGTTGAGTACACTGGGATTGTCAAACACTGACACGGGGAGCGGAACGCGAATGGCCGAAGACACGCCGGAAAGTTCGAAGGCACCGGAATCAACACCGGCGGGAAGAAGCAAAGACGAAGTTGCACTGGAGATGATGAAGTTCATCGCTGTGCAGACAGGATATGGAAAGGGAAATCCCGGAGGCGCAGGTTTTTCCGGGAAGCCGTCGTCCCGTTCAGTGGAAGAGCATGCTGATGCTTTGCTGGAATTGTTTGAACGCTGCAGGACTGTGATTCAGAAGGACAAGTAAGACGAACTCCGCCCCCGGGCGGAGTTCGTCCTCGAGGGAACTACCGGCGGCCTTTGGTAGTGGCCTTTTTCGGGGCAGCTTTTTTGGGCGCAACCTTCTTAGGAGCTGCCTTCTTCACGGCTTTCTTAGGCGCCGCCTTTTTGGGGGCTGCTTTCTTGGGTACGGCCTTTTTGGGCGCTGCCTTCTTCGGCGCCGCTTTTTTTGGAGCAGCCTTCTTAGGGGCCGCCTTCTTCACTGCAGTCTTCTTGGGTGCCGCCTTCTTGACGGCCACCTTCTTGGTAGCTGTCTTCTTGGCAGGAGCCGACTTCTTGGCGGGCGCCTTCTTAGTGGAACTGGACGACGTCTTCTTGGGCGCCGGAGCGCTCACTCCCGCACTGGCTGCTGGCTTCTTTTCAGGCATATCTTCCGGCATAGTTTCTTCTTCATCCTCTCGATCAGTTTCCGTCTGGGGAGGTGCAGTTTTGTGGGAGGAGGTTTCGGACGAAGTCTTTCCGTGCTTGGCAGAATCGACTTTGCCCCGGTCGGTTTCGACTTTTTCCTCGTCGTCCTCTTCTTCTTCGTCTAGCTCGTCGTCTTCGTCGTCATCATCGTCGTCGTCATCGAAGTCGTCGAGCTTGCCTTCTTCGGAAGCGTCGTCGTCATATCCCTGGAAGTCTTCCATCTCGTCCTCGTCCTTCGGAGCGAGGTTCCAGACATCAAACATTTTCGAGCCCTCCTGTTTCGGAACAGTTATCACATAGCATAACTGGTTTTGAACTTTTCGCAAGGCTTTTGCCTTATGCCATCGGACTTTATCACAAGAGATCGCGAAACCAAGCTGGATTTGAGGGAATTTGAGGTGAACAGAGCGGGATAACGCGCAAAAGAAAAGCGGACCCGAAGGTCCGCTATGCGCGACGAAGCCGCGACATCAAGTCGATGCGAGCCGCTTAGGCGCGGCGGCGTGAGGAACTGTGGCGAGCATGGGACGCGACATGACTGGTCTGCGCATGCCGTGAACGGGAACGCGCTGTTACCGTGCGCAGCGAGGTGCCGCGACGAAGACCGCGATGAGCCACGGACTGCTTACCCGCGTGGCGAGGACAGACCGATGCCGGAAACGACTTCATGGATAGTCCGCAGGAATGATGAGCTGGTCTCCGGCGTGAGGACCTTCAACAGGAATGCGATTGGCGCCTTCAATCGTGGCTAAGCGGGTGTTATAGCGTCGAGCAATGCTCTGCCAGCGTCTCACCAGATTCGACCCGATGCATGCGCCACGAAGCTCGGCGGTCAGCGGGAAACAATTCAAGGGCGGCTTGCAGTTGATCTCCAGAAGTCTTTGGCACGTGCAGCTCATAGTCGGCAGGCGCAATGTTCCGAACAGCGGCGGGATTCATCGCGAGCAGTTGCGAGACAGGAGTATCTGTCAGATCGCCGACAAGCGCAAGATGCGTTGGAGAACTGACCCGCACCGTGTCGTATTCCAATGCCGGCTCGGGGTGCAGATCGGTGAGTCCGTACTGCCTGCGCATTCTTGGACATGATGGTCATCGCGAGGATGATCGGCACGTAGTTGGTGGTTTCGAGCGGGATCGCGTGGCGAGCGCGCAGTTCCCAGAAATCCGCATAACCGGTGCGCTCGACGGCGTGCTCGATATGCGTTGGGTCCGCAGTTATAAGCGGCGATGGCCAGGTACCAATCACCGAAGTCGATTATAAAGATCGTGCAGGTGATGGGCGGCAGCGCGGGTAGCCTTCTCGGGATCGAGGCGGTCATCCGTCCAGGGCGTCTGCGTTAAACCATATTCGCGTCCGCGGAACTGCACGAACTGCCACATACCTACGGCGGCATTGTAAGAAACCGCTCGGGGCAGGAAACCCGACTCCGCCTGCGCCAAATGGATCAGTTCCTGGGGGACACCCTCTTCGGCCAGGATGCGAGAGATCATTGGCTGATAGCGCCCCGCACGCTCGAGGCCTGCCACCAGCGTGCGGTGCCCCCGGCCGGAGAAGTAGTTGATGTAAGCAAGAACCGCATCATTCACGGTGAGCGGCAATTGGGAAGCTTGTAGACTTTAACTCGCTAAATACTTTACCTTTGATCGCGGGATCAACCGGGAAGGTGAGGTGGAGAATATCTTCCAGTGGAGCTTTTTCAAACTGGGCCTCCTCCACGGGGGCTCCGGCTCCCAATCCAGCTAGAGTCAAACCGGTGAATCGAATCCACCATTTGTTCTAATTTTTCCTCAAAAAGCCGCCGATCGGTAGGGCTATCTGAGGCTTGCAGCATGAGATCGATTGCTGAATCGAACTCACGTCGCGCCGAATCCGTATCTTTCAATTGGTAAGAATGCTTTCCACTTTGAAACTTTTCTTCCGCTTGGGCAATCATTAGAGTCCGAGGCTGTTCGGGTGAAACGGCGCAGGCCGTTTCGTCACAGAACTGATGTAGCTTTCGGTATCCGAATCGGAAGTCGCCTCCAGATTCGCTACGGACCGAGGAAGCAAGGAGAGTTGGTGATTTGATTGCTGGGCAAAAAGGGGAATCGAGAGCCCAATAAGAATTGTCGAACGGATCACGGCGCCTGCAGGAATTCTAATAACAACCATCTGAGCTCCTCGAACTAAATTTGCCAGGGTATGTAAGAACGGCCTGCGCGCGTTTATGTAGCAGAAAAACTCGCGTTTGGTACTAGTTTAAATCAATTCGTAACGTTGCGTCAAACCACGGAGGGGTCAGTCTGACCGCTTGCATGGTCAGATTGACACTTCCCTGTCAGAAATACACTACACAATTTATACAGCGGATTGCAATCATTCTTCGTCCTCGAGCTCGATTCCCCGAGCGGCCTTATAAGCTGTGATGATCTTTTCCGCTTGCGGGCCCGGCACAAAATCATAGTGATCAAACTCCATCGTGAACGAGGCTCTGCCCTGGGTCATGGCCGTTAGATCGTTCTGATAGTTCAGCATCTCCGACATGGGGACCTGAGCGCGGATGTACTGGATACCCGCCGTGTTGTCCATACCCGCGATGCGTCCACGACGCGAATTCAGATCTCCCATGAGATCCCCGGCAAATTCTACGGGGGCTTGAATGGCCACGTTCATGACCGGCTCAAGCAGCGCCGGCTTGGCAGTCTGCATTGCATTTCGGAAGGCTTTACGGGCCGCCAACTTGAACGAGAGCTCGGAAGAATCGACATCGTGGTAGGACCCGTCATACAACTCGACTTTGAAATCCACCATGGGATAACCAGCGAGGAATCCTTTTTCCGAGGCTTCTAAGATTCCTTTTTCTACAGCAGGAATGTAGTTCTTGGGGATCGAACCTCCAAAAATGCTGTTCACGAACTCGAAACGTCCGCCACGCGGAAGCGGCTCCAGGCGAATCCAGCAATCGCCGAATTGCCCGTGGCCTCCGGTCTGTTTTTTATGACGGCCTTGCACGTCGGCTGTGCCGCGGATCGTCTCCCTGTAAGGAATCTTAGGAGCTTTCAAGGTTACGTCTACGTGGTAGCGTTTCCGCAGCCGGCTCGCCACAATTTCCACGTGTTGCTGTCCGGTGCCAGCGATCAGGAAGTCTTTAGTTTGCGGGTCGCGATAGAAACGCAAAGAGGGATCTTCTTCGAGAAGCCGGTGCATGGCCTGGCCAAGACGATCTTCATCTTGCCGGCTCTTGGCTTCCAGGGCAAATGCCAGGGAAGGTTCGGATAGAGCCACCGGCTTGAACGAGATGAGGGAATGCTTGTCGGCAAGGCTGTCGCCGGTCAGAGTGTCCCGCAGTTTGGCAACACAGCCGATATCACCGGCGTGGAGTTCATTCACGGGAACCATGGTCTTGCCTACAGGCACGGAAATGTGCGAGAGCTTCTCGTCCCCGTTATTGCGAATGGTGGTGAGATGCGCGTCGTTTCGAATGGTTCCCGACCAGACTTTGAAATAACTGACGCGGCCGGCAAACGGGTCGGTCATGGTTTTGAAGACAAAGGCGGCGGGGAACTCGCCATCGGAAATATTGCGCTCGGTTTCTTTCCCATTTACCGTACCGGTAACAGTCTTGCGCTCGTGTGGAGCGGGGAACGCCTCTTCGAGAAAGGTGAGGAGCAAGTCGCTCGCGATATTGTGCAAGGCGGACGCGCAGAGCACCGGGAAGATACGTTCCTCGCGAACGGCTGTGTCGAGCCCTTCCACGATGTGCTCGACCGGGAGGGTGCCCTTCTCGAAAAACTCTTCCATCAAAGCATCGTTGCCTTCAGCGATCAATTCAACCAGAGCCTCGTGCGCATCACGGGCTTCATCCTGGCACTCTTCGGGGATCTCCCCTTCCTTACCCTTCCCGTTTCCGTCCGGAGTGTAGGTGTAGGCCTTCATGCGGATCAGGTCGACGACACCGGTGAAAGCACGCTCCGATCCGATCGGCAGTTGGATGGGTACGGCGTTCCGCCCGAACCGGCTCTGCACGCTTTCGAGGGCTCGGACGAAGCTGGCGCGCTCCCGATCCAGCTTATTGATGACGATGGCGCGAGGTTGATGATAGTCGGCGGCAAAGTTCCAAACCTTCTCGGTTTGGACTTCGACGCCGGCAACTGCGTCGACGAGAATCAGGCTGGCGTCGGCGGCGATCAAGGCGGACCGCGTGTCGTTGAGGAATATGTTGTAGCCGGGCGTGTCGATCAGATTGATCTTCATACCGTTCCACTCGACCGCGGCAAGCGCGCTCGAGATGCTGAATTTTCGGCCGATTTCCTCCTCATCGAAATCGGTCAGCGTATTGCCTTCATCCACACGCAACAGGCGGTTAGACCCGCCGGTGGTGAAGAGCAGAGCAGAGACCAGCGATGTTTTGCCGGAGTGCCCGTGACCTACAATGCCAACATTTCGTATCGCCTTCGATTCATAGACTTTCACGCCAGGATCTCTCCCGGACGGGATGTTATCACAAGTGGAGGGCGAGAACGGGAAGGCTTACGGGTTATCGCCCGACCAGACCGGCCATTGGGCTGCTTGCGGATGCGTACAGTTTCTTCTCCATGCGTCCGGCTTCGAAAGCAAACCGGCCTGCTTCCACACCTAAACGCATGGCGTGAGCCATCTTCACCGAATCATCCGCGGCGGCTATGGCAGTGTTCATCAGCACCGCATCCGCACCCAATTCCATCGCAAGCGCAGCGTCAGAAGCGGTTCCCACACCTGCATCCACAATGAGCGGAACGGAGGTGATCATCTCGCGCAAGATCCGCAGGTTTGCGATGTTCTGGATTCCTAAGCCGGAGCCGATCGGAGCAGCCAACGGCATAACCGCGGCCGCGCCGGCGTCGATCAACTTGCGCGCGTTTACCAAATCATCGGTGGTGTAGGGCAGCACGACGAACCCTTCCTTCGCAAGAACGCGAGTGGCCTCGAGGAGTCCCTCGTTATCCGGAAAGAGCGTACGCTCATCACCAATCACTTCCAGCTTGACCCAGTTGGAAAGCCCCACTTCCCTCGCCAGGCGGGCGGTTCGAATCGCTTCATCCGCCGTGTAACAGGCCGCTGTATTGGGGAGGATAAACATCTTGTCCCGGTCGATGTAGTCGATCAAGGACTCCTTGGACCGGTCTGTCAGATTCACGCGGCGGACCGCCACCGTAACGACTTCCGCTCCGGAAGCCTCATGGCAGCGTTTCATTTCGTGGAAGCTGCGGTACTTTCCCGTGCCGACGAAGAGCCGAGAACCGAACGTCCGGCCAGCAATAGTGAGAGGCATTGTTTCCATTTTATCGGGGAGCGACTTTGCGAACAGTGCAAGCGTGAGTTGAGGACGTTGCGGAGTTTCTCGGCTACAAATGTATGGTCGACCCGCTGTATAATTCCTGACATTCCCCGTCCTCAGGATTGATTCCTTTCATGTCGAAATTACCGATGCTCTTTATGTTGGCGACAGCGAGTGCGACCGCTCAGACCGGCGTACTCACCAACCGTTTTGACTCGTTCAGAACAGGCTGGAATGCAACCGAACAATCACTGAATACAACCAACGTTAAGAGCACGAGCTTCGGAAAGCTTTTTGCATACCCGGTAGACGGCTCAGTGTACGCCCAACCCTTATACGTGCCGAACGTGGCGATTCCGGGCAAAGGCACACACAATGTTCTGTACGTCGTGACGATGTATGACAGCGTTTATGCGTTCGATGCCGATCAGAACTTAACTCTCTGGCAAGTCTCGTTGATTAACCCCGCACAGAACATTACCCCGGTCCCGATCTCCGATATAACGGGTTCCAATAATTTGAACCTGGTGGGATGGGTAGGGATTGAGAGCACGCCGGTTATCGACGCATCTTCGCAGACGATATACCTGGTTGCACGCACCAAGGAAGTCACTTCTCAGGGCACGAACTACGTTCAGCGCCTACACGCGCTCGACCTGACAACGGGCGCTGAGAAGTTCGACGGTCCGGTAGAGATTGCGGGCTCGGTTCCGGGAACCGGGGAGCAATCGTCCAATGGCCAGGTTCCCTTCGACCCGTTCTGGCAGAATCAGCGGGCCGGTTTAGCGCTGGCGAACGGACAGGTGATTATCATTTGGGCTTCTCACGAGGATGATCAGCCGTACCACGGATGGGTGATGGCTTACAACGCCACGACGCTCGCGCAGACGGGAATTTTTAACGACACGCCAAATGGAATCGAGGGCGGGATTTGGATGTCAGGCCGCGCGCCTGTGGTGGATTCAACGGGAAACGTCTACCTGCTTACTGGGAACGGCACGACCGATTCGAAGTCAGATTTTGGGGAAAGCGCGCTGCGGCTGAGCACTGCGAAGGGTGGGCTCGCTCTTGCCGATTACTTTACGGCTTCGAACGCGAATTCGTTGAACGGAGGGGATGAGGACCTGGGGGCGAGCGGACCGCTGATGATTCCGCAAACGAACCTGCTGGTGGGAGGCGGGAAACAAGGCGTTCTTTACCTCTGGAATGCGAGCAGCCTCGGGCATTACGTGCCTGGAGACACACAGATTCCGCAAAAGTTTCAAGCGGTCAACAACCTTATCTTCTCGGGTCCTTCTTATTGGCAAAGCGCGAGTAAGGGACAGCTGATCTACATCTGGGCGATGGGAGATTATCTGAAGGCCTACCATTTCAACGGGAGCACGTTCGACACATCGCCGCTGATCGAGAGCACGGTGCAAACGCCGTCGGGAGTGGACCCGGGAGCGACGCTTTCCATTTCATCCTCCGGGACCAATGACACGACCGGTGTGGTTTGGGCGTCGATGCCGCTCAATGCGGACGCGGACCATGGATTGACCAGCGGAATACTGCGGGCCATCGAGGCCACCAGCGGCATTGAATTATGGAACACGCAGATGATATCCAGCCGCGATGCCCTGGACGGGTCTTTTGCCAAATTTGTACCGCCGACGATCGCCAACGGCAAGGTATACATGGCGACCTTCACGGACTACAGTTCCACGAATTCGCTGGACGTCTATGGCTTGATTACTCCGAGCCCGAAGTTTACGCTGGCGGTAACGCCCGCGAGCGCGACTACCGTCCCGGGGAGCGCCGCGAGCTATACAGTGTCGGTGGTTCCCACTCCAGGGCATAGTTTCCCGGGGACCGCAAAGCTATCGGTGATGGGCTTGCCGGCAGGCGCCTCGGCGAGTTTCAATCCGCCGGCTGTGACCGGTGCGGGGACAGCAGTTTTGACAGTCGCGACCACGGCGTCTACTCCTCTGGGTGTGAGTACGCTGACCATCACGGGTAAGGCGAGCAATACCGGATACACAGCCACGGCTGCAGCTACGCTCACGATCACGGATAAATTGGGAGCAATCAGCGTGAACTTTGTGGGAACTGGCGTTGCGTTGAATCCCGGCGATGAGGCGGGCGTTGTTCCGACGCCGAACTGGAACAATCTCACGGCGGTAAGCAGTTCCACTCCGGTTGCGCTTAACGACGAATATGGTCTGAACGGCGCGGCGACGGTTACGTGGAAGGGCGACAATCCGTGGTCGCTTCCTATCACGACGGGCACACCCGATTTCGTGATGATGCAGGGGTACCTCGACGATGGCGACGGGAGCACTTCGACGGTCACGTTTGCGGGACTTTCGACAAACCCCGGGGGCTACTCGGTGTACGTCTACGCAGATGGGGACAACGGCTCCGGTGCTCGAACGGCAACTTATACCGTCTCCGGTCCATCAGTGACCACGCAAACGCTGGTGGCCGCCGATCTCGCGAATGTGAATTTTAGCGGCACGTTCGTCCAGGTGACCGCCTCACATCCCGCGGGGAATTACATGGTCTTCAACGTACCCGGTGGGACGTTCACGTTGACCGCAACACCGAAGAACGCGGGCCCGCGCGCGCCGATCAACGGGATACAGGTGATTCCGAACTAGTGCGATAGGCATGACGGATCGGAAGGCTCGTATATGATGGCCTCTGATCCGTCATGAAGAACGACCTCTCACGCCGGGCTTTTTCCGCTTCCGTTCTTGCTTTTCCGTTTATCGCCCGATCGCAGCCGGCGCCGTCGCGCGCGCGCATCAAGATCGATCCGGAGCGAACGATAGGGGCGATCGACCCTAAGATTTACGGAAACTTCGCCGAGCATCTGGGCCGTTGTATCGAGGGCGGGATATTCGAGGAGGGTTCGCGCCTTTCCGATAAGCAGGGGTACCGGAAAGATGTTATTGAGGCCGTTAAGGCGCTGAATGTGACGCTGCTTCGCTGGCCGGGCGGGAACTTCTCGTCTAATTACAATTGGATGGACGGGATTGGACCACGCGACAAGCGACCGGCGCGTCTCGAGATGGCGTGGCGAACGGTGGAAGATAACCGCTTCGGGACGCATGAGGCGCTGGATTATTGCGAGATGCTGGGCATTGAGCCCTATGTCTGCGCAAATCTCGGGCACCGGATCCTGGGTAGAAGCACAACGCTGGGTGGAGTACTGCAACGGGACAGCGAGCACCGCCATGACTAAGCTGCGGGCGCAGAATGGCCGCCCGCACCCCTGGAATGTGAAGATATTGGGGTTTAGGAAACGAGATGGACGGTCCGTGGCAGATGGGCCACCGGACGGCTGACGATTACGGCAAGTTCGCGCTGGAAGCGGCCAAACTGATGAAGTGGACCGATCCCACGATCAAGCTGATTGCCGCGGGCTCGTCCAACTACTACGCGGGCGCGGACTGGACAGGCTGGAACAGCACGATCCTCGATCATCTGAAGGATCACGTCGATTATCTTTCTCTGCATTTGTATGTCGGCAACCGGGATAACGACTACTACGAGTTTCTGGCGAGTTCGCGGGATTTGGATTCCCGGACGAAGGTCGCGGAGGGTAGCATTCAGGCCGCGCTTTCAGGGGGGAGCGTGACACCCGGAGGCCCGCGACGTCCGCGAGACAAGAAGATCTACATTGCGTGGGATGAGTGGAATGTCTGGTATCGAGCGCGGGACGAGCACATGGGGCAAGGGCGGCGCGTGCTCGAGGAGCACTACAATCTCGAAGACGCGCTGGTGGTCGCGACGTTCCTGAACACCTTTCTGAACAACGCCCACATTGTGAAGATTGCAAATCTGGCGCAGCTGGTGAACGTCATCGCGCCCATCTTCACCAACGAGAAGGGTCTGTTTCTGCAGACGATCTACTATCCGTTGGCTTTGTTTGCGAACAATTCGCGGGGAACCGCGCTCGAGGTGTTCGTGGACTCGCCGACCTACGATTCGAAGACGTACAAGACGGTGCCGTACCTGGATGTCTCCGCCGCGAAGGACGGGTCGACCTTGATGCTGAATGTCGTGAACCGGCACCGCGATGAAAGCCATTGAGGTCGAGATCGAAGCGCAGGACAGCCGTTTTGGGGGGACTTACCAGGTGAGCGAGGTGAACGGTCCCGACATCAAGGCCGAGAACAACTTCGACCAGAGTCCGGTGAAGACGGTGAGCGAAGACGATCACGGGCGATGGAAGCCGGATGCGGTACACCTTCCCGCCACACTCGTTCACCATGATCAGAGGGTCGCTGAGCCCGGCATAAGGGCTCAAACCAGATGCTAAAATCAGAGAGTTTGGCGGCGTAGCTCAGGTGGTTAGAGCGACGGTCTCATAATCCGTAGGTCCGCAGTTCGAGTCTGCGCGCCGCCACCAATTCCCCTACTGTAGTTCCTGATTGATCGCTTCGAGTTCCCGCCCGGCTTCGGCCAGCTTGCCTTGCGAGGTAAGCGACTGATAGCGGCGGAAGTGCTCGCGAATACTCGTGATCCGCGTGTCCCCTTGGGGAACAGGGCTGGTGGATGACGGAGTCTGCTCCAAAGTGGCGGGGAGAGCGGCGGCCGCAGTGGGGTTTGTTCCGTTCAATTCCGCTCTGGCCTGGTCGTAAGTGTCGGTGTAGATCAGGCGGTTGCCGATTGCCAGGACGATCTTGCGCAGCTGGGGCATGCGCGCCTCGGTGGCCTGAATGTAGATCGGCTCGACGTAGAGAAACGTATGCTCTACGGGCAGAACGAGCATTTGACCGCGCAAAACCTGGGAGCCCTGCTGGTTCCACAGCGTCAGGTCTTTCGAGATGTTCTGGTCCTGATTGATGCGCGCCGCTGATCTGCATGGGACCGAGCGTCAATTCCTGTTTGGAAAGCTGGAGCACGCTGATTTCGCCCAGGTGCGCGCCATCGCAGCGGGCGAGCATAACGCCAATCAGGTTTTCCTTTGAAGTGGGCGTGAACGACGTCATGAGGAGGAACTCAGGCTTGTCTTCACCGGGCAGGGTGGCGACAACATAGGTCGGGGTGACTGGCTTCGGGCGTATGGTCCTGACCGGAGGTGGAGCGGGCGAGATCCCAGATGTCCTCGTGGTTGTAGAACGCCTGCGGGTTCAGCATGTGGTACGAGCGGTAGATTTCGGCCTGAGCACGGAAGAGCATTTCCGGGTAACGGGCGTGCGCGCGCAGGTCGTGCGGCATGGACGATTCGGTCTCGAACAGGGACGGAAACAGAGACCGATAGGCCTGAATGAGCGGGTCGGGGTATCGAAGACGTAGAGGTGGACGGTTCCGTCATAGGCGTCGATGGTGGCCTTTACGGAGTTCCGGATGTAGTTGACGGTGTCGCCGTTCGGCATCTCGACCGGTTGCGGCGTAGGGATGGGCATCGCTGGTGGTGTATCCATCGATCATCCAGACCAGGCGGCCGTCGGCGGCGATGACCAGATACGGATCCGGATCCCATTCGAGGAAGGGAGCGAGGCGGGATACGCGATCGGTCACACGGCGGTGCATCATCATCCGGCTTTCGCCCGTCAGGTAATCGGTTAGCAGGATGTTGGGGTCGACCTCGTGAATCGCCGCAGCGAGGCGCATCGAAAAGGAGGAGATCGGAAATCCGCCGCGTCCGTCGTAGCGCGTCTTCTCGTTGTCGGCTCCGGACGGGTAGTCGAATTCGGGCTGGGCGGTTCGCACGAAGATCGGATCATGCGTGACTTCGCCGTAATAGATTTGGGGCCGAGCAATTTTGAGGCTAGGCGTTTTCACATCGGGCGGCATGTTCTCGACCAGGAAAACAGGCAGACCTTCGGGCGTGATCTTGCTGACTTCGGCGAGCGCTACGCCGTAGCCGTGGGTGTAGATGAAGCGAGGATTGATCCAGCCCGCGTTCTGGACTTTGGAGATGTCGAGTTCGCGGGGGGCCATTAACGTCTGGCGGTACTGGCCATCGATCGTGTAGCGATCAACGTCGGTGTCGTGAAAGATGTAGTAGGGGCGGAGCGCCTGGCTCTGCGTCACCGTGTCATGGAAGGCGCGCCAATCCCAGAGGCGAACGTTGTCGAGCAGATTCTTATGCTGGTTCACATCGAGCGTAGTACGGGCAACATCCGTTTTGTACTCGATCGCAGTGACGCGATTCTCGAGACCATAGGCGCTGCGGGTGGCATGAATATGGGCATCGATGTAGGACGATTCGAGCGAGATCTCATTGGGCTTCACGTAGAGCAACGAGGCCAAGCGCGGAATCAGCCAAGTAACGGGAACGAGCAAAGCCAAGATGAGGACGGTGCGCCAGCGACCGAGCCATGCGAGCGCTGCCCCGGCGATGCAAGCGGCGATGAGCAGCCATTGAAGCGGCAAGGTGATGTGATCTTCGAGCCAGTCAATCCCCACCATAAAACCGTGTTCGTGCCACACCAGCTCGTAGCGGCCAAGGAAGTAGCGACAGGCGAATGCAACGAGAATCAGCGCTACAGCGCCGCGGAGGAAGCGCGACTCCAGGCCACCGGGCAAACGGAGGAGCGACAGGTCCATCTCACGAACGTTACGAATGTCCCGAAGGCGCGACTGCAGCTGCCATCCGCGAGCCGCGGCCCAAAACAGGAGAGCGGCGACTATAGCGAGCGCGAGCAGGAAGTCACGAAGTGCTGAATAGAAAGGTAAATCGAAAAGGTAGAACTTGAGGGGCAGCCCGAAGACGGGGTCGTGGAACTCGCCTGGCGCGGAGCCAATGGCCCGACTACCCCAAAAGCGGACAATCGTCCAATTTTCGAGAGTGCTGGCGGCGACCGCCCACGCAAGACCCAGTAAAACGAGATTAGCTACCCGGAGGAATAATTTGAATTGCCGACGGTCCACTTCGGCGAAACGCACTGCGCGATTGTGAGCGAACCAAAGCACGGCGAAAGCGACAATCGTGGCGAGAGTGAGAGGCGCGTAAGCGTAGAGGAAGAGACCGAGCCACGTCTCGAGTTGGTTCAGTTCTTTCCACCAGGCGTAATCGAGCGCGAGTGAAGATCCTTCACGCACGCCAATCCAAAGGGCTAGGACGAGGAGGATGAGAGTGATCGCACGCCCCGGTCCTGCGCGACGGACTCCCGTACGCTCAAACACGATCTGTGCCATTGATTCGGAGTGTAGCAGTGTGCCACACAAAGCGCAGGGAGGAACTTACGTCTGTGTGCCGGGCGAGGAGCCCGAGAGGGTGGATCCGGTTCTACTTAATTTGAACAAGCTGGCTTGCTTCCGTGGTTTCCACGGGAGCGGAGATGGTCTGCGGAGCCCGCCAGAAATCCATGTAAGAGACGTAGTGGACGCAGGCAATGGTGCACTTGGGCGCGCATCCTTTCACGGTCAGGAATTCCCGGCGGATATCGGAGACGGTGTACTGTTCTAACGGAATGGCGGGGAAGCCGCGCTGCTGGGAGCAGTAATGCACGAGGCCGTCTTCGCACACGTACAAGTAGCGTGCGCCGGCCCGGCATTTCCATTGGTTCTCTGCGCCCCGGGCGACGTTCTCCTGGAAGAAGTTCAGGCGTGCGTAGTTCTTCTTGCCAAGGTCTTTGACCTGAGCGTAAATATGCTGTTCTTCATCGGAGAGGGGGCGCAACTGCCCTTCGTGATCGTGAATGATCCCGACGGTTGAGGTAAATCCAAGCTCCACTGCGCGCCTGGCAACCGCCAGCGCATCGCTTGGGTTGCGGATACCACCGCCCACCACGGAGTTGATGTTGACGTGGAACTCGGCATGTTGGCTCAGCATTTCGAGCCGGGGGTCCAGAGTCTTCAGGCTCTTTTTGGAAACGCTGTCGGGCTGAACGTTATCGATGCTGATCTGCATGTGGTCGAGTCCAGCTCGATTGAGACGCTGGATCCGTTCGACATTCAGCAGAAAGCCATTAGTGATCATTCCGACGAGGCATCCATGCTGCCGGATGCGGGCGATCAGTTCGTCGAGATCGGGATGGAGCAGCGGCTCGCCGCCACTAAAGGAAATGATCGAGGTGCCCAGTTCGGCGAGATGGTCGATCCGTTCGAACATGCGCTCTTTCGGAACGGGTTTGGAGAAGTCGTCGTACTCGTTGCAGTACTCGCAGGCAAGATTGCACCGGCGAGTGGGAATGATGTGCGCCAGGACGGGATGGTCGGTGGAACGAAGTCCGTTCGCCAGCATGCCCCATTCGCGAAAGCGGCGTAAAAGGGCCTTTCCATCTCGTCTCCGGCGGAACCAAAATCCGGGCATATATCGAAACGACAATTACAACACATCCATTGCGCAGGCGATTGGGAGGTTCATGGAAGTGAGACGTTCAGGCCGAGAAGTCGTCACGATGAGCGGCAGAAAGGGAGAACGCGGGCAAACACACTGCAATATATTCAGCTCCGTCGGGTTCAGGCGTGCTGTAGCGGACCCATTCGCCTTTCGAGGCAATAACTGCCTGGCCGGCCCGAACATCCATCGAGCCTCCGGCATGCTCGACGCGAACAAGGCCCCTGAGCACTAGGGTAAATTCTTCGAATTCAGGCGTCTGTCCGGGCTCGTGCCAACCTTCGGGACTGCGCATCAGGGCCACTGACACACCCTCGGTGTTCGAGTTTACGCGGCCAATGTACTCGTCTATCAGCTTCGGTTTAGAGCCCGCGGCTTTCACCCGAGAGGGATGTTGGATCAATCGCGGCACGCTATTGCTTTACAAAGAGAATAGTTTGATCGGTTTCGCCCCGCGGGCTAACCAGATGGCGGGCGACCTTGAAGCTCTGACCGTCGGAGGCCATGGTCCAGTTCTCGTGATAGCTCACCTGGCGACCGAGGCGCGAACCGGAAAAATCAACCGAGAGGGAATTCCCTTGCCAGTGACCTTCCGTTTTCATTTCCAGACCCAAAATATCGTTGTCCTTGGAAGAGCCATCCAGCGGGATGTCAATGATCAGATTCTTCCCATCGCGCGCCCGATTAATCACGATCTCGGGTTCGTGCTGTGAGATCCGGTCGATCATAACGGAAACCGGGGGTAATGAGCCGAAATCGCTCTGCGCAGCATCCATTCTCCAAGTACCTGTAAAGCTTGGATGCTCCGCGGCCGATAAAAGTATCGAGTTTGCAAGTAAGAAGAGTGCAGGGAACCCAAGAGCAAAAGTCCGTCGTCTGAACATTTATGTTGTCCGGCCTGAACTTTGATTTTACCTTTTCTTCTTCCCAAGTTTCTCTTGCCGTAACCGGAAAGCGACAGCTATACTTTGCTTTTTGTAACGGGAATCTGCAATGGTCTTGAATGAAGATCTAGATCCGATGGCCCCTCAACGCGAGGCCGCCTTTTTTTATGGCCTTTTCTTAAGGGGCCATTCACTGGATGCGCTTCGGCAGGACATCGACATTTCGCCGAAGGTGCGCGAGAAGTGGATGAAAGCGAAGGACTTCAAAGCGGAGTTCCGCGCCGATCTCGAGCGGGTCTATGCGTTCCGTAAACGTGTTCTGGCGGTTTTCGAAGCGCTTGTTCATAACGAAATTATCAACTCCCAGCAGCGGGCGCGCGTCCAGTAGTTCTTATTCCTGTTTACCTCCGAGACGTTTCTTCAGCGGCACCAGCAAATACAAAGTCAAAAGATTCAACACAGATAGGGCAACGGCGATTTCCATCCGTCCCACGGCGACTGCGGCCCCGATCGCGCCTACGTTCCAGATACTCGCGGCGGTCGAGGTGCCGCGGATCATCAAACCGTCTTTGAGGATTGCTCCTCCCCCGATAAACCCGATGCCGGTGATCAAACCTTGCAAGAGGCGCGACATTGCGGCGGGATCACCTGGCAACATCGACTGGGCGACAAGCAGGTAACCGCAGCTTGCCATGGCGACGATCGGGAAAGTTCGGATTCCGACGCTATGGGCCTCGCGTTCGCGCTCCCATCCGAGAGGAAGAGTAATGAGGTAAGCCAGTCCAATTTTCTCGATATCATTCCAGATCTCATGCCAGTTCCAGGTCGCAGTCATCGATATCGTGGTACTCTACCGCGAAACGCTCGACCATGCACGCGACTACTTCACCGCAAGCACAACCTCCCAAACACCTTGAGCTTTTGATCCATATTTTTGTCGTCGTGCTGCTGGTTTCAAACCTAGTCGCGGCGAAACTGACGCGAATCGGGCCGCTCACGTTCAGTGGTGCACAACTGCTCTTCCCCATCACGTACATCTTTGGGGACATTTTTACAGAGGTGTATGGTTATGCGGCATCGCGCCGGGCGATATGGATAGGGTTTCTCGCTTCGGCACTTCTGTCAGGTCTGGGGATGTTCGCAGTGTGGCTGCCTCCGGCTCCCAGCTTTCACAACCAGGCGGCGTATGCCACGATATTCGGCATTATTCCCAGGGTGATTGCTTCGAGTCTAGTGGCTTACTGGGCGGGTGAATTTGCGAACTCGTACACGCTTGCCAGGTTGAAGCTGCTTACGCGGGGGAAGCATCTCTGGACGCGAACAGTGGGATCTACGATTGTCGGGCAAGGCGTTGACACGGTGCTCGTGATGACGCTTCTATTCGCTGGATCCCAGCCTGCGCCGGTGATTCTGAATTTGATCTTTTCCGGTTACGTGTTCAAGGTTGTTTACGAAATCCTCGCGACTCCGATCACATACAAGCTCGTGAATGGGCTCAAGCGGAGCGAGGGTTTAGATCATTACGACAGAGGGACCAATTTCAATCCGTTTCGGGTCAGCATCACCGCTCCGTAACTCCATAATGGGAAAGGAATGCCTTTCCCTATTCATCGCGGTCGCCGCTTGCGTTCGAGCGAGCCGATGCGAGCGCTAGTCCGCGAAACACGCCTCGATCCGGCAAATTTCGTTCTTCCGTTGTTCATTTGCATTGGTGAAGGAATTCGGCGCGAGATCGGCTCGATGCCCGGAAACTTTCAGCTTTCTGTCGATCAGTTCGTTCGTGAATGCGAGGAAGCGCAGTCGCTAGGGATCGGAGGAGTGATCCTCTTCGGACTGCCTGAATCGAAAGACGAGCAGGCTTCAGGAGCCTATGCAGAGGACGGGATTGTGCAGCAGGCGCTGCGGGCGGCAAAGAGCGCTGTGCCGAACCTACTTCTGATCACCGACGTTTGTAACTGCGAATACACCAGCCACGGTCATTGCGGATTTGTGGTCGACGGGGACGTCCATAACGACACAACGCTCACTTGGCTAAGCCGCACGGCGGTGTCGCACGCCAAAGCTGGAGCGCACATCATTGCGCCGTCCGACATGATGGACGGTCGAGTGGCCGCTATTCGTAAGGCGTTAGACGGAGAAGGTTTCGAACAGGTCCCGATTTTGGCGTACGCGGCGAAGTTTGCTTCGTCGTTCTATGGGCCATTCCGCGAAGCAGCCGATTCGGCTCCGCAATTTGGGGATCGGCGGACGTATCAGATGGATTCGGCAAATGCCCGAGAGGCGATGCGCGAGATCGCTCAGGATATCGAAGAAGGCGCAGACATGATCATGGTGAAACCGGCGCTCTCGTATCTGGATTTAATTCGCGAGGCACGCACCCGATTCGATGTACCGATCGCCGCGTATCAAGTGAGTGGGGAATACTCCATGATTGTTGCCGCTGCGCGAAATGGATGGATCGACGAGGAGCGGGCAATGTGGGAAACTCTCACGTCTATTCGTCGCGCCGGCGCGGATTTTATCCTCACCTACTTTGCCAAGGCGGCAGCCCGAGGCCTCGCCTAGGTTTGGTAGAATGGGGTTCCCTCCTGAAGGGCCAGGTAGCTCAGTTGGTAGAGCAGCGGACTGAAAATCCGCGTGTCGGCGGTTCGATTCCGTCCCTGGCCACCACTTACCTTTCAAAACACTTGGCGTAACGGGCAATCACTGCCGGGTTAGTGCATCAAGATCGCCAGCCTTGATGTTCTCCGGGATGAAGGACCGATCGACCAGATCGCCCACTTCAATGCGCTTGGTGAGGATACCGGCTTTCAGCCCCATATCGCGGATATCACTCATTTCCTTGTCCGTCGGATTCAGCATTCGGTAGCTGACACGGTCGGGGGGCTGCGTGAGCACGAAGCGGACAACCCGCTCATCCTGCCGGAAATAAGGGGAGACAAGTTTGGCGGCTTCCAGCCGATGTGTTTCTGCCCACTCTCCGCTTTCCGCGATGCCGCGGACCAAGTCTCGGATTACGGCAGGGCGGCTCTGGATCGCTCTTTCATGTACCACAAGAGCGCAGGAGATGAAATGGGGCCAGATGTCCTTCGCGTAGTAGAGGACGCGGCCGGTGCCATCCAGTTCGGCTTTGGCAGCATGCGGTTCTCCTACAAAGTACGCGTCAATGGCTTTCGCGGCCAAAGCGCCTGGCATATCGGGCGGGGGCAATTCCACGAAGTGGATCTCTTCCGGACGTACTCCCTGATCGGCCATGAGCTTGTGGATGACGAGGTTTTGATTGCTGTACTTGCTGGGAATGGCAAACACCTTACCGCGCAAATCCCGAAGGCTGGTCGCGGGGAGGTCTTTACGAACGATCACAGTGGATCCGTCGCGGTGCCCCAGGTAGAGGATTTTGACCGGGACACCCTGCTCCCGCAGTTTCATGGCAAGCGGAACAATCATGAACGAAGCATCCAGCCGCCCGGCTTTGATCGACTCGACGACAGTAGGGAAATCGGTAAAGCGCTGCGAGACGAACCGCGTGTTCTTGCTGGTCTTAGTGGCAAAGTCCGTCACAGGGCATGTCAGATGGCAGGTAACGGGCAGAAAACCCACTTTCAGCATCTCCCTTGCAGCGCCGGACTCTTTCGGTCCCGTCCCGAAATGCTGCCACGGCCGGTAGCGGAGTGTGATGAGAGCGACGAAGAACAAGACCACGAAAAGACTTAAGCGAGTTGTCGATGAGCGGAACATTTTTGCCTTTCACATTCAGTAATTCAGAGAGTTGCGTACTCGCCCGCGTCCAGCCCAATGTCGAGTTCGGAGAGGATGGAGCGGACTGCTCCCACGACTTCAGGGTGAGTTAACTCGCGGGGACGGGGGGCAGATATCGTGAACTGGTCGCGGATCCTGGCAGGGCGTTCACTCAGGACGATTACCCGATCGGCGAGTTGCGCAGCTTCCTCGAGATCGTGCGTCACCAGAACAACAGTCCGCGGTCTTTCCTTCAAGATGCGCGCGAGTTCATGGCGCATGCGAAGGCGCGTCAGGTAATCAAGCGATGAGAACGGCTCGTCCATCAGAAGAATGTCGGATGATCCCGCCAAGGCGCGGGCTAACTCGACGCGCTGTCGCATCCCACCGGATAGCTGATGAGGGTAGTGGTTTTCGAACCCTTCGAGCCGGATTAGATGGAGCAAGTCTCTAAGCTGCGAATCCCGCAATTCAGGATTTTGGAGGCCGCGCAATCCAAGAGCGATGTTTTGGGAGACGGTCTTCCAAGGGAACAAACCATCTTGCTGGTAGACCATTCGGATCTGCCCGTTCTTCTGAAGGGAGCCGGTCGAAGGCGAGTCGAAACCAGAGAGGAGATTCAACAGTGTGGTCTTTCCGCAACCGGACGGGCCAACAACCGCTACGAACTCTCCCGCCTCGATGTTCAGATCCAGGTTGTCGATTACTTCTACCTTGCCGAACGATCGCGACACGCCACTGAGGCGAAATGGTCTATCGCTCATAGCCCCAACGAACACTCGGAATTTTGGTGAGCTGCACGATGGCACGATCAAGCGCGACGCCGACACATCCGATGACGATCATTTCGACAACGAGAATATCCGTGCGGAGTCCATTTCGGGAATCCATCACAGCGAAACCGAGTCCGTCGCGCCCTGCGATCATCTCCGCGGCGACGACCACGAGCCAAGAGACGCCAGCGGTGACGCGAAGCGTTGTAATTACCTGAGGCATGATGGCCGGGAGAGTCACGCGCCAGAGCTTCTCGCTGTTGTTCATCCCAAAATCGGCAGCGACGCGACCGTACACCGCGGGTACGCTGGCGACAGCTGCCATCGTGGCCAAAGCAACGGGGAATACCGCAGACAAATAAATCAGGAAGATGGATGAAGCGTCACCCACTCCGAACCAGAGGATGGCAAAGGGGATCCACGCCAGCGGAGATAGGTTCCGGAAGAAGTTAATGACTGGAAGAAAGGCGAGCCGAGCGTTCAGCTTTTGCCCCATCCAAAGCCCCATGGGGATTCCGGTGAGGACCGCCAGTCCAAACCCGACAGAGACACGAAACAGAGATGTGACCAAATCCGTGGCAAGCTGACCGCTTCGCAGTTCCTGACCAAAAGCAGTCAAAACAGCCAGGGGATCAGGAAAAGCGCTTTCGTGAAATATGTGCAAGCTCCAGACCAGAGTCCATATCGCGATTAATGCAGCGATCAACGCGCAGGGCAGCGCAAACGACAGGAAGGTTGACCGTTTCATCGTTAGGCAAGGGCCTCGCGAGGCTGGGCGGCGAGCTTGCGGCTCGACGTCCACCAGATCTCGATGATGTTCGCGATAGGGCCCACGATGGCAAGAGCATAGTAGGGCGCGTGGATGTTTTCAGCGAGCCGGAGCACCATTTCTGCCGCAGCCACAAGGAACGCAACCACGTACTGGCCTTTCCGGGACCGCACCGTCGTCTTGGGATCCGTGATCATGAAAAAGATGAACAGCTGATACATCGGGCCGGTAATGGGAGCGACTTCCGCCATGAACGGGTGCCCGGTAATGGTGCTCCGTAAAAACGAGAGTGCCACGAAGGAAATCACGTAGGTCGCACTAATGTGGAGGCGGTGTACGCGGTATGTGATGGTGGCGCCCAAGATCCAGACGATCACCATGGGCCAAAGTGTGTTTCCCCATTGAACACTGAGGGTGGAAATGTACTCGGGAGCCAGCAGCAGAAGCGCCACGATGGCCAGATTCGACGGATTCCAAAGATGCCGGCCGCGCCATCGCACAACATACTTAGACGTAATTGCAATCGCACTGCAAAGAGCGTAAGGCCAATACTCGGGTGAACGGAGCAGGATTCCCACGCTAATCCCGGAGATATAGGCGCTGGCGAGGTTGGCGAATTTGCCGGTGACCAGGCGCGACAAAAACGTCTCCATCACCATGGCGGCGACAATGGCGAGCGCCGTTCGGGGAAAGCTTTCGAGCAGCCCGAACGAAAGCTGACCTACCAGAAGAATCGTCGTGATCAGGATAGGAGGGAGATATCGATTATCGCCGCTGAAAAAACGTGCCACCGGAGACCGATTCCCCGTGTGCGGAAGCACGGCTCCGGCAGTAGGAGAGACAGCAAGATCAGGGCTCATTACGCCTCCTTCACCTGGTGAATTTGATTCAACTGCGGCGTTTTTAGCTCTTGCTTTTCACCCGACGTCCAACGGATTTCCACGCGATCGACGTGATCGGTTTTTCCGAGCCCAAAGTGAAGGCGCCGCTGGTTCTGGGCGCAGAATCCGCTCCCTCCGGAGACCTCCTGCAATTGCTGCTGCCCATTCCAAAACACCGTCACCTGCGCGCCGACGGCGCTGCGGTTGGTCTTACTTCCTTCGAGATCGAACTCAATCCAGCGATTCGAAGGATCGACGGAGTTTCGGTAAAACAGTAGGGGCCCGTTCTGATTCGCCACGACGGCATCCAATACGCCCCGATTTCCGAAGTCTCCGAGCGCAATGGAGCGCCCGTCATAGAGATCTGTCACACCGACCATTTGAGAGACCTCCCGGAAAGCGCCCGCTCCGTCATTGATCCAGACACGCTTTTGTTGAAAACCGGAGAGGCTGCGCCCGTTGATGGGCGGCCAATTAGCCGCGTCGGAGATGATTGCCTGATTCCCTCCAGCGACCTTGGAGTAGTCGTACCAGTAGGTACGGCGACGATCTAAAGATACGTTGCCGTTCACAAGGTAGAGGTCCAGAAAGCCGTCGTTGTTGAGATCGCCGAACTGGGATCCGAAGCTCCAGCCTCCAATCTCCACACCCATGGCGTTTGCCATGTTCTCGTACTGCACGGAGTCACCATGCGTGCCCGCTTTGGGCATCCACAGATTGTTGCCTTGTACAAGAACACCTTCCTCGGAGATATTGGAGACGTAGATCCCAAAGTTGCCCTGGTTTAGTACGTCTCCCACCGCGGCGTTCATGCCACTTTTCGGCGCGTAGCCCACGCCCGTTTCGCGCCCCATTTCACGAAAGCCGTGGCCATGATCGTTGAAATACAGCTCAGAAACCCCGTAGTCGTTTGCCACAAACAGATCCGGGTATCCGGTTCCACGAAGGTCAGCCGCTACGGCCGCGAGCGCCCAACGCCGCGAGTTGATCCCCATCTTCTCGGATACCTCTTCGAACCGGCCATTTCCGAGGTTATGAAATAGATACTTGCGGCCGCCGTTCCGGGCGTATTCAAAACTCTCCGGCATCATCCGGGTATTTTTCAGTTGCCAGAGATTGATGCGCTCGTCGTAGTAGCCACCGAGAAAAAGGTCAAGTTTCCCATCTCCGTCATAGTCGAACCACACCGCCGTGTTCGCATTGACCCAGGCGGGTAGGCCAGCCTCTTCGGTGACGCGGGTGAAATGTTTCCCGCCATCATTGTGAAAGAGTTCCGGCTTACCCCAACGGTAGAGAAGCAGGTCTTCGAAACCGTCGTTGTCGTAGTCTCCCCAGACCGCTCCCATGGAAACGCCGGTTTCAAGATGATTTAAGTCAGCCAGGCCCACCTGAGCGGCAACATCTTCGAAATGACCATTCCCAAGATTGTGGTACAGAGCGTTTTTTGAACCCTCGCCGCTGTTAGTGACATAGATATCGGCCCAGCCGTCGTGGTCGAAATCCACAATCGAGACCGCTGCGCCCATGGAGGCCACTTGTTCCATGATGTGCTTCAGTTTTGGGTCGAGGTGAGGCGAGGAGTGTTGAAACCGAATGCCGGATTGCGCCGACACTTCTTGAAAGCGAAATCCGTACCCGCCCTGCATGCCGCTATCGAGGTTTGCAGGAAAAGGGGGACGAGCGGAGAGGCGCTTATACAACGCCGGCACACAAAGCAGCGCAAAGAAGAGCGTTGTGACAAAGACTTGTTGAGGACGGAATCGCATTAATTGCAGCTCGTATTTAATTCCATAGTGCCTGAATGAACGGACGCGGAGTTATGTACCGCGTCTGGAAAAAGTCCCAATCCGCGGGGTGGAGGCGGTAAGCGGGATCCTGTTCTAGGGAACCAGGCGCCTGTGTATAGGATTTCATAGCATGGAAAGGGAGAGGCATAACCGTTTTAGAGAAGACGGAGTTGTAGTCGCCGTCTTTCACCCAACCATCACCCACCATGACAAAGTCACGCGTCCAGCCCTTTGGCGGAGGAGCAATCGCCGCAAATTCGAGTTGCAGTTCGTCACCAGCATTCTGAATCACGTAACGATCGTCCACCTTTCTCAGCAATTCTCGAACGTCTCCGTAACGGGTGTAATATCCCTCGAGATCCCGCCACCTCGGTGCTGAGCCATGAACATCGTAATCAGGAATTTCGGGCGAGGACTGATTGGCGCTATGCATGGCGGAGAACCCGCGGTAGCGCAGTTCTGCTCGGGTCAAGGTGAGAGGAGTCGCATGAGTTTCCGCATCGGACACGCGCTCCGCCCAGGCGAGTTGGTCCCAGTAAATCTCCATGTTGGTTCCTAAGCGAAGCTTGCGCGGAGCTCCTGATGGAAAAATTCCGTTCAAGTCGATGACGGCGGTCTTCAGTTTCCCCGCCAGGAAGCCAAGATCTCGTTTAACGACGATCCACTTCCCCGCCCTATCCGCCACTTCGATCCGGAGACTCTGCGGGGGCTGATCGCTGTTTTGACTGAGCGCAATGTTGACAGTGGCATCGGTAGGGTGCAGCCATCCGGATGCAAGCAGATATAGAGCGGAATTGCGCGGCGCACTTTCCGGTAATTCGAGTTCCACCCAATGATCGCGGGTGACGCCCTGATAACGGCCGCGATCAAAGGTGTCGAGATAGTTGCGATCACACTTGCTCACCACCGCCGACACATCGTGACCGCGATCGTCGTGCGCTGATGCGAAAGGATGCAACTGAGAGACAGTGGCGACCTTTAAAGGCGGGGGCGGAATCGAGAAACGCTCGTCCGTAAAGATTTCGGTCCCTTCGGGATGATCGATGGCGCGGAGCGAGTAATGGTCAATGTAAAAGGCTTCCCACAGTTCATCCGTGACGCGCAGATCATAGTATCCGCTTCGCGGGACGACGGCGTCGCCAGGAAGCTTGAACCATTCTTCCGTCTGCTGAATATTCGCCACGGTTTGTGCATTGATGTGAAGTCCGAGAGCGGGCGACCAGGGTGCTGCATCCTTCACAAACTTCATCTCGTGGCCGTTCCACGCGAACAAGGATGGGCAGGAGCCTTTGAGGCGCTGTTCGGCAAGGATGGATAGGTCCGGCTTGAGCTCGAATTCGGCCTGCACGGAGCCATTCGGCCAGACAATGCGGGCCACATCGGTTTGGGTATGCTCGCCGAGGCCAAAGTGGAGCACGGGGGCGGTGATGGTCTGGCGTTGGGTGAGTAGCGCCGATCGAATTTCAACATCTCCGCCCACGCCGAAGGAGTTGATGCGCTGGTCGCCGTGCCCATTGGCAGCGCGCACGCGGATCGTCTGCCAATGATAATTTTTCGTTCCGTGGTTGAGCAGTGTAACGAGTTGCCCAGACTGATTGATGGCAATGAGATCCAGCCGCCCGTCGTTATTCAGGTCAGCCAAGCCGGAGATGCGCAACCCGGCTGGCAGACGGGTCTCCTGGAAGTTCCGGCCATCGCTCAAGAAGAGCCGACTGCCCGCCAGCACATCGAAGCCGCCGTTGTTGTCGAAGTCAGCGATTCCCAGGGTTGCTGTGGCGGAGTCGAGCCGCGCACCGCCAGGGCGGATCATCTGTTCTACAGATAAACCTCGCGTGTCCTCTCGCTCGGAGATCCGGTCGACACTGCCGTCGGTTCCGAGCAGGATGAAATCCGGTAGCGTGTCGCCGTTCAAATCCGCCCCGGCCACGTCGACATATCCGCTGTGGATGGCGGGCGGCATTTTTCGTTCCCGAAATTCGCCGAGCCGTTCGTTCATGAAGAGATGAGCGGCACCTGCTCCATCGATGATCAGGACATCCGGATCTCCGTCGCCGTCCATATCGGCTGACGCGAACGCAGTTAATCCGTCGATGCCCCTGAAAGAGCGGATGACTGCAAACGTGGAATCACCGTTGTTGCGCAGGATTACTGGTTCGCCATGGCGAGTACCCAAGATGACGTCGAGGTCTCCATCGAGGTCAATATCGAACGCCCAAGCACCTGTGTAGGAACCCTTCACCACCTCCTCCGGGATTTTGGATCGCTCAGTAATGTCGTCGAAGTGGTTGGGATCCCGCTGGAGGTAAACGCGTACTCCTGACTCGTTGGCTAAGACCAGATCCGTTTTGAAGTCGTAATTCAAATCCGCGGCGAGAACACCGTGCGACGTTGTAGTGCCTGAGCCAGCAAACGCGAGTTGCGCGCCGCCCTCAAGGCGAAGTTCTCCGCCAGTTTTCGCGGCAATGAAGGTTTGGCCGGAAGTATCCAAGGTTAGCGTCTTAGCCATGGTTACGGGGGCTTGGCCCGGCTCACCAGACACGGTGAAAGACAGCGATGTATCAGGCGGGGCAGGACGGGATTCGGGGGTTGGGAGGTTCACAAAGCGGATGAGCGGGTCCCCTACGAAGGTAACGGGAGTTTTTACCTGCTCCAGCGCGCTTCGGTAAGCAGGCACGCGTGCCAGCACGTTTCGTAAAAACGAAGCCTGTACAGCTGCGGCTGAGGGGTTGGGACCATTGGCCGTTTGCCTGACGACGGCCAAGCGCTGCTGCGCCTCGGGAGGCCAATTCTTGGATTCTGCTTCCAATCGAGCGAGTGAGGACTGAAGCGCCGGCGAATCCATTCGTTTTGCAGCCAAACGCACGATCTCGACCTGCACGGCGACGTTATCAGGACTCAGCGTGACAAGTTTCTCCAGCAGTTTTTGCGCTTCCGCGTCGGCGGCGGGGGAAGCGAGCCGCTCCGTCTGCTCAGCGAGAGCATAGGGGGCTTTAAGGTTGTTCGCATCGAGATGAACCGCCTTTTTCAGATGCTCGATCGCCTCGGGAAGCTTGCCTCTTTTTGCCTCGATCGCGCCTAACAGTTCCTCAATCCGGCTGTTTTTTGGTGCGAGTGAACGAGCTTTTTCGGCTTGATCATAGGCTGTGTCAAGATCCCCTTGCCGCACCGAAAAAAGAGCGAGGTTCGCCCAAGCCGCGGGCTCGCCAGGAGCAAGCTGAGTAGCCTGCGTGAGCCGCTCTTTAGCGCGAACGTCTTCCCCGGTCTGCAGTCCAGCGAGCCCCACGTAGAAAGCGGAGACGAATTCGCTGTACTGCCGGGAGTCGATCGCTGGCAGTCCCGAATGGCGGCAAGAATTCAAAAGAAGTACGCACATCAAAACTGGCGCGTGAAGCGCACGCCAGGAGAAACATCTCATAGGGAACCGGAACTCTGTCGTGCGATTGTTTCAACTCTGCTCTGTAGGGTCAATAACCGTTTTGTATGAGCGCGCGAAGCTCAGCGAAGACCGTAACGTTAGAATTCGAGTGAAATGCAAGCTTACGTGGAACGGCTGGTGGACCTGACCGACCCTTCAGCCAATGAGCTCGAGGATCTCACGGTGGAGCAAGCCCGGGCGTTGCTTCTGGCGAACCCCGGGGCGGTGGGAGAGATTGCCGGGTCGTTCGCGCTCGTCGCAAAAGCCGGGAAGTTAGTGAGGCTGGCTCGCTCGCTCGATCGGCCACTCCGATACTTCCTCGCCAAGCGGCAGGAGGGCCCGGCGCTGATCGTGTCGGACCGTATCGATGCAATTTACGAGTGGCTGCGCAAAGAGGGATTGGACGGCCAATTTCATCCCAGTTACACGCGCATGGTCCCGGCTCATCACGTTCTCGACCTTCAGCTAATTGGATGCCCGGATCCGGACCCCGTCTACACCCGATTCTTCTCACCTGTCATGGCTACTTTGCCGGCCAAGATCGACGAGATCGGGAAAGCTTATATTGGGGCGCTGCTCGACGTAATCCAAAGCTGGCTTTGTCGAGTGCCGCCTCAGGAGCCGATCGGGGTGTGCTTCTCCGGAGGGATCGACAGCGGCAGCGTCTTCATCGCTCTGTACCATCTCATGCTTAAAAACGGCATGAGTCCGTCGCGGTTGAAAGCCTTCGTGCTCGATCTGGGGCACGGACCCGACGTAGTGCAAGCGCGTGAGTTCCTCCGCGCCACGGGTCTCGAGATGTTCCTCGAGACGATTGAAGCGGATCCCGATTCCATTGATCCTCAGGAGACGATCCGGACGCTGGAAGACTACAAACCGCTCGACATCGAATCGGGCACCATGGCGATGGCGCTTTGCCGGGGGATTCGAGAGCGATACCCGGATTGGGTTTATCTGATAGATGGCGATGGGGGCGATGAGAATCTAAAAGACTACCCGATCGAGGAGAACCCAGAACTTACCATCCGCAGCGTCATCCAAAACGCGATGCTGTACCAAGAGGGTTGGGGTGTCGGGAAGATCAAGCATTCTCTCACCTACAGCGGCGGGTTAAGCCGGTCATACGTGCGAACCTACGCGCCTGCGCAGAAATTCGGATTCAAAGGATTCAGCCCTTACACCCGTCCACAGGTTATTTCCGTGGCCGAAGCGATTCCCTTTATCGAACTCACGGGATATCGGACGGAACGTCTCTATGAACTTAAAGGCGAAATTGTGGGACGCGGCATTCAGGCTTGTACCGGGATAACGATGCCGGTTTTTCCCAAGCGCCGTTTTCAGCATGGGGCGATCCCGGTAGACGATCTGCGGCGTAAACTGCCCTCGCAGGAACCGGAATACCGGAGACATTTCCTCTCGCTCTACCAGTGACTGAACTGATGTTGTACCCCGCGAGTGGTTCCGAGCGGGATCGTTGGATTCTGGATCAGCGTCCACCGCGCACGGATGGCGACCCGCGGCGTCCATACGCGTTTTTCAGCGAGCGCGAGCGCTCAGCCGCAGGCACGGTGGTTACAGTTGCGACCGTGTTTTTAACGAACCGTGAGTGCCCGTGGCGCTGTCTCATGTGCGATTTATGGAAAAACACCCTTCCCGACACTGTGCCGAGTGGTGCGATTGTGGAGCAGATCGACTACGCACTTACACGGCTCGATACGGCAGCGCAGATCAAGCTATATAACAGCGGCAGTTTTTTCGATCGGCATGCGATTCCTCCCGAAGACTACGAGAGGATCGCTGCCCGAATCGCGCATTTTGAAAACGTCATAGTAGAAAGCCATCCCGCTCTCATTGGAGAGGCGACGCTGCGGTTTCGTGATTTGCTCGACGGGCGTCTAGAAGTGGCAATGGGCCTCGAGACCGCGGATGAAGTCGTTCTCGCGAAGCTGAACAAGCGCATGACACTCGCGCAATTCCGTTCGGCGGCGAGCGTGCTCAAGGAGAACGAGATTGCGCTTCGGGCCTTCATTCTGGTCAAACCACCGTTTACCGAGGAAGCGGAAGCACTAGATGGGGCGAAGCGATCCATCGACGTGGCTTTTGAGTGCGGAGCTACCGCTGTTACGTTGATCCCGGTGCGCGCCGGGAATGGAGCGATGGAGGCATTGCAACGCGCAGGGCATTTCGACCCGCCACGTTTGGAAACGGTTGAAGAAGCCTTTGAGTATGGATTGATGATCGGACGAGGGAGGGTGTTCGCTGACGTTTGGGATCTCGCACGTCGCGGAGACGATTGTTGCTGCCGTGTCGCGCGCGTCGACCGACTCGCGCGGATGAATCTGGAACAGCAATTTGCGGAGAGGGTTACTTGCAGCGGTTGTCTAAGTACGATGTCGTCGTTGTAGGCTCGGGTTTCGGCGGTTCGCTGCTCGCCATGGTCGCCAGGCGGCTCGGGCGATCGGTTCTGCTCTTGGAAAAGTCGAGACATCCGCGGTTCGCAATCGGCGAATCGTCCACTCCGCTTGCCAACTTGATGCTGGAAGAGCTAAGCGCCCGGTATGAATTGCCCTGTCTGAAACCGTTCTGCAAATGGGGATCCTGGCAGCACGCGTACCCCGAAGTGGCGTGCGGTCTGAAGCGGGGCTTTAGCTTCTTCCACCATGATCTATTGCGTCCTATGCCCGTTATGAAGGATCGAGACCGTCAACTTCTGGTGGCGGCGAGTCCACATGATGCGATCGCGGACACTCATTGGTACCGTTCGGAATTCGACCACGAACTTGTGAAACAGGCACAAGGTTTAGGCGTTGAGTATCGCGACAAGGCGGAGCTTTCCGGGATAAGAGAGGTCGAAGACGGAGTGGTGATCGCGGGCTGCGGAATGCAAATTCATGCCGGGCTTTTGGTCGATGCTACCGGCCCGCGCGGTTTCCTGCATCGTGTTCTGGGAATGGGCGAACTGCCGCTTCCCGAGTACCCAGAGACCGCAGCCGTATTTGCGCACTTCAAAGGAGTGAGGCGCTTGGATAGGTGCGAGGGCGACCCACCATTTCCGCCCGACGACGCGGCAGTCCATCACGTGTTCGAAAGGGGTTGGATTTGGGTGCTTCGATTCAACAACGAAGTAACGAGTGCGGGCGTGGCCTACGCGGGAAAACCGCCAAAATGGGAATATCTCCTGGACCGGATCCCCGATCTGGGCCGCCAGTTCGCGTCGGCGGAGAGAATCACTGAGTGGCAGAGCGTGTTGCATCTTCCTTTCCGCAGCGCTCACGTGGCGGGAAGACATTGGGCGCTACTCTCATCGGCGGCGGGGTTCGTGGATCCGTTGCTTTCTACAGGGTTTCCGCTCACATTGCTCGGCGTGGAAGGACTAGCCGGGGTGCTTGAGGGCAGGCAATCGCTTGCCGAGTATGCGCTGGTGACTGAAGGAAATCTGTTGGCCGCGGCTGACTTAATTGGCGCACTTTATGCAAATCTCGGCAACTTCTCCGTCTTCCGTGCGTTGACGCTACTCTACTTCGCGGCAGTCAGCTTCAGTGAATCAGCTTGGCGCTTGGGCAAGAGGGATCTTGCTGCGTCCTTTCTGCTGAGGGAAGATCCTCGGGTTGGCCCGACGATCCGAGATTTATTGCGGCGCTCGCGAGAGAGGCTCACGCCCGAGCAGTCGGCAGGTTTGATTGCGGACATTCTGGACACAATCGCACCCTTCGATGTAGCCGGTTTGCGCAACGCGCGGAGATGCAATTGGTTTCCGGTCGACGCAGAAGACTTGTTTCGGGCAAGTCACCTTGTCCACTCGACGCGAGCGGAGATCGAACAAATGCTCGACCGGGGAGGGTTTTTTCCTAGCTCGGAAACCGTTTGATGTAGATATCGCGGGGCAACCCGGCGGCGCGGGCGCGTTTGCGGAGGGATTCCGCTCCGTCCTGCGATAGGTTTGCTCCGATGACAACCAAATGGTGGGGTTTCTCTACCGGGGGATTAAAGACGTGAGCACGGAAACGGGGCCACTTTCGACTAATTTCGTTAGCACGCTTCTGCGCCTGATCACGCTGGACATAGGTTGCCACTACCACGTACCAGGAGCTTGCGTCGCGCCGTCGCGAAGGAGTAGCCGCCGGCGGAGTGGTCTGTTCTGAGCGCACCGGGGTCCGTTCCGAGCGCACGGCGGCCGGCGGCGAGGACGGAGCGACTGCGGGGACACTGCTGGGCGGAACCAAGGAAGACGGGGCGTTTGGCGCCGGTACTGGCTTAGCGGCCGACTTCGGGCGGAGAGCTGCCCAGGCAATCGCCACCAGGAGCACCGCTAATAGCGCGACTCCAGGGATTAACCAGCGTGGCCGCTCCGGAGACGACGGCGATTCTCGTTGATATTTCTCAAGAACGCTTCGTTCTGGCACGGTGCGAGACGGGAGGCTCCGTGGAACTTTTTGTGCGGGCGTCGAGAGGACCGGAGCAGGATCCGGCACGACGCTCGCTTCGGCGTCGCCCGTAGTTCCTGCCGTAGATCGTAATCGAGCATTCACAAGGTTCGGGGTGGCTTCGACAGCCGATGGAGCGAGAACCGGGAACCTTCCCTTCAGTGCATCGGATACTTGATCCAGGTTCCATCGGTGTTCAGGGTCAGGGTCGCAGCAGTGCTTCACGATCTCGAAGAAGGGCGTAGGAATTGAGGGAGGAACACTCAGAACTCCGGCCTTCCACTCGGGCCGGTGCAGGGTGAGCACCTCCGAAATGAGCGAACCCAACTCCAAAACGTCGTCAGCGGGAGTCTTTTGCCCAACCGGGAGAATGCCGTCGACGGAAAGCTTCAGCGTGTCTCCTGCCGCCATGATGCTCGTCGCATCCAGTGCACCATGGACGAAACCCCGCGCATGGAGGTAAGCGAGTGCATTTAGGGTGGGAGGGACCATGTCACGTACTTCCGCCGGCGTCAATGGTCGTGAACGAAGGACCTCCGCTAGCGATTCGTCGGTCTTCTCCTTCACCACGTACACGACTTCCTTGCCATCCAGAACAGAGCGTCCGAAGGCAAAAATCCGGATCAGATTGGGATGAGAAAACTCCGAAGCCGCCCGCCAGCGCGCTTCGAGCATGTCTGTATTGGGCAAGTCGGCAGGCTGGATCCGAATCGAAGCATTCGTTTGCTCCACTCGTGTTGCGTAGCTCGAACCTTGCTCCTCAGCTTGCAGGAGCTGAAGGAGCGGATACACACCCGCGACAACTTGGCCTTCCCAGTTTTCAAAAATTGGCGGCATGACTGAAGACTCCGAAAGGAAGCGTATGACACTATACCGCCTCCGCGAAAGATGACATCCGGGTTAAAGTTTCGCAAATCGGTAAAAGGGGATCGAAGACTGGGTTCCACCGGACTGTGAGCATTCGCAGCTGGTCGAACGGAACTAGTCCTCGTATGATTGAGTTTCCAGCCCTCCCCACGTTAAAATTAATCAAATCGCAACCGAATTTCGCCAGGGGAGTCGTGTGCCCGCTTGCTTCGGAGCTCGATCTATCACACACTATGGCAGCTCCGAAACCCGTAAGAGCAATGAACCCGGAACGCATCAAGATTTTTTCGGGCAGGGCTAATCCAGAATTAGCTGCGGAGATGTGCGCTAACTTGGGCCTGCCGTTGAGCGATCCCGGTATCCGGCAGTTCTCGGACGGTGAAATCGGCCTGCAACTTCAGGAAAATGTACGCGGAGCCGACGTTTTCATCGTGCAACCCACGTGTGCACCGGTGGACCGCAATTTAATGGAAGTGCTCTTGATGATTGACGCTCTCAAGCTGGCGTCGGCTGAGCGAATTACGGTCGTGTTACCCTATTATGGGTATAGTCGGCAGGATCGGAAGGATAAGCCGAGAGTACCGATCGCGGCTAAACTGGTGGCGCGGTTGTTGGAGTCTGCGGGCGCAAATCGGATCATGGCGTTAGATTTGCACGCCGCGCAGATCCAGGGATTTTTCGATATTCCGGTGGACCACTTATACTTCCGTCCGGTGTTGATCGAGTATTTCAGAAATCTTAACCGTCCTAAACTAACAGTAGTTTCTCCAGATGCGGGCGGGGTGGAACGCGCTCGGTCGATCGCCAAGAGAATGAACGCACGTCTCGCGATTATCGATAAGAGGCGTGAAGAAGCGAATGTGGCTGAGATCATGAACGTGATTGGCGACGTTCGAGATGCGCATTGTTTGGTGGTGGACGATTTGATGGATACGGCGGGAACGTTGGTTGGGGTGACGGAGGCGCTGCTGGAACATGGAGCGGCTTCGGTGAGTGCGGCGGCTACTCACCCGGTCTTGTCGGGCCCTGCAGTAGAGAGAATCGAGCGATCCGCGCTGCAGCAGGTTGTTTGCTCAAACTCCATTCCCCTCTCCCAGGAAGCCCGCCAGTGCAGCAAAATTGCGGTTTTGTCGGTCGCGCCGTTGCTTGCGCGCGGCATACAATCGATTCATGAAGAGACTAGTATTAGCGTGCTTTTCGAAGGTATAGGATAATCAGTCGCCCTTAGCCAACCCACGCTGCTTTGTGAAACGCGGACTCGGACTTGGTTTGGGGCGAGAAACGAGGAATTCGCAGTTGAGAACAGCTACTGTAGTTAACGCCGACGTTCGTCAAGAGCGCGGGAAGAATGCAGCCAACCGTACCAGGGCTCAAGGAAAGATTCCCGCCGTGGTGTATGGAGCTTTTAAAGATCCGGTTTCTTTAGCCCTAAGCCCGAGAGATATCCAGCAGATCCTGCGTAGCAAAACCGGGCACAACACCATATTCGACCTGGACATTCAGGGTGCTGAAAAGACACCTGTGATGGTGGTGGACGAGCAATACGATCCCGTGCGCGGAAACCTTCTTCATGTGGATCTCAAGCGGATTGATTTAACCAAGCGGGTTCGTGTTTCTGTTCCCGTGGTGACGCAAGGCGAGGCGAAGGGCATTAAGCTACAGGGCGGCCTTCTCGAGATCGTCACCCGGCAAGTGGAGATCGAGTGCGTACCAGACTCGATCCCCGACCAGTACGTGGTGGATGTATCCGAGCTGATGTTAGGCCAATCCCGGCGCGCAGGAGACATTGCGTTGGCGGAAGGTGTCAGGCTGATCGGATCTCCCGAAACCGTGATCGCTCACGTGGTGGGCGTGCGCGCAGCCGAGGAAACTCCGGGGGCCGTAGACGTGGCGCCGACGGCCGAGCCGGAAGTGGCGAAGAAGGGTAAGAAGGAAGACGAAGCAGCCGCCGACAAGGGCAAAAAGAAGTAATTGTTTTTGGTGGCTGGATTGGGAAATCCGGGAGAGCAATATGCGCGAACTCCGCATAATCTGGGTTTCCTGGTGGTGGATCGGTTAGCGGAGCAGCACTCCATTCGTGTGACGCGACCAGATTCAAGAGCGCTGGTCGGTGAAGGCCAAATAGGCGGGCATCCGGTTATTTTGGCTAAGCCACAGACGTTCATGAATCTGAGCGGCACGGCGCTGAAGCCGTTAATGAGCAAGCACGAAATCGGGCCCGCGAATATAGTTCTGGTTTATGACGAACTGGATCTACCGTGGGGAACATTGCGGATCAAACCGCGGGGGTCGGCGGCGGGTCACAACGGAGTAATCAGTGTGATCGGCAGCCTTGGTACAAACGAATTTCCCCGGGTGCGTTTGGGAGTTGATCCCGGTCACCCGATCCGCGATGGTGCGGAATATCTGCTGGCGCCTTTTAAGCGCTCGCAAGACAAGGAAGTGGATGAGCTGGTCGGCCTTGGGGCGGATGCAGTTCGTTCCCTAATTGCTGAAGGCGTCGAAAAGTCCATGACGAAATTTAATCGTCGCGCCTGAGGCTTAACACTAAGGAAGCAATGCGTACTTACGAAGAGTTGTTCATCGCGAAACCGGACGCTACCGAAGAGGAGGTGGACCATCTCATCGAACAGATGAAGACGAGTATCACCAACGGCGGCGGAACCGTTAACAAAGTGGAAAAATGGGGCAAGCGACGACTGGCCTACAAGGTTGACAAGTACCGCGAAGGGGAATACGTACTCATCGAGTTCGCGGCCCAGGCCGAGACGGTGCATGAATTCGAGCGCCGCCTTCGCGTGAATGACGCGGTAATCAAGTTTCTGACGGTGCGGACCGACGAAACGATGAAGCGGATCGAAAAGCGCCGCAAGGCGCGCGAAAAGCGCGCTAGCCGTAAAGCGACTGCCGCACCCGCGAGCCCGCAACCCTCGATGGCTCAACAAATGTTGGGCGGTGAACCGGCGACGCCCACCCCTGGGCTGCCCAACTAGTAAAGGATCGCATTCATGGCCGAAAATAGAGGAAGACCAGTCAGCGCGTCCCAACGCCCAACGGGTGGAGACAAAGCGTTAGCTACAGGCAAGAAACAGTACTTCAGGCGCAAAAAGGTTTGCCGTTTTTGTGTGGAGAAGATCGACGACATCAACTACAAAGACGTTCGTCTTCTCAGCGCGTTTATTGCCGAAAAGGGCAAGATTGTCCCACGCCGCGTTTCGGGGGTTTGCGCTCCGCACCAGCGGCGTTTAACCGATGCAATCAAGAAGGCACGCAACATTGCGCTGTTGCCGTTCGCGTCAGCGGTGTAGGAAAGAGATATCGCAATGGAAGTCATCTTAAGAGAAGAAGTCGAGAAGCTCGGAAACCGCGGTGAGGTAGTCAATGTTGCGGCTGGATACGCCCGCAATTTCCTTCTGCCGAAGCGGCTGGCTGTGGCTGCCACCGAGGCGAACAAAAAAATCGTTGAGCAGGAGCGGCAGTCATACCTGAAACGCGAGGCGAAAGCGCAGAGCGAATCGGAGGATCTGGCGAAACTCCTGAACGGCCAAGTGATCGAGATCTCCCAAAAGGCCGGGGACAACGATCAGTTGTTCGGATCAGTGACGGCTAAGGACTTGGCGGACGCGTTGGAGAAGAAGGGTTTCACGATTGACCGACGCAAAATCCAATTGGACGAGCCGATCAAAACGCTGGGCGATTTCGATGTCCCGGTCCGTCTCCATCGCGCGGTGACGACGAACGTGAAAGTTCACGTCACTCGGGAAGGCTAAACAGCTAAACTAGTCCGGTGCCTTTTGAACTCACTGGACATGTCGCCATCGTAACGGGAGCAGCCACCGGCATCGGGGAATCGATCGCCCGGCGCTTGGCTGCTGCCGGGGCGTTGGTTGGAATTGCAGATCTCGATGTTGCCGGAACCAGCGATGTAGCAGGTTCGATCGAGGGAGCCTTTCCTCTCGTCGTCGATATTACGCGCCCCGAAGAAATTGCCGCAGGTGTAGAGAAGACGATCCGGGAGCACGGGAAGATCGACATCCTCGTCAACAACGCGGGGATTGCCGGGAAAGCTGCTCCTGTCTGGGAATACTCAGACGGAGAGTGGGCCAACGTGCTGAATATCAATCTGAATGGCACGTTTTACTTCTGCCGTGCCGTGATCCCGCACATGAAAGAGCGCAAGTATGGCCGCATTGTGAATATTGCGTCCATTGCCGGCAAGGAGGGCAATCCCTTCATGTCGGCCTATTCTGCAAGTAAAGGTGCGGTAATCGCCCTCACAAAATCGTTGGCGAAGGAAGTAGCGGCGGACGGGGTTTGCATTAACAGCGTGACGCCGGCCGTGATTCGCACGCAAATATTGGATCAGCTTACCGAAGCGCAGGTGGCCTATATGGTACAGCGCATTCCGATGGGGCGGACGGGAAAGCCCGAAGAGATCGCCGCGGTCGTGCACTTCTTATCCAGCCCCGATTGTTCGTTTGTGACGGGTCAGTGTTACGACGCAAGCGGCGGCCGTGCGACGTATTAGACCAGCACGTTAGACCCACATCTGAAGATCCGCATCGAACGCTAATCAGATTAAGACCGGATTGTGATTGCCGGGGAAACCTGCTACAACATTTCTTGCCATGTGTGTTTTTGCATAATGGACAGGAGAGGTAAGCGCTATGGTGAAGTTCTGTGTGCTGGCAAGCGGCAGTACGGGCAACTCGGCGTTCCTGGCCACGTCGCGCACACGGATCCTGATCGATGCCGGCCTAAGTGTTCGGGAACTTTGCAAACGTCTGCAGCAGGTCGAAGAGTCCCATGAGGAACTCGACGCGATTCTTATCACCCACGAGCATTCCGATCACATAGCAGGGCTTCTGCGTCTTCTGCGAAAGTGCCGTTTTCGCGTTCCTGTGTATATTACGCGCTTAACGGCGCCGGAAATCGACTGGGAAACGGGCGAGCCCTGTCTGGAGATGTTTCAGGCCGGAACATCGTTTACGATTGGCGACATCGAGGTATCTAGTTTCAGCATTCCGCACGATGCGCGGGATCCGGTCGGGTTTTGCTTCCGCGCCGAAGGCGTACGGATTGGCCTTGCCACCGACCTTGGCTACATTCCCGATTCACTCCGCTTTCACCTTCGAGGGGTGGACTTGCTGATGCTCGAATCCAACCACGATATCGAGATGTTGAAGGTCGGCCCGTACCCGTGGGTGGTGAAACAGCGCGTCATGGGAAGGCGCGGCCATCTGTCGAATGACGTGGTCTGCGACTACCTGACCCAGGATTTGGACCGCAACACCACGACGCTGGTACTCGGACATCTGAGCGAACACAACAATCATCCTGAGATCGTGCGGATGAGCGCGGCAGGGGCTCTCGCGGCGCGTTCGCATGGCGCCCGACTGGTGGTTGCGGAACAAACGCGTCCTACCGAGGTTTTCGCATTTTGATCGCTCGTTATACGCGCCCCGCGATGGGGCAGATATGGAGTGAACAGAACAGGTTTACGCAGTGGCTTGAGGTCGAGTTAGCCGCCTCTGAGACTCTCGCGCAAATGGGCGTGGTGCCCCAAGAAGCGGCGCAGGCGTTGCGCGAGCATGCAGGCTTCGATGTCGCGCGAATACACGCGATTGAAGCGGAGGTGAAGCACGATGTGATTGCCTTCACGACAGCGGTTTCGGAGTCCATGGCGGCAGCCGGGAATAGCTCTGCATCACGATGGTTCCATTATGGACTCACGTCCAATGACGTCGTGGACACAGCCCAGGCGCTCCAAATCCAACAGGCGACGGTTCTCATCAGGGAAGGAATTGTGCATCTTCAGGACGTGCTGAAGGCGCGGGCAATCGAATTCCAGCATACGCCTCAGATTGGGCGCACTCACGGGGTGCACGCGGAGCCAATCACGTTTGGACTAAAGCTTCTCATCTGGTACGAGGAGGCAGGCCGGGACTTGGCACGGTTCAACGCCGCGGCGGAGGACCTGCGCGTCGGCAAGATCGCGGGCGCGGTAGGTACGTTTGCTCATATCGGCCCTGAAGCCGAAGACGCCATTTGCGCGCGCCTCAATTTGAAGCCCGCTCCGGTGGCGAGCCAAGTGATTCAGCGTGACCGCCACGCGTACTTCGTTTCCGCGTTGGCCGTCCTTTGTGCGCTCCTTGAAAAGATCGCCCTGGAAGTCCGGCATCTTCAGAGGACCGAGGTACGCGAAGTGGAAGAATACTTTGCTCGCGGGCAAAAGGGTAGCTCTGCGATGCCGCATAAACGCAATCCCGTGACCTCCGAGCAAATCTGCGGCTTAGCGCGCGTGGTGCGAGGTAATACGATCGCAGCGCTGGAAGACGTGGCACTTTGGCATGAGCGCGATATCTCTCACTCTTCCGTCGAACGCGTCATCCTGCCGGATTCGACGATACTCGCCGACTATCTGCTACACAAGACCGCGGATCTGGTTTCCAGGCTTCTGGTCTATCCGGAGCGGATGCGCCGCAATCTGGAACTGACACGAGGGCTGATCTATTCCGGCCAACTGCTGCTTGATCTGGCGGAGGCCGGAATGTTGCGCGAAGACGCTTACCGCCTCGTGCAAGGCCACGCCATGCGGTCTTGGGAAGCCGAGGACGATTTCCGAGCGGCGATTGAAGGCGATCCGGAGATCCGCCAATTGTTGCCGCCCGAGAAGATTGCGGAAGCCTTCTCCCTTGAGCGTCAACTGCGTCACGTGGATGCGATTTTCCATCGCGTCCTGAATCGTTAGTTTCCCCTCGCCTCTTTATAATAGTTTCGAATGCCAGCGTCGACCTCGGTTAATCCGCTTGCCTATTTGAGCGAGCAACTCGATCAGTTTCGCGCAGCAGGGACGTATCAGCGCCTTCGAGTGCTCGAGTCCGCCAGTGCCGCTGAAGCGATTTTCGACGGCAAAGAAGTCATCAACCTGGCTTCGAACAATTACCTTGGCTTGTGCACGCATCCCAAGCTAGTGGAAGCGGCCGTGGCGGCAGCCCGGAAGTTTGGTGCTGGATCAGGCGCGGTGCGGACGATCTCGGGGACGATGAGTCTTCACCTGGAGCTCGAAGAACGCATCGCCCGCTTCAAAAATGTAGAGGCGTGCGTCGTTTTCCAGTCCGGCTTCACGGCGAATGCCGGAACTGTGTCGGCAATTCTTACGCCCGAAGATCACATCATCTCGGATGCTTTGAATCACGCCAGCATCATTGACGGCTGCCGTTTGTCGCGCGCCAAAATTCACGTGTTCCCGCACAAGGATCACGCCAGGGCCGAGGACATTCTTACAGAACTGAAAGGCGTCCCCGGGCGCAAGCTGCTGATCAGCGACGGGGTGTTTTCGATGGACGGCGATATCGGCCCGCTTCCCGCGCTGGTGAATGCCGCTGAAAAGCACGGGGCTATCATGATGGTGGACGACGCACATTCATCCGGAGTACTGGGCCGCAACGGAAGGGGCACTGTCGATCACTTCGGACTTCACGGAAAAGTGGATATTCAAGTTGGGACGCTTTCCAAAGCGATCGGCGTGCTGGGCGGCTATGTTTGTGGAAGCCGCGATCTGATCGATTTTCTTTATCACCGCGCGCGCCCGTTCCTGTTCTCCACATCTCATCCCCCGGCAGTGGCCGCGGCATGCTTGGCCGCCTTTGACGTTCTCGAGGCGGAGCCGGAGCGAATCGATAATCTTTGGAGCAACACACGGTACTGGAAGGCTGCGCTGGACCGCGAGGGTTTCAATACTGGTGTGAGCGAAACGCCGATCGTTCCTGTGTTGGTCGGCGAGGCTGATCGGGCATACCAGTTTTCGCAAGCGCTGTTTGATCAAGGAGTCCTCGCGACAGGCATCGGATTTCCCACCGTGCCGAAGGGAAACGCGCGGGTTCGGACGATTCTAAATGCGACACATACGCGCGAGGAACTGGACCGCGCTCTCGATGTCTTCCGAAAGGCCGGGAAACAGCTCGGGCTGATTTAGGTTTTCAACTCCTCGACAATTTGCGCAGCAACTTCCCGCGCCTGATCGAGCGCCCCTGGCTGCAAGCTGATGGCTCCAACCTTCGCGTGTCCTCCGCCCCCATACCGCTCACAGATGGATGCAAGGTTATGGGTGATCTTCCGGGGCGACCAGGGGTTCGAGCCAACGCTGATCTTGGTTCGGTAGCTCGTGGGCAAAACAGAAACCGTGTAGCTGCTTTGCGGGAACAGATAGTAGGGAATGAACTTGTTATAGCCTTCGAGATCATATCCCGTTAGATCGAATTTCACGACCCCGTCGTCCTGGGTGGCGCGATCCCGAATCATATCGACAGACCGGAGATGGCGTTCGTAGAGCGGATCGAAGATCGATTGAATCCCCGGCTCAGCCACAATCTCGTCCAGAGACTTCCAGCGCATCATGCGAATGATAGTTTCAACCGCATTGGCACCTTTCGCTCCTTCAATCACAAGGGTAAGCTTCATTGCAGGAGCGGGCATTTCTACAGCAGTCTTGGCGTCCTCGTATTGAGCGCCATCGACGATGTCTGCCCAGGCAACAAGTTCATCCAGATCAGGTGCGGTGAACTGGAATCGTTCTCTGGCAACCGTGCTGATGAACTTGGTGCAGGATTTGAAGCTTGGGTCGTAGAGTTTTTTTCCGCTTCGATCCAGAGAGAAGTGGCGTGCGTCATCGGGCGTCAGAAAAGCGCTCTGGTGATGGTCGAACCACCACGTCAGCTTAGGATTACTTGAATACTTGAAATCCACGATGGCGTTTTCGTCGCCATCAAAGAGTTCGTCCTCAAACGTCTGTTCCGCCTTATGGATCATGCCGGTGAAGCGAAACTGTGCGCCGGGATAGAAAGCAGCTTCAGCGAAGCGGGTGAAAAAGGCGGCAGAGGCGGCCCCATCAAAGCAATGGTCGTGGTGCAGAACGCGGACAATCATCAGGTTAGTGGAAAACCTTCCAGCTTGCCTGATCGCTGGACCATTTGCAAGCTTCAGCGCTAAAGGGAGGTACTATCTTTCGATCTGCCGAATGACTGGCTACATTACGAAGGTACTTGATTCCACACAAGGCAAACGGGCGTCAGGAATCGTGGGCCTTACGCGGTGATGTTGGTGCCTTGATTCTTAACGCAAGCGAGCAGAGTTTAGCATCGTAAAATCTGAACATTTTCAGATGCCAATTTCTATTGCCGAACGTTTTACCGACGCCCTGCACGGTTTGGAAGACCATCGGGACCTGGAGCCTATCGTTGCCCTTTTTGGGGAGAATTGCCGGGTGGGAAACGTCATTGTTCCCGAAAAGTTCCACGGCTTGTCTGGTGCTCGAGAGTTTTGGACGAAGTATCGCGACACGTTCGACACCGTCCACTCCACTTTCCGCAACCAAATCGTCATGCCGTCGAGAATCGCCCTGGAATGGACGACCGAGGCTACGTCAAGCGACGGTGGGGCTGTCCACTATGATGGCGTGTCCATTCTGGAGATCGAAGGCGAGAAGATCGAAAGGTTTGAGGCCTATTTTGATCCCGCTGCTCTCGAACGGTTAACTGCGCGAGTCAGAACCAGTTAAGTCCTCAGGGTTTTTCCATTCGGACAACCGGGAGCACCGCTCCGTTGGGCAGCGGAATAATCACGTATCCGATCTCCCGGTAACCTTTAAGCGTATAAAGCGGGACTCCGGTTAGAGTGGAGCCCATTTCGAAGCGTAGAAACCCAGCTCGTCGCGCGGCGGTTTCGCAGTGTTGAAGAAGTAAGCTGCCGACTCCCCTACAGGCGTAGTCCGGGTGAACGAAAATTGCGCGAATCTTCGCGGCATCGACTTTCGGGTCGAGCAAAGACATCATCCTTCCTGGGCCGTGGTCGCTGCCATAAAGTGTCGCCCGCATGCTCCAACCTCCGCAGGCGATAATCGTTCCGACCTGATCCGCGGATTCCACAACGAAGTAGGTTCCGTCCGCGATCAATTGAGTGTCCAACCCAAGAGCATGCCCGAGTGCTCCTTCGATCTGCTCCGCTGTGTAATCGTATCTTTGGAGCCCTCGCACCGACTGCTCAATCAGGACTCGAAGGGCAGGCGCATCGTCTGCGACGGCCAAGCGTACGGTGAAGCGGAGGGCGCCTGCCGCTACTTGGTCTGAATCCGAAAGAGTCATCTCCGGAGATTACTAAACACCTAGCGAACTCGGAACAGCGAGGCCGCCCAAGCCCTTTAGCGGAGCAGCCTAACGCCTAGCGGAGTCGGCTGCTTGCGCCATGTCCATGAGAAGGTGGAGGAAGTCCGGTGACTGGCCGATGAATAAACCGCTGGCCGTTAATGCGTTCACCGCTCCCGCGGCGTCGATCTGTCCGGCGCCTGTTGGTCGGATTACGGCACAACGAGGCAGGTTCCGGCTAATGAAGTCGCAAGGAACGGGAAATATGAGGTTGGGCTGTACGTGAGGATTTCCAGTGTCCTCAAGGTTTGGAAATGTCAGGCCGGTAACGGGGTCAGTGAGAGGCGCAAGATCTCCGGAGACAGAGTTGCCAGCAAAGTCGACCCATTCGAGGAAGTGCGCCACTTCGTCACCTCCGATGCTGAAGACAATTCTCAGTACTTCAGAGCTGTCGACATTGATTCCCAGCGTGGGATACAAGCTGGAACCACCTTGCTCGATTGAACCGAAGTGAAACGCGGCTGTGTTAGCGATGGCCTGGATGTGATCATCCGGCCCGAAATCGGCGTTGGTCCGGGGGATTGCCGGAAACTGACCTGAAGCGAGTTGGGGAATGGCTTGGGGATAATTGCCGCCCAAATCGGGGTTGGTGCTACTTCGGTAACGTACATACCACGAGGTATCCACGCTGAGCTGCATAAGATTTGTTAAGCGACCTATCTGCTTTGCACCCGTTGCTTTACTACTGGGGAGCGTCCGGAAACGGTTGAAATCGACTGGCGGCTGACCCATCGAAATCAAGTAGGCGTTCAGAAAGTTAGCGTGACTAACTTCATCGAGCGTGTTGCTGGTGATGTATTGCGAGCCGTCCCCGTCAAGGTTGGCTAATGCGGACTGGTACGCGTTTTGCGGCCCGGAAGTGACACCGCCAAGTTCCGCATACTGTTGCCACAGGTCGCTCTCGATGAGCTCCGCAGCGGCCAGAAAGCGGAGAATCGCAACATCGCCATTAGATAAATTCCCCTTGTTATCAGACTGGTCCGCAATAAGCGTCTGAGTCCCGATAATTCCGGCCGTTACCGCGACCGCCCCGGAGCCGACCAGTCCACGTTTCAAGAAAGAGCGCCGATTCGCGGCACCTTCATTTAGTTCAGAAGACTTCATCATCGTTGTTCCTTTCATGCTTGGGCCATCAGCTGTCTCATATCCATCAGCCTCTGTCCATCACGAACGTAACAACGGTGGTGTTTTTCGAGGTGGTAATTTTGTGAATTAATTGTAAGTTCTATAAAAGGCGGAATTAAGCGCATGCTGAAGAAAGCTGGACGTGTGGCGATGGTTACTGGAGCAGGCAGTGGAATCGGGCGCGCGGTCAGCGCAGCCTTTCGTACCGCCGGCTTTTCAGTCGTTTTGACGGGCCGCAGGCAGCACGAATTGGAGATCACGGCAGCGATGGGCGACTCTGAAGATACGTCTACTCTGGTGTTTCCAGCCGACATCTCAGATCCCAGCGAGGTTCGGAATCTATTCGAGCAGACTGCGAAGTCGTTTGGGAGACTCGACGTTTTATTTAACAATGCCGGGATCGGTGCGCCCGCGATACCAATAGAAGACATCTCTGACGAGCAATGGTTGGCAGTTGTGGGGGTGAATCTAACAGGCTCGTTTTTCTGTGCACGCGAGGCAATCCGGCTCATGAAGAGGCAGGAGCCAAGCGGTGGCAGGATCATCAACAACGGCTCGATTAGCGCCCACGTGCCGCGTCCGTACTCCGCGCCGTATACCGCGACCAAACACGCGATCACCGGTTTGACCAAATCCATATCCCTGGACAACCGGAAATTTAACATCGTTTGCAGCCAGATCGATATCGGGAACGCGGCTACGCCAATGACGGATTCAATGGTTTCGGGCGTCTTGCAAGCCAATGGCACGATCGCGAGCGAGCCGCGCATTGACGTCCAACACGTTGCGTCAGCTGTGCTGTACGTTGCGACCCTGCCCCTAGACGTAAATGTCCAATTCATGACCGTGATGGCCGCCAGTATGCCGTTTATCGGTCGCGGCTAGAATAGAGGCCTATGCCCGATCTCTACGCGGAACCTGGTCCGATCTCTGACGCAGTAACGAACTTCATCCGCGTCGAAGTACTTTCACGGCACGCGCCGGAGAATTCCCGTCCTTTAGAACGCGAGTGGGTTTTTCAATACACCGTACGGATTACCAACCACGGTTCCGAGTCAGTCCAACTTGTAAGTCGCCATTGGATCATTTCCGACGCAGCGGACCACATGGAAGAGGTTAAAGGCGAAGGCGTAGTGGGGAAGCAGCCCGTCCTCGAGCCCGGCGAATCGTTCCAATACTCATCATGGTGCCCTTTGAAGACCCCGACAGGCCGCATGCACGGCACATATCAGATGATCCGGGCAAATGGCGATCAGTTCGATGTCGAGATCGCACCTTTTTCTCTGAAGGCACGATACACCGTCCACTAAGAGTTCGTTTAAGAGATCTCGTTTGTCATGTTCGACATAAGCCGATACATCTCTTCCGGGGTTACGTCTTCTTTATGCGTGGCGATCGTCCATTTGTGGCCATAAGGGTCGAGTACCATGCCGCTGCAGTCCCCGTAGAAATGATCCTGCACGGGACGCTCGAGGGTTGCTCCCTCCCGTATTGCCTGCGCAAATACGCATCCACGTCTTCGACGTAAAGCATTAAAGCGACCGGCGATCCGCCAAGGGTCTCCGGACTGAGCGCGCCCATCGCCGTGAATTCTTCGGAGAGCATCACAATATACGTGCCTGTCTTTAGTTCGGCGTGTCCGATTCGCCCATCGGAAGGCGGTACATCTCCGTGACTTCAAATGCTTTCGCGTAGAGGTCGATTGCAGCGGACGCATTGCGGACGCTCAGGTAAGGCGAAACGGAGCCATAGTGCTCCGGAATCGAGTTAGCCGTTGCTGCTACTCCTGAATGTTGATTGTATGCAGGACAAACGCATAGATGAAAGCGGTCTCTTTCATTCGTTCATATCGGCCGGAAGCGCCTCCATGGCCGGCGCCCATATCTGTTTTGAGCAACAATAGCCGGTTATCCGTTTTCATCGCGCGCAGCTTCGCGGTCCACTTAGCCGGCTCCCAATAGGCGACACGAGGATCATTTATTCCCGTTGTGATTAGAATGTTTGGATAATCCTTCGCTTCGACGTTATCGTATGGCGAATAGGACTTCATATACGAGTAAAAGATCTCCTCTTCCGGGTTGCCCCACTGGTCATATTCTCCGGTTGTCAAAGGGATAGTGGCATCAAGCATGGTGGTCACGACATCCACAAATGGGACCCGGGCGACGATCGTGTGGAACAAATCAGGCCGCATGTTTGTGACGCCCCCCATAAGCAAACCACCCGCGCTGCCGCCCATCGCGGCAAGCCGATCAGGCGATGTCCACGAGAAATCGATCAAGTGCTCAGCACACGCAATAAAATCCGTGAACGAATTCTTCTTGTTCAGCATCCGGCCCGCTTCAAACCATCGACGGCCATGTTCTGAGCCTCCACGAATATGTGCGATTGCCCAAACAAACCCCCGGTCGAGCAAGCTCAGGGCTGAATGGGAGAAGGTCGGATCGCTGTTGATGCCGTACGAACCGTAAGCGTAGAGCAATAGCGGATTGCCATCTTTTTTCTTGAGCTCTCTCTTATAGACGAGCGAAATAGGTATCAGGGTGGTATCGGGCGCCATGGCTTCGATGCGTTCACTCGCGTACTGGGTCGGATCGTAACCGCCCAGCACCTCCACCTGCTTCCGCAGTTCGCGAGTGCGTGTGCCCATATTGAAGTCGTATACCGAGGCAGGGGTGATCAGCGAGGTGTAAACAAAGCGAAGAATGTCGGTAGCGTACTCACGGTTGACATCGAGGTGTACCGCGTACGCGGGCTCCGGGAAATCGATGTAGTAGCTTTCTCCGCTGCTGGGACGCACCTCGATTCGAGGCAAACCCTGCTCACGCGTGTGCAAAACCAGGTATTCCGCAAAAGCGTCGACGCCGTCCAGAGTAGCCCAGGACCGTTCCGGGACCAGTTCCTTCCAATGCTCAGAGCCCGTGTCATCTAACGGTGACCACATGAGTCTAAAGTTAGTCGCGGCTCCCGAATTTGTCCGGATTACAAACCGATCACCTTGGTGGTCGACATAATACTCGATCCCTTCGTGACGCGGTTCAAGGACCTGAAACGAGCGTTCCGGATGGTGGGCGTCTAGGTAATGCACCTCAGAAGTCCTGCTAGCGTTCTCCGCGGTGATGAACACGAACTGTTTGCTGCGCGAGCGATGGACGTCGAATGTGAATTGCGCGTCAGCTTCATGAAACATGAGAGTGTCGGCAAAATTTGAGGCGCCGAGCACGTGACGATAAACCTTCTCGGGGCGGTGGGTCTCATCGAAGGTGGTGTAGAAAAACGTTCGATTGTCCCCGGCCCAAGTGAGACCCGCGCTCGTATCGGGAATGGTGTCAGGGAGAAGTTCACCCGTATGGAGGTTCTTTATGTGAACGGTATAGCTTTCCGAGCCGTTTGTATCCACGGAGTATAAGAGCAACCTGTGGTCGTCTGAAACGTCCATGCCGCCCAGAGCAAAGTAAGCTTGTCCTTCGGCCAGAATGTTCCCGTCCAACACAATCTCCTCCGTTGCCGTGAGAGACCCCTGCTTGCGACACCAAATGGGGTATTGTTTGCCTTCCTCCGTGCGGAAGTAATAGAAGAAATCCCCGTCTCTTGCCGGAACCGAAAGATCCGTTTGCTGGATACGGGATAGGATCTCATCGTAAATTCTTTTACGAAGCGGCTCGACAGGAGACATCATTGCGTCTGTATAGGCGTTCTCCGCTTCCAGGTAAGCAATGGTTGCGGGGTCGGATCGCTCCCGCATCCAGAAGTACGGGTCGACTCGCGTGTCTCCGTGGAGCACGAGTTCTTTCGGGATTTTCTGCGCAATCGGTGGGTTCATTGGGGTGAGGGAGTTCGAAAATTGCTGAGGAGAAGCGCGTTGAAGAAGAGCTTGAACGACTGGTAGCTTTGTGCGCGATACTGTGGACGCATGCCAAACAGGATCACGCGGCCTTCTCCCATCGGAATATCGAGCAAAGCGGAACGGTGAGCCAGAAACTCCTGACCGAGTAGCCAACCCGATGCCAGGATCGAGTTCTCCGGGTATTGAACGGCGGAACGACCACTCATTTCCCACGCCGGGCTTTGCTCAGACCAAATGGCCATATGCTCGGGCAGGCCGAGAGTGAGCGGGCTGCCGGAAGCGACTCGTACATTTAGAAGCGAGCCGGGAGCATAGTAACGGGTGCTAGGAAGATCCGTCACAACGTTTTTCGCGGCAAGGTTCAGGGCGCGCAACGCAAAGTCAGTGGAACGATTCAAAAATAGAAGAGTTCCACCCTGTTCAGCAAACCGCAACAAGGCTTTTGTTCCGACCGGCCCGATCCCCCCAGTGTAAGCTTCCGGCATGCTCCCCCGAGCGAATCCGTTCTCGATTTCAGAAGCCGGTTGATCGGGAAAGATAATTACGTCGAAACGACTCGAAAGCTCAGTGCTCTGAAATTCCTCATTTGTGATTCGGGTGTAGGAAAATCCGAACTGTTCCAGCAGCCAGCGCGTCCAGCCCTCATCCATCGCAGGAATCCAACTGCGGTAAAGCGCAACGCGTGGACGCTTAATTAAGAACCAATCCGATCCCTTGCTTTCGGCCGCGAAATCACCTGTTCTTCTATTCCTCCAGATCTGCCCTCCGGCAGACCAAACCTTATTTATGGTTGTCCAAGCGTCTGTGTCGGATGACTTCCAAGAGGGTGGCGCCGTGGAAAATAGATCAAACCGCTCTGTCGTGGTAGCATGCGGGGCTGCTTCATTCAGAACTTGAACGTTCACTCCGAACAGGAGTGGCAGCGTGTGGGCCGTGACATCGTAAGGGGCTTGGGGCGGGCCGCCGGGATACTGGCGCAAATCTGGGTAATCCTGCTTCTCCAGTAGCGCCTTGGCGTAGCTGGAATAAGGCTGATGCATCGAGATGAGATGGCTTCCGTCGGAGGTGCGCTCAATCTCTACCTGACCGAAGGCTAGCGTCTCAAGCAACCGTCGCGTGGCACCGGGATCCGGCTGCTCGGCTGGAATCATGAACGCGGCAGGGGTACTACGGCTAACCGCCCGGACGCCCACGGCGTAGAAGTTCCGGAGCATCTCCTCCCTGTGGATGGCAGCTTGATACAGGCACGAGTCGAATGCTGCTTCTTGGTAATCGATGATGTTGCGAATCGTCCATTGGCCCCCCGGCCACGGCTCCAGGAAATTCCAGCTGCGCTTTTGGGCGTCGTACCCCGGCTCGTCATGCGAAAGTTGGGCAAAGGGAACATTGATCGGAGTAGCCAGCCTTGCACTTGCCGATTCGCTGAGGATACGCAAACCGGCATGAAAGGACTGGTACGCACGGGAGGGCGTCCAGAAATCGTACGTCGAGTTGATTGTGATCCCTTTGAACCCCGCGGCCGTTAGATCGGCAGCCATGGAAGATCCGATCATATTCATCTCTTGCGCCAGCGTAGCGTCGACGTTCGGCTCAATTGGGTCGAGCCACGGAGGAAGGAACAGTCTTGCTCCACGGGCAGACATCTGATGCACGTCGTAAACAATCTCGGGGTGCCAGCGATTTTGCAGTTGTGCGATTACGGCGCGAGTTTCCGGTTGGGAAAAGATGTACCAATCGCGGTTGTTGTCGTGGCCTATGAACTTCTGGTAGAGCTCGGGCGGAGTAGTCCCTTCGAAAGGCGTGCTCAATGTTTTGCGGTACCAACTCGTAACCAGATCGAGCCCGTCCGGATTGATGGACGGAACAAGCAGCACAATATCGTTTTCGAATATTTCACGTGCATGAGGAACGGATCCTGAGATCAAACGGAAAGCGAATTCCACCGCGCTATGAGTGGAAGCGACCTCCGTGGCGTGTATCGAACACGTGATGAGGACGATGTTTTTCCCCGTTCGAATGAACGGCTCCGCTTCCGACGACGAGGTGATCCGCGGATCAGCCAAGCGGCGCTGCCCTTCGCGAAACTGGTCGATATTCCGAAGAGTCTCGGGATCTGCAATAGTGGCTACAACCATCGGCCGTCCTTCGGCAGAGCGTCCAAACTCTTCCACGTGAATGCGGTTGCTGGACTTTTCTAACGCGTAGAAGTAGCTGGTGACTTTGCTCCAATCGAGCAACTCGCGGTCGGCGCCGATCGGGTGGCCGAACCAGGACTCCGGTGTCGGAACGGCTGCACTGACCGCAGCCGTAAACGTGAATACCAGCAGGGAGAGCTTCAAAGAGGAATATAGCGTGTGCGAATGCCTCCCGCTCGGTAGGATGGGCAGATATGCCCTGGGCACATCGAAGTTTTTGGTTACTTCCTTTACTAGTGGGCGCGATTTTGGCGTTTCTCAGTCTGGTAGTCGCTCGAAGCCGTTTGCACGCGGTGTATGAGCGCTACTTCCGAGACACGCGGAGAGAGCGTCTGTTTCTCGCTTCCATCGGGTTCTTCACAGCCGTATTTGTAGTTCGAGGAATTACGATCGCTATTCACCATGACATCGGCCCGTTTCACGATGTTGCGATGCATGGGCGGCATATACATCACCTCGTTTGGGGGATCCTGCTATTGCTAGCTGTCGGGTATGCCGGGCTACTCGATATCGACTCCGGGGAGAGCAAACGGGCCCGCTGGGTTGGCCGCCTCACTTCCATGGTCTACGGGTCGGCGGCAGCATTGACCTTAGATGAGTTCGCTCTGTGGTTGAATCTTCGCGACGTTTACTGGGAGCGAGAAGGCCGGGAAAGCTTCGAAGCGATGGCCCTGTTCGGGGGCGTGCTCGCGATCGGGCTTTTAGGAGGGCCATTCTTTCGGGGAGTGTTGCGGGAAAGCGCGAGGATCTTTGGTTATACGGCTCAAACAGAAGACCGTAAAACGTTTTGAAACACCTGTAGTATTCCGTCTAAAACAGACGCACCGCCTGCACCTTCTGCATCTAATTCCCATGGAGACTCGCGAGAAATTAAGCATTCTCGCCGACGCGGCGAAGTACGATGCTTCCTGCGCCAGTTCTGGATCGTACCGGAAGCGCGCCGGGCAAGGTCTTGGCAACACGGAGGGCATGGGCATCTGTCATAGTTATACGCCCGACGGCCGTTGCGTCTCCTTGCTAAAGATTCTGCTGACGAACTACTGTATCTACGACTGCAGCTATTGTGTGAATCGGATTTCGAGCGAAACGCGGAGGGCGCGTTTCAGCCCAGATGAAGTCGTGTCCTTGACGATTGAGTTTTATCGTCGGAATTACATTGAAGGGCTTTTTCTGAGTTCGGGTGTAATTCAAGACACGGACTACACGATGGACCAGCTGATCCAGGTCGCCCGCACACTTCGTGAAGAACATCTGTTCGGAGGGTATATTCACCTAAAAGCAGTTCCGGGAGCTTCGGAAGAAGCGCTGACGCTTGCAGGGCGGTACGCTGATCGTCTTAGCGCAAATATCGAGCTGGCGCGTCCCAGCGACTTGGTTCAACTTGCGCCGGCAAAGTCACATCCAGAGATTGAACAGTCGATGCAGCAGATCCGTTTTCGGCTGCTCGAAGCTAAAGACAAGACCAAACGTGATGGCACCCGTCCGCATTTTGCGCCAGCCGGGCAGACCACGCAGATGATTGTGGGCGCCACGGCGGCAACTGATGCCGACATGCTTTCGAAGGCGGCCTCGCTCTATGACACGCACAATTTGCGCCGCGTGTACTTTTCGGCCTTTAGCCCAATCCCTCATAGCGATCCGACGCTTCCGCTGATGCGGCCGCCACTTGTCCGGGAGCACCGGCTTTACCAAGCCGATTGGCTAATGCGGTTTTATGGATTCGACCAAAGTGAACTGACCACGACAGCGGAACCCAACCTTTCGTTAAAGCACGACCCTAAGCTTGGCTGGGCGCTTCGCCATCGTGACTTCTTCCCCATAGACGTGAATTCCGCCTCCAAAGCCGCTTTACTGCGCGTACCTGGGCTCGGGGTGCGGAATGTGGAAAGGGTGATTAAGATTCGACGGTATCACCAGATAAAGATGGAGGATCTTGCGCGGCTCCGTGTGCCCCTGAGCAAGGCGGCGCCTTTCCTCATCACCGCGGATGCGAATCCGGCGCTCCGAAAGCTTGACGGGGAGCGCTTACCCAGCGTGGTGTCAGCGCCTCAACAACTCTCATTGTTCGAGACGGCTCAAACTGCCCGGACAGGAGAGATTTAGCGGGACATGCAGGAAGTGCGTTTTGAACCTTTGTTCGGATTCTGGCGCGTTCACGCCCGCCAACTTCTTGCGGATAACGTGAGACCCGATGAAATCATCTGGTCGCCTTCCACCGAGCCGCAGTCGTGTCTGTTTGAAGGAGATGAATCGTTCTCTTTGTCCGGGACCTCTTCACCTCCCGCTGGGCACTTGCTGCGGGTACCAAAATCGTTTTTAGAAGTCGCGGAACTTGCCTCCTGTCACCGAGAACCCGGTCGGTGGAGCCTGCTTTACCGGGTGCTCTACCGTGTTACCCACGGCGAACCGAAACTGCTGATGATTGAATGCGACGCTGACGTAGCCACGTTGCTCGAGTTCCGGCACGCGGTCTCTCACGACATGCACAAGATGCGTGCATTTGTGCGGTTTCGGAAGGTCGACGACGGTGAGGCCGAACCGAAATACGTCGCTTGGCATCGGCCCGATCATCATATTGTGGAAGCGAACGCTCCGTTTTTCGTGAGGCGTTTCGGTTCCATGCCATTCGCAATTTTGACCCCGGACCGGAGCGCATATTGGGACAAGGACTCGCTCCGCTTTGGTCCTGGTGTGCCCCGATCCGAGGCCCCGGCTGCCGACACGCTGGAAGAGTTATGGCTTGCTTATTACGCGTCTATTTTCAACCCGGCGCGGGTGAAAGTTAAAGCGATGAAGGCCGAAATGCCTGTCCGCCATTGGCCTACGCTCCCGGAAACGGCGCTCATTCCAACTTTGCTGGCACATGCCGACACACGAGTTTTAGAGATGGCTACTAAACAACCTCAATCCGCAGCTCCGTTTGTTCCGCCAACGCATGACTTAGCCGTTTTGGCGGAGTCGTCAAAGGGCTGTAAAGGATGTTCTCTTTACCAGTTTGCAACGCAAACCGTGTTCGGCGAGGGACCGCAGCACGCGAAGATCATTTTGGTCGGCGAGCAGCCCGGCGATTCGGAGGACCGTGCGGGCCACCCCTTCGTGGGTCCTGCCGGCCGGCTGCTCGATCAGGCCCTCGAAGAGGCGGGAGTCGACCGTCGCGAGGTATATATCACCAATGCAGTCAAGCACTTCAAATTTGTAGAGCGTGGCAAACGGCGGCTGCATCAGAAGCCGGGCGGCACTGAGATTTCCGCGTGCCGGCCCTGGCTGGAAGCGGAAGTAGCGGCACTGAAGCCTGAGGTGATTGTGTGCTTGGGTGGGACGGCTGCACAGTCTGTAATGGGGCGGGCGGTGAAAGTTCTTACCGAGCGCGGCAAATTGATGCCCCACCACTGGGCTAAGCAGGCCTTGATCACCATTCATCCGTCCGCAATTCTTCGAGCTCCGGACGAAAACTTGAAAGAACAGCAGTATCGAAGTCTGGTCCAAGACCTACGGATAATTCCCCGCTTCGACCAGAACTTGAGCGTCGAGGCGCTACACTGAAATCCGGGAAGAAAAAGGTATTTATGCCGCTTGGTCTACTGAAAAATATTAGGAATGCTTATTCGAATCTGAACCCGGAGTTGGTTCGGCAGCTATCCGAAAGACCAATTTCGATCGAGCTCGTAGCCGATACGGAAGAGGCCTATTCCTACATGGAAGCTTATCTTCTCCCTGCGAAGACCTTTGCGCACGATCGGGCAGCCGGATTGCACGCGTTACGCCGCGCCACAAACGTTAACCGTCCATCGGGGGCTGACATTTCCATCTATGAGCAGGGTATCGCGTGTCCGCGAGGCGCATTCACCTTTTATGTCGATCAGCCGGAGTTGATGATCTCCGAAATCCTCCAAACTCACCCGGAATTAGAGGTCAGCCTCGCCCGTCAGTTTCTCGCTTTTCGGCAGCCCGCCATTCGGCGAATCATCACGCGCATCGCTAAGGAAAATGCACTGTTCACATTGGCGACAGCGATGCCGAATGTGGTTCCAACATTATTCGAGTTACCGTGGGCGCTGGGGGAATATGCCACGGACTCGGCGTTTCTCACGATCAACCAAATCCGAATGGCTTTCCTGATCGCAGGAGCGAGCGGGCGGAAAATCGGATTGGCCGAGCAGAAAGCGGAGATCGCGACAATTGTCGGAAGCGCGTTTGGCTGGCGTGCGCTGGCCCGAGAGTTGGTCGGCAAAATCCCTTTAGGCGGCGGCCTCATTCCCAAGGCTGCGATTTCCTGGGCCGGGACGTTCGTTCTAGGGCGCACCGTCGAGCAGGCCTACATTACCGGGGATAGAATCCGGCGAAATGAGCATAAGGAACTTTATGCGTACGCGTTACGAAGGGGCAAGCAAGTAGCAGGAAATCTCTTGCAGACACTCCGCAAAACGTCTGCGGCTTAATCGCTTTCGCGAGCGGCGCCCTACCCCTTTGTTATTCTAAAAATTCGATTTTCTCTCAGTTGAGGTAAGTACTTTTGGCATTACTGGAAGGTTGTAAGCATTCGATTGAAGTGACTGTGCCCCTGGATGCGCTTGACGCGGAGTCCACCAAGGTCGCCGGAGAGTTTCAGAAGAAGGCGCGCATGCCGGGCTTCCGGCCAGGGAAAGCGCCGCTCTCCATGATCCGCAAGAACTTCGAATCCGACATTCGGCAAAAGGTTGTAGAAAACCTGATTCCGAAATTTCTAAACGAGCAGTTCGAGCAGGAACATCTGAAGGTTGTCAGCAGGCCAGATATTATCGATGTACATTTCACTCCTGGTGAACCGCTCGTGTTCAAAGCGGAGTTCGAAGTGGCACCCGAGTTCGAACTCGGCGAGTATCGCGGCCTGGAAGTTCCTTACAGCGAACCGACGGTAAACGACGAAGACGTCACGGAGCGGCTCGGTGCGATGCGCGAGCAGCGTGCCACGTACGCCAATGTGGAGGCACGCCCACTTGAGGACGGCGATTTCGCCGTCTTATCGCTCGAGAGCACAAGCGGCGTTGCAGAGCCGGTAAAGAGCGACGAAATGATGCTTGAGATCGGCGGGAAGGAAACTCTGCCGGCGTTCACGGAAGGCTTGCGTGGTGTCAGTCCGGGCGAAGAACGCGACCTTGAAGTCACCTATCCGGACGATTATGGCTCGGAAAAGCTAGCCGGCAAGACCGTCGGCTTTCACACCACCGTAAAAGGGGTTCGTCGCAAAGAACTGCCCGAGTTGAACGATGAATTCGCTCAGGACCTTGGCGACTTTCGCACTGTCGACGAGCTTCGTGAGATGGTTCGCAAGAGCATCTTCGGCCAGCGCGAACAGGAAGCCCAGCAGATCGCGAAAAACAAATTGATCGACAAGCTTGTCGATGCTCACGAGTTTCCCGTTCCGCAGACCTACATTGACCGGCAAATTGAGACGCGCATTTCACAGCGACTCCAGGAACTTGCCTCGGAGGGTGTCGACATCTCGCAACTCAAACCGGATTGGACTAAGCTCCGGGAGGCGCAGGGCGAACAGGCGAAACGCGAAGTGGTGGCGAGTCTTCTGCTGGGTCGTGTTGCCGAGCGAGAATCCATTCACCCCACCAACGAAGAGGTTGATAAACAGGTGGAGCAGATAGCGCGCCAGCAAAGGCAGCCAGTCCCCTTTACGCGCAAGAAGCTCGAGGAGAACGGTGGCCTCAATCGCATTGCCAATCATATTGCAACTGAGAAGACTTTGAACCTCTTGTTTGAGCACGCTCGGAAAACGGGAGAGTAGCGGTTTACTCTCCGGTTAGTTCTTCTGCCGCAATTGCTGTCTCGGAAACGGCCGCGTCTTCCGGTCGGGCGTCGAAGTCCGCGGCGAGCTCCGGCGCATAAACACCGAGATCCCGACGAAGTCTTAAAAGCGCCAGATCCTTTGCTTTCGCTTCCAACATAATGTCGAACGGCAAGTCGGCCGTTTCTTGCGCAAATCGAATGAAGTCGAACGGGTGGACAAAGTCGGCGTGTCCCGTCCAGATAGGGGCCTGGAGAACAGTCACCTTCTTGCCGGTTTTTTTGTCGGTGCGCATGACAGGGCGCATTTCCGTACGCGGTGACGAGAAGTGCATCTTCGGGGTAGTCCCGGTTGGCCAAGTGGCGAGAAAACGACGCAGTGTAGGAACCAAAGGCAACCCGTCCGGATTCAGGCACTGGTGATGCTGGACATCAAAGATAAGCCTCACTCCGGTCCGTTCGTGAATTTTAAGAATGTCGGCAGCACTGAAGCGAATGTCATCGTTTTCTAGCACCAAACGACGTTTAGCAGGCTCCGGCAACTGATCGTACGTTGCGGCCCAACGAGCCATGGCTGGCTCTTTGTCGCCGTATGTCCCACCGGCGTGGATGACCATCACCGCACGATCATCGAGCCCCATGGCATCCAGCATTTCAGCTTGAACGCGGAGGTCCCAGATGCTCTTGCGGCGGACGTTTTCATCTGGCGTATTCATGACGATGAACTGAGAAGGATGAAACGACAGCCGTAAATCCATCTCCCGCGCACGCTGGCCTAACGCTGCTAGCTCAATTGCGCATTCGCCAACTTGTCCATGGAACTGAGGGAGGTCGGGATGAGTGGCATATGGCGCCACATCGGAGGACATTCGGTACATATGAATTCCATGCTTCTCCAAATACTCGAAGATGGCGTGAAGGTATTCAATCGACACGCGCAGATGAGGATTAGACTGCCAGCGACGCGTGTCATTACTTTTCAACCCGGATTGACCGAGAACCTTTACCGCAAAGCCTAGCCGTCTCTTCACACCGCCAGGATGGCACGGCCGAGCAGCGGCGCGGATCGTCACCTAAAATAGAAAGACAGTGGAAAAAACCTTCTACATCGAGACCTTCGGCTGTCAGATGAACGCGCACGATTCCGAGAAGGTCGTCGGGGTTCTGCTTGAGAAAGGTTATCGCGAGGTCGACGACGCCCGGAACGCGCGTCATACGTCTTCTATAACACCTGCAGCATTCGCGACAAGGCCGAGCAAAAGGTGTTCCACCGCTTGCAGCAGTTCAAGCGCGAGGCGGGTAAAGGCAAAATCTTTGCCGTGATTGGCTGCGTGGCGCAGCAGGAAGGCGAAAAGATCTTTGAACGCGCTCCGCATGTGAGCCTGGTTGCCGGCTCCGCAAGCTACGCCAAGCTGCCGCAAATGCTCGTCCAGCTCGAAGCGGGGAATAAACGTGTTACTGGCCTCACGTTCGATGAGGAGGAGGCATTTGAAACTCCGTTCGCGCGACGTGACAATCCGCATCGAGCCTACCTCACAATCATTGAGGGCTGCGATAAAAGCTGCGCCTATTGCGTAGTGCCCTTCACACGCGGACCGGAGCGAAGCCGCACCAGCGCTAGTGTCTTATCGGAAGCTCGCGAGTTGGCGGACCACGGCTACACCGAAATCCAACTTCTCGGGCAGAACGTAAATAGTTACCGTGACCCTTCCCCGGCCGGCTGGGATTTTGCGACGCTTTTAGCGCGCGTAGGAGAAATTCGAGGCATTCGCCGCGTGCGGTTTACGACTTCACATCCGCGGGATTTCGTGAAGGAAATCATCGACGCGATCGATGAGAATCCAGCGCTCTGCAATCATGTTCATCTTCCGGTACAGTCCGGGTCCACGCGAGTGCTCACGGCCATGCGGCGGCAGTACACGCGGGAGCAATATCTGCAACGAATTGAATGGATGAAGAGCGCGCGTCGGACCGATCGCGATCACGAGCGATATCATCGTAGGTTTTCCAGGCGAGACGGAGCGGGAGTTTGAAGAGACTCTGCACCTTCTCGACACGTGGAGTACGCATCGGTGTTCAGCTTCAAGTATTCCCCGCGGCCCAACACGCCGCGCCCAGAACATGGCGGACGCGATCCCGGAGGAGGAAAAACGCGCCGGCTTACAATTTTGATGGAAAGGCAACGCGCGATTCAAATTCGCCGCAATGCGGCGTTCGTGGGAATAGTGGAGGAGACCCACGTGGAAGGGCGTCACCCATCGCTCGGGCAATGGATAGGGCGTACCTCTCAAAACCAAACGCTGAATTTCACGCATCCCGAGTGTGCGCACAATCTGATCGGCACATACCTGCCGGTGCGCGTTACCCGTTCAGGACCGAACTCGCTTGTCGGCGAGGCAATTGTGGTCTAGCGATGCGTGGTGTAATGAAATCAGGGAGCGAGGAGGGGCAAAAAAATGGAAGTCGAAATGAAAATCCGCGGGTTGATGATGGATCCGGTGACCAATATGCCGATTGTCATCCTCAAGGACGTGTGCGGCAACACGGTGCTCCCGATCTGGGTGGGAATTTACGAAGCGAATGCGATCGCCCTTGAAATCGAGAAGGTCTCGACTCCTCGTCCAATGACCCACGATCTTTTGAAGAGTGTTCTTCTTGGTTTGTCCACCGGGATTCGCAAGGTCGTGGTAAACGAGTTGAAGGACGATACCTTCTATGCCTTGATCTGGTTGGAGCGCGAAGGTGAGATGATCTCGGTCGACTCTCGTCCCAGCGATGCGCTAGCACTGGCTCTACGTCTAGACTGCCCGATTTTCGTCGATGATGAGGTTCTCAAGTCGTCGAAGGCGACAACCGCGGTTTCCGACAAGGTCAACAACGAAGAACTGAAGCGCTGGCTCGAAGGTTTGAATGATGAAGACCTCGGGCGCTACAAGATGTAGGTGAAAGACTGCGGCCGGATTCTTTTTTCCGGCTACAATCTTTCATGCGTCTTGTCTTTGGACTGCTGTCCGTCTGCTTTGCCGCGTCTGCTGCGGGTCAGTTCACAATCGAGCAGGTTCTCAGCGCGCCCTTTCCATCGGATTTAGTGAGTGACGGGCGTCAAAGTATCGCCTGGATTCAGAATGCCAACGGCCTGAGAAACATCTGGGTGGCAGTTGGCCCTTTATTCCAGGCACGGCAGCTGACAAAATACTTGGAGGACGACGGCCAGGAGATCACGGAACTCGCGATCAGCGCGGATGGCAAACGGCTCGTCTATACACGGGGAGAGGGACATAACTCGAGTGGCGAGTCTCCGAATCCTCGGCACCTGGTAGCGGGTGTTGACCAGATCGTTCTCACGGTGCCGTTTGCGGGAGGCGATCCCAAGGAGCTTGGCAAAGGACACCATCCGGCAATCTCGCCAGATGGCCAGAAGGTGGCATTCGTGTCGGGTGGCCAAGTGTGGAGCGCCCCAATTGCCGGAAGCACTCCATCGCAGCAACTGATTCACGGACGCGGGACGGCCGAAGCACTGGAGTGGTCGCCTGATGGTAAGTCTCTGGCTATCACCAGTAACCGCAGTAATCACTCGTTCATCGCGGTTTTCTCCGCAGGAGACAAGACGCTTCGGTTTCTCGACCCGAGCACGGACATGGATACGAATCCGACGTGGTCTCCGGACAGTAAGCAGCTTGCGTTTATTAGACAGCAGGTCGATCTGGACGAACTCGAGTTCGGCCCGCACAGGGTAGACGCGGAACCGTGGTCCATTCGCGTGGGAGATGTCGCTACTGGCGCAGGAAAGCAGTTGTGGAAGGCGCAGCCTGGTCCAGGCAGCCGTTTTCACGAGATAAGTGGCGTTCACCAGATCATGTGGGCAAATGGGGACTGTGTGGTCTTCCCGTGGGAGCGAACAGGCTGGACGCATCTGTATTCGGCGAAGCTCTCCGGAGGCGCGCCCGTCGAACTAACTCCGGGAGCGTTCGAAGTGGAACAGGCGACTCTTTCCACCGATCGCCATGCGGTTCTTTACTCCTCAAACCAGGACGACATTGATCGTCGCCACGTGTGGATGGTTGGCGCAAGCGGCGGCGCCCCGAAACGGCTGACCAAGGGCACTGATCTGGAGTGGAAGGCAATACCGGTTACCGCTGGCGTAGCGATGATCCATTCTGACTTCCGCAACCCGGCCCGTGTGGAGTTGTACGGGGACGGAGAGGTGCGCGACCTCGCGATGCAGGCTATTCCAGCAGACTTCCCTGTCCGGGCATTGGTCGAGCCGCAAGAGGTTATCTTCCCCGCGGCCGATGGCCTCCCGCTTCATGGGCAACTTTTTCTTCCTTCGGACAACAAGACGCCACACCCGGCCGTGATCTTTTTTCACGGTGGCTCGCGCCGCCAGATGTTGCTGGGCTGGCATTACATGTTCTATTACAACCAGGCGTACGGGTTTAATCAGTATCTGGCGAGCAAGGGTTACGTCGTACTTTCTGTGAACTACCGGAGCGGGATTGGATACGGATTAAACTTCCGGGAAGCCCTCCACTACGGAGCGGATGGCGCGAGTGAGTTCGCTGATGTCACGGGCGCCGGCTTATACCTCCGCTCTCGCCATGATGTCGTTCCGAACCGAATTGGGCTCTGGGGTGGGTCCTACGGTGGTTTCCTGACCGCTCTCGGGTTGGCTCGCGCGTCAGACTTGTTCGCGGCCGGTGTCGACCTTCACGGCGTACACGAGTGGAATGAGGAAATGTCGGGCTTCGTTCCGAACTATCAGCCAGAGAAGCGACAGGAGGTTGCACGAATCGCATTTGAGTCTTCGCCTATGGCCTACATCGGCACGTGGAGATCGCCAGTCCTCCTTATTCATGGGGATGACGACCGAAATGTGAACTTCAAGCAGTCGATCATGCTTGCCCAAGCTTTACGCAAACAGCAGGTTCCGTTTGAAGAGCTGATCTTTCCCGACGAGATTCACGACTTTCTGACCCATGATCACTGGGTTGCTGCGTATCGAGCCGCTGATCATTTTCTCTCCAAGTACCTGACACAATAAGCGAAGTGTCTCTCGATGCCCAAATTACATACCTGAAAAAAGGTCTCGCGGAATTGATTCGCGAAGAGGAACTACGGGAGCGCATCGCGAAAAAAGGAAGGCCTCTTCGCGTAAAGGCCGGTTTTGACCCAACTTCTCCGGATCTCCACCTAGGCCATACGGTGCTGCTGCGGAAGATGAAACATTTTCAGGATTACGGGCACACCGTGATCTTCTTGATTGGCGATAGCACTGCCATGATCGGAGATCCGTCGGGGCGTAATGCCACTCGTCCGCCCATGAGCCGTGAACAAATCGAAGCCAACACCGAAACTTACAAGGCCCAGGTGTTCAGGATCCTCGATCCGGAAAAGACAGAAATCCGCTACAACAGTGAGTGGCTGGGGAAGTTCGGTTTTGAGGATTTTCTCAAGCTCTGCTCGAAATATACGATTGCAAGGATCCTGGAGCGTGATGACTTCGCAAAGCGCTACAGCGAGGGAGTGCCGATCTCCATGCACGAACTTCTTTACCCGCTAGCGCAAGGCTACGATTCCGTCGCTCTGGAGTGCGACATCGAATTGGGGGGGACCGACCAGAAATTCAACCTTCTGGTTGGCCGAGAGCTTCAAAAAGATTCAAACCAGCTTCCGCAAATCGTCGGCACCGTGCAGATCCTGGAAGGTCTGGATGGCGAGAAGAAGATGTCAAAGTCCCTGGGGAACTACATCGGAATTGCCGAGCCAGCTCCGGTGATGTTTCGCAAAGTGATGCAGATCAGCGATGAACTGATGTTTCGTTACTACGAACTGCTGACCGACGTCAGTGTGGCGGAGATTGCGTCGATGCGACAGGACATCAACTTGGGCGCGCTCCATCCCCTTCAGGCAAAGATGCGGCTGGGACGGTTGATCGTCTCAGACTTCCATTCGGTGAAGGATGCTCAAACAGCCGAAGAGGAGTTCACCCGCGTCGTGCGGATGAAGGAGGTGCCCTCTGACATTCCTACGGTCGAACTTCCGGAGGGCGTGCGAGTCCCTAACGGAATCAAGCTCGATAAGCTAATAGCTCGGATCGGCCTCGCAGATTCGGTTAGCGACGCCACTCGGAAACTGAAGGCGGGGGCAGTGAAAATCAACGAACAGCCGGTAAGCGACCTGGTGCTGACGGATGGATCAAGCGAGTTGTTGATTCAAGTCGGCAAACAGTGGCGGCGAATCACCCGTACGGGCTGGTAATAAATCCGCGACATGTTGCTCCGCGGACCCACTAACGTTGGTTGAAGCGCTCGGAATACATCTCTTCGCTCGATGGATGGCGCGCGATCGCCATAATCGGCGTGATCCTCTCGCATTCTTTCGCTTCGAATTACTGGACGAGGCACGGCGCACTCGGTGTAAACCTATTCTTCGCGATCAGCGGTTTCCTCATCACCAGCCGTTTACTTGACGAGCAAACGCGAAATGGCTTTGTTTCGCTTTCCCAGTTCTATAGTCGCCGTGCATTTCGGATTCTGCCGCCCGCGCTTTGCTACTTGGCGGTAATCACTCTGCTGTCCGTTACTGGCGTGATCTATTCCTCCGGCACAGACATTGTGAGCTGTCTCGTCTTCTTACGAAACTACTGGGGAGCGAGCGCCCATGATGGTTGGTATACCGGCCATTTCTGGTCGTTGGCAGTCGAAGAACAGTTTTATCTCTTCTGGCCCGCCATCTTGGTGATTGCTGGTTTTCGTCGTTCCCGTTGGATTGCACCGGCCCTGGCGTTATCGTTTGCGATCTGGAGAAGCCTGGATCTGCGGAACGGCTGGATTGCAACGCTTTTCCATAACGAAGTGTTGCGTAATTACCCGTTGCGCAGCGATTACCGCATGGATGCGCTGCTTTGGGGAAGCTCGCTCGCACTGTTTGGGATTCAACGGTTTGCGCCAAAAAGGTTTGGCAGCGGATTTGTCCTGGGTGCATTCGTAGTGATTGTCGCCTTGGACGTTCGCCAGCCTCAATCGTACATGTTGGCTGAAGCCCTCCTCTTTCCTTTTCTGCTCGCCGTTACAGTTGCCCAGCCAGGAGCGTGGTTCAGCCGGGCCCTCGAGTGCGTTCCGCTCCGGTGGTGCGGCAGGCTCTCCTACAGCCTCTATTTGTGGCAGCAGTTGTTTGTCTCTCAGTACCATCACGGCGTCTTCCAGCGATTCCCGATCAATGTCGTTCTCGCTGTTTTCTGCGCGTTGGGGAGCTACTACTTTGTTGAGCGGCCCGCTATCAAGTGGGGACGCCGTCTAAACAAACCCACGCATGCGGAGCCTCCTCTTCAAGCAATGGCCGTGGGAGTTTAGCTAACATAGTTGTAGAACATGACATTGGAAGAACTCGACCGCGCGTACTTTCCGCTGCGCGAACAGGCTACTGCCGTCCGGAGCTATCTTTGACGCGGCCGGCAAACAACGCCAGCTGAGCGACACAGAACGACAGGTCTCCGAACCGGACTTTTGGAACAACCCCGAAAAGAGTCAGAAGGTCATGCAGGACCGGAAACGCCTCGAAGAATCAATCGAGGACGATGGCCGGATTGCGTCATTGACTTCGGACCTCGATACTCTGTTTGAACTCGGCCGCGAAGGCGAAGATGTCAGCGGCGAGATTGAACGGTCTCTGAAGCCTTACTCTGAACTGCTGGAAAAACTAGAGACTGAGATGCTCCTGTCGGGGGAGAACGACGCTCGTCCCGCAATCATGACCATTCATCCTGGCGCAGGGGGAACCGAAAGTCAGGACTGGGCCGAGATGCTGATGAGAATGTATTTGCGGTGGGCGGAGCGGCACCATTTCGGAACGGTTATTACAGACCGGCTGGAGGGCGAGGGTGCTGGGATCAAGTCTGTCACCTTTGAAGTGAACGGGCACAACGCCTACGGCTTGCTTCAATCGGAAATAGGAGTGCACCGGCTGGTGCGCATCTCCCCGTTCGACGCAAACGCCAGGCGGCACACCTCGTTCGCTTCGGTCTTCGTTTATCCCCAGATCGATGAAGAAATCAAGATCGATATAAGAGTGGAGGATTTGAGGATCGACACTTTTCGGGCTTCTGGCGCCGGCGGCCAGCACGTCAACATGACAGATTCGGCCGTGCGCATCACGCACTTGCCTACCAACACCGTCGTGCAATGCCAAAACGAGCGTTCTCAGCACAAAAATCGTGACACTGCGATGAAGCAGCTGCGAGCGCGCCTCTACGAACGCGAACTTGAGAAGAAACGGGAAGACGCGCGCAAGACTGAGGCCGCCAAGCTGGAAATCAACTTCGGCAGCCAGATCCGCAGTTACGTGCTGGCGCCTTACCGAATGATCAAAGACCACCGGACGAAGTTGGCCATCGGCGACGTTGACCGAGTGCTTGACGGGGACATGGAGGAGTTGATGCATTCCTACCTGGTCTTCCGCAAAACGGGAAAGATAGCGGGCGACTCGAAGGATGATCTCGCAGACTGAGATTCGTGCGGCAGCCATGGCCATTCAGGCCGGTGAACTGGTGGCCTTCCCGACTGAGACGGTATACGGTCTAGGTGCAAACGCTCTCAACGCAGAGGCCGTAGCCCGGATCTACCAAGTCAAAGGCCGCCCCGCTAGTAGCCCGTTGATAGTCCACATTGGCTCGCTCGATCAGGCCCGTGACCTGGCTCTTGAATGGCCGCACACAGCCCAGAAGCTTGCGGAGCGGTTCTGGCCAGGACCACTCACCCTCGTTTTGGCCAAGAAGGCTGTCATCCCCGATGCCGTAACTGCCGGATTGCCCACCGTCGGGCTCCGGATGCCAAATCATGATATTGCTCTTGCGCTCATACATGCGGCTGAAGTCCCAATTGCAGCGCCCAGCGCGAACCGCTTCACGGAACTTTCACCCACGCGCGCTGATCATGTACGGCACTCCCTCGGTTCCCAGGTGGAGTTCATCCTCGATGACGGACCCACCCCCGTCGGGATCGAATCAACAGTTATCGCTCTGACGGAACACTCAGCAGAGTTGCTTCGGCCCGGGACAATCACCCGGGAGCAGATTGAAGCCATCATTGGACCTGTTTCAACCTTGGTCGGCGAAGCGTCTGACCGGCATCGCTCGCCAGGTCAGCACGCCAGGCACTATCAGCCAAATACACGACTCGTGCTCGCGAACGCCGCAGCATTACCGAACTGGGGACGTGGCGTTTTCGTCGGACGCACCCAGCTAAGCGATAGCATTCCCACCGTCAAAATGCCGCTCGATCCTCTGCCGTATGCAACTCGCTTGTACGATGTGCTCCACGATCTCGATCGGCAAGGTTTAGACTGGATCGCGATTGAACCGCCTCCGGCGAACTCAGTTTGGGACGGCGTTCGCGACCGGCTGACTCGAGCGGCTTCTTAAGCGAGCTTCGCTTCCAGTTCAGCCCAGCGCGCATACAGTTGGTCCACCGTCGATTGCGCAGCCTGCTGCGCTTCGTACGCCTCGTGCACACGCTGCGGGTCGCGACTCACCACCGGATCGTTTAAAAGGGCTTGCTGAGCCGCCACTGCGGTTTCGGCTTCTTCGATTCGAACCTCAATGGATTCGAGATCCCGGGCATCCTTGTAAGAGAGCTTCTTTCGGGTCGCCGAAAGCGCGTGCTTTGGGACCTGTGCCTTTTGCACGTTCTTCCCAAGCGCACGCCGCGAGACCTGCCACTCCTCCCACTGGGGATAATCCGCGAACTGCTCGGCTCCGCCTTGGCCGTCCAGGCCAATCACCACAGTCGAAACACGGTCCAGAAGATATCGATCGTGCGTCACCATGACCAAGGCTCCGGTGAACTCCAGAAGGCTCTCTTCCAGAATCTCAAGCGTCGGGATGTCGAGGTCGTTAGTAGGTTCGTCCAGCATCAGAACGTCAGCCGGTTGAAGCATCAGATTTGCGATTAAAACTCTGGCGCGCTCGCCTCCAGAAAGGCGACTGACCGGTTGCTCCAACTGCTCTTTTCTGAACAGAAAGCGGGCTGCCCACGATGCTGCGTGAATGACTCGGTCCTGATACACCACGGAGTCGCCGTCGGGGGCTAACGCGCGGCGAAGTGTGACGTCCAAGTTCAGCCGCGCTCTTTCCTGATCGAAGTACACGATCCGCAGGCCAGGGGCACGTTCCACCTGCCCAGATGCTGGTTCCAGTTCGCCCATCAAAAGCCGAAGCAGAGTCGTTTTACCGCTCCCGTTTGGGCCAACCAAGCCGATTCGTTGAGAGGGTACTACGGTGAACGTCAAGTCACGGAATAGCGTACGTTCGCCAACGCGGTAAGTCAGCTTCTCGGCTTGAATAAGTTTCTTGCTCTTACGGTCCGAAGACGTAAAGTCGATCCCGACCGAGGAAGAGACATCCCGGGAGTTCAGATCCTTCAGCTCAGACAGCATCTCGTGCGCAGTATCGATTCGGGCCTTGGCCTTGGTGGCGCGAGCTTTCGGACCGCGGCGCAGCCACTCAAGCTCCGTACGCGCTCGGTTGGCCAACGCATCCTGATACTTCGCTTGCGCTCGAAGAAACTCCTCTCGCCGCTCGAGAAACCGAGAGTAATTCCCTTCAGCTCGGAACAGCCCAGCCGAATAGGCTCGGTTGAGCTCGAGAATAGAATTGGCCGCGTTCTCCAGAAAATAGCGATCGTGACTGACCACGATGCTTCCGAAGCGGCTCTCACGCAACAGGCGTTCCAGCCAGAGAATGCCCTCGAGATCTAAGTGGTTGGTAGGCTCGTCCAGCAGAACAACGTCGGGTTTATTGATAAGCGCTTCAGCAATGGCTAAACGTTTCCGCCAGCCCCCAGAGAGGGCTGCCGCCTCACTTTCGCCATTATCAAAACCGGCTCGACCTAACGTTTCCGCAACTCGCCCGCGGAGTTCCGCGTCGTCATGTCCCGAGAACGCCCGCTCTAAAACCTCTCTTACCGTAATGCCAGAAGCGAACGTGGACTCCTGCGGAACATAACTCACCCGTACGAGTTTACGAACCACTATTTCACCCTGATCGGGCGGAATGCGCCCTGCTACCATCCCGAGCAGCGTTGATTTGCCGGCCCCATTTGGCCCGATTAAGCCGATTCGATCGCCGTCGGAGACGGTGAAAGAGACGGATTCAAAGAGGGGATCGGCCCCAAACTTTTTGGAGACGGATTGTACGTTTAAAAGAAGACCCATGCTGAGGAGCGGCCGGAGCTCCCGTAAGAAACTCCGGCCGCTTCCCCAGTTTACTGGGTTTTGTCGGAAACCTTGTCGGCTGCCTTGTGGGTGCCCTTCTTAATGGCGTGCCCGGTCTTCTTAGCGCCCTTGACCGTTGCTTTGCCGGTCTTCTTCGTCGCGTTCTTCACGTCTGTGCCCGCCGACTTCACGTCGTCACCGGCACTCTGCGCAAACGCCGACATGCTAATCGCGAGCACACCAATGCTCAATAGAGATGCAATTTTCTTCATAATGGGATGGATACCTCGACCCATTGTTGCATTCGGCCTGCGTCCCGTTGCGTTTATTAGAGGACTTTCATCGTGATCAGCGTCATGTCATCATGCTGCTCCGCTCCCGCCGTGAACGCATCCGCAGCCTTCATCAACCCGATCGCGATCTCCGAAGCGTTTCCGGAACTGCTTTGGCGAAGTGATTCGATCATTCGATCTTCACCCCATTCCTCGTCGTCAATCGTCATGGCCTCGCTAATGCCATCGGTGTAAGTGATGAATACATCGCCGGACTGGAACTTGAAGAACGCGCTCTGGTACGAGACCGAGCGCAGAAGACCGACCACGGGTCCGCATGCCTCTAAGCGAATAACCTCGCTGCCCCGCAGAACCATCGGCGGGTTATGGCCGGCATTCACATACGTCATCCCGCGGTTTGCCGGGTCATACTCGCCGTAGAAGAACGTCACGTACCGGTTTGACGTAGAAACATCGTAGATAAGCCGATTGGTGTTTGTGAGTAAAACCGCCAAATCCTGTAAACCGGCTTCGATTTGGCCGCGCAACAACGATTGAAGACTGGCCATCATCAACGCGGCCGAAATGCCCTTCCCAGAAACGTCTCCAAGCGCGATACCCAGGCGTCCATCGGGCCGTAAGATGTAGTCGAAATAGTCACCGCCAACGGCTAAAGCTGGACGGCACATTCCAAAATATTCGATTCCCGGAACACTTGGACAGGATTGCGGAAAAAGCCTCTGCTGCACCTCGCGAGCGATCTCGATTTCGCGATTCAAGCGCTCTCGCTGCCCAGCCTCATGCGCGACCTCTGCCAGGAGTTGCGTGTTCTCGAGAGCGAATCCCGTTTGAACCGCCACTGACTGAAGAAGGCGTAAATCCGAAGGAGAGTATGGCTCCTCCGAAAGTTTCGGCCCCAGCGCGATCAGTCCCAACAGTTGCTTTCGCCCGGGAAGAGCAAGTAGAACCTCGGTCTGCAAGCTTCTAAGATCGTTCTGCTCAGCTTCTGAGGCCGCGTGCACCCAGCTGCGAGGGTCGTCAAAGTAAACCATCTCCGGTTTTGTAGCTTCGCTGAGCAAGTGGGCAGTTTGACTTTGCGGAGTTAGCGAGGGCACAAGAGCCGCCTGCAGACCGATTGTTTCAGCTACGTGGAAACGGTTTCCATCCCTCAGGAATACGGCCATTCTCGCCACATGAAGCGTTTCGGAGACCCGATTAGCCACGGTCGCCAAGAGAGGCTGAATCTCGGTAAACTGTCGCGCCTCTTGAGCTAACTCGCTCATGACCAGTTCCGCGCTATACGATTCCCTAAAGAAACGCTTATCGATCCAGAGCGAAAACCGATCCGAAAATTTGCGGCGGCTTACAGCAACCAGAACTAAGAAACACGTCGAGAAAACACGGAATAATATGCCGGGTTGCGAATCGGCAAATGCATTTGAAACCAGCACGATTGCCAATCCCAGCAAAAGCCCCCGCACAACGCGGAAGCCGCTTCGAGCGAGCGCGTATTTAACGCCCTGGCGAATGACTACACTGACCTCCATCGCGCGCTGCACTACGATCACATATGCCATCGTGATTGGAAATAACAGCAAGGTGAGCAGAGTTGTGATTACCGCCCACTGCGGAACACCACGGAAAATATCTTCCCCACGAACGACGCTGATAATCGCAACGATGAACAGAGGCGCTAGGCTGGTCACCGTGCCAAAGTACAAGATTCGAATTCGACGTCGCGAATCGGAGCTTTCCGCCGTAATGCTTTGCATCCAGATAACGGAGGAAAACGCTATTAATGCGGTGAAGCTCAGGTACGTCTGTACGGGAACTTTGAGGAAAAGGCCCAAAAGGGGTTTAAGCGGATGAAGGGCGGAGAGCTTATAGTCGCTTCCAATGGTGAGCACGAAAAAGAAGAGGGCTTGAAGCGCCAAAGGAGTCAGGAGCAACCATTTAATCCATGGTCGCTTTTGGTCAAAGGAGGCGCGCTTCGGAAAATAGATGCCGAAAAGGACAAGCCAAACGAGCCAAACGCCGAACGGATGACCGAGCGCCGCGTTCCAAGTCACAGCTAACGGCATCAGCGGCCAACTCCAAGAGAACCCTTCCACGATTTGCGAAAAACCAATCATCAGCGCGAGAAGAAGCCAGGCCAAGCGATCTTCGGGTCGGGCCAAAGCTACCCAGAATCCAAGTACAAGGCAAAAAGTCGGCAACACAATCTGTATCGCTAAACTGATGAGCCAGCTTGAAAGCGACGGCTTTTCTGAGCGAATCGGCGCTAAGCGAATGGAGGCGGAATGCCGCGTACCATTAGGGCGAGCTACGACAACGGGAAGGAGTTCGCCCGCTCGACGGTTCCCCACAGCTTGGGCGAGTACCAATTCTCCGGTGAACGGGCGCCCGTCAACTTCCAGAAGTTTGTCTCCCCAGTGGACCCCTGCGAGCTCAGCTTCGGGCATGGCGTCTGAGATCGCCTCCAATCGAAATCCGAACTGCATAGGGGAACGCGCTTCGGTCGTCCCGTTACGGAGCACGTTAATTGATGCTACTGAGAAGCCCGCCTGGTAAACCGCGGCGAACGCGCAAGCGAAGATCAGTAGACGATTTGCGATCAGTTGAGACGGGAAGAAAGACATCCGTAGAGGTCTCTCTAGGGTACCCGACAATTGGTGAGCGTAGGCTCGGCAAGTTCGCAGCGGAGCTACTCGATGGAGAGCTCAAAGACGCTGCCGTCGTTGCTCGAGGTTCCCATTTGAGTCGTGCCGAAAAAAGTCCCTTTCTTGCCGGCCACCAACCCAGGATTCGGATACGCTCCATCGTTCGAGCCAGTAAACGCATAGATCGTACTCTCGGTCCACGGCGCGCCGGGCATAGTGGGGGGCGCCAGCAGAAAAACGCCTCCGTACGGATGCAAACCGACCGGAAGTGTAGTCGTTCCAATTATTTGTCCCTGCTTTCCGATCATCAGCCCACCTAAATTCGCCTGCGGAAACCCGAACGTAAAGCTGTAGAGATCATTCTCCACGCTACTCCCCGGACTGGTCGGATCGGGGACGATTTGAAAGACGCAGCCGCGCTGATACAATCCTCCTCCCTGCGCGATTCCGTAAAGAGCACCGTTTGCTCCGCTAACCAGTTCCGTACCAGGCTGCGCGGCCGACTGCCCGCCAACGAAACCATAAATCGTGGCTTTGGTCCAAGAACCCCCCGCGAGAAGAGGTGCATTCAACTCGTATACGGTACCCGCTCCGAAAGCGCCGCCGCCGGAGGTAACCCCCACAAGAGTGTTACCTGGGCGCAACAAGAGGCCGGCGCTAGGAGTCGCACCGTCGCTCCCGCCCTGAAAATCGTAGATGATGTGCTCCGTCCACGCTAAATTAGAGGAGGACGGCGGTGTTAACTCAAACACAGTTCCAAATCCGAAACTTCCTCCTGAACGTGTGACTCCAAAGATCCGCTGATCCGCTGTGACCGCAAGATTCCCAATGGGGTACTCGCCATCAAGTGAACCCCCAAAGCTGTGCAACACTTTTTCGCTCCAACCGGTTCCATGCGACGTTAGCTGGAAAACAGTTCCAAAGCTGTAAGACCCCCCACCGTAGGTGGTGCCGTAGAAGGTTCCTGCTGAGCCCGGGGTGAACGCGGCTTCAGGATACGCACCATCCCCTGTAGCTCCAAAACGATGAACGATCCGCTCGGTCCAACCGCCCGAGTTCGAGGCTGAAAGCACGAACGCTACGCCCGCGTTAGCGGTCGATCCGCCATAAGTAGTCGTTCCGATAAAGCCGCCCTGGAAAGCCACTAGACCCGCTTCTGGACTTTCCCCGTCGGGTGATCCACGAAAGGTGTAGACCGTAGAGAGGCTCACCGTTTGAGCGTGGAGAAATGTTGAGTAAAGTGGAAGTAATAATAAAAGAAGAATGCTTATAAAGTTGGGCAGGAGCATGATCACGGCGATGGTACGCCCCTGGCCTGCTAAAAAGCAATGCTGACGGAAGAGAGCTTAATCCACAGGGATTGCTCGCCGGCTTAAATGCCTACACGAAGGTTGTTGCTTACAGAGAAAACTCCACTGACACTATTGGCCTGAATGCCCGCAATATTCTTGTCAGTTTGGTTTCCCACCACACCGGTGAGAGTGACATGTCCGTTGTTCACGATAATGTGGATCGCTGGAACAGCTTGATAAGCATAGCGATCTGCCAATTGACCTCTCCCGTAAATAGCTCGGAAAGTGGCGCGGCGAATCCTATCGTCCATCGGCGACAGAGGAAGGACCTCAATATTATTGATGACCTGAGTGACACCCTCTATGTGTCTTACAACATTACCGGCATCCGATTTGAGCGTTGGCTTGGTGACTTGGCCCATAAGAGTGACGGTGCTGCCATCGATTTGATAAGAGAGATCGTCGAATACGCCGTAATACGGAAGCATTACAAGCTCGTGGCGAACTTCTTTAACAAGTCTTGCGTCGCCTCCGTTGGGCATCGCAGCGCCATTTTGTGCGCTCATGATCCCGCTTTCAGCGAGAAGAACGACACCCAACGCGACGTAGCGTAGAGTTTTTTTAAGCGTGCGCATACTTTCTCCTACTACTTCGATGCAATTCCAGCGCCAGTGCGTTGCGTGGAAGACTATTCGTTACATAGGGCTTAGTTGAAAAAACCTAATCGCCGCTTACGATCTGATAGACACTTTCAGAGCGCGCTATCACATCCTGCGCTTCCTCTTCGGTGAAATCTCCGACTCGCGAGGAATGATTCATCGAACAAAACTTCGGTCCGCACATGGAGCAAAAGGCGGCTTCTTTGAAACCTTCTTCAGGCAGCGTCTCATCATGCATAGCTTGCGCGGTTTCCGGGTCGAGGGACAGTGCGAACTGCTGCTTCCAGTCGAAGCTGTACCGCGCGCGGGATAGAGCATCGTCACGATCACGCGCACCAGGGCGATGGCGGGCCAAGTCGGCGGCGTGCGCGGCGATTTTGTACGCAATGATTCCTTGCTTCACATCTTCTTTGTTTGGCAGCCCGAGGTGCTCCTTGGGAGTAACGTAGCAGAGCATCGCCGCACCGTACCATCCAATCATCGCGGCGCCTATAGCTGACGTGATGTGGTCGTATCCAGGAGCGATATCGGTCACTAGAGGTCCGAGCGTATAGAACGGCGCTTCAAAGCAGAGTTCCCGCTCTTTCTCGACCTGTAGTTGAATCTCGTCAAGTGGAATATGCCCTGGCCCCTCGACCATTACCTGCACATCGTATTCCCACGCTTTCTTTGTCAGTTCGCCGAGAGTCTTCAGTTCAGCGAACTGAGCGGCGTCACTCGCATCCGCTATGCACCCTGGCCGCAGCCCATCTCCGAGAGAGAAGCTGACATCGTACTTTTGAAAAATCTTACAAATGTCTTCGAAGCACTCGTAGAGCATGTTCTGCTTGTGATTCTTTACCATCCATTCGGCGAGAATCGCACCGCCCCTGCTCACGATACCCGTGATGCGTTTCGAGGCTAACGGAACAAATTGCACAAGTACACCAGCATGGATGGTCATGTAGTCCACACCCTGCTGCGCTTGTTCTTCGATTACCTCAAGCATCAACCCGGCTGTGAGGTCTTCAATTCTACGAACGCGAGTAAGCGCCTCGTAAATAGGCACCGTGCCGATAGGGACCGGAGATTGTTCGATGATGGCGCGCCGGATGAGAGGAATATCGCCACCTGTCGATAGGTCCATGACCGTATCGGCTCCATACTTGACGCAGTAGGCGAGTTTGCCCAGTTCCTCGTCGATATCCGATGTAGTCGCCGAATTCCCGATATTGGCGTTGATCTTGCACTTGGACCCGACGCCGATACACATAGGCTCGAGACTCGCGTGGTTGATATTTGCGGGGATGATCATGCGCCCGCGGGCGATTTCGGAACGAATGAACTCCGGTGTGACGTTTTCCCGTTTCGCCACGTACTCCATTTCCCCGGTGATTTTGCCCGCACGGGCATAGTGCATCTGTGTACGAACTGCGTCGCCCCGCCTGCCCGAAATCCACTGTGTGCGCATGATCCTCAGCCCCTCTCCTCAACGAAACCGCCGACTTCTGAGCGCTACTTCTTGTTCTTTTTTGGTTTCTTTACTTCCTTCTTGCGGTCCATGCCCTTAGCCATTTGGAGATTCTCCTTTGTTAGCGATTCTAGCAAGCCGCTCTATGAGTTAATTGAGTAATCCGAGTGTGAGGACACGCAAGCTGGACTGGTGGGCATACTGCGGTCTGCTCGCCTTCGCGGGTGTGATGGGCCTTCTTATTAGCTGGACGCCCCCTTGCCGCGAAATTGACAATTACGCATACGACTTCGTATTTCGCTTACATTCGCCTCGCCCTTGGCGGTTGGAATCCGTCATCTTGGGAATTGACGAAGCCACGATGCGAGAATTCGGTGGCATCACCGGAATCCGGGCTGCACTCGCGAGGGGGCTGGATTTAATTGCGCCGCTGAAGCCGAACGTGGTGGCCGTGGACGTAATCCTCGCAGACCCAAGCGCTGAGGACAACGCGCTGGAACGGGCATTCCGGCAAATTCCGAAGCTAGTGCTATCCAGTGATTTGTTGCCCGGAGGTCAGTGGGATGACCCGGTGCCGCGATTTGGAAAACTGGCGGCGGGAATCGGCCAAGTTCACGCCGGGCTTGATCGCTATGACGCCGTGAATCGCGAGATCCCGCTCGAGAAGGCAGGTGGCCGCGTTCGCCGCTGGGCACTCGCGCTGGAGGCCTTCCGAGTCAGTTCCGGAGTTCAGATTACGGAAACACCGTCCACGCTAGAAATGGGTAACATCTCCATTCCTGCGAGCCGCGTGGATGGTCGCGCCATGCGGATCCGCTATGTACCCCCATCCCAAGGTGGAGTTCCGGGCTACTCTGTGGCTCAACTGGAGCAGGATCCAACTCTCCTGGCCCACTTTGCGGGAAAAGTCGTTTTTGCAGGGCTGACCGCCCAGACAGCCGTTCGCGATCGATGGATGACGCCTTACTCGGGCGGAATCTACATGCCCGGCGTCGAGATCAACGCAAATGCGTTTGAAACGATTGCACAAGGCATGTTCCTGACCGACACGCCGGAAATCCTTGTAGTTGTCGCTTGTGTCGCCGTCGTCGTCCTCGCGGGCTTCATCTTCGCATTCACAAGCGGCTGGTACGCAAATACGCTTGCCGCGGCACTACTCACGGTTGCCCATTTCGGCCCGTATTTTGCGTTTACGAAAGGTTCAGTTTTCCCCTACATGTCGGGCGTCCTCTGCGCGTGGCTGGCCGTTATCTCCGCGGCGGCTTGGCGAAATTTCATTACGCGCCGCAGTCTTCTCCGAGCGGAGGCATCGCAGGCTAGGTATCAGCGCGCGATGCAATTCGTGACGCATGAGATGCGCACTCCACTCACCGCCATTCAGGGGTCGAGTGAATTGATCTCTCGGTACGAAATGCCCGAAGCCAAGCGCAAGCAGATTGCGGAGACAATTAATTCGGAATCGAAGCGGTTGGCTCACATGATCGAGACATTCTTGAGCGTGGAGCGCCTATCTGGTGGCCAGATTGAATTGAAGCACGAGCGGTTCTCAGCTCCGGAACTGTTGGAGCAATGCGTCACGCGAGCGCGTCCTCTGGCCGCCCGAAAAAACATTGAGATCGAGATGGAGACAGTACCCAATACAGATTTGCGTGGCGATCGCGAATTGATGGAGTATGCCGTCTACAACCTGCTCACTAACGCCATTAAGTATTCAAAGCCCGCTACGCGAGTGACCGTTTCAGGCAGGCTGGCGCGCAGCGAAGTCCGTTTGTGGGTAGAAGATCAGGGAATGGGCATGGAGAAGCACGAGGTGCGGCGCGTTTTCGAGAGGTTCTATCGGACTCAGAAAGCCGAGCAGACGGGCGAATCCGGCTCCGGAATCGGTCTGTCGATCGTTGAACAGATCGTCACGGAGCATGGAGGATCAATCCTGGTGGATTCGACGCCGGGGCGGGGTTCGCGATTTACACTCATCTTGCCACTTGGCCCCACGTAACATAAATAGAAGCTATGCAGCGGCTGCTTATCGTTGAAGATGACTCGAGCGTCCGGAATACTATCGCCACTTTTCTCGAACTGGAAGGCTATGCGGTAGATGCTGTTTCTTCCACGTCGGAAGCGCTCGCTTGTCTCCATGGCGATTCATACCCCATCGTGATCTCGGACATTTATATCGATGAGCGGTCAGGTCTCGACATCCTCGACGCAGCTCGCAAGAAAGACCCTGGTTGTTCGGTGATTCTTATGACCGCCCGGGGAACCATGGAAACCGTAATGGCTGCGACGCGAGGCGGCGTGTTCGATTACATCGCAAAACCGTTTGAGCTCGATCGCATCCTGGAGACGGTGAAACGAGCGGAAGCCGCACTCGACGCGACTGACCTCGAATATGAAGATGAGGAGCATCCTTCCACCGATCTCATCGGCAGTTCCGCCGCAATGGTTGAGATCTATAAGACAGTCTCCCGAGTGGCGCCCACCGACGCGACCGTTTTGATCGAAGGAGAGACAGGCACCGGCAAAGAGATGATTGCCCGCATGATCCACCGTTTTAGCCGCCGGTCCAATATGCCATTCGTACCGGTGGATTGCGGTGCGATCGCTCCTTCGCTCCTCGAAAGCGAGTTGTTCGGTGCGATGCGCGGTGCCTTCACCGGGGCAGACCGCGATCGAACGGGAGTATTTGAGTCGGCGCATCGCGGCACTGTGTTGCTGGACGAAATCGGCGATATCGATCTCAACTTCCAATTGAAGCTCCTTCGGTTCCTGCAGGAACGAGAGGTGCGTCCGGTCGGTTCGGCTCGTCCCAAGGCAGTCGATGTTCGGGTCTTGGCTGCAACCAATCGCGACGTTCAGAAAATGGTGGAAGATGGCCGTTTCCGCGAAGACCTCTGGTTCCGGCTGAACGTAGTGCGCGTGCACATTCCTGCTCTCCGAGAGCGACGGGAGGATGTGCCGCTTCTCGCGCGTCACTTCCTTCATCGTTACAATCAGCGCTACGGGCAGGAAGTGAAGTTGACCGAGTCCGGCGTTAAGACAATGCAGGAACAGCTTTGGCCCGGAAACGTCCGTCAACTCCAGCACTTGATCGAGCGGCTGACGATACTCTCCCCCAGCTCGCGAATCGACTGTGAAGCCGTGCATGACGCGGTGCGGGAGATGGAACCTCGCGATCAGGGCGGCGAGTCCCTGGCCGATACGGAAGCGGAGCAGATACGCCGGGTATTGGCCGCTACCGGAGGCAATAAAAGTAGAGCGGCGCAGATACTGGGAATCGAGCGCAAAACCCTCTACCGGAAGTTGGAGCGGATGCAGTGAGGATCGGCGCCATCACGGATGAGTTCTCGCCTGATTTGGAGGTTGCCGCCCAAGCGATGCATGCCGCCGGTCTGGAAGCGGCAGAGCTTCGAGTAGTCTGGGACGCCAATATTCTGGACCTGTCGGACGACGACTTGGACCGAGCCCTTCGGACATTGCGCAAGCTGGATTTGCCCGTGAATTCGATTGCTTCCCCGCTTCTGAAATGCACTCTGCCCGACGGACCCGCTGTAGACACACGCTTTCAGCAGGATGCCTTCGCTTCGAATCACACGTTCGCGGACCAAGAAAAGTTAGCGAAACGAGCGTTTTTCGTGGCCCGCGCTGCCGGTGCCAAGATCGTGCGCGTCTTCTCCTACTGGCGAACCATTAACCCCGAGATTGTGTTTGAACGTGTGGTGAGTGCGCTTCGAACTTTGGCAGACGAAGCTGCGGAGCACGATCTCATAATCGGACTTGAGAACGAACATGCCTGCAACATCTCCACCGCTCGTGAGACCGCATGCGTCTTGGCCGCCGTAGATCATCCGAACCTGCAAATCGTGTGGGATCCCGCTAATGCCCTGGTATCCGGAGAGCCTTCCACTCCGGAGGCCTTTCAACTGCTCCCTATCAGTCGAATCGCTCACGTCCATGCAAAAGACTGGCGGCGAGGAGAATGGGTTGCAATCGGAGATGGAGACGTGAATTGGCAGGCTCAGGTGGCTGCCCTTGCGGACCAGGGATATCGCGGCGATATCAACATAGAGACGCACTGGATGGGTCCTCAAGGCGACAAGCTTGAGGCGAGTCGCATCTGTGCGTGGCGCTTGCGACAGATCGTCGCGTCTTTGTGAATTATCTCTCCTACAATTAAAAGCAGTACCTTCCATGCGTAAGCGTGTTCTCTACGGGTCCGGAATCGTTCTGCTGATCGTCCTCATCGCCTTGGTTGTGTGGCAGGGATCCTTCACGGTTGATCCGACACCAACGGGCCCTGTTCAGACCCTTATCTTCTGGGCCGTCTCCACAGTCATCTTCCTCTTAATGGTGACGCTCGGATTTATGCTTGTGCGGACGTTCGTGAAGCTGTGGGTCGAACATCACGGTCAGCACGAAGGCTCGCGAATGAAGACCAAACTCGTGGCCGGAGCTTTGGCATTGAGCTTTATGCCGGTCTTTTTCATGGTGCTTTATTCCGTCGAAGTAATGAACCGCAATCTGGCTAAGTGGTTCACCAAGCCGATTGAGGCCCAACGGCTAATTCTGACTGAAGTGAGCGACGCGCTGAAACGCGAAATGCGCGACAAGGTGCAAGCTCAAGCACTGCTTTTAGCCTCTATGCCCGAGACACGGCTGATCCTCGGAGGCGGTGATGCGTCACGCGATTATCTGGCGCGGTTCTGCGCTGAACAAAATGTGTCGGCTGCGGCATTGATCCCGCTCGGCGCCCAACAACCGGTTTTAGCGATCGGACGAATGCCGAAGCAGAACCGGCCCGACATAGCCGTGTCACGAGCGTCCGTCAACATCGGCGGCCAGGAAGTGGGAACGGTTGAGCTCGCCTCGCGAATGTCTCTAGACATTGCCGCCAAACAACAATTAATCGATAAATACAACAGCGATTACGCAGGACTAGCTCAGCAGCAAAAGTATATTCGGCAAACGAATCTGCTTATGCTTTCTCTGATTGCGCTGTTCATACTGTTCGTGGCCACCTGGATCGCGCTGTTCCTGGCGAAGCAGATTAGCGTGCCGATTGTGGCGTTGATTGATGCGGCGCAGCAGGTGAGTAAAGGGAATCTCCATTACCGGGTGCGGGTTCGCGCCATGGATGAACTCGCAAGCCTGGTGCGCGGATTCAATCAGATGACTCAGGAGCTCGAAGCGAATAGTCGCGAACTGGAGGCGCGCCGGAGGTTCACCGAGGCAATTTTGGAGAGCATTCCAACAGGCGTAATTTCCGTCAGCGCTGACGGTTGGATTCAACGGGTTAATCAGCCGCTCAAAAGAATTCTTTCGGCCGAAGCAGTGGATCGCGCGCGCCGCATGGAAGATCTATTCTCGCGGGATGAATCAGCGGAGATCAGGTACTTGATGAACCGCGCGCGCCGCACGGGGCTTGCGACAGCGCAGTTTGAAAGCCGTAGCGCCAGACAGCAGAGCTTATCCATTACTGTTTCGGCGCTCGAGGACAAATTAACCTCGGGATTTGTAATCGTCCTGGAGGACACCACCGATTTATTGCGCGCCCAGAAGACCTCCGCCTGGAACGAAGTCGCGCGGCGCGTGGCTCACGAGATCAAGAATCCCCTGACTCCGATTACCCTCTCGGCGGAGCGCATCGCGCGGCAACTCGGGCGTGCGTCGTTGCCTGCCGAAGTAGCGCGTATCGTTCAACAATGCACCGATACGATCGTTAGTGAAGTGCAGTCGGTGAAGACTTTGGTGGACGAGTTTTCGCAAATCTCGCGTTTTCCCGCGGCGCAGTTGACGCGCGGTGATCTTAATGAAGCCGTAAAAAATGGGCTCGGCGTATTCGCAGGAAGACTGGATGCGATTCACATTCGCGTTGACTTCGCTCCTGACCTCCCCTGCGTTCTCATCGATCGGGAGCAATTTAAGCGCGTTGTAGTGAACCTGATCGACAACGCAGCCGAAGCAATGCAGGAATCCTTTGTGAAGCAGCTGTACATTGCGACTCAGCCGGGTGTAAGAGGAATGGTGGAATTGGTAGTGGCGGACACCGGGTCTGGTATCACCGCCGAACAACGCGAAAAGCTGTTTCTTCCTTATTTCTCGACTAAGGGGCGCGGCACCGGCCTGGGTCTCGCAATTGTGAGCCATATTCTCACCGATCATGGAGCGCAGATCCGCGTCGAAGACAATCAGCCTGTGGGCGCGCGCTTCACCATTGAATTGCCAGTGCTGGTAGAAGCGGCGGTTGAAACATCGATCCCGGCATGAAAAGCGCGATTCTGATTGTGGACGACGAACCAGGCATTCGGCAGTCGCTCGGCGGTGTGCTCGAGGACGATGGCTACGAAGTTGAAACAGTGCCTAGCGGGGAGGCCTGTCTTGAGGCGCTCGCCCGCCGTTCTTATCACCTCGTCTACCTGGATGTCTGGCTAACCGGCTTGGACGGGATGGAAACGCTCGCGCGTATTCAGGAGATCCCTTTCGCAGATCGTCCGGTTGTCGTGATGATTTCTGGACACGGTTCTATCGACACCGCCGTAAGGGCAACCAAATTGGGGGCTTTCGATTTTCTGGAAAAGCCGCTCACCCTGCAAAAGATCTCCGTGGTGACGAAGAACGCTATTGAGAATCGCCGTCTGGAACTTGAGAACACGCGCCTTCGGGGGGAAGACCATTCGAAATACCGGATCATCGGCGACAGTGTTCCTATGCGGGCGCTACGCCAGCAAATGCAATTGATGGCGGCAACAAATGGCCGAGTTCTGATTTTCGGTGAGAGCGGAACAGGCAAAGAGCTTGTCGCACATGCCATACATGCGATGAGCCCCCGTGCGACCCAAAGCATGGTGGAAGTGAATTGCGCGGCAATCCCCGAAGATTTGATCGAAAGCGAACTCTTCGGTCACGCGCGGAACAGCTTCAGCGATGCCCGAGAAGGGAAAACGGGCAAGTTCCAAAAGGCCGACGGCGGGACCATCTTTCTGGACGAAGTCGGCGATATGAGCCTCCGTACGCAGGCCAAAGTTCTTCGCGCGCTCGATGAGCAGCGTTTTGAGCCGGTAGGCGCTCACGAAACCGTGCAAGTGGATGTTCGTGTAATCGCCGCTACAAACAAGAACCTGGACAACGAAATCGAACGAGGAAACTTTCGCGAGGATCTTTTCTATCGGCTTAACGTGATCCCATTTCACGTTCCCCCTTTGCGCGATCGAGCGGAAGACATCCCTCAACTTGCCGATTTTTTCCTTCGGGAATTCACCCAGGCCTATGGACGCAAACCGAAGGAGTTGACACCCGCGGCCTATCAGGTCCTCGAGGAGTATCACTGGCCGGGAAACGTTCGTGAACTCCGCAATATGATCGAACGAATCGTAATCCTAAATCCCCAAGTGCGCGTAGATGCCCGGCATATCCCGTTACCGGCATCCAAGCGCCCGAGCAACTTGCGAGCAATGGATAGCTTCGCCAGCCTTCACGAGGGACGCGAGGCGTTCGAGCGGGATTACATTCTGAAAAAGCTTGAGGAGGCTGGGGGGAATGTGACGCGAACAGCCGAACTTCTCGGACTGGAGCGCAGCAACTTGTATCGCAAAATGAAAACCCTTGGAATTCCGTTAAAAGACGCTAGCTGATAGCGAAATAGCCGAAATTCCGGTTTAGAAAGGGATTAAACTGCGACATTAAGGATCTATGAGACCCGAGAGTAAACCGACAATATCCATTCTCGTCGCGGATGACGACCCCGAACTGCGCAAGATGTTATCCGAGATGCTTCGTCAGGAAGGATACGAGGTTTTGACCGCCCGCGATGGGAATAACGCGCTAAATATCGCCCGCAAACATGAAGGCAAGATAGATCTTCTAATAACTGACGTCATGATGCCCAAAGTCGATGGGTTCGACTTGCGTGAAAAAATCCTGCGAGAGCGGAGCGATCTCAAGATTTTAGTCATGTCAGGAAACCTCGATCCCGAAATAGCCGGCGAGGACTTTCCGCTGATTCGAAAACCATTCAAGCGCGAAGATCTCATGCTGAAAATCAAATCCATCTTGGATAAGCCAGCCGGATTTGCTCGGCCATGAAATGCACTTCTCGACTTTTGTGGGTGCTTCTTGCCGTAGGCGCTGCCTTCGGACAGACGCCCGAAGTAACGGCTTTTGAGCACGCTCGGATTATCGATGGCACCGGGTCTGCGCCGCGCGAAAATGCAACGCTTCTGATCATGGGACAGCGGGTGATCGGCATCAACTCCGAAGTCCCGCAAGGAGCGCGCCACATCGATGCCGGTGGTAAAACGATCATTCCCGGATTGATCAATGCGCACGGTCACTTGGGAGTTGTGGAAGGCGTAAAGACCAGCCCGGATAATTACACGCGAGACAACGTGGCCCGACAACTTGAGCAATATGCCCGCTATGGTGTTACCGCCGTGTTGTCCCTGGGACTGAATCGGGATTTAGTCTACGACCTTCGGGATCAACAGAAGCGCGGCGATCTGTTTCTGGATGGCGCCACCCTGTTTACGGCAGGCAGAGGAATTGGCGTTCCGGGTGGAGCTCCGCCCATGGACGTGGGCCCCGATCAGGTCTATCGGCCCAACACTCCACAAGAGGCACGGTTGGCGGTACGGGAGATGGCCTCGCATCAGCCAGACATGATTAAGGTCTGGGTGGACGATATCGGCGGCACGAAGCCAAAGATGAAGCCGGAAATCTACCGGGCGGCGATCGACGAAGCTCACAAAAATCACCTTCGCGCAGCAGCACATGTCTACTATCTGAAAGACGCCAAGTTGTTGGTTGACGCGGGAATTGATGTGCTCGCGCATAGCGTGCGTGACGCCAAAATCGATTCGGAACTCCAACGCGATGAAGTCGCGCGGCGTTACTTATATCCCGACACTGGAATTGGACGAAGCCTTCTTCATCTATGCGGATCGACCCGCGTGGATTCAGGATCCCTTTCTAGCTCAAGCGTTGGCCCCCCAGGTACGAGACTTGATCTCGAACCCGTCTTGGCGCAAGAAAACGGAAGACGATCCGAAAACAAAAATTGAGCGGGCCGCGTTCGATTTAGCCCGGAGAAACTTGCAATTTGCGTACGAATCAGGCGTAAGAATTGCCCTGGGAACAGATTCCGGAGCCACGCCCTTACGAATTCAAGGGTTTGCGGAACACCTAGAAATGGGGTTAATGGCGGAAGCGGGCATGAAACCTCTCGATGTTCTGACGTCAGCGACTCGCGGCAGTGCTGCGGTAGCTGGAACCTCAGAACGCGGCACACTGGAAACCGGGCGATACGCCGATTTCATCATCCTCGATGCCAATCCGCTCGAAGACATTCGAAACACTCGGAAATTGAGTTCGGTTTGGCATAACGGAGTTCAAGTCAGTTTGTCCCCTTCAAAGTGAGCCAGGAGCGCGCGTTATGCTCGAATGACGAGATGAAAAAACTTGTTTTGTTGCGTCACGGTGAGAGCGACTGGAACCGGGAAAATCGCTTTACGGGCTGGACGGATGTTGACCTTTCTGTAAAAGGCCGGCAGGAAGCGCAGGAGGCGGGACAGGTTCTGAAACGGGAAGGCTTCACCTTCGACGTTGCGTACACGTCAGTTCTGAAGCGAGCGATTCGAACGCTCTGGATAGCAATGGACGCGATGGACCTGCTCTGGGTGCCCGTTCATCGCTCATGGAGATTGAATGAACGCCACTATGGAGCGCTGCAAGGGCTGAATAAATCGGAAACGGCAGCCCGGTTCGGGGAGGACCAAGTGAAGATTTGGCGACGCAGCTATGACATCCCGCCTCCCGCCCTCGAACCTACCGATGAGCGATTTCCCGGACACGATCCTCGCTATCGTCACCTTTCCCCGGAAGAGCTGCCCCTTACCGAGTGCCTGAAAGACACGGTTGCCCGGTTCCTCCCTTACTGGGAACAATCCGTAGCACCCCAGGTTCGCGCAGGGCAGAAAGTGCTGATTGCGGCCCACGGGAATAGCCTTCGAGCACTGATCAAATACTTGGACAATGTGACGGAATCGGACATCATTAACTTAAATGTGCCAACGGGTATGCCGTTAGTGTATGAGCTCGATGACAACTTGAAGCCTCTGAAAAACTACTACTTAGGTGACCCAGAGAAGGTCCGAGCGGCCATGGACGCAGTTGCAAGCCAAGGCAAGAAGCGGTAGGACGCGTTTTCTGCTGCGGGAAGCACGCCTGCCATACTGAAATAGACCCATGCATTCTCGTCGTCTTGCTTCTTTGTTGATCGGCGCATGGCTCGCCGCCAGCATCTTTATGGATTTTGTTGCAGTCCAGCAATTTCGTTCTGTCGATCGTTTCTTAAATGAGCCTTCCGCGTTGACAGCGAATCAGATTCGCTCGATGGGCGGCAAGGAAGAGGTTCGTATGCTCCTTCGACATCATTCCGGGGAGTTGAACCGATCTCTTTTTGAGGACTGGGAGTACACGCAGTTAGTACTCGCGGTGGTCACGATCGCCGTGTTTTTGTTTGGTCACGGAGAGGCTCCGCGCCTCGCGCTGTTGATGAGCATCATCATGCTCATGATTGTTGCTGTCGATCGATTCTACTTAACACCGGAAATCACAAAATGGGGCCGTTTATTGGACTTTCCGAATACGCCGGGAGCAAACTCGGATCACTTCTGGAAGCTTCACGGCGCCTACTCGGCGCTCGAGTTGCTTAAAATTGCTTTGTCCGTAACGGCCGCGGCCAGCCTGCTTTTTCGGCGAACGGATCGTAAGAGATTCGTTCGAGAGCATGAGAGGTCATCACGCCCGCGGACTGGAACAACCGCCGCTTCGCGCATCTCCTGAACGGATGTCAAGTGGATAAACGACGGATGTGCCCGAACTGTCGGGCTTTCATAACAACTAGCGACCGAGTGTGTCCCTATTGCGAACAGCCGGTCGCGCAGCGTGCCGTGGATGTTCGCAATCCCGGAGCGGTTCTAGGCGGATTAATTCCTGCCTCGAAATTTACAACGTCGATCATCCTGATCCTCAATGTGGGTCTGTTTTTTGCCAGCATGTACACCGGGCAGGGTGGGAAACTGTTGCTTCAGCTTGGCGAAAAAAACAGCGTCGCTATCTTTGTCCATCACCAATGGTGGCGGCTGATCACAGCAGGATTCTTCCATGGCGGTTTGTTGCACATCGGAATGAATATGTGGGTGTTAAACGACTTAGGCGCCGAAGTGGAGCGGACATTCGGCACGGCCCGCTTTTTATTGTTCTACGTTCTCGGGACGGTTGGTGGCTACTTGGTAAGTTCATTCTTCCTTCGAGAATTGCCTTCCGTCGGCGCATCCGCAGGGCTGTTCGGGCTCATTGGAGCGATGATTGCTTTCGGCATGCGCAATCGAACCGATGTCGGTCGGCAAATCCGTGCTTTCTACTTGAAGTGGGCCTTATACGGACTTGTGATGGGAGTGGTCATTCCGAATGTTGATAACTACGCTCACCTGGGGGGATTAGCAACCGGTGTTCTTATCGCCTACCTGGCGGGTACGCCGGCTCACTCGAGCCGAACCGCTGAGCGCTTTTGGCAAATCCTGGCCGTACTCTCGGTCGCATTAACTGTCTACAGCTTTTGGATCTTGTACCAGCAGTTCATGATTTACCGCGCGATAATACCTGCGCAAACGTAACATCCACTTGGCAATGCGCAACCTTCGCGCCAGCAAACTTAAAAGGCTGCCTATATGTGTTCCCCAAGGATATTGGTTAGTTCCCGAATCAAGTCAGCCTGTACGAACGGTTTTGGCAAAAAATTTGCGTCCGCTGGGACTTTACCGATAGAGCGCAGGATCTCCGCGGCGTATCCGGAGATGAACAGCGTGTTGCGCGCCAGCCCACTTAGGTCAAAACCATTTGCGAGCTGAAAATTCGCACCAATCATTGCATCAATAATGAGAACGTCGATAGCTTGTGGGTGCTTTTTGGCACTCGCCAACGCGGAGGGTCCATCCGGCGCCACCAAGATTGTGTAGCCGGTTGCGGCCAAGTACCCGGACAGCACGCGACTTACTTTTTCATCGCGCTCTACTAGAAGAATCGTAATCTCTTCGTTTGCGCGCGTAACGCGCACCTGTCGACCCGACGGAGCGCCTACCATTACTACGGGACTGATCCGCGCTTGCGGAAGACTGAGGCAGAATGCTGCGCCTTCACCGGGCTTGCTCTTTACTCGGATTACTCCGCCCATATCGTTCACAATCGTGCGAACAATTGAGAGTCCTAATCCAGTACCTTTACCGGGCTCTTTCGTAGTGAAGAACGGTTCGAAGAGTTGCTCGGCAACTTGCTCGCTCATCCCCTCTCCCGTGTCACTCACCGTCAGGATTACGGCGCCGTTCTCTGAACTGAACACGGACTGTTCCGGGGTAGTGCACAGCGTTTCCACCGTCAGGGTTCCCCCTTGCGGCATTGCGTCCCGAGCGTTAGACGCTAAGTTCACCAAGACCTGTCGAATCTGATCCGGGTCAGAACTTACTACAGCCGGCTCTGGCGAGAGCCTTAGTTCCAGCTGAATGCCCGGGCCGATTAGTCGCTTTATAATCTGGACCGTATCGCGTACGACTTCGTTGAGTTCAATGTTCTTCAATTGGACGCGCTGCTTTCGGCTAAACAGAAGTAGCTGCTTGGTCAGCGAAGCTGCGCCTTGGGAAGCTTTGCTGATTTCGTCCAGAGCGCTTTGAGAATACGGGTCGGAGATGCGGCTCGATAGTTCTTCCGTGTACCCCAAAATTATCAACAGAAGGTTGTTGAAATCGTGAGCAACTCCCGCCGCGAGGCTCCCCACGGCCTGCATTTTATGCTGATGTCGGCGTTGCTCCTCTTCGAGTTCCCGGGCGGTCGTATCCCGAAAAGTCAGGATAGCGCCGGCAGACGCGCCTCCGTTAAAACTCGGCGCGATTTCTCCCTCAATCGAAAATACGCGTCCATTCCGAACCGCTACGCGAAGACCGCGTGGCAGACGCCGCGGCCGGTCCTGCCCTATCGTTTGCGAAAAGATTCTTTCAATACGAGCCTCGGATTCCGGGTTCGAACCGGCGAGCACGGTAGAGAGCGAACGAGCTTGCGCCTCCTCATGACCCCAGCCCGTCAGTTTTTCCGCTGCTCGATTCAAGAACTGCACTTTCCCGTTTACATCCACGACCGCGACGCCATCGGTCATGGTGGCCAAAATAGTCGTCAGCCACGCTTTTTGGTCTCGCAGTTCGCGCTCAATCTTATGTTTGTAGAGGGCGATGTCGATAGTAGTAGGTAGCGAATGCTGCTGCAGCGGTTTGGTCAGGTAACCGAAAGGACCTGTAAGCTTCGCTCGCGCCAGCGTTTCCATATCGGTGTGCGCGGTCAGGTAAATCACAGGTACGTCAAGCTCCTTCAGGATTTGGGAGGCGGCCTCAATGCCGTCAATCTCGCCTTCCAACTTAACGTCCATCAAAATCAAACCGGGCAGCAGTTCCCGCGCTCTTTCGATAGCTTCCTGTCCTGATCTCGCGATCGCCACAACCTCGAACCCGAGTTTAGTCAGCCGGCGCGAAATGTCATGCGCAATAATGCCCTCATCCTCTACAACCAGTACTCTGAGGGGCTCCGAATCTGGTTGGCTCACTGCTGGAAACATGGATTGTCGATTCTCCGGGAAAAAGCGCGAACTCGAGACTGGTTCTGGCAAGACAAGAACGTTCTCAACGAGCAAAATTCAGGCGTAGAGATCTTGTTCTAATCGCCATTTTTCCTAATCAAAATGGGCCTCAATCGTATTGGCCGCGCCTTTCGGAAGTTCCAAGGCAATCTGGTTCGGTATGGTGATGTACCGAAGCTGCCGGAAACGGTTCACTACACTAATTAAGCCCGACCTAAATCCGGCGACCCCAAGCCAGGGACTAAAACCACTTAAAGCGAAAACCATTGCAGTCCAATCCCTTGCAAACCGAGCCCCGTTTGATATACCGCTTCAAAATTCATGGGTGACATAAAAGTTGGCAGTTGTCTCGATTTACAGATTGGAACGAATTAACTTCGCTCAGTCTAGCGTAGTTACCAGTGTATTTCTTTACTTGTCCCACCTGTCATATTCTTCATCCAAATGACAGAACCGTCAAGGAGCATTCCGCGCAAATGCTTGATTTCGAGCAAAATGCCCTTTTCCCGTACGGAGTGGCCCGAAGCAAACGCGACGGCAGTGGGACGTAGGACACAGTCTCAAGAGGATTGCAGAGAATTGCCGAATAAATGCCGGATAAATCGATCATAGGATCCCGGTTAATTGGCTTTCAATAAAGACATTTGAGTACTGATGAACGCAATCTTTAATCACCCAAGCAGATGAGTTTCGATGTACTCGTTTCTGAATTTCAATCCTGAGTCAAAACGTTTCAGCAGCGCTGTAAACTCATGCCCTTTTGGATATAAATTTTGGAGGTTCACGCCATCGAAGACATAGAGCTTCGCCCAGTGGGGCCGAGCACCGAAAGGGGCTAGCTTTTCCTCGATGAGCGGAAGAACAGTTCTTACAGAAGGCCAATCCGGCTTCCAGGTAAAGTGAATGGCCATAGATTCACGCTGGTAGCAAGGGCTCATCCATAGCTCGTCCGCGGCAACCGTTCGCAACTCCGAGATGAGTAGATGCGGCGTAATTTGATCGCGCAGCCCCTCTACCGCAAGGATCGCCTCATAACCCCTATTACGAGGAACGAAGTACTCCGACTGCAGCTCGTTGCCGCTACTCGGCGTAAAATTCATGCGAAAGTGGGGCAGCCGTTCGTACCATGGCCCAGGAACTCCCATCTGTTCGGTGCAATTTTCCGCGGAGTGCCCCGCTAAAGGATGTAGTTTGCGAGTGGCGCGCGTGGCCCCGAAAAACTCGGTTGCCGGATTCAATGTTCCAGACTCGCCAACCCGGCTTTTAACCCAGGCCTGAGTGGCTCGATGATTTTGCCAATCTGTGAAGAGGCTGACGCTGTACCCGCTCGAAAAAACGTCGTCGAGATGGTCCCGCAACCGGGTTAGCGGCAGATTCTCGTAGACCACTTGACTGACTTGGTAGGACGGGACAACATTCAACACGATTTTGGTCACCACGCCTAAAGCGCCCAAGCCCACCACTGCGCCGTGAAACTGTTCCCCCGCTCGATCAACATCGACGACGCGGGTGCTGCCATCTGCGGTAATGATATCTAGAGCGCGGACCTGCGTGGAGAGATTGCCGTTGCGGCTTCCCGAGCCGTGTGTTCCGGTCGATATCGCGCCAGCGACCGAGATGTGCGGTAAAGATGCGAGATTGTGGAGAGCAAAACGCTTCGAGTCCAGGAATGGTGCGAGTTTGCCGTAAGTTACGCCCGCGCCTATGGCGACAGTACCCGCTTTTTCGTCGAGTTGCATGCCATTGAGGTTCCGTAGCGAGATCTGGGCTTCCCTGCTGTCCGCAATTCCGTTGAAGGAATGGCGGGTACCAACCGCCCTCAATTTACGGCAGCCCCGTACCATCTCAGGAACTTCTTCGGATGAGTTCGGCGTGAGCACTCGGTCTGTGCTGTAACGATAGTTTCCAGACCAGTTGGTTTGAGAAGAGGAATCGCCCGCTCTTGCATCCACCCCCGACAGCAGGCCGCCCGTGATCAGTGCCCCGGAGGTCTTTAGAAACTGTCGTTTGTTCATCAGCACCTCTTCAGATCCTGCCTAAACCTGCAAGACAGTATATAGCCGCTGTAGTCGTTTCCTGTGCCGGTCTTCGGTTAGGTTCTGATAAAGCCGTGGCAGAAGCCGCCGGAAGTAGTAGTGGTCGTCTTGACCCCGCAGGTAGAATATTCTGCACGCGCTGCGAAGTCGTTGCGCTTAGAAGATTTTCAGGAAAGCTGTGATCGAGTGAATTTCACAAGCGTTGACTGGCTGATTCTCGCGCTTTATTTAACCGTTTCGATGGGAGCCGGGCTGTACGGGAGGAAGTGGATCTCCGGTGTTTCTGATTTCCTGGTCGCAGGCCGTGGACTCGGAGTATACATCGGCATCGCCACCCTGGCGGCAACCGAGATCGGGACCATCACCTTCATGTACTATGCCGAACTCGGTTACAAGACCGGATTTTCATCGTTCATGATCGGCCTTGTTTCCGGGGGCGTGATGATTTTCATCGGCATGTCCGGGTTTGTGGTGAAAAAACTTCGTGAGCTGCAGCTCATGACTGTCCCCGAGTTTTTCGAAGTTCGTTACAGCCGCAATCTTCGCCTGTTCGTGGGTGTCCTGATCGCGGTGGGCGGCATTCTCAATATGGGGGTCTTCCTGAAGATTGAGGGGACATTCCTCGCCCTGATCAGCGGCATTCCGCTCGGTTACCTCCGGTCAGTTATGAGCGGAGTGCTGCTTCTTGAGCTTGCTTATACCGTTCTGGGTGGCATGGTGTCCATCGTGATTACCGACTTCATTCAGTTTGGGGCGCTCAGCATCGCTACCGTTCTGATCACCCTGTATTCCATTCAGTTTGCCGGCTGGCAGCACATGCGGGATGCGGTTGCCGCGACCATGGGGCCCGCCGGCTTTAGCCCCATTCAGAATCCGGCGTATGGCTGGTCGTACATCACCTTCCAAATCCTGATGTGGATGGCCGTGAACACGTGCTGGCAGACAACCGCAATGCGTGCGTTTTCCACTCTCGATTCCAAAACAACGCGCCGGGTTTATACATGGACCGGACTAATCTTTTTGGGGCGCGGGATGATGCCGATGGTCTGGGGAATCGCCGCACTGGCGGTGCTTGGCCCGATGCAGGATTCGCTGCAAGCTATGCCGCTGTTGCTTGCGAAAATACTCCCGATGGGGATCCGCGGCCTTGTTGCCGCTGGCATGCTCGCGGCAACGATGTCGGTGAACAGCTCTTATCTCCTAGGCTGGAGTTCGATTATCGCGCAGGACGTCATCGCGCCGGCTCGAAGACAGCCATTGAGCGCCAAAGCGCAGGTGACACTGAACCGGGTCTGCAATGTGTTCGTCAGCCTATTCATCCTATTCTGGGGATTGTGGTACACCCTGCCAGGGCCGGCCTATTTCTACCTCAATATGACGGGAACAATTTCATTAGCTGGGGTTTTCGCTGCGGTAGTGGGGGGTCTGTACTGGAAGCGGGCAAATACCTTTGGAGGCTATTGTGCGCTAATCGGTGGATTGAGCGGATCCATTGGCTTTTTTCTGCTCAAGTGGCCAGCCAATTACGCTGGGTTCCTAGCCTTCGCGTTAGCCGCGGGCGGTATGTTATTAGGGTCTCTGATCGGCCCTACGCCGCGTGAAAAGTCAGGTCTGCCCATTTGATCGCGCCGATGGTAAGTTCTGCGGCCAGCGCCCGTCGCCTGATCGCCCCATTACGCGCTGAATTGCTTGAGCTGCTACAAGGATTGGTTCGAACCAACTCTGTAGCGATTCCGCCCGAAGGCTGCGAGTCCGAGGCACAGATGGTGCTTCAGCGGTTTCTTGAAAAGTATGAGGTTCCGGCCGAACTCTATGCTGTGGATTTCGTGTCTGCTTCGGGCCACCGTCTCGCGCGGAGAGAAAGAAATTATCAAGGTCGAAGAAATCTTAGAGCTCAAATCGCCGGTTCCGGAATGGGACGGAGTTTGTTGCTAAACGGCCACATGGACACCGTACCACCGGGGCAAATTCACTGGACCGCGTCTCCTTGGTCCGGACATTTAGATAAAGGTCGAGTGTACGGATTAGGCAGTTTCGACATGAAGGGTGGTTTAGTCGCACAAGCCGGAGTAATGTGCGCTCTAAGAAACAGTGGTGCTCGTTTCGGTGGCGATATCCTTTTCGAATCCGTAGTGGATGAAGAATGGGGCGGCGGCGGCGGTAGTCTTGGAGCGCGACTGCGTGGTGACACTGCGGATGCCTGCATCATCTGCGAAGGGACACAGCTGCAAGTTCTCCGGGCAACGCGTGGTGGGTTTGTAGTGGATCTGGTTCTCCACGCCGGTGATCCGGCGAGTTACTTCTCAAACGCGGAAGTCGTGAGCCCGGCTTTACACGTCGGAAGGCTGCTGGGTTGGGTGGAGCAGTGGCGCCGGCGCAGAGCGGCGATTGCGCCCAGCGGGGCATATTCCGAATTTAGCGATCCCACCCCCTTACAGGTACTGGCAATCGAAGCGAACCGCCTGGATCGGGACGTGCCCTTGAGTGTTCCGAACACAGCAACCATTCGACTCTACTTCCAATTTTTGCCGGAAGAGGATGTCCACAAGATTTTGGGCGAGATTCAGGAGTCGCTCCGCGACTTTGAACGGGAAGACTCCTTCTTTCGTGCTCACCCTGTGCACTGGCTGCCGCTCTACGATCCCCCGCTGCTCGGCCACCAGGTGCCGATAGATCATCCGTTGGTGACGACCATGTCTTCCGCCGGAGAAGCCGTGATAGGGAAGTGCCCCGTGATTACCGGAGCGCCGTACCCCTGCGACGCTTTCATCATGAATCGCGAGTTTAATATTCCAACCTTGCTCTTTGGACCCTGCGGAGGCGGCGCTCACAACCCGGACGAGCATGTGGAGTTTGAGTCGGTGTTGCGCACCGCCGAAGTATTGCTGACCTTAGCTTTGGAATGGTGCAATGGATAAAGGGAGATGAGGCGAAACCCATGATACAGCCCTGGTGGTATTTCTGGACCGCCTGTTTTGCGATTGCAGGAATCTGCTTTACTCTCATCGCGATGATCGTTCTGGTGCGCGGAGTAGGAGATCTACGAAAGATGCTCCTGTACCTCGCGACGCGCCACAAGTAGCGTGAAAATTCAGGTCGCAGAATCGGAGATCGCCATGGCAGCGGCGGCGGCGGATCACGCCGCGCGGCGTATTTGCGCCTTAACCGCACAGCATGCCCCGGTTCCCGTCCTATTCGCGACCGGCGCTTCTCAATTGGAGACGCTCCGCGCTTTAACTGCGAACGAAGGTCTCCTCTGGGATCGTGTAATCGGTTTTCAAATGGATGAATACTTGGGGATCTCCGAGACGCATCGCGCTTCCTTTCGTCGGTACATGCGTGAGAATCTGGTGAGTCGCGTCCCCTTGAGAGAATTCCACGAAATTAATGGGAGTTCGAAAGATCCTGAAGCCGTCTGCGCGCGGTACGGCGAAATGCTCCGCGAAAATCCGCCTCAACTTTGTCTTTTGGGAATCGGAGAGAACGGTCATTTGGCATTCAATGACCCCGGCGAAGCGGACTTCGATGATCCGGTCGACGTGAAAGTAGTCACGCTCGATGCGCAATGCCGGCAACAGCAGGTCAACGAAGGGTGGTTTTCAGCGCTCGCCGAGGTGCCCACGCGAGCCATCACCCTCACCATCCCGACATTGATGCGAATTCCGGAACTCATTCTGTCTGTTCCAGGAAGCAGGAAAGCGAGCGTCGTGGCGCGCACCGCACACCAGGAGATTTCACCGGAGTGTCCGGCCACTATTATCCGAAAACACGCGAACTGCCATGTGTACCTCGACCCCGAATCCGCGAGATTGCTTTGACCACGTTGAAACTAAATCGGCGGCAGCTTCTTCTATCCGTTGGCGCATCGGCGATGCTGCGGGCGCAAGTGAACAAACCCGGATCGAGCCAGCCGAACGAGTTGGACGACTGGACATGTCCTATGGACCCTCAGATCCATCAATCGGGTCCCGGCAAGTGTCCATTGTGTGGAATGACGCTGGTCCAAAAAGTTCCGGATCGGCGAGAATACCCGCTGGAGGTTTCCGTTCGCCCAAGCGCGATTCATCCCGGCGAGGAGGTCACACTTTCGCTTCGTGTGATCAGTCCCGAAGGAGCCCCGGTACAGCAGTTTGCACTCGTTCACGAGAAGCTCATGCACCTGTTTTTGGTCAATGAGAACCTCGCGTTCTTTGCCCACGTGCATCCGGAGGCGCAGGCGGACGGCTCCTTCGATCTCTCTCTGCGATTACCAGACGCGGGCATGTATCGCCTGCTGGCCGACTACTACCCGCTCGGCGCTACTCCTCAACTGGCGATGAATACGCTATATGTGACGGGCACGCCCAAACCCGCGCATCTGATCCCGTCCGTCTCACCGCAGAAAGCCCAGAACCTACAAGCGGCTCTCCGGATAGAACCGGAGCCCGCCGTTGCTGGATTGCTCACCCGTCTTTTTTACGATCTCGATCCGAGCGAAGGTCTCGAGCCGTACTTGGGCGCGATGGCTCATATGTTGGTCGCAAGCGCAGACCTGGTCGATCTGATGCATGTCCATCCCACTCTCTCGAGTGGATCGACGATGCAGTTCGATCTGATCTTTCCCCGCGCGGGCTACTACAAAATTTGGACCCAGTTCCAGAGGAAGTCGGTTGTGAACACGGTTGCTTTCGTGATCGCAATCCAAGATCTCTGATGCTCATTGCAGGCTGAAGAGTGTGAAATCGAGCGGGGAGTTGGACTGAACGGAAGTACCCGCGGGCAACTCGAGCGGCTGGCGTAACCGAAACGTTCGTTTCCACTGCGGATCGTAACCAAACAACCACACTAACGGCACCGTGCGGCCCTCCGGCAAAACAGCGATAATGCGCGCGGACTTCACTGGAAACTTGCCCTCGGGGCGTAACGCAGCTAAAGAGAATCGCTTCGCGAGGCGCAACTGGGTCGCGACGGCCAGTCCAGGGTTGTGTAGCGGTCGGAGTTGTTCCGGCTTCGGAGGGATTGGTGCCCGTGAGCCGTTAGAAATTCCCTCCGGGGCGCCCCCTACAACCCATGCCGTGATGAGGGTCATCTCCTCCTCCGTCAGCCCTTCGTCCGGAGAAAGATCACCGAAGCCTTTGACTGCTCCCCAGGGTGGCATCTTCCGGGAAAGAACCTGCTGCTTAATACTCACCGCCCAGGGGCGTGCTTCTTCATAAGTGGACAGCGGAACCGAATCGTTTGAGGAGTGGCATCCGAGGCATCGCCGGAAGAGAATCGGTCGAATATCCCGTGTGAACGTAAGTTTTGTGGTGATCACATCGTGCCCGTCAAGAATATGGCAACCGATCAAAATAAGGAGCAGCGCGTTGCCGACCTTCATGCGGTTGCTTCCTCACCCGTCCGACTGAGAGACACGCGCGAAGCCTTGGCGTGATCGATCAAATCGTGGTCCACGTACCAAAATGGCGGAATTTGCTCGCCATTGATCAGACGGATTACGAGTTCTACCAATGCCGAACCATACTTCTCGGGATGATACGCCACAGTCCCGATAAAACAGCTCTTCTCTTTAGAAATCTCGGCAATCGCCTCGGCGCTTCCTTCCATTCCCACGATCCCGGCGCTGCCAGTCAAGTGCAAATCGGTCAAAGCGTCCAAGGCACCCAGCGCGCCCTCGTCACTACATGCTGCCACGAGTACTCTCCGCGCTTCTGAACGGTTTTCGAGAACTCGCGCGGTCGCCGCCCTAGCCACGTTGCGTTCTCCTCCACCGGCGACCCGTGCCACGCGGTCCGGCAGTTGCACCCCACATATAGATTCGATCCCTTGCAGCACTCCGGTCATTCGGGATTGAAGAACGACCCCGCCCTCGGGGATGTCCAGGAGGATCAACACGTCGATCTGACCGTTGAATCGCCTCTGCGCAAAGTCGGCAAGAAAAGCTCCCGCACTGAACCCGGACTGGTAGCTATCCACCCCAAAATAGATCGCGCCCGGATGAGGGATATGCACCGCGATCAACGGAATACCTGCGGCGGCAAAAATGTCCGCGATGATCGGCGCGACTTCGGCGTGCCTCTGAAACTCAATCGCGACGTCCACGCGGGCGGCTACCATCCTCTTTGCGTTTTCCACAGCCGCCTGCGGATCCCGGTGGTTATCGTAAACCAGAAGATCGATGCCGGCCGGCGCCGCTGCCGAACTCAAGCTTGAGGTGACCATACAGGCAAAAGGCAATTCGTTGGTCAGCGATCCGAAACCTACTTTGATCTTTTTCCGAACCGGGTTGACGCGGTAATGCTTACCGCGTCGCGTGACGTAACGACGCCGCTCTAACGTCCAGAGAATGCGAAATGCGGTTGTGCGAGCAACTTTTGCGCTCTGCACAATCTCTTCCAGCGTAAGTTCCTGGCCCGGAACACGAAAGGTTTCGAGTATGTCCAGAGTCTTGGAGGTCGTTGGGACGAAATAGTCAGGCTCTTCTCTGCTCGTCATCTGCCGCGGGATTGACACATCTGAAAAGTTCCTTATACTGGATCATACTTCAGGATCGAAAACTTTCCAATAGAGAAAAAATGAGCACGATCGGAGTGATTATGAACGGGGTAACTGGTCGGATGGGGACGAACCAACATCTGAAGCGGTCAATCGTCGCTATTCGCGAAGCGGGCGGTCTCCGGTTGGCGAGCGGAGACGTCGTGATTCCAGACCCGATTTTGGTTGGCCGCGACGCCGAACGGCTCAAGGCATTGGCCAGCGAGTGCGCCATCGAGCGTTGGTCCACGGATCTCGACCAGACCTTAGACGATCCCTATAACGTCATCTACTTCGATTCGCAGATCACTTCGCGCCGGGCATCGAGCGTCGAACAAGCCCTATTACAAGGTAAGCATGTCTATTGTGAGAAACCGCTGGCAGGCGAACTCGCAGCGACAGTTCGACTTGCTCGGCTGGCAAAGGAGAGTGGGCTCAAAACGGGAATCGTACAAGATAAGCTTTTTCTTCCCGGACTGTTGAAGTTAAAGGCTTTAATTGATCGGCAATTCTTCGGGCGAATCCTCTCCGTACGGGGAGAGTTCGGCTATTGGGTATTTGAGGGTGACCAGCAAAAGGCGCAGCGCCCCTCGTGGAATTACCGCAAAGAGGATGGCGGCGGCATTACTCTGGATATGTTTGGGCACTGGCAGTATGTTCTGCAGAACCTGTTCGGACCAGTGAACTCCGTGTGGGCCCACTGCATGACCCACATTCCTCGACGCTTTGATGAAACCGGCAGGCCGTACACGTGCACTGCGGACGATGCCGTCTACGCCTTCTTTGAACTGGAGGGCGGCATCGTTGTTCAAATGAATTCGTCTTGGGCGGTGCGGGTCTACCGCGACGATCTTTTCACGCTTCAAGTAGATGGAACCGAAGGGAGCGCGGTCGCGGGTCTTCGGGAGTGCCGCTCGCAGTCGCGAAGCAAAACGCCGAGAGCAGTCTGGAATCCGGATCTCCCGGTAGCGAACGACTACTTCGCCGGATGGGACACCGTCCCTGATGACCGGCCTTTCGAAAACGCGTTCAAAATGCAATGGGAGTTGTTCCTCCGCCACGTGATGGAGAACGCTCCCTTTCCATACGACTTTCTCGAGGCTGCCAAAGGTGTCCAACTTGCTGAACTTGGCTTGCAATCCTGCGCTGCAGATCGACGTGTAGCCGTGCCAAGGTTGAACATTGACTGAGACCACTAACGCTCTGCGCATCCGACTACCTGGCCCGGGGAACGCCCTTGAGGAATACTTCCTCGAATCACGGAATCCTAGCCAGACCCTGGGACGGAACAGCTTCCAATCCCGGGTCGCGTTTGCTGCAGCGCACGTAGTCGTTGACCCCCTACAAACCGCTGATCCGATCAACGATCCAGCGGTCGATTTTTCGGCTACGCTCGCGTACCGCCGATATTTATGGTCTCTCGGTTTTGGCGTAGCCGAAGCTATGGATACCGCGCAAAGAGGGAGCGGACTGAATTGGACGGCTGCCAAAGAACTGATTCGGCTTTCCTGCGCGGAAGCCAAAGCCGAAGGAGGAGCGATCGCGTGCGGCGCGAATACTGACCATTTGGATCCACTGGAAATCCGGGTACTTTCCGACGCTGTTCGTGCGTATGAAGAGCAATGCGAATACATCGAGTCGTGCGGGGGGCAAATTATCCTAATGGCAAGCCGCGGCTTAGCCCGGATTGCCCGAACGTCTGATGAGTATCGCTACGTGTATTCGCGGATTTTGTCTCAGGTATCTAGTCCTGTGATTCTTCATTGGCTCGGTGAAGCCTTCGATCCTGCGCTCCGGGGCTATTGGGGCGGTCCAACGACCGATGCTTGCATGGAGATCTGCCTGCAGCTCATGCATGACTTTCAGAGCTCAGTGGACGGAATCAAAATCTCGTTGCTTGATAAAGAGCGAGAAGTTGAAATGCGTCGGCGCCTACCTTCAGGCGTCCGCATGTACACCGGAGATGATTTCCATTACCCCGAACTGATCGAAGGCGATGATCACGGATACAGTGACGCTCTTCTCGGAATTTTCGATGCCATCGCACCTGCTGCTTCCCTGGCGCTTCAGGCTCTGGATGCAGGCCACGTAGAGCAATACCGCACGTTGCTCGACCCCACTCTTCCGCTATCGAAGCTCATCTTCGCTTCGCCAACTTACCACTACAAAACCGGAATTGTGTTCATTGCGTACCTCAACGGACACCAAAACCACTTTCACATGTTAGGTGGCCAGCAGAGCGCGCGTTCAGTGGCGCATTTGGCGTTGCTGTTCCGGCTGGCCGATCAGGCGTCCCTTCTGGCGGATCCGGATCTCGCAGTTTTACGTATGCAAAATGTTTTAGCGCTAGCTGGGGTTTGCTGAACGAGATGGCAATCGCATCCGTCAATCCCGCTACGGGAGTTCTCCTTCGAAGCTTTGAGCCTGACTCCGCGAAATTGATTGACGGGAAGCTTGCCCTGGCACAGCGCACATTCTCCGCATGGAAGAATACCTCGTTCCCGGAGCGGGCGATTAAGCTTTGTCATGTGGCCGACTTGCTCGAGCGAGACAAAAACGAGCTCGGATTGCTGATTACCACCGAGATGGGAAAGACACTTGCTTCCGCAGTGGCGGAAGTAGAGAAATGCGCTTTAGGTTGCCGTTATTACGCGGACAACGGGGAGCAGCATCTGCGAACTCTCGATGTCGGAACCGGCGCCTCGCGAAGCTACGTTACCCATCAGCCGCTAGGTTCCGTGCTGGCGATCATGCCTTGGAACTTTCCATTCTGGCAGGTGTTCCGATTTGCAGCTCCGGCTTTGATGGCCGGGAACGTAGTCTTGTTAAAGCACTCGTCCAACGTCCCGCAGTGCGCGCTTGCGATCGAAGATGTTCTGCTACGAGCTGGTTTCCCGGAAGGCGCTTTCCAAACGTTGCTGATCGAGTCGGATCACGTCAAAGCGGTGCTCACCGATGACCGAGTCGCGGCTGCTACTCTCACCGGCAGCGAGTTTGCTGGACGCGCGGTCGGCGAAATCGCAGGCTCGCAAATCAAAAAAACTGTTCTGGAGTTGGGGGGCAGCGATCCATTCATCGTGATGGCTTCAGCCATGAGTAATCGCACTGTTAAGGCCGCAGTCCGAGCGCGCACAATTAACAACGGTCAGTCCTGCATTGCCGCTAAGCGCTTCATCGTGGAAGAATCCGTGTTTGATCAATTCGCGCAACAATTGGTTGAGGGCATGGAAACTCTTCGAGTCGGCGATCCCACTCAGCCGGGAACGGATGTCGGGCCGCTCGCTACTGCTCGCATTTTGAGCGACCTTCAGGAACAAGTCCGGAAAGCGGTCAAAGCGGGCGCTCTTGTCTTGACAGGCGGACACAGAATTAACGGTCCTGGCAATTACTTTCAGCCCACCGTTTTAACCGGTGTGCCTCGTGGAACTCCGATCTTCTATGAAGAGTTTTTTGGACCGGTGGCGCTGCTCTTCCGAGCCCGCGATAAGTGCGAAGCTCTCGATTTGGCCAATGACTCACCCTTCGGTTTAGGGGCAAGCGCCTGGACGGAAGATCCAGCCGAGCAGCTCTTTTTCGCGAACGGCATTGAAGCAGGCCAAGTATTTATAAACGACACCGTAGCCTCCGATCCCCGCTTGCCTTTCGGCGGAATAAAACGAAGCGGCTATGGCCGTGAACTTTCGGAGGCGGGCATTCGCGAGTTCACGAATTTGAAAACGGTATGGATTCACTAAACAGATTTCCGTTGGTCTCAGTCGGAGGTAATTAGCCGTGAAAGTGCCCTCTTCGTTTTTCTTATCCACCTCGTTGCTCGCGGCGGCGTCCACGGGATCGGTTCCGGCTCCGGTGTTCACAAGGGACATTGCACCAATTCTACAAAGGCACTGTCAAACGTGCCACCGCCCCGGTGAAGCCGGTCCTTTCTCGCTGCTGACCTACGATCAGGCGCGCCCCTGGGCGGCCGCAATCCGTGAAGCCGTGTTGACTAAGAAGATGCCGCCGTGGTTTGCGGATCCGCATTTTGGTACATTCGCCAATGCGAACAGCCTCACGCCGGCCGAGATCCAAACTATTTCGGCTTGGGCCGACGCAAAGGCTCCCAAAGGCGATGCCAAAGACATGCCGCCACCCATCGAATGGGTCGAGGGTTGGGCTATCGGCAAACCCGACCTAATCCTGGAACTCCCGAAACCGTACGATATTCCGGCCAACGGTGTAGTGGATTACCAGCACGTGATTGTACCGACCGGCTTCTCAGAGGATCGATGGATACAAGCCGCCGAGATCCGGCCGACGGATCGCGCTGTCGTCCATCATCTAATCGCATTTGTACGCGAACCCAAATCGAACTGGTTCAGGAACCAGAAACCAGGCGACTTTTTTATTGCCCCGCAGGTAAAAACCGACGAGCAACCGGACACGAGCGCTCTTCCTAGCGATTTCCTGGTCGGCTACGCGCCCGGGCAACCAGCCGAGATTCTCGGGCCCGGCCAGGCAAAACTGATCAAAGCCGGTTCCGACATCATCTTTCAGGTGCACTACACGCCCAACGGGAAGGCCACGCAAGATCGCACTCGACTGGGAATAATCTTTGCGAAACAACCGCCTAAAGAGCGGGTGCTGACGCTCTCCGCAACCAACGGAACCTTTAAGATTCCTCCGGGCGACCCGGATTATAGAGTGGACGCCAGCTTTGAAGTGGGTTCCCCAGTGATGCTTTCCGGGCTGCACCCGCATATGCATGGGCGTGGCAAGGACTTTCTTTACCGATTGGTGTATCCCACTGGGGAAACGCAGACGATCCTCGATGTGCCCAGATTCGACTGGCACTGGCAAAACTGGTACACGCTTAGAGATCCGATTCTCTTGCCCAAGGGCACTAAAATCGAATGCACCGCCCATTTCGACAACTCACCGAATAACCCCTATAACGCCGATCCGACCAGACAGGTTGGTTGGGGTGAACAAAGCTGGGATGAAATGATGGTGGGCTTTTTCAACTTGGTTTTTGATGCCAAGATGCCAGTGGAGAACTTGTTTCCCGGCAAGAAAAACGCGGCCGGAGTTGCCAGCAATTAACCAGTCCGCGAACCTACGGCCTTCGCGTACATTGCGGTGAAGAACCCGCCGGCAAAGCAGGTGCATCTACGCCGGCTCGGGGGAGGGTGCCGTCCAATTCCTGCTTCCAGTGCGCAACTTCACCCGCCGGACCATAACAATACAGCATGCGGCACGGTGCCGGGGACACATTCGTGAGTTGATGAAAAACGCCGGACGGAATATACACGGCTTGCCCAGCTCTCATCATTCTCCGCTCTTCTCCCAGGCACATTTCCGCTTCTCCCTCGAGCAGAAAATAGATCTCTTCCTGCTGCTGGTTGTGCCACGGGACCTGACCTCCATGGGGTTCGAGTGTCACATGCCCGAGCGAGAAAGCGGAAGCGGCAATCGGGCTCGCGCCCCCTACCAGGTTCTGTGTTCTACGCCGGGCCGGATAAGTTCTGCCGTTGATATCGGCCAAATCAGCGATGATCATTCTGCTTATCCTAATACTGGATCTGCACCTACGCGTGTCTCAGCGGTACAGTCGGATTTTCGATATACTAGCAGCACTTCGAAGCAATGAAAGCTTTACCTCGCAGTTTTGCGATTGTTTTTGCCTGTGGAAGCGCGTGTATTCCTTCTCAAGCTGCAAATTCTTCAATCAATTTCGATCGGGATATTCGTCCCATTCTTTCCGATAATTGTTTCGCCTGCCACGGACCGGATGAGCGCAGCGCCGCGCCAAACTGCGCCTTGATACCCCCGAGGGTGCTTTCGAGGATCGAAAAACCTACAAGATCATCGTGCCCGGCGATTCGGCCCAGAGTCGTCTGTACCAGCGAATTTCGGCGGAGAAGCCGGCCGCGCGCATGCCACCGCCGAATGCCGCCGCGCCATCTGACGCCGCGCAGGTGGATCTGATCAAGCGCTGGATTGATGAAGGCGCGAAGTATGAGATCCACTGGGCATACGCTCCGCCAAAGCGTCCGGATTTACCCGCCGTCCAAAACTCCAAGTGGGTACGGAACGAGATTGACCGCTTCGTGCTTGCCCGCCTAGAGAAGGAAAAACTCACCGCCGTCCCCCGAGGCCGACAAGCCGACGCTGATCCGCCGGGTTTCGCTGGACCTTACCGGTCTGCCGCCCACTCCGCGGAGATCGATCATTTCCTCGCGACCATTCCCCGCAAGCTTATGAAAAGTCGTGGATCGTTTGCTTGCCTCGCCCCATTACGGCGAGCGGATGGCCGTCGACTGGCTGGATCTGGCCCGCTACTCCGATACCCACGGATTTCACATCGACAGCCACCGGGATATGTGGCGCTGGCGCGATTGGGTGGTGAGCGCTTTCAATCGCAACATGCCTTATGACGAGTTCACCGTGGATCAAATTGCCGGCGATCTGCTTCCTCACGCCACGGCGGAGCAAAACTCGCCACCGGATTCAATCGCAACCACATGATCAACTTCGAGGGTGGCGCGATCCCCGAGGAGTATCAGAGTCGAATACATGATCGACCGCGCCAACACCACGGCCACCACGTGGTTAGGGCTGACGATGGGCTGCGCCCGCTGCCACGATCATAAATACGATCCCGATTCGAACAGGTCCGACTTCTATCGCTTCTGTTCGTTTTTCAATACGATTCCCGAAAAGGGGCTGGACGGCAGAACGGGAAACGCGGAGCCCGTGTTGCAATTGCCGACTTACTCCGAAAGAAGCAGGAACTCGACCAGATCGCAGGCAAGGCTAAAGGTTCTGAAGGAGAATTCGACCCAAAATCGGTGGACCCCTTGGCCCGCGAGTCTGGGCTTTCACAGCGCTTGATCACCTTCCCGGAGGCCCCTCGCGAAGGGCTGTTGGCCCATTACTGCGTTCGACGGCAACTTCTCGATTCGTCCGGGAAACTTACCGCACAGCTCGGATTGTTGCCGGAGATCCTGGTTTCGGCGATGGCGCAGTCGATCGCGGCATTGGGTTTAACGGTGATCCGCGGTGACGCTGGCGAACAAGGTCGACCTTGACGATCCGTATTCGATCGCGTTGTGGATCAACCCCGGAGGGAAGAAAGATGGCGAGTTCACCGTCTTCCACAGATGATGTTGACGGACAGGCGAATCATCTTTGGTCACGGACGAATACACGGTTGATCCCGAATTCCGCTACGGCACGCACCTGATCTTGTGCGGCCCGGAACCAGATGGGAAAGTCGCCGAGATGCGCACAGCGAAGCAGGTCACCACCGGACGAGTGGACTCACTCGTCAGTGAATCAATGACGGCGTGGGCAAAACCTCCGGCGTGCAGCATATTCCTCAACGGGAAGGCAGTTCCGCTGACTGGATCCGGCGATACTCGATCGGTTCTTTCGCTAGGACGCCGATACCAGTTCGATATGGAGCCGCAAAACAGCAGGTTATAAGGCGGCATCGATGAATTTCGCATCTATGCGCGAAAGCTGCTGCCGAGCCGGAAATCGACGAACTCTTTCTCCACGAGCGGTAAAACCTCTGCTGGGAATCCCCGAATCAAGCGCAAGGAGGAGCAGATCAGAACAAATTACGCGACTACTTCCTTTCCTATGCCGCGCCAGAGCCCTTGCGTGCGGAACATGCCGAAGGGGTGAGCCTTAAATCTCGGCAGCACGAGCTCGATCTCGCTATTCCCGACCGTCATGGTCATGAGCGAAATGGAAAAACCCCGCGATTCCTTCGTTTTGGGCCGAGGACAGTACGACAATCCCAAAGACAAAGTCACCCCTGGGCGTTCCGGCGTTTCTGCCGCCGCTTCCGCCGGGACGTTCCGGCGAACGGCTTGACTCTGGCACGATGGATCGTCGACCCGTCGAATCCGTTGCCCGCTCGCGTCGCGGTGAATCGCTACTGGCAGAGTACTTTGGAATCGGCATTGTGGAAACGGCGGAAGATTTCGGCTCGCAGGGTGAGTGCCCAGTAACCCCTGTTGCTCGATTGGCTGGCCTCCGAGTTCATTCGCTCGAAATGGGACGTGAAAGCGATGCAGCGGTTGATCGTCACGTCCGCCACCTACCGGCAGGCCACGCAGGTTTCTCCGGAGCTGCTGGAGAAAGACCCGCGTAACCGGATGCTGGCGCGAGGCTCACGATTCCGTCTGCCTGCCGAGGCGATTCGCGATAACGCCCTCGCGATTAGTGGGCTGCTGTAGGATCAAATGGCGGTCCTGGGGTCTTTCCCTACCAGCCTTCCGGTTTGTGGGAAGAATTGGCGTTCGGGGACGTCTACTCCGCTCAAACGTACGTGCAAAGCCACGGCGCCGATCTTTATCGCCGCAGCCTGTACACCTTCATCAAGCGAACGGCGCCTCCCCCGTCGATGTCCACATTCGATGCTCCCGACCGGGAAAAATGTACGGCGCGGCGAACTCGCACCAACACGCCGCTGCAGGCGCTCGAGTTGCTCAATGACCCTACCTATGTGGAAGCGGCGCGGGCCCTCGCCCAACGAATGATGCTCGAAGGGCGGACATGATGTCGGAACACGCCTGAACTACGGGTTCCGCTTAGCAATCGCACGTCGTCCCGAGCCGCAGGAACGGCAGGTTTTTCGCGATCTACTCGAACGAGAGCTGAGCGTTTTTCGCAAAGACGACGCCGCGGCTAATAAGCTGCTCGCCGTCGGAGAGTCAAAGCCCAACCCCCGCGTCGATCGGGCCGAACTGGCCGCGTGGACCACAGTCGCCAGCCTGATGCTCAACATGGACGAAACGATTACACGGGAGTAGCCGATGTCGCCCGAAACTCAATGGAAGCTGCATCTGACCCGCAGGCAGTTTTTTGGACGCAATGTAGCGGGAATCGGCGGCATGGCTCTGGCTTCGCTGATCAGTCCGGAGTTGTTCGGTGGGACCAGTCCGGACGCGAAAACGAAACCGGTTGGATTACCGGGACTTCCCCACTTCGCTCCCAAAGCCAAACGCATCATCTATCTCCATCAATCGGGCGCTCCTTCCCAGATTGATCTGTTCGACTACAAACCCAAGCTGAAGGGTTTGCATGGAAGCGAACTGCCGGACACGGTCCGTAAGGGGCAGCGCATTACGGGAATGACGTCGGACCAAGGATCGCTGCCCATCGCCTCGTCCCTGTTCGAGTTCAAGCAGCACGGAAAATCGGGCGCATGGTTAAGTGAGTTGTTGCCGCACCACGCCAACATCGTGGATGACATCGCTATTATCAAAACCGTCAACACGGAGGCGATCAATCACGACCCGGCCATTACATTCATCCAAACCGGAAGCCAGCAGCCGGGCCGTCCCTCTATGGGTGCTTGGGTCAGCTACGGGCTAGGGAGCGAAAACCAGAACCTTCCCGCGTTTGTCGTGCTTGTCTCACAGGCCAGTGCGCTGAACATCGACCAGCCGCTCTTCTCGCGATTGTGGGGAAGCGGATTCTTGCCTTCGAACTACCAGGGTGTGAAGTTCCGCTCTGCGGGGGACCCTGTTCTGTTCCTGTCGGATCCCCCGGGCGTGGACCGCAAAACCCGTCGGCAGATGCTGGATGGCTCGAAGTGCTGAACAAGAGAAGCGCAGACGTTTACGGCGATCCCGAGATCGAAGCACGCATCGCTTCGTATGAAATGGCATACCGGATGCAAACGTCCGTCCCCGATCTGATGGATCTTTCCAAAGAGCCGGATCATGTAATCGATATGTATGGACCGGAGGCACGGAAACCGGGTACCTACGCCTCTCATTGCCTGCTCGCCCGACGTCTTGCGGAGCGGAATGTGCGGTTCATTCAGCTCTATAAACGCGGCTGGGATCAGCATAACGATCTTCCTCGGGATTTACGGCTGCAGGCTCAGAGCGTCGATCAGCCCAGTGCTGCTTTAGTCCAAGACCTCAAGCAACGAGGCATGCTGGACGACACGCTGGTGTTGTGGGGCGGCGAGTTTGGCCGCACCGTTTATTGCCAGGGCAAACTCACGGACACCAACTACGGTCGCGATCATCACCCGCGTTGTTTCACCATGTGGGCGGCTGGGGGCGGCATTAAACCGGGAACAGCGCTCGGAGAGACTGACGATTTCTGCTATAACGTAGTCGCTGATCCGGTTCACGTCCATGACATTCAAGCAACTTTGCTGCACTGCCTCGGTGTGGACCACGAGAGGTTACTTATAAGTTTCAGGGCCGCTACTTCCGTCTCACGGATGTGGCGGGTAAAGTTGTCAATCAAATTCTGGCCTAGCCGGGAGATCGATGAATGAATAGAAGGACTTTTCTTACGGGCCTGAGCGCCCCTCTCATCCTTGGCGCCGCGAATAAGTCGGGCTCGGCCAAACCAGTCATTGGTCAAGGCGACCACACATATGAGGTGACCCACGATTGGGGCGCATTGCCGGCCAACATTCGCTATGGCAACACTCACGGAGTTTGCGAGGATTCGCAGGGACGCATCTATATTCACCACACCGTGAACGCCACCAGCGAGTCTTACGATTCCATGGTCGTTTTCGATCACCAAGGTAAGTTCGTCAAATCGTGGGGCAGTGCGTTTCGCGGTGGCGCTCATGGGCTGCACATCCACAAAGAAGGCGGTCAGGAATTCCTGTATCTGTGCGACACGCAGCGCGGAGTGGTCGTCAAGACAACGCTCGATGGGGAAGAAGTTTTCATGCTCGGCTACCCTTCAATGGCGGAGCCGTACAAGCGCATCAAGTACAGCCCAACCAACCTTGCGATCGCTCCCAATGGCGATATATACGTGGGCGACGGATACGGGTCCAGCTACATCAATCAATACAACTCGAAAGGCGATTACATTCGAACGTTCGGAGGAAAAGGGACAGAAGCAGGCAAACTCGATTGCCCTCACGGGTTAATTGTGGACACGCGCGGAAGCAATCCCATCCTGGTAGTGGCCGACCGTGGGAATCACCGGATTCAACGGTTTACTCTGGACGGACATCACATTGACTTCGTCAGCGGCACCAACCTGCCGTGCCACTTCAATGTGTTCCGGAATGGGGACACGGTCATTCCGGATCTCGGCGCTCGAGTAACCTTGATCGACAGCCAGAACAAAGTCATCGAACATCTTGGCGACGATTCGGAGTCGAAGTGGAGCGAAACGCGAAAACTTCCCCGGGATCAATTTACTCCGGGGAAGTTTGTTTGCCCGCACGGCGCTTGCTTCGATCACAACGGGAATATTTTCGTTGTCGAGTGGGTGGAAGTGGGGCGTGTCTCGAAACTGCGCCGGGTCTGATCCCGCTACGGAACAACGGGTAGCCACACGGCACTCGCCTGCTCGGCCGAACGGAAGACGGACTGTGTCGATTTAACGTAATCCACAGGCTTGGCGAAGAAGATATTATCCACGTATTTTTGCGGGTTTCGGTCGTAGAGCGGAAACCAGCTTGACTGGATCTGCACCATAATGCGATGCCCCGGCTCGAAAACGTGATTGGTGGTTGGTAGGCCAAAACGATAGCGCTCGATCTGGCCGGCTGGGATTGGTGACGGGTGCTCGAAGCTTTCGCGGTAACGACCGCGGAAAATATCCATCGAAACCGCTAATTGATAACCGCCCATCTCCGGCTGGCTGGGAACTTCGTCCGGATAGACGTCAATCAGTTTCACCACCCAATCGCTATCGGTACCGCTGATCGAAGCAAACAGGTCGGCAACGGGTGCCCCGCTAATCCGCACGGCCGTGGTGAGAACCGGAGTCTGATAAGTGAGCACGTCGGTCCGATCGGCGACCGTTCGCTGGTCGGTAACGAGCCACTGCTTCCAGCGATCCGAATCGGAGAAACGTACCGGGCGCGTCAAGTACGGCACCGGCTTCGCAGGATCCGAAACGTAGCTATCGGCAGCTCGTGTATCGGTTGGTTTGTCGAATCCCAACCCGAACTCTGGCTCCAGATATAGCGGCTTCATTGGCGCAGGGCAGCCCTGTTCACATGCTAGCGGCCAATTCCTCAGCCGGTCCCAATGATTCTCGCCCGTGTTGTAGATGAAGACGGGAGGAGTCTCTGCCTCTGCGCGCCCGATCTTTCAAGTATGATCGAAGAACGGCTTCAGCACATCGCGGCGAAACTGGAGGGCTGTATCGCCGTCCCACTTCAACGGCCCGAGATTGTAGGCATCATAGTTTACTTGGCTATGTCGCCAGGGACCCATGACGAGAAAGTTGTGATCGACCTGTCCCTTGGCTTTGAGAGCTAGATAGCTGTGAATGGCGCCCCACATGTCTTCCTGATCCCAGAGGCCCTGGATCCACATAGTCGGCACTTTCGATGGGTGCTCTGCAACAAGCTTGTCAAGAGCCTGGCCTTGCCAGAACGCGTCATAGGCGGGGTGCTCCATCATTCTCCGGATCCACGGAAGTTCGGCAATTCCGTGCTCCCGCGCATAGTCGCCTGCCGACCCGGCACGTCGAAAGGTTTCGTAGTCGTCGTACGCGGCACGGACGACACCCTCGCCTGAACCTGCCTTGGTGGTCTGGCCCGCTGTGTAATCGAAGTTCGGCTGGCGGAAAGCGCCATAGTGAAACCAGTCATCTCCCATCCAGCCGTCCACCATCGGGCTCTCGGGCGCGGCGACTTTGAGCGCCGGGTGAGGTCCTAACAAAGCCATCACGACGGTGAAGCCTTCATAAGAGGACCCGATCATCCCTACGCGGCCGTTTGACTCGGGGGTGTTCTTCACGAGCCAATCGATCGTGTCGTAAGCGTCAGTCACATGGTCGGTGGGCGAGTGATTCAAGGGGCCGCGAACAGGCCGCGTCATCACGTAATCGCCTTCCGATCCGTATTTGCCGCGCACATCTTGGAACACGCGGATATATCCATCTCGGACGAAGACTTCGTCACCCTCCGGCAACGCTGCGAGCATGTGAGGGCTGTCGTTGCGCGCAACTCGCTTCGAGGCATTATATGGGGTGCGGGTCAGGAGAATGGGCGCGTTCCGGGCGCCTTTGGGGATCACAATCACGGTATGAAGCTTCACGCCGTCGCGCATCGGGATCATCACTTCCCGGCGCTCATAGTCATACCCGGTGAGCGGAGCGGTGAAGCTCTTCGGAATGTCACTTTCGGAAGCCGGATGCGTCTGTTCCGCATCCTTCGCCGGAGCGCTCGCGGGTGGCGAACTCAGACTTGGGTCCTTCGCCGGGGGTGGCGCACCGGCACTTCCCCGCCCTGCAACGATGCAGGCCACTAAAAGAACTCCGGATTTCAAGGAAAGCGATCGCAACCCGACCAAAGTCATTTCACAAGTCTAGACGGACGCGGCGTAACATCCGCGTCCACTAAACCCAAAGCCCAGCGGATCGCATCTCCGTACATCTTCTGGAACTCCGGCTTGTCCCAGTTTTCAATCACATGTCCCAGAGTGGAATAGAATACGCGTCCTTTGCCATACATCTTCGCCCAGGCAACCGCAAAATCTTGATCCTGCCGGTGCACAAGCGAATTGGTGAGGTCGAGCTTACTGGCATCCAACCGCATCAGCACGCGGCAAGTCTCACGAGAAAAGTTCTTAACTTGGTAAATTTCGTCGCGGAGCTTGAATTCGGAAGGCCACTGGGACATGCCCGGAAATCCGGGGTCTTCCACGATGATCGGAGCGTCGAACGTCTTCCAGGGATGTTCGTCGAAGAAGCCGCCAATCATGTTCCCGTACTCGGGCCATTTGGTGAAGGTTATGGTTGCGCTATGGATTCCGACAAAGCCTTTTCCGTCATTGTGGACAAAGGAGAGCAGGTCCGCTTTCTGCGAGGCGGACATCTCTAGCTCACCGCCGGTATAGAAGACGATCGCGTCGAAATCGTTGAGGTTCTTGGCGTTGTACTCGAGCTTTTGTTTCGTGAGAGCTTCGGTGTCCGTGCGAATGAACGTGTCCCACTGTCCGCTCTCCCGACCGAGGCGCTCAATTGTGGCGAGAGCATGAGTAACCGCTTCATGCCGATAGCCTTTTTCCTCGCCGATCGCAAGCACCTTCTTGCGCGCGAGGCTCTGCCCGAGCGCTGAGCCACTAAGCGCAATCACGAGGAAGGAAGTGACTAGGAGATTCAAGGGCGGAGTAGTTTCGACATTGTAATCGATTAGGCAAAGACTGGCGGGATACACTGGCGGAAGGTAAGCGCGAAAGGCGCTCCCGTTCCGCTTTTTGTTGGTGCCTTTTCGTCTCCTTCGCGTCCACCGGATCTGGGTAGCCGTGCTCGTTGCCGCCTCCACCGCTAGCGGTTACGCAGCTGTCGATCTTTCCCCGATTCTGAAACAGATGGAAGCGCGTGATTTCCAAACGGCCTGCGCCGAACTCCGCGGTCTTTCCACAAAGCCACCGCAGTCCGTAGACGTGTGGAATTTGTTGGGTGTTTGCGAGTCCGAGTTGCACAATGCCGCGGCGGCGCGAGCGGCGTTCCAGCGTGGCTTGAGTCTTGATCCAAAGTCGCTAAGTCTTAACCAGAATGCCGGGTATTTCTTCTTTCGGCAGGATGACTTCGAGATGGCCAGGCAGTGTCTTGGACGCGCGGTATCTCTTGGAGCCAGCGATCCCGAGGTCCTTTTCAATCTGGCGGTCGCGCAACACCGAACGGGACATGATCCGGACGCTCTACGAAACCTGCTGAGTCTTGAACCGCGGCTAAACGGAGAGTCGTTCTACTGGGAGGAACGAGGTTGGGTGGAACTGCCGGAAAATTCATCAGCGGCGGCAGGAAGTTTCGCCCGCGCTCTTGCGCTGGCTCCGGACAGTCTACGCGCGCTTCATGGCGCCGCGTCCGCCGCGGAAGCGCAAGGCGAAGAGGAGAAAGCGGTGGCTCTGCTCCTTCATGCCAAACAGGTGGCGCCCGACGACGTGCGCACGCTCCTGCATTTCGGAAACGCTTGTCTGCAGCGTGGTCTCACCGTCGATGCCCTCGCTGCGCTCCAGCATGCGCATGAACTTGCGCCAGAGAATCGCCTTGCGTTGTTCCTCTATGCGCGAGCGGAACTGGGAATGCAGCAATGGCAGAAGTCGTTCGACTTGTTCAGCGACTTCGACAAGCGCATGCCGAACTACGCGCCTGCACAGTTCGCTTTAGGCTGGCTTGATTTGAAGCTGGACCGTCCTTCAGAAGCGCGGGTGCACCTCGAAAAGAGTCTGAAGCTGTCTCCTAAGCAACCCGATGTTCTGTATGAGCTCGGGCAGATGGATCTGGATGAAGGCCAATTGAGCACGGCGCGAGAGCGTCTAGAAGCCGCGCTGCGCCTCGCACCCGGGCAGGTGAAATCCAGTGTGGCGCTGGGGGATCTAGAGATGAAGAGTGGACGCGCTTCAGAAGCTCGCAGCCGCTATGAAAGCGCTATCCGTACGGACCCGAACGACGGTTCTGCGCATTACAAGCTTTCGGTGGCGCTGATGCGACTCCATGAAACCGATGCCGCGCAACGGGAGCGCGAGCTTGGAGCGAAGCTCAACGCGGACGCCTCGAAGGTAAACAAGACTGTGCTTCTGTTAGCGGGCCCGGATGGGAAGCTTCTTACAGGCGAGCCCGACGCAAAGCGGGGGAACGACTAATGCTCGTGAGCGCTTTCTACCTGCTGGGGCTTCTCGCATTTGGAGGCGCGGGGAACTTGTGTGATGCGCCTGAGCGGGGCCTACCACAGGGCATCTGCCTGGTGCGGGCCGGGAATTATGCGGAGGCGGCAGGGATCCTGAAGCCCTACGCGGAATCGAGGCCTGGCGACTTCCAAGGTTGGTATTGGCTGGCTCAATCGGCGTTGCTGCAACGGCAGTTCGAAGAAGCCGAGACGTCGATTCGGAGAGCAATCGAGTTGAACCCCGATTCCGCCGCAGCGCAAGCAACGCTGGGCAAGATCGAATTGGAGCGCGGCAATCATCAGGCGGCTTACCGGGCGTGGCTCGAAGCACACAAACTGGACCCGAAAGATGCCACTTCCACTTATTACATCGGTAGGCTCTTCTTTGAAGCAGACTTCTCAAACGAGGCGGCGAGCTGGTTTCGCGAGACGTTGAAGCTATCTCCGAATCACTATGCCGCGATGACGTACCTGGCGCTTTGCGCCGAGCGACTGAACTTCGAGAAGACGGCGCTTGAACTGTATCCGGCGGCGATCCGGGAGAGCAAGCGCCAAGGCAAGCCGTTTTCATGGGCGTACCTCAACTACGCTAAGCTGCTTCGTCAGCTGGGCCGCAATAAGGAGGCGAAGAGCGTGTTGGAAGAGTCCGCGAAACTTTGCCCGGAAGGGCATGTGCTGACGGCGCTGGGTCAACTATTAGCGTCGGAGAACGAGACGGCTCAGGCCGAAGCCGTGCTGCACCAGGTAATTGCTCTGGACCCGGGGATCCCCGATGCGCATTACCGCCTTTCTGTTCTTCTGCGAAAAGACGGCCAGGAACAGCAAGCGGAAGAAGAACTTCGCAAGTTTGAGGAAACGAAGGACGCGGACGACAAGAAGCTGAAGATACAGGCAATCCGCAAGCAGGCTGAATGACGATGCGCCCTCTTTCCCTCTTAGCGGCGGTCGCGGGAACCCTTTTAGCTCAGTCCGCGGATGTGTCCGCCATTCTGAAGCGAGCAGTTACGGAGCAGGAGAGCGGGGACCTCCGCGCAGCTATACGGGACTACAAGGAGGTACTGCGGGCACGCCCGCACCTCACTCAAGCCAGAACGAACATGGCGGCGGCACTGGCCCAATCCGGCCGGATGGATGAAGCGGTCGACGCCTATCGCGCAGCGCTGAACGAACGATCGAGCGACCTCGAGATCCGCACGAACCTTGCGTTAGCTCTTTACACGAAAGGCGATTCCGCCGCTGCTGCGGTCGAGTTCCAAAAGGTCCAGGAGTCGCGTGCTACCGATGAGAAGGTGGGTGCGTTGCTGGCGGGATGCTACGTGCAGCTGAAAGACTACGAAAAGGCTTTGGCCGCCCTCGACCGGCCGGTCAAAGCGCATCCGAGTAGTCCTGACCTGCTGTATCTGAAAGGCATGGCGCTGATTCGGAGCGGTCACCCGCAGGACGGCGTGGTGTTCGTGGAGCGTGTGGCCAAGACGACGGGCTCCGCGGATGCGTTCCTTCTGGCCGGCGTGACGCAGATGACCATGGGGCAACTCGGGCCCGCACGGGAGAACCTCGACGAGGCGGTGAAGAGGAATCCAGCGCTCCCCGGTGCGCTCTCCTGGGCTGGCCTCGCGCGCGATCGGACCGGCGACGAGGACGGAGCGAAACAGGCGTTTCAACAGGCACTCGCTACCGACCCGAACAATTTCGAGGCGAACCTACACATGGGCGCCATCCTGTACCGGCAGCACGAGTATCAGGCAGCTAAGTCATACCTGGAGCGAGCGCAGCGGACAGAGCCGCAAGCGCCAATGGCGCAATATGCGACAGCTCTGATCACCGCCGCGCTGGGGGATACCAGCGGAGCGGTTTCCAGCTTGGAGGCCATCGTTCAGCGTTCGCCGGACTGGCTGGAGCCGAGAGTGAAGCTCTCTTCCCTCTACTACAAGCTGGGGCGCGAGGCGGATGGCAAGCGCGAGCAGGCCGCGGTCGATCAATTGAATGCGGAACATCGCGGCAAGAGCTCGCCCTTCGAGAACTGAGGATGAGCCTCTCACGGCGTCACTTACTCGGCCTGCTCGGCGCCACGGCGCTAACGCCGCAGGCTGGAAGCAGCTCGCCTGAGGCGATCTTTGACATCGTTCCGCCGGAGAGGAGCGGCATCCGTTGGGTTCACAACAACGGCGCATCGGCGGAGCACTGGCTGCCGGAATCGATGTGCTCGGGATGCGCGTTTCTCGACTACGACAACGATGGCTGGATGGACGTCTTGCTCCTGAACACCGGGAGGACCGACTTCTATCATCCGCAGGTAGTCCCTAAGCACGCGCTTTATCGCAACAACCGGAACGGAACGTTTACCGACGTGACCAAGCACGCGGGGCTCGACAACGGCAGGTGGGGCGAAGGCGTGGCTGTTGGGGACTATAACAATGACGGTTTTCCCGATCTCTATGTGACCTGCTACGGCGGCAATGTTCTCTATCGCAATAACGGCGACGGCACTTTCACGGATGTCACGGAGAAGGCGCGCGTAGGCGGATCGGGCTGGTCCACATCGGCGGTGTGGTTCGATTTCGACAATGATGGGTTGCTCGATCTGTTCGTCTGCAACTTTGTCGAGTACACCGTTAACAGCACGTGCGGTACGAACCAAGGAGGAAAGCGATTCTACTGCATTCCACGCGCCTTTGAGGGCCGGCCCGGTTTCCTGTACCGGAACAACGGGGACGGTACGTTCACGGAAGTGGGCCAGAACACGGTGATCGGCAAGAAGAAGGGGAAAGCGCACGGCGTCGTAGCCACCGATATTAACGATGACGGCCTCATGGACCTTTGGGTGTCGAACGACACGGCGCCGAACTTCCTCTTCGTCAACCGTGGCAACGGGCAATTTGAGGAGATTGCATTAGGAGCCGGTGTCGCGTATGGGGACAACGGCCAGGCACGCTCCGGGATGGGCGTGGATGCGGCAGACTTCGACAATGACGGACGCCAGGATCTGTTCGTGTCGAACATCGATCGCGAGCGGTTCTCGCTTTACCATGGCGACGGGAACGAGAAGTTCACCGACGTGGCCGATGCTTCCGGAATCGGGAAGGCGACGCATTATCTGAGCGGATGGGGACTCAAGTTCCTGGACTACGACAACGATGGGAATCTTGATCTCTTCTTAGCGAACGGACACCCGGACGACACAGTCGAGGAGTACTCAAAGACGGTGAAATGGGCAGAGCCGATGCTTCTGTTTCACAACGACGGTAAGGGTTGGACCAACGTCAGCAGCATCGCGGGAGCAGCGTTTCAGCGGAGCTATCCGGCGCGGGGTTTGTGTGTCGGGGACTTCGATAACGATGGTGGGATTGACGTGCTCATCAACAACAACGGGGCCGCGCCGCTGCTGCTCCATAACGAGGTAGGCGGCCGGAAGAACTGGCTGGGCGTGAAGCTGATCGGGAAGAAGGCGAACATCGATGCGATTGGGGCCAAGGTCACGTGGACGTTCGGGGGACAGACGCGATCCCGACTGAAGACCGGAGGCGGGAGTTATCTCTCGTCGCATGATCCACGCATGATCCTGGGCATTGGGAATGCAGCGAAGGTGGATAGGTTGGAGGTGCGGTGGCCGCTACCCTCCGGGAGAACCGAACGCTTTACGTCGCTGCCAGTGAACCGCTACATCACGATCACGGAAGGAACCGAAATCGCGGGTGCATAGAATACATGGAGCGAGATCCACATGCTCCGTTCCTGCGCACCCGCCGCCTTCCTCCTTTTCGCCTGGTCATCAACCGGCACTTCAGCCGTTACGGTCGACGCGTTCCGACCTCCCGCCGTCCCGCTGATCGCGTCGGACCCTTACTTCTCCGTGTGGTCGATGTCCAACCATCTTTACGACGAGACGACGCGCCATTGGACGGGGAAGCCGCAACCGCTCACGTCCTTGATCCGGATTGACGGAACAACCTACCGGCTGATGGGGAACGATCCGCGATCCGTTCCACCGCTTACGCAATCGTCGGTAACGGTGCATCCGACGCGTACGGTTTACACGTTTGCGGGCGCGGGAGTACAGGTGGAGTTGACCTTTGCGACGCCGCTGCTGATGAGCGATCTCGATCTTCTCTCGCGGCCGGTGACGTACCTACGCTGGCGCATCAGCTCGACGGACGGCAAGCCTCACTCCACCCAGGTGTATCTGGACGCGTCGAGCATGCTCGCGGTAAACACTGGTGACCAGCAGGTGACGGCTACGCGACTGAAGATGCCAGGGGCTGAGGTGCTGCGGGCTGGGTCAACAGCGCAGCCGGTGCTGGGCAGGTCCGGCGACGACCTCCGGATCGATTGGGGATACCTGTATGTTGCCGCGGGCTCGAGCCATGCGACAGGGGCGATCGGAAGCCACCGGAGCGGGACAGACCGGTTCGTAGCCGATGGAACGCTCCCCGCAACCGACGACTTCGATCTGCCGCGCCCGGCTAATCACGAAGGGCCGGCTTTGGCTCTGCGCCTGGATGCCGGACAGGTGACCGGGGACGCTCAGACCGTTTACGCCATCATCGCCTATGACGACCTGTTCTCCATCGAGTACCTCAATCGCAAACTACGCCCCTACTGGCGGCGGAATGGAGCGGATGCGGCGATCTTGATCGGCGATTCGCTGGCGCATCCCGAAGAGGTGCTGGCGAAGTGCGAGCAGTTCGACGATTTGCTCGAGACGGATCTCGAGCGCAGCGGGGGTGTTGCGTACAAGACGATCGGGGCGCTCTCGTACCGGCAAGGTCTGGCTGCACAGAAGCTGGTGGTGGATGCAGACGGGACGCCGATGCTGTTTCCAAAGGAGAACTTCAGCAACGGGTGCATCGGCACGGTGGACGTGCTGTATCCGCAGGCTCCCCAACTGATGCTGTTCAATACGGAGCTGCTGAAGGCGTCGATCACGCCCGTGCTCGAGTACGCGAGCCTTCCGCGCTGGCGGTTCCCATTCGCTCCGCATGACCTCGGGACGTACCCGCTGGCCGATGGCCAGGTGTATGGCGGCGGCGAGAAGACGGAAGAGGATCAGATGCCGGTGGAGGAGAGCGCCAACATGATCCTTCTGGTGGCGGGCGCGGTTCGTTCGGATGCGACGCCGGTGTACGCGGAGAAGTATTGGCGGCAGCTCTCGCAATGGGCCGAGTACCTGCGGAAGTATGGGCTGAATCCGGAGAACCAGCTGTGCACCGACGACTTCGCGGGACACCTGGCGCACAACGTGAACCTCTCGGCGAAGGCGATCGTGGCATTGGGTGCTTATGGTGAGTTATGCAAGCGCACGGGTCACAAGCAAGAGGCGGCAGAGTACCGCAAGACGGCCGAGCAGTTCGCGGCGAAGTGGATGGACATGGCCAAAGAGGATGGCCACTACCGGCTGACCTTCGATGGGGCAAACACGTGGAGTCAGAAGTACAACATCGTATGGGACGACCTTCTCGAGCTGAAGCTATTCCCCAAAGCGGTGAAGCAGAAGGAGATCGCTTTCTACAAGACCCAGTTGCAGCGCTATGGCTTACCGCTCGACAGCCGGAAGAGTTACACGAAGCTCGATTGGACGGTCTGGACAGCGACGCTGGCGGATTCGAAACAGGACTTTGAGACCTTCTTGAACCCGCTGATGACGTGGGCAAGCCAAACGCCGAGCCGAGTGCCCATGACCGACTGGTACGACACCATCTCCGGAAAGCAGGAGGCCTTTCAGGCGCGCAGCGTAGTCGGCGGGGTGTTTATCCGGTTGCTCGCGACCCCGGGTGAACAGAAGAAGTGGAATAGCGGGGTGCAATCCCGGTAATTCGGACAAGACCCCGAAAAAGGTGGAATTTGGGTCTATTTGGGGCGCGTTTTACCCCCAAAATACCCCTATTTCCGGAAGGCGTTTTCGAGCCTCTTTGTTTAGATTCAACCACTTACTGGGTTCAAATCGACGAAAATCAGTAGGCCGGTTTTAAGTGCCCGGACGCCGTGAAAACGGGGTCGGGATAGCTGCATCCAACCCCCTCCAATGCCAGTGTACAGAGAAGGGCCGTCACCGACGCTGCTTTGAGCCTTCAGGCTAACTAGTAAGTCGCTCACTTTCTGCGATTTGTAAAATTTCGGTCAAGCGGTGACCCGGCTAATATTCCTCCAGGTTTCCCGTTCGAGGGGTAACGGTGACAACCGTCGAACCGTAGACGGATCCCGATTGCGCGACGATTGCTGTCCTTCCGGCCGATCGCCCCAGCGCAATGCCTTTCGGATTAACAAAGGCGATCTTCACATTCGCGGATTTCCACGTGACCGAATTAGTCAGGTCAAGCGTAGTCCCATCGGCGAATGTTCCGGTGGCGGTAAACGGGAGAGATGTGCCGACTTGGATCGACGGGTTAGCCGGCGACACAGCAATGCTGACCAACGCGGAGCGTTCCGCGGTCAGCGTCGCTTGGGCGGTGATGCCGTTCAGTTCGGCCGAGATGATGGTCTGCCCCATCCCGGTCAAGGTTGCCAATCCGTTTTGGCCGGGCGAGTTGCTGATCGTGGCTACCGCGGGATTGCTGGAGTTCCAATTCACCGACGCGAACAGAAACTGGGAAGTTCCGTCGCTGTATGTTCCCACTGCAGTAAATTGCTCCGTCGAAGCGGATGTGATGTCGACGGTGGGATTCGTTGGGCGGATTGATAGGCTGGTGAGCGTTGCCGTCGAGGATGCTTGCGGGACCACACTCGTGATCGCGTACGTTCCCGCGGGGACCTTACTGGACTGCGCGGTTATCAGTGACAGGCCTCCGGTCCTTTGATTGATGGTCAATCCGTCGACAAGCCCATACGTAGGGCCGGTGTTCGCGGAGTAGACGAACTGATTGGACCGGTCGATCACCAACTGGTTCGGAAATCCTACATCATCGAGGAACGGTGAACCGGGTACGGGCTCTTCTAGCGCTCCCGTGGTGGTATTTAGCAGGAAGCCGGCGACCGATTCCGTATCGGTGATCTCGTACAGAAACTGACCGGTGCGATCCAATGCCAAGTTTGCCAGGTAGGTATTAGCGACGTTAAACGGCGAACCGGCTACGGGCGTCAATGCACCCGATGTCAGATTGATGCTATAGGCATTCACAAACGCGGCATCGGCAGGAATAACGTCCACCGTCATCGCATAGAGATATTTCCCGTTGGATGAGATCGCGACGGCTTGGCCGCTGTCGATCGAGCCGAGGTTAGTCAACGTCCCGTTTTGCTGATTCACGGCAAATTCGTAGAGGTAGTTTGTTCCCGCATAGAGGAACGCACCGCTTGGGTGCACGGCAAGCGAGATCACCGGGAAGGCTACCGTACTGGGCGAACCAAGGCTGGCGAGCGCCCCTCGGTTGACGTCGATCTCAAACGAATAAAGCGACGTTCCGGAGCCGGCATATAAAAATCGACCGTCCGGAGACACAGCCAATGCTGCAAACATCAAATTCGACATGAAGGGACTACCCGGGACGGGCGTCAAAGCGCCGGTAGCGGAGTTGATTGCAGCGACGTCAATTCCTGTGCCGCCCGAGAAGAGGAAATGGCCGAAAGGATCGGCGACAAGCGCGGCGCCAGTAACCGCGAAGGGGGAGCCCGCAACGGAAGTGAGCAATCCGGTTGTTCCGTTTACGGAAAAGGCGCTAGTTCCCGCGTTAGTTCCCGACGTATATACATACTCTGATTTCTGCTGGCCGTCACAAAATGGAACGCAGAGAAGCATTGAAAGAGCAATAGCGAGTAACCTTGACATTCCGTCCTCCCCCTCATTAAGACTGACGATGCGACACGACAACTCTTTTTGTCACGTTTGCCGCTGCGAATTGAAAGAAAAACTTAAACTGCCGAAGAAGCAAACCACGAATTTATCTCAAAGTTTCGTGCTATGCGACGGTCGAGAGAAGAAAGAAGATGCGATCGCGTTGTAAAGCTCACAACTGCAAAGAGCAAGGGCGAAGTACTAGTGATTACCTGCTTCCGATACTGCTGCCTATTTAGGGTAAACTGACGCTGAGGTTATCCCTGTGATAGCTAAAGCTACTCGCTTTTTCCCTTGTCTCCGCGTACATTCCGTTTGTTTCCTACGCTCAGGGCACCTACACACTGCTTCACAGTTTTACGGGTTCTAATGGTACTAATCCGGATGGTTATTTAACCGAGGTACGGCCGGGGATGTTTTTTGGCACAGCCGAAGATCTGTTCAAGATAACGGCCTCAGGAGCATACACGAAGTTGACTCCCGTGATCTCATCACATTCGCTCAGCGGAAGTCTCTTTCCCGCAAGTGATGGCCTACTTTATGGATCCCAAGGCCAGATTTTCGCTACAAATCTGCAGGGAGATGTCAAAGTGCTCCAGACGGTTGAGGGCCTGAACGGCGGACTGATCGAGGCGGCCAACGGTTCTCTGTACGGCATCTACAGCGCCGGCCAGACTTCCAGGCACTTTCTCAGTTGGGGCGTTGAGCGGCGTGTAGAGTTGGCCCACATTCAGCCAGGCAAGCCGGTACAAAACGCGTTCATCGAAAGTTTCAACGGCCGCCTGCGGGACGAATGCCTCAAAATTCATTGTTCCGTAACTTGTGGGACGGAAGACGTCGGATCACGGACTGGCGCCGCGATTACAACACCGAAAGGCCACCCAGCAGCCTGAACTACCGCACGCCCCATGAGTTCGCGCTCAGCCATTCCGTAAGCCGGAAAGCATGCTAAATATTTAGGTACTTACTGGGCGAGAAAAGGGGGCACGTCACCTCATAGAGTTTCTGTATATCACATCTATCAGGTTGGGCAGTGGAGATATCGTACGCTTACGGACCACTACACCGCTGCAACGTGGCCGCCGTCAGTGGTTCATCAGCTTGCAGAACCGTTGCCGCATTTAAATCTCGCACGCGGAGTTGCGGATGAAGCCTCGCCGATTCACACCCAACGACGATTTGGGGCATCCGGGAACAACGGATTGAGCAAGGCGTGGTGAAAGATCTTAGGATCCCGAAACAACTCGCGAGGCATTGGTCCCAGCGCGTCGTGGACAACGTCTTTCCGGGATCGCGTTTTGAAGATCGAGAGGCGCTGTCGAATACCGTCCTAGAGAACTTGGTTCACTTGATCGCGAGTCACTGTAAACCTGGAGAGATTCAAACAACGAAGAGAGACTTAACGAAGAGAACGGGGTTCTTTTGACGGCAGAGCATAGATCACCTTTTTGATCGGGGATTCATCGGCTTTGAGGATGACGGTACGCTAATCGTCTCGCCCGCAGCGCACCCTCAGTCTCTAGAGCGAATGGGAATCCGTACCCGCGAACCGGTAAGGGTCGGAGGATCCACGCAGGGGCCAGATCTTTTCTCGACTTCCACCCCAACGCCTTTCTATTACGGAAGTCTCGCTAGGCGAACAAGATGGCTCAGTGGCTCCTGAATTGTTCTTGGGGGAGACTCCGATGCTCTTTAGTGAATATGCAACAAACTTAACACCCTCACTAAACAAGTCGTTCACTTTTGCCAGAACCAATTTGCTTTCTCAAACATCGCCAACTGGCAGAACCACCCGCAGTACCTGTGCCGTCTTGCCTTGAACCTCGCGTATCGCCACCGGCGGCGGCGCTCCAATCCAATGCACATTGCCCGCGCTTCGCTCATTACCCAAAGTCCGGGCGCCGCGCACCAGCGGATTCCATGACGAAAGGTGTGAGGCCGATCAGCAGTGACGGCGTACCCAAATTGTTTACAAACTTCTCTCACCTGGCCCGCATGAAATACGCTCCATTACAATCCCACGCCGTCGCACCTCCACTATTTCCCCGGTGCTCGTCAGGCTCTCCGGTGCGTTGACTCGAAACTCCATTTACTTCGACCCTAGCGTTGCCTGCTTTAACTCCACGCGTAGGAATTCGCTCGGAATCGGCCCGAGGTTCTCCCCGGTATGGCGTTCCAGGCGACCTGTACTGCCCCGGTATGAACCCGCTTTCACAGCTTTCCGCACTAGCGCAAACGCATGCTCTTCCACATGTGCGAGGCGCACCGGCCCGGAATCACTTAGGTACACATACACAGTCGGTTAAGGCGAATTGTCGTGGGCGGGTAAAGCCTGATGTGGGTCGTAGTGGACGCGGATTACTTTGACCTGCTCGTTTCCAAGCATAAGCCGGTAATTGTCCGGAAGCGTTCGCCTCGCCGCGCCATCGCGCCTTTTACGAGTAGAATAGCGGTCCTGGGCGAATAAGAATTTCGGCGTCGTGAATGCTACGGGATTCCTGATAAATGAACAAATGCACTCAGTCACTCTCAATGAGTTTCTCAGCAGGGTGCCGATGCTCTCTTCCGTGTATGCAAAAACTTAACACTCTGTCACGCAGCCAATCGGTCGCCATGTATGCGCTCCAGTTGCTCTCGGTTTGCCGGTCGTCGTTGCTGCCTCACAGCAAACTTGACCTGCTGTACCAGATTAGCTTCTCCTCAAATCCTCAGATCACCAAGTTGTTTGACTTGACCTATTGAAAAGCTAGCTTGATTCGTCTGAGATGAGCTAGAATAACTCTCCACACGAGATTGGAAGGGGAGGAACATGACTGAGGTGGGACAGAGGTCGCTGATGGGCAAGATCGCGCTTGTCACGGGAGGCTCACGTGGAATCGGGCGGGGAGTTGTACTTAAACTCGCCGAGAGAGGAGCAAAGGTCGTCATCAACTATGTGAGAAACGAAGAAGCCGCACGACAAACCCTCGATCACGTACGCGAGCGAGGGGCCGATGGCTTCATTATTCAAGCGGACGTATCTCGCCCTGAGGATCTGTCTCACATGGCGGGTCGCATAAAATCGGAGCTCGGCGTTTTGGACATTTTCGTGAACAACGCACTTGGTAATCTCCTCGGCTTCATGAGTCCACCATTGCAAATTAGTGTCCAACAGTGGGACGAGGCTTTTCAGTGCCAGTCACGCGCTTTCTTTATTGCGGTGCGCGAATTAGCAGATTTGTTCAGAGAAAAGGGTCGCATCATCTCTCTTAGCTATTGGCCAGGTAGTCACCTCGGTGGATTTCTGCCTTACTTCGCAATGGGGTCGAACAAGGCAGCCCTGGAAAGCATGTGTCGCTACTTCGCAGTCGCGCTGGCTCCGCGTGGCATCACTGTGAATTCGGTTTGTGCTGGGCTTACGGACGACAGCATTGTGAACAGTCTTCCACTTGCCGCTCAGGAGGCGATATTTTCTCATCTGAGGAACGGTTGGACACCGTTAGGCCGTCCCGGCACCCCGGATGACATCGGCGGAGCCGTTGCTGCACTCTGTTCGGACGATGCGGGCTGGATTACGGGCCAGACGATTGTCGCCGATGGAGGCGCGTCACTCATGAGCCCTGAAATGCCGATTGATTTCCAGCGCCCGTAATCTTAGGGACCCGAATCGCGCGCGGACCGACGAAATGGGTGAGCTCTCTGCAACTGCTCGAGACCGATCGCGTCTCAGGATTCATTCATTCAAGTGATGAACAGTGATTCGGAAAGAAAAGTCTAAGGTGAAGCTCGCGTCGCAGCTCGGCCAACCGGAATGCCCTTGGTTTCGTTCCCTGGCAGATCGCCAACAAGTCGACGCCCCCTTACTCCAGTTTGTTCGCGGTTTGCCGATTGACTCCCGATTTTCGCGCGGGAACGTACGAATCCTTTACCGCAGGTCTTTCCCGCGGGTTCGGTGAAATGAATTAAACCGTTCAAATAGTCTTAGTCAGCGGAACAGCCTGAGTACTTCATTCCCATTTCACTTACTAGAAATGATCATCAAGGGGCGTTTCACTAACCAGGACTTACGGGCATCAGTTACGCCGAAAAGTCAACGGCTCCCGACCGTACTGCTTGTACCTGTCCTCGCACTCCCGCCCTCACCGAAGTGGCATCAGTTCAAACACCGTACCGCCTCCCCCTGGCCCACCAGAACTCGTGGCTCCAAATAAATTTCCTAATCCGTCGAAGGCCAAGCCTCCAACGGGATAGGCACCATCCGGCTCCCCTTGAAAGCTATACAACACTGTCTCGTGACCCGTCGCGTCAACCTCATAGATGGTGCCGGAACTCCCTGCCCCGAGATCGCTCGTCGTTCCGTAGAGGTTACCCGCAGCGTCGCGGAGGACTCCCGCCGCCGGGTGAGCTCCATCCGTTCCGCCGGCGAAGCTGTACAACACCGTCTCTTTTCCCGAGACATCGATTTTGAAAACTGTGCCCGTCGTAATTGGTCCGCCGTATGCCGTTGTGCCGTAGAGGTTACCCGCAGCGTCGCGAATCAATCCTGCTAAAGGATCTGCTCCATCCCTGCCTCCCGTAAAGCTATAAAGCACCCGTTCCTGGCCCGAGGCATCAATTTCGTAAACTGTTCCGGCACCTAGAGGCCCGCCGCTTGAGGTCGTTCCGTAGAGGTTGCCCGCGGCGTCGCGGATCACTCCCGCCGCGGGGAGCGAACCATCACTGCCGCCCAGAAAGCTGTGGAGCACGGTCTCCTGGCCCGAGGCATCGATCCTGTAAACGGTGCCTAGGTTGAGGGCTCCGCCTGACAACGTGGTCCCGTAAAGATTTCCCGCGCTATCGAGGATCACTCCCTGAGTCGGGTTCACGCCATCCGCGCCGCCGATGAAGCTATAGATCACCGTCTCCTGGCCCGCGACATCGATCTTGTAAACGGTGCCCGCATTCGACGTTCCGCCTGACGATGTGGTCCCGTAAAGATTCCCTGCAGCGTCACGCGTCAATCCAGAAGACGGGTTACTCCCATCCGTGCCGCCGGTGAATTCGTGCAGCGTCGTCTCGCTGCCCGAAGCATCAACCCTGTAAACTGTGCCACGGCCCGCGATCCCTCCAGCCGTTGTTCCGTAGAAAGATCCCGTCGCCGTTCGCAACACCCCCGAAGCCGGGGCGAACGGTAACGCGCTGCCAAACCGTTCAACACGGTTTCTTCGCCAGAAGGATCGATTTTGTACACCGTGCCGTACAGATCTGGCCCTCCTAGGGATGCGGTTCCGTAGAGGTTTCCCTCCGGGTCCCGGATCACTCCGCCAGAAGGCCGGCCGCCGTCTGCCCCGCCTGTGAAGGTGTAGAGCAGCGTTTCCTGGCCTGAGGTCTCGATCTTGAAGACCGTCCCGCTATAGTTTGCCCCACCGTACTCCGCCGTCCCGTAGAGGCCGCCCGCCCCATCGCCGATCACTCCCGCAGAAGGGCTGCTCCCATCCGTTCCGCCGCTGAAGCTATAGAGCACGGTCTCCTTACCCGACGGCCCAAGTTTATAAACTGTGCCGAAATCGAAAGCCCCGCCAAAGGACGTCGTTCCATAGATATTGCCTGCCGCGTCGCGAATCAAGTTCCCGCCAGGGCCGCCTCCATCGGCGCCCCCGCTGAACGTATGGAGCACTGTCTCCTGGCCCGAGCCATCAATCTTGTAAACGACGCCGCTATTTCCTTTCCCCCCGCCATTCAACGTTCCGTAAAGGTTGCCGTCGGCATCCAGGATTACTCCTCCAATAGGGTTATTTCCACCGGCGCCACCGGCAAAAGTGTGGAGCAGCGTCTCCTGCCCCGAGGGATCGATTTTATAGACGACGCCGGCAAACGCTGGCCCGCCAAAGAACGTGGTTCCGTAAACGTTTCCCGCGGCGTCGAGGGTAACTCCTGCAACAGGTTCGGATCCATCATCACCGGCCAGGAATGCGTGGAGCACCGTTTCCTCGCCCGCGGCATTGATCTTATAGACTGTGCCAGCATTCTGTATGCCGCCCGTGCTCGTGGTGCCATATAGGCCATCTGGGCCGAACGCAACGCCCGCCACTGGATTCGCCCCGTCCGCGCCGCCCAGAAAATTGTGGAGCACTGTCCTGTGGCCCCACGCATCTATTTTGAAAACCACGCCGCGGTCCGCCGTCCCGCCCGCAAATGTCGTTCCGTAAAGGTTACCTGCGGCATCGCGGATCACTCCCCCGTTCGGAGCGTCCCCCTCTGGCGCTTTCATGAAACCGTGCAGAATCACCTCTGTCGCTGGAACCTGTGCCCGAACGACTCCTCCGGCCAAGACTACCGCCATCCCCACAACCACCCGTCCGGCTAAGCGCATCCGTCTATTCCCTCTCTTCAGTCGGCACTGCAAACGATTCTCTCCGGCAGCGGCGCAAAGGCCTACCCTCCACGGAGATCTAGTAGAGAATTCATTACTTACGAAATCTTGTCAAGAAGTCTTTTGCATTGACTGATCGAAACCGTCTCAGCGTGAACTGCTAAAGCCGCATCCGTCTCTATTAACAGCGGTTTGCTTATCTGCCAAGCTTTGCCATGTCTTCCGACGCAGCCTTTTCGAAAGCCGCTTGAGGGGATTCCATTGAACTCCCGGTTCGTACCCCGTCTGATCGTCAGTCTGATTTGCAGGATCCGCATGGTCTGCCACGCATCGACGGCTTGGGTGTCGTTCTGCTATGTAACCTTCCCGGTACATTTCCATCCATAGCCCCTAAACCCCACGTCGCTCTCCCTTGAGTAACAACCGGCGTGAACCCCTCGGATGCGATCGTGTCCCCGGACGCGTCGCTATTTCGACCGCTAACAAGAGCCTTAAGTCTTCGGTCCGACATCAGGCCAGGTAACTATCTCGGATGCAGCGAACAGCGTAGTCCGAAAACTATCGAGGGATCCCAACAATTACTCTCCAATGTTATTGGTGACTTCAACGGGGATGGTGTCAATGACATTTACTACCCTCGTTGCGGACGAACTCCTGGTTCTATTAGGGAGCAAGACCGGCGCGTTTACAACTTCCTTCACCCAAACCAACCAAGCAGTGGCACTCGTTTCGGGAGATTCCAACCGTGACGGGGTCGTTGATCTGGCAACGATGCTGCCCCACGGAAAAAATGGCACGCCCGGAGGCACTCAAGTGTTCTTCGGGCAGGGGAACGGAACGTTCGTTCTCAACGGCAACTACGCTAATGACGCTGATCTCGATTCCGCCGCACGTATCGAGCTTAATGGGGACGGTTCCTAGATCTGGCTGTTGCCGGCAGCAACTCGGGCACCGTAACAATTCTACTGAACAACGGCATGTTACCTTTCGACGCGGCGGGTCATGGATCCTGGAGAACTACATGAAACTGCTCGCTGGGCATTTTACAAGCGATCAGAAACAGGCCTTGTCGGAAGTTATCCCGGTGCTTTCATTCCTTTGATCACGGACTGGTCTCAAAGGGCTCTCCCTCGAAAATTAGCCTCAAGCTGTTGAAGGGTCGCTGTCGATTTACCACCTGAACCTCACATCTTGACAATCATACTGAAACGCCGCTATTCTGTTGGTGTCTCCCGATGGAAAACACCAACACGGACGTGATTCAAGGCACCTTGGACATGCTCATTCTCAAGACTCTGAGCCTGGAACCTCTACACGGTTTTGGCATTGCTCGCCGGATCGAGCAGATCACAAAGAACGTCTTCAAGGTGAATCCCGGTTCGCTGCTAACCGCGCTCCAACGCCTGGAACGAAATGGCTGGCTGGACGCAGAGTGGCAGGTGACGGAGAATTCCCGCCGCGCAAAGATTTATCGCTTGACGCAGGTGGGCAAGAAACAACTACAAAACGAGGCGGCGGATTGGCAGCGCCGGTCGGCTGCCATTTCGCGATTACTCAAGACGGAGGCTTAGTCGATGTCGATGTTGCGGCAAGTCTTGCATGGATTCCGAAACTTGCTTTGGCGGGGACAGGCAGATGAAGAGATTGTTGACGAGGTCGATAACTTCTTCGCTGAGGCGAAAGCCGAATTCGAGTCTCGCGGATTAACCGCCGGCGAAGCGGAGCGCGCGGCGCGGCTGGCACTTGGGAGCCGCACGGCATTGCGCGAAGAGGTGCGGTCTTATGGATGGGAGAGCATTCTCGATGGAGTCCTCAAAGACCTGAGGTATAGCCTGCGTCGCTTGTGCAACACCCCTGGCTTTGCGCTGGTCAGCATCGGGACGCTCGCCTTGGCGATCGGCGCCACGAGCGCCATCTTCAGCGTGATCAATGGTGTGTTGCTGAAGCCTTTGCCTTACAGGCATCCAGAACAGCTGGTCGCTGTTTGGATGACGGCGCCGCAGCTCAACATCCCAGAGTTGAACGTGGCGCCTTCGGTGTATTTCACGATGTGCGACGAAGGGCGAGCGTTTCAAGCGACGAGCATGTTCACCACCGGCAGCATCACCGTTTCCGGAAAAGCACACCCCGAAGAAGTGCGGGCGGTCTTCGCCACGCGTGAACTACTGTCCGTTCTCGGGGTGGCGCCGCAGTTTGGCCGAGCGTTCGCGACAGAAGACGATGACCCGCGCGGCGAGCGGACGGTTATGCTCTCCGACGACTACTGGCACAGCCACTTCGGGGGTGATCCCGGGGTTTTGGGCCGCCGCATCACAATAGAGGGTAATCGCGCTACCGTGATCGCCGTCTTGCCGCCATCGTTTGGGTTCACGGATCAGAAGGTGGATTTGCTGATTCCGCTGCGGTTTCAGCGCTCCTCAACCACTCTCGGAGATTTCAGCTACATGGGTGTCGCCCGGCTGAAATCCGGAATGACGCTTGCCCAAGCGAATACCGATGTTGCGCGGATCATCCGGTTGGTTGGCGAGCGTTTTCCTCCGCCCGCGGGCTACACCGCCAGGATGTTCAGCGATGCCCATATCGCACCGAATTTGAAGCCGCTCAAAAGCGACATGGTAGGAGATGTGGCGAACACGTTGTGGCTGTTGATGGCGACGGTGGGAATTGTGCTGGTGATTGCGTGTGCCAACGTGGCGAATTTGCTGCTGGTCCGAACCGACGCCCGCCAGCAGGAGTTGGCCGTTCGCGCCGCACTCGGGGCCGGCATTACGAGAATTGCCAGAGAACTCCTGTTTGAGAGCGTGCTGCTCGGCATTCTGGCCGGAACGCTGGGGCTCGGTTTGTGCTGGGCGGCGCTGAAGCTGCTTTTAGCAACGGATCTGGTGCACTTACCGCGTTCCGGCAACATCCGGATCGACGGCTGGATCCTGTTCCTTACGTTCGCAGTATCGATCGGATTAAGCGCGTTGTTCGGACTGATCCCCGTTCTGCGGTATGTGCGGCCGCGGCTTCAGGACGCGCTTCGGAGCGGTGGCCGGTCGGTGAGCCACAGCAAGAGCCATCAGAAAGTGCGCAGTTTGCTGGTCATCGTTCAGGTGGCGCTGGCTTCCATTCTGCTAGTTACATCAGGGCTCATGATCCGGACCTTCCGTAACCTTCATCAGGTTGACCCGGGATTCACGAACGCCCAGGAGATTCAAACGGTGCGCATTGGAATTCCGGATGAAGCCGTTAAAGAACCTGAACGCGTCATTCGCTTGGAACAGGCAATGCTCAACAAGGTGGCAGGTGTGAGCGGGGTCATGTCGGCTTCGATTATCTCCTCCGTACCGATGGATCGAGGGGATGCCAGCGATCCGATCTACGCGGCCGATAAGCTCTACAAAAGCGGAAGCATCGCTCCGGTACGCCGCTTCAAGTCGGTGGCGCCGGGGTATTTCACGACAATCGGACAGCGCACGCTGGTGGGGCGCGACCTCACGTGGACAGATATTTATAACGGGGGGAAGGTGGCCATCCTCTCGGCAAATACGGCGCGGGAGATCTGGGGATCGCCTCAAGCCGCTCTGGGGAAACGCATACGAACAAGAGACAGCGACGATTGGCGCGAAGTTATCGGCGTAGTTGCGGATGAACACGCGGACGGCGTGGACAAACAGCCTCCCACGCTCGTTTATTGGCCGCTGCTCGCCAAGAACTTCGATGGGGACGCGGTGTCGGTGGCGCGCTACATTTCCTTTGTGATTCGCTCGCCTCGAGCAGGCTCGCTCCCCTTGCAAAGGGAGGTGCAGAACGCGCTTTGGAGCATTTTCTCCGATCTTCCGCTGGCCCGCGTGGACACACTCGACAGGCTCTATCAACGCTCGCTGGCGCGAACGTCGTTCACCTTGCTGCTGTTAGGAATCGCTGGAGGCATGTCGCTGATATTGGGGCTGGTGGGTATCTACGGGGTAGTCTCGTATTCGGTGTCTTTGAAAAAGCGGGAGATTGGGATCCGGCTTGCCCTGGGCGCGCCGGTGGCAACGGTCACCACTGCTTTCGTCCGAAGCGGCTTGATCTTGTCTGTAATTGGCTGTGGGTTTGGGCTCGCGATTGCGCTCACGTTGACGCCGCTGATGAAATCCCTGCTGTTTTCGGTCAGTCCTTTTGATCCGCTCACTTACGCGGCAATGTCGGCGAGCCTGATCACCACAGCCGCGCTCGCCACTTACTTTCCCGCGCGAAGGGCAACTCATATCGATCCAATCGAAACATTGCGCGCAAGTTGACTATCTATGGCGGGCGCGGGGGAACGACGTGTTCTGCAAAGCTCGCAACCAGCGCGAGCGGGAGTTTCCGTCTCTGCGCTGAGCTGTTCAGGCGGAAGCCGTTGCTATGGCGAAACCGGCTACAGAAACTAGAGCCACCAATCTACCTCCACCGATGTTTTAGACGCGGCGGCGATCTCCGGGCGGGCGTGACCCAGGTTGGTTTTCTCCCCAGGATCCGCTGTTGGTTGGATGGAGATACGGAATCGTCCCTTGTGAGCCGCTCGCTTCCTTCCGGCGTGCCATCGTGTGGCGACGCCATTTACCCCCGGCTACCAATCGCCTTTTCAGGTGGCGAGTACTGGTCCTTCCGACGAGGCCACGAGCTCGTGCTGACTTGCCGCACCGCGAGCAATCAAAGTTCAAATAACCCGGCCGTCGATCGTGCGGCCGGTCGCCAACTCGGGCTCCCGCGATGCTGCATAACGTCAGAAAGATGTCCGCCATCACGACGATCTCGCGGTTTACCTTGCCCGCGGGAACGCGCCCCAGTCAGTGCGCCAGCCCAGAACGTGCATCCTCCATCGAAGGTGCTGAACGTACCCTCGGGAAACCGTTCCTCCCTGCCGTTGCAATTTGCTGATTCAGTCCCGCGCGTTTTTCAGTAGTGGCTCCGTTGTCCTCCGAGTGTATTGATGGGACCTTTCGAGCGCGCTCAGCATGTGCCTGACGGCGTCGTCCGCGGCGAGTAAATGGCCGCATACATCCCCCGTTCTCCGGCAAATGCGAAAAGTGTTCCACGTATTTCGAAGGCGCGTGCGTAGGATAGTGAACCGCGTTGAACTTCGTGTGCCGGAGATGCAGCATATACCGAATACTTTGAAATCACTGGCTTATCGTTCAATGCTCGGGCATAGGATATAAGGAGTTCATTTAAGGAGTTGTGATGAGAGCTTTTTTGATTGGCCCGTTCCTGTTGTTGTCTCTTGTGCTGCCGGCAGGCGCCGCCTTGAAGGCGGGGGACCACGCCCCGGAGTTCTCCGCCGATGCCTCGCTCGCGGGCAAGCAATTTAAATTTTCGCTAGACGATGCTCTTCGGAAAGGGCCGGTGGTCGTCTACTTCTATCCTTCAGCCTTTACAAAGGGCTGCGACTTGGAAGCCCATACTTTTGCGCAGGAAAAAGAGAAATTCGATGCCGCTGGTACGACAATCATCGGCGTTTCCGCTGATGACATCACCAGACTCGATGCCTTTTCAGCCGATCCGGAGTACTGTGCGGGCAAATTCCCGGTGGCGTCGGATAAGGAGCACAAGATTGCGACTTCTTATGATTTGACGGCGAGTAGCGGCAAACCGGGGATGAAAGATGTGCGGGGAGTTGACATCAATCACGATTTTATTGAACGGGTCACTTACGTCATCGGCAAAGATCATAAGATCATCGCGACTCTGTCCTCCAAAGACGATAAGCTGTCGCCGGGCCAGCATGTGGAGAGAGCACTAGCGATTGTGCAGCAGATCGGATCGAAATAGGTTGATCCACATCGAGTGAGAAGGGCCACGAGAGTGTGTCAAGGGTGTCTCCCCTGCGATCAAACCCTTGTCGTCGCGTGAATACCGGGGAACAAGCTCGAACTAGCCGGTAAATGGGGCGGGTGTCGGCAGCGACAAACCCTTTGTATCAGTTTTTGGATGCTATTCCGGACTAAAGCGGGCGACTATATCCCTGTGTCTGGTATCTGCGTAGCAGCGTGCTCAGCTGCGCGACTCTCTCCGGCAGCTTTAGATAGAGGTTATTGGCTTTGGCGGGGTCTTCATGGAAATTGAACAATTCTCCTTCGAATCGAAAAGTGCCGATTTGAGGAGTGATGCACGGTGGCTTCGCGGATTGGCGTCTTCATCTCTGGATTCATCAGAGCGGGGAGAATGGAAAAGCTGTCTTCACGGGCGTTCCGCGGCAGCGAGTGGTGCAGCATGCCGGCGACAGTAGCCATTAGATCCGTCAGGCAAATCGTCCGATCACAGCGCGTGCCGGACCGAATGCGTCCGGGCCAGCGGGCAATAAACGGGATGCGGCGACCGCCGTCCCAGATGTCCGCTTTCTGACCCCGTAAATTGGTGTTAGCCCGATGATGTCAAGCGTTCAATCTCATCCGGTAGCCAGTGCGCGTCGTTATCGCTAGTGACGATGACCAGGGTATTTTCGACCAGCCCGAGACGCTCCAGCGCGCTTACTACCTGGCCTACTGCGTCATCGACCATGGCGACGAAATCACCATACTCTCCGGCTTTCGCCTTGCCTTCGAAAGGCGCTGTCGGGAGCCACGGGGTATGGGGCGCCTGTCATGGCAAAGTACAGGAAAACCGGGTGTTCGGGATCACGGCGACTTACGTAGCTGACGGCTTCCCGGGTGATTCGTGGCAGCACGTCAACGTGACGGAATCCGGGAGCAATGGCGCCTTCCCGCCAGAAAACACCGCGATCCTTTCGGATTCCGTTGATATGTCCGGTAAGCTTTTCCAATACGTGGTCATTCTCGAATTACACGTAAGGCTGCATGTCAAGCGACGCTGGGATTCCAAACCAGTAATCAAATCCATAGTCGTTCGGTCCGGGCCTCAACAGTTTCGTGTAATCGGTTTTTCAGCGTTTCCTAAGCCGAGGTGCCACTTCCCGATTCCTGCGGTATGATAGCCACGCTGCTTCAGCAGGGCCGGCACCGTTAGCCGACCCGGTTCGATGAGACTGGCGAATCGCCAACCAAAACGCCCCTCTTCCAGGGCCGCCGCTGCAGAAGCGGCGAGAAATCCACGGCGGGTAATGCTGTCCCTGGTGGCGAGGCGCATCAGCATCTAACGGATCGAGCAACGTGGCTGGATGGCCTCAACCAGCGAGCGGTGCTAAATCGCGCCTCTTCGATTGACATATCGTACTGCAGTCCTTAGATGCGCCAAGCAAGGGAGACTCAAGGGCACAATCATCTTTTCGCACCGGGAGCATCGGAGGTGATGTCCCTTGGCGCTGCACGGACAAAACCGTGACTGAGAGTTATTTGCGTCGGCGCATTGCCAGTTACAGTTCCGCTGGCTTGATTCCGTACGCCACCCTGCCGCCACCATGACAAGTTCCCGATCCGGGCGCGTTGAACACCGTGACTGCGTCCGTACTATTCCAGAAATGCTTCGGTCGCGTAGCTTTGAAGCTGCACACACCGGATGATCGAACCGTCACCATTCAGCCCTAGAGGCTCGATGCCGATGGCCGCTACGGAGATGGAGAGGGTGGGACTCAAGGAGAGTTTAAAACTCAATTTTTGCTGAAAGTTGTAGCTCTCTAGGCGTTCCCCGGCCTGCCGCATAGTTGCTGACGGTCGTGGTGATCTTACCGAAGTTGCTTTGGGAGACGTCGGCATTGGGGGCGCCGTATTGCGCCCGATTTGCGACATTAAATAAGTCGGCGCGCAAGCGGAGGCTCATACGCTCGTTAACGTGCGCGTACTTCGACAAACCAAGGTCAAGCTGAGAAATGCCCGGCGCTCGAAAGGCGTTACGCCCAAGATCGCCAAAAGTTCCGGCGACGGGAACGGAGAAAGCCCCTGGATTGATCCAGTTCTGCGGCGTGGAGCCGCCGGACGGGGTCAGCGACACTCCGGGCACAAGATTCGGTCGCTCTTCGCCGCTGATCGAGTACGAACCCGGAACCGCGCTATTCGAGCGGTCGATGGTGATGTTCACTGGCAGCCCGGTTTGCACGGTTCCAATCGCGCTCAGCTCCCAATTGCCGAAAATCGCACGCATGACGCCGGGGCTACTCAGATGCCCACGTCCGACACCGAACGGCAGATCGTACACAGTGGAAAGATTGAAGGTTTGGCGTACATCATCATCACTACTCCCTTTGTCGCAAGCTCTACAAAAGGAGTTCTGAGGGGTATCCGACTCGCCCCCGCCGATGCTCCCATCATTGATTGAATGCGACCACATGTAATTGGACGAGAGCAACACTCCGTTTTGAAAGGCCCGCCGCACGTTCATTTGTAAAGCTTCAAAAGTGGCGTTGCCGACATCCCCCCGCCAGGAAACGGAACCGAAATCCGGATAGGGCCGCACTCCCGTTGCCGGGTCAACCAAGTTTACGTAAGTGGTCGTCAGAACGTCTGTGGATTTGTTACCTAAATACGAAACAGTTCCGAGAAGGCTCCAGGGCAGTTTCTGCTGGATGGACGCCGTCCACGCCGCGACATAGTCGTCTTTTCGGTTACGGTCCAGGTCACGGGGCGAAATAACTCCCAAGCCGCCATTTTCGGCATAAGTCAAGAAAGGTGTAAGCGGGTAGGAGAGCCCAGGGAAGGATGTATCGGTGAACGAGTAGCGGTCAACTGTGTTCGAAATCGGCAGATTCTGATCGTCAATCTGTCCGTCCGTATGGTAGATTCCCGCGCCCAAACGAAAGACCGTGTTTCCGCGGGAGTAGGCGATGCTCAACCTGGGATCAATATCGTTATATCTGGGATAGAAGAACGGGTCGGTGTTGCGGCAATAGCCTCCGCATGTCCCAAAGTCAAAGGGTATAGCGCGATTATCAATCGCATGTAAGGCGTTGAAGAAGTTGTATCGTACGCCAGCCGTAACGATCAGATTGGACGATATTTTCCACTCGTCCTGTGCGTATCCCCAATATTCCGCTTTGCGTTGTCTGATAAGCGGGAGATTTGCCGTATAGGATGCCGACCCCACGACGTTGTTCATGAAGTGATCGGGCGAAGTGTAGGTCAGCGTGCCACTTTGGGCTGTTCCTTGATTCAAGAAAATATATTTGAACTCACACCCAAACTTCAGCGTGTGCTTGCCTTTAGACCAGGCCACGTCATCGAGTAGGCCAATATCTTTTGACGGGTACTGCGATTCAGTCTGGCCCGAAAGCGCGCTGAAGCCGGAAACGCTTATGCCGTACGGCAGGGGCGAGATACCGGAGGACGTGTACTCGGTCTGGTTCACCCCGAATTTAAAGTCATTGACGAGAGTAGGGGTAAAGACATGCAGTAGCTCGGCAACACCGTTGTTGAACTTCGTATCGTATCCGGTTAAGACGGTGAGCTGACCGCTAGGTGTAAGTTCAACAGCTTCATCCGAGTTGAAGCGTATGAAGCCGGTCGTTCGATCTGAGAAATGTTCATCGAAGCGAATCATCCCGGAATCTTCGTTGTCAATTTGCCTACCCACACCCACATAGTTCCAGACATTTGGATTCGATGTTGGGGACGTGCCCGCAGGGAATGCTTGAACGATCGGATCCAGCGCTGGGGAAACCACTGCTGTTTGCCCGATCAGGGTGGGGCTGGGTACCAAGCCGATTTGTGTTCCGTCGAGTTTCTGGCGCAACCCTTCATAATTCGCATAGAAAAAGGTTTTATTATGAACGATTGGGCCACCTACCCCCGCTCCGAATTGGTTCAGCAGGAAAGGATTCGGTGACGACCCATTGAACGGTGTGCGCGCTTCCATCGCGTCGTTCCGAAAATAATCAAAGATGTCGCCGTGGAGAACGTTCGTGCCCGAAGGCGTGACCACATTCACTTGGCCCCCGGCAGTGCCTCCTTCGACGTCTACACCAAACGTCTGCGTCTGGACTTGAAACTGGTCGATGGAGTCCAGCGGGATATTGAGCCGCATGTACTCACGCTGTTCCTGGTTATAAACCGCTGTCGCATCCAACCCGTCTAACGTTAAATTATTATCGTCGAGACCGTGTCCGGCAAACCGGATTGTCCGCTGGTCTCCGGCTCCATTGTCAATCGCGCCAGGAATCAGTGACGTCAAGGTTGCCCAATTACGCCCGTTGAGCGGTAGTTCATTCACTTGTTCCCGCTCAACCGCGGCGCCGATGGTGGCGTCTACTTTATCGAGTTGCACAAGAGACTCTGTAACGGTTGTCTTCTGTGGTTCCCCGGCTACAAACAACGTGGCTTCCATCGTGCGGGTCTGCCCAACGAACTGCCGTACTCGCTCGATGTGAGTCGTCGCGAAACCAGCCTTCGATATCTCGATCGTGAAAAGGCCGATTGGAAGATCGGCTAACTCAAAGTTTCCCTGAGAAGTTGTTTCCGTGACGCGCTTGAGTCCTGTAGCTTCCTCGGTTGCCTGGACTTGCGCTTGGGGAACGCGCCTGCCCTGTTGATCAGTGACCGTCCCGGTAAGCCACGAACTCTCAACCTGGGCACAGACGATGCCAGAGAGTGAAAGCAAAAGAGAGATAGCAAAGAGCGAAGGGTTAGCCAGAGTCCTCATTGCGCTCTCATCAGGCTATGGGGCAATTGCTAAACGGAGGTTACAAAAAGGAGTGATTTGATGACAAATCTGTAATCGAGTGTCTAATCTTACAATGTGAGGCTGCAAAAGGCGGGTGTACCTCCCAGCTTACCCATTCACTTAAAAGCACACTGCACAGCGTATTTGCAGCAGTGAAACAGTCTCAATGTCGGATTTGGCGTTCGAAGACGGCCACGGACTCAGTAGGCCGTCCGTCACGTTGACCAACTTTGATTTCGCGCAGTATCTTTCCGCTCTCGGACAGGCTCCAAACCTTCCGAGATGAGATTTCCCGTCCGCGCTCATGCTCGATGGTTTCGAATACGAGCGTCTCGCCCTTCTACCGTACTTTGGTGTGAAACTCGTCGCCATCTAATCCCCTGTACACCAACTCAGGGCCACCGACCTCAACGTTGAGAGTTAGCGTTCGGTCGCCTTGACCTGTCGCGTTCCCCGCGCTGACGACTAATGCGGGGCCGGTTTGTTGAATAGTGAGTTGTCGCGCAGACCCAGGACGATTTGCCTGTACACTTTGTGAAACATCCTGAAGCCATGTGCCGGAGAAATCGGGAGGTGCTGCGCTGGCTGGGCAAGACAGGAGAAGAACTCCGACGGTACCTGCTAGTCGGAGCCGGAGTTTTGTCGGACTTCTCATCTAGGCTATCGATGACGATAGCATCGGGCGCACCGTGTAGCCAAGACGTCATTGCCGTGCTGAAGCGGGGGTCAGCCTGACAGATTGTAAGATGAACTCGCCGAATATGCCGGGCGCTCAATAACGGCGGCATCGACACGATCCCCGGGCGCTGAAACATTGTGGTGTCAACGAACGATAAGTCTTCGACTGTGGCAAGCCGAGCATCCTCCTGGTAAACTCGCGAAGCAAGGAAATGAGGATCTTAGTGATCGAAGATGAGGTGAAAACCGCGAGGTTCCTGAAAAAGGGACTGTGCGAAGCGGGGTTCCTCGCCGAGATCGCTAGCGACGGTTTAAGAGGGCTCTATCTGGCTCAGGAGATTGAATTTGATCTTGTGATTTTGGATGTTATGCTCCCTGGCCTTGACGGATGGCACGTCCTGACCCGATTGCGGGCGGCTGGCAGCCGGACCCCCGTGCTTTTTCTCACTGCTCGCGACGCAGTTCACGAGCGTGTTCAAGGGTTCGAACTGGGAGCCGACGACTACCTGGTAAAGCCTTTCGCGTTTTCAGAATTGCTGGCCCGCGTGCGATCCTTGCTACGCCGAAGCCCTGTACGGGTTCAGGAAACCATCCGTATCGCCGACCTTGAAATCGATCCGATGCGGCAACGGGCGACCCGGGCCGGCCAACGGTTGGATCTCACGTCAAAAGAGTTCATGCTCCTGTTGCTCTTGGTTCGGCGCGCGGGCGAGGTGCTCTCCCGGACGTTGATTTCGGAAGCAGTTTGGGACATCAATTTCGATAGCGACACTAACGTCATCGACGTGAATGTCCGCCGCCTGCGCGGTAAGGTGGACGACACTTTTCCGGTGAAGCTTATCCGCACCGTTCGTGGCGCCGGTTATGTCCTGGAATCCGGTCAGTAAACTCGCATCGTTTTCGAGGTTTTGGGAAAGTCTCGCGTTCCGGCTAACGGCGTGGTATGCATTAGCCGCTTTGTCTTTGGTGTTCGTGGCGACAGCCAGCCTATATTGGGTGCTGATTTCGGAGCTCGACCGGAGCACGGATCTTTTCCTCGCCGACAAGCTTCACGTTTTGCGCACCATGTTGCGGGAACGGCCCCATGATACAGACGCCTTGCGCGAAGAGGTTGAATTGGAAACGGCCGCCCGACGGTACGAGCATTTTTACATTCGTCTATTGGACGACAAAGGCAGATCGCTCTTAACGACGCCCGGGATGACCGAGCAGCTGGACTTGGGGGAATTGGCCAGGCAAACGCGGGACCGGCCTGAGCGCGGTATTCCGATTTTCGGAAAACACGGCCAAACGTTTCGAGCTACTAGCGCGACAGCCTGGGTCGGCACGCCGCGTACCGGCACCGACATCATTCAGATCGCGATAGACGTTTCGCAAGAAGGCGGATTGCTCGCCCGATTTCAGCTCTGGTTCTGGGGAATCCTGCTCGGCGCGTTATTGGTTTGTCCGCTAGTGGGTTTTCACATCGCCCGTCGCGGAATCCGGCCAGTGGCTGAGATGGCGGCCACGACTCGGAGGATTACATCGACAAATCTTCGGGAACGCGTTCTGCCGGAAGGTTACCCGTCCGAATTGGCCTCGCTGGCGAATACTTTCAATGAGATGCTCGATCGCTTAGAGGAGTCATTCGAACGGATTTCCCGCTTTTCCGGCGATATCGCGCATGATTTACGCACGCCGGTCAACAATATCCGGGGCGAAGCCGAGGTTGCGCTTGCTCGCGCCCGCACCATCGACGAGTACCGCGAGGTACTCGAATCGTTTCTGGAGGAAGCTGTTCGGCTATCCAACCTCATCGAGAATCTCCTCTTTTTGGCACGGGCGGAGAGTCCGTTTACGCATTTAAACCTGGACCGCGTGAATGTAGCCGATTTGTTGGCCGGTGTGCAGGAATATTACGAGGCTTCAGCTGCGGAAGGCGGAATCACGCTTGCCACGAATTTTGGGGCTGAAACCGTCATCGCAGAAATGGATCGGACTTTGGTGCAACGCGCGGTAGGGAATTTAATCTCTAACGCGGTGACGCACACGCGCCCCGGGGGATCGGTGACATTGTCGGCGCGGGCGGAAGACTCGAACGTCTGGATCGAGGTGAAAGACACAGGCACGGGCATCCCCCCGGAAGCGCTTCCGCGGGTGTTTGATCGTTTTTTCCGAGTCGATACGTCCCGTTGCCAAGCATCGGGCGGCACTGGATTGGGTTTGACAATTGTGCAAGGCATTGCGCTGCTCCACGGCGGAAAGGCGGAGATAGCCAGCGAACTGGGAGTGGGCACGCGCGTCATGCTTCGCTTACCGGGTTCCCGGTTGGATACGAAATTGTAATCTAAGCGTGAGGGTGACGCTGGACTTTTTCGTCAATTCCAGGCCCAGAGTAAGTATCAGCCCCGCGGCACACTTAAGGGCACGCGCTCCTACACGGTGTCATTTATTCATAGGAAGTTACAGGACCGCAACTGTTAGGTCACAGAACCGTTACAGCAGACGGACAACCGTGTTTTATATCCCTATCTTTCATCGATAGTAGCGCGGCAACACACGTCTGCGCTGTTCGCATCGATCGGTGAATCTCTCCAACAGGTAGAGAAGAAACCGCGCTTAGGGTTACAAACCTATGAACTGGTGGTGTCGTTGTCGTTACTCTTTTGGTAGTGCGGCTCAAAGGAATCTGCTGGGTTGTTGGGCGCGCGGTGGGCGATGACGATGACGCGCTACTAAGTTAACCATCCCCTCATCCAACCTTTGGCTTAGATTACAAGACTGTCATTTTCCGGTAATCCAGGCGTCAGTTCGCGGCTCCTATAGTAGTCGTTGCAGCCGAGCTGCTGTATGGTCGCGGCACGTCTGGCAATTGAAGAAGAGAAATGAGAGAGAAACAATCAATGTCCCAGAAGACTTACTGGAGTCAATCTCGGGTTCACCCACTGCCTCTGTTCGCGATCCTATTAGCTACAGGGCTGAGCGTTCCGGCGCTCATGGGCCAATCCGTACCTTTTCCGACATATAAGTTAGGCGAGAACCAGAACGCATCGCACGGGCCCACTTTCCCCGAGACCTTGCCCAACCCGTGGGTGGTTAGCAACGGCCAAATCATCACCCCCGCCGGCAAGCAGGTCTATCTTGGCATCACAACCCGCGCCAAGGCAGTCGCGCTCAACCCGAATGCCAGAACGCGCACCGCCGCCGTACTTCAAATGGGCGCCCCACAGGCCATCACGATTTTTGATACGGGGACTGGTGCCGTCTTGCAGAACTACAACCCGCCGTATCTGTCAGGAACTACGATCAATCACGATTCGGACGGCAGCAACACTGGCATCACCTATACGCCGGATGGCTCGCACCTGCTGTTCAGCCAAGATGGCAGCTCCGGCCCGACCAGCTACGTGACTATCGCCAACGTGGACCCGAACACTGGTTTGATCACGTCCACGGGCGGCTCGAATACGTACCCTACTCAAGTTTCGGTTCCGGCCGACCTCAATAGCTCCGGATCTCTGACAACTGTCACCTGCTTTCCGAACAGTCCTCCAGGCACGACGGGCAGCGTTGCTATCCCGTGCGGCCAGCCCGTAGCGACCTTCGAATATGGTTCCACCTCTTCCTATCCGTTGGGCATTGCGGTCTCGCCCGATGGTAAGACCGCATACGCGGTGCTGGACGTGAATGACACGCTGACCAAAATTGACCTGACGGCGGCTACACCCGTGCAAGGTCCAGAGGTCCGCGTCGGCAATGTACCAAACAGCGTTATCATCTCGCGCGACGGCACGACCGCATACGTTTCCAATGAGGCCGGCCGGGTTGCCCTGTTGGGCGACTTCCAGGAATTCTCGGGCGGCACTCCGGTGTTCGCCGCTTACCCGAATGGCGGCACGGCGACGGGGTCGGTCTCTGTGGTCGACCTTGCCACGTTTACAGTTACAGGTAGCATCTACACCGGTCTCCACCCGACTGGAATGGCATTCTGGGGCAAGAATCTGTTAGTCGCCAACACTTATAGCGACTCCATCTCTGTCATTGACACCAGCACCAACACATTGGAGCGCTCGATCAATCTCGGGCTGCCCATCAGCGTGCCCGGCGTTTCCGGTCAGGCTTACGGCGCTGGCCCGAACTCCATCGCTGTGGACGACATCAACGGAATCGCCTACGTCGCGCTTTACAACGCCAACGCGATTGCAGTCGTCAATATCCAACAAGGAGTTACGTCTCCGGTTATCGGTCTGATTCCCGTGGGCTACGCGCCGAGTTCGGTTGTGCGCGATCGGGTCAGTAATACGCTGTTTGTTGCCAACGACAAGGGTATCGGCACAACCGGCTACGCGGTAGCGCCACCCCCGACGAACACACCGGAAAATTCGTATGGGAGCTACTACGGAGTGACCGACCTCAACACCCACCAGGACCTTGGAATCGTCAGCATCGTCCCTGTGCCGGGTACCACGGCGCTGAATCTCATGACCAAACAGGTTTACGTAAACAATCATTGGGATTTGACTCAAAATATCTCTTCCGCTGGAGGCGGCGACCCGCACGCCGCGCCGGTCGCGATCCCGCAAAAGCTTGGCTCGCCCTCCGAGATCAAGCACGTATTCGTCATTATCCGTGAGAACCGAACTTACGACCAGATCCTCGGCGACGTCACCGGCGGTAATGGCGACCCCTCCTTAGCAGTTTTCGGCGACAATGCGACTTACGGTAGCGTGACGCCCAACGCACACGCACTGGTGCAACGTTTCCCGCTTTTCGATAACTTCTACGACCCGAGCCGCCAATCGGCCGACGGTCACAACTGGATCACGCAGGCGATTGCGCCGTACTCTGACGATATCCAGTCGCCGGACTGGATGCGCGACTATCCCTCAAACGGCGGCGATGCGATCGCGTATCAGGCGAAGGGCCACCTGTGGGATCAAGCTACGAAATACGGTGTCCGCTTCAAAAACTATGGCGAATACATCGAGTACAACACCTTCTCACAGCCGAGTGGTTCGACCGCCGAGCCGTTGTGGATCGACTTCTATAACGACGTGCTGGCCTACGAATGTGGCGCTGAACCACAGCTCTACAATTTCAATACGGTCGCTTCCCATTCCCCGCTCCCGAACCTGATCAACAATACGATCCAGAACTATCCGCAGTTTGATCTGGGCATCCCCGACCAATTCCGCTTCGATATCTGGAACGAAGATTTCCAGGCTGACGTCAAGGCCAATTCCGTGCCCAAGTTGGAATTTCTCTGGATCAGCTCCGACCATACCGGCGGCCCGCCAACTGCGCAAGCCATGCAGGCCGATAACGACCTGGCTCTTGGCCGGTATGTCGACGCGATCAGCCACAGCCCCATCTGGTCCTCATCGGCGATCTTTGTCGAGGAAGACGATGCGCAGAACGGCGTCGACCACGTGGACGGTCACCGCAGCCCGGGATACGTCATCAGCCCCTATGTGAAACAACTGGTGAACTCCGATGGTTCCGGGGCAGGAGTAACAGAAGACAGCGTCTTCTACACCCAGGTGAATATGACCCGCACCATCGAGCAGATTCTGGGTCTACCCCCAATGAATCAGTTCGATCTGGTAGCTTCGCCCATGAGCGAAATTTTCGTCGACACTCCGCCCCAACAGAATTTTCTGCCATGGACGCACGTGCCGAATGGAACTCCGCTGAATCAGGGCGTGACCCAAACCCCGACTCAGCCAATCCCTCCCGCGTGCTCCACGTCCACCCAAGTAGCACAGGGCAAGAAGGCTGAGAGCGCCTCGACGAGAGCTCTGCGAGCCGGCTGGATGAAGAAGAAGACTGAGATCTTCGCTGGCAAGTATCACACGCCTGATGTTGAGGATGTGGACACCGTTAGCCATTACAACTGGTACGAAGCCACGGGTTTCGTACGTCCCTTCCCCGGCGAGAAGAAAGTTCGCCCGGCAAGCGACTTCAAGCAGGCTGGACGTATTAAGAAGGACGACGACGACGGCATCTAAGTCGAGTTCCGGCTTTAAAGAGCCCTCTCCCGGTCACCGGGTAGAGGGCTTTTTTTCTTGAGGTCTCACACGCAGCTTCCTGTAAAGGCGCTCCAGGAAGCCACCGCGTCTGGCACAGAAAAGCGTTGTTGCCTAGCTCGGTTTTGTCCGGTCGTTTAAATCGACCGCGGTAAGATCTACGGTCTTTAGGGAGAAGTGCCCGCGGACAAGGTGTTCGCCATGAAAAGCCTGCCTGAATGGGACGTAAAGAGCCAAGCCCATGTAGCGATCAGAGCGCGCAAGGTGACATACAACAGTGTTAGTAGAATCCGCCGATCCAGCAAAGCAATTGATGCTGGACCGGAGATGTTCCCGGCCCAATACTTCCATCCCTCGGAACAGTTCTTTTAGTACGGCTTCATGATTACATCCTCTGAGCGGAACGTCGCCAATGGGAAAGCAGGGTTATGCTGAAGGCGACAAAAGCGTTCCCGCGACATCATGAGATCCTCGGTAATCCGTCAGGAGACTGTCTGAAGTGCTTGACCAGCAGTGCCGCAACCTCCGCCGGTGTCTCCCGCGTTGGGAAATGGCCGACCCCGGGCAGCAAGATCCGTTCGAACGGACCGGTGTACTTTTCTGCGAGTTTCTCACTCGTCTCCGGTGGATTCACGCCGTCTTGTTCGCCCTGGAAATAGATTGTCGGAAGTGAGAGCGTCTTCCTCGCGTTCACCTCGTCGTCCAGCCATTTGCTGGTGGGATCGGGCTCGGCTTCGTCCCAGCGCGAGCGGTAACCGTGCAGCGTCACAGGGACCCAGTCGGGATTGTCGAAGGAGGTCGCCACGCTGTGGAAGGTAGCGTCATCGAACCAACCGTCCGGCGACCATGTTTCCCACATAATCCGTGCAAAGCCTTTGGGGTTCTCACGTACCGCATGCGCGCCCAACTTGGTCGCCTGGAACCAGTGATACCATTGCCGCCGTGCTTGTCCGAAAGGCGGCGTAGACAACCCACCGAGCCGGGACGGGGTTGACAGCATAGCGATGCGGTCCACGCGCTTGGGCCAACCGACGGCCAGCATCTCGGCCATGTTCGCGCCCCAATCGTGACCGGCGACCGAGAAACGCTCGATGCCAAGCGCGTCCATCATCTCGATCGCGTCGAGGACCAGCCTGGCAGTGTTACCGGTGCGAGGGGTATCGACCGAGAGGAAGCGCGTCTCGCCGAAGCCGCGCGCAGTGGGCGCGATGGTGCGCAATCCGGCATCGTTCAGCACCGGGATAATGGCGTCCCAGGTGGAAGAATCATCGGGCCAGCCATGGAGCAACAGGACCACTGGAGCATCAAGTGGACCGTTATCCCGGTAGGCGATCTCAAGCAAGCTGGTTTTGATCATCGGCATTTACTGGCAAACTTATGCGGAGATAATGCGGTTCTTCAACAGAGGGAGAGTTGGATTCAGTTTAGCGCGCAAGCAGACGACGCTACAGGCGGATGGACTGTACCTTCTTCGTCGCCTGAGGATTACCTAAAGGCGAACGGCATCGTCACGCGTCTAAGCCGAGACTGCGATTCGCATGTCGGCAGGAGCAGACCGCGGACGTATATGTTCGCGTTGTACGCGGACCCACTTGGTCGATAAGGGCACCGTCAAGCCGGCCCTTTGTGATCCGGCATTCCGTTTGGCGAAAGCGTTCCCCGATTTGTCACATAAAAAGCAGTTGGCACCACAAACACCGTACAGAGGCCCGAAACTGTTAGTCCCCCAACCAGTGCCCGAGCTAATGGTACGTAAGATTCGCTGCCCTCGCCCAGTTTGAGAGCCATCGGAAGCAATCCAATAATGGTCGCCAAAGTGGTCATCATGATGGGCCGAAGCCGGACACGGCAAGCTTCGATCACTGCTTCTCGCACCCGTCGGCCTTCGCCCATGCGGTGGCGCGCGAACTCGACGATCAGAATGCTATCGGACATTGTAATTCCTGCAAGCATTACCACACCCATCAATGACATCACGTTGATAGTCGTACCGGTGGCGAGGAGCGTGAGGATGACACCCGCGAGCCCCGGGGGGAACGCCAGCAAGATAATAAACGGATCGATGTAAGAACGGAACTGAGCAACCAGAATCAAGTACAGCAGCACAGTGGAAAGGATGAGCCCCAGGGCGAAACTTTTCAATGACGTGCGCATGCTCTCTACCATCCCGCGCAGCTTCACGCCGGTGCCTGAAGGGAATGGTGTCTGCGCAATCACGCTCTCAATTTGCTTAGTAATGCTGCCTAAGTCTTCCTCGTGAGGGCGGACGAACACGTCGATATTACGTCTGATTTGAAAGTGATCCACCTCGGTTGGCGAAAGCATATGACTAATGTGGCTAACCATGTCGAGCCGCGTAGGCATAGAAATACCAGCACCGTGAAGTGGAATGGATTCCAGATCCGACACGCTGCGGATCTGGTGTTCCGCATACTGTACGGAAAGCAGATAATTGTTTCCGTTGCGCGGGTCGATCCAAACGTTCGGGGCAACCATGGCATTGGAAGTCAGCGCGGTAATCACGTTGCCGACCACCTCTTTCTGTGTAAGCCCTAGTTCTCCCGCCCGCAAGCGATCCACATCGAGTCTGAGCGCGGGATAGTCCAAATCTTGCGGGATGAAGACGTCACCGGCTTGAGGCAATGAACGAATTTTGGAGGAGAGATCCAGCGCGAACTGGTAGCTGGCCGCCAGGTTCGATCCGGAGATCTGAATATCGATGGGAGCGCGCATGCCCATATTCAGGACAGCATCGACCAGGCTTCCGGTGGAGAAGAACGTGGCAAGTTGAGGAAGTTGTTCCCTGGCGCTTTTTTTTACGCGGTCGATGTACTCGAAACTTCCCATGCGATGGCCTTTCTTCAAGCTAACCTGAACCGAAGCGGTATGCATGGCCGTGTTGTTGGTGTAGATTGCCGAAAATCCAGGGTCGACTCCGATGTTGGATACGATCATTCCTAAGTCTTCAGGAGCGATCGTTGTCCGAATGAGCGCCTCGAGGTTCGCTACGTCTTTTTCTGTCTCTTCGAGCCGAGTGCCAGAAGGCGACTTGACGCTAATAACGAACTGGCCTGCATCGGTGCGAGGAAAGAAAGAGACGCCCAAGAGAGGAAAGCAGCAGAGCGCGGCGACAACAGCGACTGTGAAACAGGCTAATGTTGCGGACGGACGAGCTAACATCAACTGAACAGTTGCGCTATAGCCATCTAGCAGACGTTCGAAAAACCGGGCAAATACATTATTGAAACGGCGTCCTAAACCAGGCGAGGATTGATGGACAGCGGCAGTATCGTGACCCGCGACACGGATGAAGCGGGAGCAGAATAGCGGCACCACGCTCATCGCGACCAAGTACGAGGCAGCGAGGGATAACACCACAGCCAGCGCCAGCGCCGAAAAGAGAAATTTACTGACGCCGGTGAGTAGCGTTACGGGGAAGAACACGACAATGGTCGTGAGCGTTGCCGCCAGTACAGGCAGAGCTACTTCCTTTCCGCCTTTCTCCGCGGCAACCAAAGGCAATTCGCCGAGTTCCAGGTGACGGTAGATGTTTTCGAGTACGACCACGGAATTGTCGATCAGACGAGAAAAGGCGAGCGCAAGACCGCCTAGCACCATGGTGTTGATGGAACTGCCACCAAACTGCAACGCGATCAATGTAGCCAGTGCTGAGATTGGAATCGAAAAAAAGACCGCTAGAGTCGCTCGCACGCTGCCCAGAAACAGGAGGATCATCAGGCAGGTTAGGAATAGTCCAAGCGCACCCTCATGCAGCAGAGTACTGATAGCCGTCTTTACAAACTGCGATTGATCGAATACCACCCGCGTGACTAGGCTAGGCGGCGTATCCACCAGTTGAGCCAGCTTTTCGCGGACTCCATTTACCACCTCGATCGCATTGGAGTCGCCGCCCTGCTTGAGAACCGGTAAGTAGACGGAACGCTGACCGTCCACGCGTACCGCGTTGTACTGGAGGGAGTAGGCGTCTTTGGCGACTCCTATGTCGGAGACGCGGATAGGCGAGGAATTAATCACCTTAAGTGGAATTTGATTAATAGAGGCGACGTTCGTCACTTGGCTATTGGCGTAAATGTTGTAGTCGTAGCGACCGATCTGAACGTCGCCGGCCGGAAGAACCACGTTCGATTCGCCGATGGCTCGAACCACGTCCATCAAACTCATCTGATGAGATTCCAATTTGAAGGGATCGACGTACAGCATAATTTGCCGCCAGCGGCCCCCGAAAGGTTGTGGCACCGCGGCTCCTAGGACACCCGCCAACTGGTTGCGGACCACGTTTTGCGAAACATCCTTTAACTGTGTTTCGCTCAGGCCGGCTCCGCGCAGGGTAACCAGGCACACGGGAAGGCTGCTTGCGTCGAACTTCAAAACAAACGGAGGCAGTGTTCCCGGCGGAAGATGGCTGATTTCCGCCATGGCGAGACTCGCGATGGTAGTCACCGCGGAATCCGGATTCGTGCCAGGCTGAAAATACACCTTGATGATGCTGACGCCCGAAAGGGAGCGCGACTCGATATGATCGATTCCGCTTGCGAGCGTGAAAAAGCGTTCCAGGTGGAAGGTGATGTTACCTTCGATCTGCTCCGGTGGCATCCCCGGGTAGAAGGTGGCCACGGCAACCACCGGAATGTTCATTGCCGGAAAGAGATCCACCGGCATACGCGCAATGCTGACAACACCTAGAACAATGATCGCCACACAGATGACGACGACTAGATATGGAGTGCGAATCGCGAAACGTGACACTTCTATGACACTTCCGAGAGTTTAGTGTGGACATGTTGCCCGTCGCGTAGGCCGGCGTGGCGGCCCACAACCACCATGTCCCCTGCGTTCACTCCGGAGCGAATCTCGATCCGCTGGGCGGTTTCGACTCCGGTGACTACCGTGCTGCGCCGAATAACGCCATCGGCTTGCACAAGGAAAACCTGAGAAACGCCGTTCGACGTTTCGACACCGTCGAGCGGAACGGAAATCACCTGATTCCTTTCGGAGAGTTGAAGGGTAACTTCGGCATACATGCCGGGGACTAGTTTCAAATCCGGATTGGCGATGTCGACTTCGGTATCCATGGTTCGGGTATCTTGCTGGAGTTTGTCCGCGAAGCGAACGACTTGGCCGGGAAATGTCTGGCCGAGCGCGGAGACGCGGACGACGACAGATTCCCCCTTGTGAATGCGCGCCACGGCGGATTCCGGTACGGGTACAATCAGCCGGAGAAGATTATTCTGCGAAATACGCAGCACAGGCATGGCTTGAGACTGCGATGCGATGCCCGCCTGAATCATCGAACCTACGCTGGCGTATCGTTTAGTGACAACGCCTTCGAAAGGAGCAGTGATGCGCGCGTACGCGTTCATGGTTCTAATGCGCAACTCTTCGGCGCGCGCGACCTTGGTTCGCAGGGCGGCCACGGAAAGGTTCGACTTGGCTCCCGCAGCTTGGGCCTCCGTCATCAGGTCCTTCGATTGGGCTTCATCGACTTCCTGACGGGGAACCAGCCCCGGTTCGCTCTTGGCGACATCCTCGATCCGTACGAACGAAAGATGAGCGATGTCGTTCGCGGAACGAGCGCGTTGCAATTCATCTCGGGCCACGCCGAGTTCGGCTTCGGTCTGCTCTACGGCAGCTTCGGCCTTCGCGAGGTCATTTCCCATCTCCGGTATTTCCAAAGTGGCGAGCAGCTCGTTGGCATACACGCGGTCACCGATATCCACCGAGATAGTCCGGATATATCCCGCAACCTTGGCCATTAGATCCACTTCTTGGTATGGCAGGAACTCTCCAGTCAGCGCGAGACTGCTGGAAAGGTTCGCTCGAGCAGCTATGGCGACTGGCACTATTTGCAACTCCCCGACCGCCGCGCGCTTAAGGGTCGCTTCTCCGCGCCAAGCGCAAGACGTGAGCGCAACCGCCAGTATGACGATTGGCAAGAGTTTAAGCATGACCGTTTTTCCTAAGGGGCGGCGGCGAACTTCTCCCACGCCTCCACGCTGATGTCCGGCGGCTCATGATGCCGAACTATCCACAGCCCTTCGGCGTTCACGATGTAAATGAGCGACTTCGATTCGTCGGCGAGATAACCGGAGACATTGGCAAAGCGGCAAGCGAGTTTAGGATGCGCGGGATCGGAAAGGTCCATCACACCGATGTTTCGTAGCGACTGCGCCTCACCTCTCTCAACCGCGGGACGATCGGCGATCTCGACGATGGCCGCATTCCGGCCTACGGGAGTCACGTCGCCTGTGCGGCTCTCGTCCTGGTAGTTCACCCGGCCCTCGATGAGCGGGTGAACAGGGTCCGAAATGTTCACGATCACAACGCTATGACCTTGTACGGGTAGAGCGTACAGATAGCGTCTACCCCGATCGCTCTGGCGAACGAATAACTGAGTCGCCTGTACGCCATCGAGCGATAAGTGGCCCACTACCTGAACACAGGCTTCGCTCGAGTTGTCATGTGTCTTGGCTGAAAGCGACATAGCCAGGGCTGTGACGACGGTAAGAAGAGATAGCATGGTTTTCATTTATTGCTCCCGGTTGGACTTCCTGTAACAAAATCAAGTTCCGCCAAGCGCGCGACATAATCATATTTGGCGGCAGCAGCGTTGATCTGGGCTGTAGTCTGGCTGAGTTGAGCTTGGTTGAGTTCGACGATGGCTCCCAGTCCAAGGTCGTAGCGGGCTTGGGCCAGACGGACGGTTTGGTTCGCCTGATCCATCATGCGGGCGGTCAAATCCAAACGTCCCCACGCATTCTTCGCCTCCAGCCATGCTGTGCGAACGTCCCGTGCAACACGAAGAATTAAATCGTCGATGGCCCGCTCCGCCGCGGCGGCGCGTAGTTCCGCCTCGCTCCGGCGAGCAGCGAACAATCCGCCGTTCAGAATGGGGATATTCATATTGACCCCGGCGGCCGCATAGGTGGAGCGGAGCGGGCCATCGATCACCGGTACCCCGCCAGCCGTGGCCAGCAGATTGATGGTGGGCGCCCTCAAGCGTTTCTCGGCTTCCGCAAAGCTGACCGCCGCTTCATGATCCAGCCGAAGGGCAACCAGATCGGGTCGCTCATGGAGCGCTCGTTTCACCAGGGCCTCTGCGTCCACAGGCGGGGCTGCAGGCAAAGGCTCGTCGATCAGATCGAACGCTGAGGCACTGCTCAGGCCTAGAGCGGCAGCCAAACGGGCTCGTCCGGCAAGAGCATCGTTCTCGGCGCGTGCCAACGTAAGCTCCGCGTCGGACAGGTTGACGTTAGCGAAGCTTACGTCGAGCGTGGATCGCAGGGAGCTATGTGCCAGCCTGCCCACTTGGCGAAGTTGCGCGCGCCGGTATTCGACCGTTTCCCGCGCCACACGAAGAATCGAATTCGCCCCGAGCGCCTGCGAGTACGCGAGCCGGACTTCAAGAACAATTTCCGCGCGGGTTTCAGCTGCGGTTTCCGCCCTTGCCGCGGCCTGCTGACTCGCCTCCCGACCTAACGCGGACGTGCGCCCGAAATCGGTGACCAACTGATTGAGAACGACGCCACCCGCGGCTCTATTGTACAGACTGGACGTGGTGAGCGCCCCAGCCTCGATTGCCGAGCCTCGCTCCGCCCCGACACCCGTGATGTTGGCGGATACAGCCGGGTAGAAAGCCGAGCGAGCTTGTCTGATTCGTTGGCCGGCGGCGAGGGCGTTGAGGTCCGCAGACGCGACGCGGGGATGGTTCCGCAGCGCGATCTGCTCGGCCTCAGGCAGCGTGATTCTCATGGCGGCCGGCTGTTCCTGAGCGGATGCCGTCCTCAGCAGAATCCAAAGAGCCAAAAACAAGGAGTTTCTATTCGTCAAAAGCACTTTCGTGGTATCTCTATCTTTTAGATCGATATTTAACTTCGCGCCACTGAAGAGTTCCTGACTTTTTCCTGAAGGGATCAGCGAGGCTAATAAATGCTTTTCTTTCATTCATATAGGAAGATCGCTTGCGAACGCTCGTCATAGAAGATGAGCCAAAATTGGCAGCGGCACTTAGGGAGGGATTAGAGGGTGAGGGCTATCAGGTAACTGTCGCGACTAGCGGGGAGGAGGGTTTCTTTCTGGTTGAGACCGAACGGTTCGAGCTACTCATTCTGGATGTGATGCTTCCGGGGCGCGGGGGTCTGGAGGTCCTTTCCGCGTTACGGCGACGCGGCATGAGGACACCCGTTTTGGTGCTCACCGCAAGAGACTCGGTCGAAGATAAAGTGCAAGGGCTAGATGCAGGAGGTGACGACTACCTGGTGAAGCCTTTCGCGTTTTCCGAGTTATCGGCTCGTGTACGCGCACTCTTGCGACGAGGGATCCAGGAGAATCACAAGACCCTACGACTGGCCGATTTGGCGCTAGACGCAGTGACGAGAAAAGTCACACGCGCACACCAGGACATTGAACTGACGGCACGGGAGTTCGAACTTCTCGAATACCTGTTGCGGAATCAGGGGCGCGTAGTCTCTCGTGAGATGTTGGTGCGGGATGTTTGGAAAGAACCGGCACGGCAAACTCTTCTGGACAATGTCATTGACGTCCACGTGGGGCGGCTTCGGCGCAAACTTGACGACCCCTTCGAAGCCAAGCTGATTCAAACCGTTCGCGGAGTGGGTTTCGTGCTGCGGCAAGATGGATGTTGAATCCGTTTGGGTCGGTGACGATCCGAGTTCGCTTGACTGCATGGTACGTCGCAATGCTGGCGTCAATTCTGGTGATCTATGCATTCGGCTCGTCAGTGTTGGTCTGGTGGGACCTATGCCGCGAACTCGACCGGCACGGTATACAGGACATCGAGACCGTGGAAGGTCTGCTGCAGTTCCGGCCGGACGGACGCCTCTTCTTCAGTGAAAACTACCATAATCATCCGGAATCGAAGCTTGTTCTGGAGCGCTATCTGGAAGTGTTGACGCCGGATGGAAAGGTGCTACTGCGCAACGAACGACTCGCGCGACGGGCTTTGGGCGGTTCCCCTCTTTCCAGCGAGGGCATTGGCGGTTACTCGCCGCGCTGGGGCCGTTTGACAGACGGCACGAAGATTCGCCTTTTTAGCCGCCGGCACTCTATCGGCCAGAATCCCGTACTTATCCGCTTAGCTTATCGTGAAGACGCGATCTCGACGCTATCTCGTCAATTCCTGATAAGTCTGCTGGCAACGCTACCTTTGACGCTACTCTTAGCTGGGTTTGCCGGTCACTTACTAGCGCGAAAGGCTTTAAGACCGGTGGATGTTATGACTCAGCAAGCCGCGGCTATCGATGCGCGCAATCTAAATGCCCGGCTGCCCGTAGGACGCGTCGATGACGAGATTGCTCAATTGGCAAAGGTTTTCAACACGATGCTGGCGAGAATCGAGCAGTCATTCGAGCAGCTACGCCGGTTTACGTCTGATGCTTCCCACGAATTGCGCACACCTCTTACCGTGATCCGCAGCGTCGGCGAGGTGGCGCTCGAGAGGGATGCCGGGGCCGATACTTACCGGGACGTGATAGGAAACATGCTCGAAGAGGCTGCTCGTCTAACTTTGTTGACCGAAAGTCTACTGACTATTTCCCGCGCGGACTCCGGTCAATTTCCCCTGCAGTTTTCACAATTTCCAGCTCTGCAATTGGCTGAAGAAACAGGTTTTCTGCTGGCGGTGTTAGCCGAAGAAAAGGGTCAGGAACTCTCAATATCCGGCGATCCTAACGCTTATATCTCAGGGGATCGCTTACTTGTGCGGCAGGCGCTGGTGAATATCCTGCATAATGCATTGCGGTATACGCCCTCGGGCGGCAGAGTTTCCGTTAGCGTGGAGCATAACGGGGGCAAATGGGTGTTTATGCGAGTGGTCGATAGCGGACCGGGAATTCCGTCGGACCACGCGGAACGGGTGTTTGACCGCTTCTATCGGGTCGACAGCGCGAGGTCTACACGGGACGGTGGCACAGGATTGGGACTGGCGATTGCCAAATGGGCGATTGAGGCCCAGCACGGCGCCCTCACCTTGGAGTCAACTCCAGGCTCTGGATGCACGTTCAGTTTGAAGCTTCCCAGTGCGGCGCTGGTGTAGCGACATTTCAGAAGAGAAGTCATGGGACTCTGCGGGGCGATCAGGCACCTTTGACTGAACTGGAGGTGATCATTGCTTCGGTTGGGTCGTGTCCAAGGAAATAGAACCGAGACGAAGCTTGGTCTGTTTCACGATCACCTCTGCAACCGCATTAGCAGCTCCGGTTCGGCTTTGAGTTCCATAGCCGCGAGTAGAAACATCGAGAGCCCGCACAGCGTGCGAACTCCCAGTGCGCCAGCGGAATGCTTTTGCGCACCGCGTGTAGCCGGACGCGCGCACGTCATCACTGCCGATCTGGAAGTAGGTTCCGGCCACCCTTCGGGAGTGATTGTAGGGCAGAGCGGCCGCCATGGCGGCTTCACAATGTATTCCAAGAATGACGGTTTGATCTATGAGACAAACATCGGCGGCCATCGCGTAGCGGGGGCCGTTGCATCTTAATCTATAACAACGGCCCGTCCGCGGGGGTCTCGCGCGCACGCAGAGGATCCTAACCAGCACATTGAGCAGCTACGGAAACGTGATTGTTCGGTATGGGGACAGCAGCGCGGCTACGAACTTCAGAGTTTGCCGGTCTTCTTAATAGCGGCCGCATCGATTTCGCGTAACCGGGAGCGCTGTTCGGTCGCTCGGCAGGCCGTTGCATATACCGAATCGACTGCGTTCACAATCAGGTAGGTGATTGCCTGTCTAAGATGCCGCTTCGGCGGCCAGCAAACATGACATTCGACTGGAGAGACCGATTCGACCGGGGATGGCTGCGGTTATTGGCCTGTTTGAGCTTCGTGGTGGCGCTGGTGTGGACCTGTTACCGGATTCTTCAGGTCAACGCGACCACGGCGGCGTTGGCAATGGTACTGCTGGTTTTGGGAGTCGCCGCGCAATGGGGACTGCGCGAGGCAATCTTCACGTCGATCGCGTGCGTTCTGGGTTTCAACTATTACTTCCTGCCGCCGGTCGGAGCGTTCACAATTGCCGATCCCCAGAACTGGATCGCGCTTTTGACGTTTCTGGTAACAGCCATCACCGCGGGACAGCTTTCGACGCGCGCCAAACGACGGGCGGAGGAAGCGTCTGCCCGCCGAGCGGAGGTGGAGCGGCTATATGCTTTGAGCCGGGCGTTGCTCATGGCGGAATCGAACGAGGTGATGCGATCGTCCCTTGTTGCGGCGGCAGGGGTGTTCGGATTTGAGGATATTGCGTTCTTCGACCTAGCCACGGGTAAGGTCGAAGGATCCGCCGACGGGATGCGTTTGGGAGTCGCGGATTTGGAGCGAGCGGCGAGCGAGAACGAGGTGCGCGGTGGAGCGGATTTCGCGATTGTTCCGGTCCGATTCGGGACACGCACGATTGGGAGCCTCGGTTTCGCAGGACGAGCTACGACGGAAGCCGAACGCGATTCAATCGCGAACCTGATTGCCATTAACTATGCGCGAGCGGAAGCGCTCGAGAAGGCGGCCTCATCGGAGGCGGCGCGGCGCAGTGAGCGGCTCAGGACGTCTTTGCTGGACGGGATCGCGCATGATTTGAAAACTCCTTTAACCGCGATCAAGACATGCGTGACAACGTTGATCAGCATTCCGCCACGTACGGAAGAGAAGCGAGGCGAGCTACTCACGATCATCAGCGAAGAGACGGACCGGTTGCAAAGGACAATCACAGAGGCCATTCAGCTGGCGCGCATCGACTCGGGCAGCCTCGAGGTTCGGAGGGTTCCGGTGAATCTTCAGGAGTTGATCGAGGATGTGATTCGGCCGTATGGAGATGACCGAAGGTACATCGTTTCGGTGGAGAGCAGTGAAGTGGATGCCGATCCCGTGTTGATCAGCCAGGCGTTAAAGCAAGTCGTGGAGAATGCGCGGAAGTACAGTCCGGTTCACGAGCCGATCGAGATTCGGGCGATCCAGGGGCCGGGGCAAGTGACGATTAGCGTGCTGGACCGTGGTCCAGGGATCGCGCCCTCGGAACATGAGCTGATCTTTCACAAGTTTTATCGCGGCGCGCGCGGACGAGGACGAGTGGAAGGCACGGGAATGGGGCTGTCGATAGCCCGGGGTATTATCGAAGCGCACGGCGGAACCATCCACGCGGAGAACCGGCCATCGGGTGGCGCCGCCATTGTACTGACGATTCCCACAAAGGCATGAGTTCCGCAACGATTCTGGTGATTGACGACGAGCCGCAGCTGCGGCGAGCCCTGCGCGCCACGCTGACCAGCATCGGATACACAGTGGTGGAGGCAAAGAGTGGCGAAGAGGCGCTGGCGAGCCTGCATGAATCCGAGCCGAACGTGATTCTGCTGGATCTCAATATGCCGGGGCTGGGTGGTTTGGAGACGTGCCGGGCCATTCGGGAGCGATCAGATTTACCGATCATTATTCTTTCCGTGCGAAACACGGAGCATGATAAAGTGCAGGCGCTCGATGCCGGGGCAGATGATTTCGTTACGAAGCCTTTCGGGATCCAAGAACTTCTGGCACGGCTGCGCGCGGCGCTGCGACGGCCGGCCTTATCCGGCGATGAAGGCGAGATCAAACTGCGGCATATTCGAACGGACGATTTGGAGATCGACTTCGAGACGCGCCGCGTTTTGCGGCGGGGAACCAGCGTACGGCTGACGCCCAAGGAGTTTGAGTTGCTGCGGTATTTAGCCTCGCACGCGAACAAACCGGTGCCGCATCGAAAACTGTTGCAGACGGTATGGGGGCCAGACTACGGGGACGAGGTCGAGTACCTGAGGGTTTTCGTGAATTCCTTGCGTAAGAAGATCGAGCCTGAACCCGCCAAGCCGCGCTTCCTGCTAACCGAACCATGGGTGGGATACCGGTTCGCGCTGCCGGAAGCGACCATAGATTCCTAAGGGCATCTTTACGACTTCTTAAGGTTCCGAGACATAGCCTGAGGTCAGGAGTCAGGTATGGTGTCACTCGGGTTCAGCAAACGCGAACAAGCAAGTGCTCTGGGCGAAGCTCGTCGAGAGCTCGAGATCGTGGTCCCCTTCACGACCCCGGAACTCACACGCGCGGCGATTCAGCACGCTGAAAGCCTGACTTGCGGGTTGGGAGCGCACATACGGTTGATCCGTATCGAAGTGACGCCGTATCCGCTGGATTTACTGCGTCCTCCGATCCCAGTGAGCTTCCTCAGCGAGCAATTGGAATCCATCGAGTGCGCGGTCCCGATATGTCCCGAGATTAAAGTGGCGCGCGACTTTGAGGCGGCGCTGCTGGCAAGTCTGCCGCCACATTCGCTAACAATACTTTCGTCGAAGCGGCGACCGTGGGCGACCTACCCCGAACGTCTTGCGCGCCGGATTCGGTGGGCCGGACACGACGTAATTTTGTTTTACCCGGAGCCAAAAAATGCTTGATGTCGTGTGGTTTTTGCCGATCGTGATGTTCTTTTTTGTCGCATGGCTGTTGGTACGTGCATGCGAGCGGCTCTAAGGAGGCCAACTCATGGAATATGTCATCGCAGGTCTGATATCGCTGGCGCTAGGCGTGTACCTGCTGTATGCGTTGCTTCGGCCGGAGAGGTTTTAAGCGGGAGATTAGCTCATGACCATTAACGGGTTGTTACAAATTTTGTTGTTCTTCGTGCTGGTGTTAGCTTGCACGAAACCACTGGGTTCTTACATTGCGACGATGATCGAAGGACGGCGTAACTGGCTGACGCCGGTGCTGGCGCCGGTGGAACGAGTGATTTACCGGATCTGCGGCAGTCAATCGCAGCCGAAGAGCAGCACTGGACGCGTTATGCGGCGCTCTGCTGGCGTTCAGCGCGTTCAGCGCTGGTTTGCTTTACGCGATGCAGCGATTGCAAGGTCTGGCTGCCATTCAACCCGCAGGGTTACGGCGCAGGATCAATGTCAGTCCGGACCTGGCTTTCAACACTGCCGTCAGTTTTACGACCAACACAAACTGGCAGAGCTACGTGCCGGAAGCGACCCTGAGTTACTTCGTGCAGATGGCGGGCTGACGGTGCATAACTTTGCGTCGGCGGCGGCGGGGCTGGCGATCGCGATTGCGCTGGTGCGCGGGTTTGCGCGGCAATCGGTGAAGACGATCGGCAACTTCTGGGTGGATATGACGCGGAACCGTTCTGTATGTGCTGCTGCCGATCTCGATCGTCGCGGCGCTGCTGTTTTGCTCGCAGGGCGTGATTCAGAATCTCGCGTCCTTACACGGTGGCGACAACGCTCGAAGGCGTGAAGCAGACCATCGCGCAGGGGCCGGTGGCTTCGCAGGAAGCGATCAAGATGCTGGGGACAAACGGCGGCGGATTCTTCAATGCGAACTCGGCGCATCCGTTCGAAAATCCCACGCCGCTTTCGAACTTTCTGCAGATGTTTCTGATCTTCCTCATTCCCGCCGCGCTGACTTACACGTTCGGGAAGATGGTGCGGGACACGCGGCAGGGTTGGGCGATGTTTTCGGCGATGACGGTGTTCTGGCTGGCGGGAATATGTTCGCCTACCACTTCGAGCAGCGAAAGGGACACCGATGCTGGCGCAGGCGGGAATCGCAATGGCGGCGAGTTCGACGCAGCCGGGCGGCAACATGGAAGGCAAGGAGACGCGGTTCGGCATCGCCAATTCGGCGCTGTTCGCGACGGTGACGACGGACGCGAGCTGCGGCGCGGTCAACAGCTGGCACGACAGCTTCACGCCGCTGGGCGGACTGGTGCCGCTGTTCAACATCCAGCTGGGCGAGGTGGTGTTCGGGGGCGTGGGAGCGGGGCTCTACGGGATGCTGATGTTCGCGATTCTGGCCGTCTTCATCGCGGGGCTGATGGTGGGCCGCACGCCGGAATATCTGGGCAAGAAGATCGAGCAGAAGGAAGTGAAGATGGCGATGATGGCGATGCTGATGCTGGCGAGCCAGCATTCTGCTGTTCTCAGGGGCCTCATCGATCATCGATTTCGCGAAGAACAGCTACTGGAATCCCCCGGGGCCGGCTACAGCGAACCTGGCTAATCCCGGCGCGCACGGATTTTCGGAGATTCTGTATGCGTACACCAGCGCGACGGGAAACAACGGAAGCGCGTTCGCGGGGATCAGCGCCAATACGCCCTGGTACAACCTGACGATCGGTTTGGCCATGCTTGATGGGCCGATTCTTCATGTTGATCCCGCTGCTTGCCATCGCGGGTTCACTGGCGGCGAAGAAGCAGGTTCCGGTGTCCGCGGGGACATTTCCGACCCATGGCCCGCTGTTTGTGGGCCTGCTGGTGGGAGTGGTGATCATCGTGGGGGCGTTGACGTTACTTTCCGGCGCTTTCCCTGGGACCGATCGTTGAGCATCTTGATGCTCTAAGGAGAATCACATGCAAACCAGCATTGGAAGCAAAACCTATGCAAGAGGTTCCGCAAGAGCCGGCGGATCGGCGTCGATGCGGCCTTTCGCGACGGCAAGCGGGCGCGACCGCTGTTCGATCCGCCGATCGTGAGACGCGCGCTGATGGATTCGTTCGTCAAGTTAAACCCGCAGACGCTGGCGAAGAACCCGGTGATGTTCGTGGTGGAAGTGGGAGCGCTGCTCACGACCGTGTTGCTCGGTGAAGACTTTGTTCACCGGTGCGGCAGGGGCGGGCTTTGAACTGCAGATTGCGACCTGGCTCTGGTTCACGGTGCTGTTCGCCAATTTCGCGGAAGCGATGGCGGAGGGCCGCGGCAAAGCCCAGGCGGACAGCTTGCGCAAGACCAAGACGGACGCGTCGGCCAAGAAACTGGTGAACGGGAAGGTGGAAGAGGTTGCCGGCATCGACGCTGCGCAAAGGCGATGTCTGCCTATGCGAGCCGAACGATGTGATTCCCGGCGACGGCGAAGTGATCGAAGGGATCGCCAGCGTGGACGAATCGGTGATCACGGGCGAGAGCGCGCCGGTGATTCGCGAGTCGGGCGGCGACCGCAGCGCGGTAACAGGCGGCACGAAGGTGCTCTCGGATTACATCAAGGTGCAGATCACATCGAATCCCGGCGAGACGTTTCTCGACCGGATGATCGCGCTGGTGGAAGGCGCGCAGCGGCAGAAGACGCCCAACGAGATCGCGCTGAACATCATGATCGCCGGGCTTGACGCTGATCTTTCTGCTGGCGGTGGTGACGCTGGCGCCGTTCGCGCAATACAGCGTGGGAGCGGCGGGAAGCGGGAGCGATTCCCACAGTCATCGTGCTGGTGTCGCTGCTGGTATGTCTGATTCCGACGACGATCGGCGGACTGCTATCGGCGATCGGAATTGCGGGCATGGATCGCGTGATGCAGCACAACGTGCTGGCCATGAGCGGCAAGGCAGTGGAAGCGGCGGGCGACGTGAATACTCTGCTGCTCGATAAGACCGGCACCATCACGCTGGGCAACCGGCAGGCGGTGGAGTTTCTGCCGGCTGAAGGCGTGAGCGAGAGGGAACTGGCCGATGCCGCGCAGCTTTCGAGCCTGGCGGATGAAACACCGGAAGGCCGCAGCATCGTGGTGCTGGCGAAAGAAAGATACGGGCTGCGGGGCCGCGACGTCGCCGAGCACGAGGCGCAGTTTATTCCGTTCACCGCGCAGACGCGAATGAGCGGCGTCGATCTGGAAGGGCGTGCGATTCGCAAGGGCGCGACGGAATCGGTAAAGCAGTTTGTGATCGACCGCGGGGGAGAGTTTCCGCAGCAGGTTGCCGATATTGTCGGACGGGATCTCGCGCAACGGCGGCACGCCGCTCGTCGTGAGCGGACAGCCCCGGGTGCTGGGCGTGATTCACCTGAAGGACATCGTGAAGGGCGGGATGCGGGAACGGTTTGATGCAGATGCGCGTGATGGGTATCCGCACCGTGATGATCACGGGCGATAACCCGCTGACCGCGGCGGCGATTGCGAGCGAAGCGGGGGTGGACGATTTTCTGGCGCAGGCGACGCCGAAGGACAAGCTCGAGCTGATTAAACGAGAGCAGGCCGGCGGCCGGCTGGTGGCGATGACCGGCGACGGCACCAACGATGCGCCAGCGCTGGCGCAGGCCGACGTCGGCGTGGCGATGAACACAGGCACCATGGCCGCAAAGGAAGCGGGCAATATGGTGGATCTGGACAGCAATCCGACCAAGCTGATTGAGATTGTGGCGATCGGAAAGCAGCTCCTGATCACACGCGGGGCACTGACTACGTTCTCGATCGCCAACGATGTGGCGAAGTATTTCGCGATTATCCCGGCGATGTTCACGGTGACTTATCCGGCGCTGGCGAAGTTGAACATCATGCGGCTCCATTCGCCGGAGAGCGCAATCCTGGCGGCCGTGATTTTCAATGCTTTGATCATCATTGCGTTGGTGCCGCTTGCTCTGCGGGGAGTGAAGTACCGGCCGCTGAGCGCCGCGGCGCTTCTGCGCCGAAATCTGATGGTGTACGGCCTGGGCGGCATTGTCGCGCCGTTCCCTGGAATCTGGCTGATCGACCGGCTGCTCGGGGTTTTGCATCTCGCATAGGCGTTCGCACAGGAGAGAAACATGCTTTCACAGATCAGAGCAGCAATATTCATGACGTTGATTTTGACCGTGCTTACGGGCCTGATTTACCCGCTTGCGGTGACAGGAGCGGCGCAGGCTTTGTTTCTCCGCCAATCACAGGGGAGTCTGATGACCCGAAACGGAGTGGTGGTGGGATCGGAATTGATCGGGCAGAACTTTACCAAGCCGGAGTACTTTCATCCGAGGCCTTCCGCGGCCGGATCAAATGGATATGACGCAGCCAATTCGAGCGGCTCAAACCTCGGGCCAACCAATCCGGATCTGGGCAAGCGGCTTACCAAAGATGCGGCGGCTTATCGAGCGGAGAATCATCTGGGGGGAGAGATCCCGGCGGATGCGATTACTACTTCGGCCAGCGGGCTGGATCCGCACATTACGCCGGCGAACGCACTGCTGCAAGTGGAGCGCGTGGCGAGCGCGCGCGGTGCGGCGACGGAGCAGATTCGGGGATTAGTCGAGGGCGCGATTGAACCGAGGCAGCTTGGATTTTTCGGCGAGCCCCGAGTGAACGTCCTTAAGCTGAACATGGAGTTAGACCGGCGCTTCCCGGCACAGAGAACGACCGCGCAACGATAGAGAGAGAGACAACAGCTAGGAACTCGGATACACATGGTTCCCCTGCAACGGCCTAATCCGGACGAATTGCTGCGCCAACTGCAGGAGCAGGAGGCACGGACAAGACGGGGGAGACTCAAGATCTTTTTTGGGTACGCGCCACGGGTGGGCAAATCCGTTCGCATGTTCGATGAAGGCCGGCGACGCGCCAGCCGGGGACAGGATGTGGTGATCGGAGCGCTCCAGGAGAAGGGGATTGAGGAGGTCCGGGAGTTTATTTCCGGACTCGAGTTGATTCCTCTGAAAGCCGTGGATGGGGGAGAGGTTCTGGATACGGACGCGATCTTGAAGCGGCGCCCGCAAGCATGCTTAATCGATGAGTTGGCTTACGACAACCCGCCCGGCAATCCGCGCGCCCACCGCTGGCAGGACGTGGAGGTTCTAGTGGAGGCGGGAATCACGGTCGTTTCCACGTTGAACCTGCAGTACGTAGCGGAACAGCAGGATTCCGTGGAACGCATTACGGGACGGCGCACCACCTGCGCTGTGCCAGAGGCATTCGTGCATTCGGCGGACGAGATCGTGTTGGTGGATGTACCGGCGAACGGCATCGCCGAGGAGGGTGAGCGGACGTCGCGGCTTGCTGAGGAACAGCTTTCGGCTCTCCGGGAACTGGCGCTGCTGGTAACGGCACAGGTGGTTGAAGATCAGTTGATTCGGTACATGGAGAGGCATGACATCCACAAATCGTGGGGCACGCAGGAACGGATTCTGGTGTGCGTCACTCCGCGGAGCCATGCGCGCGAGATGTTGGAGACAGCGGCGCGGGTAGCGAGCCGGTTTCACGCCCAACTGGCGGCGCTGTATGTCCGGCAGGGGGAGATCTCGCGCGGCGAGGAAGAGTTGGTCGAAGAACGGCTCGAGTACGCGCGGAAGGTAGGTGCCGAGGTTCACTTGTTGGATTCTAAAGGAGACGCCATTCAACAGATTGTGGAGTTCGCCCGCACGAACAGGTTCACCCAGCTTTTCATCGGGCACACACAGCGGAGCGGCTGGAAATTTTGGGAGAAAAACCCGGTGGATCGCCTGATCGAGGCGGCAGAAGGCATGGATGTCCGAATCTTCCCACACAGCCGTTCCGCCTAAACCGGGCAAGCGTGGCAAGCTCAAGATCTTTCTTGGCTATGCAGCCGGCGTAGGCAAGACCTACCAAATGCTGGTAGAGGCGCATGAACTGAAGGCGCGCGGAATCGATATTGTGGTCGGATACTTCGAGCCGCATGCGAGGAAAGACACGATCGCCAAGGCAGAAGGGCTCGAGATCTTGCCGCGGCGAAGGGAGTCACACCGCGGGACAGAGTTCGAAGATATGGACACGGAGGCGGTGCTCCGGCGTCATCCACAAGTTTGCGTGGTGGACGAATTTGCGCACACGAACATCCCCGGCTCAGCGCGGAGCAAGAGATGGGAGGATGTGGAGGTCATCCGCGACGCAGGGATCGACATTCTAACCAGCGTCAATATTCAGCATATCGAGAGCCTGAACGATCAGGTCTGGCATGTGACCGGCGTTCGCGTGCGAGAGACGGTGCCGGACTGGGTGATTCACGAAGCGGACGAAATCGTGGTGGTGGATGTCACTCCGCGCGCATTGCTGCACCGGCTGGAGCGAGGTGTGGTTTACAGCGCGGAAAAGGCGAAGCATGCGCTGGAGAATTTCTTTACCGAATCGAACCTGACGGCCTTACGTGAACTCGCGCTTCGCCAAACAGCGCATCAGATTGAAGACCGACGGGACGATGAGACGCAGGCGGAAGCGCAGAACCAAGGATTGAGCAAACCCAGTTCTGAGCGCATTCTGCTGTGGATCACGAGCGATCCGCGAGCCGCGATGTTGATCCGCCGGGGACGCCGGGTGGCCGACTTCCTCCGATCGGAGTGCATTGCGGTTTCCGTGGAAAGCGGCCGCGAAAAGCCGGAAGAACGGGCGACATTGGAGCGGCATCTCAATTTTGCGAGGAATATGCGAATACCCGCGGAGACCGTTCGCTCGGAAGACACGGCAACAGCGGTCGCGGAGTATGCGCGGAAGATGGGGGCGACTCAAATTCTCGTGACGCGGACAAGCCCGCAGTTGCAGAAGCTGGTGCGCTTAGTGCGGGACATGCAAATTACGATCGTCGCGGAACGCTCCCGCTAGGTTGCGGGTAGGTCGCGCCATTTCGGCGAATCTTTCCCTCATAGTCAGATTGACTTTATATAGCCATTCTGACCATGCTCGGCTCTAAATGGCGGAGACAAAGCTGGACCGCATGGACCTGTTGCGAGGCACTCTGGCATGTTGATTTTGCGAACACTGCTTTTCGGGCAACTGCACGGATACCGGATCGCGCAGTTCATTCGTCAGAGTTCGGGCGGAGCGTTGCTGATAGAAGCCGGATCTCTGTACCCGGCACTGCAACGGTTGGAGTTGCAGAAGCTAATATCCGCGAAGTGGCAGATTTCGGATACAGGCCGGCGGGCTCGATTTTACAAACTAACCGCGGCGGGGCGCCGGAAACTGGTGACCTCGATGAACCGATGGGAGGAGTTTGTGGCGGCCATTGGCTTAGTATTGAATCCCGTCGAAACACCCAAATAGGAGCCGAGGTTATGTGGTGGTTTCGCAAGTTGATGCTTGTCTGGCCGGCAGCACGGCGACGACGCGAACGAGCACTCGAAGAGGAGTTACGGTCTCATCTAGAGATGGCGGAGGCCGAGGCGCGAGGTTCCGGCATGTCCCTGGAGGAGGCGCGAGCCACGGCGCAGCGGGATCTGGGGGGCTGGCTGCGAACCCAGGAGCAGGTACGGGGTGAATGGTTGTCTCCGGGGCTCGAGCAGATCGAGCAGGACTTGCGTTATGCAGTGCGAACACTCGGCCGCGCGCGATTGTTCACGACCGTTGCCATTCTTTCACTCGCGTTAGGGATCGGCGCGGCGACAGCGGTGTTTTCCCTGGTGGAAGGAGTGTTGCTGAAACCACTCGCGTACCGCGATTCCGGGCAATTGACATACATCCAGGAGTGGTCCCCGCACTGGAGCGCGTGTACCCGCGGATGCCGGTCAACATCCAGCACTTCTTTTTCTGGCGCGACCATGCGCGGTCATTTGACTCAATGGCCGCACTGCGCGCGGACCGGCTTACATTGACGGGGAGCGGCGAGCCGGTCACGGTCGAATCCGTGGAGACCACGGCGGATCTGTTCCGCGTTCTCCAAGTGGAAATGGCGCAAGGCAGAGGCTTTTTGCCGGGGGAGGATCAGACGGGCAAGAACGCTGTGGTGGTGATTACGGACGCTTTGTGGAGAGGGCGCTTTCACGGCGCGGAGATGATCGGCAAAAGCATCGTGCTGGAAGGGAGACCCAATCGTGTGGTGGGAATCCTACGGCCCGACTTCCGGTTTCCGAGTGGAGGAGATTTGGGCGTGTTGGCCGGTTTGGGAAAACGTACCGAGATCTTCCAACCTGTACAAGAAGTTCTGGACGGATGGGACGGCGACTACGATTACATTTGCGTGGGGCGTTTAAAGGCGGGAACCGCCCTGGATAAGGGATTCGCGGAACTGCAGGTGTTAACGCAACAGATGTCCACGGCGCATCACGTGGAGAGCCAACCGTATGCCGAGTGTCGTCCGCTGCAGGAGTTAATTGCTGGACCGGTGCGCACGAGCTTAACGGCACTGCTGGCCGCGGTGCTGGCGCTGTTGCTGATTGTCTGCCTGAACCTAGCGAACCTCATGATGGCGCGGGCGAGCGCGAGGGCTCGGGAGTTCTCGATTCGTACGGCGTTAGGAGCGGTCCGGCAGAGACTGTTGCGACAGGTTTTGACGGAGGCGGCGGTGCTGTTCGCGGGGGTCGGCGCGTTGGGGATTGCGTTTGCCGCGATCGTGATCCGTCTCTTCGCGACGAGCTCGGAAATACGGATTCCGCGATTACCGGAAGTTCAGTTGGACGGCAGTGTTCTCTTGTTTTCGCTGGTGCTTACAGCGGGGTGTCTGTGCGTATTTGGGCTGCTTCCCGCATACCGGATCGCGCAATCGGATCCGCAGGAGGCTTTGCGCGCCGGGAGCCACACGGTTACGGCAAATCGACGTTCCATGCGGTTGCGCGAGCTGCTCGTAAGCTTTGAGGTCGCGCTGAGCACAATCCTTTTGTTCCTAGCGGGATTACTGACTTCGAGCTTGTTCCAACTGATGCAAATGGACAAAGGCTTCACCGAGGAGCGTGCGATTGCAGTCGATCTCAGCCTACCCGACATCCCGTACGAGACGATCGCCGATCGGAATCGGTTCTTTGACCGAATGCTGAGCTCGGTTCGGGCTATTCCGGGAGTGCGTTCGGCAGGGATGATCAGTGGTCTTCCTCTCAGTGGCGAGAGCCATGTCAACGGCGTGGAGGTGGACGGCTCGACAGGCGACTGGATCGATCCGGCGAACCGGAGCAACGTGTTGATCAATGTGCGGTTCGTCAGCCCTGCCGATTTAGAGACGCTTGGCATACCGGTGATTCGGGGGCGAGGGATTGGAGAGGGAGACCGGGATCGCCGGGTGACGGTGGTTTCGGCCCGCATGGCGGCAAAGATCTGGGGAACGGAGAACCCCATTGGAAAGAGATTCAAGACAGGGTCCCGGGTGGGACAGGTCGAGGTGATCGGAGTGGCTCGCGACACTTACAACTCACGCCTGGAAGACGGGCCGACGCTGATCGCCTATATTCCATATTGGCTGCGTGGCCCGAATTACGGGAGCCTGGTAATGCGTACGACGGCCGACCCAGGCTCGTTCCTGCAAGCGATTCAGCGGACGATCTGGGCGATCGATCCAGCGTTGCCGGTGCCGCCGATGCGGACCATGTCGGAAGTCGTTGCCGAATCTTTCGCGCAGAGACGATTCCAGATGCAACTAGCCGCGGCTTTCGCTGTGGGGGCACTGGCGTTGGCGTTGATCGGCATCTATGGCGTGGTGGCGTACAACGTAGCGCAGCGGCGATCGGAACTGGGGCTGCGCCTGGCGTTAGGGGCGGAGGCGCGAGGGTTGATCGGGCTGGTGCTGTTGCGCGGGCTGCAGCCAGCGCTTCTCGGGTTGGGCTGTGGGCTGGGTCTTTCGATTGCACTAGGACGATTCGTGCGCAGTCTCCTGTTCGGCGTCACGGCCAGCGACCCGCTCACGATTGGGATGGTCATCGGCGTTCTGGTGGCGACGGCGGCATTGGCTTGTCTGTTGCCGGCGATTCCGGTAGCACGCATGGACCCGGCAAGCATTCTGCGCTATGAATAGCGATAACGCGAATCAATCATACCGGAGCGCGCGCAAAGGATCGATGCGGAGAGCCCGCCGCGCGGGGATGAATATAGCCAGAGCAACACACAGCGCGAACAGCGCAATGGCGGTTACGTAGGTGAGGGGATCGAGATTGCTGACACCGTAAAGAATCTGACGCAACACTTGGGACAAAGCTGCGGCGGACCCAACGCCGATCAGCAAGCCGACAATCACCGCCGCGGCAAATTTGCGAAAGACGACGGTAAGAACATCGGAAGGTAGAGCGCCGAGCGCCACTCGTATGCCGATCTCCTTGGTGCGCTGGGCTACGGTGAAAGCCACTAATCCGACTATTCCCAGGCAGGCGATGAAGAGTGCGATCAGACCAAGCAGAGTAACGGTCCATGCGGAATATTGAGCAGCGCGGAGTTTTCGGTGGAATTGCGTTTTGAGTAGCTGCACTTCAGGCGAGATTTGGGGATCAATAGCGCGCGCGAGGGCAGTTGCCGAGCGCGCGGTCTGCTCGGGCGAAGCAAGGGTTTTTACGAGCAAGGCGACCGAAGGGAGATCGGCCGAATTTTCCAGGAAGTAAACTTCGACCGCGTCAGAATTTTCGAGCGCTTGCACGCGCGCACTTCCGGCAACACCGACGACGGTATAGTCGCCTCCCATCGAGAACTTCTTGCCGAGTGGATCTCCGGTGGGCCAACGGCGGGCGAGAGATTCGCTGATGATGATGCCGTGCGCGTCGCTTGCGAGGAGGTTGCGGCCCCGCAGGAGAGGAATGCTCATGGTGCGAAGGAAACGCGTATCGATGCGATTGATCTGGATATGGAACGAGCGCCCGCCGAACTCGACGCCGGCCGATTCGGAACGGTTGCCGAGCGGTGGACTCAGGGCGAGCGAAATGGATTCCACCCCGGGGAGCGCGCCCAGCCGGGTTTGGAGCGTGTCGAGGAAGACTTTGGCCTGAGCAGGGGAGTATCCGTGGGCGGCAAGGCCAGGGTCGAGCGCGAGAACCCGCTCATATTCGAAACCCGGATCAGACGTGGTGGCATGTTGGAGCGCACGTACCAGAAGCCCGGCGAGGATAAGCAAGACGCAACTCGCGGCAACCTGCGCCGCTACCAAGATATGACGCAGTGCATGGGTGCGGTGACGCCGGCGGACGACCTGCAAAGCCGGCGCGAGGCCGAAGAGGATGGCCGAAGCGAACCCGATGAGCACAGCGAACGTGGCCACGCGCCAGTCCGGGCGGGCGTCGAGCCACGACGGAGCACCGGTTAGTAGCATCAATCCGCGCAAAGTGATGAACCCAAGGCCCAATCCGCCCGCGGATCCGAGAAAGGCGAGCAGAAGGCTCTCGGTGAATAGTTGTCGGATTAAGCGTCCGCTCCCAGCACCGACAGCCACGCGAATGTCGATTTCACGGTGACGCGCGACACCGCGGGCGAGCAGCAAGGTACCCAAGTTGGCGCAGGCGACAGCGAGGATCATGAGGCACAGCGCGCCGATCATGCTGGCAACAGGATAGAGTTCGTCCTTCGTTTCGGAGCCGGTGCCTCGCCTTCCGCCGATCATCAGACTAGTGGCATAACCGCCGGGCTCACCGGGGATGGTTTCCTTCTCCCATATGTCAGCGGGATAGACACGGCGCAACTGGGCGGCTAAAGACGTTAACTCGCCTTCAGCGGCTTGGGGGCCGAGACCGCTTTGCAATCGGCCCCACATCTCGACGCCCTGCCCATCTCCAGAAAGTTCGGTCAGCAAGCGGCTGCCGGGCGTGAAATAGGGCTGTTGGAGGATCGGTGCCCAGAGATCGGGAGGATCTAAACTGAGGCCGCTGAAACTACTTTGAGCAACGCCGACAATCGTGGCCGGTTTGCCATTGAGTCGGATCGTCTTTCCGACGATGTTGCGGTCCGCGCCGAAGTGACGCGTCCAGAACCCTTGGCCAAGAACCACGACAGGCTCCGCGCCGGGTATATCATCGCGTTCCGGATCGAATGTTCGCCCAAAGATGGCGGTGGCCCCGAGTTCGGTGAAGAAGTTGGACGTAACGAAGTGGGCTTTGCTTGGCTGCTCCTCACCTTCAGCGGCAAGTTTGCCGATGTTTAATGCCAGTACGGCGGAGAGCGTTCGTGAATGAGCACGAAAGAAGGTGACCTCGGGATACGGCAGCGTAAAGGCGTAAGCCGACGCCGAACGGCGATGAAAGCGGATCAGCGTGGAGGGTTCTTTAATGTTCAGCGGACGAAGGACGAGCAGGTCAAAGAAGCCGAACGCGGCAACGTTCACGCCTATACCTATAGCGAGGATGGAAATAGCTGCGAGGGTGAAGCCCGGTGATTTCCGCAGAATCCGTCCGGCATAACGAAGGTCCTGCGACAAGCGCTCGATCCAGGTCCAACCCCATGCATCGCGAGCCTCTTCGCGTAGGAGCAGCGCGTTTCCCACGATCCTGCCGCCATCGGAGGCCAGCATTTCACGATGAAACTCCATCTCATCCGCTAACTCGCGATCAAAGCGGCGGCGATTCAAGAGAAAGCGGAGACGTCTAAAGAATTCCTTCATTGGGATTTACCTTTTTACGCGGTGCGCAAGACAGACTGGATCGCTTGGTGAACGCGCTCATAATCGGAGAGTTCGGCCTCGAGCTGATCAAGCCCCGAGGGGGTGAGTTGATAGAAACGGACTTTCCGATTAGTTTCGGAGATTCCCCATTGAGAGTTTGCCCAGCCTTTCAGGAGGATTCGCTGGAGCGCCGGATAAAGCGCGCCTTCCTCCACCTGGAGCACTTCGGAAGAAAGACAATGGATGCGCTGAGCGATCGCATAACCGTGCAAGGGTCCGGAGCGCAGAACACGAAGAATGAGCAGAATCAACGCCCCAGTAGGCATATCTTTCTTAGGCATATCGATATTATGGGTAGGGTAGTTAATTCCACGTAATCAGTCAAGGGAGGGACTTGCTTGTGGAAAAGAAATTTCGATAGGTATGATCTGGGGATGAGAGACAACTGTATTTCCTGGCACCTGCTGATTTTATCGGCGGCCAGTCTGGGTCTGGCTCAATACGCCAGCGCACAGGTCGAGACGTGGAACCTGGATCCGATGCACTCCTCGGCGGCGTTTTCCGTTCGTCATATGGGGATTTCAACGGTGCGAGGAGCGTTTACCAAGGTAAACGGCACAGCGCATCTGGATGCCTCGGACGTGACAAAGTCCGCATTGGACGTGACCATCGATGCCGCCTCGGTGGATACCCGAGTGGCAATGCGCGACGACGATCTGCGCAGCGACCATTTTTTAGATGTGGCTAAATATCCGACTATGACTTTCAAATCCAAGCGCGTGGAGAAGGCGGGTTCCGGGAAGCTGAAGGTCACCGGAGACTTGACGATTCACGGAGTTACGAAAGAAGTAGTGCTGGATGTGGATGGGCCGAATGGTCCGGTCAAAGATCCGCGCGGGAACTCGAAGATGGGCGCGTCCGCAACGACAACGATTGATCGCACCGCTTTCGGCATGACGGGGTATCCCGGGATGATCGGAAACGACATTGGGATCACGCTCGATGTTGAGATGGCGAAGGCGTCGCCAGCTTCAGGGGCGCACTAGCGAGAAGGGTGTGTGAATTGCAGAGCTAAGACTTACAAAGCTGCTGCGCATTCGGCGCGCACCCTGAGTGACATGACAACAACGCGCATTGCTCTTTTTGCAATACTGGCGCAGATATCGCTTCACGCGGCGCCCGCTCCCCTTTTGGACCAGGGGTATCGGCAAATGTACAACTTGCAGTTTCCCGCAGCCCACCAAACCTTTCAGGAATGGGAAAGGCAACAGCCAGCCGATCCCATGGGGCCGGTTTCCGACGCGACGGCCTATCTCTTCTCCGAGTTTGACCGGCTCCATATTCTCGAATCCGAGTTTTTCGTGAGCAACGAAGGTTTTTTCGCCCGTCAAAGGCTCGCGCCGGACGCGACTGTGCGAGCGAGCTTCGATCAGGCTCTCGAGAAGGCGCAGAAACTAGCGGATCAAAAGTTGGCGCAGTCGCCCAACGACTTCAACGCAATGTTCGCAAACGTGATGAGACTCGGGCTGATGGCGGATTATCAGGCGCTCATTGAGAAAAAGTATCTAGCCTCTCTGGACCAAGTGAAGGCAGGGCGGCTGCTGGCGCAGAAGTTAATCGCGGCGGACCCAAGTTTTTACGACGCGTACCTCGCGATTGGAGTAGAGAACTACTTGCTTAGCCAGAAGAATGCGGCTTTGCGTTGGGTGCTGCGCATGAATGGCGCGCAGACGGATAAGGCGGAAGGCGTGAAGAATCTCAAGGTAACTGCCGAGAAGGGGCACTATCTGCTTCCTTACGCGCGTCTTCTGCTGGCCGTAGTGGCACTACGCGACAAGAATTCCCAGAAAGCGGCCGACATCCTGCGCGACTTGGTTCGAGAGTTTCCGAAGAATCGTTTGTACGTGCAGGAGTTGGCTAAGATCGCCCCGGCAATGGGCAGTTGTGCAGCTGGGGCGCGGTGCTGATTATTTGAACGAGCCAGCCTGACCCAGACGATTTGGGCATCGAAAAGTCTGGGGGCGCGTGGCGGCTCTTCCGCATCTAAAATGCCGTCGTACATTGCTGATGCACATGATTGTTGCCAAGGTCGAAATAGCGAACGTCAGATCAGCAAATGGTCAATAACTCGGCTCCATCTTCCCATCGTGTACCAGCGCAATTCGACGTACGTTGGAAGAGGACGACCGAGCAACGCAAACAATTATCCATCGGGAAAACCAATAGCCAAGCGGCTGTTCTGCGGATTTTTGGGAGACTTTGAATCATAGGAATCCAAGAGAAGCCTTGGCTCACCGATTATGACGAACACAGCGTAGCAGGAAAGAACACCTCCTGAGAGTTGGGATACGACGGTATAAGCACGTTGGATGTAAGTCGATATCGAGACCGCACGTGCGGAGTATGGCCGAAATAACTAGGCTCATTAAAGATCATCCGATTCGCAGGGAAACAGTCATGGATGTTCTAAGTCGCTGAGAAACCCGGTGGTGGAACAGAATCGACTGGCGCCCTCTCTACCTTGAGAAACAGCATGATTTGTACAGCCGGTTTTGGGAGGGCAACCGCTTCGCTTGCGCTACGTGCGGTAGAAGCCAATAAGCTGCTGTTCTGATAGGGCTCTGAAAGATGGTTGGGCTAAGTTGGAAGTATGGCAGTTGAAGCCGGAAAAGTCCGGTCTCATGTCCGGGTGGATGGCAGGGCGAAGGTTACTGGTAAGGCGACGTTTGCCGCGGACTTTCTCATTTCTAACCTGGCGCACGCGACAGTGGTTACGAGCACGGTCGCGCGCGGGAGGATTACTGGCTTTGATCTCGCACAGAGCCGGCGTATAGCGGGAGTCCTGCGGATTTTCACGTACGCCGATTTCGCGGATGCCATACGTCCCGTTAAACACCTGATGGCGGGCGGATATGTGAACAGCTCCGCTCAGCCGCTCGGTTCGGCGGAAGTGCACTACGCCGGACAGATTGTTGCAATGGTGGTCGCCGAATCGCGAGAAGTGGCGGAGCACGCGGCTGCCTTGGTGAGGGTTCGATACGCGGAGGCACCTTCGTCAGCCGTTATAGGGCAAGCTGGAGCAGATTCCGTGGCTTTGGCGGTTTTGCGGCCTGACCACACAGACGCGACGCGCGGGGATGCGCATCAAGAGTTCGGGAGCGCAGCGGTTCAAGTCGACTCCACTTTCCGCACGCCGATTCAGCACCATAACCCGATGGAGTTGTTCGGGACAACGTGCGTGTGGAATGGGGACCGGCTTACAGTGTACGAAGCATCGCGATACATCAAGGCGGCACAGCACGGTCTGGCGGCGCAGTTGGGGATTGACGCGGAAAAGATCAGAGTGGTGTGTCCTTTCATGGGAGGCCATTTCGGATCGAGGCTGGCATTGTCGCAATACACTGCGCCGGTGGCGATTGCGGCGCGTCTGCTACAGAGACCAGTGCGTTACGTGGCCACACGAGCGCAGGGTTTCACAATCGCCAATCACCGGCCCGACACCCAGCATCGCGTGCGGATCGCGGCAACGACAGAGGGGACGTTCACGGCTCTGTTGCACGATGCGAAGGCGACGACTTCGCGCTTCGACGACTTCGCGATGCAGGGGACCGACGTCACAGCGAGTATTTATAAATGGGGAAGCGTCGCGACGACGGAGTCCCTGGTGCGGGTCGACCGGAACACGCCGGGGCCGATGCGAGCGCCTCCGGAGGTCCCCTACCTGTTCGCGCTCGAAAGCGCGGTGGATGAACTCGCCGAGAAGCTGAGTATGGATCCGATCGAGTTGCGGAGGCGCAATGACACTCAGGTCGATCTTATGAGCGGGAAGCCGTTTACACCGCGGGCGTTGATGGATTGTTTCGACGCGGGCGCAAAGGCGTTTGGCTGGGCGGAGCGAAAGCCAAAGCCGGCCTCTATGCGAGACGGCGATTGGCTGGCGGGCTACGGGTGCGCAAGCGCGGTGCGTCCGGTGAAGAGGGGCGCGGCGACGATGCGCGTGGCGCTCGATGCCGAAGGGCGCGTCATTGTGGAGACAGCCCATCATGAAATCGGCAACGGAATTTACACGGTGCTGGCAATGGAAGCCGCGGGGCGTTTGGGAACGGAGATCGAGGCGGTCACGGTGCGCCTGGGCGACACCGCGCTGCCGCCGGCGGGAATCTCGGGTGGATCCTCGACAACCACCAGCCTGGTGCCGGCTCTGGCGATCGCGTGCGAGGATCTGCGGGGACGGCTCGCACAGGCCGCGATTGCGCATGCCACAGCATTCGCCCATTTTGCAGTGCAGGATTTGCGCTTAAAAGAACGATATCTGGTGGGTCCGGGCGGCGCATCGCTTCGTTTATCCGACTTGTTCGCATGGCTCGGTACGACAAAGATCGAGACGCTTGCACGAGCCGCTCCGGAACGGAATGGCGAAGAGGCTTTCGCGAAGTTGCGCGAAGGCAAGATGGGACTTGGCGGCACGCAGAACACCGTGCGATGGGCTTATGGCGCGCACTTCGCCGAGGTGCGGGTGCATGCGCGTACGGGGGATATCCGGGTGCCGAGGTTAACGGGGGCTTTTTCGGCGGGTTATATAATCAACCGGCTGACCGCGCTGAGCCAACTCCGCGGGGCGATGATCTGGGGCATCGGTTCGGCGCTTCTCGAGGCAACGGTGCCCGATGCGCGAACTTCTCGTTATGTGAACGATAACCTCTCCGAGTACCTAGTGGCGACAGCCGCGGATACGGACGAAGTAAACGCCATTTTACTTAACGCGGACGCGGATCCGGCCGAGTTGATGGGCCTGGGCGAGTTAGGCATCATCGGGGTGAACGCGGCGATCGCCAACGCGCTGCATCATGCGACGGGGCGGAGGCTGCGTAGCCTGCCGATCCGGCTCGATCAATTGCTCTAGCGCGTGGGCGGGTCTGTCTGCTCCGCCGTAATAGTGTGCTTTACACTGGGTGCCATAGACACATGAACCCCGCAAATCGAAGGCAGGTACTCAAAAGTCTGGGATATGCCGTAGCGGGTGGGTATCTCAGCTCCGCGCACGGCTATGCCGCAAATGAAACGATCAACGTCGGCTGCATCGGGACCGGCGGAAGAGCGCAGGGACTGATGAAATCACTAGCCGCGATTCCCGGCGTGAAGATGATCGCAGTATGCGACGTTTGGGATGAGAACCTGGCGAAGGGGCGTGAACTGGCAGCGCCGGGCGCGTTCAGCACAAAAGACTACCGCGCGATTCTCGACCGAAAAGACATCGACGCGGTGTTGATCGGATCGCCCAACCATCAGCATGTCCCGATGACAATCGCGGCGTGCGCGGCGGGCAAGGACGTCTATGTCGAAAAGCCGCTGACCCACCGCTTGTCGGAGGGACCGGCGGTGCTAGCGGCGCAGAAGAATTCCAAGCGGGTAGTACAGGTTGGCCAGCAACAGCGGTCGATGCCGCAGTTTCAAAAGGGATATGAATTGCTTCGTTCCGGTAAGTTGGGGACGATCCGCAAGGTACATCTCACTTGGAATCGAAACGCGGCGCGCACCGGATATGTTTCGTATGACATTGCCCCGTCGTCGGTGGACTGGAAGACTTGGCTGGGCAGTGCGCCTCAGCAGCCGTTCGACCCTTACCGCTTTCGGCAGTGGCGCTGGTACTGGGATTTTGGCGGGGGCGTGCTGGACGATCTGATGGTGCACTACGTGGACGTGGCGCACTGGTACCTCGGGGTAGATCACCCCGAGACGGCGATGACGATCGGCGACAAATTCACCGCGCAACAGTGGGAGACGCCCGACACGGCGCAGACGCTGCTCCATTATCCGAACGCACAGGTGTATTTCGAGTCGACATTTTTGAATGCGCGGAACGGGGCGATGTTGGAGTTCATGACCAGCGAGGCGACGCTTTACCTGGATCGCGGACGGATGGAAGTCATACCGGAACACAAGCACGACGCACGCAACCGGAATCCCGAGCCTTCAAGCGTGGAAGCAAGCGAAATGGTGTTAGGAAGCGGGTCAAGGGGTGCGGATTTCTACGACAAGCCCGACGGGGAACTTCTTCATTTGAGTAATTGGCTGGAGTGTATTCGCAGCCGGAACACCCCGAATGCCCCGGTGGAAGCCGGGGTCAGCGCGGCGTCGGCCGCACATCTCGGGAACATCGCCTATCGCGAGAACCGCGTGGCGCGATGGGCGACCGACGGCGTGAACGCCTGAAGTCAGCGCGGCAATCGTTCAGGACGTGGGGAAGTCGCGCGGGATCAGTTCCGCGGCTTTGAGTTCGTTCCAGACTGGATGGGGGATGGACGCCTCGCGCACGAGACGCAGCGTTTCTACCAAGCGACTGGGGTTTACGGTAGACGTCACTATTTGGGTGACCGCATTCGGGAAGTGGGCGACCAGGAGTCCGGCTACGGCAGCCGCCAAGTGAAGCAGCGGCGTCGATCCGCAGATGCGGTAGAAGCGGGACATGAGAGCGCGCTCGTCGGCGGTGGCGACTTCGTAGTTATAGAGAAACGGGGGAGCGGTAGCGGGATCTTCCGTCAGGGTGAACGCCTGCCCGTAATTGATGCCCATCAGAGTGATCTCGAAACGCTGGGCCTCAGCCGCTTCGACAATCTTCATAAGCGAGCCCAAAACGGCAGGGCAGAAAGTGATGCCCGCATAGTCGAGAGTGCGAGGTTCTTCGGAGACGAAGCGATGAACAAAGGCGGGCTCCTTCACACCGACTCCGATGCGCTTCACGAAGCCCGCGGATCGGGCGGACTTGAGGTATTCGACGGCAGGACGGATGTCGCGCTCCCAGTCCATTCCGACCTGCTTCTCCATATCCGGCGGATCGTGAAGCGCGACACCGTAGAGCGTGTCTCCGCCATATTCGATGCGCTCGCGACAGATCTGCTGTTCTACGCCCAGCGGAGAGGGATCCCACTTATCGGTGAGGCCTTTATAACGCGAGGGGATTCCCTGGAGAAGGGCCTCGGGCTGGTGCTCGACGGAGGAGCCCATGGTGAGCCCGAGATAGCGAAGGCACTTGGTTTGAAATCGGATGGCATTCGGGTCAATGTCGAGCGCGTCCAAGGCGCGGCCCAACTGCAGAGTGGCCCGGTAGAGAACGGCGGAATCAAAGGCGCGGATGCCAAGGTCCCAGGCGGTCCGGACGAGCGGTACGACGTGTTGCTGAACGCCCACGGCACCACCGCCCGGGACGGGACCAAACCCAAAACGATGGCAACCAAAGACAAACTTTTCAGCTGAGATACTCCGGGGCGTGGGCATTAACTTCGCAGCATATCAACTCATTTGTTAGCCCACTCTTTCAGCTCAACACGTTTCGGAGCACGGTAAACATTTGTCCCGGAACAGGAGAGTAGGCAGTTCCGACCAATCGTTTCCGAGGGGCCAAACACGCGTCCAGTACCACTTTCAGGCGATTGGGATCTATATCCAACCGGCTTAAGGATGAAGAGCGCGACAGGAATTCCTATGTTAACGTCGGAAAACTATGCTCATGAAGTATTCCAAGTTTGCTTTACCCGGGCTGCTCCTTTTCAGCTTACCCGTATTCGCGCAGATCGAAGACATTCATCATCCTATTCGTTCATTCAAGCCTGTTTCACAAGCGGGTGTTGCTCCGGAAGCGACGGCTCCTCCGTCCGGCGCTATCACACCGGCCCAAATGCAGACAATTTATGGTTTCAACCTCGTGTCGAATCAGGGCGCGGGCCAAACGATCGGCCTGATTGACTGGTACGATCAGCCGAACATCGAGGCGGATCTTGGAGTGTTCGATACACAGTACGGACTGCCAACTTGCACCACCGCGAATGGATGCTTCAAGAAAGTGTACTCGAACGGAAAGAAGCCGATTTCGAACGGCAGTTCAGGGCTTGAAATTTCGCTGGACGTAGAGTGGGCTCACGCTATTGCGCCGCAAGCGAAGATCCTTCTCGTGGAAGCGCCGAACTCGCTGACCAATTCTTTGTTAACCGCGATTGATGTGGCGGTTCAAAATGGAGCGACCGTTGTATCGATGAGCTTTGGCGGTTCTGAATCGTCGAGCGAACTCACATGGGATACGCACTTCAAGGCGGCGGGTGTGGTGTTTCTCGCGTCATCAGGCGATGGCGGGCATGGAGCGTCCTGGCCCGCGATTTCGCCTTATGTGATCAGCGTTGGCGGGACCACCCTGACTCACAACGGCGGGACATACGTAAGCGAGGCGGCGTGGTCGGGGAGCGGCGGCGGGCTCAGCAAGTACGAGACCGAACCGAGCTATCAATCGGCGTTTCAAAATCAGGGACAGCGCGGAGTTCCGGACGTGGCGTTTGATGCGGATCCGAACTCGGGCGTGCCGGTTTATGACAGCCTTCGGTACCAGGGCCAATCCGGTTGGTACCAAGTTGGCGGGACAAGTTTGAGTTCACCGTCATTCGCCGGTCTGATCGCGATCGTTAATTCTTCGAGGGCATTAGCAGGCAAAGGTGTTCTTGCGTTCCCGGCTAGCGTGTACAGTTCCCCTGGCGCTTACCACGACATCGCGACCGGCACGAACGGCACTTGCGGCTCGCTCTGCACCGCAGTGCCGGGCTATGATTTCGTGACCGGACTCGGCACACCAGAAGCGCAATCTTTGATCCCGGCTCTGGTAGCGCTGCCGTAAGTATTCTCAAAGTTGGGTTTAATCGACGGCTCCGGTTTACGCCGGAGCCGTTTTGTTTTTCGTGGCGCCGCGAGAGATTCCGAAAACGGCGAGGAACAACGGAGTGCTCGGGAGCGTAGAACGGACCAGTGCACACATGTTCACGGAGTTTCTCATGAGGGGCCCCTTTGCTCCGCGACGGCTTTTTCTTCTGATGGCGCTGATAGCTGGAGCGACCAGTGCCATAAACGCGCAAACATCGGAAACTCTGTTTCACACAATCCAGCAGCTCGATACGAAATTGTTCCATGCGTATAACCACTGCGATCTCGAGATATTTGGATCGCTGCTGGCGGAGGACTTGGAGTTTTATCACGATTTGGGCGGCCTGAGCCGGTCGCGCAAAGCGACGGTCGATGGCGTCAAGAAGAACATCTGTGGCAAAGTGACGAGGGAACTGGTCGCCGGAACCTTGGAGGTGTATCCGATTGCGAACTATGGAGCCGTAGAAATCGGGGTTCACCGATTTCATCATCCTGGGCAGGCGAACGATATGGACGTAGGGGAAGCGAAGTTCATCCATGTCTGGCAGAACCAGGGCGGGCACTGGACCGTCGCGCGGGTCATCAGTTTCGATCATCATTCACTTGCGCATTGAGCGGGGATCCGGTTAACGGTAGACTGCTCTCCTTGACATTCTAGGAGAGTGCGTTTTACTCTAGCCCTAGATTGTCTAGGAATTCATTCTTCAGTAGATTCATTCAGGTGGAGCGATGAAGTTACGGCCACAGGTTCGGTCGTTCTTCGGGAGCATTTTGAAGCGTTCCAAAGCGGAATCCGAGATGGATACCGAACTGCGGTTTCACATCGAGAGTTATGCAAGCGATCTGAATCGCGCGGGGATTCCGCACGAGGAAGCCGAACGACGCGCGCGGATGGCGTTCGGTTCCGTAGAGTCCTTTAAGGCGGAGTGCCGCGGGTCGCTTGGTTTGCGGCTGTGGGACGAGCTGTGCGCAGACGTTCGATACGGCGTCCGGGCCATGCGGCGCACACCTGGATTCACGCTGGTCACGGTCTTGACACTCGCTTTAGGAATCGGCGCGAACTCCGCCATTTTCGGAATTGTCTATGGACTTCTGTACCGGCCCCTTCCCTTCCCCGACGAGAATCGGATCGCAGCCGTGCATATGAGTTTTGCGCCGCAGGACAATGCGAAGGGCAACTTGTCGATCGCGGACTTCGTGGATTGGAAGTATGGCAATCGCGTTTTCGAGCAGGTTGCGGCCTACAGCCCGAGCCGTTTCGCGCTTACCGGAGGGGACCAAGCCGAAGAGGTTACCGGAGCCCTTATTACGGCAGACTTTTTTTCCATCTTAGGAATTAGGCCGGTGCTCGGGCGCGTGTTTCGGGCGGGGGACGACTCGGGAACCGGAGCCAACCTTGTGGTCATCAGCGCGTCTTTGTGGCAGCGACGTTTCGGCAGCAGTCCGGACGTGGTAGGCCGAGTGATCGAGGTGAATGGCAGCGCGGCAACGATTGCGGGAGTGGTCCGCGAAGGGTTTGAATTTCCGCGAGGACATGTCGAGTTGTGGCAGAACCTCCGACTCAACGTGACACGGCGTGGGCCTTTTTTCTTCCAGGGTATTGGCCGACTTCGCCCAGGGGCAACGATCGCGAGCGCGCAGGCAGAGACGGCCGCGGTTGCGAACCGGATTGAACGCGCCAACCCGCATGTGTACTCCCGGCTGACTATGCCGGTAGAGCCGCTCCGCAACTTTCTGGTGGGAGATTTCCGCCCGGCGTTGTTCATGATTTTCGGTGCGGTGCTAATGGTGCTGCTGATTGGGACGGTCAACATTGCGAACCTGATGCTGGCGCGGGGCACGACGCGTGAGCGGGAGATGGCGGTGAGATTGAGCTTGGGGGCAGCACGCTCGAGACTTATCAAGCAGCTGCTGACCGAGAGCGTCTTGCTGGCGCTAGCCGGGGCCGCGGCGGGATGGTTTTTGGCGTATGCGGGTATCCGTTCGTTTCGAGCCTTCAATCCGGCGGGTCTGCCGCTGGCATACCAAGTTCGGTTAGATGGCGGAGCACTGCTGTTTACGCTGCTGATCACCGTGGGTGTGGCCGTTTTGTTTGGGCTGGTTCCGGCGCGCCAGAGCGCACGATCAGATCTGCAGTCCGTACTCAAGCAGGGAGAACGTGGCGGATCCGCAGGGTCTGCGCACAACCGCACGCGATCAGTGCTGGTGGTGGCGGAGATCGGCTTATCGCTTGTTCTGTTAATCACTGCCGGGCTGCTTCTTCGGAGCTTTCTGCTATTGCAGAAAGTGAATGTGGGAACGAGCGGCCCCCCTGAGAATGTGTTGACAATGGTCATCTCGCCGAAGGCGCTCGGTAGAGGACCCGGCGCGTCCGCGGGGGAGAAGAGGGCAATCCGGTTTTACGACCGCGTGCTGTCGCATGTGAGCCGGCTCCCCGGCGTGGAACACGCTGCCATATCCGACAGCCTCCCGCCCGACCTCGAAGGCGAAGACGATACTTTCAGCATTGCAGGACGTGAGTGGACCCCTCAAGCGTTTCCTAGCACAACGGTTCCCAAGATCAGCCCGGATTTCTTCCGTGCGCTAGGTGTTCCTTTGCTGCGGGGCCGGTTTTTCAGCGAGAGCGACACTGCGGAATCATTACCGGTGACGATTATCAGCGAGTCTTTGGCGCGGCGCTACTTCCCGAACAGTAATCCGCTCGGGCAGCGGATTCGAGAGAGCGCCCCCGCGGCGGACAACTCGGCTCCATTTATGGAGATTGTTGGGGTGGTTGGAGATCTGAAGTATTGGAATCTGGAAAGCGAAGCGAGGCCAGCTTACTACTGTCCATATACGCAGGACCTCACGAGCACGCTTTATCTGGTGGTGCGGGCGTCGACGCCGGCGTCTAATCTCGCGTCGGCTATCGAGCGCGAGATTCACGCTGAGGATAGGGATGCGGTGGTGCGCCCGGCGCGGACGATGGATCGTTTACTGGGTGAATCGGTGGCTCAACCTCGATTTCGGACTTTGCTGCTGGGCGGCTTCGGCTGTCTGGCGTTGATTTTGGCCGCAGTCGGTGTGTATGGGGTGATGGCGTATTCGGTAAGTCAGCGGACGCGAGAGATAGGCATCCGCATGGCCTTAGGGGCAAAGCGCGGGGACGTGCTCCGCATGGTGATTGGCAATGCTGCGGTTATGGTCGTTTGCGGAATTGCGATCGGATTGATTGGTAGCTTCACGGCGAAGCGACTGCTGGCGCGTTTTCTCTTTTCAATCGGCGCCGGCGACCCGCTGACGCTGGCCGGAAGCTGCAGTTTGCTTGCGGGAGTCGCGTTGGCAGCTACTTTGATTCCTGCGGTGCGGGCGACGAGGATTGACCCACAAATCGCGTTGCGTCACGAATAAGGACAAACCGGAGGCCGCCGATTTCGAAGAGCTGCGGATGGATTTGCACGTTACCGAGTTGCCGGGGGTCGAAGCGCTGATGGGCAATGGCTACAGCGCCAGGCACTTCCGGTTTCATTGTTGCGTACGCGTCAGGTTATGTTCGAAACCGGTGAGCGCCGACTCCCACGAACCATACATAGCGGTTGAGCAACACACCCATCTCTCCCTCCAGTAATTTGCGGACGGGGCAACCAAGGTCCAGGGCTTATCCGGGAAGGCGCGTACACCAGAGATAAAGTACCCCAGATCGTCTCCGACGAGAAGCAGGACGCAATATTTAGAGGCGACTGTTTACCGGCGAGTTTTGGTCGCCCCACTTCGGTCGTTCGCCTCGCAATAGAGGGTGTCGACATCGGAACGAAGGGGAACCGGCACGAGCGAGGGTTCGCAGAGTGGCCTCCTTTTCCGCGCGCAAGCGATTGGCACAAAGAGGGTCGCGACTTGTTGGAACGCGGCGTACTGCGTGAATTCGACGGCTCCGCCCGGAAGAGGTTGGGCGCTCTCGTGTCGCACCGGTCAGTCCATCTGGCTGGCTCGAATATTCCGCCCAGCTTGACGCTGTCCGCTTCCGCCGGCGACTTGTCCAGCACCTTCTCATCGCTGTCCAATACGCCCGGCGCGCGGAAGGCGACGATCGCGCTCGTCTGTTCACGAGTAGCCGTCCAAGAGCGGTCCTTACGCGCATGGTCGAGCATGAAGCTCGCTTCCCGGTAGACTGGGCGATCAGCGGTCATGCTCCGCGGCGGTTTACGCCAACAAAGTGCATCGAGCAGTTCATTTGGACTGCAAGCCACGCCGGTTACGTTCTGGGCCGGAGCGCAGCCTGTATAGATGACCAGGTAGAGATGACCAGGGCCGCTCCCTTTCGGAGCCAGGCGCTGCGGAAACGGGCCTTCTGCTTAGAAGTGGAATCCGAGGGTGGCCGTGATGGCTCGCGGCGTGACGTAGTGGGTGCCGCTGAAGGTCGAGAGGAAGTTATAGAGCGCTTCTTTGTTGGTCAGATTGACAACGCTGACAGCCGGGCGCTCCACTTGTAGCGGTCGCCGTCAGAAGATATTGTCGTGACCGATGGGCGAGATCGAACAGGTTGCGGGACGCGATGCGGGGCGGATTGTGGTCGTCGTTTTCCGTGCCGGGCGCCGGGATTACTAGATAGCGTCGATCCGTACTGCGAAGCGGGGCAGAGGCCGGTTGGGCTGATTGCCGTGAGTGGGCGTGGCATGGACGCTGCCGCAATAGAGGCCCGCCTCGAATTGTTGATCGGGCGTGAGGCCGGAAACGTCGACAACTCCAGTCCGGACCCGTTCGGTCCGTTAGCGCAATTTCCACCCGCGCACGGCACTGGACCGGCCACCATGCCGCTGTCGTAGCGCCAGTTGAAGCCGATCCACGGGACCTTTTTTGCGCGGCTGATATTGCAGGTGAGTGGTTTGGTTGAAGAGCTCATCGTGATCGATGCGGAATACAGCTGGCTTCGCCTACGGAGGTCGGCGTAGTCCGATGCCGACTCACCTGCGGCCCGAAGAAACGCGCCGCCACTGACGAGAAGACGACGAAAGCGGTGAGGCCGTGGAAGTTCGGCACGCTGGCCGCGAATGGCGTAGCCGGGGATCTTGGAGCTGGCCCACTCGATCGGAAAGGTGATCGGCGTGTTGCCGAGCACGCTGAAGTCGTAGGCGTTGTGCGTGTACTTCCAAATGTATTCGCCATCGATCACCAGGTACTTGCCGAACGCCTGCTGCAAGCCGGCGTGAAATTCGTTGCGCGTGCCGGGATGAAGCAGGGGCGTGAGGCAAAGCAGTAGCCTTGCGTGGCCGTTTCGAGCGCGTTGATCACCGGATCGCTGCAGCCAGTGCTCGCGAGCACCAGATTCTCATTGAACGGCGTTTCCAGGGTGCGGGCATAGGAGACGCGCAGGACGGTGTTGGTCGGTTTGAAGTTGTAAGCGACTCCAATCCGAGGCTCGGCTTGCGTTGCGCTCGTGAGTCCGTTATAGACATCGCCGCGAATGCCGAGGTTAAACGTCCAGTTCTTCACCGTGATCGAGTCCTGGACGTACAAGCCAAGTTCCTTTATGTCGGCATGACCGCGGTACGCATACAAGGAACTAGTCGACCCCGTGCATCCGTCGCTTGCGGGAAGCGGATTAGGCCTGGTCAGATCGAAACATGCGAGCAGCGGGTTGAATCCGGGATTCGCTTGCAGTGTTCCAGTGCAGTCAGCGGGGCTGGTGAGGGCGGAGTCTGTGATCGCTCCGCCATTCGCATCGAGGCAGACAGCGTTAAACGTCGGGTCGACGACTCCAAAGCTGTCCCGCTCGACTAAAAACGTGTGTTGGTAGAGTGCTCCCACTTTCATGTTGTGGTGGCCCTTGACGTACGAGAAGCTGCCGCGGAGGCCGGCATTAGTTAGCCGGCGATCCTGGCCGATTGTCTGAGCTTGCAAGCCAGGCGTCAGATCCGCAAGCGGATTATCGCTCGGATAGTAGTTAAACTGATCGTGTCGCACAAAAGCGCCTAGCACAAACACGGAGTTCGCGCCAGCCACGCGGGTCCAAGTAGGAGCGATGTTGAAGGTGCGAATTTGGGATCTCTGGTCCTGGGAGCCAATCGCCAAACCATTGGGTCCAATGCCGCCCGCGTTTACCAAAGTACCGGACCAGGCAGTCGCGTATTGGGCGTCGTAAGAGTTGGGTGTCTGGAACCAGGATCGAGTAAACCCGAGGTTGAGCGTGAGGGAATCCGCTTGAGAGAGTTTGTAATCCGCGCGATCGAACACATTCTGCTGGTTCCCGCGATCGTGGAATACCTCGAACTCCGGTGTATCGAGGAACCGCCCCGTTTGGAGACCGTTGGCCGCGACGAAATTTCCCCATTTGGCACTGCCGACCGCGAGATTGAAGCCTCCCTCCGCCGATCCAAAAGTTCCGTAAGACGTCGTGATCTCACCATGGGGCGCGGTGGACCCGAGACCGGAGCGAGTTGTTACCGACACGACAACACTGGTCTTGTCGCCGTACTCGGCCGGTGGAGCACCCTCAATCACTTCCATAGACTGGACCGAATCGAGCGGAATTTGGTTGGAGAATGTTTTGCTTTGTTGATCCGAGATGGGTTGACCATCCACCGAGAACGAATTTGAAGCGTGATCGCCCAAACCATGCATTAGGCCGTTGGAGTCGGCTGTGATTCCAGGGGACGCCAAAGTCACAAGCGAACTCACGGATGAAGATTGACTCTCGAGCGGCAACTTTTCAAATAGATTGCGGTCGATATCGGTGTGGGCATCCGGATCCGCTTCGACCAGATCGCCTCCACCCATTACGGTGACAGAGGATTCCGACGCGACGATGGCAAGCTGCAATTGAACGTCGATAGGAACGGACGAGCGGACATTCACATCTTGATGGGCGGCCTCAAATTGCGGGGCGGTCGCCGTGGCGTGATAGTTGTTGAACGGAACGTTGGGGAGAACGAACGCGCCCTGAGCGTCGGTCTGAATAGTTCGCGTGAAGTGGGAGACCGGATTTTGAATATCGACCGTAGCATTAGGAATACCGGCTCCTGATGGATCAACAACGGTTCCCCGGATACTGCCCGACCCGTTACTGAACGTTTGCGCGTGGACAAACATAAAACACCCGCAAATTGACAGGAGGCACGCAAAGCGGAATGCGGGCATTTTCTTCATTATTTACCTAGTATTTGGGCAACTTTGGCCGGGGAGGTCGGAGTTTCTGGCGAACGATCTTCTCTGCGTGATGAACGGCCTAGAATTAAAGTGTCAGCGGAATTCACTGTTTACTGTAGGTACGCGACGCACGCGTATTGCCATTGTCTTCTTCTCCTCATAGTGGTTATGGTGGTTTGAGATGCCAAACCGGCTGAGTCTTCATGCGCCCGCGTTGGTCAACACCATTGGGCACGCTGCGGGGACTCTGATTTTCGGGTTGCTGCTCTACCTGTTTTTCGTGGACTGGCGGCGCAACCCGTCGGGCAGGCGCGTTCTTCCGACAGTAGCAGCAGCTTTGGCGTTTCTTTGGAATTTAGGTTCCCTAGTGGGTTTAGCCGCGGAACCACGTAGCGGTTTAGGGCCCGAGTTGATCATTGCCCTGAGCTTCTCCGTCCTTAGCTTTCTACCGGCGGTGCTGCTCCAGATTTCCGCCGAGAACTCTCCGCGCCTGATTGTTGCGGGATACGTATTGAGCGCCGCGGCGGCCTCGCTTCATGTAGCGGAACTAGCGGACGGAACACCGCGACTTCATTATGCAGCGGTTCTTCTCATCACAGTGGGCTTCGGTGTTCTTACGAGTGTCGTCGTCGTGCGAGGCTTTGGGGGGCCGCGAAGCGGAGCCAGCCGGCGACTTGCCGCGTCAATGATGTTGTTTTTGTTCGCGATATCGTTTGTTCATTTTGGGCCCAACCACGGGGACTCGAATCATGGCGGAGGAGGTTGGTCGGGTGAAATTGCCTTGCATCATGCAGGCATCCCGCTCTCGTTATTTGTTCTTCTGCAGGATTACCGATTTCTTCTTCTCGACACTTTCATCCGGTTTTTAGTAAACGCTTTGTTGGCGGCCGCGACTGTTTCGGCGGTCGTGCTGGTCGGCGTTCACTTTGCCTCGCTCACTGGGGTTGAGGCCCGGCCGTTCTACGCGGGACTGGAGTTTGTCGCTGCTTGTCTTCTGCTGATTGCCTTTGGCGCCGGCCGCCAGCGCGTGCAGGCTCTGGTTACGCGCGTTGTTTTTATGCGCGCCAATCCGGACGACGCAATGGCGCGACTGCAGCAGGTTGCGGCCGCCCAGCCCGAGGAATCCGCTTTTCTCATGGCAGCGGCGGAGACAATCGCGGACTTTTTCGCATGCGTGCGGTTCGGGTGGGCTGATCAAACCAGTGGCGGCTGGGCATTGCTCACGCGTTCGGTTCACTTTTCACGCGGCGATCACCAAGTTCTGCGACTCGGCCCTCGGCGCGGCGGCCGCCTTTTCTTAAGTGAAGATCTCTCCGCGCTGGACCGGCTCCTGCTGGAGACGGCGCGACAGGTAGATCGTCTCCGTTCGTCAGAGATGCAGGCTCTGGTCGCGAAGGGAGAGTTACAAGCCTTGCAGGCGCAGATCAATCCGCATTTTCTCTTTAATACGCTGAATACCATTTACGGGAGCATTCCTCGTACCGCCCAGGACGCGCGCAGCTTGATTCTGAACCTGTCCGATATCCTGCGCTATTCTCTTTCAACGGAGCGCGCCCTTATTCCCATTGAGGACGAAGTGAAGATCGTCACTGCCTACCTCGCGATTGAGCAGGCACGTCTCGGACCACGTCTCCAAACGAAGATTGAGGTGGATCCGCTCGCGTCCGCCGCGGAGATCCCCGCATTTTCCATCCAGCCACTGGTCGAGAACGCGATCACGCACGGTGCCGGAGCACAGGCAGGAACCGGCTATGTGAAGCTCGCCATTGCGACAAAGAACGAACGCGTGCAAGTCGAGATTTCGAACTCCGGCGCATTCGATCACTCTTCTAAGCGCGCAGGGCATGGCATGGCTCTTAACAACGTTCGCCGGCGCTTGGCTATTTGCTACGGCGACGATGCCAATTTCACGATCAGCAGCGATAGCGAGAGTACGGTGGTGCGTTTCAATGTGCCCGTTCACGCCGCAACGGAAGGGTCGTCCGTCCGCTTGCGGTAGGAGTGCTCTATGGCGATTCGCACTTTGATCGTGGATGACGAACCTATTGCGCGTACTGTTTTGCGGGAAGAGCTGGAACAGTTCGACAGCATCTCGATTGTGGGCGAAGCGGATTCGGGTCCAGCAGCACTCGATGCGATCAGATCCGCGGAGCCAGACCTGGTCTTCCTGGACCTTCAGATGCCGGGGATGAGCGGCTTCGAGGTGGTGCAGCAAATCAAGCAGGGCACCCGTCTTCCGGTGTTCGTGATTGTGACGGCGTACGATCAGTTCGCGATTCAGGCATTCGAATCGGGCGCCATCGATTACCTTCTGAAGCCTATCCGCCAGGAACGTCTGGCGGAGTCGATCTCCAAGGCGCAGCGCGTGCTCGCTGCCCCCGACGGCGCCGCGCGCCAACTCGCCTCGCTACAAGACGCCGCAGACTCCCCGGCGCCGAGGCCGGTGAAGCGGATCGTAGCGCGAAGCGGGCCGGAGTATTTTCTGCTCACACCGGATGAGGTCCTCGCCTTCCAAGCCGAAGGCGATCTGGTCTGGATTGTCACCGCTAAAAGGAAGTTCCTCGCGACAGAGACTCTGCGCAAATTACAGGACCGGATGCAAGGGGCGAACTTCCGGCGCATCCACCGGAAGGCGCTGGTGAACATCGACCATATCCGTAAAATGAGTCCTCTAACAAGCCAACGCTGGCTGCTGACTCTGTCAAATAGTCTCGAGTTCATCGTGAGCAAACGGCAGGCGAAGAGCGTTCGCGAACTACTGACGTAGGCCGGGAGCTTCAAAACGAGATTAGATCGAGTTAGCGCGGCTCGCCCCATCCTCCGCCGCCCGGAGTTTCGATCCTGAGAACGTCGGAGGCGTGAACCTCCAGGCGCATCTTGGCTGCTAGGGGTTGCTCGACGCCCTCACGGATCAGAGTGTTACGGCCTGGCGCCCCGTCCACCCCGCCAGCTAAGCCCCAGGGCCTGCGGGTACGCCGATCGGAAAGTATGGTGACCTCCGCCGGAGCCAGGAACTCGATCTCGCGAACGACTCCATCGCCTCCCCTGTGCACGCCCGCACCGCCGGATCCACGCCGCAGTTCATACCGGCGGATGCGCATCGGGTATTCGTGCGCGAACGCCTCTGCGGGAGTGTTCCAGCTATTCGTCATATGGGTATGAATGGCGTTTGCTCCTGGGCCTTCAGCCGATGCGCCCGCACCACCTGCGATGGTTTCGTAATACGCAAAGGCTCGTCCGCGCCGTGGATCCCACCCACCGATGGACAGGTTGTTCATCGTCCCCGAACTTGCAGCGGGAACATACTCCGGCAGCGCTTGTGCCAGCGCGCCAAACAGGGCGTCGGTGATGCGCTGGGAGGTTTCCACGTTCCCGCCGCCATGGCTGCCGGCGGCCCCGCGCTCACTACGCTTCGTTCCGGCGCGTGGATTCGAATCGGGCGCAGCAGTCCCGCGTTATAGGGGATGTCATCGCCGGCCAACCGGGCGGCAATGGCTCGAAAGCAATACGCAGTTGCGGATACCGCCACGGCGTAGTTGGCGTTCATGGGGCCGGCCACCTGCGGGACTGGATCCGGCAAATTCCACTTGCGCCGTCCTACCGCGAATCCGGACGGACACCCGGATTTCAACCGGCCCGGATCCCATGCCATCGTCATCCAGGTAATCGGAGAAACCGTATTCACGCCATCCGGAATCGTCCCGAGAGCCGATTCCATCATGGCCGCACTGTAATCCTGCAGGGCGCGCATATTGCCGTCGAGCGTCGTCGCGTCCGTGTTTGCGGCTCATTTCGAGCAGACGCTCTTCCCCACGGCGGTTTGCCATAATTTGGGCGAGAAGATCGCCTTTGCGCTCTTCCGGGGTACGGACGTTCGCCAGAATGAGCTCGAGCAAGGCCCGATCCATTTCGCCGTGGCGCATGAGCAGCACCGGCGGGAGGCGCAGCCCTTCCTGGTAAATTTCCCGCGCGAGCGGCATAGAACCGGGAGTCATTCCGCCCACATCCGCGTGGTGCGCCCGGCTTGCCACAAAATACGCAGGAGGGGAACCCTCTTCCAGGAAGACTCCCGAGATCGCGGTGATATCGGGCAGGTGCGTACCGCCGCGAAAAGGATCGTTGAGAATGGCGAGGTCACCCGGCGCGAGGTCGAAACGATCGATCGCGGCGCGGACCGAAAGCGGCATGGCGCCGAGATGTACGGGCATGTGATCTCCCATCGCCACAGTGTCGCCGACCGCATCGTAGATCGCGCAGGAGTAGTCCCGCCGTTCTTTGATATTGGGAGAGAATGCCGTGCGGCGGAGCACTATGCCCATCTCTTCAGCGACCGAGACAAACAGATTACGGAAGAGCTCGCGCTCAATGATCTTCAAGGCTGAGGCTCGGCCGGTTCGGGTGGCGCCGTCTCGCGGCAGGTTGCCGCTTTTAAGGCAAAGCTCGCGAACGGATTCCAACGCCCTTCTTCCAGATGCTGGAGGCGGAAGAGCTTAGGCTCAGGCTGGACGCGCCAATCGGGATCCTCTTCGGATTTGAGCTTTGGCAGCTCATCCGATTGCCCGATGAGGGCCCACTCGTTTCCGCCGCTATGGGTCTCGTATATTTGGAATCGTCGCTCGCCGCCGGCACGGTCGATCACGACGCGACCGTGATCGCGAGAGTCAAAGGCAAACTGCGCAATGCCGCCCGGTGAACCCTCCTCGAGTAATGGGAGTCGCTGCCAAGTCTTGCCGCCGTCGGTGGTCCGGAAAAAACGGGTCCATTGCGAGTGGCTGCATAATCTCACCGCTCACCCAAGCAGTTTGCACATCGTAAATTTGGATGGCGCCGAGTTCCGCGCCGCGTATTCGATCGACCGGCTCACGCCAGGTATGGCCCCCATCGGTGGACCGCAGCAGCAACGAATCCATTGTCGCCGCCGAGGCATGGAAATCGCCTGCCATCAGAATCGTCGACGCCTGACCGGCTGCATGCGAAAGTTCGACGTAGATGGGACACTCGCCTTCGGTACAGGCCAGCCCCGCCCATTGGAGATCCTCGTTATTACATGTATAGGGAACTGTTAGAGGAGCGCCGGTGAACTCAAGCACCGCGCTCTCGCCGGCGAAGGACTTTCCTGTCTGGCCGAGAGGGTCCGTTTACCGTTCCGAGAAGGAATGCACTCGAAACCAATAACGCCACGGCAACACGCCTCATATAGGTCATTAAGATTTTACCAAGCGAACGTCAGGTCGAATCATAGAGCTTTCTCAATAGGAGATTTAGAGACAGTCTCTCTTCTTCAGGTACAAAAGAAGCGCCCCAGTCACCATGACGACTATGCCGATCACCGCGAGAATCGTGCCCAGCCACTAATCCAACCCGGATACTTCAAGCTCATTCCAAAAAACGACGCAATTACTACCGCAGGCAAACTCACGGTCCCTATTACGGTGAGGATGCGTTGGCTTCGTTGTTCCGGCTGGCGAGGCTCGAATGGTAGATGTCGAGCGATCCTTAAGTCGTTCCCGCTCGCTTCCCCGCCAAGGCCAAATCCCGTTCAAGATGATCGTGAACGTCTCTCAGGAATCGCTGCAGCACTTTGCGAATGAGCGGTGTATCAGGCCCGAGGAAACCAGAAGGCCATTCTACGAGTCTTCGCGTGCAACTCGGCCAAGGTCGAGCAGCGTGGCTAACAAGTCGGCAATACGTTCGAGAAGCTCCTGATTGAGGTGGCGAACCACCCGATCTTCGAGCAAACCGATTCGATCTTCGATTTCATCCAACAACGGAGATAGGAATCGACTACGGTCGAGCACGCGGTGCAGAATCTCATCCGGCGAAAGCAGTGCAACCGCGTCGTTCGCCGCAAGCTGTGCAAGTATTGCGACCGGCTGCCGGTGAACCGTGACAACGTAATTAGCTCCGACAAAGATATCCGGATCGGCGATCGAGTTGATCGTCTTTCAAACGCACGAGCTTAAGAACGACGAATAGATAACCTTTGCCTCGCCTCCAGTTTGGCGAA
>CAVTXC010000011.1:0-275089 GCA_963738525.1 Bryobacterales bacterium
ACCATCCATAACATTGAGGACGATAACGTGCATTTCGCTAACACCCTTCAAATGGCTGCGGCACTGGAAAGGGCAGACCGGCAGTTCCGCATGGTCGTCTACCCGCAGAAATCGCACGGAGTGTCAGGCGATTACAGCAAAAGCCTCGGCCGAACTATGCTGGCGTTTTTTGACGAGAACCTGAAATAGAAAAGGGGCAAGCCGCGAGGCTTGCCCCTTTTTTCACGTCCTAGGAGATGTTATCGGCCGTGACCACTAGCGTGGCTGCCACCTGCTGCGCCACCACCGATCGAGCCACCAGTGCGAGCGGAACCGCTGCTGACAGAGCCGCTATTCCCGACATTCAGCGCAGGGGAGCCTACGTTTGAGGAAGTCGCTAACAGTGCTGAGTGGGAAAGCCGGTTCGTCCCAATCCCGCTTCCATTTCCGGAAGGCTGATAAGCCTGGTAAACCGTATAGGGGCTAAAGAAAGAAAACCCGAACGGGCTGTAGTAAGTGCCTGCATAGGGCAGGTAGGTATACATTCCATAAGACGGGTTGTAGAACCAGTTGCCAAAACCGCTACGCGATAGACCGGATAAAAACCCGGAACCGTAGCCGGTTGATTGCGCACTACGCGCTGCGGAAACATTCGCGACCGAAATATATTCGCTGCGCATCTTGCTCCAGCGGTACAAAGAATCGCCCTGCTTCGGGTCAAAACGCTCTTGCGCTAAAGCGGCGGTAAACGAAAGAAGCCGTCCCTCCCGAACAGTTACGGATTGCCCACCCGCGGTCACAACGGCTTCGCCCGAATAAACCTTCAGTTGCGGAGGGTTGGACTGGAATTCGTAGAGCCCGTGCTTAGGGAAAGTCGTTGCGTAGTCTTTGTAGAAGACTGTAACCAGATTGTCTTTCATCGGCGTATCGGATTCGATCATCGCGTTGCCGGAGACGAGTTCCACCCGAGTATCGGCTAGTGCGGTGTTTAGCATCTTGACCGAGCTCTGTTCGCTCACCCGAAGGAAAACACCGGGGGTGAGAAGCACCTCCGCTCGACCCAGCGCGGTCGTCAAATCGCCATCTTTTTTGATATCCGTGAACGTGCCATTCTTGTCGGCGACAGGCGTACCACTTACGTTAACGTCGCCTTCGATATAGTGAACCAAGCCAGATTTTGCAGAGATTACGTCTTGCGCAAAGCCTGAAGCTGCGCAAACAGCAATAGCGGCAGAAAAAGTGAAGAAACGGCTACCCGGGAACATTGAGACTCCTATGCATAGAGTCTCCGCCGGATTTTCCACAATGTCAACTTTGTAGATCGAACAGTGCCGATTTTACGAAGGCTTTACATTCACGCTTTTACAACCGGACAATCTTCGCGGACGATATGCCCTTGAATGCATTTCGCGTATCAACGATCAAGCGGGCGTCGCTGTGCATCTTTTCATAGTCAAAGATCGAGTGATTCGTAATGACTGCAACGCAATCCGCATCGCGGCTCACTGCGTGATCTTGTGAAACGAGCTTCTCCTCCCCGAGTTTCAGGAACGGAACGTGTGGATCCGTATAGGTGACTGTCGCCCCTTTGCGCTGCAACAACAACATGATGTCGAGAGCGGGCGACTCGCGTACGTCATCAATATCCTTCTTATAAGACACTCCAAAAATGTGGACATGTGATCCGCGCACCGCTTTACCGTGGTCGTTCAGCGCATTCTGGATCTTCTCCACCACAAAGTGAGGCATCTGACCATTGATGTGCCCGGCGAGTTCGATAAACCGCGCTTCAATGCCGGCCTGTTTCGTTTTCCAGGAGAGATAGAACGGATCGATCGGAATGCAATGGCCGCCTAACCCTGGACCGGGGAAGAAAGGCATGAATCCGAACGGCTTCGTGGCCGCCGCTTCGATAACCTCCCAAACATTGATCCCCATGCCGTCGCACATGATCGCAATCTCATTCGCTAGACCAATGTTGATCATGCGGAACGTGTTCTCGAGCAGCTTCACCATTTCGGCGACCTGCGTCGAACTTACCGGCACCACGGTTTGGAGCGCCTGTGCGTAGAAGACGCGTCCCATCTCGGTACACACGGGTGTCGAACCGCCCACCACCTTCGGAATGTTGGCCGTCTGAAAATTCGGGTTGCCTGGATCCACGCGCTCCGGAGAGAAGCAAAGGAAGAAGTCGACGCCCACCTGCAGTTTCGGCGATTCGAGCATCGGCAACAGCAGTTCTTCGGTCGTTCCCGGGTAGGTGGTCGATTCGAGAATCACCAATGTACCGGGGTGGAGATACTTCGCAATCTCCTGCGTCGCGGACACGATAAAGCTCATGTCCGGATCTTTCGTCTTGCGCAGGGGCGTGGGGACGCAGATGTTGATGGTGTCGAGGTTGCGAATCCCGGAGAAGTCCGTCGTTGCCCGCAGCTTGCCGTGGCTGACTAATTACGGAACTCGTCGCTCGAGATGTCCGCAATGTAAGACTCTCCGGCATTTACCTTGGCAACTTTCGTTTCGCTCAGATCGATACCGGTTACGTCGAATCCCGCTTTGGCGAACTCTACCGCAAGCGGTAGACCGACGTAGCCCAGCCCCACAATCCCGACTCTCGCGGAACGGCTCCGGATCTTCTCCGTCAGCGTTTGCGCGATTTTGTCAGCGCGTGGTGGCTGCCCGGGCACTTCTTCGGAGCCGGTAATCTCGGTTTCCAATGCGATCTTCATAGGTCTCAGCCTCGGAGGCGCCCACCCTGGTCGGTCGGCGCGTCATATCTCTAAGTGAAGCGAGGGGATATTTTCTCGCCGGAATATCTGCACATGTTCTCTAGGGAGCGAAGAATACGCCGTCCGCCACGATCACGGCAGGTCCGGTAAGCCAAACGTCACCGCCTCGCTCAACTGTATCAAGGGGACCTGCCGGGGTCTCTACCTTCACGGGTGACGAAACAAACCCACGCGCCATCGCACAGAAGGCCGCGCCAGTCGCGCCCGTCCCGGAACTCATCGTCACGCCCGCGCCTCGCTCGTAGAACCGCGCCGCAATAGTGTGCTCGTCTATCCTGCGGAGAAACGACACATTCGTTCGATCGGGGAAATCCGGGTGACTCTCGATTGCGCGGCCCGTCTCCACCCAGTCGAATTCAAAATCGTCTACTGGCACAGCGCACTGTGGATTGCCGCAATTGACGAGCGTCACATCCCGATCGCCTCCCGCGAGGTGAATCGTGTGATGAAGAATCTCAATACGCGGCCGGCCCATGTTCATCTCCCACCAAAAGGCATCTCGGTCCCGCGAGATCATTCGCAGGTGTTTATTCCCCGCTCCGGTTGCAATATCCAGACTCTCGGACGTATGTCCGTGCCGATGGAGGAAAGATGCAGCGCACCGCGTCCCATTCCCGGAAAGCTCCGGTTCACTTCCGTCGGAATTGAAAAGGCGGATGCCCGGACGGGGGTCGACCAGCAGCCAGCCATCCGCGCCAACCCCGGTGTTGCGTTCACAAATTGCGCGAGCAAGTTCCGGCAGATCCGCGTCAGGCGGGACCTCGTCTTTCCAGGTGAGCAAGAAATCGTTCTTGGCTCCATGCGCTTTAGTGAAAGGAATTTTCATGATGGTAGATGTCGAGACTGGGCGCGCCAGGCACAAGAATGCTTTTGACCAAACCGAACTGCGCAGCTTTGCCGGCAGCCTTTGACAGGGCTCCCCCTCGCTGGCACACCACCCAGGTCGTGTTCAGGAACAGATCCGGACGCTGCACGGCGGCCTGCCATAGCAAGGTGTTACCGGGATGAAAGACATGCCGCAGGTCGATTCCCGCATAACGGAAGATGCCGATCGTGTCATTAAACTCCGCGCTTACTTGTTCCCCGCTGCGGTAATGCACTTGAAGATAGCGGGATGCCTGGTAGGTCCAGGCGCGGCGGCTGATTGAGTTCTGCTCGGATTCTTTCCACGTAATCCACTGCTCGGGCGACGGATGCATCAACCAGGGCAGCGCGGCGATGGCCACGATCCCCAAACCAAGACGGGACCGCGTAATCGCAGCTGCTCCAAACGAGGCGAGCGGAAGAGCGGCGATGCCGTATCGCGTGTTGTACCAGGAGTGCGGCCAGAGTTCTGGCAGATGAATCGGAAGGTAAGAAGAATGAACGCTCCACACGTAGAAGGCGGGAGGCAGCGCTAAAAGAAGCACTGGCCACCACTTGCGCCGCACGAGCGCCGCCACTAATCCAATCGCCATTAAGAAAAAAAGCGTCTGCCCCAGCACAAGGCGGACACACGTCCGATAGTAAAGACGAGCGAAATACCAGTTGTGAAATCCCACGTACGAAGCACCACCCTGAATGGCTTTTGCCGAAGAGTCTCCATTGAAGAAATCCAAAGGATTTCCCGTTAACCACCAGTTGTAAAATAACCAGGCAACCGGGCCTACCGCGACCACCGCGCAGAAAAGCGACGTCACAGACCAGCGTCGCTTCGCCGTCGCCAGGAAATAACCCGCGCAAAATGGCAGAACGAACCAGCCTTCGTAGCGCGTCAACACACCGGCCAAAGCACAAAGTCCCGCTCCCCATACATCGAGTCGTTCTTGCGTGCGAGCAAATCGGACCGTAAAGTACAGCAGTCCGCAAAGGGCGGCCGCGAACACGGGCTCATTCATCGCGGTCGATTGTAGGTAAAGAGCGTTCGGATTCAGCACGAAAACGAGCATTGCCACCCAGGCTGGCCAAGGGCTTCCAAACACTTCGCGCACCGCGTGAAAAAGGAAGAGAGCGGCGGCAATGAAGCAGGCCGACGACGGAATCGAACCAGCCAAGCCGTTTCTCCAGAGCGCATCGATGAAGACGAACGGCGTCATCAGCAAATGAGGCAGCGGAAGCCAAGGGCTCCCCAACTGATCCAGGCCGGGGGTGGAGTTGTCGACTAACCTTCGCGCGATATTCAGGTGCGCTTCCGCATCGCCGAAATACACTAGCCATCCGTGTGCGGCGCAATACCAGACAGCCAGCAGGCTAAATCCGGCCGCCGTAAGGAACGCTAGAACTCGGTGCAGAAACGGAATTCCTGGAAGCGTTCGTCGATCTCCGCGCGGTGGAGTGTCCGGAATCGGTCCGGTCCAAAATTTTCACAGCAGAAACTCCCCATCACAGACCCGTAAATCACGGCTCGACGAAGCGTCCTGTTGTCTATGCCGTCTTCTGTAAGCGATGCGCCCTGGCTCGCCAGGTACCCGATAAAACCGCCTGCGAAACAATCCCCGGCGCCAGTCGGATCGAATACGCTTTCGAGAAGATAGCCGGGCACCATGAAGTGAGAGCCTCCATGGAAGAGCAAAGCGCCGTACTCTCCGCGCTTGATGACCAACGTGTGAGGTCCCATGGCCATGATCACCTCAGCCGCTTTCCTCAAATTGTTCTGCCCCGAAAGCATGCGCGCCTCACCGTCGTTGATCAGCAGGAAATCCCAGTCCCGGATCGTGGCCACCAACTCTTCGCGAAAGTCGGCGATCCAATAGTTCATGGTGTCCCCGCCGGTTAGCCGAGGCTGTTCAATCTGACCACGCACGCTCCGCTGCAACTCCGGTTGAATATTGCCCAGCATCAAATAAGGAATCCGGCGATATGCCTCCGGAAGCTTGGGATTAAAGTTCGCGAAGACATTTAACTCGGTGGCGAGAGTGGTCCGTTCGTTCATGTCATGCGAGTAAACCCCTGACCAGAAAAACGTCTTACCGGGAACGCGCTCCAGGCCCGCTAGGTCGATATTCCGCGAGGAAAGAAAACGGACGTCTTCTTCCGCGAAATCCTGTCCGACAACCGCCACGATATGCGCTCTCGTGAAGTAACTGGCGCTCAGCGCAATGTACGTCGCTGCGCCTCCCAGTATTCGATCTACTTTGCCGTGCGGAGTTTCGAGCGCATCATATGCAACGGAGCCGACGATCACCAGGGACATTGGTCCGATTCTAGAACAAGAAGCGAAAGCGGCCGATCAAAGACCGACCAGCTTTGCGCGTAACGTATCGGCGACTGGCTCCGCCTCGTCCAAGAGGAAGAGATGGCCGCCCGGGAACTCCGTAAACGAAAACTCCGCGCTTGTTTGTTCCGACCAGGCGCAAACCTGCTGCGCGGTCAGAGTCGAATCTTTCGTTCCGTGGAATGCATGCAGAGGGATTGAGAGCTGTGGTTCAGGCGAGTAAACATAATTCCGATACAGCGTCGTATCCGCGCGAAGCGTCGGCAAAACCATTCGTTCAATCGCAGGATCCCCGGGCATTGTTCCCAGCAGGCGGAGCTGCTCGAGCAACTCTTCATCTGTGGGCTCGGGCAGCAGTGAGGCCTGGGTCCGCAGCTGCGGAGCACGTGCAGACGCGACCACCAGCGAACTCGGGGTAGGCAGACCATTTCTCCGGAGAGAACGCGCGAGTTCGAAAGCGATGCCCGCGCCCATGCTATGCCCGTAGAACGCAAAAACGGCCCCGAGATGCGGCTCGATTGCTCTCGTCAGCGCCGCGATGAGCGTCGTCATAGCGGTGAACGGCGGTTCGGAATGGCGCGACTCGCGCCCGGGGAGACGCACGGGGCAGACCCCGAATGTGGCCAGACGTCCGGCCCACGACCGGTACAACGTCGTCCCCCCGCCCGCCCAAGGAAAGCAAAACAAGATCTTCTGCTCGCGTTTCGCGTTCTCGATATCCGGAAAAAACGTTTGTTCCGGTGCCCGCTGCTTTTTCTGCTGTTCTAAGCGCAATGCAAGCAGCTTCTGCTTCGCCGGCGAGAGCGAAGGCGCCGGCACGGCTCGCGACGCCAATTGCTTCGGCTTCCGAATCAGCCCCTCCAGGTGCGCTTCGAGCCAACCGGCATGGAGCATGTCCGCATAGGCCAGAGCGGCGGCGCGCGACCGCTCAGAAACATCCCGGTAATGGTCACGGTCTGTCAAGAGTCTGTTCAGCGCCGCCTTCCATGGCCCAATATCCTGCGGCGGCACGTCCGCAATCGGCACCATATTGGCATCGACGTTCGTTCGATAGCGCTGAATGGGATTCACCGGCAGAAGGTACTCCACACCTAGCTTTGCCTCATGCAAACCTCCTACGTCGCTCGCGATTACGGGGACGCCCCGAATCATCGATTCCACCACCATGCGGCTCCGCGCTTCGGCCCAAATCGAAGGAACCAGCACGACGCGGGAGCGGCGCAGCAGTGTCGCCATGTCATCCACCGGCTTGAACAACCGAATGTTGGGATAACGGCGCAGCAGCGCGATATCGTCCGGATTAGTGCCCCATGTGGGGACCGCTGCGAACGGAATGTGGGGCATGGCTCCCGCGAGCGCAGCGAAGATCGAAATGCCCTTAACCGCACACGGGTTCACCATTAGAACGAACTCGTTGTCGAAGCGGCCCATCGCGGAGTAATCGCCCGGATCGAGCAGCGAGAGCGGAACATGAATTGCCGGGAACCCGCTCCATCGACGTACGTATTCGGCCACGTACTCGCTGACTCCGATCACCGAATCCACACGGCCGATCATCTCCGTCTTCGCCGGATTCGGGAACGCGCAATCGGGCCCAAACGGCACAGCCACCGTTGCACGCACAAGGTAGACTACACGAGCGCGAGGCGCGCGCAGAGCGACCTCCAGCAGCAGCGCACCCGGATCGTCGGTGGAGCATAGAATCACGTCAGGATCGAATTGCTCGATGCGCTTGGCGAATGCCGCTCGAAGCCGTGGATCGGTTGTGACGGTAAACACCGAAACCCCATTCCGTTCGAAGCACACGCCACCGTCCCCTATCGATTGAACCGGAGCGCCGCGCGCCTCGAGTTCCGCCACGAACTTCTCGTGTCCAGCTTCACTGAAACCCTCTAAACGTGCGAGCACCTCCACGCGGTGTCCACGTTCGGCTAAAGCTTCCATCAGCAGCCGGTTGGATTTATCTCCTCCCCCGTGAGAAGGAAAATACAGCGAATTGTGCGCCAGCAGAATCTTCATCGAGCGCTGCGCGAAAGCTTCAATCGTTCCAGGAACTTCACGCGCTGTTCCGGCGACAAACGGTCCCACCGGGCGCGAAAGTCACCCTCCGGGGCCGCAGTCTTGGGTGAGAGCCGCAAGAGAAATTCCTCAAAATCGGAGACGCGCAGGTTGTAGACGAACTGGAGAGCAGCCTCTCGCGACTGTTCGGATTCCCTCTCGTAGCGATCTCTGTCGGTGAGAAGTGCCCGCACCGCGCCAACCCATTGTTCGATGTCTTGCTCGGGAATCACCGGCCGGGGCATGTGAACTTCATCAAACTCGGGCAGGTAACGCGCGATCGGCGCTACCGGGAGAATGGCGCCGGTGCCTTGTTTAGCCTCCCGAAGCCCGCCGGAATCACTCGCAACAACCGGGATGCCGCGCAGCATCGCCTCCATCACGATCAACCCGAAGCCCTCGTACCAAAGAGACGGCATTAGAAGGATGCGCGTCTGTTCCAACACCTCCTCGATTCGATTCACAGGTTCCAGTGTGTGGATGTTCGAAATAGAAGCAAGCGCCCTTCGATCATCGCTGGTTGTGCCCCATCCCGGAAGTGCGGCAAAGGCAACGTCGGGCATCTGTTCGGCTACCGCCGTGAAGACCGAGAGGCCCTTGACCGCGCAAGGATTAACCATCAGCACGAATCCCCGGTCGAAGTCACTGTAATCCTCAAACGGACCGGCGCCGTAAATAGGCGGATGGATCACTTGCGCTCCGACACCCAAATGCTGGCGCACATAGGCGCCCATGTGCTCGCCGATCACCACCACCGCGGCGCATGCGCGCACCCGCGCCGTCGCTTGCGGATCCGGACTCCAACTCTCCGGGCCAAAGGGCAGAAACTGTGGGGTATGCGCGAGATAGATGACGCGTCCGGGGGCACTCTGGTGTGCTTCGCGAAGAAGGGAATGGCCGAGATCCTCCGAAGACAAAAGAACCCAATCCGGGACGAATGCGCGGATGTGCTCCGACAGAATATTCCTGCGACGTGCGAGGTCCCGGTAGGACGATACTCGTATCCCGCTCGCGAGCTCCATGCTCGAATCCGCGTGATGCGGCTCAACGACAAAGCCCTGATTGCCCGCTTCCTCGACGATGCGGCGTCGTTGATCGTCGCTGTCCGCCGGCGCTGCGCCACACACCACGTGACAGGTGTGGCCTCGCGAAACAAGATGCTCCAGCCACACCCGATTGCTGCGCGTCGAACCGCCGCGGGGCGGAACAAACGACGCAGTGGAAGTGAGCAGAATCCGCATGCCTTACGGCTGCGGCTCCCCGTCCATCTCTCGTGCGAGCAGAGCCTCGGCTTCTTCCTCGGTCATATTTTCAAGCTCCGCAAGCAGCGCGTCGTACTCCGGGTCGTCAACTTTTCCCTGTTGAAACAACTCAATCGAACGCGCCAACTCCGCCACGGTCAGGGTTCCCGTATAAACAGCTTCGAGAGGGAGATCAATCGCCAGATCCCGATGAAGACGCGCGACCAACTGGACCGCGAGCAGCGAGTGACCACCCAGGTCGAAGAAGTTGTCATGGATATGCACCTGCGGCACGGCGAGCATCTCGCTCCAGATACCGCATAAGTGACGCTCCAGATCCGTGCGGGGTGCCTCGCCGCCCGCGGAAAGTGAAGTCGCTTGCAGCTTCTCTTCGCGAATGGCATCCAGGATGTCCGATACGTGCCGGAGTTCGGCGATCCGGTTGTAATCCGCTGGACGAGCAGTCTCGACCCGATGATGGGGCACTCGCGCCGTTTCCTGACCGGACCGCGTGGAGGACGGATCGTACACCTGCATGGCCAAAGCAGCAGGTGAAAAGTCGGTGATGCCCGCCAAAAAAACCTGCGCAGGCGTATTGCGATCCGTGCGCTCAAACAACGTGATGATGTCGGAGAGTCCCCGCTCCAACGCAAATGCTCCCACGGCTCGGAGCATCCGATGCTCGACGCCGCGCCCCAACGCCCGGCAGCTGAGCAGAAACGTATCGATCACCAGGGCGTCTTCGCTCTCTTCGAGCAAAATCAATCCCACGAATCCGTAATCGCCAAAACGATCGCGCACCCGGACAGTGAAACCGGTCCCAAATCCAAGAAACGCCTGCAACTCGGCCTCGGTTCGGCGTCGTCCCGAAAAGTTCATCTGGTTCGTGCGCTGCGTGAGTTGCGCAGCCCGCGCAAGATCGCTCTCGCGCATGCGTTGAATCTCAACCACAAGTTCCAGACCGGAGATGAACTGCTTCAGGTCGACGGCGTCCCGCTCCCACACCGCGCGCTCAGCGTTCTGCGCATAAGATGCCGTGCGATTGCGGTCCTCGCCAGTGATGTTCTCGGGCAAATCAAACGCCCAAACGTTGCTGAGGAATTGAGGAATGCGCAGCGGGTCTGCGGGCAGCGTAAGCGCGACCACCTCAGGAAGTTCGGCGGAGACCTCCGCGGTCTCCTTTGGATTGTCGTCCACAAAGAGGAAGCTGTCCGTGGCAAGGCCAAGGTCACCGGCCAGTGCTCGGATGCTCGATGCTTTTCCATTCCAGTCGATGCGTCGCGCCACAAAATGATCGAGCCGCAAAGGCATCTCAGGATGTTGCCGAAACACTTCGAGAACATCGTTCGCATTGTTCTTGCTCGCGATAGCCAACAAACGCCCATTAGCCTGCTGATCCACCAGGAGTGCTTGCAGCGCGCGTCGCGGAGCATCGATCGTCACTCCGCCCGGGCCATCTTCACCGCAGATTCCGCTCCACAAAGTGTCATCGCAATCAACGGCAATCACCTTGAACGGAGTTGCGCGCATCCGGTGCATCTCCCGCACCAGGGAAGCACCTAACGCCGTGAAGTATTCCGCTGTATACGGAATCGCGGCTAAAGCCCGCGCTTGCGCATCGTGAACTTCGGCGACCGGGTACATTTGGTCCTGTAGCGACGCGGAGAGCACGCGAATCCGCGGGTCACCTACAAGTTCGCTGCGAAGCACTTCCTCTAGATCCCAGGGCGGGGGACCTGATGCAGAAGGACAAACCCGAATCAACAGCGGGCACTGCTCCAGCGTTCCCGAACGCAGTGCAGCTACAAGCTGTTCGACCGCCCCAAACGCTGTGAGATCGTCCGCTCGGATCAGCAGCACATTCACGCCGCTCGCATTCTGAGCGAAGAGGCTCTGTGGATCCAGCAAAGTTTGGAAGACTTGGCCGAACGGCGCGAAGTCGACGGCGTGATCCCAACGGAGTAGCCGGAGGAAGAATTCCAACGTCTCGCGAAGCGGTTCTGCAGTGAATGTCGCGCTGACAACGACGCGGGGACCGGCCATCGTCCTCAGTGTAACCAGTTACTCTTTCAACGATTTCACCGATTCCGTCAGCGACGGTTTCAATGCATCGAACACATTGTCCGCCACCTTCTTATTGCCTTCACCGGTGGGGTGAATCCCGTCGGCCTGCATCAATTTCTGGTCAGTGGCGACATTTTGCAGGAGGAACGGAATACGCGTGAGATGGAATTCATCGGCTAACTGAGAGTAAATCTGCTCGAACTGGTGGATATAGTCCTTCCCGTAATTGCGGGGCAGCGTCATCCCGGCCAGAACCACTTTCGCGCCGGCGCCCTGCAACGCGATGATCATCTTATCCAGATTGGCCTTCGTTGTTGCGGCGGGTAACCCGCGCAGACCGTCGTTGCCGCCCAATTCCAAAACCACGATCTTCGGCTTCAACGTCAAGGATGCCAGGCAGGCGCTCGAGCCCGTCCGTGGTGGTGTCTCCGCTCACGCCGGCGTTGTAGACCTGATACTGCGTTCCGGCCTCGTCGATCGCTTCTGCAGATAATCCGGATAGCTCTTCCCGGATCGGCGCCGAATCCCGCGCCGAAAGGCTGTCTCCGAAAGCAGCGATCAGACGGGCCGGTTATCCGCGGGACCCGTCGGCGGCGTATTGACGACGGCGGGTACGATTTCTGACCCGCGGGCATCTATGGCACTGTCGGACGGCTGCTGCCGCAGGAGCGTCGGGCGGACGTCCCTGTGCCCTTGGGATTGCGACGAACACCCGAAGTGACGCGGCCAACGCCAGACCCACGATAAGGACAAAGAAGATATCGCACTAGAGCCATAATAGAAGCTCGAGGGACCTGCGCCATAGAGCGGGCGATCATAGAAGTCCGGCATCTCACAAAATCGATTGACACTGGGCGCGCACCGGGTCGAAATCCTGAAGGGAATCGACCTGGAAATCCCGCGGGGCGAGTTCGTAGCCATCATGGGCCGTCCGGAAGCGGGAAAAGCACGCTGCTCGGCTTGCTGGCGGGCCTGGATACGGTCACTTCGGGTTCCGTGATTCTGGACGGCGTCGATATCACCGGCCTTGCCGAGGACGAACTGGCGCTGGTGCGCGGCCGCAAAATCGGCTTCGTTTTCCAGTCCTACCAATTGATTCCCACGTTGACCGCGGAAGAAAATGTGCTGCTGCCGGCGGAACTGCTGGGCGTCGGGCGACCCAAAACGCGCGCGCGAATCTGCTTGCGCCGCGTTGGCCTGGACGGGCGCATGCACCATTACCCGGTGCAACTTTCCGGAGGCGAACAGCAGCGCGTGGCGCTGGCCCGCGCCTTCATGGTTTCGCCGCCGATTCTATGGCCGATGAGCCGACCGGGAACCTCGATAGCGCCAACGGCCAGCATGTGCTGGATCTGCTGCTGAATCTGAATTCCCGCGAGGGAACCACGCTGGTGCTGGTGACGCACGATGCGGCGTTAGCCGGCCTATGCCGACCGCCGCATCACGCTGCGCGACGGCCTGGTTCTGAGCGATGAACGAATCCACTCCAGTGAGCGCAAACTCAACGTTCGATAACCGGCTGGCATTCCGCATGGCGTGGCGGGAATCGCGCGCCGCGGGCGGCAAATTTCTTTTCGTGATTCTGGCGGTGGCCATGGGCGTGGGCTCGCTCACCGGAGTCAAAGGATTCAGCCGGGCATTTCATGCCGTGCTGTTGCGGGAAGCGCGGACGCTGATGGCGGCGGATCTGATGGTGCGCGTGTTCGCGCTGCCCGGCCGCCGACGCAGAACCGCGGAACTGGACCGGCTGGCGCGAGAGGGCGTGCAGCGGACGTGGATCACCGAAACGATCACGATGTTATCGCCCCGAAAATACGCGACGCTCCCATCCTGATCTCGGTCAAAGCCGTGGACCCGGCCGTTTATCCGTTCTATGGCACGGTGGTGCTGGATCCGCCCGGGCCGCTGTACGGAGCGGCTGACCCCGCGATCATGTCGTGGTTTCGCGCGATCTGCTGCTTGCGGTTGAATGCCGATAGTCGGCGATCACGTGCGCATCGGCGGCCAGGATTTCACCATCGCCGGCATCGTGGAATCCGAGCCGGACCGCATGTCCGGAAGCTTGAACGTGGGCCCGCGCGTCATGATGTCGCGCGCCGCGCTGGAGCGCACCGGAACTTCATGATCCCCGGCAGCCGCGCCTCCGAACGTTTCCTGTTTCGCGTGCCCGCCGGGCGTCTCGATCGACAAGGTTCACACGGATCTGAAGAAACGTATTTCCAGGAAAGCCTGATCACGGACTTCCGCCAGACGCAACCCGACCATTCGAACAAGGCCTGGAGCGCGCCACCGTGTTTCTTAGCCTGGTGAGCCTGATTGCATTGATCGTGGGCGCGCTGGGCGTGGCCATGGCGATCGACGCGCATCTGCAACAGAAACTCGATTCCATCGCGATCATGAAATGCATTGGAGCGCGCTCCACGCAGATCATCCGCATCTACACCATACAAACGCTGGGCCTGGGATTATGCGGCGGGCCTGCTCGGAATTGTGGCGGGGTTCGGCGTGCAGGCGACGTTTCCGTTGCTGCTGGCGCGCTACTTCAGCACGCTGCCGCGGCTCTCGATATAGACTTCGTTTCGGCGATTCAAGGGCTGGGCATCGGGCTGCTGGCGACGCTGCTGTTCACCTTGCCGCCGCTGCTTTCCATCCGGCGGATCCGTCCCGGCTTGATTTTGCGCCGCGATGTGACGACGGATACGCGCACGTGGCGGGAGAAGTGGAAGATCGACGCGCGTCCTTCGGCCATTGCGGGCGCGTATCATCCTGGCCGGCATCGGCGGGATCGCGACGTGGCTCAGCGAATCGTTGCGGACCGGGGTGTATTTCGTGATCGCGCTGGCGGTCAGTCTTGCTCTTCATGGCCGCGTTGGGATGGCTGCTGCTGCGCGGTGTTGCGGTGGTTCGGGCGGGACGTGGCCTGGCGATTGCGGCCCAGCCTGCGCCATGGGATCGCCAACCTTTACCGCCCCGGCGCGCATACGCAGTCCGCGCTGATTGCGCTGGGCATCGGCGTGATGTTCACGCTCACGGTGTACCTGGTGCAGCGCGGGATGCTTTCCGAGATGCGCAAGAGCGCGCCGCCCGGCATGCCCAACGTGTTTCTGCTGGACATGACGCCGCTCAATCGCGATGGCGTGATGCAGTTGGTGGCGCGCCAGAAAGGCTGGAGGGGAAACCGGAATCGGTGGGCACGGTATCGGTGAAGATCGATCGCCATCAACGGCGTGGCGCTCGACCGCGAAAAGCTGAAAGGGCATCGAGCGGCATTACGCGTCCACGGTTTCCGCGTACCGAATCGGCTAAGCCGTCGGCATACACCAAGGTGGTCTGCGGGAGCGTTTTGGGATAAGGACCATCCAAGCCGCCAGCGGAGCCGAAGTATCTGTGTCAGAAGAAGCGGCCAAAGTGATGCATCTCGCGCCCGGGCAGCGGCTGAACTGGATCGCCGCCCACGCGGACGTTCGTGACCCGACATAGCCGCCGTGCATCGAGACGGAAGCCATCCGCCTGGCTCGCGCGTCGAGTTTATGTTCTCGCCCGGCGCGCTCCAAGGGCTGCCCGTGATCTATTACGGGACCGTGCGCATCGATCCGAAGCTGGTTCCGGAGATGCAAAAGGCGCCATCTACTCGCGGTTCCCCACCGTCACCGTAGTAAACATGGCCGATGTCATGGCCATCGTGAAGGAAGTGGTCGATCAGATCTCACTCATCGTGCGCTTCATCTCCGCGTTCGCGATTCTTGGCCGGCGCGATCATTCTGGCTTCGAGCGTCGCCGGAACGCGCATCCGCCGCATTCGCGAAGTGGTGATTCTGAAAACGCTGGGTGCCACACGACGGCAGAATCGCCGAGATTTTCTCCATCGAGTTCCTGATTCTTGGCGCGGTCGCCGGAGTTGGCTGGCAGCGTCGCTGGCCACGCATTTTCCATGCTTCTGCTTAACGCGTCTCTTCACGGCGGAAGATCCATATCGACATTCGTTCCCAACGCCATGGCGGTCGTGCTGACCGCCGTCGTGGCGAACGTTGCGGGTTGGCTGGCGAGCCTTGCGCATTCTCGGATCAGCGTCCGCTCGAAATCCTGCGCGAAGAGTAGTGGTTCTCAATGGCTACACTTAGCCCAAGGGCAAGGAACAACAACGACCTTGGGTGAACGAGAAAAATTGGCCGGTACCAGATCACGGCGCGAGCTAGGCCGCGGCGCCATGGGCGTGGTTTATCACGCCATCGATCCCGACTATCGGCCGCCCGGTCGCGATCAAGACACTGCGGCTTCGCGAACTGGACGATGGCGAGGAGCGCTCCGGCGTCTGCGCGAACGCTTGTTCCGCGAAGCGCGCTCGGCCGGCGCTCTCTCCCATCCGGGCATCGTCACCATCTACGACATGGATGAAGTGGACGGCCTGGCGTACATCGCGATGGAGTTCGTCGATGGCGATACGCTGGAAGAGATCTGCTGTCGCAGCCCGCAAGGTCTATCAGCCGGGAGCGCTTGACCGAAATTCTTACGCCAAGCCGCGGCCGCTCTCGATTACGCGCATCGCAAGGGCATCATTCATCGCGATATCAAGCCCGCCAACATCATGATCGATTCGACCGGCGCGGTCAAGATCACCGACTTCGGGATCGCGAAAATAACGCAGCTCGAAGGACAGACGATGACCGGCGTCCTGATCGGCACGCCGAATTACATGTCTCCCGAACAGGTGCAGGGCAACGGAGATCGACGGACGGTCCGATCAGTTCTCCCTCGCCGTAATCGCCTATGAGATGTTGACCGGCGAGCGCCCTTTCTACGGCGAGCAGATCTCGACCGTGGTATACAAGATCGTGGCCGATCAGCCCGTCCCCGTGCAAAACATGAACACCGCTCTGAATGACGGCATCGATAAAGTTTTGCGGCGCGGCTTGGCCAAGAAGCCCGAAGAGCGCTTCCCCTCCTGCACGGCGTTCATCACGGCTTTAGAAGGTGCGCTCGACAATGCCAAAGGGTGGCGCGTCCTGCCCCGCAAAGCGCACCAGAGCGTTCCCACCGCCGCCACCGACGCTCTCACCCGCACCGTGAAACCCGTGCGCAAGCGCAAGAAGCCGCTCGATAGTTCCATCGGTGTCGCTCCTCCGGCCAAGAGGAAATCCTGGCTGCTTCCGTTCTTGGGCGCATTTCTGTTCTTGCTCGCTTTCTTAGCTCTCGTCGCGTGGCAGACGGGGGAACTCGATGTGCCCTGGCTGAAGTCTCGCGAGACGCCGGTAGTCAACGCGCACCTCGACTCCGATCGCGCGGCGGAAACCGTCGCCCGACAACTCCCACCACACCGCCCGTCGACACACCAACGGATCGCCAGAGCCCATGCCCGAGCCGCTGCCTGCCGATACGGCGGCGGATACGGGGGAAGCTGCGCACGCTGCCCCATCCACTCCCACCCCTACTCCACCCACCAAACAGCCACCTGCGGAACAACCCGACGCCGGTCCCTATCAGCAGCTGCAGATCATGACGGATCCGGCCGGGGCCACCGCCATGCTGGACGGCTTAGGCGATGTTCTTTGCCAAACTCCGTGCAAGCTCCAGGCCCGCAAAGGCACCCACACTTTGACGTTAAAGAAGGAGGGATACCAGACGGAGAGCCGCGAGATCCACGTGGAGAACGAGAACGTAGACGTCCCCATCATCACGCTCCGCTCCTCCAACGGCATTCTGCTGCTGACCAGCGATCCGTCATCGCGCGCACGTCTGGCTCGACGGGAGGCCTACGGATTTCGTGACCCCAGTGCGCATCAGCCTTCCTGCCGGCCAGCAACGCGTTTCCATCCAGAAAAACGGCTTGCAATCTGCCGACCAGGTTGAGATTCGGAACGGTGCATTAAGCACGCTTAAATTCACCGTAAAGCGCCAGTAAGAGGAGCGCGAATAAACGTCTACTGCGGGGCTTGCTCGCCCTTCTTCAGGAGAGTCGGAGCTTTCTTCTTCTTGGCGTCGGAATCGCGGTCTTCTTGTCCGCCGTCTCCGCCGCTTCGCGATCCTTGGGCTGCATCATCGCCTCGCGATCTTTCCTCTCCTTCTCCTCCTTCTGCACGACCTCGGTTGAACGATGCGCCAGATCTTCTCCCGCCAGTTCCAGACTGTCGTTAGTGCTGTCGATATCCTGTTTCAGCGCGAACTCATATCGGGCCTCATCCTTCGGATGGATGCCTTCGATCTTCTTCAGAGACTGAGCAGCTCTTTTTCGCCCGCCTGCACCGCCGTCACTCCGATCGCCACATTCGACTTCCGTCGAAGGGCATCGTCCGTGACGGTGTCAATCGCGTCGATGATATTGCCGTAGTCTTCCAGCAGGTCATGAATCAGAGCGGAGCGTCCGGCTCTTTCTTTCGCAAGGAGTTGCTGGACCTGGTCGACCCGTTGTTTGGCGAAATGAATATAGAGCTGCACGCGATGATTGGGGTCTTGCGCCTCGCGCACCTGGTCGGTCTCATCGGCCGTGAGGAAGTCGCGCTGCGCGAGCATTGGCGTCGAGAACACCAGGGCCAGCCCCAAAATTCCGAGTACTGTCTCATTACTTTCTTCCCGAAATGATTTCGTTGAGCCATTCGTCGTGCACCTCCTGAACCTTCGCCTTTGGGGCCTTCGATCAGCTTGCGATCTTCCAGGTCCATCGAGTTCTCCAACCCATCCAGCCTGCGAAGCAGATCGCGCGTCTCGGTCTCCGCCAGTTTGAAGGGCTTGGTATGCTTGCGCGGATTCTTGCCCGTATCGGTCAAAGCACTCCGCGCAATTTCCACTGCCGTCTGCATATCGTCCAGGTCATGCGCCGTCTTATCGCGGTTGCCCGCCGCGTAATCGGTCTTTGCTTCGCTGAACGACTGTGCCGCTTGCTGCAGCGCAAGCTGCGCGCGATGCTCCAGATTCGGTTCGCTTCGTAGCTGTTTCAGATCGGATGCCAGGAGGGGGAGAGCAAACACGAGCGGCCAAAGAATGCGGGTCATCGCTTGTTCAGTTCTGATTCAATAATACGAATTCGCTGCCGAGCCGCAAATTCCTGGTCCGGGAACTTACCTTCACTTACCGCCAGGAATTGTTTGTAACTCGCGACCGCTTCGCGCCGTTGATGCAGCTTATCGAGCGTGATCGCCCGCAGGTAATGATCGCCTGGTTTCTCCTTACCCAGCGCTCTCACCTTATCCAACGCCGCCAGCCCCTGCACGTTGTCGCCATGCACGATCAGCACGCTCGCCAGTTCGTTCCAGGCCTCGTTCGAATCGGGCTTGATTTTCGCCGCGGCAAAAAACTGGTTAGCCGCCGGAACCAGCTGGCGCTGATCGCGAAGCGCTCGCCCATAAGTCATCCTTAAATCGAAGTTCGTCGCGTCGCTATCTACCGCCTTCGACAATTGCTCATTCTGCTTGTCGAATTGCTTGTTCATGCGGTACGCGTCCGCAAGATTCAGGCGGTTAGTCACCGTCGGATCCGTCGCCACCGCCTTCTCCAACCGTGGTATGGCGTCCGCAAACTGTTGGTTTTCTACCATCAACTCGCCCAATCGTGCCTGCGCGCTTGGGTTCGCGGGAAACTGCTGGTAAATCGCGATCGCCTCTGGCTTATGCCCCGCCTTGTCCTGAGCGGCGCCTAACTCGAGCAGCGCTTCGTGAAGTCCGGGCTCCAAAGCCGACGCCGCGCGGAAATGCGCCTCCGATTCCGCAAGCTGGTCCTGACGCAACAGTGACCGCGCTAAACCCAGTTCGGCTGCGCCCGACTTTGCATTGGCATGCAGAGCCGCCTCAAAACGCCGCTGCGCCTCCACTGGTTTACCCACCGCCAACAACGCCTGGCCCGAATAGAAATTCGGCCGGAACTCCGCCGGCTTCTGCGTAACCGCGCTCTCCAGCGGACCTATCGCATCACCCTCGTGTTTATCGCGAAGCAGCAGAATCCCCAAATTCAGGTTTGCCTCGTACAGATCCGGCTTCAGCTCCAGCGCCCGGCGGTATTCGGCGACCGCCTCTTCATCCCGCTGCAGGAGACTGTCGGCCAACGCGAGGTGAAAATGTGCTGTGAAATCCTTCGCGTCCGCTTTCACTGCCTTCCGGAAAAGCTCGGCCGCTTCCTCGTTGCGCTTGGAGTCCAGCGCTTTGCGCCCTTGCTCTACGTAGTCCGGCTCCTGCCAGGCGAGCATCGCCACAATAACCCACTGGACCATCACTTCAGTCTATTGGACGCGCCCCGTGTTGGTCCGCAACGGCCTTAGTTCCGTAAGTAGTGGCCGGTGTGCGACCGGGGTTCCCGCGCCACATCCTCGACACGGCCCGCCGCCACCAACTCACCGCCGCCTTCGCCGCCTTCCGGACCCATATCGATCACCCAGTCCGCCGCCCGGATCACATCCATGTTGTGCTCGATAATCAGCAGGCTGCCGCCGTTCTCGATCAGCCGTTCGAAGCCGCCAGAGAGCTTCGCGATGTCGTCGAAATGCAGCCCCGTCGTCGGTTCGTCGAACAGAAATAGCGTGCCCGACGACGACGCATCCGAGCCAGCCGCGACGCCAGCTTCACGCGCTGCGCTTCGCCGCCCGAAAGCGTGGTCGCCGATTGGCCCAGCCGCAGAGTACCCCAGCCCCACATCCACCAGCACCTGCAGTTTGCTCACCAGCCGCGGCGTCTCGCGGAAAAATCCCACCGCCTCCTGCACCGTCAGCTGCAGCACTTCGTGGATGTTCTTGCCCTTGTACCGAATCTCCAGTGATGCCGCTCTTAAACCGCGTGCCTTTGCACTCCTCGCACACCAATTCCACATCCGCCAGAAACTGCATCTCCACCGAAACCGTTCCGTCGCCCTGGCACACTTCGCAGCGGCCGCCAGGCACGTTGAACGAGAAATGACCCGCCGTGTACCCGCGCTTCTCGGCATCCTTGGTAGCCGCGAACAGCCCGCGAATAATGTCGAACGCCTTGATATACGTCACCGGGATTCGACCGCGGCGTCCGCCCGATGGGCGACTGATCGATCATCACCACTTCGCGCACCAGCGACGCGTTCTCCACGCGCTGGCAATGCATCTCGATGGACCGGTTCCGCCGGTTCGTTCACCCTCTTCGGGCGACGCCGCGGCTTCGTTCTTGCGCGGCCAGCGCGCGATAAATCACGTCATGCACCAGCGTGCTCTTGCCCGAGCCCGAAACGCCGGTGACCACCACCATGCACCCCAGAGGAATCTCCACATCGACGTTTTTCAGATTGTGCAGCCGCGCGCCCAGAAAAGCGCAGCATGCGGTCCGGCCGGATCGTGCGCGGCTCGCGCGGCTGCGACACATTCAGCTCCCCGCGCAGATATTTCGCCGTCAGCGATCCGTTCCCGTTCTGCGCCAGCTTCTCATAGGTATCCGAGAAAGATCACATGCCGCCCAGTTCCCCCGCGCCCGGGCCCAAATCGACAATGTGATCCGCCGCCCGCATCACCTCCGGATCGTGCTCCACCACCAGAATCGTGTTGCCCAGGTCCCGCAGCTCCTTTAAGATTTTGATCAGGCGCACGGTGTCGCGCGTGTGCAGACCGATGGAAGGTTCGTCCAGCACATAACACGATCCGACCAGACGCGAGCCCAGGCACGTCGCCAGTTGAATGCGCTGCGACTCGCCGCCCGAAAGCGTGGCCGACAGCCGATCGAGCGTGAGGTAATCGAGGCCGACATCGTTCAAGAAACGCAGCCGCTGCTGGATCTCCACCAGCACCTTCTCGGCGATCGCCGTCTCTTCGGGCGTCAACTGCAACGCTCAATGAACGCATAAGCCCGCCCGATATTCAGCTTCAGCACGTCGGCGATGTTCTTGCCGCCCACGCGCACCCACAAAGCTTCCTTCCGCAGGCGCGTCCCGTGGCACTCCGGACACCTCGCATACCCGCGGTACCGGCTCAAAAACACGCGCACATGCAGCTTGTACTTCTTCGTCTCGAGAAAAGCGAAGAACTCCCGCACGGCAGCGAACACCACATCTTGTTCGGCTCGCTCAGATCGCACAGCGGCACGTCCATCCGCACCTTGCTCTTGGCGGAGCGAAGAAAATCCGCCTGCCACTGTTTGCCCTTCGGCTTGGTCCACGGTTCTACGGCGCCGTCGGCGATGGAAATCGATCGGTTCGGAATCGCCAGGTCCATGCTGAAATCGATCGTGTTCCCAAAACCCTGGCAGCGCGGACACGCTCCCGCCGGGCTGTTGAAGCTGAACAGAATCGGCTCCGGTTCCCGATACTCGATGTTGCAGAACTTGCAGGCAAACTTCTCGTTGAACCGCTGGCGCTCTCCATCACCGGCGTTCTCGAAGATCACCTCCGCCGCTTCGCGGTAGCAGATCTCCACCGTATCCACCAGGCGCTGCCGCAGATCCGGCCGCGATCGCCAGCCGGTCGGCCAGCATAAACAACGGCTGCGCGAAGTCGATCTCCAGCAGCGATTCCGGCGTGGAAAATTCAAACATGCGCCGGTTCTGAAACAGCCGGTTGAAGCCCTTTCTGCCGCAGTTCGAACAAATGCTCGTGTCCGCTCTTCCTCGGTCTTCGTCGCTGGAACGGGGAACAGAACATACCAGCGCGATCCCGCGGGTTGCGCCAGCATCTGCGCGGCAACCCGGTCCACCGTGTCGCGCTCTACCTGGCGGCCGCAGTTGTAGCAAAACGTGCGGCCCACGCGCGCAAACAGCAGCCGCAGGAAGTCGTAGCATTCCGTCGATGTCGCGACCGTCGACCGCGGATTGCGCGTGGTCGTCGTCTTCTGGCGGATCGCGATCGCCGGCGCAATCCCGTCGATCTCGTCGACGCCGGCTTCTCCATCCGTTCCAGAAATTGCCGGGCATAAGCGGACAGCGACTCAACGTATCTCCGCTGGCCCTCCGCGTAGATGGTGTCGAACGCCAGAGAACTCTTACCGGAGCCAGACACGCCGGTGATGACAGTCAGTTGGTTATGGGGGATCTCGAGCGAAACGTTCTTCAGGTTATGAACGTTCGCCCCGCGAATCGTTATCTTGTCTTCCAAGGGATTTGAAGGCGGGTTTTAGCCCGTCCCTCAATTATCGCAGTCGACTGCGTTTAGACCGACCGGAGATCGATAACGTTCACCTGGGGACGGCAGTTGAAGCGTACCCCGCCAACGTTACCCACTCCTGCACTGACGTTAATCATCCGGCCATTCCAGGGCTTCAGCCCCTTGATGTAACGTTTGTCATTAACCGGGGCGGGGGAGTTGCCAAAAATGGGCATTACAACTTGACCACCGTGGGTATGTCCGCTCAGCATCAGGTCCCACCGAAACTCGTCCATCATCACCTTGGAATCGGGATTATGCGAAAGGATAACGGTAGGCATCTTGTCCTTCGGCGCCCCCCGAAACGCGTTCCACGGGTTGCATTGATGCGCCCACAAATCACCCATGCCGACCATCCGGACCGTCTGCGATCGAACCGGGATCTCCACCCGCTCATTCGTCAGCACCGTTACGCCGCCCTCGCGAAGCAGCCGAATCACTGCTTCGGTGTTGTAGGGCTTCACTTCCGGTCTTCCGGACCAGGCCCCTCCATCGTGGTTCCCCAACGTCGCCACGCAAGGTTTCCGCGCGGACATCCGCCGCAGCGTCTGAATATACCAACTCCGGTCGTAGCCGCTACCCTCCGTGATGTAATCGCCGGTCAGGCAAATAACGTCCGGATTCTGTTCCAGCGCCATCTCGAAAGAGCGCTCAATCAAGCTGTTGGGCACCAGCGGCGACGCATGAAGATCCGAAAGGTGAACCAAACGAATCGCTTCTCCCCGCGGAAGGCCCTCAACCGGAACGCTGTCGTGCGTCAGTTCCAGCCAGCGCGGCTCCAAATAGGCGGCATAGCTGGGAGGAACAACGACTAGCGGTAACAGCAGAAACAACCGTCGGACCATCAAACTTATTGTAACAGCTAACTTTTTAACAAAAAGTACTTTAGGTTGCTTTAACGACTGTCGGCTAGGGCGCTTCCACCGAAACTGTTCAAAACATGGAGGTCGCGCGCGAATGCAGTAGACACGTCCCACCCGCGCTGGCGGTTTTCGAGAGCCAGTTCATGCGCCCGTTTACCCCGCGCATGCAGGCATCGCATCTCATTCAAATCCTGGGAACTGAAGTAATCCGGTTTGCTGATCACAAGCCTGTTCAAGTGTTCCACCGCGACCTGACGGTCTTCGATCACCGACTCGAGATCGTTCAGGTTGTCGAGGGCGGGGAATAAACGTCCTGTTGTGATTCGCAGTTCTTCTAAGGCAGCGGCTACGTCTTTGTAATCCATCACTTTTCGTAAATCGACCGGCATCTCCAAAGCTTTACAAAGAAATATGACTTTGTGATACGCCGCTCGGGATGCCTCCGCAAGATTCGCGGATCACCAATTCACTCTCCAATAAAATGTCTCGCGGCAGCAACGCTGGTTCGGAGATCCGGCTCACCATGGTGGCCATGGCCGTTTCTCCGATTTCCCGGCATGGCTGCCGCACCGTCGTAAGCGGAACCGGCAGCAAACTCGCATACTCCACGTCATCGATTCCCGCCAACTTCACGTCCTGCGGAATTCGGTATCCCAACCCCAGCAGGTGGTGCATGGCTTCCGCGGCGATTCGGTCATTCGCACACACCAGGCCATCGGGCTTCTCCACCGCCATCAAAGTTTCGATCGCGGCTCGATCAATCCCGCCCAGCCGCTGCACCGCGCGCATCTCCGGCGCTATCCCCCTCGCCCACAACGCCTCCCGGAATCCCGCGATTCGCGCGTCCACCGTTGACGCGGCATGTTCCCGCGCTAGAAAGACCAACCGCCTACTCCCTAATCCCAGCAAATGCTCGGCAACCAGGAAGCCCACCCGATGGTTATCGATCCCCACCAAATCATGCCTCGTCCGCTGCGGATAAGGCATTGCGCTTCGATCCAGCAAGACCACCGGGATCTCCGCGCGGTCCAACTCCTCCAAAATCTGGAGGTTCACTTCCTGGCTCGCAGGCGACAGGTCGAGCGGAGCAAAGAATACGCCCCGCAGCCTCCGTCGGATGTAATCGCGGCAGAGCGCCAGACTTTGCTCCCGCCTACCGTTTGCTTCCCTCAGAGTCCGTCCCCATAACAGCGGAAAACGTTCGGCTTCCCGTGCCCCCGCCATTCCCCGGGTGATCGGGTCAAAGATCTCCGTCTGCCGGAAGTCTGGAATAAGCAACCCAAACGCCTGTGCGCCCGTTTCCGGTTCGGATCTGGCGGTCGTTCGTACATATGTACCCGATCCTGCGCGTCGCTCCACCAGACCGCTTCGCGCCAGCTCACGCACAGCTCTCCCGGCCGTAATGCGGGATACCGAGAATCGCTTGACCAAATCGGCCTCGCTCGGAAATTTCTGACCGGGACGGAACTTCCCAGCTTCGATCTCCTCCGAAAGAGATTGAATCAACGTGCGGTATTTAGGAGTGTCCGGCCCGCGACCTGGCGTAGCTGTAAGACGCACACCTGATATTACAGCATAAGAATTTTCTATGGCAACTTGGCCCAAAGTTGTTCCATCCTATCAGTAGGAGAACGACACATGGAACGCAGCGAAGCACTCACACGGCAATTTCTCGTCGTCAGCGACTTCGACCAGACCCTCAGCTTCAACGACTCCGGCCTGGCCCTCAGCGAACTTGTTGGTGTCTCTGGATTCACACAACGGGTTCAGGAACTAGCTAACAGCCACTTGGTGCAGCAGGGCGGGGAACTCGCCTATCTGCTTTTGCACGACCCCGACTTCGGCCACGTCCGCAAGCAGGACCTCATTGAAGTCGGAAAACACATCCGCCTGAAAGAAAACATCGGGTTGCTCCTGCAACTCCTCGACAATCTCGACGGCTACCATTTCATGTTCCGCATCGTATCGGCCGCCCCCGAAGAGGTGATTCAATCGGCCCTCGAAGGCGTAGTCCCGCCGGAGCATATCTTCGGTACCAAATTCCGCTATGACGATGTCACTGGAGAAATCCAATCCATCGTCCGCGTGCCCGCTGGATACGGCAAAGTCGCCGTCCTGGAAGATCTCCGCGGGAAATTGCCGGTAAGCCATGACCACCTCATCTACGTCGGCGACGGCAGCTCCGACATCCACGTCATGCTCCACGTAAACCGGCTTGACGGGCTGACCATCGCCGTCTCCGAGAACAAATACATCAACCAGATCGCGCGCCGCACTATCCTGAGCGACGACGCTTCGAGTGTTCTCGTGCCTGTGCTCGAGGACATCCTGGATTGGGATTCCACCAGGATCCGCACGTTGTTCGAGAAACAAGGCTTCGTGCTCCAGGAATGGGACAAGGTCCGCACCGACTCGCTGACCATTGCTCGCAGCAATTCGCCTGCGGCGCTGGCGGCGGCATAGGTCTCTCATGCAGGAATATATCGGCTGGATCGCCACAGCAATCTTCTCCAGCTCTTACTTCTTCCGCCAACCCTCCGTGCTCCGATGGATCCAGGCAGCCGCCGCGCTGCTCTGGATCACCTACGGTTTCAGCGTAGGAGCACGCCCGGTCATCGTGGCGAATCTGATCGTAGCCGTTGCTGCGGTCTACTCGTCCATCCTTACCAAAAGACGGGCGCGCACGGAAGCAACCGAATAACTAGCGGTCTACCTCGCCCAGCACGATGTCCAATGTTCCGATGATCGCCACGACATCGGCAACCATCGCGCCCTGCACCATCTTCTCCAGGGCCTGCAGATTCACGAATGATGGCGGCCGCACGCGGATGCGATACGGATTCAATGTCCCGTCGCTCACCACGTAATATCCGAGCTCCCCTTTAGGAGCCTCGATCGACACGTAAGCTTCTCCAGGCGCTGGCTTCAACACCTTCGGAACTTTCCCGAGGATCGGCCCCGATGGAACGCGCTCGATTGCTTGCTGCAGGATCCGGATGGACTGCCGCATCTCCTCCATCCGCACCAGATACCGGTCATAGGTATCGCCGCTCGTTCCCACGGGTATATCGAAGTCGTATTGCTCGTATCCCGAATACGGTTGCGCCTTGCGCAAATCCCACGACACGCCGGCAGCCCGCAGCACCGGCCCGGTCACCCCGTACTCTTTGCAGTCCGCCGCATTGAGAACCCCGATGCCCCGCAGCCGTCCGCGCCAGATCCGGTTCGCGGTCAGCAGCTCATCATACTCGTCGATCCGCCGCAAAAACAGATCGCAGAAGGCGCGCACCTGTTCTTCGAACCCCTCATACAACTCGTACTGCAGCCCTCCAATCCGAAACGCATGCGTCGTCAGCCTTGCTCCACAATAGTTTTCGAAGATCTTCAGGATCTCTTCCCGCTCGCGAAACGTGTAGAAGAGCGGTGTCATCGCCCCCATGTCAATTGCATGCGTTCCCAGCCAAAGCAAATGGCTCGCGATGCGGTTCAGTTCGGTCAAAATAACCCGCGTTACCTGGGCCCGCGGAGGCGCGACCACGTTCACTAGCTGCTCGACCGCCAGGCAATACCCCAACCCGTTCGATACCGCGGCCACATAATCCATCCGGTCCACATACGGCGCGAACTGCACCCACGTGCGGTTCTCCGCAATCTTCTCCACACCGCGATGCAAGTACCCGATCACGCACTCGCATCCGAGAACCCGCTCGCCGTCCAGCTTCAGAATCACGCGCAGCACACCGTGTGTGGACGGGTGCTGCGGACCCATATTGATGACGAGTTCTTCTCCTTGCAGCGAGTGGGACACATCCCCCGTCATTGGCCGCTTTCGATTCCCAGATGCTCCTGCACCCACGCGGTGTCCTGCTGAATGATCGAGTAGCTCTTCCGCAGCGGAAAGCCTGTCCATTCTTCCGGCATCAGAATGCGCTTCAGATTCGGATGACCCGTGAACTCGATGCCGAACATGTCGTAAACTTCCCGCTCCAGCCAATCGGCGGTCTTGTAAACCGCAGTCGCCGACGGTGGCCGGTGCGCTTCTTCGATTCGCGTCTTTACCCTCATTCGAAAATTGCGTGCAAAGCTATACACGATGTAGACCAGGTCGAACCGCGCCTCACGCTGCGGGTAATCGACGGCTGTAATATCCACCAGAAAATCGAACGCGAAATCCCGCTTCAACGCCCCCAGCAGCGGAAGGACCAACGCCGGCTGACAGGTCACGAACGGCTGCCCCACATAGCTTAGAAATTCGAGCTCATCCGGAAACAGCGCGGAAAGCTCGCCGGTCAACCCGTCGGACCATACATCCGTCTTCATCTCTGCCATCTCTTCTCACTCTACTCCGCTGTGCTCGAAGCCGGTGCTCTAAGCTCGTGATGTCGGTTCACGAAACGAGGAAACACGTCTGCCCAAGCAGCGCCGCTTTGAATCGCATGTCCTTACCGGGTTTCTTCTTCTCCTGCTCGCCGGCACTACTCTGTGGAGCGCGGCCGCGCTCGCGTTCGATATTCGCAACCCAGCGCTGCGCATTCCCCTGGCGGTCGCCTTCCTCGCAGTCGTCGCCGTAACACTGTGGCGCACCCGCATGCGTAGGTGGGGCTTCGGCCTCAGCTTCCTTCTCTGCGCAGCCGTAATGACGTGGTGGTTCACCCTGAAGCCCACCAACAACCGACGCTGGCAGCCGGACGTCGCGAGATTGCCGTGGGCGGAAGTCTCAGGCGATCTCGTGGTTATCCATAACATCCGCAACTGCGATTACGTCACTGAAAAACAATACACCTGCCAATGGGAGACGAGAATGCTCGCTCTGTCCCAAATCCAAGGCGTCGATCTCTTTCTGACGCACTGGGGCGCCCCGCTAATTGCCCACGCCATCGTTAGCTTCTCGTTCGCCGACGGAACCTATCTCGCCATGTCCATCGAAGCCCGCAAAACCGTCGGCCAGGAGTATTCCGCGATTCGCGGCTTCTTCCGGCAATATAACTTGATCTATCTCGTGGCCAACGAACACGACGTCGTTCGCCTCCGGACAAACTATCGCCAAGGTGAAAACGTGTATCTCTACCACACGCGCACCCGGCCCGGCGATGCCCGCGCTCTCTTCCTCCAATACATCAGTTGGATCAATCGTCAGGTCGATCATCCCGAGTGGTACAACGCACTAACGGCAAATTGCACCTCGAGCGTCACCTCGTATCTGGCTCGCGTAGGAGTAGGTGGCCTTTCGGCCTGGGACTGGCGAACCGTCTTGAATGGACGTGGTGATGAGATGTTATATCAGCGCGGCGACTTAGCGACAGCCGGCCTGTCGTTCCTAGCCTTGAAACAACAGGCGTGGATCAATCTCGTCGCGCAGCGGATGGGTGACCCGCCTGATTTCTCACAGAAGATTCGCCAGGGGCGCGCCGGCTTTCCTTAACTCCACACCAACCAATTTCTGATAGACTCGCCACGCGAGCGTGACTGCCGCTTGCACGAGGATCTACCTAAGATGAAACCCACCGCATTACTCATTGCTTGGAGTCTGAGCGCGATATCCTCCTACGCTCAAGTTACATTTCAACAAATCTACTTATTCCCCTTTTCAACTCCCGGGCCCAACGCTCCGGAGTGTACTCTCGTGGAAACCTCGCCCGGAGTATTCTACGGGACCACCAGTACAGGCTCGTACCCCACGGGTACGTTGTTTCGTGTCACCAGCACAGGTGACTATTCCACCCTCGCTTCGTTCGATTCGACGACTGAAGGTACATCGCCTCAAGGTGCACTTGTACAGTATGTCGACGGCAATCTCTACGGAGTGGCCTTCGGTGGCGGCGTGAACGGCGGGGGCACGCTCTACCGTACCGATCTCTCCGGAAACATTCGCGTCCTCTACAATTTCCCGTCCGCGTCCACTCCGTACTCGTTAATCCTCAGCTCCAAAGGCGGCCTTTACGGTACCGTCTCGGGCTCCCGGTCGTCTGCATTCGTCCTCGGCGCTTCCGGACAACCGATCACTCTTCATACCTTCAGCGGCGCCGAAGGTTCTCCTGCGGGGCCTTTGGCCGAAGCAAACGATGGCAATCTCTACGGCTTGACGTCTAACGGGATCTACCAACTCACTCCGTCCGGCAAGTTCACCATGCTTCACGTCCTCTCGGGCAACGACGGAAGTTCCCCCATCGGCAATCTCGTGCAATCCGCTAACGGCCTGCTCTACGGCGTCGCCTTCATAGGGGGAACGGACAACTTCGGAACTGTGTTCGCCGCCTCTGCGACTGGCGGCTTTCAGGTGATCCATAACTTCACGGGCGCAGCTCCGGACCTTGGCTTCCCGCTTACCGGTACCGCGCGCGCCAACGATGGCGCAGTGTACGGAACCGCGGGACTGGGCCCCGGCACGGTCTTTCGCGTCTCTCCGAAGAATCAGTTCACCACTGTCGTAGAATTCCCCACCAGCTTTCCCGGCGGAAACCCGAATTTCCCCAGCCCGGCCTTAGTGCAAGGAAGCGATGGCTTTCTTTATGGAGTGCAAACCACCTTCGGCGGTGCCGTATATAAACTCGGCGTTGGACTTCCCGGCCCGCTTCCCTCGGTCTCCACCATCCAGCCCGCCAGCGGGCCCGTCGGCGCAAAGGTCACGCTTTTTGGCGACAATCTTCTCGGTGCCACCGCCGTCTCTTTCAACGGAGCACTCGCGCCATTCTCTGTCGATGGCGTTCAGGTCATCAATGCCGTAGTCCCGCCCGATGCGACCACCGGCCTGGTAACAATCACGACTCCCAACGGGAGCCGCGCGAGCAAAGGCATCTTCACTGTGACCAGCGCCGAGTAAGACGAAATCACACCGTTCGAACGCGCGTACGCGAAAGCAATTCCTCCGCGCGTTCGAGTGCCTTCTCCTCCGCCGCTTCACGAGTCTCGCCCGTCGTGCGCGCCAGCCACGCGCCGGGGGAAACATTATCCGCCTTCGCATGCCAAATCCCGTTCAGTTGATACGAGGTGAGCTTCAACTGCCACCCGCTCACTTCGAGAGTGCGCTCGGCGTAGTCGGTCGGCTTCATTTAGCTTGCGCGGCCACTACCGGAACCGCTCCCCGTTCCACCGGCGCCCCGACCAGATTTCCCCATTCCGTCCACGAACCGTCGTAGTTAATCACGTCCGAAAAACCGAGTAAGTACTTCAGCACAAACCACGAATGGCTCGACCGCTCCCCAATACGGCAGTACGTGATCACCGGCTTATCTCCGCGAATGCCTTCGGCTCCGTATAGATGGGCCAACTCCTCCCGCGACTTGAACGTCCCGTCCTCATTCACAGCCTTCCCCCACGGAATGCTGCGCGCGCCCGGAATATGCCCGCCGCGCTGGCACGTCTCAGCGAGCCCGGGAGGAGCCAGCAGTTCCCCCGTAAACTCTGCCGGACTTCGCACATCCACCATGTCGTGCGACCGCGAGGCGGACGCCGACTGCACGGCGGGAAGATAAGCGCGCAACCGGAAATCCGCCTCTGCCGCCCGATACGCGCTTCGCGGAAACGAGGGGACATCGAAGCTCAGTTCACGTCCTTCGGCAAGCCACTTCGGTCTGCCCCCGTTCATGATGCGAACGTCCTTGTGCCCGTAAATCTTGGCTTGCCAGAAAGCCCACGCCGCGAACCAATTGTTGCTGTCCCCATAGAGCACCAACGTCGTCTCCGGCGTAATCCCGGCTTCCTCCATCAAGCTTTCAAACTGCTCTTTTGGAAGGATGTCCCGGCATACTGTGTCGCAGAGTTGAGAATTCCAAGCCCAGCCAATCGCTCCCGGCACGTGACCCTCATCGTACGCCGCGGTATTTACGTCCACTTCCACAATGCGCACCTGCGGATCGCTCTGATGCTCTTCCACCCAAGCCGTGTCGACCAGGACTTCCGGGTGAGCGTAGCTACTCATTCTTCCTCCAAGACACTATTCTCTATCGAAATAATCGGGTTAGCAAACCGCCTACGCTCTCACCCGTGAGAGCGCGTCCATCTACCGGGTATCACCCGACACATTGATGATCGAAGAACGCCTGTCTCAAAACGGGACAACGCTCAGTCCGGGGATCTTTAAAAGTGGCGCGGGTTGACTGTGAGCACCGCATACCTTTGCTCGATGGCGGCAGCGACGACGCTGTCGGTCTGCCGCTGGTCTTCGAGCGATACATCCCGTGTACAAGTTCAGCAACGGTGCCCCGGTGAGAGCGAGAGATCCAGCGGGCCATGAGCGGGATAAACGGCGCGGAAAAGTCTGGAATTGACTGTTCTTGCGTTCGGCAGCTATAACAGCGCTGGAATCGAGCACTACTCCCAGGAAGGTGGATTCCATAGTTGCTGGTGGCTGGCGATAACCTCTTCAAGGTCATTACCGAAGTTTTCGTCGAGCGTCACCGTCGAGTTGCCTTGTTCCGCCTCGCGAAGGATATCGCTTATGGGGCGACCGCTCCGACGAGGAGCACGAATGACGGCCACCGGTCGGTGATCTTCCTGCTCGATAATCACCTCGCTGCCTTGCCGATCTACCTCTAACAACGCGCGCACATCACGGGTTAGTTAGGTGATAGCGGCTCCAAGCCGGCTGCGGAGACAATCCCCATCTCCCTACACCTTCACCGGCGACAGTGATTCCAGCTTACGCGTCTCCCGCTTGCGTCCATATCCCGACGTCAACCGTTCCAAATACAGGTAAACCACTGGTGTGATGTACAACGTCAGCAGCTGCGACACTACCAAGCCCCCCACCACCGCCAACCCCAATGGCCGCCTCGCCTCGCCGCCCGCTCCATACCCGAATGCAATCGGTAAAGTCCCCAGCAGTGCAGCCATTGTCGTCATCATGATCGGACGGAAGCGCTGCAGGCACCCTTCGAAGATCGCCTCCTCCGGACCCTTGCCTTCCCGCCGCGCGAGTATGGCAAAATCCACCATCATAATCGCGTTTTTCTTCACAATGCCAATCAGCAGGATGATCCCGACAAATGAGTACAGATTCAAATCGTCATGGAAGATCAGCAGCGTAATCAGCGCCCCGATTCCCGCCGCCGGCAGACCCGACAAGATCGTAATCGGATGGATGAAGCTCTCGTACAACACCCCCAGCACCAGGTAGATCACGAGCACGGCAATCACAAGCAAAATCGCTAAACCCTTTAACGAACTTTGGAACGCCTGCGCTGTCCCCTGGAACGAGAAGCTCACCGTGTCCGGCATCCCGATATCCCGCGCCGCCTCGGCCACCTCATCGGTCGCCTTGCTCAAACTCACGCCGGGCTTGGTATTGAATTGAAAAGTCACCGCCGACAGCTGCCCGATATGGTTCACGCTCAGCGGCGCCACTCCCTGCACCAGCTTGGTCACTGCGGAAAGCGGAATCAGCTTCCCGGAAGCCGATCGAATATAGAGCTTCGCGAGCGCCGCCGGATCCCTCTGGTACTCGGGCATCACCTCCAGCAGCACGTCATAGTCATTGGCCGCGGCCTGGATCGTCGACACCCGGCGGCTGCCATACGCGTCGTATAGCGTGTTCGCAATCTGGTCCGGCGTGATTCCCAGCGCCAACGCGCGATCCCGATCGATATCCACGTTGAGCCGCGGACTGCTTAGCCGCAGATCGCTATAAATATCCGTCAAATCCGCAATCGTCCGCAGCTTCTGCTCAAACAACGGCGACCACTTGTAAAGCGTGCTCGTCTCGGCCGCCTCTAACGCAACCGAGTATTGGCTCCGCCCTTCGCCTTGTCCCAAAGTCAAAAGCGGCGGGATCCGCAGAAACACCATCAACCCTGGAATCTGCGCGAACCCTTGCTGCAGCTGCCCGATAATCTTATCCGCCTTAGGCCGCTTCGGATCGCTCTTCAGGTTGATGAACACAAAGCCGCTGTTTTGCGACCCCATCCCGCCCGTGCCCGATCCGTAGCTCTGCACCCACGGGTTCGATTCCACCACCTTCGTGACTTGGCGCTGCAGCTTCACCATCTCTTCGTATGAGGTGTCCTCCGCGGCTTCCGTTCCCCCGAACATGAAGCCCACGTCCACCGTCGGAAGGAAGCTCTTCGGCATCACGATGAACATGTACACCGTGGCGACCGTCAGCGCGATGCTCCCCATCAGCGTGACCAGCCGGTGACGTAGCGGTAAAGTGCAGCGTCCTCCGGTACAAGTTATTCAGCCCTACAAAGAACGCCTCCGTCGTGCGGTAGAAACGGCCCTTGTGATCCGTCTCCGGCCGCAGGAACCGGCTCCCCAGCATTGGTGTCAATGTCAGCGAAATCACGCCGGAGATCAGCACCGCCACCGCAATCGTGACCGAAAATTCGCGCAGAAGCCGCCCGATGATTCCTTCCAGAAACAACACCGGGATAAAGACTGCCACCAGCGAGATCGTCATCGAGATGATCGTGAACCCCACCTCGCGTGCGCCTTCAAGCGCCGCCTGCATGCGCGGCTTTCCCATCTCCATATGCCGCACGATGTTCTCGAGCATCACGATCGCATCGTCGACCACAAAGCCCACCGATAACGTCATCGCCATCATCGACAACGTGTCGATGGTGAACCCCAGCAGTTTCATCACGGCAAACGTGCCCAGCAGCGAGAGCGGCACCGCCAGGCTCGGAATCAACGTCGCCGAAAAGTTCCGCAGGAACACGAAGATCACCAGAATGACCAGCGCAATCGTCAGACCGAGCGTAAACTTCACGTCGTGAATCGAGTCGCGAATGCTCTGCGATGCGTCGTAAATGATGTTCAGGTTAATGCCGCCCGGCATATTCTGCTTCAGGCGCGGCATGATCGACTTGATCCCCTCCACCACCTCCACCGTGTTCGCGCCGGGCTGCTTCTGCACCGCCAGCACCATCGATTCAATGCCGTCCACCCAAAACTTGCTGCGCTCGCTCGTCACGCTATCTACAACGCGTCCCAGATCGTCCAGCCGCACCGGATTCCCGTTCCGATAAGCGACGATCATCGGCGCGAACTGGCTGGCGCTGCTCAGCTGACTGTTGGATTGCACCGTGTAGGCCTTCGTGAAGCCGAACAGCGAACCCGATGGCATGTTCACATTGCCGTGGCTCAGCGTGTCGCGCACCTCTTCCAACCCCACCTGCCGGGACGCCAGACGATTCGGATCCACCTGAATCCGCACCGCGTACTTCTTCGCTCCATACACCTGTACCTGCGCCACCCCGCTCACCATCGAGATGTTGCGGGCCATCAGCGTCTCGGCATACTCATCCAACGCCGCCATCGTCATCGTCGGCGACGAGATGCTCAGATACAGCACCGGCTGCGATGCCGGGTTCACCTTCGAATAGGAAGGGGGCGACGGCATGTTCGTCGGCAAATCCCCGCCCGCGCGAGAGATCGCCGCCTGTACGTCCTGTGCCGCCGCGTCGATCGAACGGCTCATGATTGAACTGCAGCGTGATGTTCGTCGAACCGAGCGAACTCGACGACGACATGCTGTCGATCCCCGCGATATTTGAGAATTCCTTCTCGAGCGGCGTCGCGACCGACGACGCCATAATGTCCGGGTTCGCGCCCGGTAAACTCGCCTCCACCTGCACCGTCGGATATTCCACGGCCGGCAAGTCGCTCACCGGCAGCGTCACATAGCTCAGGATCCCGAACATCAGGATCGCCACCATCAGCAGCGTGGTCGTAATCGATCGCCGAATGAAAAAGTCGGTAATGCTCATTAGCCGTTCGCCCCGCTTTTCGCCTTCATCAACTTCACGTGCGCGCCCGGCGCTAGCCGTAGCTGCCCTTCTGAAACCACCTGCTCACCCGGAGTCAGTCCCGACCCGATCACCGCTTGCTCCGGATGGCCCGGCGGCGTGAAATTCCGCAGCACCTGCACCGGTCGCATCACCGCGCTCGAATCCGGGTTCACCACCCACACATACTTCCCCTGGGGACCCGTCTGCACCGTCTGCGCCGGAATCAAAATGCGGCCCCGTTCCAGGTTCAACTGCGCCTGCACGTTCACGAACTGCCCCGGCCACAACGTGTGCTGCGCATTCGCAAATGCCGCTTTCATCTTGATCGTCCCCGTGGTCGCGTCCACGCTATTGTCGATGAACTTCAACACGCCTTCCGCCGTCGAATTGTCGGCCGCCAACGCGCGCACCACCAGCGGACTCGTCGCGTTATAACGCCGGATCTCCGGCAGCAGGTTCTCCGGCACCGAAAACGTCACGTAAATCGGCGAGATCTGCAGAATCGTCACCAGCGTCGTGTCGTTCTCCTTCGCCAAATTCCCCTGCTTCAGCTGCACCGCCCCGGCGCGCCCCGCGATCGGCGAATAGATCTTCGTGTAGCTCAGCGAGAGCCTCATCTGCGCCAGCCTCGCCTTATCCGCATTCTCGGTCGCCTTCGCGCTCTCGAGCGCCGCGCGATCCGCATCGATCGAGGCCTTGGCCGCGTCCGCATTCGCTACGGCCTGATCGTTCTGCTCGCGCGAAAAAATCCCCTCCTTCAGAAGCTTCCCTCCGCGCTCCTCCAAGGTCTGCAGGTTCTTCAGCGTCGCCTGATCCTTCTGAATGTTCGCGGCGGATTCCTTCTCCGCGGCGACGTCTTTCGCGACGTTCGCCTCCAGTTCGCTAATCTGCCGGTTGTACGTCTCCGGATCCAGTTCGAATAACAGTTCGCCCTGCCGGATGTCCTGCCCTTCCTGGAAATTCACCCGCAGCACCGGAGCCGTTACCCGGCTCTTCACATCCACGCTGGCGATCGCCTCTACATTTCCAATCGCCGCAACGTCCAGCGGCACATCCGAAGCTGCGGCCGCCACCGCGCGCACAAATACCGGGGGCGGTCCAGCCGGAGCCCCGGTCGACTTCGATTGCGCACAACCAAACGTGCCGACCACGGCCGCAAACACACAGCAACTATTCACAACAAAGGATTTAGCCACAGGATTTATATGAACCTTTATGTTGACACACGGCTGGTTCGGACCTTTTTTAGACGCTACGAGTGGCCCAAAACTTCCGTTCCAAATATGTTCGTTGAAAAGCTAGTGAATCGTCCGGGTCTTCCGATTCATGTAATCCATCAGCAGATACTGCCCCAGGTTGTACGGCGTCGTGAAGTACGCCTTGCCCCGGCAAATCTCCGTCACCTTCTGCACGAAATTGATCAGCCCGTAATCGCTCGCCAGCATGAACGTGTTGATCAGAATCCCCTGCTTCTTGCAGCGGTTCACTTCTTCCAGCGTCTGGCTGATCACCAGCGGATCCAGCCCGAAAGCATTCCGGTACATCCGCCCGTCCTCCAGCGTCAGCGCCGACGGCTTGCCGTCCGTGATCATCACGATCTGCTTCATGTCCTTGCGCTCCTGCTGCAGCAGCCGCTGCGCCAGAATCAGCCCGTCCCGCGTGTTCGTGTAGTAAGGCCCCACCTGCACCCGCGCCAGCTGGCTGATATCCAGCTCCTCGGCCGAATCGTGGAACAGAACGCAGCGCAGGCTGTCGCCCGGATACTGCGTCCGGATCAGATGCGCCAGCGCCATGCGCCACCCTCTTGGCCGGCGTGAAACCGGTCTTCGCCATAGAGGATCATGCTGTGGCTGCAATCGAGCATCAGCACCGTCGCGCAGGAGCTCTGGTACTCGCACTGGTGCACATGCAGATCCGAATACTCCAGATTGATCGGCACCTTCACGCCTTCCCGCCGCACCGCCGAAAACAGCGTCTCGCTGATATCCAGATTCAGCGTGTCGCCAAACTCATACTGCTTGGACGATCCCGAAGATTCGATGCCCGTCGCCAGATCGCGCGTATCGTGCCGCCCGAAGCTCGATTTGCCCAGCGAGCCCAGCAGATCCTTCAGCGTCTTGAACCCCAGAAAATCGAGCGACTTGTCCGTCACCTCGAACTTCACTTCGCTGTCTGCCCTCCCGTTCCCTGCCCTGGCCGCGGACCTTCCGGCTGGTGCGGATCCGAAATCGTGATGTGCCCTTCGCTCCGCCAGCTTCTGCACCAGATTTTCCAGCAGCTGCTCCATCTGCTCCGGCGACAGCGCCGGCAGCTTCTCCATCATCTGCTGCATCTGATCGTCCGGAAACAGCTCGCCCGCTTTCGAGCGCCCGTGAATCGCCCGCTTCAGATCTTCCAGCGTCTGCCCGTCCATCTCCGTGAACTGCGACGTAGGGCGAGTTGAAGCCGCTCTGCAGGAAGAAATCGGAAAGCGCCTGCATCAGATCCTGCGCGTCGATCCCGAAGTCCTCGCCGGTATATCTCGAGTACTTGATCCATTTCATCGTGGAACTTCCTCTTAATTGAACTGCCTGCGCTTTCGCTGCCGCGCTCCCGCTCGCGCTCGTCCCGTTCTTCGCGCCGATCCGCGCGCGGAGCCGCTTCTCCTCCGCGCTGAACTCGTGTTCTTCCGACCGGCTGATCCGCCGATGCGCGTACAGCCCTTCCAGAATGAACTCCGCCGCCGAAGCCCGCACCGCATCCGGCTCGTTCTCGGTCAGGCCCAGCGCGCGCGTCTTCTCCATCAGCCCTTGGATGCCGTTCAGCTGCCGCACCATCTCCGCCGAGCCAACATCCTCGCCCAGTTTCAGCTTCCCGCCCAGATCGAACCACTGCACCACCGAGCTCATATTCACGCCTTCGAAGTAGCGGTTGAAAACCTTCCCCACAGCCACCCGGATCAGCTCCCGGCGACCGCGTCGCCGCCCTTCAGCTCGCCTTCGTACTCCAGTCCGATCTTGCCCGTGATCGCCGGCAGCGCGGCATAAATATCGAGCACGCGCGGCACCGCAGCGAATCTTCGCCGTTCGTCAAACGCCCGCCGCTCCGCATTCGAAACCACGTTCTCCAGCACCGAAATCGGCAGCCGCTGCGACACGCCCGACCGCTTGTCGACCCGCTTGTCTTCTCGCGCGCCGAAACGCCAGTTGCTCCACAATCTCCGCGATGTAGCCGGGCACCCGGTTCTCGATCGCCGACGGCCGATCCAGCCATGCCTCTGCCGCGTGATCGAGAGACCCTGCTCCAGCTCCCGCGGATAATGCGTCCGGATCTCGCTGCCGATGCGGTCCTTCAGCGGCGTGATGATCTTGCCGCGCGCCGTGTAATCTTCCGGATTCGCCGTGAACACCAGCAGCAGATCGAGCGGCAGCCGCACCGGATAGCCTTTGATCTGCACATCGCCTTCCTGCATGATGTTGAACAGCCCGACCTGAATCTTGCCCGCCAGATCGGGCAGCTCGTTGATCGCGAAAATGCCGCGATTGGCGCGCGGCATCAGGCCGTAGTGCACGGTCAGCTCGTCCGAAATATCCTGCCCGCGCCGCGCCGCTTTGATCGGATCGATGTCGCCGATCATGTCCGCGATCGTCACATCCGGCGTCGCCAGCTTCTCCACATAACGCTCTTCCGCGCGTCAAGCCACGCGATCGGCGTCTCATCCCCTTTCTCTGCGATCAGCCGCTTGCAGCGGCCGCAGATCGGCGGGTACGGATTATCGTGGATCTCACAGCCCGCCACATAAGGCATCACGGATCGAGCAGCGTCGTCAGCATCCGGATCAGGCGCGTCTTCGCCTGTCCGCGCAGTCCCAGCAGGATGAAATTGTGACGGGAAAGCAGCGCGTTCACCACCTGCGGAACAACCGTGTCCTCATACCCGACGATACCGGGGAACAGAGCTTCGCCGCGTTGCAGCTTACAAATTAGATTCGCTCGCAGTTCGTCTTTGACGTCGCGCGAGCCAGTGAGGGCCGCGGAGAACGCGCTACCGCGCAGTTCTCCCAACGTGCGGGGTAACTCTGAGATTGGCTTCATGGGGAAACATCCCGGGATTTCCGAAGTGTAGCATCCGGTTTCCCGGTGCTCGCCGCGCGACTATGTCTTAACGGTGCGTGGAGCCCTGCTAAGATCTTTTCTGCTTGAACGCTAGATATAAAATTACCGCCGCAACTGCTAGTTGGCCGACGAGGGCCGAAAGCGACAATCGTGTCCTGGGCCCAGTGACATATCTAAGAGCAGCCACTCCATTAAACGCAACGGCGATCACGATGTACAAAACAGGTGAAGATTTAAGCAGCACCGATTAATTCTAACGGCAAGCCTTGCTTCCTACTGCCGCCAGAATGGATCACGTCGGCGGACAGAACACCGGTTTGCACTAGGTTTCGCTTCCCACCCACACCGAGGTGCATCCGGTATCCCCTACAGCACGGAATCGTCGGTCGGCTTGGGTCCTTTCTAAGCCAGGGGGATCCACGAGACGCGATCGCTTTGTCGCTGCGAGTGCCACCCTTGTAACCACGAGCGTATCGATAGCAAGCCAAACCAGAGCGAAATTGTGTCAGTTGTCGAAAGAACCCGATCGCTACGCCGCCACTCGGTCCAAGATATCGAAGGACCGCAATAGCGCGAGCGAGCAAAACGACATACCCGAGCGCTATCAATGCTACCCACGTGGTGACTTTTAAAGATCGGCAGGCACAAAATTCTATGCAATCTTCAACGCACCGTTAGGACACTACTCGCCGCGTGCCAATAACGCTTTTACTCTGAGTTAAATTACTCTGGATTAAATTCCCAAACGTCGGATCCCGCGTGCACCACTACGCGGCCCGGAGGGAAGTTCTTGCCATCCACCGGAAAGAACACTGCGCCGTCAGTCGACTCGCCCGGCCCCACCCGCGATTGAATCAACGCGATCGCCGATGCCGCCGCTGCTGCCTTAAACTTCGCGCTCGTGCCTTCCGCGAGCGCCGCCTGCCGGCGCTTTTCGTATCCGTTCGCCAGCTTCATGTTCGGAATCCCGTAAATCGCGTTCTCGTATGTGGTCACCAGCTTGACTAAGTCACTATGGTTGCCGTGCTCGAGGATAGTGGTCACGACGTTGTCCGCCGAAGCCGCTCCAATGCTCCGCCCATCCGCCAGCGCATACGTAAAGTTCTCCGGCTTGATCGACGCATACATGTCCGATCCGTTCGAGATCGCAATCTGCATCAATCCGAATTCCTTTAGTTGAACCGGCAGCCGCGCGCACATGATCGTCACGCCTTTGCGCGTCAGGCTTTGATACCGCAAACCGCTGTTTTCAAACTCGATCACTTGCGCGGCACCGACCCCGGCGCCGCCTATAAACATCACCGTCAACCAGAGGAAGGATGCCCGGATAAAGGGAGAGAGCATTCGCTTTTGACTATACGCTCGCGCGCGCCGCTTGGAAGCCCGGCAGCCGAACGCGGGCGAGAAGGAACACACCAATCACCGCCAGCACGATCGCAATCCATTGCTCGAGCGATAACCCGATCCCTAAAGGATTCGAATCGTCATGCTCCCGGAAAAACTCCACAATTACCCGCGCCACGCCGTACAGCAGCAGGTACAAACCGATCACCTGTCCATCGCGATGACGCCGCCGCAGAAACCACACCAGGATCCCGCAAATGATCCACTCGGCCGCTGCCTCGTAAATCTGTGTCGGGTGCAGAGGGATATACAGATGATCCTGCGCCGTGACCGAATTTGGATTACTGAACGTAACCGCCCACGGCACATTGGTCGGCTTGCCCCAGCAGCATCCGGCCGCAAAACAACCCAGCCGCCCAATTCCATGTCCCAGCGCCACACCCGGCGCGAACTGATCCGATGTCCGCAGCAGCGGCATCCGGTGCCGCCGCATATACCAGACCGCCGCTCCCAGCGCTGCGATCAACCCGCCATAATAAATTCCCGCCGATTGCAGCGTGGCCAGCGTGAAAATCTGAGATGGATGCGCGCGATACTCCGGACTCAGTGCGATCATCAGCAGCTTCGCCCCCAAGATGCCGGCCAAGGCGCACGTGACGCCCAGGTTCAACACCTCATCGGCCAGAATCCCCACACGCTCCGCCATCCGCGTCGTCAGCCAGATGCCCGCTAGAAATCCCAGCGCCACTAAAATTCCATAGGTCGGAAGCGAGAAACTCCCGATGTGAAACAGTTGGGGAAACATCTAGGTGTGCGCTTTCCGTTGCACCGCCGGCCGGCGCATCATCCCTAACAACAACAACCCCGCCCCGATCGTGATCGCAGTGTCCGCCACATTGAACGTGTACCAATGATACGAGCCGCTGTAGAAATCCAGAAAGTCCGTCACCGAACCTACGCGAATCCGGTCGAAGACGTTCCCTACGGCGCCACCGAAAATCAAAGCTACCGCCATGTTCGAATACGGATCGCTGCTCCGATTCCGCCACAGCAGCCATGCCAGCATCGACAAAGCAATCAACGAAAAGGCCAGCAGCAGAACCACGCGATACGTCCCCGAACCGCCGGCAAACAAACCGAACGCCACGCCGGTGTTCTGCGATCGCACGATATCGAAGAACCCGGGGATCACGGTATGCGACTCGTAAAATCCTAGCCTCGTCTCGACCAGGTGTTTCGTCCAGCGATCGAGTGCAAACACCGCGATCGCCAAAAGGCTAGGCCGCATGTTCTCCGCGGCGGATCTCTTCCACCGCGGCCACGCAGTTCCCGCAGATCGTTGGCCACGCTGCATCCGCGCCCACATCAGGGAGATACTTCCAGCAGCGCTCGCATTTCTGGCCGGAAGCGCGCTCAACCGTCACTTCGAACCCCGCGTTCTTCGCCGTTCTTCAGCGACACTTGCGACACGATAAAGAGCCCCGGCAGCTCCTTCCGGTATTCTTCGAGCAGCGGCGCCAGCTCGTGATCGGCCGTCAGGAACACATGCGCTTCGAGCGGCGCACCGATCGTCTTCTCCTGCCGCGCGCCTTCAAGCGTCTTCAGCACTCCGTTCCGCACTTCGATCAGCGCGTTCCAGTGTTCGGCGTGCGCCCGCTGCTCCCCGCTGATGCCTTCCGTGAGTTCGCTGGGCTCCGGAAACAGGGCCGTGTGGACGCTGCCCGTCTCGCCCGAGGCCGCCCAGACCTCTTCCGTGGTAAACACGAGAATGGGCGCCAGCAGCCGTACCAGCGCATGGTTCAGAACGGTGAAGCGCCGTTTGCGCGCTGCGCCGTTCTTCGATTTCGGCGCGCTGGTGTAAAGCCGGTCCTTCAACACGTCGAAGTAGACCGCGCTCAGATCCACCGTCGCGAAATCGTAGACGGCGCGGTACACCTTGTGGAACGCGAACTCGTCATACCAAACGCGGCAACGCGCCACCAGATCTTCGGCGCGGATCAGAATCCACTGATCGAACTCGCGCAGCTCACGACCCGGCCACGGCGTCCGGTCGCCGGCATGAAATCGTGCGTGTTCCCCAGCATGTACCGGAACGTGTTGCGCAGCTTGCGGTACGCCTCCGACAAGACGCGTGAGCGATGGTATCCGAAATGCGCACATCTTCGTTGAACTCCACCGACGAGGTCCACAGCCGCAGCGTCTCGGCGCCGTACTTCTTGATCACTTCTTCCGGCTCGATGCCGTTGCCGAGCGATTTCGACATCGCGCGCCCTTCGCCATCCAGCGTCCAGCCGTTCGTCGGCGTCAGCCGCGATAGGGCGAGTGGTTGCGCAGCCCCACCCCGATCAGCAGCGAGCTATGGAACCAGCCGCGATATTGATCGCCGCCTTCCAGATACATATCGGAAGGCCAGGGCAGATCGTTGGCTTCGGTGAGCACGGCCAGATGGCTCGATCCGGAATCGAACCAGACGTCCAGAATGTCGGACTCTTTGGTGAACTCCGTCGATCCGCACTTGGCGCACGCCGCGTCCGCCGGAATCAAGTCTGCCGGCGGTCTCGGTGTACCAGATGTCGGCGCGTCTGCTTGGGCGAAGCGGGCGCACCACGCGCGTCGAGAATGTGCCGGTCGGTCAGCGGCTCGCGGCACTTCTCGCAATAGAACACCACGATCGGCACGCCCCAGACGCGCTGCCGCGAGATGCACCAGTCCGGGCGCGTCGCGATCATGTTTGACGATGCGCTCCTCGCCCCATTCGGGCAGCCACTTGACGGTGTTGATCGCGTCGAGCGCGCGCTGCCGCAGATGGTTGCGCTCCATCCCGATGAACCACTGCTCCGTGGCGCGGAAAATGGTGGCGTTATGGCAGCGCCAGCAGTGCGGATAGCTATGCTCGATGTTCTGTTGCGCAAGCAAGCGCCCCTCGCGATTCGAGAATGCCGATCACGATCGGATTGGCCTGCCAGACCGTCTTGCCGAAAATGCTCTTCCGGCAGCTCGTAGCCCTCCTGCCGATAAAACTTGCCCGCGCCATCCACCGGGCAATAAGCCGGGATGCCGTACTTCAGACCCACGACGTAATCTTCGTGGCCATGGCCGGGCGCCGTATGGACCGCGCCGGTGCCTTGCTCGAGCGTGACGTGATCGCCCAGAATGCCGAGCGACGCGCGGTCCAGAAACGGATGCTGGAACACGCGCGCCTTCCAGGCTGCGAGCCCGGGAAAGTCGCGAGCACTTCGAGTCCGTCCCAGCCGCAGCGCTCCGCGGTCGCCGGACAGCAGATCTTCGCGCAACGATGTACACGTCTCCCTCTGCCGTCCGCGCCGCGGCGTATACGAACTTCGGGTGGAACGCGATCGCGAGATTAGCCGGAAGCGTCCACGGCGTCGTCGTCCAGATGAGCCCGAACACGCGCTGCCCCGCCAACGCGGGGTCGATCGATTCCGGCAGCTGACTTCAGCGCGAAACGAACCCATACCGACGGGCTCGTGTGATTCTCATACTCCACCTCCGCTTCCGCCAGCGCCGTCCGGTCGTGCATGCACCAGTTCACCGGCTTCAGGCCTTTGTAGACGTAGCCCTTGTCCAGAAAGTCGACAAACGCGCCCGCGATCACGGACTGGTACTGCGGGCTCATCGTCAGGTACGGATCGTTCCAGCGGCCGAAAACGCCCAGCCGCTGGAACTGCTCGCTCTGCCGTGCCACCCACTTGGCGGCGTACTTGCGGCACTCCGCGCGAATCTCCGTGATCGACATCTTCGCTTTCTTCGATCCCAGATCCTGATCCACTTTGAACTCGATCGGAAGCCCGTGACAATCCCAACCCGGGACATACGGCGTATCGAAGCCCGCCATCGTCTTGGACTTCATGATGAAGTCCTTCAGAATTTTGTTGAAGGCGTGGCCCAGATGGATGTTGCCGTTGGCGTACGGCGGTCCGTCATGCAGAATGTATTGCGGGCGTCCGGCGCGGGACGCGCGAATCTTGCCGTACGAGATCCTCAGCGTTCCAGCGCGCAAGCATCTTCGGCTCGGCTTGCGGCAGATTGGCCTTCATGCTGAAATCGGTACGCGGCAGATTCAGCGTCTGCTTCAGGTCCACTGAAGACGATTCCATTTGTGGGGGTGAAATCTTCATTATACTGGGCAATTTCGCACGGAGGTACTTAGCGGATGGTCACAGACGAGCAGACGGAGTTGCTGCAGCTCGCGGCGCTGGCGGGCGTTACTGCCGGTTCAGGACGAGCGGCGGGACCAAGCCCCTCCATGATCGGCGTGCCTTTCGCCGCATCCGGCAACGTGCGCTTCGGGGTCATCGGCGCAGGCGGCCGCGGCACCAGCATGATGCGTGAGATGCTTGCGCTTGAAAACGCGGAGATTCGGGCGCATCTGCGATGTGAATAAGCGATGCCGCCCTGACCGCGCAGGGGCTCGTCGAGAAGGCCGGTCAGCCAAGCCGCGAAGTCTACACCGCCGGCGACCACGACTTCGAGAACCTGGTCAAGCGCGACGACTCGATTTCGTCTACATCGCCACCCCCTGGGACTGGCACGTCCCCATGGCGTCTCGCCGCGTTTGAAGGCCGGCAAGCACGTGGGCATCGAAGTTCCCGCCGCCACCACGATCGAAGATTGCTGGGCTCTGGTCAACGCCTCCGAGCAGGCGCGCCGCCACTGCCTGATCATGGAGAACTGCTGTTACGGGTACGAACGAGTTGATGGTGCTTGAACATGGTCCGCGCCGGGCTGCTCGGCGACCTGATTCATGGCGAGGCGGCGTACATCCACGATCTGCGCGAAGAACTGCTCAGCAGCCGCGGCGAAGGACTGTGGCGGCGCATGCCGCACACCACCATGAACGGCAACATCTACCCCAGCCACGGACTGGGGCCCGTCGCCAACTACATGGGCATCAATCGCGGCGACCGCTTCGACTACCTGGTCTCCGTCAGTTCGCTGCAGAAGGGCCTTGAAGCAATATCGCGACGCGCACTTCCCGCCCGACGACCCGAAGCGCAAAGAGGACTACGTCGAAGGCGACATGAACACCTCGGTGATCCGCACCGCCCTGGGCCGCACCATCATGCTCCAGCACGACGTCGTCAACGCGCGTCCTTATGACCGCATCAATCTGATCTCCGGGACGAAAGGCGTGTTCCGCGACTATCCGCCGCGCATCTACCTCGACGGCCAGCCTGGCGACGAGCAATTCACCTCGCTCGATGCCTACAAGGAGAAGTACGAACATCCGCTCTGGAAGACCACCGGAGACCTGGCCCGCAAACTGGGCGGCCACGGCGGCATGGATTTCGTCATGCTCTACCGCCTGGTCGAGTGCATGCAGAAGGGTTTGCCGCCCGATATCGACGTCTATGACGCCGCGGCCTGGAGTTCGCGCCGGGCCTCTCAGCCAAGGATCCGTAGCCAAGGGCGGCGAACCGATGAAGATTCCCGATTTCACCCGCGGCAGATGGACCGAACACCGCGGTTGGCTCGTGGCCACCTAGTCCACCCTCGGGTGGCTCGTGGCCAACTAGCCAACTAGTGATGCGCGGCGGGAGCCCCCTTCATCGGAGAGTCCTTCCCGGCATCCTTCTTAGGCTCTTCTTTCTTGGGTTCTTCTTTCTTACCGGCGTTTTTCTTGAGCTCTTCCTTCTTGCCGTCTTCCTTCTTGGGTTCCGCCTTAGCGCCCTCGCCGTGCTCCGCTTTGCCCTTCTCGCCTTCCTTGCCTTTCGGCTCCGGCCCGGGCTCCTGCATCTCGTAGCGCACGATCACCGATACCCGTCGGTTCGACGCATCCTGCGGATCCTTCGGTTTCCGCAAGTCCTGATCCGCAAACCCGCGCACTTCCATCACCTGGCCCGGTCGTACCCCATTCGTCTCCATAATGCGCCGCGCCGAATTCGCACGATCCGCCGAGAGTTCCCAATTCGAGTAGCCCTTCCCATCACCAAACGGCGTCGCGTCCGTATGACCTTCGATCAGTACCCGGTTCGGCAATTTCCCTAACTCCGCCGCGATGGTCGTCAGCAACTCGTTCCCGGTTTCGCTCGGTTTGGGGCTGCCGCTATCGAAGAACATGCCCGTACCGCTCTCGAGCATCTCGATCCGCAAGCCCTCGCCAGTGACGGTCATCTGGATGTTGTCCTTTGCCTTCTCCAGATGCACCATCTGTTTCACCGCCTGCTCGAGCTTGTCCTTGATCTGGCTCATGTCCTCTTTCTTCAAGGTGACCGATTCCCCCGTTCCCGCCATGCCGCTTCCCACATCCTTCGACCGGCCCGTCGGATCCTGAAAGTACCCACCCACCGCCTTCTTTACTTCCGCGCTACTGCTCAGCAGCCAGAGCACAATGAAAAGCGCCATCATCGCGGTGACGAAATCTGCATAAGCGACCTTCCACGCGCCCCCGTGGTGCCCGCCGTGGCCGCCCTTCTTCTTCTTGATAACGTAGACGGGGGCCGGAACGGGATTGATGTCGGTCGCCATTAAGCCGCGCCTCCACCCTTACACGCCGCTTCCAAATCCTTGAATGATGGCCGGTGATCCGCGGGAATCGATCGTCTCGCAAACTCCACCGCAATCGCCGGAGCCATGCCCTTCGCGAACGCCAGCAATCCCACGCGAAGCGAGTTGTAGTATTGCCCCTCGGAATCGTTCGCCTTCGTCATGCTTCCCGCGATCGGACCCAAAAATCCATAGCAAAGCAGAATGCCTAGAAACGTTCCGACCAGCGCGGCCGCGACCTTATGCCCGATCTCTTCCGGCGGTCCACCCAGCGCGCCCATCGTAATCACGACTCCCAACACCGCGGCCACGATTCCCAACCCCGGCAGCGCGTCAGCCACCGTCGTCAGCGCTGAAACCGGAACCGTCAACTCATGGTGATGGACATCCATGTCCGTCTCCATCATCTGGTCGAGCTCAAACGGCGGCACCACTCCCGACAACGATGTCCGCAGCGTGTCGCACACAAAGTCCAGCGCGTGATGGTCCTTCAGAAACTTCGGATACTTACCGAACAGCGCGCTCGCGCTCGGGTTTTCTACATCCTCTTCGAGCTTGGCCATGCCCTGTTTCCGCGCATACTGGAACAGGTCATTCAGCATCTGGAGGCTCTCCAGATAAAATTTGGAGGTATACCGGCTTCCCGTCAGCACGCCGATAATGCCCTTTACGATCTTGATGACGGTCGCGAGCGGATTCGCAATGAGCAGTGTGCCCGCTGCCGCGCCTCCGATAATGACCAGCTCGGCAGGCTGCACTAGCACCTTCAAATTGCCATGCTCCATCAGGTATCCGCCGACCACGGCCCCAATAACGACAAGTATCCCTATGATTGCGAACATTCCGTTTCGATTGATCCGTCCTGGTGTTCTATCGGCGATCAACCGCCGAAACTTCAGATCAACCGGCCAGATTTCTCGGGCAAACACATGAGATTGTCGATTAGCCTCGTACTGCCCACAAATATCGCTCCCATCACCCGCACCGGCCCGCGAATTTCCTCCACCGGATGCATCGTCACCGGATCAGCCACGTCGAAGTAATCCACCTCGACTCCGGGCCGCTTCAGAACGCGCCCGCTTCGCTCCAACACCTCACGCGCCCCCCGGGCGCCCGCCCGAATCTGCTCCTCCGCATCGCGCAGTGCTTCGATCAGGCAGACCGCCACCGCCCGCTCCGCCGCCGATAGCCGCCCATTGCGCGAACTCATCGCCAGCCCATCCGCTTCCCGCACCGTCGCCACCGGCACGATTCGCACCGGCACATTCAAATCCCGCACCATGCGCATGATCACCGCCAGCTGCTGCGCGTCCTTCTCCCCAAAGAATGCGAGCTCCGGCCCTACAATCCCAAATAGCTTCGTTACCACCGTCGCCACCGCGCGAAAATGCCCCGGCCGCGACGCCCCGCAAAAGTGCGCCGACACCCCTTCTACATCCACCGAAGTCTCGAGCCGCTCGGGATACATCTCCTCATTGGAAGGCGCAAATACAAGGTCCGCGCCCGCTTCCGAGCACAGCGCGAGATCCGCCGGAAGCGTGCGCGCATACCGCTCGAAATCCTCCCGTTGATTGAACTGCGGCGCGTTCACGAAGATGCTCACCACCACGAATCCCGATTGCTCCCGCGCCGTCTCGATCAGCCGCGCATGCCCCGCATGCAGCGCCCCCATCGTCGGCACAAAACCAATCGTCTTCGCCCCGCGCAAATCCCCCAGCACCGCCCGCGTCTCCGCGATCGAATGCGTCACCCGCAATCTCGCCACGCCACTCATTCCCTCGGCTCCGGCCCTGCGGGAAATCGCCCGCTCCGCACATCCTCTATATACGCGCGCGTCGCGTTCAACACCACTTCCCCCAGCTCCGCATACCTCTTCACAAACGACGGAACTGCCCCCGGATACAGCCCAAACGCGTCGTAGCTCACCAGCACCTGTCCATCGCAATCCGGACCCGCCCCAATCCCGATCGTCGGGATCGCGAGCTCCCTCGTGATCTCCCCCGCCAGCGCTGCCGGAACGCATTCGAGTACTAAGGCAAAGGCCCCAGCTTCCGCCATCTTCCGCGCCTCTTCCCGAATCCGCGCCGCCGCCGCTTCCCCACGCCCTTGCGTCACGTACCCGCCCAGCTGATGAACCGACTGCGGCGTCAGCCCCAGATGCCCCATCACCGGAATCCCCGCATCCACCAATCGCCGGATCACCGCCGCATCCTGCCCGCCCTCCAGCTTCACCGCCGCCGCTCCGCCCTCCTGCAGCAGCCGCCCCGCGTTGCGCATCGCCTCTTCCCGGCTGATCTGCCACGAAAGGAACGGAAGATCCGCCACCACCAACGCGCGCTCCACCCCGCGCACCACCGCCCGCGTGTGATGCACCATCACGTCCATCGTCACCGGAATCGTGGTCGGCAGCCCCATAATCACCGTCCCCAACGAATCCCCCACCAGCAGCACGTCTACGCCGGCCTGGTCGAGCCACCGCGCCATGCTCGCGTCATAAGCCGTCAACATCGCGATCTTCTCGCCCCGGGCCTTCCGCTGCTTCAGCGTGGTCGTCCGCACCTGCTTCGGCGTCTCAGGCATCTCGCAACTCCCCGCCCACCGCCGCCACCGCTTCCGGATTCAACCCACGCCGTATCGCAATCGCGAGAGCCTGTAAGCTCGCCGCCCGGTACAGCGCCCCCACCGTTTCCGGCATCTCGCGAAGAGCCTCTCGATGCCGCCGGACTGTCCCCGCATCCCCGCGTTCTACGGGGCCCGTCAACGCCCCCGCCGCGCCGCGCTCAATGACGTTCTCGACCGCAGTCCGCGCCAGCGGCCCCACCGCGCGCCGCGCCGCCTCTTCCGGAACTCCCGCGCGCTCGAGCAGCCCCACCGCCGCATCCATCACCGCCACTACATGGTTGCTGGCCATCACCGCCGCCGCATGGTACACCGCGCGCGACTCGCCCGCCACCCGCAACACCGGACCTCCAAGCAGCTCTGCGATCTCCTCCGCCCACGCCAGCGCTCCCGCGTCCCCGTCGATCGCAACCGCACACCCGCGCAGCGCCCCGTAACCCGCTTCCGGCGTCGCGAATGTCTGTAACGGATGCAGCGCTCCGCAATCTCCCGCGCGTACGCCCCGCAACAACTCCGCCCCGTACGCCCCACACGTATGGAGCGTCACCCGGCTCTCCGGAATCCGCCCGGCCACCTCACGAATCGCGTTATCCGGAACGGCAATCAGAATCCGCTCGGCACGCAGCTCCTCATACGGCACAGCCGCGGTCCCAATGAACTCCGCGGCCACCCGCGCGTGTTCGATCGACCGGCTCGCCACCCCCACCACCCGCTGGCCGCTCTCGCGTAGTTGCCGTCCCAACGCCTGGGCAACGCGTCCCGCTCCGCCAATCCCGGCCGTCACGCTCGCGAGCCGAGCGCGCTCGTGATCGCGTCCACATCAAACACGCAGCCGCCCCATGTCCCGCCGCTCGCATTCTGCAAGGCCGCCCACAACCGCGTGTCCAACGGAAGCCGCGGATCGGGCTCCAGATCGTCGCGCAACGGACGCATCTCCAAAATCCGCGTGCCCTCTTCCACCCCCTGGTACTCGCCGTTCTCCCCGACCAGGTCCACCGACCCTTCCAGCCCATTCCGATCGATCACAATCTCGATCACGTCGCCTTCCCGCACCTTCCCCAACGGCCCGCCCGCCAGCGCTTCCGGCGTAATATGCCCAATGCACGCGCCCGTCGAAACGCCGCTGAACCGCGCATCCGTCAACACCGCCACATGCTTTCCGAAACTCAGGTGCTTCAGCGCCGACGTGATCTGGTAAATCTCCTCCATCCCCGATCCCATCGGCCCCCGGCACATCAGCACAATCACATCCCCCGCGCTTGAATCGCATCCGGTCCGGATTGCGCCCGGATCGCCGCAGTCACCGACGCTTCCGTCCGGAACACCCGCGCCGGCCCGCGCTTCCGGTACACCCCATCCGCATCCACCACGCTCGGATCGATCGACGTGCTCTTGATTACCGACCCGCCCGGCGCCAGATTGCCATGCGGAAACGTCACCGTCGACGTCAGCCCGCGCCCGACGCGCCGCCGCCGGACCCATAATCACGTGATCCGGATCGATCCCGTCGCTGCTCCCGCAGATTCTGCCGCAACGCCGCCGGCGCTCCGAGCCTCTCCCACCAATCGAGCATCGTCCCCAGCTTCTCGCCCGACACCGTCAGCGCGTCCAGCTCGCAGCAGCCCCAGCCCCGCAGATGCAGCATCACCTCCGGCACCCCGCCCGCCATGAAACACCTGCACCGTCGGATGTCCCACCGGCCCGTTCGGCAGCGCATCCACCAGCCGTGGAACTTGCCGGTTCACCGCGGTCCAGTCCTGCGCCGTCGGGCGGCGCAAGACCCGCCGCATGCGCCACCGCCGGCAAGTGCAGAATCAGGTTCGTCGATCCCCCAAACGCCGCGTGCACCGCCATCGCATTGTGGACCGCCGCCTCCGTCAGAATGTCCCGCATCTTCACGCCCCGCGACTCGAGTATCCAGCACCGCCCGCGCCGACCGCCGCGCGCAATCCAGCCAGATCGGATGCCCCGAAGGCGCCAGCGCCGCGTGCGGCAGCGTCATCCCCAGCGCCTCCGCCACCACCTGCGACGTCGCCGCCGTCCCCAAAAACTGGCAGCCGCCGCCCGGGCTCGCGCACGCGCGGCACAACGCCTCCGCCGCATCCTCCAGCGTCATCTCGCCATGCGCAAACCGCGCCCCCACCGCCTGCACCCGCCCCGCGTCTTCGCCCTTCTCCGCCAGCAGCGTCACGCCGCCCGGCACCAGCACGCACGGCAGATCCCGCATCCCGGCCAGCGCCATCATCATCGCCGGCAGCCCCTTATCGCACGTCGCGACGCCGATCACGCCTTTGCGCGTCGGCAGCGACCGGATCAGCCGCCGGAACACCTGCGCCGCATCGTTCCGATACGGCAGGCTGTCGAACATCCCCGTCGTCCCTGCGTCCGCCCATCGCACGGGTCCGTGCAATAAGCCGCAAACGGAATCGCATCGAGCGGCAGCCAACTCCTCGCGCCGCCGCTTCCATCAGCAGCCCGACTTCCCAGTGCCCCGTATGGAGTCCCAGCGCGACCGGCGTCCCATCCGGCCGCCGGATCCCGCCATGCGTGCTCAGGATCAGGATCTCCTTCCCGCCCAGCTTCGCCGGATCCCAACCCATCCCGGCATTCTGGCTCCACCCAAACAGATTTCCCGACGGACTCGACAGCAGCATCTCCGCCGTAATCGGCATCTGCCCCTGCGGTCCAGGCGCCTTCGACCTCACATCCTAAAGCGACGGATCACCCGACTCGGCTAACTCTGCAAACGAAATCATAGGCCTTCAGCGATTGTACGGTTTTGCCACAACAGCCTCTGTGTCCGGTCTCTGAGGCTGGGGTTTTGGCGATCCCTTCCAGAGCGGTCGTCGACCGGCAGCGCTGGCATTTCGAATCGGATCAGGCCACACGACATTCTGCTGCTTAACTTCAAGGCGCTGGACGACGATCCGGGCTGCTGAAACGGAATGCAATCACCATCCCGGTATACGATCGGAAAATGTCCGTCAGCGTCGACTTACTAACGGTTCGCCCCCGTCAGTTGGCCGTAGTGCGCCGGGCGGTCGCGCCGGCGCGGTTGGCTCGGCGTAGGGGCCGGCGATGGGCAAGGTCTGGGACTTCATTCGCACTCAGCCGGGCCTCTGGACTGTTGGCTACAACATCTTTCTCTACCACCACCCGACCCAGCCAGGCGCGCCGGTATTGTGCGACTTCGGTGTCGAGGTCACGTGTTGAAACCGCTCGCGAGGTACCCGCAGCGAAGCAAGGTCGTCATGGGCGCGACATGACAGCCTGGACCGTCCAAAAAAGCCCGCGATTTTAGTAGTCGGCCCAGCCCCAGAAGCCCTCTTCTTTAAGCGCCATCTCTTCAGCCCGCTTCCTCGGGAAGGAACGGGCCGCAGTCCCGAAAGGAAAGCACAAACGTCGGGTCTCGGGGCTGACCTGTCCGGGTTGTCTAAGCCAGATCCATTTATATGGGTACTGCATCGCGCGACGAAACCGATTCTGTTAAGACCGCCGTGGACGTCCCACAAACACGAACGTCCTAACGTGCGAGACGCAATCAAACATCCCGGATTCCTAATCGTCCGAAGCAAGCGGAACGATCGTTGCCGCACCAATTACCCCAATTCCTAGAATGCGGACTCATCCACGCACTTATAGGGGAGCCGTACAGGCGTATTCTCGTCGGCATTTGCATATACAAGTGTCGCGTTGAAGAACTGGATGCGGGACCGATCGTGATGCAAGCCGCGGTGCCGGTGCTCGAGGAAGACACAGCCGATAGGCTGGCCGAGCGCATCTTGGCCGAAGAGCACCGCATCTTCTCCATCGCCATCGCGCGTGTCATCACCGGCGGCTGCCGGATCGAGGGACGGCGCGCGCTTTCGTGCACCTGACTCCACCCGCCATCACGCAAATTTCAAATTTTCTTAAACCTTCCCGTTTCAATGACTTAACTCCCTCTCCAACCCAGAAATTACCTGCCCCCTCCCTAAACTAAAGACAGGAGCCTTAACTCATGTCCACCGCAAATCTCTCTGCCCCCCAGCACCAGGTGCTCGTCCGCATCCTCGCCGGGGACACCGTCCAAGCCGCGGCCGATGCCGTCGGCGTTCACCGCAACACGGTCCTCAACTGGCGTCGCTCGTCTCAGACGTTTCAAAACGTCTGGGAATCCGTGCACTATGAACAGGCCATGCACTGGCGTGACCAACTGCTTCCCATCGCCTCGCTCGCGGTCGACACCATCCGCGACATCCTCGCCGACCCGAACACGCCCGCGTCCATTCGACTCCGCGCCGCGCTCGCCATCCACAAGATCGTCTCCACCCCTCCCGCCGCCCAGCCCGAAGGCAAGCGCACCATTAAGGTGGACGTCAGCTCCCTTATGCGTCTCGGCGATCCCATCAGCCCCATCGCCGAAGCCAGCGCACCCGAAGACGAACTACTGAAGCCAATCGCCATCCGCCCGCCGGCCGCAGCCCCGCTTGTGCGTCCCGAAAGCATGCACAACGATGCACAATCGCCCCTCGAAGCAGTGCCCGCAAAAAAGGATGTTCCGGCCCCCGCAAACGCCGCGCCCAAGCGCCGCCTCACCTCCGCCGAGATCCTCCTCAAGCACGACCAAGAGAACGGCGAATTTGGGAGCTACATCAAAGCCAATCGCGCCCGCCCTTGCCCCTGCAAAAGCGGAAAATCCTGGGGCGACTGCTGCCAACCGGGTGCACAAGCCGCCTAAATACGCGCACCGGGAAACAAAACCGAAGGAGACGACCTGCTAAACCGAAACGCCGACCTTCCACAACGCATAACCAATCGCCTGCCTCATATAGAGCCAGTACTCGCGAGACTTGGTCTGCGGAAGCGAAGCGCGCGGCGACCCGTACACCAGGATTCCTTGCGCCTGCAGCATCCGTTTGGCGCGGAAAATGTGATACCCGTCGCTCACCAGCACACACGAACGAAGTCCCATGCGCCGCATAATCTCCGCCGACGCCGCTACCGAATACACCGTGCTGTCGCTCTCGTCCTCCGTGATAATCCGCTCCGGCGAAACGCCGCGATCGATCAGGTACGCTCGCCCTACCGTGCTCTCGGTGAACTGTGGATCCCCGCCCGCGCCGCCCGTGGTCATAATCATGGGAGCGAACCCCTTGGAGTACAGCTCGAGCGCGTGGTCCAGACGTGCCTTCAACACCGGCGACGGATGGCCCCGGTATTCGGCCGCGCCCATCACGATAATGACGTCGGCCTTGCGTGCCTCGTCATTCGTCGATTGCCGCGCGATCCGCAGCGTCAAAGTGGCGAAATACCCCAGCGCGAAAACCAGCGGCGCCAGCACAAGGAGCCACAAGCTCTGTCTGAGGGTGCGAGATATGCTGATGACAACATTGTAAAGGGGAATGGCCGCGAATCACATCACCAGCCCGGCGAATCCTCTGCTCAAAGAGATTCGCAAGGCCCAGCAGCGCGGCGGTCTCACCGCACAAGGCTGGATGATCGCCGAAGGCCCGCACCTCGTCGAAGAAGTGGCGCGCAGCGGCCTGATCGCCGCGTGCGTAGTCGTCACCCAAGGCTTATCGCTGCCCCCGGGGCTCCGCGCCGATCGCGTCTTCGAAGTGCCCGCCCGCGTGTTCCAGTCCATCTCCGGTACCGAGACGCCGCAAGGTATGCTCGCACTCCTCGAACCTCCGCATGCGACGCTGCCCGAAATCCTCAGCGCCCGGGCCTTGGCTGTCGTGCTCGATGGAGTCCGCGATCCCGGCAATCTCGGCGCGATTGCGCGCTCGGCCGAAGCGTTCGCCGCTACCGGTCTGGTCATCCTCGACGGCTCGGCCAATCCATGGAGCCCAAAAGCCCTGCGCGCCTCGGCCGGCTCGCTCTTGCGCATTCCCGTAATCCGCGCGCCGCGCGACACGTTTGCGCTCCCGATCCCCTTGTTTGCGGGACGGGGAGATCGTGGCGATGCTCCCTGGACCTGCGATTTCTCCGGCCCCTGCGCGATCGTGGTCGGGAACGAAGGGCAGGGCGTGAGCGATCCGATTCTGCGCCTTGCGCGACCCGTCCGCATCCCGACCCGCGGGGTCGAATCATTGAACGCCGCAGTCGCCGCAAGCCTCCTGTTGTACGAAGCGGCCCGTCAACGGGCCTGAGCAAAGCAGTGGAAACTTATCTAAAATGAAAGGAAGATCTATGGCCAAACGCGCAGCGGGTTCCAGCAAAGTCAAGCCTGCACTGGCTAAGAAGAAGGGAACTCATGCGCCCCCCGCCACTCCGATTCGTTGGGCGGAGAATTGGATGAGCACCTTCGAGCGGAACCTGATCGTGGAGGGATATAGTCCCCGCGAAGCTCGGAAACTGGTCGAGTTCGCCGCCTCTTGACCCAACTCCGGTTAAGCGAAGGATTGCGTCAGGGACGGTCGTTGTTGGATGCTCTGCACCAACAGAATTCGCTGAATCCGTTTCAAATGCAGCGCCTCTCGGATGCACGCTCTCAGCGGGCGTTCACCCAAACCGTGATCGCCAGCGGCAAAGCGCGCTTCGCTGGTCGCGATTTCCGTTTAGTATCGTCTTGTTCCCTCGACAATCGGGAAGAAGCCGGGCTTCTTGTTTGGGATCGCCGGTTGAAATCGCGTAAGCCACTCCATGCATTTGTCGGCCATCGATTCACGGCTGCGATCACCCCGGCTTTGCGCCACAATCTCCAGGTCTTGCTCGGACCCTACGGAGTCCGCTTGGTCTACTCCGATTCCGACATGCCAAACGGGTCGGTATTCGAAGGGATCCTTCGTCGCATTCGGGAAAGCGATCGCTCTATCTTCAAAGTCGGCGCCCTTGCTGCCCTGAAGAAGCCGTACTTTTACTGTAATTGTCAGAAGAAACGGTCTGTCATAATCGGTCGCTGTCGGGAGCGGATAACAACCGCCAGCGACTTGCATGGCATGCTCCACTCGCCATACGTGCGGTACGAGGATCTCTTCCGGGATCTGGCCGCGCTTGTCCCTGGCTTCCTTAAAGCCCGCAACCTCATGCAGGAGGAACTCGCCTGGTGAGCCTCTTCGACTCCGCTCCCATCCGCAACGAGGCCGTCGAGAAGTCGCGCCCGCTCGCCGAACGGATGCGGCCCGAGCGCCTCGAAGACTTCGCCGGTCAGGAGCATATCCTCGGCCCCGGCAAGCCCCTCCGCAAACAGATCGAGCAGGACCGCCTCGGCAGCATCATCCTGTGGGGTCCTCCGGGCTCGGGCAAGACCACGCTTGCGCGCATCATCGCCAAGACCACTCGGTCCGAGTTCATCCCCTTCAGCGCCGTGCTCGGCGGCATCAAAGAGATCAAGGCCGTCATGGCCGATGCCGAGCGCTTCCGGCATCTGGGGCGCAAGACCATCCTCTTCGTCGATGAGATCCATCGCTTCAACAAGGCCCAGCAGGACGCGTTTCTCCCCTACGTCGAGCACGGCGATATCGTCCTGATCGGCGCCACGACCGAGAACCCCTCGTTCGAAGTGAACGCCGCGCTGCTCTCCCGATCCAAGGTCTACGCCCTGCGCGGGCTCGCCGAAGAGCAGATCGTCACGCTGCTTCAGCCGCGCCTTGGTGGATGAAGAGCATGGCCTCGGCAGTCGCCATGTCACTGCTTCGGACGACCTTCTGCAGACGATTGCTTCGTACTCGAACGGTGACGCGCGCTCGGCCTACAACACTCTCGAAGCCGCCGTCGGCGCGACTCCCGAAGGCGCGGAACTGACCACCCAATCGGTCGAGGACGCCGCCCAACGCAAGGTTCTGCTCTACGACAAAGGCGGCGAGGAGCACTTCAATATCATCTCCGCGCTCCATAAGTCGGTGCGGTCGAGCGATGTGGACGCCTCGCTTGTACTGGCTCGCGCGCATGCTCGAATCTGGCGAAGATCGCATGTACATCGCCCGGCGCATGGTGCGCATGGCCATCGAAGACATCGGGTTGGCCGACCCGCGCGCGCTCGAGCAGGCCATGGCCGTCCAAGCATGCGTGCACTTCCTCGGCGTGCCCGAAGGCGATCTGGCGCTGGCACAGTTGGCCATCTATCTCGCTGTCGCGCCCAAGTCGGACGCGTCCTATCGCGCCCTCGGCGCAGTCCAGGCGGAGATCGCGCAGCACAGCGCCGAGCCCGTCCCGCTCCAACTCCGCAACGCTCCCACGCGCCACATGAAGCAGTGGGGCTACGGCTCCGGATACCAGCACGCCCACCAGTCCGATGACGCGATTACCGGCATGGAGTGTCTGCCCGACTCGCTTCGCGGGCATGAGTTCTATCACCCCACCGATCGCGGTCTCGAACGGCGCATCGGCGAACGGCTGGACGAGATCCGCAGGCTGCGGAAAGAGCGCGCAGCTCCAGGAGGTGAACTCCCTACTTGAGCAGCTTTTCCAGCTTCCCGAACGCCCGGTCGAGCGTCTGCGGCTTCTTCAGGACGCCCGCGAACAGGTCGCCCTTCCCACGGAAGCGGGCGACCGCGTTCTTGATCGTGAAGTTGCTGCGGCTGCAGACCGGGCTTCACTTCGTCCCAATCGAGCGGCGTCGCGACCGGCGCGCCATCATAGGCGCGCGTCACATAGGGCGCCGCGATGGTCTTGCCTTCGCCGTTCTGCAGATAGTCGAAGTAGACGCGGTTCTTCTGCCGTTTGGCGACGGAGCGCGGCGTGGTGAACAGGTCCGGGCTTGCGCGCGCTGCGCGATGCCCGCCAGCACCTCAGCGAATTGCTTTGTAGTTCTCGTACGAGTAGATCGGCTTCACCGGGATGTAAACGTGCATGCCGTCGCCGCCCGTTGTCTTCGGGATAGCCGGTCAAGCCCGATGTCTTCGAGGATCTCGCGCACCAGCTGCGCGGCTTCGACGATCAGATCGAACGGCGCAATCCACCGGGTCCAGATCGATCAGAATCCAATCGGGATTGCTCGATCGTGCCCACGCGGCTCATAGTACGGGTTCTGATCGACGCAACCAAGATTGGTCAGGTAGAGTAGTGCGGCGCGATCTTCCGCGAGCACGTAGCGGATGTTGTCGACCGTCTCGTAACGCAGCCAGGCGGGAAAGCTCTCCGCCGAGTTTTTCTGGAAGAAGAAGTCCTCGTGAATGCCGTTGGGGTAGCGCTTCAGCGACAGCGGCCGGTCCTTCAAGTGCGGCAGCAGGAACGGCGCGACGTCGGAGTAGTAGTTCAGCAGGTCGCGCTTGGTGATAGCCGTCCTTCGGATAGAAGACCTTGTTCAGATTGCGTGAACTTGAGATCGTGGCCGTCGACTGCGGCAGTGTGCTCTGCTACTCCGTGCCGGGCAGCAATGCTTGGGTTCGGGTGGCGTCGGAACGCGGGCGCCTTCTTTTTCCGCCGCGCGGCTTCCGCTTCGGGCGTCTTCCGTCGTGTTGACGATCTCCGGTTCTTCCGGCGCGTTCGTTCGGGTTCACGTCCTGCCGCAGCCCGAGGAACACCGGCGCGCGAAGATGCTTGTCGGGCGTCCAGTTGGAGAACTTGACCTCGCACACCAGATCCGGCTTGACCCAGACGATGTCCTTCGGGAATTTGGGGTCCGCGCGGCAAGCGTACGCGTCTTGGTTTCGAGCGCGTCCATCATCTCGCGGATGCGCCGCCAGCAACTTCTGGTCGAAGCCCGTGCCCACGTTCCCGGCCCACGGAACTTGCCGTTTCGTAATAGCCCAGCACCAGCGCGCCGAAATGATCGCGCTCGCCAATTGGTGTAGCCGCAGATCACGAACTCCTGCTGAGTTCAGCAGCTTCATCTTGAGCCAGTTTCTGCTGCGCCGCGATTCATAGGTGCTGGTGAGGCACTTGGCTACCAGACCTTCCAGCCCGTTCTGGCGCGCGGCTTCGAACAGCTCCGCTTGGGCGGGAAGCGTGTCGGAGATGCGCACCGGATCTGCGCGCTTCACCAGCTTTTCCAGCAGCTTGCGCGCCGTTCGCGCAGGAGCACGCCGCGCAGATCCCACCCGTCGAGATAGAGCAGATCGAAGAGGAACAGCTGCACGGGCCGCGGTGCGCGTCATGTGGGCGATGGCGGCGGCATCGGCGGCCATGATCCGGGGCTGGATCATGGCGAAGCTCGGCACGCCCTTCTCATCCAGCACGGCGATTTCGCCGTCAAGGATCGCCTGCTTGGCCTTGACGTGATGCGGCAGCACGGACAACTCCGGATACTGGCGCTCGCAGCGGTTGCCGTTGCGGGTGTAGATCTCGAGCTTGCCGTCGTCCACCAAGCACAGCGCGCGGACGCCGTCCCACTTGAGCTCGGCCGATCCATTCGACGTCCTCGGGCAGGGAAGTGGCCAGCGTCGCGCCCATCGGCGCGAAGAAGCCGGGCATGGGCGGCTTGCACGGCGCCCGGTGCGGGGGCTTCGCCCTTGTGAGCCGCCGGCTCGCATTGGTCTTTCCCTTCGCAGGCCGGGCCGTGGACGCGCGGGAAGATCCTGCGCGATTTCTTCCTGCGTCCGCCCGGTCAAGACGCTGAGGCGTAGTGCCTCCATGTCCCAACCGGGAACGGCGCCGTCGTCCTTCTTCTTCAAAGCAGCCACTCATTGCCTTTGCCGCGGTTCCGCATGTGCACCAGCGCGAAGTCGCCGCTGCAGCTTCTCGCCTTCCAGGTGGAACTTGAAGTCGCCGCGCTCGATCTGCTTGGCGGCATCAGGTCGCCGATCAGTTCATACGTGCCGCGGTCCCACAGCATCACGCTGCCGCCGCCGTAGTTGCCCTTGGGGATGTTGCCTTCGAAGTTGCCGTAGTCGAGCGGGTGGTCTTCCACCATGGCCGCGAAGTGCTTGGGCGCGGGATCGAGCGTCGGCCCTTTCGGAACGGCCCAGGATTTCAGCGTGCCGTCGACCTCCATCCGGAAGTCGTAATGCAGGTGCGAGGCGTGGTGCCGCTGGATATAAAAGCGCGGCGACCCGGCATGATGCGCCCCTGGACCGGGCGGCGGTTCGGGCGTGGCCTTGAAATTGCGCTTCCGCTTGTATTCCTCGAGCGACATAGACGGTATGGAAATGTTCTTGCTTTAATGATATAGCTGATAGAGTTGCGCTGATTACGCCCGTTTGCGGGCTCCGCGTGAGGATATTTACATGGCAAGCAGCGTTTGGAAGGGTCATCTCGCGTTCGGTCTGGTTTCGTTCCCCGTGCAGCTGTCGGTAGCCGCCCGCAGCGAAACCATCAGTTTCAACCAGCTCCACAAGCCGGATGGCTCGCGCATCAAGCTGGTGATCTTCTGCCAGACGGAAGACAAGCCGATTCCCGCGTAACGAAATCGTCAAAGGTTACGAGTACGAGAAAGACCACTACGTCGTCATCGAGGACGAAGAGATCAAGAAGGTCGCGCCCGAAGACCGCCAAGGTGATGGAGATCCTGGAGTTCGTCAAGGCCAGCGAAGTGGATCCGGTGTACCTCGAAAGCTCCTACTACATGGCGCCCGACGAAGGCGGCGAGAAGCCCTACGCGCTGCTGTTCGAGGCCATGCGGGAGAGCGGCTATCTTCGGCATCGCCAAGATCGCCATGCACAACCGGGAGCACATCGTGATCCTGCGCCCGGCGCACACCGGCATGGTGCTGCACACCATGTACTACCGCAGCGAGATCCGCGCAGCGGAAGAGTTCCGCACCGATACGACGCATGGTCAAAGAGAAGGAACTGCAGCTGGCGCGGACGCTGGTCGAATCGCTGGCGGCGGCGTTCGAGCCCGAGAAGTACCACGACACCTACCGCGACAATCTGGAGAAGATGATCCAGGCCAAGATCGAGGGCCACAAGGTGGTGGAGACGCCCGACGCACGCACATCGCGCCGGTGATCGACATCATGGAAGCGCTACGCAAGAGCCTGGAGCAGAAAAAGCCCGTGCAGCGCGCCGAAGCGGCCACGGCGGAGGCCGAAGAGGCAGCCAAGCGAGCCGGTGGCGGCGAAGAAGCGCGCGGGTCAGAAGCGCGCCAGCAGATCCTCCGCGTAAAGCGCGCCGTGCGGGTCTTCCTCGTGTTTGAAGAAGGCGAACACATCCCGCCCCGCGGCTAGCTGCTCGCTGCGTCTGGCGTTCGATTTCGGCCAGCGTCTCCGTGCGAGTACTCGGCCTTGCGCAGCCGGCTGTAGACGAAGTCGGCTGTCACCACCTTGGGGATCTCGAGCTTCTCCGATTCGGCCAGGCACAGGCTGATGTTGTGCTTGCCGAGGGTGTCGTAGGTCTCGTCCGCCAGCCAGGAAGCATGCCGGAACTCGAAGGCGTAGCGGAGGTCCGAGGGCAATTGCGCGACGTAGTCGGCCAGCAGCTGGGCGTCGCACTTTGAACGTGGGGCCAAGCTGGAACAGGATCGGCCCCAGGCGCCGCGACGGTGCGCAGCGGGTCGATCGTCTTCAGGAACAGCTCGGTCGATTCCTGCGCGTTCTTGAGCTTCAGGATGTGGGTGATCCGCATGTTCGCTTTCACGGAGAACATGAAGTCGGTCGGGCGTGCTCTTCACCCAGTTCTCGAGCGTGGTGGCCGAAGGCAAGCGGCGGAAAGTGTAGTTGATCTCCACCGCGTTCAGCCGGCTGCTGTAGTGCGGCAGGAACTGCTTGGCAGGCAGCTTGGCGGGATAGAAGACCGGCTTCCAGGAAGCATAGGCGAAGCCGGAGGATCCGGCGAAGAGCTTGGGCATAGTCAGTATCGTGGTACGGAGGGATCGATCTCGCGGCTCCACTGGTCGATGCCCCCAGCCATGCTCTGGGCATTCTCCACGCCGCGCTCTCGCAGCCACGCCGCGACATGGAGGCTGCGCACGCCGTGGTGGCAGAAGAGGATCAGCGGTTCGTCACGATCCTCGAAGTGCATCACGCGCTGCGGGATGATCCCATGGGGATCAGTTCGGCGCCTTCGATGCGCGCCGTGGCGTGCTCCTCAGGCTCGCGGACGTCGATCAGCAGCAGCGGCTCGCCGCGGTCGAGCAGTGCTTTCGTAATCGCGAACCGTGATCTCGAGCGGGCAATTCCGGCACGTCCGAAGTGTAGCAATCGTGAGTGGCCGCCGGCGTGCAGCCGGGAAGTGGCAGGTTAATTGCACATACGGCATGATATAATCGGGGACTGCTTCGTAACCGGGTTCCGTAACCCGTTTCCTATCCAACAATGAAGGCTCTTTTGCTATCCTTTTGGCCGCTCAAACGGCCTTTTGCGCGGACTATTTGACGGGGCAGGCCGCGCGCCTCGTCATCGGCCAGCAGAACTTCACGTCCGCTCTGGCGGAAGTGCCGGTGTTAGATATGAGGGCGTGCTCGGCGGCGGTGGGCGGGGTCGGCGTATCGCGAACAACCATCTGTTCATTGCGGATGGGAACAAGATCGGGGGTCAGCCCGCTCAACAACCGTGTCCTGATCTACACGCCTGTGTCCGGGCTGCCCACACCGTACAAGTTCCGTCGCCGCAGAGTTCCTCGTCAGCTGGCGACAATGCCCGGTGTGTATCGGCCATCCGAATCTCGTGTTGGGCCAGCCGGACTCGATACGGCGGCGCAGAACATGACCCAGAACGGGTTTGCAACGCGACCGCATCGCGACGGACGGCGCCGAAGCTGGCGGTTGCGGATAGCGACAACAACCGCGTACTGATCTGGAACACGATACCGACCTCGAGGACCAGACGGCCGACGTCGTGATCGGGCAGGCGGACTTCACGCACGGCGCTCGCCGGGACGCCTTCGGCGACCTCGCTCAGCGGACCTCAAGGCGTTTGGATCTCTAACGGCAAGCTGTTCGTGGCCGACACCTTGAACGACCGAGTGCTGATCTACAACTCCATACCGACGGCCAACAACGCTGCGGCCGACATGGTGGTCGGCGCGCCGGACTTCACGACGCTCATTCTGCCGCCAGTGACCAAACCACGTTGCGCCTACCCAGACCAATCTCGACAGCCCGACTTCGGCGACGAGCGATGGAACGCATCTTTATGTCTCCGATCTGGGTCATAACCGGGTGTTGATCTGGAACACGATCCCTACCACGAACAACGCCCCGGCCGATGTCGTCATCGGGCAGAAGGACTTCGTCTCCGGCGTGTCGAACGACAGCACAAACCTGTGTCCCTCGAATGGCAGCGATACCTCGACTACGCCGGCGACTCCGACGTACCCCGCCTTGTGCGGCTACACGCTGTCGTTCCCGCGGTTCGTCCTGTTCGATGGCCAACACCTGATCATTGCCGACGGCGGGAACGATCGCGTGCTGGTGTTCAACTCGATTCCGACGACGAACCTGCCGCATGCCGATGTGATCCTTGGTCAGCCTGACGAGAACACAGACGCTTCATCGGCGAACACGGACTCGTTCGCGACGCCTACCTCGCTGGCTTGGGACGGCACGAATCTGTACGTAGCCGATACCTACAATCTGCGCGTGGTGGTTTACACGCCGATCGGTTCCAGCTGCCGCAAACGGCGGTACGCAATGCGGCGAGTCTGGAAATTTATGCGACGGGAACGTGGCGTTTACCGGAACCGTGGCACAAGCGACACCGTCACGATCACGATCGCGACGACCACTTATACCTATACGGTGGTCGCGAACGATACGCTGGCTACCATCGTTACCGGCTTGACGAACTGATCAACGGAACTACGGAGGTAGCACCAAAGACCCGAACGTGATTGCCACCGCCGATACAGTGAATCCCGCGGTAGTGCTGACGGCGCGCGTGCCGGGTTCGGCGGGCGTCGGAACGGCGCTTGGCGCGACCGTGTCGAGCAGTTCATTGATTGTGCCGGCGGCTCCGGCGACGACCATCACGATTAATCTGGCGAGCGCGGTGCAGATCGCTCCCGGTACGCTGATCAGGATTTTCGGAACGGGCTTGAGTGAGCAAACGGCCGCGTTCGACTACAGCACCCAAACGGTGCCGCGGACGCTCGGCGGCGCCACTGTGTACATCGATGGAATAGCGGCCCCGCTTCTCTACGTCTCGCCAACGCAGATCAACGCCCAGATGCCTTTCGAGGTGAATGACCGGAGCAGTTCGAGCATCTATGTCGTAACCAACCATGCGAGTGGCGGGCCTACGGCGACCAACGCGATCGGGACCGTGATCGTACCGGAGAACTCGGGCCTGTTCGCTAACTACGGAACAGATCCGCGTCCCGGGTTCGTGAACCACCTGACGAACTACTCATCCGGTCTGATCTCGGTGGATGGGACGATCACCGCGGGGAACACGGTCTCGGTACTCGTCAACTCGACCACCTATACCTATACCGTCCTGAGCACGGACACACTCACCACCGTGCGCGACGGGCTGATAGCGCTTGATGGCCAACGACCCGAACGTGATCGCCCTGCCAAGTAACACCTATACGCGCATCTACCTTCGGGCCCGAGTGGCTGGTACGGCAGGCAATGCTATCACGTATGGGGAGAACTCGAGCACGGGAGCGACAGAGATCCTGACAGCGTTCTCGGCCAATCTCTGTTGCGGAAACAGCGGTAACGCGCAGGTGACAACGTCGAATCCGGCGCAGCCCGGGGAAGTGCTCTACACCTACGCTACGGGGTTGGGGATCACCAACTCCTCAACGGATGGCACGACGATCACGCAAGGGCCGGATTCCATCACGGGGCAGCTCGTGACCACCAACATCTCCGGACTGTACCCGCCGGCGACCCCGGTGGATTCGATCCTGGCGGGCGGTCAAACCGCGCAGGTGATTGATGTAACGCTCGTACCGGGATCGCTGGGCTTGTATCAGATCGTGTTCCAGCTGCCGAGTGGGCTGCCGAACGACAACCTGACCCAGTTAACCATCGCGCAGTACCTGTACGTCAGTAACATCGTGACGTTTGCGGTTGCAACACCGTCTAGCTAGCGCGGAGTTTGACCGCAAGATTCGGGAAGCCGCGGCGGTACGGGCGGCGCTAGATTGAGGGCATGACAATCGCTGCTGAAGAGTTGTGGCAAGCCGTCCTCGCTCGGGACGCGCGCTTTGATGGGCAGATGTTCTATGGCGTGCTCTCGACCGGCGTGTATTGCCGGCCGTCATGTCCGTCGCGACGGCCCAAAGCAGACGGGGTGCGGTTCTTCGACACGGTACGGCAAGCGGAAGAGGCCGGATTTCGGGCCTGTCTGCGATGCCGTCCCCAGGGAATCGCTCCGGTCGCTTCGCTGGTCCGGAAGGTAACCGAATACGTCGAGTCGCATCCGGATTCGACGGTAACTCTTCAGGATCTAGGCACCGCCGCCGGCGTTAGCCCATTTCATCTGCAGCGCACGTTCAAGAAGGCGACGGGGATCACGCCGAAGGCGTATATCCGGGAGCGTCGCGCGGAACGGTTTGGGCGCAGACTTCCCGAAGCAAGCAGCGTTACTGCGGCGATCTACGACGCGGGCTTTGGCGCAAGCAGCCGGGCTTACGAACAGGCGGGGGAGGAACTCGGAATGACCCCGGTGAAACGGCGGAAGCGCGGCGAGGGCATCACGGTTCGGTATACGATCGCGCCGACAGAGTTCGGAGAACTGTTGGTAGCCGCCACAGGACGCGGCGTGTGCGCCGTGCGCCTGGGAGATCGCTCAGAAGAGCTGGAGACAGAGTTCCGCAAGGATTTCGCGCGAGCGGAACTCGTGCGCGATGACGGAGAACTCGTGAACGTGATTGATCAGATCATGGTTCTGATCGGAAGCTCTACGCCACATCCGGAGATACCGGTGGATGTGAAAGCCACGGCGTTTCAGCGGCGAGTGTGGGATTACCTGCGCGCGATTCCACGAGGCGAGACGCGGAGCTACTCGCAAGTTGCCGCGGATATGGGAATGCCGCGATCGACGCGTGCCGTGGCGCGAGCGTGCGCCTTGAATGAAGTGGCGCTGATTGTGCCTTGCCACCGGGTGGTAGGTGCGAACGGCAATCTGACCGGCTTCCGCTGGGGCGTGGAGCGCAAACGAAAGCTGCTGGAACGAGAGCGAAGCTAGCGGGCAGCTAGGACTTTGGCGAAGGCTGCGGCGGATGGCGGCAGTCCTGTTTGGAGACGTTGTCGGGCGTCACGGCGCGCATCCGCTGTTCGTTTTAGGAGACCGAGTTCCGCAAGGACTTCGCTCGCGCCGAACTTGTGCGAGATGACGGAGAACTGGTGAACGTGATCGACCAAATCATGGTTCTGCTCAAGAGCCGACCGCACATTGAGATACCGGTGGACGTGAAAACGAGCGTGCGCCTTGAACCAAGTGGCGCTGACTCGTCGAGTGCAAGCGTAAGCTGCTCGAGCGGGAGCGAAGCTAGCGGGCAGCCAGGACTTCGGCCAAGGCTCCGGCGGCGGCGCGGCAATCCTGTTCGGAGACGTCGTCGTGCGTCACGGCGTGCATCCGCTGTTCGTTTTAGGAGACCGAGTTCCGCAAGGACTTCGCTCGCGCCGAACTTGTGCGAGATGACGGAGAACTGGTGAACGTGATCGATCAAATCATGGTTCTGCTCAAAAGCTCGATCGCACATCCGAGATACCGGTGGACGCGAAAGCGAGCGTGCGCCTTGAACCAAGTGGCGCTGATTCGTCGAGTGCAAGCGTAAGCTGCTCGAGCGGGAGCGAAGCTAGCGGGCAGCCAGGACTTCGGCCAAGGCTCCGGCGGCGGCGCGGCAATCCTGTTCGGAGACGTCGTAGTGCGTAACGGCGCGCATCTGCCGTTCGTTGACGCCATTCAGAAGAACACCCCTTTGCTTCAGGGCCGCCGAGATGTCGGCAGGCGTCTTGCCCGTAGCCTCGATGTCGAAGATCACGATGTTGGTTTCCACGGCGGCGGGGTCGATCGAAACGCCGGGAATCCCGTCGATCAGTTGGGCAAAACAGCGGGCGTTCGCATGATCGGATTTCAACTTCGGGGGCGTGTCTTCCAAGGCGATCAATCCGGCCGCGGCGAGAACACCCGCTTGGCGCATGCCACCGCCGAGGCGCTTGCGATAGAGGCGGGCGCGGGCTATGTTCTCTGCGCTGCCAGCCAGCATGGACCCTACCGGGGCGCCGAGAGCCTTGGACAGGCAGAACATCACGGTGTCGACATCGCGGACAATGCGCCCGACGGGGACGTCGAGAGCCGCCGCGGCGTTGAAGACGCGAGCGCCATCCATATGCACTTTGAGATGGAGAGCACGGGCCCCAGCACAGATTTCGTCGAGGTCGGTGAGCGGATAGACGCGTCCCCCGAGCATGTTGTGCGTGTTCTCGATCTCGATGCACGCGGTAGGGGCGTTATGAGGACCGAAAGCGCGGAGCCCTTTGCGGTAGTGCTCCCAACGAGGAATGGTTCCGGACGCGGATACGGGGCGGAGCAGGCAGCCGGCAAACCAGGCGACCATGGAGAGTTCCCAATCGAGCAGATGGCGCGCGCTCATCGCACACGATCTCCTGCCCGTGCTCGGTATGGAGCTTCATGCCGATCACGTTCCCCATGGTGCCAGTGGGGACGAACAAGGCGGCTTCCTTGCCGGTGATCTCGGCGGCGCGCTGTTCGAGGCGGTTGACGGTGGGATCTTCGCCGTAGACGTCATCTCCGACTTCGGCTTCGGCCATGGCGCGACGCATGGCTTTGGTGGGACGGGTTACGGTGTCGCTGCGGAGATCGATAAGGCTCATGCGTTTAGGAATTCCCCGAGCACTTCGTTGGAGACCATCACGCCCCTCGAGGTCAGGCGCAAGCGCGAGCCATCCTGATCGAGCAGGCCGTTGGTTACAAGTCGGCGGATGGCCGTATGATGCCGGCCCAAATCCGCCGCTGAGACGGCGATGCCTTCGGTCATGCGGAGCCCGACGAAGAACTGCTCTTCTTCTTCCCGCGCGTCGCTCTCCTCGGCGCGAGCGTGCGGGCTCAGGCGGATGTAGTCCTGCGCGGATTCCGCATTGCACCATCGACGTCCGTTGTCGAGCGAGTGGGCGTCGGCTCCAAAGCCGAGGTAAGGTTCGCGACGCCAATACTTGAGGTTGTGTAGCGACGCGTACCCGGGTTTGGCGAAGTTCGAGATCTCGTAGCGCGGAATGCCCAGGGACGCGAGCCGCTCCACAGCCGCTTCGTAGAGCTCCGCGGTGAGGTTCTCATCGGGGGCATCGCCAGCTCCGTAACGCACTCCGCCGAGCAGCATTTCCTTGCCGAGGCGGCTGTCTTCATCGATCTCGAGCATGTAGACGGAGACGTGGGGCGGGTCTAGATGCTCGATCCAGTCGAGGGAGACCGACCAACTGGCGGCGGTCTGGCCGGGCAGTCCCGCGATGAGGTCGAGGTTGATGTTGGTCAGCCCTTCGGCGCGCAGAAGGGCGACGTCCGCGGCGGCGATTTCAGGAGTGTGCCGACGGCCGGTCCGAGCGAGCTCCGCGCGGACGAACGATTGAGTGCCCAAGCTGACGCGATTAATCCCAGCGGCTTGCCAAGCTTGTATGCCAGCTGCATGGATCGAGCCGGGAGCGACCTCGATGGTGGCCTCGCGCCAGGGCGCGCCGGGGACTGCGCGCAGAATTCGCCCGAGCACCGCCGGGTCGAGAGCGCTGGGCGTTCCACCGCCGATATACAGGGTTTCGGGAGTCCATCGAAATGCGGCGGCTTCGATTTCCTTCAGGAGGGCGGAGGGGTATTCGGCTTCGAGCGCGCGGGGCATGACGCCCGAGGCGAAATTGCAGTAGGTGCACTTTTGCGCGCAGAACGGATAAGAGAGATAAACGCCGGCCACTCTCTTCCATGATAGATTCACTTGCACGTGACACGCGCCGCGCGCTAATCTCGCACCAAGCCAAAACATGCTGCTGCCTTCCACTTATTTCGCGACGCTGTCGCTGATGCTGCTCTCCATGATCTGTTGGGGATCATGGGCCAACACCCAGAAGCTTACCGGGAAATGGCGGTTTGAACTCTTCTACTTCGACTACGCGTTCGGGGTGCTGCTGGTAGCGATCATCCTCGCGTTTACGTTTGGGACCTTCGGGTTCGATGGATTTGCGACGTTGGACGATATTGAAAAGGCAGGCAAGCATCAAGATCTGTATGGCTTCGCGGGCGGGATTGTGTTCAACCTGGCGAACATGCTGCTGGTGGCTTCGATCTCGATTGCCGGATTGGCGGTGGCATTTCCAATCGCTATCGGTCTTGCGTTGGTAATTGGTGTGGTGCTGAATTACATGATCGATCCGGGCGGGAATCCGGTGCTGCTGTTTGCCGGTGTAGCGTTCGTTATCGCTGCCGTGGTGGTCACCGCCATGGCATATCGCGCATTCGAGGCGCAGAAGCTGGACGAGGCAATCCGCAACGGAACGACACGCACGACAGTCAAGCAAGTCAGCTTGAAGGGCGTGCTGATCAGCTTAGTGAGCGGGGTTCTGATGGGCTTGTTCTTTCCGATTGTGCAGCTCGGGGTGTACCGCGAGCATACGAACGAGGCGGGACTGGGCCCCTATGCCATGGGGCTGATCTTTGCGCTGGGCGTGTTTTTCTCGACGTTCCTGTTCAACATGTTCTTCATGAACCTGCCCGTAGAAGGCCGTCCCGTGGAGATCTACGAGTACTTCAGCGGGACGAACAAGCAGCATGCGCTCGGTATTGTGGGCGGAATGATCTGGGGCGTGGGAGCCGTTTCGAACTTCGTCGCGGCGAGCGCCCAGGGGAACGCGCGCGTGGGTCCGGCCGTGAGTTATGTCGTAGGACAGGGCGCCACGATGGTGAGCGTGTTGTGGGGGTTGCTGTATTGGAAGGAATTCAGAGGCGCAAAGGGCCGGGTCAATGTGTTAATCGGTTTCATGCTGGCCGCGTATGTGATCGGCTTGGTGCTGGTGGCGCTGGCGCCTGTGTTTACGAGTTAAGGGGAGGGCCCACAAAAGTTGTGTGGGCCCTGATTACGCCTACTGAATGGAGATGGTGAGCGGTAAGGCAGCGGCGCCCTGCATCGAGAGCGTTAAGCCCACATCTCCGCCGGCGGGCGGTACATAGGTGGACGGGATGGTGACGTTGACCTGGTACAGGCCGACGAAGCCAGGAGCCAGTCCCGCAAAGGAAGGCGTTAGTTGAGTCGTGGCGCTGAACCCACCTCCCAGTGTCACCATTACGGGCGAGCTAACTGATTGCAGCGGACTCGCCGTCGGGCTGGCGCCGGTTACGGCTGCCGGGGTGGTTTGTCCCAGACCAATGCAATAGATGACGAGCGTATCGCCGGGGACGGCCGGTTGGTTCGGCAGCAGGGTGGTGGTGCTTACCGGAATCTTGCCGGTGTTGTAGTCGACGATGATGGGTACGTTGCCGGGAAAAACCAGAACGCGAGGCTGCCGGGCGACCACGGGGACGGAGACCTTATTACCTGCGACCCCGTTGTTGATCACCTGGACGGCAACCGTTCCGACGGGGGTCTCATAAGGAATCTGGAAATCGATCTGGCCGGTGGAGGTGTAGTAGAGCGGCGCGGCCAGATTGTTGACCAGCACCTGCACATTGCTGAGGGTGGTGGGAAGCGGAACGGATTCCGCGAAGGTCAGGTCTGCGCTCGAGAACTGAGAACCATACGCGGCGGCAATATCGCCGGGCGCGACGGGAGTCTTCCCGATGGCGTTGTCGACGACGCCGCCGATGTTGATCAGAGGTCCGGACTGGGTGGTGACGAGCAGGCTGACAGGAATAATCAAGGAGGAGTTATTGACCGCGTTGGTGTCGATGGCGACGGAGCCTTGGTAGAGTCCCGGCTGGAGCGATGCGGTATTGGCGGTAATGGTGACCGAGCCTCCGCCGATGGCCAGAGTCGCGGTGAGCCATCCGGAACCAGTTGTCGTGGTGGGCGTAGCGGAGTTGACCGTCAAACTGCCTTGGCCGGTGTTTGCGATGGAGACCACGGAAGCCGGTTGCGCGTTGACGCCGCCGACGAGAGTGACAGCGGTGGTGGAGAGTTGGGCGATCGGCGACGTGGTGACCGTCAGGTTCACGGGAACCGTCACGTTATCGGACGCTGTATTGCCACCGGAGATAGCGATGCTGCCGGTGTAGTTTCCCGCGGTCTGGCTAGACTGCGTCGTTACTTTCACCTGGTAGGGATAGTAGAAATCGAAGCTGCCGTTGCCGCTCAGCGAGACGGTCAACCAGTTCCCTCCGCTGGCAGTGCTCGCTTGGGCGTTGACGACGCCGTGCGTGTTGAGGGTAGCGGTAGCAGTGCCTCCGTTGGGGGCTGCGTATAGCTGGATCGGCGTCTTGGAAACGAATCCGACAACGGTGAGAACAACAGCGACTGTTTGTGGGGAATCCACCGCGTTCGGATCCGAGATCGAAACGATTCCGGTGTAGGTGCCGGCCGCCAGCGCGGCGGTGTTGAAGGTGAGGTTCAGCGGCAAGCAGTTTCCGGTGAATGTTCCCGTGGGGCAGGTCACTTGCGCGCCGACAGTGGGGGTCAGCCAGGTGGCGCTCGACGAGACCGACGGGCTAAGCGTGCCGGTGCCCGCATTGTAAATTTCCACCGTTTGGGATGCAGCGTTTGTGCCGGAGGCGATGGCTGGAACATTCAAGGCGGCGGTGCTCAACCGCATGACCGGGCCGCTGATTTGCGCAGAGGCACAGAGAGTGCCGAAAAAGAAAACCGAGGATCTAAAAACCAATCTCATAATGAATCAAACACACCCTTCTTAAGAGCCCACAGATAACCGACGAGCAGGATTGTGAGGAATACTCCTGCTTCCGCCACACCAAACCAACCCAACGCCCGATAGCGAACCGCCCAAGGGAACAGGAAGATGGTCTCGGCGTCGAAGATCACAAACAGGATGGCCACGACATAGTAGTGAACCGAGAAACGGCCGCGCGCATTGGATTCGGCCGGGATACCACATTCATAGGCTTCCAATTTCGTTTTCGATGGAGCCGACGGCCTTAGAAGACTGGCGAGCAATAACGAGGCCACTGGCAGAAGCGTGGCAAGTATAAGGAATACCAACAGCGGGATATATTCACGAGGCATTTAGGAGGGAAAGACTGTTTCCGGCGTACACAACGAAAGGGACAGAGCGACACGCAGGGCGTGACTACTTGGCAAAACCTAATTTCCGCAGCGTAGGGATCGGCTCCGGATCGGCAAATTGCGTGAGATTGCCGACCTGACGTCCATTTTCAATGGCTACTCCGGCGGGGGTCGCTTTATAAGGGAACGTCTTTTTGAGAAGCTCGAAGCTGCTGGCGGTCACGCCGTTGAGGCCCGTGCGCTCGACGAAGGCCGGCGCGAATTGAGGATGTACGACGGGCTGGCCGACGAATTTGGTGGAGCCCCAGTCAAGCTTGGCCATCCGCTCACCGGCGTCGAGGCAATGCATGCATTCCGGATCGTAGAAGTAGATAAAGACCTTGCCGGTGCCGATTGCGTAAGGCTGGCCGTTGACGGTGATGGTGTCGGGAGCCTTGGTTCCGGTCTGCCGGGCAGACGCTACGCCGAAGGAGACGAGAGCGAAAACGGCGGTGATGCCCAAGACCACAGCGGGGAGACGAAGACGGCGGGTAGCGGTAGTCCAGAGGCCCGCGACGACGGCAAGCAACATCATGATTCCGTCTTCGACGAAGAACGCGGGTCCGACCGCGCGTTTCACCCACGGGAAGCAACTGCAATCCGCGCCGCGAAGGTCATTGTAGAAAAACCCGATGTAGGCCATGAAGGCGGCGAGAAGGAAGATTCCGAGCCAAGAAGCCCATTTGCGATAGCCAGGAATCAGGAACAGGAGGCCGGTGAATGTTTCGACGGTTCCTAAGCCGACAGCGAACGGAATGCTGATCGCCTGCGGTAATTTCAGGTTGGTCATCAAGCACCGCCGCGCCAAACGGGTCGAGGATATGGAACAGACCGGCGGCCAAAAAGACAATCGCGATGAGGATAGCGGCGGTCCAATTGAGCACCTGCTTCCAGGCAGGTTGCTCGAACACGCGGTCCATGGTCAGTGCCTGATTCATAGCCTTCTTCATTGTACGCTGTTGAAATGCTTCGACTTGCAATCTGGTTATGACGGCCTTGAGCGGCGATTTGCTTCGCACAAAATGCCGATCTCGTCATCACCAACGCGCATATTTATACGGTTGACCCGCAACGTCCGTCGGCTACGGCGTTGGCGGTACGCGGGCAACAAGATCTTGCGTAGGGGAGGACGTCACGCCGTTCATTGGGGCCGGACACGAAGCAAGATCGACGCGCACGGGAGGGCGATTATTCCCGGGTTTATCGATTCCCACGGGCACATGGAAACGTTTGGGGCAGGGCTGGATCGATTGGATTTGCGCGGCGTGGCGTCCCAAGCGGAGATTGCGTCGAAGGTGGCCAAGGCGGCCGAGACGACAAACGCCGGGCGAGTGGATCGTGGGTCACGCGTGGGATCAGAATTTGTGGCCGTCCAAAGCGTTTCCGGATAAGCGATCGCTCGACGCCGTCGCCGCGGACCAGTCCGGTGTCGCTCACCCGCGTGGATGGACATGCGATATGGGTGAACTCAAGCGCGCTCGAGATGGCGGACATCAACTTGCCACGACCGGATCCGCCGGGCGGAAGGATCGATGCGCGATGCGGCAGGCGCTCCGACGGGGGTGCTGATCGACAACGCAAGGGGCCTCGCGGCGAGAAAGATTCCGGCACCCACGCCCGAGCAGCGAGAGGCGTGGCTGGAGGCGGCGGCGCCGCGTGCGCCAAGGTGGGACTGACGACGGTTCACGACGCGGGCATTGGGCAGCCGACGCTCGACGCCTACCGGGCATTATTGCGCAATGGCCGACTTCCCATTCGCATTTACGCGATGATTCTGCTGCCGAGCAACCAGGACTTGTGGGTGAAGTATCAAGCACGGGGGCCGGAGATTGGCGATTTCCTGACGGTGCGCAGCTTAAAACTGCTGGCGGACGGCGCGCTGGGCTCGCGTGGCGCGGCTATGCTCGAGCCATACACGGACGATCCAGGCAATAGTGGCCTGTTGATTCTTTCGCGAGATTACATCGAGAAGAAGGCGCGCGAGGCGATAGCCGCCGGATTCCAGGTGAACACGCACGCCATCGGGGATCGCGCAAATCGCATGGTGCTGCAGGCCTATGAGGCGGCGCTGCGGGACGCTACGGGGAAGGGCAACGAACCGGGAGCGCAGCCAGGGCTGACCAACGACCGGCGTTTTCGCGTGGAACATGCGCAGATCGTCGCGCCGGAGGACTTTCGCGTTTCGCGCGACAATTCGATCATTGCGTCCATGCAGCCGACCCACGCTACAAGCGACATGCCGTGGGCGGCAGCGCGCGTGGGAGGAAAGCGCATTCAGGGCGCCTATGCGTGGCAGACTATGCGCAAGCTAGGCGTGCACCTGGCGTTCGGTTCGGATTTTCCGGTGGAGGATCCGAACCCGATCTGGGGCTTTTACTCCGCGATCACGCGCCAGGACCACGAGGGCAGTCCCGCTGGCGGCTGGTTTCCGGAGCAGCGGCTGACCCGCGCCGAGCGCTGCGAAGCTGGACGATCGAGGGCGCTTACGCGGCGTTCGAGGAGGATCGCAAGGGATCGCTGACGCCCGGCAAGCTGGCCGATCTGTCATTCTTTCCGACGACATCATGCAGGTTGCGCCGGCACAGGTCTGGAAGACGCGGGTGTTGATGACCGTGATTGACGGCAAAATCGTATACCAGGAAAAGCGATTGCTGCGTTCTTCTTGCAATATTGCTGGCGACGCCGCTGCATGCGGAGGATCGCTGCGCCACGGGAACGAAGTTCCGCATCCCGCCGCACGATTACCGCTTTATTCCGCTGCGCATCGTGAACTGGCCGGCAACTTTGATCTGGAATCGCCGAAGTCTCGAAGGCGCGCCGGTCGCGGTGGAACTGCTGAGCAGCGGGAGCTGGCGGAACTTGTGCGCGGGCGGTCCGATGAGTTCATCCTGAAGGTGAACCGCCGGCTGGAAACTGCGATTTTCGCCAGCCGCTGCCGGACAACGGCGAGTATGAAATTGTGCTGATGAACGATCACCGAGCAGCCGAGCGATATCGCCTTCGAGGCGACGGTGGAGTTTCCGCGCGAGCCGGACGTAGCGCGCTATTTGTCGCCAGGAACGCAGCCTGGCCGTGATTGCAATCAGCCTGTTTGATATTCATGGTGATTATGGCTTGGTCAGGATTCAGGTTGATGCCGTGCATGAAGACGCCGGGATCGAGCGATTCACAATGAAGGCGATCCAAACCACTAAACTGGAGGTAACCCATGCTCACGCGCGAGCAAGCGCTGGGAGATGTTCGAGTCTGACGACCTGATCGGGATCGGGATGGAAGCGGACGCCATGCGCCGCAAGCTGCATCCCGGACGGCGTGGTCAGCTACATCATCGACCGCAATATCAATTACACCAACTTCTGCACGGAGTATTGCAGCTTCTGCGCGTTCTACCGCCCGCATGGGGCACAAAGAAGGCTACATGCTGCCGCAAGAGGTGATCTTCGAGAAGATTCAGGAGACGATCGATCTGGGCGGCACCGGCATTCTGATGCAGGGCGGCCTGCATCCGGATCTGAAGATCGAGTGGTATGAAGATCTGCTCCGCGTCGATCAAGCAGCGGTTCAATATCTGGACGCACTGCTTTTCCGCGCCGGAGATTACGAACATCGCGGAGGTGAGCGGGATGTCGCTCTATGACACGATTGCGCGCCTGCGCGACGCGGGTCTGGATTCGATTCCGGGCGGCGGCGCGGAGATTCTGGACGATGCGGTGCGGTACCGAATCAGCCGGTTGAAATGCGGCGTGCAGGAGTGGGTGGACGTGCATCGCACCGCGCACGCGCTAGGGATGCGGACCACGGCGACCATGATGTTCGGCTGCGGCGAGACGATCGAGCAGCGCATCAATCACTTCGAACTGGTGCGGCAGATTCAGGAAGAGACGGGCGGGTTCACGGCGTTTATTCCGTGGAGCTTCCAGCGCGAGAACACGTCGCTCGGCCGCTTCGTGAAAGAAGAAGCAACGGCGGTGGAATATCTGAAAACGCTGGCGATCTCGCGCATTTACCTGGATAACATTTTGAACGTGCAGTCGTCCTGGGTGACGCCGGGGTTGAAGACGTGCCAGGTGGGCCTGCGGTTCGGCGGCAACGACGTGGGCAGCATCATGATTGAAGAGAACGTTGTTTCAGCGGCGGGCGCGCACCATCGCGCGACCGAAGAAGAACTGCGGCGGTTGATTCGCGATGCCGGGTTTATTCCGAAGCAGCGCGATACGTTGTACCAGCGCTACTTCTTGAATTAAGGCTAGCCTTTGATTCGGAAGTCCCAGATGCGGGGCTCTACTTTTCCGGGGGTGAACTCGATCACTGCGTACTCGCCCGGCTCCATGGCCTTCTCCGGCCAGATCTTGTAGAGACCTCCTTCCGAGAGCTGTTTTCGGAAAGACGGGACTTCGACGACGTCTTCGAGGCTTTGATCGGCGACGGGCACGATGGTTACGCGTTCGGCGATGCGCACGCCGCGGTGGGGTTCCAGCTTGATGATGGCGAAGCGTTCTTCTTTTTCGAGTTGGAGGAAGAATTCCTGGCGGGCTTCGGTGATGAGCGCGGCTGCGTGATCACCATCCAGTTCAACCGTGGCTTTTCCGGGGATGATAGGCCCGGGGACGGCGAGCTTCAGGAGATTGCGGCCTTTGCTGTTGTGAACTTTGATCTCCGCGAGTTTGAGGACGGTGAGTTGGCCGGCGTCGGTGAGGGTGTACACGCCGGGGTCCTGCGGGATTTTGAGGATCTGTTGCTGCTCGGCGTGAAGTGCCTTGTCTTCATCGGAGAGAATTTTCGCCTGGTTCGACAGGACGGCTTTGGTTTCGGCGATTTCGGCCTCGGACTTTCGGATATCGACCAGGCTCACGGGAATCTCTTCCCAGTCGCTCCGCTCGGTGCTGTAGAACTTGATTCGGTCGCCTTCGCGCTTCCATTCCCGGACGAGATGATAGGTGCCGTCTTTGAGGTAAAGTTTGGCGACGGCTCCCCAGCCGGCGACAGTCAGCAGTAGAAGCGCAAGCAGAACGCGCATGCCCTTATTTTAGGCCGTAGCCCGCTGCGAAACTGGCGTGAGGAGTTCTCGGAAGCTGTGCGAAAGCCGACCCTTTCGCGGCGAAGCGTTGGGAAGCATCTTACATAATGGATTGTAAATGCGTTATCGACGACTGGGCAGGACCAACTTTGAGGTGAGCGAGATCGGCCACGGCGCCTGGGGGATTGGCGGAGGCCAGTGGCAAGGGCACACGGATAAGGAATCGATGGCGGCGCTCCGGGCTTCGATTGCCAATGGAGTGAACTTCATCGATACGGCGCTGGCGTATGGCGAAGAGGGGCATAGCGAGCGGCTGGTCGGGCAGGTTGTGAAAGAAGTGGATTCGCGCATCTACGTTGCGACAAAGGTTCCGCCGAAGAACCGGCTATGGCCGGCGAGACCGGGAATCGGACTCGACGACGTGTTTCCTTACGACTACATCATTGAGAGCACGAACCAGAGCCTGAAGAATCTGGGCACCGATGTTATCGACTTGCAGCAGCTGCATGTGTGGAATCCTGAGTGGGTCGGGCGCGATGAATGGCGCCGTGCGATTGAAGATCTGAAGACATCCGGCAAGGTGCGGGCGATGGGTGTTTCGATCAACGATCACCAGCCGGATTCGGCGATCAGCATCCTGAATACGGATTTGATCGATACGGTGCAAGTGATCTACAACATCTTCGACCAGACTCCGGAGCGGCACCTTCTCCCGTTGTGCAAAGAGAAGAACATTGGAGTGATCGCGCGGGTACCTTTCGATGAAGGTTCGTTGACGGGCCGAATTACCGAAGATTCAGTGTTCGAAGAGAGCGACTTCCGGGCGATGTATTTCCGGGGAGATCGGAAGAAAGAAGTGGCGTCGCATGTCAACGCTCTGCTGGAAGACATCGATGTTTCCAGCCATGATTTGCCATTGGTGGCGCTGCGCTTCATTCTGACGAACCCGGCCGTTTCGACGGTGATTCCCGGAATGCGATCGGTATCGAGCGTAGAGATGAATGTTCGCGCGCCGATGCTCGGGCCTTTGCCGGAGCCGTTTTTGAACATCGTGCGCCGGCATGCGTGGGAGAAGGATTACTACTCCTAAAAGGTGTTGCGGGGCGGCAACGGCCCCCGGGGGGCGTTACTTTAGAGGCGAGAAGTCGGTTGCGTCAAGGAAGACGGAATCGACCTTTTCGACCAGCTTTCCGTTGACTTCGGACTCCGCGGCGACTTTCTTCCATTCGGGATCGGCACTGAACTCGGCCCAGTTCTTTTTGGCTTGCTCCCGGCTGGCGTGGGAGATGACGTAAATCAGGGTGTTGCTCTTGTCGGGCTCATCCTGAAAGTCCCAATACGCCACATTGGTCATTCCGTGCCTTTCGAAGATGGTGGTGGTGTGTTCGCGGAATCGGGTTTTGAGCGCCTCCAGTTTGCCGGGGAAGCAGTGGTAGGTGCGGAGTTCAAAGACGCGCGCGGAATCCGCAGCCTGGGCGGAAGGCGGATGGGTCAGAACGGCCATACACAGGAGACTCGCACACGACAGCAGAAAATTCGTGATCCTCATGGTCAGCCAGTTTAGCTCAGGCGACTTCGCCCAGACGATGGACCTTCATGAGATTCATGGTGCCGGGGCGGCCGACCGGCTGCCCGGCGACGAAGACGACGAGGTCATCGCGACGGAGAAGCTTTTTCTCCAGCAGCAGTTGATCCATCTGAAGGAGCATCTCGTCGGTGGAGGCGACGTTCGGGGCGAGTACGGGTTGAACACCATACGTTACAGAGAGGCGGCGAGCGACTTCAGGGTCAGGAGTGATCGCGTAAAGGCAGACGGGGGGACGGTACCGGGCAATCAGGCGAGCGCTGGAACCGGACGTGGTGAACACAACCAGCGCGGTTACTCCGGCGGCTCGCGCCGCATTGTAAGCGGCGTCCGCCAAAACCTCCGCCGTGTTTTGGATCGAGGATGGACGGCGGCGCTCCTCGAACCCTTTCGAGCGGATCGACTTCTCGGCTTCCAAAGCGATTCTGGTCATGTAGCTAACGGCTTCCACCGGGAACTTTCCCGTCGACGTTTCCGCGGAGAGCATGACCGCGTCTGTGCCGTCATAGATGGCGTTAGCGACGTCGCTGACTTCGGCCCGGGTAGGCACCGCGTTGGCGGTCATGGATTCGAGCATTTGCGTGGCGGTGATGACGAATTTGCCTCCACGACGCGCCTTCCGAATGATGGATTTTTGGAGCGGCGGAACGCGTTCGAGATCCATCTCGACACCGAGGTCGCCGCGGGCAACCATCAAGCCATCGGCTGCGGCGACAATCTCCACAATGTTTTCCACGCCATCCGGTTTTTCGATTTTGGCAATGATTAGCATGCCGCGCGCGCGATCCCCAATGCGCTCGCGAAGGGCGTCCACATCGGCGGCAGAGCGGACAAAAGAGAGCGCGACCATGTCCACCTTTTCGCGCAGCCCGAACTCCAGGTCATCCAAATCTTTGGGAGTGAGCGATGGGGCGCTGACCTTCACTCCGGGCAAGTTGATTCCTTTGTTATCGCCGATCACGCCGCCGGCACGAACCTCGAATTCCACTTCCGTTGGGCGTACATCGACGGCGCGCAATTCCACTGCGCCATCATTCAGGAGCACACGATTGCCGCGCTTCACGTCGCCGGCGAAATCGGCATACCCCGTGGAGGCACGCGTGCAGTTGCCGAGCAGGGTCTCGGTGGTGATAGTGAAGTGGTCGCCTTTCTGCAGCGTACAGGAACCGCCCTCGAACTTCCCTAAACGAATCTTGGGGCCTTGCAGGTCGAGAAGAATCCCAATGTGGCGCTGCCGGTTCACGGCTTCCGTGCGGATCATACGAATGCGCGCCGCATGCTCGGCCTGGGTGCTATGGGAGGCGTTCAGGCGAAAGACATCTACACCGGCTGTAATCAGATCGCGGATCTTCTCGGGGGTGTCGGTAGCGGGTCCCAGGGTGGCCACAATCTTTGTGTTTGGCATGAAAGGGTTTTGACCATTTTAGATGGCTGGTTCGCGCACGGCTACCGTTGTAACCCTACCGATATGTTAGGATCGCTGAAAATGCGGCCATCCCTCGTGTCCATTTTGATTCCGCTTTATAACGAGGAGCTGTTCATTGGCGAGATTTTGAAGCGAGTCTTGGCGGCGCCGCTTTCGCGTGGGCTCGAGCGGGAAATCATCGTCGTGGATGACGGTTCCACGGATGAGTCGGGATTAGTTGCGGAGCGCATGGCCTTGGAGAACCCGGAGGTGATTCGGGTGATCCGGCTAAGATCGAATCGCGGGAAGGGCTTCGCTATTCGGACCGCGCTCGAGCACGCTCGTGGGGAATACTGTCTGATTCAAGATGCGGATCTTGAATATAATCCGCAGGATTACCTTCATCTGCTTAGTCCGTTAGTGGATGGTGTGGCGGACGTGGTGTACGGGTCGCGGTTCGCGAACTCGGGCCGACGACGCGTGCTCTATTACTGGCATAGCATTGCCAATCATCTGCTTACCACTTTTTGCAACATGGTTGCGGATATCAACCTGACCGACATGGAGACAGGTTACAAAGCTTTTCGCACGTCGCTCATTCAAACGATTCCGATCCGCAGCGAACGTTTCGGGATTGAACCCGAGATTACGATCAAGTTAGCCAAGCGGCAGGCCCGTTTTTACGAAGTTCCGATTAGTTACGAAGGAAGGACTTACGAAGACGGAAAGAAGATAGGAACGAAGGACGCGTTTCAAGCTGCGGCGGTAATACTCGAGAACTGGCTGAAGGACGATCTGTATAAAGATCCGGGTGAAGAGATCCTGGATGCATTCTCGGTCGCTCCGCGATTCAATCGGTGGATGGCGGATACGATTCGCCCTTACGTGGGACGGCGTGTGATGGAGATCGGGGCAGGGATGGGCAACCTGACCAGACAATTTATCGCGCGGCGGGATTACTACCTCGCGACCGATATCAACACCGAGCATCTGGCGCGTTTGCGAAACCGATTGGAGCACCAGCCACGGCTAACTGTTTCGGTCTGCGACTTATCGCGGCGGGAGGACTTTGAACCGTTCGCAAGGTCATTTGACACGGTGATTTGTCTGAATGTGCTGGAGCACATGGAACTCGATCTCCATTGCGCGCGGAACATTTTCGAGGGCCTTGAACCGGGAGGAAGGGCGATCATCCTGGTGCCCCATGGGCAGGACATCTTCGGTCAGTTGGATGTGGTGCTTGGGCACTACCGACGGTACTCACATGGTGAATTGCGCGCGGTGTTGGAGGACGCGGGATTCGCGGTAGAGCGCATTCTCGATTTCAACCGGGTTTCGCGGCCGGGCTGGTATGTGCAGGCGAAGTTGCTCCGTAAATCGCGCATCGCGCGTTTTCAGATCAAGGCGTTCGACAAGATGGTTTGGCTTTGGCGCAAAATCGATCACTGGCTGCCGTGGCCGCCTACATCGATCATTGCTATCGCCGTCAAGCCGCCGCTCCACGATTCAGGCAGCTTGGGTGGTTCAGCCGTGGGGATTGATGCGGCTTTCCACCCGTGAGCTTTCGGGTTCGGACAGGCCTGTGAGGCGAGCGTAAGCAGCGGCTACAGCGACTGCGGCGGCGGGAGAAACCTGCACAAGGAGGCGATCATAGGCTTGGTCAATGTGCAGAGGGATGTCCCAAGTAGTGAAGTAGAAGATGGATGTATACGCGGTAAGAGCCGCGAGGATGGCGACGATCAAGACTCGCTCGCGAAGTGTTCCGATTGCAAACAGGATCAAAGCGCTAACGGCAAAGGCCGGCCAAAAGACGCCCCACTCCCAAAAGTCGAGGATGTAGTGGAGGCACTGGCCCAGTACGCTCCAAAACAGATGCGCCGCCCGCGCGAGGTTGGCCTCGTTCACCGGCATATAGGTGAGATCGTGAACGTCCATCCAGGCTTGAAAGAACTTTCGAACAGCGAAACAAAGAAAGAAGATAATGAATTCCCAGCGATAGCGGGGGAGCAGGCGTGGGTACTCCTTTGCCGGCGTACGGATGAGAAGGTATAGAACAATCGCGGCGAAGGCGATGAGCGCGAGGACAGTTCCCTCGTTCTTCACAAAGATCACTCCGCCGAGAAGCCACGGAACCGCGGAGGCGGGTGTTTCCCTCCGCATTGATCTTTCAAAGATGGCGGCGAGGACAGCGGCCATTAATGCGGCTTGCGGCATATCCGCGTAACCACCGACACTGAAGTGCGTAGAGACGTACGGCACCGAAGACAGAAGAGCCGTTGCCGCCATTGCCACGGTTCGAGGGACCAACATGCGGGCTGCATGAAAGGTGGATACCAGCAGTGATCCGTAGAACAGGATGAAGACGGGCTTCAAGGCGTTGAGCTCAAAGCTCCCGCGGAGGCGGGATACGAGGGCGTCGTATAGAGGAATGTCGGATGGATAATCGAGGACGCGCTGAACGCCGGCCTCATGCGGGTCCAGGAACTCCCTGCTTAATGCCCCGTTATGGTTGAGGATCTCCGCTTTGGTTGCCCAGATCTGATAACCGTCCCAAAGATAGGACCAGCGCAGGTCTTGAACCGCGAACTGCATAAAAGCCAGAACGATTACCGCCAAATAGAGGGTTGCCCAGCGGCTTCCGTGGGGCAAACGAAAGTTGGGGTTTGAAATACGGCCCACGAAAACGGAACGAAGACGGAGGATGCCAGCGACCAGGAGAGCGAGCAGGATCGCGGACAGCGCCGTTCCCGGCAGCAACCAGGAGAGCGGGACCAAGGCCACGCTGGAAACGGTGAGCCCGATCAGGAAGGAGCGGTTCCAGGCGAGAAGACATGTGGAACGACACTGAAGCAGGAGATCACCAACGGCGGCAAAGCAATACGCCAGGATTACTGCGCAGAAAAAACCCGAGGTGCGGATCATTCCGGCTTGAGCCGTCCCAAGATCATGGGGATTCCGTTTACGTAGAGGGGTAAGTCCATGCGCCACTCGAAACCCGGATTAGGGGGAGGATCTCCTGCCGAGACAACATAGTTGATGTTGTCGTCGTGCCTCCTCTTCAGGATGCGTGGGCTAGTCAAATCATTCACTCCGAAGGCGGTCACTACCGGGTAGTCAGGGTAAAGAGTTCGTTGCCACAACCCGCGCTGCCAGTCTTCTTTTTTCTCGGTCAAGTAAAGAATGGGACCGGGCGGCACATGGCTCTTCACCAGGGCGATGCGAGCCCAGTGGCCGGCCGGAACGATGTCGAGAGGGGAGGATTTAAAAACGATTGTATAGTCCGCGATGCTCCGGCGCGACGCCGCGGCCAACGCTGCCAAAAAGATCAGGATGGCAAGTCCATTGGCGATCGCTCCGCGAATCCCGGGGATTCCGACCACATTTGGTGACGGGGAATCTCGCATCGGAATCGGATCATAACATTGTCTAAATGGGGCTAGGCGGTGAGGGTTGGCCGGAATCCCGGTTTCTGCCATAATGGTTCCGCTCTGGCCACCTTCTTCCGCTCGCAAAGCGGATGAGGTTCATATCACCGTCCCGGTCTCGACGCCTCAATGAGGTGGTTGGGTTGCTGTGTCTAGCAACGGGACTGCTTTGTCTGCTTTGTTTGGTGTCGTACCACGTGCAAGACTCCTCGTGGAACACGGCTGCGGGCTCATTGCGCCCGCTCAACCTGACAGGCCGGATCGGCAGCCACGTCGCGGATCTTCTTCTTCAGGTTTTCGGCTCAGCCGCATTCCTGTTCCCGCTAATTTCGTTTGCTTTAGGCTGGAAATGGCTCCGTTCAGAGTCAATCGAGGCGCCGGTTATCAAAATGGCGGGGTGGCTGATGCTGCTGCTGGCGGTGTGCGCGGGCAGCTCCCTTATCCCCGGATGGCGGTTGTTTGAGGGGGTCATTCTGCCGGGCGGCGGAGTGGGCGCCGTTCTGGCCGACTGGATGAAATCCGCGCTGAATCTGGCGGGGAGCGTAGTTGTCCTAGTGACCGGGACTATCGTGTCCGTTTATGTCATCTCCACGTTCTCATTGAGCAGGATGCCGGGATGGCTGACCTGGCCTTATCGGACGTTTCGACGGCTGCAGGCCAACTGGAACGCGCGTTTACGTGCCCGAGCTCTTCAGAAACAGCAGGCCGCGGCAGAACGTAAGGCGCAGCGGGAGGAGGAGGCGGCGGCGCTTACGGCGGCACGAGAGGATCGGGAACGGGAGTTGGTTGACAAACCCGCCAAGAGGCGGGGCAAAGCCTCTCGAGCAGAGCAAGAATTCGAATCGGAAACCACAATCGTGGAGGACTTTACCCCGATTTTCGAGGATCTGCCGGAGCCTGCCGAAACGCTGGAGAGCACGAGTGACATCCCCATACGGCAATTGATCGAACCGGAGTCGGAAACACCGCCGTGGAGCACTGCCGTACCTGTGGCGTCAAAGGTCGTCAGCCCGGAACCTGTTACATCGGTGCACCATACTTTCAAGCTCCCTCCGACCACGTTGTTGAACGATCCGGAGCCGCGGTCGCCTTTCGACGAGATGGAGCTTAAGGCCACGGCTGCCCAAATCAAAGCCAAGTTCGAAGAGTTCCACGTGCTTGGGTCGGTGGTTCAGATCAATCCGGGTCCGGTAGTAACGACTTTCGAATTCAAACCAGAAGCGGGGATCAAATACAGCAAGATCACCAATCTTACGGAAGACCTCTGTCTGGGTTTACAGGCTGAATCCATTCTGATCGAGCGCATACCGGGCAAGCCGACGGTCGGCATCGAGGTGCCGAATTCGCGGCGCGAACTGATCAGCTTACGAGCGATTCTCGAGAGCACCGAGTTCCAGGAATCGCGATCGATGCTGACGATCTCAATGGGCAAAGACATCAACGGCCGGATCAAGGTGGCGGCGCTCGATGCGATGCCGCACCTGCTAATCGCAGGATCAACCGGATCGGGCAAGAGCGTGATGATCAACTCGCTCGTGATGTCCATTCTCTATAAAGCGACACCGGACGACGTGCGAATGATTCTGGTCGACCCCAAGCGAGTGGAACTGGGCGTCTACGAGGGCATTCCTCACCTGCTGACACCGGTCATTACCGACCCCCGGAAGGCGACGATCGCGCTGAAGAATGCGGTGCTCGAAATGGAGCGCCGACTGCGGCTGCTGGCGGAACATGGCGCCCGCAACATCGAGCAGTTCAACCGCAAGGTGAAGAAGCTGCAGGAGCAGCCCCGGAATCTCTTTGAAGAGCCATCGTCGGCCACCGAGGAACTAAGGCCCCTGCCCTACATTCTGATCCTGATCGATGAGTTGGCCGATCTGATGATGCTCGAAGGGCGCAATGTAGAGGAGTCCGTGACGCGCCTGGCGCAAATGGCGCGCGCGGTGGGAATGCATCTGGTGCTGGCGACCCAGCGGCCAAGTGTGGATGTGATTACCGGGCTGATCAAGGCGAACTTCCCGGCGCGAATCAGCTTCCGCGTGGCAACTCGTGTGGATTCCCGGACCATTCTCGACGTGATGGGGTCCGAGCACCTGTTGGGCAAGGGAGACATGCTTTTCCTTCCTCCCGGCTCCTCCCGACTTACACGCGTACATGGAGCATTTGTGACCGAGACGGAGATCAACGAAGTGGTCGAGTTCTGGAAGGAGCAGGATGTTCCGGACTATGACCAGTCGTTCCTGATTGCGCCGCCGGAGAGCGAGGGTGATGCGGAAGCCGAGCCTGCCCCGGGCGAACAAGATCCGATGTATGAAGAGGCGATCCGCGTGGTGCTCGAGATGGGAAAAGCTTCGACGTCGACGCTTCAACGTCGTTTGCGTCTGGGTTATGGGCGCGCGGCTCGCATTCTCGACATGATGCATCGGGACGGCATCATCGGGCCTCCGGACGGAAGCCGCCCGCGAGAGGTTTTGAAACCGCCAAACTGGTTGCGTGAATTGGAAACGCCACTGAAGTAACGGTTATGGCGAGCCGGTTTCTTATCGAGCCGGCGCGTCCAGAATCGAGCGCACCCGTTGGACGAGCGTTTCGGCGTTGAACGGCTTTTGCAGTAAATCGGTTTTGGAGTCGCGCAGACCATGGGTGGCGATCTCCTGTTCCGTGTAGCCGGACATATACAGCACTCGGAGACTGGGATCGGTTCCCTTCAGGGTAACGGCCAGCTCTTTGCCGCCCATCTGGGGCATCACCACGTCTGTTAGCAAGAGTTTGATACGGGCGCGATTCTGGTGAAACAGGTCAATCGCCGACTTCCCGCCGTCGGCTACCAGCGGCTGGTAACCGTAACGTTCCAGCATGGTCTTGACGAGATTCCGAACCGTCTCGTCATCTTCCACCACCAGGATGGTTTCTTGCCCGCGCGCGATCTGAGCCGGAGACTTGATCCCCCCGGCCGACTTATCGCCGGATGCGATATCAGGTGGGCAGATCGGAAAGAAGATGTCGAAAACATTGCCCCCCGTTTGAGGGCTGCGGACCGAGATCTCTCCCCCGAATTGTTTCACGATTCCATACACCATGGAGAGACCAAGACCGGTGCCCCTGCCTTTAGGTTTTGCAGAGAAGAACGGCTCAAACAACCGGGACCTGGTGGTCTCGTCGATAGTGACGCCGCTGTCTCCAATCTCCAGGCGCACGAAGTCGCCGCCAGGCAATCCTTTCGGAATCTCATCAGCGGGGCCTACGGAAATACCGAGGCGACCACCTTGGGGCATAGTGTCGCGGGCGTTCACGGCGAGATTCAGCAGCATCTGCTCGATCTGGCCGGAATCCGCCCGGATGAAACAGGGCTCGGCCGAGACATGGACTTGCAAGTCAATGTGTTCGCCAATTACGGGTGCAATCATTCGCTCGATGGCACGAACCTGATCGCGTAAGTCCAAGCGAGTTAGCCGGACCTGCTTACGCCGGCTGAACGACAGCAACTGATCGGTTAACTTCGTAGCACGTTCGCTGGCGCCCAGCAATTCCTCCAGGTAGCCACGCAGTTTTTCCGCGGGCTGTTCGCGGGTGATTGCGTCCTGAAGCATTTGCCCATAACCGGATATGACGGTCAGGAGGTTGTTGAAGTCGTGTGCGACGCCGCCAGCTAAGCGCCCAATTGCATCCATCTTCTCGACTTGCCGAAGCCGCGCCTCCAGTTCTAGACGTTCATGCTCATCGACGCCGATTCCACCGATCAGAACCTGCTGACCGAACTCGTCGGGGATAGGGAATTTGAAGATGGTCCATCGGTGAACCGTATCTCGTATAGGAACGTCCTCGGTGAGCCGAGCTGCCTTGCCGAGCGCGAGCACCTCATGATCATTTTTGCGCCAAGCCTCAGCGTAAGTTCCGGGCCAGATCTCGTCATCGTTCCGGCCGATGATCTCGCCCGCACTAACGCCCATCATTTCGAACGCGGACTCACTGAAGAAAAGATATCTTCCTTGTGCGTCTTTGATAAACGCCACCCCCGGGAGGTACCGCATAAATTCACGGAAGCGGCGCTCCGCTTGCGTTCGGGCAAGTTCCGCACGGCGGTGAGCAGTGATATCAACGCTGGTCGAGATGATGGACGGTTCGGTCTCACCGGGCCCCGGCTCGACAATCTGCATGTTGACGATGGAAATTCCGCAAGAGCCGTCCTTCCGGGGAAATTCGATTTCTTGGGCCGTCAACGACCCTGCGGCCGTGAGCGCCTCGATGATCGATCGGCGATCGCCGGAAGCGTGTAAGGCGGTGGCGGGCAGAGCGCAAACCTCCTGAATCGTGTCGTAGCCTAACATCCGGGCAAAGGCCTGATTGCAGGAGAGGATTCGGCCATCCAGCGTAGATTGCAAGATAGGGGCTTGGTTTTCCTCGAATAGGGCACGATTCAGGCGGCGCGCTGCACGGAGGGCCCGCTCCGCTCGATAACGAGTGGAGACGTCGCGAACAGAGATGACGGCTTGTGAACCGATTTTGTCGCGTCCCGCGAGACCGCGACCGTTGACCGTGACCCAAAGTCCCGACGGATGCCGGGTGTTCCTTAAGAAATAGGCAGCCTTAACGAGTTCCTCGCCACGAAAAACGCGATTCCATGGGAGTTCCTCCATGGTGCAAAGCTGGCCCGGGTGCTTTTCGGAAAGACTCGCGCAATGGAACCCGCAGGCCAACTCCCAAGCGTGAAAATCTGCCTTTTCAGCCGGGTCGCCGAACATATCGAGGGCAGCACGGTTGGAAAACAACAGGCCCTCATCACGGGCTACTATTAGAGTCGCCTCTTCGATGAGATCTATCGCCGCATTGAGCAACGATGGATCTGAAGCGCTTGCGCTAGCTACCATAAAGAACCGGAATCGATTTCTCAGTGTATCGATATCCAGGAACGCCGGAGCGTAGTGGAGGCGGAATTCCAGGAAATAGATTAAGCGAGGCTCTGCAGGCTCGCCTCGATTAGATGTTTGGTGCCCTCGTAGGGATCGCCGTTTGAATCCCATTCCATCGAAAAGTAGCCTTTATATCCCGATTCGCGAGCGATTTTGAACGCATTCCCTACGTTGATTTTATATACGGCAGGGCCATCGGATTCGATTTCCTTTGCGTGGCTGATAGTGGATGCCAGCGGAAACAGGGCCCGCAGCGCTTGGTCATTGAACGCTTCCCCTTTTTTCGCGAGCATAGAGTTGCAGAAATCGGGCAACGCTCGCAGCCAAGGGCTGTTTACCTTTTGAAGAATGGAGACGATGAAAAAGGCATCTTCGGAATTTGGATCGTCATTTTCCAGATTGACGACGACGTTTTTCTGCTTGCCGTATTCGCTTACGGCCTTCAGGCTCTGGGAAGCGAGCGCCACGTCAGGCGCTGCGCCCTTCACACCTTGTATGTGAACGCGGATGCTCGGACAATTTAGTGCGGCCGCAACATCCACCCACTTCACGGCGTTGGCGATCACCACTCGACGTTTGTTCTCGTCCGGATCAGCGAAGCTGCCGTGAAGCACCCCGACCGGGATATTGACTACATGTGCTCCCGCTTTCGATAGAGCTTGGTTGAACTCGGCGAGGTACGCCTGTTCGGTTGACAGGAAGTGCTCGTCAGCGGCTTCGATTCCGCGGACGTTAAAGCGCGCAACAACCATTTGTGGAAAATCGAGAAGCTTCAGAGTGCCGCGCCGCGGGTCATAGTCCTTACGAAACGGGTAGGACGCGACCGCTAAGCGCGCGCGAGGCTCGTGCGGGAAAGATAAACGGGGCCCTTCCGCAGCTGCGTTTGCGAGCCGCGCGGAACAGAGCCCCGAACCAACGGCCAGGGAACCAAGAAACGTTCGCCGGTTCACTTGGATTCCGAGATTTTGCCGAGCGCTGGGCCGGAGGGAAGATAGCCGGCATACTCGCCGCGTTGAAACACGTTGCCCTTGTAATCGAGGTCATCGTGAATCCCGATCTTGCTGGTGTAATAGGCGTGGATCGTAGCACTCTTGAGCATCCCGAAAAAAGAGTTCTTCAGGAGCTTTAGGATTCTTCTCATTAACCGCCATACGCAGAACGACTGCCTCACGCTGCTTGGGAGTGGATTGGAGGAAGTTGGCTTGATTCAATTCCTGAGAGACGCGGTTGACAACGGCGAGGCCCGCACGCATCTTGGTACGCTCCTCGTCTTCGAATGCTTCAGCGAGCATGGCGTCAAGGTATTCGGCAACTTTGGCGGCTTTGGCGCCACCGCTGTTCGAATCTGCCGGAATTAGGATTTCGGTAAGTTCATCGACCATTGCGAATTCATCGGCGGTGAAGAACTTGTGCTGTTGCGCTATCGCAAAGCGGGCGGCGATGACAGTCCCGGCGGTGAATTTGAGTAGTTCGCGGCGCTTTAAATCATCGAGCATCAGACTTCTCCTTTGCGCATTTGTTCCGCTAGATGGTCGCAAGATCGCCAGCATAGGGCCATGATGGTCCACGTCGGGTTTTGGTTTGCTGCGCTTACGTGAGTGCTGCCATCGACAACCAGCAGATTCTTCACATCATGGGATTGCTGGAACTGATTAACAACCGACTTTTTAGGATCGTTTCCCATCCGAGCCGTACCCATTTCGTGAATGGACCAACCTTCGGTCAGGACTTGATCTTCGACGTTGATGATTTCGATTCCGGCATCTTCGAACATCTGCTTCGCCTGTTCGGCCATGTCCTTGGCCATCTTGTGTTCGTTGTCTCCAAACTTGTAATTGAAACGGAGAACGGGGATGCCCCAGCGGTCTTTCTGGTCGGGATCGATGTCGACGTAGTTCTCGTAACGCGCCAGCACTTCGCCGAAACCACCCATGGAGATGAACGCGCCTGCATAATCCCGAACCGCTTTCTTGTAGGCAGGGCCAAAGCCTCGGTGAAGCGGCGCTGCCGGGGAACATGCTCATGCCGCTCTCGCCCTTCAAAGCCGTAGCCGCGCATGAAGTTCGGATTCTTCTCGGTCAGGTTGCGAAAACGGGCCAGATAGAAGCCTCCGGGACGTCCATCATCGAGCGTATGCGGTTTCCCGATCTGATCTTTGATCAGGCCGGTGACTCCGGCCCCATCACGTGTTCACAGAAGTTGTGCCCCACGTGCGTGCTGGAATTACCGATGCCGTTCGGATAGAGCGAAGACTTGGAAAGCAGCATCAAACGGGCCGTTTCGAGCGTGGACGCTCCGAGAAGCACAGCCTTCGCCTTTGGCCTGATAGGTCTTTCCGGTTTCGGTATCGATGAAGGATACGCCGCTGGCTTTGCCAGTATTCTTGTCTACCGTTACTTCGTACACGGTGGAGTTGGTCCGGACCTGAGATTTCCGGTGTCCATAGCCGGGTAAATCAGGCCCGTGGGGGAATCGAAGGCGGCGTGGATATCACAACCCCCGGTACGTCGGCCGCAGGCGCCACGGCCATAGCACTTGCTTCGGTATTTGTTGTGCTTCAGACCCTCGCTCGTTACACCTGCACGATAGGGCGTGACAACGCGGCCCTGCTTCGCCATCTGCCTCCCGAAACATCATCTCCCCTTTGTTGAGATGATGGGAGCGCTGAAACTTGCTATCTGGAAGATACGGAAGATTCTCTTTAAATCCGGAGATGCCGAGGTAAAGATCGACCTTGTCGTAGTAAGGTTCGATGTCGGCGTAGGAGATGGGCCAATCTTCACCGAACCCGTCGCGCGAAGCCGCTTTGAAGTCGTAGTCGGAAAGACGTAGCGCCAGCCGGCCCCAAATGTTGGTTTTCCCGCCCAACAGGCGGGCACGCACCCAAGCGTAATTGGTGCCGGTTGTAGGGTGGTCCTTTTCGTCCACCACAATATTTTTCGAATAGTCCGAGCCGCCCCAACCTTGGACGTAGGAGAAGACGTGGTTGTAGCGCATGCCTTTCGCGTAGGGACGCGGCCGGATGGTGTATTCGTTGCGGGTAATAGCATGATCGTCGGGCGGCATGTCGCCACGCCGCGGATGCTCGTAGGGCCATTCCATCGATTTCAATTCTTGCTCTATGGGCAGTTTCTTGCCAGCCTCGAGCAACAGGACCTGCATTCCGTGCGTGGTGAGGACGTGCGCCGCCATTCCGCCTGCCGCGCCGGAACCCACGACAACCGCGTCATATGTTTTGCTCAAATCGGCGGTAGGCTGGGGCGACTGACTGTTTGACTGATTTGAAACAACGGGCGGACCACTCCTTCTTCAACATCGATCACTACTTTGAAACCGTTGACGGCGAACTGTTCAAGCAGGTGCTCAGAGGCGCGTAGTGAGAACGCCAGGATCGAGATGGTGGTCGTCTTGTCGGTGCAGTTGGGGAAGACACTGGCGTCGCAGACGAATACAGATTCGGGACGTCGTGAGTCTGGCCGAAGCGATTGGTGACGAACTTCTTCGGATCGTTCCCCATGCGGCAGCGTGCCGGTTTCGTGCAGGCTCCATGCCCGGCATCTCGGTTCGCCGGCGTGGCCCAGATACTCGCCGCCGGCGGCGTGAATGAGCTGCTCACTGGACTGCTTGGCCGTGTTCCCACATCTGCAGCGTGTTCTCATCCCATTGAAAGTGGAGCGCGGGCGGCGGGAATTCCGTAAGCGTCTTTCACGACGGGATCGATGTCGACGAAGTTCAGGTCGGACTGCGTTGTGACGGGGCCTGAACGGTAGAAGCTCACGGGAGTGGGATACCGGCGCTTGATCTCGCGTTTGAATGCGAGCCGAAGCCTTCGAGTCATTGGCGTAGGAAGGGAATTGACTACAGCCGCCGTCGGGATAAACCGAGTAGCCGCGGATGAACTTCTCCTCGCGCGGGTTATCCAGATTCTGCCAGCGCGGCATCCACGCAATGGTGCTGGCCGAAACGTTGTCCGGGAAGCTCGGCTGTCCGAGCAGTTGCGGAAGATAGCCCGCGGCAGAGGTGCCGTACAGATGATCGCAGAGGTTGCGGCCGAGCCTGTCCGCTGCGAATTAGCCGATGCCATCCGGCCAGTGCCGCGATTTCGAATTCAGTAGAATCTTGGCCGATTCAATGCAGGAGGCTGCAACGACCACGGCGCGTCGCGTAGACTTCCACCTCCTGTTTGGTGGTGCGATCGATGTAGGCGACGCCTTTCGCCCGCCCGTTCTTCATCCAAAAGCATATTCTTGGCGATGGCATTGGTGCGGAGCTCGAGATTGCCGCTTTTCTCGGCTGCTGGCAGGAAGAAACCAGGGAGTCGAGAAGAAGGACCCGGTGTCGCAGCCCTCAGTGCAGTTGCGCGCAATAGTGGCACGCGGGATGCCCGTCGTGGGTGCGCGTTAACTGCGCGATGCGGTCGGGCAAGTAGGGGATGCCGACCTTGTGCGCGCCGCTCTGCAAGAATGTGGTCCATGCAGCGGAAGTTCATGGGCGGCAGATATTCGCCGTCTGGATTGCTGGGCCGGTTCTGACGCGTGCTGGCCACGCCGATCATGCGCTCGACGCGCGTATAGTAACGGCGCAATCTCGTCGTAAGTGATGGGCCAATCGACGTCATAGCCGTCGCGGGTGGCGGCCTGAAAATCGATTGTCGCGAAGCGCGCCGACGAGCGTCCCCAGAAGTTGGTTTTACCACCGACCGCGAAGCAGCGGCGCCAAGTCCATTCAGTTCCGGGCGCGGTGGTGTAGGCGATCGCATGCTCCCAAATTCCTTCCGTGTACTCGTTGTCCATGTAGCCGATCGACTGTCGCGTGTCTTCGGATCCCCGAAGCCGCGGAACTTCATATCCCAAGGCTGGCGGTGATTGCGGAAGTCTTTCCTGGGATCGAGGCGGCGGCTCGCCATTCAGCGCGCAGACCTTTGCTCCGGCGTCACAAAGAGTCTTGATCGCCATGCCGCCGCCAGCGCCGGTTCCAATCACAATTACGTCGTAGATCGTTTGAGACATCGCTTCCTCAAGCCTCCGGATGGGCGTTTACGTGGGCGGGATCGTCGTGGTGCGTGCAACCCGGCGAGGATGAATAGCTTCGGAACCCCGGGTAATCCAACTGCTCAAGTCCGATGCGGGTTGTGTAGTAGCCCATCAGCGTATATTCCCGAAGCTTCGCGAAGAACTTTTGACCCTCGTCATTGTCGGAAGTGTGGTGTCGGCGATAGGCGAGTGTTTCCAAAATCTGGGTTTGTTCCGCAGGCGTAATGGAAAGGAAGTCATTTCCGTGTTGGTCGCGAGTGTGTTGGTTCAACCAGTGCACGCCCTCGCGGAATGACGGTTGAAGCGAAAGGTCATCCAAACCATGAAGTCGATAAACTCCGCCACGCCAGCTTCTTTGGCGCCGGGAGTGTCATCAGTAGGGATGATCATCTCCGTAAGCCGCTCGATTAAGCGATAGTCGTCAGCCGAAAAAAACTGAGGATCGTAGTAAGACGGCTTGAGATTGGTAGTTGCGTGAACGTGTTCCTGGGCATAGGCCCAACGCGAGAATCCCGGGAATTCGCTGGCTCCTGCTGCAATGGCGAGAAGTTTCAATACTGCTCTACGATCGGGACCTTGCCCTGCCATGGTTGTCTCCTGGATGTTGTGAGGACATCGTATCGTTTATGGAACCTCGAGCAGAGGGCAGGCCGCGCCAATGAGGGAAGCCTCCGCCCCGAGTCGCGCCGCGACGACGGTTGCGGCTTCGCGAACGGCGAGCGCGGCAGAACGTTCGAAACCGGAAATGGCGGCTTTGATATAAAGAGTCGATGCCTGGCAAACGCCCCCGCCGAGAGCGATGCGGTCCGGGAAAAATATGGCTGCGAGCGATGCGATCAGGGTTCCCAGATGATGCCCCGCTTCGATGAAAAAAGCATCGGGAACATTGGAGAGCGCGCTGGCGCCGGATTGGCGAAGGATAGCGGGCGCGGAAGCAACGGCTTCGGCACAGCCAATCCCACCGCATGAGCAGAGCCGGCCGCCGGGTTCGACGATAATGTGACCGGCATCCCCCAAACACTCATGGGTGGGACGCAACAGCTGACCTCCGACAATCATCCCGACCCCAATTCCCGTTCCGATCGTGAGGAAAAGAAACCGGTTGTTTCCAGCGCCTTGTCCGAAGAGATGCTCGCCGAGCGTAGCGGCGTTTGAATCCACCTCGACGCGAACGGGTACGTGGAACGCTTCGGACAGTTCATCCAGGAGCGGAACGTTTTCGAGCCAGGGGATGTTCGGGTTGTAGGTCATCCGGGAGTGAGCGGCATCGATGAAGCCCGCGACCGAGACCCCGATTCCAGCAGTATCTGGTTGGAACGCGACTAACTCGCGCAGGTGGCTGCGGAGGCTTTCAAGAAACTGGACAGCAGGCGGTCGTGTTTCGAAGCGCCGGAAGGCAAACACTTCGCCAGCGTTGTTGATCAGCCCTAGCTTTGTGGACGTGCCGCCGATATCTACAGCAGCGATCCAGTTCATAGATTGGTGTCGCCGGAGGCGGGGTTCTCGAAACCGGCTTCGTCGACCGTGACCATGGGCGCGAACTGAAATGACGCGGGAGGGACGCCGCGCTGTTCGGCTAGGCGGGCTGCCGCAATCTGCACGGGAATGATTTCGAGGACCGCGGCCCAGGGGCCACTCACTTCGGGAATCGAGATCGATCGAGCTTGAGCGCCGGCATTCCGGAGGTCGCTCGCGAGCATCTCGTCCAACTTCCGTGTTTCGGGCTGCGATGCAAAAACGAATGCGCGGAGCGAAGCGTTGGTGGCTTCCACAGGGCCGTGACGAAATTGAGCGCATGACATGCCGACGGCGGACGCGCGAGCCGTCTCGTGGAACAACAATGCCCCTTCGTGTACCGAACCGAGCGAAGGCCCGCGGCCCAGCAGATAGACTCGAGTATCTGCCGGCCACGGATCGCCTGTTTGCCCTAACTCCTCATCGATGGTCCGCTTCATCAAATCGGGGAGGCGGCTGCTGCCCGTCGCCGGCAGTCCGGCCGCTTCGGCGCTCAAAAAAAGAAGGGTTGCAACAGTCGCCGTGTAAGTCCGGAGAGCGATCAGCCGGTCCGCATCGCTCGCAATCCGGATTGCGATATCGGCCTCCTTCGCTAGGGTGCTTGCAGGTTCGTTGGTGATTCCGATAATCCGCACCCCGCGAGACCGCAGGATCGGGAGCAGTTTCACAACCTCCACGGACTCTCCCGAACGAGAGACCAAGACGGCGAGTGTATCCCGGCCAAACCCGCGATCGTAGTAAAGCAGTTCCGATGCGTCGATCGCCGACGTGCATCGCCCTTGGGCGTTCAGGGCCGACGACGCGGGAATACTTGCAAACAGCGAACTGCCCATGCCTGCGAAGATGACGCGGCGCGCATGGCGGATTTCGGCTGCGCCGCGCGCTAGATCCTGCCGACCCGGCCCGGTATGGTAAGCGACGACCTCGGAGAGAATCGGGCTGGCCGAGGATGTCCTGGAGAACTGCGGTTCATCAGCGCTTCGGGTTCAGCCAGAGATCGATCGGGAGCTTCGACGCCGGCCGGCGGCTCCCAAGGGAACTCGATTTTGCGGCCCTGCCCGGCGGACGCATAAGCCGCATACAGCGACTTCCAGCACCACGCGCCCGTCTTCGCCGGTGGCCTGCAGGCTTCTCCTTGCCGCGAACGGCGCGCGCGAAGTTGCGCATCTCCTGCGGGGATCCGTAATTCCAGTGCTCTTCGAACACGGGCCAGGTCCAGCCATCGGTTTTGGGCGCCTTCTCCACCGCGTATTGGAAGCCGTATTCGCTGTAGGTCGGCATGGCGTTGCCCATGTGGAGATTGGCGTAGCTGACGCCGCCTTCGCCATAGACTTCGATCTTGTCGTCCATGCCGCCGCGCTTGGCCCAACTGTCTTCGACAATGCCGACGGCGTCGTTCGCGAACTCGATGATGCAAGTCACATCGTCTTCGCCTTTGGTCTTCGCGCCGTGGACGTAGGTGCCCATCTGCGCGTAGACGCTCTTGATCGCGGGTCGGCCCAGGAACCAGTAACAGAAGGCGATTCCGTGGCAGCCGAGATCCATCAACGCGCCGCCGCCCGACTTCTCGACATCCCAGAACCAGTCGCTATGCGGACCGAAATGCTTCTCGCTCTGCTTGACCAGATAGACTTTGCCGAACGCGCCCTGGTCGGCCATTTCTTTGACCTTGACGTATTTCGGGGTGTAGAACAGCTCTTCGGCATACATCAGCAGGACGCCGTGTTTCTTGCAGCCGTCGATCATCTCGATCGGCTTCTTCGAGCGTCATGCAGAGCGGCTTCTCGCAGACCACATGCTTGCCGGCGGCCGCGATATCGAGCGTCATCTGGCAATGCAGATAGTTGGGCGCCGTGATGGTGACCATCTCGATATCGGGCTCTTTCAACATCTCGCGATAGTCGGTGAAGACTCGCGGGATCCCGTAGCGTTCCGCGAGTTTCGCGGCGTTACCCGGCGTCGGCGAAGCGACCGCGACAACTTCCGCTTCTTCCGGCATGATCTGAAAGGAAGCGGCGTGAATATCCGCCTCAAATTGCGATCCGATGATTCCGACCTTCACTTTTCCCGTGTTGTGGCATGAAGTAAAAACGATAACAGAATGATCCGATCGATTAGGGAGCCAGCCAAGTGGAATTCCTGCGCCGATCTCGCGGAGGCAGATCGCGGTCGCGGCATCCGCTCCGGCGGCTGTGCAACAGGCGCTCGATCGGCTCGTGCAGCGGTTCGCGCTTAAGACGAAAGGTCTGGTGATGAACCGGCAGAATGAACTCCGCGCCGGCGTGGTTGGCCATGGTCAGAGCGCCTGTTCGGGATTACAGTGGACGGCTGATCCAGGGGTTGTATGCGCCCAATCGGCATGATCGCCAGATCGACTGGCCCGGCGTTTCGAACCGCACGCGAAAGAATCGGTATAAGCAGTGTCGCCGCCGAAGAGCACGCGGTGATGTTCCGTCTCGATAAGGTAGCCGTTATACCCCCGGTAAGTATCGTTCCGCATGCGCGCGCCCCAATGTTTTACCGGGAAGGCGCTGAATCGTCGCGGGGCCAATATGCGTCGCGCTCGTCCCATTTGAGTTCATGCACATCTTCGTAGCGACTGGACGCGCAGGAGATCGCTCGTATTCGCGGCGGTGACGACCGAAGTGGCCGGCGGCTCTCCAGCCGTCGCAGGCTGGGAAGATCGAAGTGATCCATATGCGCGTGGGATAGCAGGATGAGATCCGGCCGCGGAAATTCCTTCGAGCGGTGCCGCGGGTTCCACCAGCCGTTTCAAGCCGAGAGTGATCGGGCCGACATTGAAGCCAACGCGGGCACTGAAAACCGGGTCGGTCAGAATCGTGAAGCCGTCCATCGAAAGCACGACAGAGCTGTGGCCGATCCACGCGGCGTGTAAACCGGCACCGCGCCAGGCGGCAAAATCGGGGTGGCGCGGCGCAGGCGCGATCGAGCGTTTCAGATCTTCAGAGAGGCGACCCCAAAACTGAGGGGCCATGCGGGCAGCCGCTCCGGCCAGCCCGGCCAAACCTAATCCACTGCCAACCAGAGTTCTCCTCAACACATCACTTAGATGCACAGCGGTGGCCGTTGGACGCTCGCGCGCAGGCGATAAACTCAGCTCGATGCCACTACGCCTAATTTCGCTCGCCGTGTTTGCGCTGCTCACCGCCTCCGGGGCGGACACACCGGGATCCGCCGATGCTCCGTTACGCGTGGGCATCGCCGGGCTCGTGCACGGTCATGTGGATGGATTTTTTCACGGTGTCAAGAATCGAAAAGACGTCCAGATCGTCGGCATCTTCGAGCCGGATCGCGCGCTTCAACAGAAGTACGCGCAGCGATTCGGATTTGATCCCGGTATCTTCTTTACCGACTTGGGAACCATGCTGGATAGGACTCATCCAGAGGCGATCGCCGCCTTCACCAACACCTTTGACCACCCGTTGGTCGTGAAAGCCGGCGCTCAGCGTCACATTCCGGTGATGATGGAAAAACCGCTCGCCGTTAGCATGCAGCACGCGCGCGAGATTCAGAAGGCCGCCGCGGACAGCGGGATTGCGGTGATTGTGAACTACGAGACCACGTGGTATCGCAGCCACGGCGAGATGTGGCGTTTGCTGAAAGAGCAGAACGCTGCCGGAGCCATTCGGAAGATGGTGGCAATGGACGGGCATCCCGGTCCGAAGGAGATCGGAGTTGGCCCCGAGTTCCTGGGCTGGCTTACGGATCCGGCCAAGAACGGAGCGGGCGCGCTATTCGATTTCGGCTGCTATGGCGCCAACCTGATGACTTGGCTCATGGACAACCAGCGGCCGGTTTCCGTGACGGCAGTCACCCAGACGTTCAAGCCGCAGATTTACGCGCGTGTTGACGACGAGGCGAATGTGCTGGTCGAGTACCCAACCGCAATCGGACTCGTCCAAGGCTCATGGAACTGGCCGGTCAGTCGTAAGGACTTCGAAGTTTACGGAGAGACGGGTTACGTGTATGCGATCGGCGGCAATACTCTGCGAACACGATTCAAGGAAGGGGAACAGGAGGAGATTACGACTCCGGCAGCCCTGCCCGCAGACCAGACTGATTCCATTTCGTACCTGAAAAGTGTTGTGCGCGGAGGGCGCCAGCCGTCGGGTCTTTCCTCGCTCGAGAACAACATGGTGGTTTCGGAAATTTTGCAAGCGGCGCGCGAGTCGGCGCGCTCCGGCCGAAAAGTGACCTTGCAAGAAGTGCACCCCTGACGGTTAAACCAATGACGCTTTTGTACGCTGACACGATCTCACGGCTGCACGAGACGGGCCCAGGGCATCCGGAAAGTCCGGCGCGCTTCGATGCCGCTCTTCGGGGATTGGCACAGTGGCCGTTGACATCGTTCACTCGTCGGGAGGCGAGTTGGGAAGAAATCGCGCTGGCCCATGATCCCGATTACCTTCGCATCGTGCAAAGGGATGTGCAGGCGGGACTTTCGCAGCTCAGCACCGGCGACACAGCTATCGCAAAGCTCTCGTTTCAAGTTGCGGCCCGTGCTGCCGGTACGGTGCTGACCGCGGTGGATGAGGTTTTCGAAGCCGCTGGACGCAATGCGTTTTGTGTTGTGCGTCCTCCCGGACACCACGCCTCTGAAAAGCGCGGGATGGGCTTCTGTATATTCAACAACGTGGCGATCGGAGCTCGCTACGCTCAGCGAAAGTTTGGGATTTCCCGTGTTCTGATCGCCGACTGGGATGTGCACCATGGAAACGGGACACAGGACATTTTCTACGAGGACCCCTCGGTGTTTTTCTTCAGCACGCACCAGTCGCCCTGGTACCCCGGCACCGGAGAAGCGTCCGAGAGAGGTGCCGGCCCTGGACGCGGGAGCACTTTGAATTGTCCTTTTCTGGCCGGGTCGGGACGAGACGAGATTGTGGGCGCGTTCCAGACCAAGCTTGTTCCCGCGATGGAGGAGTTCCGTCCGGAACTCGTGATCATCTCCGCTGGTTTCGATTCGCGAATCGGGGATCCACTCGGGAAGTTTCGCCTCGCGGATGCCGATTTTGCGGATCTAACGAGTATATTAATGGGAATCGCCGATCGACATGCCGAAGGCCGGATCGTGTCAGTTTTAGAAGGCGGCTATAGCTTGAGCGGCCTAGCGGCTGCTGTTTCCGCCCACGTTTCGGCGCTTCAACGAGATTCGCGACAGCGGAATATAATTGCCGGATGCTAAGAACACATCTTGTTTGTACGCTGGCATCTCTCCTGCTCATTGCCGGAGGCCAGGAACTCGAGGCCGCCGACGATCCACAGTTCACTCCTGAAGAGGCAACCGCGGCAGAATATTGCACCCAAACCGGTGGGCAAGTCTATTGGCGCCAGCCGACCTACGGGACGAATGGTCCAATTTCTCAGCAACTACCATTAGCGGCGAAGAAGCCCTTTTGCCAGTACACGTCTGCCTCGGATGGATCTCGCATCAGCCTGTTCCTCGCGACCCTGACAACCACAAACCCAACTTTGGCGGCGTTGGCTTACTACGCCGAAGTTCCAAGCGGATCCTGTTCGGGCAACCCCGCCTCTTGCTACTGCTCTTTACTCGGCGGCTCAGATCTCTTTGGCGGAATCAACGCGGCGGGAGGCGGGTGGGTGAATCTGAGCACGGTGGATCAAACTCTCGAATCATGTATCTTCCCCGATCTATCCACCATTGACTCGTTCGGTCTTTTCTACCACTCAGCGGGCATCATTCGCGGAATCGATCTCTCGAAAGTGCTGCGGTACAAGAATCCCGCGCTGAAACAGTAAAAAGCAGTAAAATGGCCCAGCCGCTCGCGCCGCCGTCTATTGTCTTGGGGAAGGGAAGACCCCTCGTGGTATTGCACGCGTTTCCCCTCGACGGACGTCTCTGGATGAATCAAGCCCGCGCTCTCTCTGACGACTATCAAGCGATAGTTCCGGACATGCGTGGGTTTGGGGCGGCGGCTCACCAACTCGGAGCACTGGATGAGATTCCGATTGATCTCGTGGCCGACGACATCGCCGCGTTGCTCGACGAAAAGGGAATTCACAAAGCGGTAGTCGGCGGGATTTCCCGGGGCGGGTATGTCGCGCTCGCGTTTGCCCGAAGACATCCGGCCAGATTGGAAGCTCTGATGCTTCTGGATACCCGGGCCACGCCCGCCGACGGAGTGGAACAACAAAACTGGAGCGAGACGGTAGACCGCCTTCGACGGGAGGGCATCGGTTTCCTTCCGGATCAGATGAAGGACCGTTTGTTCGGGGCCACCACCCTCGCAACAAAGCCCCAGTTGTTCGAGGACGTTCGGCGAATGATCCTCGATCAAGATCCGAAGTGTGTTGCCGCCGCAGCACGCGGCATGGCGAATCGGCCCGATGCGCGTCAAGCGTTGCCGCATATTCACGTGCCTGTGCTGACGCTGGCTGGGGTTGAGGATAAAGCGTTTGCCGACACTAGAGCGATTTCGGACGCCATTCCCGAAGCGCGGTTCGTGGCCATCGAAGGCGCGGGTCATCTGAGCATGTTGGAGCAGTCGGGCGTGGTGACGGAGACGATCCGACAATTTCTGGCTGGCCTTTAGGGAATAATCACTTTCGCCAGCCCCGCGTTTCCTCCGCTATCGACAGTACGCATTACCAGCACGTGCTCTCCCGGCGGAATTGGCGTACTCAGATGAAATCGCTCCGTAGGTGAGTCGATCACACCATCTACCGAGTTCAAGGCCATCCACGGCCCCGCGTCGAGCGAGTATTCACAGCGGCGTAAAGGGCTGGCAGAATCGGTTGCTTCAAAGTCTACAACGGCCAGTTTGCCCTCGCGCTTCGAGGCACTGATATGTACAACAGGCGGGGTGTTATCGATTAAGACCGGCGAACTGACGAGTTCTGCATCGCGGGCCTGATCGGGCGGGTTGGCCTCGCGATCCGAAGCGTTGACTTTGAAGAAGTAGCGACCATCGGCTAGAGAATCGCCGTCGAGATTGACCGTGTTGTCATGCAGCGCGGTTTTCAGGAGCTTCCACTCCTTTTCGCCTTCGCCACGAAACCAAAGGGAGTAGACGAGCCGATCGCCATCGATGTCATCCGCTTGCCAACTGACAATGAGCGTCTGGGAGGAAGCACGGGAGATAGTTTGCGTTGGTGTGCCTGTGCTGGTTGCGGGACCCGCATCGCCGGTGTCTGTTACCGTGATGCTGTAAGCCGAGGTTGCGGGTGCGGTTCCCGTGACGGATGCCGTCTTCGCAGTCGCACTACTCGCCGAAGCGCCTGTCGTCACGATGATGGAGCGAACCACCGGGGCAGAGTTTTGAGGGAGGAACGAAAGGCTGAAGTTCTCAAGCGCGGGCGTCGCCTCTAGGGAGCTATCGAGCTGGGCTTTCCACTGAATATAGCGTGCGTTTGGACTGGTAATCTGTGCTCCGGCCGACTGAATCAGGGGTGTCGACCAATCGCTCCAGGTCCGATCCGGGCGCAAAGAATTGCCGGCACGAGTCCGAATCGTGACTTGACCCTTGCAGGACCAGCGAGCCCGCCCCCATCGCGCGACACTTTGCGCATCGAAGATCGGCGATTCATACGAACCATCGCGCGCCGCGGAAGAACCAAGTTCGTACAGCTTGCCCATATTGCCGGTTGCGGCGAACACCGCATCACCCACACTCACCAAGCGGGTCGCTTCGCCTTCATTTGTTTGGGCAACGAGAGTTAACTTGTGATCGTCGGTCAGATTGTAAATACGGCCGCCATCGTCGGTTGAAAACCACAGGCGATTCTTCCTGGCGAGAAGGTCGAAGATGTTTTCTTCCTTGGAACTCCAGAGTGTTTCGACCGTGTTATCGGGCGCGATTCGGTAGATGGCGGATTTCTCGACACCGGAGATCTCGAGCGATTGCGCGTTATTAGCGGCGAGGGCAGTGGCCGCCGCCGCAACCGCGGTCTGTGCCGCTTTATTCGCGTCGGAAGTTTGCGGTGGCTTAATCTCCGGTCCGGCCTGCGCGTCCGCAGTCACCGTGATCGAAGTGGTGACAACTGGGGTGGAACCGCTCTGCAGCATCGCTTGTGCGGCTTGGGCGGCGGTTTGTGTCCTGCGGTTGACGGAGCCGCCCAGGCCCACAGCGTAAATCGACCCATCGGGAGCGCTGGCGATTGCGCGGATCTCGGGCAGGTTTGCGTCGTACAGAACGAACGCTTTGTCTTTAGCCGAGATTCGGTATAGAATCCCGTTCGGTTCAGTGCCTGCCAGCAATTGGCCATTCTGGTCGAAAGACAATCCGGTGACGTGCGCTTGACCGGTGGCATAATATTCCTCGCCTTGGGTCGCCGCGCTCACGCGGAACACCCGGCCCTCGTCGCCAGTACCGACATAGAGTGCCCCATCGCTCCCGAAAGCTAGAGCCCAGATGTATTTCTGGTGCGGGTCGAAATAGAGATCAGCTTTTCCGTTTTGAACGCGATAGACCTTGCCGTCGGGAGAGGTCCCCGCGTAGACCGCGCCATCTTTTCCGACCGCAACCGCGAAAATTTCGGGCTGATCTGCCGTCCATATAAGGGTTGCGTGGTGGGCGGAGTCCAACCGGTACAAGCGACCGCGATTTCCCGTGCCCGCATAAAGCGAACCGTTAGCGTCGGCTGCAACACTCCAGATCACTGCCTGCCCAGACGAGAATACTGAATTCAGGACTGGCGCGAGGGTGATTGTTCCATCGCGGCTCAACGAAAGATTATGGAATTGTCCCTTCAGGAAATCCTGGTAGCTAGCCATTTCCCACGAGGTCACACTGGATCCGCAAAGCGGATAAGCGGCGAGAAGAATGCCGAGCAACATTCTCATGGTTTGACCTCGACCTGGACTGTTTTCGAGCCGGTGACGGTCCGATAGCCCGCATCGATAGTCATCTCAGCAACCTTCGAATTTCTGATCGCATTTAGGGCGAGGCCAGCGTTTCCGAGCGACGACGCCATGACCAAAGCGACCGACGGAGGTGGCGCCGGCAGTTCGGTCACCCCCGCTGGAAAGGAAGGCTCCGACCGCCAAACACGCACGTAAGCTCGGCTGTTATCACGCAGTCTGCTGACCATGTTGAGAAGTTGCTCGGGGGTTCGAGGAGAAGTCGCTAGTGCGGTCTTTAAGTCCTGCATGCTCGTCTGATTGCCGTCCGCGACCGTGAAGTTCAGAGGGCCGGCTTCCGCGCCGATCGGTACCTCATAACGAACGCTACGCATCTCATCCCCGCCTGTGTCTGCTGTTAGCGTGACGTGAATTTCGATTGTCTCACCGGGCTTTACTTCGCGTTTCTCCGGCACGAGTTCCGAAATTTCAAGAGTGTGCTTTTTTTCAATCGACTCTACCTCCAAAGAGATCCGTTTGACCGACAGGGAATCGAATCCGCTTTGCAACACGTAGGCCACGGGTGCAGCCGCCGAGAGCGCCGCGAGTTGGGGAATGCTGGAATCTCCGGAGTACACATCACTCAGGTGAATCGAACGGTTGCCGCTCAGTTCGACGGTTCCGTGTACTGCCATGGTGGACGGACCGGCACTTCTCTCCGTGGCATCCAGCGTAGAGAACACAGCCATCTGAACCAGCAAAGGAGTGAACATCGGATCGTTGACCATGTTCATTCTGTACGTATCGACAACACGGCCTTGACGGTGAATGGCAATCTCAAAAGGCACCATGTTCGCTCGTTTCCCGAACCGTCCCGAGACGGCCGTGTCGCGATCCTGCGAAATGACGCCCATCAGCTCGCCCGGGGCCGAGATCTTAAATGAGGTGTTCACGTTCGCGAGCAGGGTTAGGACTTCGGACCGGGTGAAGGGAAGGTCGGTCGCTCCGACTGCGAGGAAACGATGACCGAACGCGTAAACCCGATCGCCGTCTACATACGTGACCGTGCCATCGGCGCCGACATTCATATCCCCTTCCATAAGCTGAACGGAGATCATGGAGCCAGGCTGCACGCTTGCGGGATTTCCAAAGGGAGCAGATGCCGCGTGAACCGCGCCGCCACCTGCGGAGAGTGCCTGGGCTGGTTCAAGCCCGAGCGCGCGCAACTGAGGCGAGAAAGCATCCAGCGTTCTCTGCGTAAAGCCTCCTAGCGCCAGAGGCGTGCTGATGTTGATCAATTTGTTTGCGGACGACGTGGCCACACTTGGCAGCAACGCGCTGAAATCTCCCTTCTGCAAAGCCTCCGCTACAAGCCGCGGATTCGCCGGGCGGGAAGTTCCTTCGGATTCAGCGGACCGCAGCATGTCTTCAATGGGGCGGATCGCCGCTACCGGATCTTTCGAGAACGGGAAAGCCATCGCCACCGCTCCTAGTAGCCTTCCGTCGATGTAGACGGGGCTCCCGCTCATGCCCTGCATGACGCCGGTGTGCTCCAGAGGGCCGCCGGAAAGCCGGGCCAGAATTACGGATTCTTTGGGGCCCGCGTTGGGCAGCACACCATAGATCTCGACCTGGAATTCTTCCACCTTCTCGCCTTGAAACACGGTCTTACCGATGCCGTGCATCCCGGCACGAACTTCGGAAAGAGGAAAGAAGGGAGAGGCAGCCGGAGCGTTTACAGCCAATAGCAGGTAGAAGGCAGCGAAAAGAAGGGGGGAGGATATCACGTGTCGGAGCCTACGGGATGGTACTCCGGCGAATGTGCCTCGTACCTACCCGTAAGTGTAACGTGTTGAAATACCGATACGTTACCAGAAAAGGCTGAGAACGATGTTAAGATGATGGTTACAGTTCCCCTATCATGGCGGAAGAAGAACGCCTCTCATTTTCCTGGGTTACGATCGGCTGGTTCGCAACCCTACTCTTCGCCTGTTACGCGCCCGTACTTATCGCCCTCGTTAAAAACTGGAACAGTGACGCGGATATGGGACACGGTTTCTTTGTCCCCTTGGTCGCCGGTTTTATCGTCTGGCAAAAACGCGCTGAACTTGCGGCAGCCACGCCCCGTCCTAATTGGTGGGGGTTGCCGATTGTCCTCTACGCGGCCGTGCAGTTATATCTTGCGACGCTCGGAGCGGAGTTGTTTTTGGCGAGAACTGCATTCGTTCTCTCTCTGATCGGCATCGTGCTGCTGCTCGGAGGAACGAGGTATTTGAAGATGCTGGCGTTCCCGCTGTTCCTGCTTTTCTTCATGATCCCGATTCCGGCTGTGATTTATAACCGAATCACCTTTCCGCTGCAGACACTTGCCAGCCAAGCCGCCGAATGGGCGTTGGGCGTTCTGCAGATTCCGGTGTTGCGCGAAGGTAATATTCTCGACCTTCCGGATAAGCGACTGAGTGTGGTCGAGGCGTGCAGCGGAATACGATCGCTGCTTACTCTCACGTTCCTATCGCTGGTGTATGGCTACTTTTTCGAGCGTCGGATCTGGGTTCGAATTGCGATCTTCTTCGCAACCATCCCAATTGCGATCATCGCCAATGCCAATCGGGTGACGCTTACCGGAGTGCTTGCGGAGTACAAGCCGGAATACGCCGAAGGATTCTTCCACGAAATGTCGGGCGGAATCATCTTCGTAGTGGCGCTTTTCATCATGGTCGTGGTGCATCAAATTTTTGTCCGAGGAATAAATGTTTATGATCGCCGGCACCATGCACCGACTCTTGCGTAGTCGGTACGTCCAGGTTCTTACGCTTGTCCTTGCGCTCCAGGCTCTGTTGTTTTACACGGCCTCCCACGGTGAGAACGTTCCGCTGGCCCGCTCGCTTCAGTTCTTCCCGGCGCAGGTCGGCACTTGGACGCTTGCGCAGACAGGCATTGTGGAGCCGGAAACATTGGCTGTTCTGAAGGCTGATGACACTCTGACGCGTTGGTATGTTAACCCGTCAGGCGGCGGAGCAAACCTGTTCGTCGCCTTCTTCAAAACGCAGAGAACCGGCCAAAGCCCGCACTCTCCAAAGAATTGCCTGCCGGGTTCGGGTTGGAGTCCATCTTCCACCGGATTTGTGGATGTTTCCATTCCGGCCCGCAACGAAACGATCCGGATCAACAAGTACATCGTCAGCAAGGGCGATCAGAAGAGCTTGGTCCTTTACTGGTATCAATCCCAGAATCGAGTGATCGCTGATGAGTTTTCAGCGAAGATCTATCTTGTCGCCGATTCGATTCGACATCACCGGAGTGACACAGCTCTCGTTCGCATCGTGGTTCCCGTTACTGGCGATCACGAGCAACAAGCGGCTGAGCAGGGGGAAGCTTTCGTTCAGGCGGTCTATCCGCAGTTGCGAGCTTACCTCCCTAGTTAGCCCCAAGCGTAACCTAAGAGGTGATGATCCGCTGGGTATACTTTTCCGTCTCTCTGATGTTCGGGTCCGTCGCAGGCTTCGGGCAGACGCCCCACATGGTTGCACCTCCCGTGAACCCGGCTGAGGCGGCACGGCTCGCAGAGACGGGCCACTGCCCTCAGGCGCTCCCGCAGCTCAAGCGGTCTCTTGTGCGTCTAGCCGGATCTGACTTGAAGCGCAGGGTCGGCGTGGCTGGCGTGCACTGCGCCGTCACTCTGAATCAACCGGCGGAAGCAGCTGCATTCCTGGCGTGGCTGGATCACGAATTCCCACACGATCCGGCTGTCCTATACCTGGCCTCCCACGTCTATTCTGATTTGTCGCTGAACGCCTCGAATGAGTTGCTCTACACGCATCCCGAGTCAGCTGAGGTTCATGAATTAAACGCGGAAACGCTCGAGATGCAGAACAAGTGGAAAGAAGCGGCGGAAGAATACCGGGTCATTTTGGGCAAAAGTCCCGACATGCCTGGTATCCATTTCCGTCTGGGGCGTGTTTTGCTGTCGGAGCCAAATGCTCCTGCGACAGTGAAGGAAGATGCGCGCCAGGAATTTGAACAGGAACTGAAGATCGACCCCACAAATGCAGGCGCTGAATTCGTCCTTGGAGAACTGGCGAGACAGGCCGACAATCTGCCCAATGCGATCTCCCACTTCCGCCGCGCCGTTCAACTGGATGTGTCCTTTTCGGATGCACAGATGCAACTTGGTCGGGCCTTGCTCGATGGGGATCAACCGGCAGAAGCCATCAGGCCCTTGGAAGCGGCGGAGAAGCTCCGGCCTGAGGATCCTGAAGTGCACTTTCACCTCAGCGCCGCGTATCGGAAATCGGGTCGGAGAGCCGATGCCGACCGGGAGGCAGAACTGCATCGCGAAACGGCCCAGCGGGCAACGCGGCGCAACGATGAGTTCAAGCGGCAGATTTCAGGCGGATCTGTTCAGCCGGCACAGTAGCGGTTAGCCTGGGGGCGCCGCGGTCTTGTCGCGGTTCACCGCATCGAGAACACCGTTGACGAAGTGAACCGACTCTTCTCCCGCAAATTGACGAGCCAACTCAATGGCCTCGTCGATTAAGACCGCGGGCGGCGTATCGGTGTGAAGCATTTCGTAAACTGCAAGCCGCAAAACATTGCGGTCGACGATCGGCATCCGCTCGATACGCCAGCGTTCCGCATGCTTTTGAATCAAGGGGTCGATGACGGACGCCTTCTCTACCGTTCCCCGCACCAGAAATTCCATAAACGCGTCACGCGGGACGCGCGGCTGATCGTCCTCGCGTCCCAATGAAGCGTAGAAGCCATCAATGGATTCATTGATTTCATGCTTCCGCATGTCCCATTGGTAAAGGATTTGAAGCGCCCGCTGCCGAGCCCTGTGTCGCGAAGGCATGCTACGCGGTCCGGATCCGCCGCAGAAGGTTGGCCATCTCGATGGCTGTCATAGCTGCGTCAAAACCCTTATTGCCGCTTTTCGCTCCAGAACGGTCCACCGCTTGTTCCACCGTATTTGTCGTCAGCACGCCAAACACAATGGGGATACCGGTCTCAACCGCCAGACGCGCGATCCCGCTCGCAGCCTCACCCGCGACATAATCGAAGTGAGGAGTGTCGCCTCGAATCACAGCTCCGAGGCAGATAATCGCGTCATTCCGCCCGGTGTCGGCAACCGCCTTCACCGTTAAAGGAAATTCCCAAGCGCCGGGAATGCGAATAACTTCGATTTGCGCTTCGTCAGCCCCCGTTCGTTTCAACGCGTCCAGGGCGCCGGCGAGAAGCCGGTCCGTTACGAAGCTGTTGAACCGGGCGACGATAATCGCAAAGCGCAATCCGCTCGCCGACAACTCGCCTTCAGTTAATTTAAAAGCCAAAGCTGATCCTTCTAGATTGCTCATCGGCCAACGAAGACCGCTGCGCGTTTTTCGAGAAAAGCGCGAGTACCCTCGCGGCGATCCTCCGTTGATGCGGAAAACCCGAACGCCATGGCTTCAAAGCGCAGACCGGCTTCGAGCCCCGCGTCGTATCCCGTTTCCACAGCCTGCATGGTGAGCGCCACGGCCAAAGGCCCATTAGCCAATATTCTCTGCAACCAGGCAGCGCTGAATGTCAACAGATCGACTTGGGGCACAACGTGGTTAACGAGGCCGATCCGATAAGCTTCCGCCGCGTCGATCATCTCACCCGTGAGCAGCATCTCTAATGCGGCGCCTCTTCCGATCAGCCGTGGCAATCGCTGCGTCGCGCCATAGCCTGGTACGATGCCGAGCTTTACCTCGGGTTGACCGAGCTTTGCGTTCGGAGACGCGATGCGGGCCGTACACGCCATGGCGAGTTCCATTCCCCCGCCAAGAGCAAAGCCGTTGATTGCGGCCACGGACGGTTTGCGCATCGTTTCCAGCATGCGGAAAGTGGCTTGTCCCCGACTGGATAACGACTCCGCCTCAGTCGGATTCATTTGCGCAATTTCCTTGATGTCCGCCCCGGCTACGAAAGCCTTTTCCCCACTGCCGGTAACGATCAAACCGCGGATTTCGCTCTCCCCGGAACATTTTTCGAACACGTGGCGCAGCTCATTCATTACTTCGCCATTCAGTGCGTTCAGCTTGTCCGGACGATGTATCGTTACGACAGCTATTCCGCTATCTCCTACGGAAAACTGTATGTGACTGAAATTCATCTGAGATAATCGGGTTTACAGAGCATCATCATACCGCATGGACCGGAAATTCATCCGCAATTTCTCCATCATTGCGCACATCGATCATGGGAAGAGCACATTGGCTGACCGCCTTCTCGAGACGACAGGTGCGCTCTCGCAACGCGAGATGATGGCGCAGGTCCTTGACTCGATGGATCTAGAGCGCGAGCGTGGAATCACCATCAAGGCGCACGCGGTGCGACTGAATTACCGCGGCGACGACGGGGTTGACTATCAGCTGAACCTCATTGATACTCCGGGGCACGTTGATTTCTCGTATGAAGTTTCGCGCAGCCTTCAGGCCTGCGAGGGCGCTCTGCTTGTGGTGGATGCGTCGCAGGGAGTGGAAGCACAGACGCTCGCCAACACTTATCTCGCTCTTCATCACAACCTCGAAATCATCCCGGTAATTAACAAGATTGATCTGCCATCGGCTGAGCCTGAGCGCATTCGTGAACAGATTGAGCAGGTAATTGGGCTGGATGCAACCGACGCGCTTCTGGTGAGCGCCAAACAGGGCTTGGGAATTCATGAAACGTTGGAGGCGATTGTCGCGCGCGTGCCTCCCCCTAAAGGATCGCCCGACGATCCGTTGCGCGCACTTATCTTCGACTCCTGGTTCGACGCCTACCGCGGCGTCATCATTCTGATGAAAGTCGTGGATGGCACTATCCGGCTCGGTCAGAAAATGCGACTGATGGCCCAGAACAAGGTCTATGAAGTAGAAGGTCTGGGCTATCAGGCCGCCCAAAGCGATTGCCACGCGAGAGCTTTCGGCTGGCGAAGTAGGGTTTGTATTCGCCAACATCAAGACAGTAGCAGACGCGAAAATCGGCGACACGATCACCGATGATGAAAACCGCGCGTCTGAACCGTTGCCGGGTTTTGAAGAGATCAAACCGATGGTGTTCGCCGGCTTATATCCGGTAGAATCGCACGAACATGGACTTCTGCGAGATGCTCTCGAAAAACTGCGGTTAAACGACAGCGCCTTTAACTTCGAGCCCGAAAATTCCGTAGCGCTGGGTTTCGGCTTCCGTTGCGGTTTTTTAGGCTTGCTTCACCTGGAGATTGTGCAGGAGAGACTCGAACGCGAGTTTAAGATCAACCTGATCACAACAGCGCCTGGTGTGCGTTATAAAGTGACCACCACCAAGGGAGATGTGATCGAGGTCGATAATCCTACTCGTTTCCCGGATCCCTCCAACATCAAACAGATTGAGGAGCCAATTATCGACGCCAGCGTGATCACGCGCGAGGACTTCCTTGGTGGGATTCTTGCACTGCTCGAGGAGAAACGCGGTATTCAGAAAAAATTCGAGTATATCGGGGCAGGACGTGTCTTGTTGGTTTACGAGATGCCTTTGAACGAGGTGGTGCTCGACTTCTACGATCGCCTTAAGTCCGTCTCTCGTGGGTATGCTTCCCTCGATTACCATTTGGCCGGCTTCCGCGTGTCGCCTATGGTGCGACTGGACGTGTTGATTGCAGCCGAACCGATTGACGCGCTCTCGATCATCGTGCATCGGGACTTCGCCTACGATCGCGGAAAAATCCTGATCGAACGGATGCGAAAATTGATTCCACGTCAAATGTTCGAGGTCGCATTGCAGGCCGCTATTGGCAACAAAATCGTCGCCCGGGAAACGATCCCAGCGATGCGCAAGAATGTGTTAGCTAAGTGCTATGGCGGTGACATCTCGCGGAAACGCAAGCTTCTCGAAAAGCAAAAAGAAGGAAAAAAGAGAATGAAGCGGGTGGGCTCTGTGGACATTCCGCAAGAGGCCTTCCTTGCAGTGCTCAAAGTTGGAAATAGCGACTCTGAGGATTAGAAGGGCCGCTCCGATTCGAACCGCGTTACTATGCTCAAACCCACTATCTTTCGCGAATATGACATTCGCGGCGTTGCTGAACTCGAACTCCTGGACGAGGGAATCTCCGATCTCGGGAGAGCAATAGGTACCACTCTTTCCCGCCGCGGCGCGACGAAACTCACTCTCGGTTGTGATTGCCGGTTAAGCTCGCCTCGTCTGCACGACGCGTTGCTCAAAGGTCTGGTTTCCACGGGCCTCGAAATTGCGGATCTCGGCACCGTACCAACTCCGCTGCTCTACTATTCGGTTTTCCATTTGAAGGCCGGTGGGGGCATCATGATCACCGGAAGCCACAATCCGGCAGAGTACAACGGATTCAAGATCATGGCCACGAACTCCACCATTCACGGGAAGGAGATTCAGCAGCTCCGCGAAATGATCGACCGCCGGGATTTTGCAACCGGGCAGGGAAGCGTCGAATCTGTGGACGTTGTGACTCCGTACGTGGAAGAGATCACTTCGCAATTTCATTTTGATCGCCGGGTGAAAGTTGTTTTCGATGCCGGTAACGGTGCCGCCGGCCCGACGATGCATCGCATGTTGGAGAAGCTGAACGTCGACGCAACCGAGCTGTTTTTCGAGATGGACGGCCGGTTTCCCAATCATCATCCGGATCCCACGGTCCCGGCCAATCTCGATCATCTGATCGCAGCGGTGCGGGAGAAAAAAGCGGACCTGGGGATTGCGTTCGATGGAGACTCCGATCGAATTGGCGCAGTCGACGATCAGGGCGCGGTGGTTTATGGGGATCAGCTCATGATCATCTACAGCCGGGAAATTCTTTCCCGCAAGCCGGGCGCGACCATTATCGGGGAAGTGAAGTGTTCCCAGTCCATGTATGACGACATCCGCAAACTGGGTGGAAACGGCATCATGTGGAAGACTGGTCATTCACTCATTAAAGCCAAGATGAAGGAAGAACGGGCGGAACTCGCCGGCGAGATGAGCGGCCACATGTTCTTCGCGGACCGGTACTACGGATTCGACGATGCACTATACGCCGCCTGCCGCCTGATTGAGATTGTAGCTACCTCAGGACGGCCACTGTCTTATCAACTAGCCGATCTCCCCAAAACGGTGTCAACGCCCGAACTTCGGGTGGACTGTCCGGACGAATCGAAATTCGACGTTGTGAGGAAGGTGCGCGAACACTTTCGCGGCCTATACAACACGATCGACGTCGATGGTGCGCGCATTAATTTCCCAAGCGGATGGGGTTTGGTCCGTGCCTCGAACACCCAGCCTGTTTTGGTTCTGCGCTTTGAAGCAACTACACCCGAGCTATTGGGTCAGTACCGCCGAGAAGTGGAAGAGGTTGTGAAAGCCGCTGCTGGTTCCCAGTTGCTAACTGTGTAAACGCTGATTGCGTAAACAAGGAATCTAGTTGCGAGGACCGATACCTTCGGTGCGGCCCGCCAGCGGCTGCACCACTGAGCCTCCGCATACCGCGACGCCCGTCTTCACTAGCGCGTTGAGGAAATTCGTAAATAACGCATAGAAGACCTGTTCGGTAATCGGCTGCTTTCCCGGAAGACGAAATGTCGCGGGAAGTTCTTTCGAAATTCGCAAACGAACTGAGTTCGCCTGACTCTTGCCCGCGCGATCTTTCTTGTTCTCAAGCGAGATCGGCGTCTGCATGACTCCGCCCGTGCGGCCGTCAACGTAAAACTGGCATCGCGAAAACCATCCCAGGTTAGCTGGATCCGAGGCATCGAACAAAAGCAGTGGGGCTTGGCGGTTGAGCGCAGTCAGATCGAGCTGGATACTTCGTTCGCTATCTCGGATCCGGCTTTCGAAACCTGCTTGTCGCGCTACTTCGGAAACGGTCTCGGCTTCGAGTTCGAGGAGTATGAATTTAAAACGGCCCGCCTGCAGCACCTGCATCAAACCTGTATTCTAGCAACGGATGCGCTATCGCCCGCTTATAATCTCTATTCTTCTTTGGACACCGTTTTCCCATGTTCGTGCCGCCGATAAACCGGACTCTCTGGCCGCGTACGTAAAAGCGAGCTACACCAAATACGAGTTCAATATCCCAATGAGGGACGGGAAGACGCTCTTCACCCAGGTGTTTCGTCCCAAGGACACGTCCAAAACGTATCCGTTCCTGCTCAATCGGACTCCCTACAGCGTCGGTCCTTATGGGTCGGACAACTACCCGCCTACGCTTGGTCCATCCGAGAAATTTGTTCGGGAGGGATACATCTTTGTGCGCCAGGACGTGCGCGGCCGCTATTTGTCGCAAGGGGATTTTGTCGAGATGACGCCGCATCTGGAGAAGAGGCAATCCGCGACGGATGTCGATGAAAGCACGGATACCTTCGACACAGTCGAATGGTTGCTCAAGAACGTGCCCGGCAACACCGGAAAGGCGGGGATCTACGGCATCTCGTATCCGGGGTTCTTTAGCATCGCTAGCGTTCTCGAGGCGCACCCGGCGCTTGTCGCCGCATCACCGCAAGCGCCCATGATGGATCTGTTTAAGGGCGACGATGCTTACCACAATGGCGCTTTTATGCTCGCCGCCAACTTCGGATTTTATGTATTCTTCAAGGTTCGCGATGAAGTGGCTCCACCCCGCAAAGGTGAAGGGGAGTTCCAGTTCGGCACTCCGGATGGATACGATTTCTATCTCCGGATGGGACCTCTCGTCAATGGAGACGAAAAGTATTTGAAGCGCAAGAACCACTATTGGACGGACCAGGTGGAGCATTGGGCATATGACGACTGGTGGAAAAGCCGGGCCGTTGCCCCTCACATTCACAACATCACTCCCGCGCTGCTTACAGTCGGAGGTTGGTTCGACGCGGAGGATCTTCAAGGCCCTTTGCGACTCTTTCGAACAGTCAATGAACAGAGCCCTAAAACGGACAATCGCATCGTAATGGGCCCTTGGGTCCATGGAGGATGGGCGCGATCGGAGGGCGACAAGCTCGGCGATATTCAGTTCAGCGCAAACACAGCGGAGTTCTTTCGGGACGAGATCCAGTTTCCCTTCTTTGAACAAACGCTGAAAGGTAAGGGCGACGCTAATCTGCCGAAAGCGTACATGTTTGAAACGGGAACGAACCAGTGGGTGAAGTTCGACTCATGGCCCCCCGCGAAGGCAACCACCCGTTCCTTCTACCTCGCGCCCGGCGGCCGGCTGGCTTTGACCGCGTCGGAGAAAGATGCATTCTCCGAGTATGTGAGCGACCCGAATAAGCCTGTTCCCTTTACTACCCATATCTCTACTTCCGTTCCGACTGATTACATGGATGCGGACCAGCGATTCGCGGCTCAGCGCCCCGACGTGCTGGTATTTGAAACCGATCCTCTGAATGAAGATGTTGTCTTCGCCGGTCCGATACAGGTGAATCTTCGAGTATCCACCTCCGGCACTGATTCCGACTTTGTAGTGAAGCTAATCGACGTTTATCCCAACAACTATCCCGATCCGGACCCGAATCCGAAAGGCGTCAACATGGGTGGCTACCAACAGCTGGTCCGAGGAGAACCGTTTCGGGGAAAGTTCCGGAAAAGCTTTGAAAAGGCTGTCGCCTTCAAACCCGGCGTTCCCGATGAAGTCGCTTTCAAGATGCCGGACATTCTACACAGCTTTCGCCGGGGACATCGGATCATGATTCAAATACAGAGCTCCTGGTTTCCCCTCACCGATCGGAACCCGCAGCGCTTCGGTGACATCCCGAACATGCGTGCGTCCGATTTCCAGAAAGCTACGGAGCGGGTGTACGGAGACTCCCACTTGACGGTGACGGTACTTCCCTAATAACCGTCGTTGGATGAGCTCTCGTAAGATCCTAGACGTATGAGATACGTTGCGCTACCGCGATTCGGACTCAACGAACTGAGCATTCAGGAAAGCGAGGTGCCGAGACCTGGCCCACAGCAGGTGTTGATTCGCGTCCATGCCAACTCCCTGAATTTTCGCGACCTACGCGTTGTCCAAGGGCTTTACGATCCAAAGATGCAGCTGCCGAGAGTCCCGCTTTCCGATGGTGCCGGCGAAGTTGTCGAGACGGGTGCGGGTGTGGCACGTTTTCGTCAGGGCGATCGTGTCGCCGGCATCTTCATGCAGTCGTGGTTGTCCGGGCCGATTCAGGATCGCTACTCCGCATCCGCTCTCGGTGGTGCGGTGGACGGGATGCTGAGCGAGTATGTGGTTCTCCATGAAGACGGTCTTGTTCCTATACCAGAGCACTTGACGTATGAAGAGGCTGCTACGCTCCCGTGCGCAGCGGTGACGGCCTGGAATGCGTTGATGCATCAGAGCCGCATCAGGGCCGGCGAGACGGTCTTGATCCAGGGTACCGGTGGAGTGTCACTGTTTGCTCTCGACTTTGCGAGGGTGGCAGGCGCTCGTGTAATAGCCACTTCGAGCAGCGATGAAAAGCTCGACCGAGCTCGCGGCTTGGGCGCCGCCGAAGGGATTAACTATCGAAAGAACGCGCAATGGTCACGTGCTGTCAAAGAACTAACGGGTGGAAAGGGTGTCGATCACATCGTCGAAGTAGGGGGTGCCGGAACGCTCGAGCAGTCATTGCGGGCAGTCTGCGTGGGTGGACATATCAATATGATTGGCGTCCTGGCCGGTGTGTCCTCCGAAATTCCAACTGCGTTGATCTTGCAGAAATCCGTTCAGATCCACGGCATTTATGTGGGGTCGCGTGACATGTTCGAAGCCATGAATCGTGCGATCGCTCTTCATCGAAGTAAGCCTACGATCGATCGTGTTTTCGGCTTCACCGAAATTCGGGATGCGTTGGCGCATATGGAGAGCGCCTCACATTTTGGCAAAATTGTAATTCGGCAAGAGTAATTTATGCGCGCTCCCTGGATCGTCACTATCGCCATTTGCTCTCTGAGCGCGTGCGGCCCGGGAGTCTTTTCGGCTCCCGCTCCGCAGACTGAACTGCACGTTGCCGCCGCTGCAAACCTCTCCGTCATCTTTGACTCCCTGGCAAAAGCGGAGCAGCGCCGTACCGGTGTCCGATTGATCCCCAGTTTCGGATCAACTGCCCAACTCACCAAGCAGATCGAAGCGGGCGCCCCATTCGACCTCTTTCTGGCCGCCGATAGCGATCACCCGACAGAGCTTGTAAAAGAGGGGCTAGCGGCAGGACAACGTGAGTACGCCAGGGGTCGCGTCGTCATCTGGGCTCCCAAACGCAAAGACATCCACACACTTGAAGATTTGGTTCGCGACGATGTGAAAGTCGTAGCCATCGCTAATCCGGATCTCGCCCCTTATGGAAAGGCGGCGGTGGAGGCTCTCAAGTCTTCGAATCTATGGAGCCGTGTGCAACCTAGAGTGGTGTACGCCCAAAACATCTCGGCGGCTTTGAACTATGCAGATACAGGGAACGCCGATGTGGCGCTCACGGCTTTTTCACTCGTGGCCGCCAAGAACGCTCATCCTGATCTGGTTCCCGCCGATCTTCACAGACCAATCATTCAATCGCTTTGTACGTTGAATCGTACTTCGCAACGCTCCGAAGCTGCGAAAGTAGCTGAGTTCTTTGTAGGAAAAGAAGCGGGGCAGATCTTCGAAAAAAACGGCTACTCCACCCCCGGCCGGTGAATCGCCGGGGCAGGCGGAAGATACACTCGGAAGGTGGTGCCGGCTCCGGGTGCCGTGCGAACCTCGAGAGCTCCATCGTGGCTCCGAACAATTCCGAATACGGCCGATAAACCGAGCCCGCGCCCGGTGAATTTAGTAGTAAAAAATGGTTCGAAGATCTTGCTAAGAGTCTCCGAATCCATTCCGTGGCCATTGTCGATCACTTCCAGGCAAACGTAATTTCCGGCCGGAACCGATTCTCCCAGTACGAAAGCCTCTCGGGCTCCGTCGCTAAGGGCAGCCATCCTGGTAGACACCTTAACCGTTCCCTCTTCCCCCGTCGCCTCGGAGGCATTAATGACGAGATTCATAATAATCTGCTGAATCTGCGTCGCGTCGCCCTCGATGGGGGGCAGCTTGTCGCTTAGAGAGGGCTGGAGTGTAACCGTGCGTGAAATGGATGCGCGCATTAGCACCGAAATCTCATTTACTAAACGCGAAAGGTCCAAACGACGGACCGTAAACTTCCCTCGTCCGGAGTAGGCGAGGAGTTGTCGCGTGAGATCCGCTGCACGTTCGCCGGCGCTGATGACGTTTCGCAGCATATCGAGATTGGGATCATCGTCCGCAAGGTTGTCCACCACAAAGCTCGCGCTTCCGATAATGCCCGTGAGGAGATTGTTGAAGTCGTGCGCGATACCGCCAGCCAGCAGACCAATGCTTTCCAGTTTGTGAGCTTGAAGGACAGCTTCCTCAGCTTGTTTTCGTCCGGTGATATCAAGAGCAACTCCGGCTAACCGGAGTTCCTGAGCCTCTCCGTGGCATTGTGCGAGCCCGCGGGAAGAAAGCCAGTGAACCGAGCCGTCGGGCCACGTTACTCGAAACTCGCAATCGTACTCAGCCTGGTTCTCGAGCGCCTGCCGCGCAGCCGCATCGGCGCGCTCGCGATCTTCCGGATGAATTTGCTCATGTAGGCGCGCCGAGGTAAGAGGACTATCATCTTCCGGCAATCCGAAAAGGCGTTTGCAACCCGTCGTCATCAACACCCGGTCCTGTTGCGAGTAGAGGTACCAGATCCCGACTTCGGCAGCCTCGGTCGCGAGGCGCAGGCGCTCTTCGCTCTCCTGCATCCGCTGCTCGTTATCGCGCAGTTTTTCGTAGGCCTCTTCCAGCTCTCGCGCCCGCAGACGTTCGGCCTGCCGCAATCGGCTTCGTTCCAGCGCGGACCTAAGGCGGGCCATGAGCAGAACGGGATCAAAGGGCTTAACGACGTAATCCTCCGCGCCCATCTCCAGGCACTGGATCACGCGTGCAGTCTCATCGAGCGCGGACAGCATGATCACCGGAATGGCACGCAGGCGGCCGTCGCTCTTCAAGCGTTTTAACACCTCAATGCCGTCCATCCCCGGCATCATCAGGTCCAGGAGAATCAAATCAAGGTGTTGTTTGCTCGCTCGGGTTAACGCGGCCTCGCCGCCAGAAGCAATAAACGCATTCAGTCCCTGCCGTTCTAGTAAACGGGCCAGGAGATCGCAGTTTCCGGGGTTGTCGTCGACAACTAGAACCTCACCCGTTGCAAGAGCTTCCGCTACCCCCGTGATCGCCACGGGAGTCCTCTCGGCGACCGTTCGGTCATGGACCCCGGTCGCGAACTCGACCAACTCCGCGGCCGCGCTCCCGATGCGCAGAACGTCTGCGATATTGAGACCGGCCCGGTACGCAGCTCCATCCGCGATCAAGCTGCCGATGTGACGCGTAATCTCGGCCAAAGGTGGCTGCAGCCGCGACCGCAAACTTTGCAGACGCTCCGGACTGATGTTCGGCTCGTCAGGGGGGAGTTCCTCATGAAGCACGTCCAGGATCGCCCGTCCGCTCTCCCTTATTTGATTGATCGAATCGAGAACAGGCGAACCAATCTTGCAGCTCAGATCTTCCGCCAGCATTTCGCTATAACCGGCTATTTGGTTCAGCGGAGTTCGAAGGGCATGGCGAAGCTGGGACGAGACTACCGTTCCCGACTTCAAGCGCTCTCCTCGTGACTCTGCTCGTTCTCGCCTCCGCGAAGTTCCTTCACGACGGTGCGGCTCACCTCCGCAAGTAGCTCGTCTCGGCTATACGCCCCTTTCTGCAAAACGCGGCTGACCTGTCCGTTGAGTTGACGTCTTTCCGCTTCGCTGAGGTCTTTAGCGGTAACGACCACGATCGGAATCCGCCGCAAGTCTTCGTTTTGCTTCAATTGGGACACAAACTCGAATCCGTCCATTTCAGGCATCATCAAGTCCAGAAGGATTACTTTAGGCCTTTGATCGCGCAGCCGCTCCAGAGCCACTCGGCCATTCTCGGCTTGGTCCACCTTCCATCCGTCATTCTCGAGAAAGCGGCGGAGGACATCGCGCGATTCCGGATCGTCTTCGACCACCAACGCCGATTGCGGCTCTCCGCCACGGTGATATCTCGATAAAACGGCGCTCAAACGCTCTCGATCGATCGGCTTGGTGAGGTAATCGGAGGCGCCTAAGGTGAACCCGAGATTGCGGTTATCGACGATCGTCAGAACGACGACGGGAATGCTCGCCAGTTCCTTGTCTGATTTCAATTGGGCGAGCACGGACCACCCGTCCATACCCGGCATCATGATGTCGAGTGTGATGGCGCTCGGCTTCAAAGCTCGCGCGGCTCTAAGTCCCTGCTCGCCCGAACGAGCGGACTCTACACGGAACCCTTGCTTTCCAAGAGTACGCCGCAGCATCTCGTGAACGCCGGGATCGTCATCGATGACGAGAACTATGTCCTGCCGAGCAGTTTCCGCAACACCGTCCTGGGGAAGAGATCCCGGAGTTGCTGACGAACTCTCGATGTTGGCCAGCGAGACGGCGGAGGGAATCAACAGACGGAAGGTAGAGCCTCGCCCCTTCTGGCTCTCCGTCTCGATATCGCCCCCCATCATGCGCGCGAAGCGACGGCTCAGCGCCAAACCCAGCCCCGTACCCCCGTATTTTCGCGTGGTGGATGCGTCGGCCTGAGTGAATGGGTCGAAAAGCTTTCTCAGCTCGTCCCGAGACATGCCGATTCCGGTGTCTCGAATCGTGAAAACCACCCATTCGCGCCCGCTTTGCACCTTCTTCTCAGCTAACACCTGAACGCTGCCGTTTTCAGTAAACTTACACGCGTTACTAATTAGGTTGATCAGACTCTGCCGGACTTTGGTCAGATCCGCATGCATCGTTCCGATATTTGCCGGAACCTTGAGTTGCAGCGTGTTTGAATTCTTTTCAGCCAAGGGCTGTAGAATACTTGACGACTTCCTCTGCTAAACCATGTATCGCAAAAGTCTCCAGATAAAGATCCATCTTGCCCGCCTCAATCTTCGAAAGGTCGAGAACGGCATTGATTAACTCCAAAAGGTGTTTACCGGCGGCTTGAATCTTTTGGAGATCCGCTGCGATCGCGTCGGGGTTCAACTCCACGGAAAGATCTTCTTGCACCATTTCGCTGTAACCGATGATGGCGTTTAGCGGCGTCCGAAGCTCGTGACTCATATTGGCCAGAAATGAGCTCTTGGCGTGGCTAGCTGCGATCGCCCGGTCTTTTTCGCGCTTAAAGTTCAAGTTGATGAACCCGATAATCAACAGCAGTGCGAAGCTGGCGAGCGTGGTCACGATTAGGGAATCGAGTGACTTCCGCTCGACGGCCGAGTACGATTCGGTCATCAGCGCCCCTTGGTGCGCGAGCATCCGCTGAGTGATCTCGCGGATCTCATCCATATAGTGCAGCCCACGGTCGGTCTCCACTACGCCTAGCGCCGCTTCGAATCCGTCCGCTCTTCGCAAGCTAATCGTATCCTCCAACTCGGAGATCTTGGCGGTCACCTCGGCTTGCAGCCGGCCCAGATCGCTCGCGAGCTGGGGATCTTCATTTACATCGGATCGAAGTTCCTGAAAAAGCTGCGGCACCTTCGATCTAGCGGAACTATAAGGCGCAAGGTAGGTCTCGTTACCGGTCAGGAGAAATCCACGCTGGCCGGTTTCGGCGTCTTTCATCGCGCTCAGCAGCTGGAAAACTTCGAGCCGGCCACGCTGCAGCTTTTGATAATGCCGGTTTGCCGCCGTAACGCCCGACCAGTTAAGAACGGCCAAAATGACGACGATCGCGGCCGCTAAAAGCGCTCCTCCGAGCCACAGGAGGTCCTCCCGGGTTGGTTTGAGGTTTTTGATCGTCAATAGCGCGTCCGAATTACTCACCTAACCACCAAGAAGCGGCTCTTTTACCGATTCAGCGTAGCACTTCGGATACTATCGAAACGTGGCTACCGTGCTCTTGGTCGAGGACAACGAATTGAATCGCGATATGCTCTCACGGAGGCTGAGCCGTAGCGGTTATGAGGTGATTCTGGCGCTCGATGGGGAACAGGCAATCCGGATGGCGGAGTCGCGACAACCGGACATCATCCTGATGGATATGAGCCTTCCTGTGCTGAGTGGCTGGGAGGCTACTCGCCGCATCAAGGCCACTCCTTCTACCTCCAAGATTCCGGTCATCGCCCTTACGGCCCACGCTATGGCCAAAGATCGGGATGAAGCCCTGGCTTGCGGTTGTAACGATTACGATACGAAACCGGTTGAGCTTCCCCGGCTCCTTCAAAAGATTTCATCGCTGTTAGAGAAAGCTCATTAGGTAGGGGCGCTACTGCGCTGCTCCGAAAAACCCCAACCCTTTGGCGCTCCCATTGCATCCTCATTCCCGGGTTTCGCACAGGTGAACCCCAATAGGAGGGGATTTATGAAAAACACAGCCGTTTTTGGAATTTATCCAACGCGCACACATGCCGAAGAAGCCGTAGACGCCCTGCGGGCCGGAGGTTTCAGGAACACAGATATCTCAGCATTATTTCCCGATAACTCTGGTAGCAAGGATTTCGCTCACGAGATGCATACGAAAGCGCCAGAGGGTACCGCAACGGGAGCTACTTCAGGTGCTGTGCTGGGAGGCGTTCTGGGATGGCTCGTGGGGATTGGAGCACTCGCCATCCCCGGGATCGGACCGTTTATCGCTGCCGGCCCGATTGTCGCGGCCTTGGCTGGCGCGGGTGCCGTCGGCGCGCTGGGTGGAATTGTCGGCGCGCTGGTGGGCTTAGGAATTCCGGAATACGAAGCAAAGCGTTATGAAGGGCGAATTAAGTCTGGTGGAATTTTGCTTTCCGTACACTGCGACAGTTCGGATTGGGTCGCTAAAGCTAAAGACATCCTGAAGCACTCGGGCGCGGAAGACGTCGCCGCGACGAGCGAAGCGGGAGCTGATTTTGCAAAGTCGGACAAACCTCTACCACGGACTCGAGGGCTGCAAAGCGACACGATCGCCGGGTCTGAGAGCGTGGTCGACGAGGTACCTGCACGTACTCGGACGTCGAGTTCAGGTCCGTACGAAGTTTAGATGGAAGCTTGGCTGCGGCGGTGACCCTTCGGGTCCCCGCCGTAATCCTAGAACTTCCATTTAGACAAAAGAGCTTGTGGGTCGGCGTAGATTTCAGCGGCTCCGGCGTCACGGAGATCCTTCTCTGGAAACCCTCCGCACAGCACACCAATCATCTTCATCTGGTCTTTCTCCGCTGCAGATGCGTCATGCGGCGTGTCGCCAACAAACACGCATTCGCTGGCGCTGAAATCCCCTAGCTTCTTTCTGGCCACCGCAAGCACATCCGGATCCGGCTTTGAGTTTTCCACGTCGTCTTTGGTGACCACCACGTTTGATAAGCCTTTGATGTTCAGTAATTTCTCGTAATTTGCCGCTTCATCTCTGCTAGCGGAACTGGCTAGAGCTATCTTCCGTCCGTCTTGACGGATCTTCTCGAAAAGCTCTGTCACACCCGGGAACGGCTCGCAGTTTTGTAGAAATTTTTTCTTGAATAGCTCGGCCCGAAACTTCTCAATCTGTTTCCCTTGCTGATGGATTTGCTCCGGCGTGAGAAATGCCTCCAGCAATTTGTCGCCTCCCTTGCCGATTTGATAGCGGATCTCCGGGAACGGGAAGCTGTACCCGAATTGGTCGAAGGCTTGTCTCCAAGCCTCTGCGTGCTGGTCTACCGAGTCAAGAAGGGTTCCGTCAATATCGAAGATGATGGCTCTATACATAGGCGTACTAACGAATGCACGCTACCCACCACAAATCGCGTTGCCTATCCGCGCAGGTGCGCTTCCGCATGGCGGATTCGATCTTCCGCATAGCGGATTCGATGTGGTGGAGTAGCGGGTTGCGGGCATTTTGCCAGGTGTGTTACCCTGCGAAGGTCTAGTGAACACTGGACCCAGTGGGAGGTGTGCGTTTAAATGCATGCCGTCAGCACCACGGAGGATGAATGGCACACAAACCAGGTAAGCAGTATCAGGCTGCATCTAAGCAAATCGAGACACGCCCCTATTTACTCGCGGACGCCGTCGTACTCCTGAAGAAAATCAAGTTCGCCAAGTTCGACGAAACTGTCGAAGTGCACATGCGGCTGGGCGTCGATCCGAAGCACGCTGACCAGATGGTCCGCGGCACAGTTCTAATGCCCAATGGGTTAGGGCGTCGAAGAAGGTTCTCGTAATTGCCAGCGGTGACAAGCTGCGTGAAGCACAGGAAGCTGGAGCGGATTTTGTCGGGGGCGAGGATATGGTGAATCGAATCCAATCGGAAGGCTGGACCGATTACGACGCTGTCATCGCCACTCCCGACATGATGCGATCGGTCGGAAAACTCGGTAAGATTCTGGGGCCGCGCGGGTCTAATGCCGAACCCAAAAACCGGTACTGTCACGCCGGATGTAGCAAAGGCTGTTCTGGAAGTGAAGGCCGGCAAGGTCGAATTCCGCGTGGATAAAACCGGCATCATTCACGCGCCAGTCGGGAAGATCAGCTTCGCGTCCCGATAAGCTGATCGAAAACGTGCGGCTCTGATTCAAGCGGTAGTCAAGGCGAAGCCCTCGGCGGCAAAGGGCAAATACGTCAAAAGTGCGACTCTGTGTTCTACGATGAGCCCTGGCGTGGATCTCGACACGACGGAGATGGGCGAGAAGGCTTAGCGCTGATGCTCGCAGGAGGTGATCATGAAGAAGAAAGACGATAAGAACAAAGATTTCGAGGCTCTCAAGGCGGATCTGGAGAAGGTGAAAAATCTCTTTGTCACCGGCTATGAGAAGCTCCGGGTTCAGCAGGACTTCGAACTGCGGAAGACGGTCCGCGATGCGGGCGGGCAATATCGCGTGGTAAAGAACAACTTGGCCGAGATCGCCAGCGAAGGTACGGAGTCGGCAGGAGCGCTGAAGGATCTGAAGGGCATGACGTCGATCGCGTTTACGTATAATGATCCGGTCGCGCTCGCGAAAGCGCTGACGGCCTACGCGAAGGTCAATCCAGCGTTTACGTTTAAAGCTGGATTGGTGGAAGGGCGAGTCATCGATATCAAAGCCATCAACGATCTGGCCACCATGCCGCCCAAGGAAGAAATATTCGCCAAGCTGCTTGTACCTCATCAACGCCCAAGCTACGAGGCTGGTGACCACCATCGGCGCAACGGGCCGCAACCTGGCGGTCGTGGTGGATCAAGGCGTGAAGGAAAACAAGTTCAGTAGTTAACAGTCAAGTAGTTAAGAGTTCGCAAGTCTCAAGATCGGTGTGGAACTTAGAAAGGTTTAGAAGGAACGAAAGATCATGGCGGATATCAACGCGATTGCAGAACAGATTCAAGGCCTGACGCTGCTCGAAGCGTCTCAGCTGGTGAAGTTGCTTGAAGAGAAGCTGGGTGTATCGGCGGCCGCGGCGGCCCCGGTAATGGCGGCCGGCGGTGGCGCGGCTGCGGCAGCAGCCCCCGCAGCGAGGAGAAGACCGAGTTCACGGTGGTCCTCACTGCTGCGGGTGCGAACAAGATCAATGTGATCAAGGCCGTTCGCGAAGTCACTAGTCTCGGGCTTAAAGAAGCCAAGGATCTGGTGGACGGCGCTCCCAAGCCGGTTAAAGAAGGCGTTTCGAAGGAAGAAGCAGAGACCATCAAGAAGAAGTTTGTCGACGCCGGCGCGACTGTCGAGGTCAAGTAGGGCGTCGATCCATCAGTGTACGAACTACGGGAGCGGCGGAACCGCCCCGCTGGCGAGAGGACTTGACAGTCTGGTGACAAACGGTTACCATTTGGGTATTGGCAACCGTTTTGCCCGGCTTGGCAACCGGACTGGTATTAACACAGTTTAAGAAGAAATCTAAGTGAGCGCAGGGTACTCCTGCGCCTTTTTCACGTTCTAACGCTATCCAAATTTGTGGATACCTCGTTGGAGACTCATTGTCCGCCGCATCTCTGTATCAGAGTTTGTCCATCAGTTTTGCTGGCCTTTGGCCTTCATGCCGCCTAGATGGTACGTTCGGGTTTTAGCCCCGTTCGACTGCTCATTACCGAAAAATTAACAGCAGGAACCTAACCCCTGAGCCAGGGGTAGGTGCCACCGCGGTGGGCATCCCGCGCAAAAAAAGGCTCCGCAGGAGTTTTTTGAAAGAATGACGAATCAGCTAGAAACAACCCCCGAGCGAGTTGATTTCTCCAAGATCAAAACCACGATTCCGATTCCGAACCTGATTGAGGTTCAGAAGAAGTCGTACGAGAAGTTTCTCCAGATGGACCTGCTGCCCAATGAGCGCGACGATGCGGGCCTGCAGACCGTTTTCAGTTCCGTTTTTCCGATCTCCGATTTCCGCGGCGTCAGCCAGCTGGAGTTCGTCGACTATTCGATCGGCAACTGGGAGTGCAAGTGCGGCAACTAAAGGGCTGCACCATCTCCGGTCGACCTGCCGGCATTGCGGCGCGACCATCAAGACTGATCCGTTTCATCCCGGCGACGTGCTTTGTCACGTCTGCGGAACCTTCAACAAGAACATCGTCACGTTCTGCAACAAGTGCGGTGACCCGGTCGGCCTGCAGCTGAAGTACGACATGGTGGAGTGCCAGGAACGCGGCATGACCTATGCGGCTCCGCTGAAAGTCACCATCCGGCTTACGGTTTATTCAAAGATCCGGACACCGGCGTCAAGAGCGTCCGCGACATCAAGGAACAGGAAGTATTCTTCGGCGAAATCCCGCTGATGACGGACAACGGCACGTTCATCATCAACGGTACCGAGCGCGTCATCGTCTCGCAGTTGCACCGTTCGCCCGGCGTGTTCTTTGAGCGCGTTCCCGCCCAAGGCTACTTCCTCGGCAAGATCATTCCCTACCGCGGAAGCTGGGTCGAGTTCGAGTACGACATCAAGAACCTGCTCTATGTCCGCATCGACCGCAAGCGCAAGTTTTACGGTTCGGTGTTCCTGCGCGCGCTCGGTCTGAAGAGCGACGAGCAGATTCTGCGCACGTTCTACCGCGTATCGAAGATCGAGATCAGGGACGGCAAGCTTTACTGGAATGCGCTCGATAGCGAAGGCAAGCTCGATAAGAACCTGGAAGGTCTGAAGCTTTCGTACGCCATCACCAACAAGGCCGGCGAAACCGTCGTGCCGGGCAGGGCAAGAAGATCACCAGCTCGCTCGAGCGCGAGATCGAGAAGCACAAGATCGGGTCGATCGAAGTCGCGGCGAACGATCTGGAAGGCGCCTACATCGCCGCCGACGTGGTCGACATGAACACCGGCGAGGTGATGATCGATTCCAACAACGAGCTGACCGCCAGCCAAGATTTCGAGTCTGATCGAGAACGGCATCCCGAGCTTTGAGGTGTTCTTCCCGGAGCGCGACGATGTGGGAACGGTCATCTCGGCCACCCTGAAGAAAGATCCGGTCAAGATCGAGAAGGACGCGCTGATCGAGATCTACCGCAAGCTGCGCCCCGGCGATCCGCCCACCGTGGATACCGCCACGCAGCTGTTCCAGGGCATGTTCTTCGACCAGCGCAAGTACGACTTTTCGCGCGTCGGCCGCATGAAGTTCAACATCAAGCTGCACGATAAAGCGGATGCCACCCCGCTCGATAACCGCACGCTGACCCAGAAAGACTTCATCGACACCATCACCTACCTGCTGAAACTGCGGCGGGGGCAGGGCGCGGTCGATGATATCGATCACCTCGGCAACCGCCGCGTGCGCGCCGTGGGCGAACTGCTCGAAAATCAGTTCCGCATCGGCCTGGTCCGCATGGAGCGCGCCATCAAGGAAAAGATGAGCGTGTACCAGGAAATGTCGACGGCCATGCCGCACGATCTGGTCAACGCCAAGCCCGTAATGGCGGCCATCCGCGAGTTCTTCGGCTCGAGCCAGCTCTCGCAGTTCATGGATCAGACCAACCCGCTGTCCGAGATCACGCACAAACGGCGTCTCTCGGCTCTTGGACCGGGCGGTCTTTCGCGCGAGCGTGCCGGATTTGAAGTCCGCGACGTTCACCCCACGCACTACGGCCGCATCTGCCCGATCGAAACGCCGGAAGGTCCGAACATCGGTCTGATTTCGTCGCTCTCCTGCTTTGCGCGCATCAACGATTACGGCTTTATCGAGAGCCCCTACCGCCGCGTGGTGAACGGCACGGTGGTCGATGAAGTCCGGATCCTGAATCCAGGCGATACCGATTTCAAGGTCGGCGATGTGATTCCGCGCGCGCAGGCGGACGAAGCCAACGGCAAGCTCGGGGCGCATCAAGCAGAAGGCCGAGCTTGAAGCCCACTCCGATTACCTTTCCGCTTGGGAAGAAGATAAGTACACGATCGCCCAGGCCAACGTGCACCTCGATCGAGACCGGGCACATCGTGCCCGATCTGGCGAACGCACGGCAGGCCGGGAACTTCGTTCTGAAGCATCGCGATGAGATCGAGTACATCGACGTTAGTCCCAAACAGCTTGTCTCGGTGGCCGCCAGCCTGATTCCGTTTCTCGAAAACGACGACGCCAACCGCGCGCTGATGGGTTCGAACATGCAACGGCAGGCCGTTCCGCTGCTGCGCGCCGACGCGCCTTACGTCGGAACCGGCATGGAGATGGTGACCGCGCGCGATTCCGGCGCGGTGGTCCTCTGCAAGCGCTCCGGGATTGTCGACTCGGTCGATTCCGAACGCATCATCGTCCGCGTCGAAGGCACCGCGCATGAAGGCCAGCTTTCGCGTGAAGTCGGCGCGGACATCTACACGCTGACCAAGTTCAAGCGCTCCAACCAGAACACCTGCATCAACCAGAAGCCCATCGTGCATCAGGGCCAGCGCGTGGTCAAAGGGAACGGTGCTGGCCGACGGTCCTTGCACCGATTTCGGCGAACTCGCGCTCGGGCGCAACGTGCTGGTGGCCTTCATGCCCTGGCGCGGCTACAACTTCGAAGACGCCATCCTGATCAGCGAGAAGCTGGTCAAGGAAGACTACTACACCTCGATCCATATCGAAGAGTTCGAGATCGAATCGCGCGACACCAAGCTCGGGCCCGAGGAAATCACGCGGGATATCCCGAACATCGCCGATTCGTTCCTGCGCAATCTGGACGAATCCGGCGTGATCCGCATCGGCGCCACCGTAAAGCCGGGCGACATTCTGGTCGGCAAAGTGACGCCCAAGGGCGAAACCCAGCTCACGCCGGAAGAGAAACTTCTCCGAGCCATCTTCGGCGAAAAGGCCGGTGACGTGAAGGACGCTTCGCTTTACTGCCCTCCGGGCATCGAAGGCACAGTGGTCGATTGCAAGATCTTCTCCCGCAAGGGTCAGGAAAAGGACGAGCGAGCCAGGCCATCGAAGATGAAGAGATCGCGCGCCTGCAGCGCAACTTACAGGATGAGATCCGTATCCTAACCGACGAGCGCGCCAAGCGTTTAGGGCGCTGCTCGAAGGCAAGGAGGTACTGGCCGACCTTCACGACGAGAAGACCAACAAGAAGCTGCTCTCGAAGGGCGCCTTACTCGATCGCGACACCATCGAGAATGTTCGCTCGCGCGATCTGAAGCGCATGCGTCTCAAGGACAAGGATGCGCGCATCAACGATCAGATCGACGACATCGAAGAGATGACCGGCCGCCAGATCGCGGTTCTCGAGAAGATCACCGATGAGAAGATCGCCAAGCTCCGCAAGGGCGACGAACTTCCTCCGGGCGTGATTAAGCTCGTGAAGGTCTATATCGCCATGAAGCGCAAGCTTTCGGTAGGCGACAAGATGGCCGGACGGCACGGTAATAAGGGTGTCGTTTCGCGAATTCTGCCGGAAGAGGATATGCCGTATCTCCCCGATGGAACACCCGTCGAGATCGTCCTGAATCCGCTCGGCGTACCTTCCCGTATGAACGTGGGACAGATTCTCGAAACCCACCTCGGCTGGGCCGCTAAGGCGCTCGGCCTCCACTACGCAACGCCTGTTTTCGATGGTGCGGTCGAGAAGGAGATCAAAGCCGAACTCACCAAGGCCGGTCTCCCTACTTCGGGTAAAACCAAGTTATTCGACGGACTAACCGGGCAGGAGTTTGAGCAGCCGGTCACGGTCGGCTACATCTACATGCTGAAGCTTTCCCACTTGGTCGACGATAAGATCCACGCCCGCTCGATCGGACCGTACTCGCTGATTACGCAGCAGCCTCTGGGCGGCAAGGCGCAGTTCGGTGGACAGCGCTTCGGCGAAATGGAAGTCTGGGCGCTCGAGGCCTACGGTGCCGCTTACATTCTGCAGGAACTGCTTACGGCGAAGTCGGACGACGTCTATGGGCGAGCCAAGATCTACGAGGCGATTGTTAAGGGGGAAGCCGCAATCGAGCCCGGTGTTCCTGAATCTTTCAACGTTTTAATCCGTGAGCTGCAAAGCCTTTGTCTGGATGTCGAGCTCATGAAGAAACACGTCGACGTGCCGGATACGGCCATGGCGGCCGACTAAGCGGAAGTGGTTTTGGCTGTGGGGAGGCGCACGTAATGCGCTTCCCCGCAGCGGTGATTTAAGGGTTTTGGACTGGAGCCAATTTTGCGATCCTCACCATACGACAGAGCTAATCTCATCGCGGATTTCGATTCAATCCGCATCTCGCTGGCATCCCCCGAAAAGATTCGGAGTTGGAGCCACGGCGAAGTAACCAAACCGGAAACCATCAACTACCGGACATTCAAGCCGGAGCGCGACGGACTCTTTTGCGCCCGCATTTTCGGTCCCGTAACGGATTGGGAATGTCTGTGCGGCAAGTACAAGCGGATGAAGCATCGCGGAGTCATCTGCGACAAGTGTGGAGTCGAAGTCACACTCGCCCGCGTACGTCGCGAGCGGCTCGGGCACATCGAGCTTGCCAGCCCCTGCTCGCATGTTTGGTTCTTCAAAGGATTGCCGTCGCGCATCGGCCATCTTCTAGACATCACGTTGCGCGAGTTGGAGCGTGTCCTTTATTTCGAAGCATTCGTCGTCGTCGATCCCGGCGAAGTTCCTGACCTGAGTCAGGGCGAAGTAATCTCGGACGAACGGAAGCGCCAACTCGACCAGGAATTTACAGGTCAATTCGTCGCCATGATGGGCGCCGAAGGCATCAAAGAACTCCTCAAGAAAGCCGACATCGAAGCGCTCTCCGAAGAAATGCGCGAGCGCATGCGAACCGAAACTTCGCAGCAGAAGAAGCTGAAGTATGCCAAGCGTCTGCGCGTTGTCGAAAGCTTCCGGAAATCGGGCAACAAGCCGGAATGGATGATCCTCGACGTTATCCCGGTCATTCCGCCGGAACTGCGTCCCCTGGTGCCGCTCGATGGCGGCCGCTTCGCTACATCAGATCTCAACGATCTGTACCGCCGCGTCATTAACCGCAACAACCGCCTTAAGAAGCTGATGGAGCTGCATGCTCCGGATGTGATCGTGCGCAACGAAAAGCGCATGCTGCAGGAAGCCGTCGATGCTTTGTTCGACAACGGCCGGCGTGGTCGCGTGCTGCGTGGGGCCAACAATCGCCCTCTGAAATCGCTCTCCGATACGCTCAAGGGTAAGCAGGGACGTTTCCGCCAGAACCTGCTCGGAAAACGGGTCGACTACTCGGGCCGTTCAGTTATCGTGGTCGGTCCCGAACTCAAGCTTCACCAGTGCGGTTTGCCGAAGAAGATGGCGCTGGAGCTCTTCAAGCCGTTCATCTACCATCGTCTGGAACAACGCGGACATTGCACCACGATCAAGCAGGCCAAGGAATTGGTCGAGCAACAGGATCCGGTCGTTTGGGACATCCTTGAGGAGGTCATCAAAGACCATCCCATTCTGCTCAACCGCGCGCCTACCCTGCATCGCCTAGGAATTCAGGCTTTCGAGCCCGTACTGGTGGAAGGCAAGGCGCTCAAAATTCATCCCCTGGTGTGCACAGCGTTTAACGCTGACTTCGACGGGGACCAGATGGCGGTTCACATCCCGCTCTCGCCCGAAGCGCAGATTGAAGCTTCCACGCTAATGCTCGCGTCGAACAACATTCTGTCTCCCGCGCATGGCGGCCCTATCGCCATCCCGACCCAGGACATGGTGCTCGGCTGCTACTACCTCACCAAGATGCGCCCTGGTACCAAAGGCGAAGGTCGTACATTCGCTTCTACCGATGACGTTCTGATCGCGCTCGAAATGGGTGAAGTCGAAACGCTCACGCCCATCAAGCTGCGCTACACCGGTAAAGTCATCGATCTTTCCAAGGCCTTCGACTCCCAGAACATCGTTCACACTGAGCCGATCGAGTTCGTCAAGCAGTATATGGATACGACCGTCGGCCGCGTGATCCTCAACGATCACCTTCCCGAGGAAATGCCGTTCATCAACGGTCTTCTGAAGAAGAAGGGGCTCGCGCAGATGGTGCAGTATTGCTATCTGAAATTCGGTCTGCATGTCACCGTCGGCATGCTCGATGAGGTGAAGTCGCTCGGGTTCAATTACGCTACTCGCGCTGGCATTTCCATTGGCGTCGACGACATGGTCGTGCCTGGTGAAAAAGCTGAACTGGTCGCCAACGCGGAAAAAGAAGTTGTCGCCGTGGAAGGTCAATACCAGGAAGGCGCCATCACCCAAGGCGAGCGCTACAACAAAATCATCGAGATCTGGTCAAAGGTTACGGAGCGCGTCTCGGAAGAGATGTTCACCGCCATGGAAGAGGACGATCGTACCGGTCGCTATCTCAACCCTATCTACATCATGGCCGACTCCGGCGCTCGTGGTTCGCGCCAGCAGATTCGCCAGCTCTCCGGTATGCGCGGATTGATGGCCAAGCCCTCGGGCGAGATCATCGAATCCCCCATTACCGCTAACTTCCGCGAAGGCTTGGACGTTCTCCAATACTTCATCTCCACTCACGGCGCCCGCAAGGGTCTCGCGGATACGGCTCTCAAAACGGCCGACTCCGGTTACCTAACCCGCCGCCTTTGCGATGTCGCCCAAGACGTCATCGTGAGTGAGACGGATTGCGGCACCACGGAAGGGATCTACGTTGAGCCCATCATCGAATCGGGCGAGATCATCGAGCCCTTGCGTGATCGCATAGTCGGTCGTGTGGCTCTCGAAAACCAACGGGATTTTGAAGGCGAAATCATCGTCGGCGTCAACCAGGAAATTACGGAAGAGGTCGCCAACGCGATCCACGCGGCAGGTATTGAGCGCGTGAAAATCCGCTCGGTGCTCACCTGCGAATCCCGCCGTGGCGTCTGCGTGATGTGCTACGGCCGCAACTTGGCCACGGGTCGTCTGGTGGAACGCGGCGAAGCAGTTGGCATCATCTCCGCTCAGTCCATCGGTGAGCCTGGAACGCAGCTCACGATGCGTACCTTCCACATCGGCGGCGCGGCTACCCGAATCTCCGAACAGTCCACGCAGGACGCAAAATCGGATGGGTTTGCCCGCTTTATCGGTATCAATGTTGTCAAAAACGAGAAGGGTGAGCTGATTGCCATGAATCGCAACGGCATCATCGCCATCGTCGATGACAAACAACGTGAGAAGGAGCGCTACCCGGTAGTCTACGGTGCGCGCATCCTGATTGACGACGGTGCTCCCGTCAAGAACAACCAGATCCTGCTCGAATGGGATCCGTACACGTTCTCGATCCTTAGCGAAGTCTCCGGCGTCGTGCACTTCAAAGATCTGCAGGAAGGTCTGACGGTGCAGGAACGCGTCGATGAAGTCACCGGTATGTCGCAGTTGGTCGTCACCGATTCACCCGACGAGAAGCGGCAACCGATGATCGTCGTCCGTCCCGACGCCTCTCAAGGTCATAAGGGCGATTCCAAGAAGTACCTTATGCCTACTCACGCGCATCTCATGGTTCGCGACGGCGACGTGATTCACGCCGCCGACGTGCTCGCCAAGATCCCGCGCGAAACCACGAAGACCAAAGACATCACCGGTGGTCTGCCTCGTGTGGTCGAGTTGTTCGAAGCGCGTAAACCGCGCGAAACAGCGATCATCGCCGAGATCGACGGTCAGGTGCGCTTTGGCGAAGTGAGCAAGGGCATGCGCAAAATCTACGTGGTCGGCGACGACGGCGAAGAGCGGGAGTACGCGATCCCACGCGGGGTACACGTGAACGTTCAGGAAGGCGAACGCCTGAAAGCCGGCGAGCCGCTCATGGACGGCCCACGTAATCCCCATGACATTCTCGCCGTACTCGGCGAGAAGGAACTGCAGAAGTACCTCGTGAACGAAATTCAAGAGGTCTACCGTCTGCAAGGTGTCAACATCAACGATAAGCACCTCGAAGTGATCTCGCGTCAGATGATGCGCTGGGTCAAAGTCGAGGACATTGGCGATACCGAATTCCTGCCCGAAGAAGTGGTCGACAAATTCCGGTTCCGCGCCGAAAATCAGCGCGCCATCGACCAGAATCAACGGCCGGCGGAAGGCAAGGCCGTACTACTCGGCATTACCAAAGCCTCGCTCCTGTCCGATTCGTTCATTTCGGCAGCGAGTTTCCAGGAAACCACTCGCGTACTGACCGAAGCCGCTATCTCGGGCAAGGTCGATTACCTGAAGGGCCTCAAGGAAAACGTCATCATGGGACGCCTCGTTCCCGCGGGAACTGGCATGGAGTACTACCGCCAAGTCAAAATCGCCGGCGAGGATGTGGTCGAAGAGCCCGTGCAGGAACCTGGGCAGATGCCCATGGAAGGGTACGAAGACGAAGCCCGAAACATCTACGCGGGCGGACTCTCCGAAGACCCCGGGCCCGAGGCCGTCGTCGAATAACCCCTATACCTCTGTATTCCCCTAGGCCGCCCGCGCAAGCCGGCGGCCTTTTCTTTGTGTCCTTCGCTGGAACCCGCCCCTGTTGACAGACAACAGCGAGGGGGACATACTCCTGTAGAAAGTCTACATGGAGGGGCCACCAATGCCTGTTCCGTTTTCCATCTTCCTCAGCAAACTCCGTGCCTCCTTCGACCGCCGTCAGGCAGACCGCAGCCTCGACGACGAATTGGACGCGCACCTCGACCTCCTCCAAGCCGACTACCTCCGCCGTGGTCTAACCGCCGGTGAAGCCGCCACCCGCGCGCGACGCGATCTCGGCAGCCTCCAACACGTCAAGGACAAGCATCGCGATCATCGCTACTTCGCCTCTCTCGAATCGGCTGCGCAGGACCTCCGCTACGCCCTCCGCCAGCTCCGCAAAACACCCGGCTTCACCCTCACCACCGTCCTCACCCTGGCCATCGGCATCGGTGTCAACGCCGCCATGTTTACGGTGATCGACGCAACGATCCTCCGTCCCGTGCCCTTCGCGGATCCGGCCCGCCTCGTCGTTCTTCACTCCCCCGTCCATCTCTCCCGCCGCGTTCCCTATGCCGCCATTCGCGCTTGGCAGAATCGCAGCCACATCGCTTTCGCCATAGCTTACTCCTCTCAATTCATCACCACGCTCGATGAACACATCACCACTGAACAACTGGTCAATGTTAGCGTCAGCGCCAATCTCTTCCAGACCCTCGGCGTGCAGCCGCTTCTCGGTCGCACCTTCACCGCCGCTGAGCAACAGCCGGGCCGCGATCGCGTTGTTCTTCTCCCCGAAGCTCTTTGGCGAGCTAACTTCCACGCCGACCCGCGCATTCTCGGCTCCCCGCTCAAGGTCGCCGGTTTTGCTTACACCGTGGTCGGAATCATGCCAAAAGGCTTCACTTACCCGGGCGACAATCAGGAATCATCCGAACTCTGGACGCCGCTCGCGCTCACTCATCAAGTGCTCGATGAGGACTACGAACTCGAACCGGTGGTACGTCTCCGCCCCGGAGCCACACCAGACGACCTCGCCCGCGAGTTAAATATTCTCGGTGCACAACTCCACAAAGAAGACTCCCACCACAGTTACCCGCTGGACCTGGAAGCCACGCCCTACCGCGAATCTCTCAATAGCAACATCCGTCCCTCGCTCCTCGCCCTCGACGCCGCCGTCGTCCTAGTGTGGCTCATCGCCTGCGCCAACGTCGCCGGACTTATGTTCTCGCGCCTCAACACCCGTCGGCGTGAGCTCTCCATCCGCAACGCGCTCGGCGCCGGCCGAGGGCGCCTCATTCGCCAACTGCTCACCGAAAGCCTCCTGATCAGCACCGCCGGAACGCTCGGAGGCTTGGCCCTGTCCCAGCTCGCTCTGAAGCTGCTCGCCGCCACGGTGGAACAGCGCTTTCCTACCGCCACGGCACTCCATCCCTCGCCCACCGTGCTCCTTGCCCTGGTGCTCACCACCTTCCTCTCCGCGTTGATTTTCGGCGTCGTCCCAGCACTCCATGCCTCCGCTTCCGCGCCCGCTGAAGGGCTGACCGAAAATTCCAGCCGCACCGGCGCAAGCCGCCGCCAGAACCGCGCCCGCGACCTCTTCGTCATCGGCGAGATCGCACTCTCCGTTATCCTGCTCGTCTCCGCGGGACTCATGATTCGGACCCTGTACGCCATCCGGCAGGTCCCCCTTGGCTTCACGACGGAGCGCATCCTCGGCACCAGCATCTTCATCCCCGCGCATCAATACGATGATCGCGACACCAATCGCGCGTTCTACACACCGCTCCTCGATCGCGTACGTTCCCAACCCGGCATTGAGGACGCCGCTCTCTCCTCCGTGCTCCCGCTTCAATCGGGCTTCAGCGCGACAGCGAGCTTTGAACTGGTCGGCAGACCCAAGCCCACTCCGCAGAATCAGCCGATCGCCAGCTTCCGTGTCACCACGCCCAACTTCCCGTCGCTCCTCCACATCCGCTTGCTCAGCGGGCGCTTCCTCAACGCCGCTGACGTTCCTGGCGCTCCCGTAGTGGCGCTTGTCAACCAAACCTTTGCCCGAAAGTATTTCGCGGGCGCCAATCCTCTAGGCGCTAAAATGCGCCTTGCCGAAAAAGGCCCGTTTGCTGAAACCACCATCGTTGGAGTCCTCGAAGACGTTCACCAGACCACCCTCAATGCGCCGCCTGCGCCGGAAATCAATTTCAGTCTCAACCAGATCACTCCGACAGACGACCTCTACACGGTCACAACCATGTTTATGCAACTCGTGGTTCGGACCCATGTGCCGCCGCAATCGATAGTGCCCGAAATCCGCTCCGCCGTCCACTCCCTCAATCCCGCGCTCGCCGTCGAAAATGTGCAAACCTTGCAGGAGCTCGTGGATAGCTCCTTCACCAACCAGGCTTTGGCTGCTCGACTTCTCGGCTTGTTCGCTGCCATCGCGCTACTCATTGCGGCCGGCGGACTCTACGCGCTTCTCGCCTACTCCGTCTCCCAGCGCACTCATGAACTCGGCATCCGTATCGCCCTTGGGGCGAAACGAGCAGAAGTCTACAAACTCGTTCTGCGCCATGCTACTTGGATCACCTGTCTGGGGATCGCATTTGGAACGATCGCCGTTTGGTTTGCCGCGCGCCTCCTCCGTGCTTATCTCTTCGGCATCGCCGAGGACGACGCGATCACGCTTGCTCTCGTCATTTGCACTCTTCTCGCTGTAGGGATGCTGGCCGCCTTTCTTCCCGCCCGCCGCGCCGCCTCGGTCGACCCTATGGTTGCCCTTCGGCACGAGTGAGTAACGAGGCGCACGGGCCCGCATTGCGCGGCTCCGAGTTTTACGAGTCCGGGCGTTATCATGAACCCCATGCTTCGCCGCGACTTCCTCGCCGCCGGCCTCGCTCTCCTCGCCGCCCGCCCGTCATCTGCCGCCTCGGCCCACATCGACACCCTCCCGGACGAACCCATCGGTACGATCTCTCCGAATATCTACGGCCATTTCACCGAACACTTGGGCGGCTGCATTTACGACGGCATCTGGGTTGGCGAAAAGTCCAAAGTGCCCAACATCGGCGCCATCCGGAAAGCCTCGTCGAAAACCTCAAGCTCATCAGAGCACCCGTCATCCGCTGGCCTGGCGGCTGCTTTGCCGATAGCTACAACTGGCGCGATGGCGTCGGGCCGCGCGATCGCCGTCCCCGCCGCACGAACTTCTGGGCCGATACTCCATACCTCCGCAAAGCTCCCAACGGACCTCAGAAGTACGAGCCCAATTGAGTTCGGCACCAACGAGTTCGCTCGCTTCTGTCAGCTCAGCGGCGCACAGCCTTACCTGGCTGCCAACCTCCGCAGCCTCAATGCGCACGATTTCTACGAATGGATGGAGTACTGCAACTCTCCCGCCGGCACCACCTCCCTCGCCGACTTCCGCGCCCAGGGCGGCTCCCGCGAACCGCTCAACGTTCAATACTGGGGCGTTGGCAACGAAAGTTGGGGCTGTGGCGGCAACTTCACCGGTGACGAATACGCGGTCGAGTTCCGCCGTTTCACCGAGTGGGTTCCTCGCTTCGGCACGCCGCTAAACTTCATTGCCTCCGGTCCGAACGTTGCCGACTACGCCTGGACCCGCACCTTCTTCGAAAAGCTCACCGAAAAAGGGAAAGGCCCACTACGCAACGTTTACGGTGCCGCGCTTCACTATTACTGCGGCTCAACAGGCAAAAGACAATCCGCCGAATTCAGCGACGACGAATGGTACACTGCTCTCCAACGCCAACCGCATGGAAGAGTTGATTCGCAATCATGGGCGAAGTCGACCGCGATCACCACATCAAACTCGTTGTCGACGAATGGGGCGCGTGGCATGAGACCGATCCTTCTATCGACCCCATTTGTGGGCCTACTACCCCACACTCCGTGACGCCCTGGTCTCCGGCATCACGCTCGACACCTTCAATCGCCACGCCGATAAAGTCGCGATGGCAAACCCCGCCCAACTCATCAATGACATCCACGCCTCGTTCCTCGCGGTTGGCGATCGCTTCACCGTCACCCCAATCTTCCACGTCTTTCGGATGTACGCCGCGCACCAGGGCAATACATCGGTCCGCGCGCTCTTCGGCGCTCCCTCGATTAGCCAGGCGACGACCAACCATCTGCCGGCGCTCAGCGGTTCCTGCTCAATGCGCCAGAAGCATACGGTGCTGACCGTCGTGAACCCGGACATCAAGAACGCGCAAGAGACCGAGATCAACATCCGAGCCGGTCGCGTCTCGAACGCGCGCGCCACCGTCCTCACATCCAGCGACATCCACGCGCACAACACCTTCGATAACCCGCGCGCTCTCGAACCGGCCATGCCCAACATCTCCGCCGCAACCCCGTGGGTATACCAGTTTGCCCCGGCCTCGGTGACATGCCTCGAATTCGATTTGGTGTGATGCGCAAGCGCACCCACTTGCCTGCCCAGATTTCAATCTGCTTAAACCACTCCCGCCGGCATCGCGACACTCGCCTTCAACCAATCCGCGTTCGCCTTCACCTCCTCCAACAGCGTTCCCTTGAGTGCATCCCGCTTTTCGTAAAGCCGATACCCATCACGCGACCTCAGGTATCCCTTTGCATACGGGTGCGCCTCGCACACATGCGCCTCGCCACGCTCTTCCACCAGCCGCTCGTAACGCGCCCGGTTATCCAACAGCGCCTTGATCATGAATGGAATGCAGGTTGTGTAATCTGCTTGTAGACTCTCGGTCGTCTGGCGGTATACATCCTTATCCACCTTGCCCCACGTCACCGCTTCCGCCGGAGGACACGACGAGAGCGATCCGTCCGCTACGGGCGCCGTAGTAATCTGCACGTCAAACTGATACCCGCGGATATCGGCAAGCCCCAGAATTTGCCCCAGCGCCGGTTCGGGTTGCAGGTTATAGTTTTTTGGAACGCCACCGCCCAGGATAAACGTCGCAAGCCCTTTCGACTCCGTCTCGAACAATCCCCACCGATGGTAAGCGCAGGCTTCGAACACTTCTTCGTGCAGGTCCAGATCGAACGCATACTCCCCTGCGATCCCCGCCCGCCGCATGGCCCACAACTTCATTGAATTCAAGAACACGCTGCCGTCCGCGGGCGCGCCGACTAAGATCGGAATCGCCATCGCCGTGCACGTTGCGAGCAGGCCGCGCTGCACCCGGTTCTTCTTTTCCTGCGCCGCATATAACGCGCCTAAACGATACCGCATCTCGGTTCCGGTCATCTTCTTTTGAAACTCCGGACGCCGCAAACACGCGGAGATAAACTGATCCTGGTCGAGCAGCACAGCCTCATCGAAGCCCACATCCGTCACTCGAATGATCTGATCATCCCGCAGCGCCGCGTCATCGCTGTTGATCGAGACTTCGTGGAACGGGTCGTGCCGGTGCGCATCAAGGCTGCGATGTCCGTCGTGGTAACAAACCGCATCGGTAGTGCTTAAACACGCCACCCATCCCGTCTCGAGCAGCGGATTGAGCCAGGTGTAATGCTGTCCGGAAACCGTTACGGGCCCGGAGATCGAGAGCGTGAGCGGATATCCTTCGCCGATTGCACGGTCAAGAATCGCGTACACTCGCCGGAGATACGCGCCCCCGAAAGCGGGAAGACAATCCAGGAAAATCTCGTGAAGACTTTGGCACTCGTCGACACGGCGCGAGCGTAAACCATGCCGGCCTTGCCACTTGTCGGGATGTGGATGCGTGTTCATCGGAGGGATTGCATCCATTATCGGTCCACCCCACCGCCCTTATACTGGCTATCCTTTTAGGCTCGTCAAAACTGCTGGAATTGGGAGCGCCTTAGAGGGCTAACTTATGCTAAAATAGGGACTTAACAGCAAAAACATGGCTGACCAGCAAGAGCCTCCTCAAAACCCGCCCGCACCACCGCAAATGCCCTTACCCGGGGGAGGCGACGGCGGTGGAAACGACAAAAACACCGTCTCGATCAACATCGAAGACGAGATGCGGAAGTCGTATCTCGACTACGCAATGAGTGTGATCGTCGGGCGTGCCTTGCCCGATGTGCGCGACGGGTTGAAACCGGTGCATCGCCGCATCCTGTGGGCAATGCATGAGCTCGGTCTCTCGTACAATCGCCCCACTCGTAAATCCGCCAAGATCACCGGCGAAGTCATGGGTAAGTACCATCCCCACGGTGACGCGCCCATCTACGACGCCCTCGTGCGCATGGCCCAGCCCTTCAACATGCGCTATCCGCTGGTCGATGGCCAAGGCAATTTCGGATCTCTAGACGGAGATCCCCCCGCGGCGCAACGGTACACCGAAGCGCGCCTCACCCGTGTAGCGAGTTCGCTCCTCGAAGACATCGACAAAGACACGGTCGACTTCCGCGCCAACTACGACGATAGCGAGCACGAGCCTGAGGTTCTTCCCGCCCGCGTCCCCAACCTTCTGATCAATGGTTCCGAAGGCATTGCAGTGGGCATGGCGACCAAGATCCCGCCCCACAATCTCACCGAAATCGTGAACGCCACGATCGCCCTCATCCAAAATCCCGCGACGCCGCTCATCAAGCTCTTGGAAATGGTGCAAGGCCCCGACTTCCCGACCGGCGGCTACATCCTCGGAAAGCAAGGCATTATCGAGGCCTATACTCGCGGCCGCGGTTCGCTCAAACTGCGCGCTCGCGCCGCTATCGAGCGTGTCTCGAAAGACCGTGAGCAGATTGTCGTTACCGAGATTCCGTTCCAGGTAAACAAGGCCGCGCTCATCAAAGCCACAGCGGCCATGGTGAATGAAAAACGCATCGAGGGAATCTCGGATATCCGAGACGAAAGCGACAAAAACGTCCGCATCGTCTATGAGTTGAAACGCGGCGAGCAGGCGGAGGTCGTCCTCAACAATCTCTACAAGCTGACTCAGCTCCAGACCAGCTTCGGCATCATCAATCTCTCCATCGTGAACGGTCAGCCGCGCGAACTAGGGCTGATCGACACCATCAAGGCATTCATCGAGCACCGCGTTGACGTGGTGCGCCGACGCACGGATTACGAACTGCGTAAAGCCCGCGAGCGGGAACACCTCCTGCTGGGCTTCAAACTCGCGCTCGACAATATCGAGGACGTCATTCGCTTAATCCGCGCCGCCAAATCGCCGCGCGACGCACGCGAATCGTTAATGACTGCCCGGTTCCAGTTCCGAGAACAACTCGAAGCGCTCACGAAGCGAACCGACCAAACCTGGGATCCGTCGCAAGGTCTCACCGAACGCCAAGCGCAAGCTATTATCGAACTCCAACTCCAGCGCTTAACCGGCATGGAGCAGCAGAAAATCCTCGATGAGTTGGGCGACATCATGCGCCGCATCGCCGAGTATCTCGAAATCCTGGGTTCCGAAAAAGTGCTGCGAGATCTCATCGTCAAAGAGCTGCGAGAAGTACAGAAGCTATACGGCGATGAACGGCGTACGGAGATCATCGAGGATTCAGGTGAGATCCGTCTGGAAGACCTCGTTGCTGTCGAAGATGTCGCCGTCACCGTGACCCACGGCGGCTACCTCAAACGCACAGCCATCGATACCTACCGCCGGCAAACACGCGGAGGACGCGGACGTATCGGCATGGGCACCCGCGAAGCCGACTTCGTGGAACGCTTCCTGGTCGCTTCCACTCATAGCTACCTCTTGATCTTCACCAACAAGGGACGTGTCTATTGGTTGAAGATCTATGAGATTCCCGACGCTTCCACCACCGGCAAGGGTAAGAATGTGTCCAATCTGATCAGTCTGCAGCCCGACGAAACCGTCCAGGCCTTTCTCGCCGTCCGCGAGTTCGTGCCGGACCGGTACATTGTCATGGTCACCAAACGCGCCGTGATCAAGAAGACTGAGCTCAGCGAATACTCCAACGTGATGGCGCGCGGGATCATCGCCCTAGGGCTCGACGAAGGCGACGAATTGCTGGCAGCCCGTCTGAGCGACGGGAAAAGCTACATCTTCCTCGGAACCCGAGAAGGGCAGGCAATTCGCTTCAAGGAAGATGCCGTCCGCCCCATGGGCCGTCCTGCCCGCGGTGTCGGGGCCATGGATCTTGCCGAGGGCGACGAAGTGGTCGGAGCCGAAGTCGTAGGCGAGGAAAGCCTCATTCTCTCGATTTCCGAGCGCGGCTACGGTAAACGAACCAAGCTCAGTCAATATCGCCTGACCAACCGCAACGGCAAGGGCGTCATCAACATGAAAACGTCCAACAAGATTGGCAAGGTTCTCGATGTCCTCTCCGTCAAAGAAGATTCGGAACTGATGATCGTGACCAAAAACGGTCAAATGATCCGCATCGACTCTGCCGAGATCCGGCAGGCGGGCCGGTCTACCTCCGGCGTTCGACTGGTCCGCATGGATGATGATGATCGCGTAGCGGCGGCCAGCCTGGTTCCCGAAGAAGATCCCGATAAGAACGGTGATGGAGGGAACGGTCAAGGCGACCTTCTCCTTCAATAGACGGGGTACCATCGATTTATGAGCCCCGTGCTGGTGCAGCTGGGGGAGGCGGCGTCCCCTCCTCCCCTGCAGGTTGCTGATCTGATTGCAAAACAGGATAGGCTCATTGGCCTTCTGCGCGCCATGGAGAATGCGATTGTCGCTTACTCGGGCGGTACGGACTCTGCGTATCTCGCTTGGGCGGCCCATCAGGCGCTCGGCGATCGAGCCATCGCCATCACGGCGGATTCCGCCTCCATTCCTGCCAGTCACAAGCGTGATGCCGAAGCTTTCGTCCAGCAGTTCGGAATCGCTCACCGCTACATTGAAACCCTGGAGTTCGACAATCCGGACTACGTGCGCAATGATAAAAACCGTTGTTTCCATTGCAAGGATGAATTGTTCACGCGGCTCGAAGCTTACGCGCGCGATAACAACCTCGCCAACATCGTCTACGGCGTAAACGTGGACGACTTGGGCGACTACCGCCCCGGCCAGCGCGCCGCCCTTGACCATCAGGTCAAGGCGCCGCTTGTAGAGGCGGAACTGACCAAAGCGGAAATCCGGGAACTGTCGCGCCTGGCGGACTTGCCCACGTGGGACCGTCCCGCTGCCGCTTGCCTTAGTTCACGTATTCCGTATGGAACGCCCGTAACCCTCGAAAATGTACGCACGGTCGAGCTCGGAGAAGAAGAGCTGAAAGCTCTCGGATTTCGCCAGTTCCGCACCCGCTTTCACGGCGAACTCGTCCGTATCGAGATCGCGCGCGAAGAACTAAGCCGAGCCCTAGATCCCGCAATGGCGGCTCGCTTCAGCGCTATCTTCCACGCGCTCGGTTTCAAATACGTCACGCTCGATCTGGATGGCTATCGCCAAGGTTCGTTGAACGAGGTTCTATCCGGCTAGACGCGACTGGCGGGGCGTATATCCTAGTTAGCAATGCCTCAAACGCTTGCCGTCTCCGAAGACTTGGAACTGGTGATTCCCAGTTGCCAACCGGGGATTGGGGATGTCATCCTCAAGCCCGATTCGGACAAGCTTATCGACGGAGTTCGGATTCAACCTCTAGCCCTGTGGCCGGATGATCGCGGCTATTTTCTGGAAATCCTGCGCACTGGGCAAGGCCTGGTAAACGGCTTCTCCCGAGACAGTACTCAGGTTTCCGCTGCGCTCAGCTACCCGCAAACCATCAAAGCCTTCCACTACCATTTGCATCAGACTGATTGCTGGACTGCGGCGATCGGCATGTTCCAATTTGCGCTAGTCGACATGCGCACAGGTTCGCCGACCTTCGGTCGCAAGAACACGCTCTACTGCGGACCCTTGCGCTCCTGGCAGGTTCTGATTCCCCCTGGGATCGCGCATGGGTATAAAGTCATCGGCACCGAACCCGCCATGCTGATCTACGCGACAAATAACTTCTACAATCCCAAAGACGAGGGCCGGATCGCTCACAACAATCCGTCGCTCAACTACGACTGGGAGACTCAGCACAAGTGATCTTCGTCACCGGAGGTGCCGGGTTTATCGGATCTCAATTTGTGCGCGATTACCTCGCCCGCAAACACGGCCCGGTAATCGTCTTTGACAACCTCACCTACGCCGGGAATCTGGATAACCTCGAAAGCGTCCAAACGAATGCCGCGTACCGCTTCGTTCAAGGCGACATCTGCGACGCACCTTCAGTTCACGACGCTCTTCCGGAGCATTGTGACGCGGTCGTGCACTTCGCTGCGGAATCACACGTTGATCGCAGCATTCTAAGCGCCGGCGAGTTTGTGCGAACAAATGTACTCGGCACCCAAGTTCTGCTCGACGCCGCGCGCGCGCGCAAGGTAAAACGATTCCTGCATATCTCTACCGATGAAGTAGGCGGCAGCATCGCGGAACCAGGAGCTTTCCGTGAGGATGGCGCTATGGCTCCTTCAAGCCCTTACGCAGCGAGCAAGGCTGCGGCGGAACACTTGGTGCATGCCGCCCATCACACCTTTGGGCTCAACACCCTGATTACCCGGACCAGCAACAACTACGGGCCCTACCAATTCCCTGAAAAACTTCTTCCTCTTGCCATCGCTAAGGCGATCAACCATCAGCCCATTCCCGTCTACGGCGACGGCCTGCAGGTCCGTGACTGGATCCATGTGGAAGATAACTGCCGTGCCCTCCTCTTGGTGCTCGAACGTGGCCGGCGTGGCCAAACCTACCACATCGGTGGCGGCAACGTGCTTCCCAACCTGTACGTGTTGAAGCTGCTACTGCGCATACTCGACAGGCCCGAATCGTTGCTCAAATTCGTCGAAGACCGTTTGGGTCACGACCGAAGGTATGCGGTCGATTGTTCCCGGATCCGCGAAGAACTTGGCTGGCAGCCGGAGATTCCCTTCGAAGAAGGATTGCGGGGCACCATTGACTGGTATCGCACCAACCCAACCTGGGTTCACCGCGCGCAGAGTGGGGACTACCGGGAGGTCGAAAGCCGCATCTACAAAAAAACTTGATCAGCGGATCGCCGCAGTCACGCCACCCTGCGAAATGGTATCTCCCATTTGAATCGTGACTGCCGCGTCACCCGGAGGCACGCCCTCTGGAATGCGGACGTTGATCTGAATCAGACCCACAACTGAGCCGGGTGCCGCGCCGGCGTATAAAACGTCGCATGGTATACCGCCGATCTGGACGATCACGGGCTGAACAACTAAATCGTCATCCCCTGGACCTTCGGGTTCCGGAGCAAGAGATCCATCGGGCAGATCCGTGGTTAACTCCCCTTCGCCAGTCGTGTAAACCACCAGCACGTCGCCAGGAGAAGCGGGATTTGATGCCGAGTTGATTGTTAAATCCTGATTCAAGAACGCCCCTTGATGCGTTCCCGTCGAATCCAGAGTAAAGATTCCCGGTGCCGCGGCCGCCACATTTGCGATCAATGGAGCCGATTCCTGCCCTTGATACACCGCCCGGATTGCAACCGTCGGATTTTGCAGGCCTAGCGGGACAATTGCGCTGACGCTGAGCGCGGTTGTGTAGATAATCGGTGCTGGAATGTCGTCGAAAGCGATCTGTGTTCCGTTGGCCGTTGTGCCCAGCCCGTTTGCGTCGACCGGCTGTAAAAAGAGCTGCTCTCCGCTCAGCCCCGTGCCAAACACAGTGATGATCTCGCCCGGTGCCACCGCGCCCGAACTGTAGCTCGCGGCGTTCGTTACCGCTAACACGGTCGGAACGCTGACGGCCGTCGACCGTATGCCATATACCAGAATTTGGTGGGAAAAAGTAGGTACGTAAACTTTCCCGTTGGCCACTGTAGGCATTGCGAATTTAGCAAAGTAGCCCATCGCGTCATCAGGATTATTAGCGCTGGTCCATAAGACCTTCGTTAGGTCCATGGCATCCAGCGCTGTCAACGTTCCAGGCTCAGCAGAACCGTAAGCCGGCGCCGTTGTGACCCAAACGATGCCGCTCCCAGCAGTCTGACCGCTCGAAGAAACAGTGATGCCGTCGTAAGCTGTGCCCGTAATGTTGCTCGAGATCAGGGACGCATTCGTCTCGAACCTTCCCGACAACATTCGATATCCCACGGCTGCGTAATAGCTGTTTTGTACATACATCACGGGTCCACCGGGGCCATCCCATACTGCCGTCCCAATGATTCCGCTCTGGGTAGCAAGCGTCTGCTGGGCTTGCCCGTTGCCCGCCTGTGTATGCCCGAGATTATCTGATGTCAAAACAAAAGCCGTACCCGATTTACCGGCGCTGACCAGCGAATTTGTCCCGGGAATCAAAACAATCCCGGATGACCCCAAGTCGTAGTCCTTCTGGTTGTAAAGAAGCCAGGAATCGGGAGCAAACCAGTCGGAGAGCTGAAGGTCGGGCGTGAGCCTCACAACCGACTCTCCAAAACTCGAAATACCATCGAAATCGCCGTTGCCGGTTGCCGCGTAAACGTTCCCCTGCGTGTCGGCCGCAAGTCCACGCCCAGCCTGCCAGATTGCTGCGCCCGCCCCATTCGGCGTCGAACAAAAAATTCCCAACTGCTGGTGAATGTTCGCCGCGTTGAAGCTGAAAATCCATCCATGGTAAGGCGGAGTATCGGCATACGAGCCGAACGCCACATAGACGGTTCCATTCGATAACAGCAGACCGGGACGTTGCAGATGTTGCGTCGGATCGAACGTGAGTGTTCCCGAAACGCTGCCATCGCCCGACCCAGTCACCGAGCCGCTGATAATCATTGGGGTATTTTGCTTCTCCGCGCCGCTAGTCAGATCGATTGCGTGCAGCTCATAAGAAAGCACGCCATCGTTGTCGTTGTCCGAAACCACGTACATCGTTTGCGTTTCAAGATCGATGGCTGGCGTGCTCAGCACTCCCGTCTCATAGACGTCCTTGGTCCGGTAAACTCCCGGCGGCACCGGAGTGCCTAGGCTAGTCACCCAAAGAGGCTCTCCGTTCCAGACATCCGCATCGAACGCATAGACAGAGTTGTGCATCGTGGCTACGAACAGAACGTTATGGGTGCGACCCCCTTGCATGGTCAAGTGACTCACGTAAAGCGGCTGTCCATAAACTTCACTATCCACCGGTAGCGCGAAAAGGCGTCCAAAGGCGGCAGGCGTTACGGTCGTTGTAGAAAGAAGGGTCTCGCTTAGATTTGCCCCCGTGCGAGTGTTGTCGTAGGCCGAAGTCAGCACATTCACTTGCGCGGGTAAATAAGTCGTTCCAGCTGCCAGCAGAGCGAGGCAAACCCAGCCTCGCAGGCGATCCGTCAATTGAAACCTCCAAGGAACTCCGCAACGTACGACGGATATTCTAACTGAAGGTTACAAATCGATTACCGCTCGATTCACGAATGCGCACGCCCCTTGATTGCAAATTGGTTGCATTCAAACTTCTTATTTGGATTCCCTCGGGGGACGGACTACAGTGACTGATTACCCCAACATCAGTTGAATCGCCACGTCGCGAAGTTCAAGCCACGACCGCTTGAGACCAATTCACAGGAGGCGAGAGGTTTGGACCATCGTAAAGCTGCCATCAGTAGTGTGCTTCTCTTCGGATTTTCGTTCCACGCATTTTCACAAACTGCGGCTCCTGCTGGCCAGGAAAACCCGCCTGCTTCCCAACCTCCTCCAGCAGCGGTGGCCGCTGCTCCCACCCCCCCATCGAACTGGACCAAGAACGGAATCGACATCTACTTGCTAGGAGATGTCTACGGTGACCTTAACTTTAACCACCCAGCTTCCGGGTACAACCAGCTCTACAATTTCGACGACAAAGCGAATGAAGCGCATTTAAATCTCGCAAAAGTGAGCTTCGAGAAGGCTTCGGGTGTCCTCGGTTTCCGCGTCGACGCAGGTGTCGGCCGCACCCTCGACGTGATCAGCGCAGGGGATGCCGCTCCCTCTGGCTTCAAGTATTTGGAACAGATGTACATCGAGTTCCGCCCTCCCAAGGCTCACAGCTTGCAAATTGATTTCGGTAAATTCACCACGAGCGCGGGCGCCGAGGTTATCGAAACTAACGCGAACTGGAACTACTCGCGGTCGCTCCTCTTTGCCTGGGCCGTTCCCTATTACCACTTCGGCGCGCGCGCCACTATTCCTGTCACAAAGGTCTTTACCGCCGGCGTGCAACTGGTAAACGGTTGGAACAGCCTTGGCAACAACAATAGCTTTGAGACTGTAGGTCTCGTCGGAAACTTCACGTGGAAAAAAGTCACTTGGTCGAACGACTATTACACCGGCCCGCAGCAGGAAGGCTTCATTCGCGCCTACCGGCAGCTCTATGACACCACCGTGGTCTTCAACCCAAACGACAAGGCCAGCATCTACGTCAACTTCGATGTCGGCTCGGATAAACAGCCTACTGTGTCACGCGCCCAATGGACAGGCGTTGCCGTAGCCGCTCGGTTCCAAGCAACCAAGCGCTTCGCCATCTCCCCCAGGGGTGAGTTCTTCAATGACATCGACGGCTTCTCCACAGGCACCAAGCAGTTGGTTAAGGAGGTTACCCTGACGGGCGAAATGAAAATCCGCGACGGACTGGTAAGTCGTCTCGAATTCCGGCACGATTTTTCAGATAAGCCCTTCTTCGATCGCGGGGCGGACCTCATGGTCGCCAATAACCAAACCACCCTTGCTCTCGGTTTGATTGCGTTCTTCGGACCCAAGAAATGAAAGGACATCGATGAGAAAGATTGAGGCGACTATCCAGCCTTTCCGGCTCGACTCCGTGAAGGAGGCTCTCCTTGCCGCCGGAATCGACGGCATTACCGTAACTGAAGTGCGTGGACACGGCCGCCAAAAAGGACACACAGAGGTTTACCGCGGACAGGAGTATAAGGTCGATTTGCTGCCTAAGGTGAAAATCGAAATCGTCGTTGCCAATGAGCGCGCCGAGGAGGTTATCACCTGCGTGGCGGAAGCCGCTCGCACCGGCAAAATCGGAGACGGAAAGATCTTCGTGTACGAGGTCGCCGATGCCATGCGCATCCGAAACGCTGATCGCGGAGACGCTGCGCTTTGAAGCTCAATTCGAGGAGAAATGGAATGACAAAATTGCCTTTTTCGCAGAAGTTTTCCCGCCTGACGCAGCGGCTCCGCGAAGCCCAGTGGCGCCGCTATGGAGCCCTGCTGCTCACTGGCAAATTGCTGGGAGTCGCCGTAGTCCTGCTTCTCAGCCTTTTTATCAACCCAGACATGCTCGGCTCCCGAGCCTTCGCCGCCGATCCAGTTCTGAAGGGCAATGACATTGTCAACCCGATCAACACCGTTTGGACCCTGGTTGCCGCGTTTCTTGTCTTCGGTATGCAGGTCGGTTTCACCATGCTCGAAGCCGGTTTCTGCCGCTCGCGCGAGACCGTCAACGTATTGATGGAATGTATCGTTGATACCTGTCTCTGCGGCATCCTCTTCTACGCCTTCGGGTTTGCCTTCATGTTCAGCCACGGTAATGGCCTGATCGGCTATCACTGGTTCTTCCTCAACGGCGCTCCCACCACTTACGAAACTACCGGCGTAGCGTTCCTCGCATTCTGGTTATTCCAGTTCGCGTTCGCCGATACCTGCTCCACTATTACGTCGGGAGCTATGATCGGTCGTACCGGTTTTGTTGGCGACCTTCTCTACAGCGTCGCTGTCTCCGGCTTCATCTACCCGATCATCGGGCACTGGGCTTGGGGTCCGGATGGGTTCCTCGCGACCATGGGCAGCGCAGGGAACTTCCTGCCTTCGCTCGGCACCGGGTTCCACGATTTCGCCGGATCCACCGTCGTCCACACCATCGGCGGCTTTGTCGCTCTCGCTGGGGCTATCGTTCTCGGTCCTCGCCTCGGCCGCAAATTCAAACGAGATGGTGGTGGACCAATGATCCCCCACGACCTCACCATCGCGGCGTCCGGTGGACTGCTCCTCTGGTTCGGTTGGTACGGCTTTAACCCCGGTAGCACTCTTTCTGCGATGGATTTCGAAGGCATTGGGCGCGTCGCTGCCAACACCACGCTCGCGGCGTGCGCCGCCGGCCTCACCGCCATGGCCTATGCCTACATCCTTAGCAAAAAATGGGATGTGAGCTTCACCGTAAACGGCTTCCTCGCCGGCCTCGTGGCTATTACCTGTCCCTGTTATTGGGTCAGCCCGGCCGGCGCCGTTATGCTCGGTGGAGTGGCCGGCGTGATCGTGGTCGCGGGCGTCGAACTGCTCGAATGGCTCCGCATCGATGACCCCATCGGCGCTGTCCCGGTACACGGCATCTGCGGCATCTGGGGAACATTGTCCCTGGGCTTGTTCGCATGTGGTAAGTACGGATCTTCCGGTCCGCTCGCGCCCGACAACACGGCGCCGCTGGCCGGTCTCTTCTACGGCGGCGGGTTCACCGTTCTCGCTGCCCAAGCCATCGGCAGCCTCACCATTACATGTGCTACCTTCGCGGTATCCTTAGCGGTAATGTACGCGGTGAATGCACTTGGCCTGCTTCGTGTGTCCGCCGAAGGCGAGACCTACGGGCTCGATCTGCACGAACACGGCATCTCTGCTTATCCGGAGTACGTCATCCGCTCCACCGGATACTCACCCACCGTCGCCGCCGGGCATGAAGCCATGCACCTTGCCGATTCCTCCGTCCCTCTCGGCATTCCGCATAGCCAAGCGCGCGAGGCCAGACCTTAGTCACACAGGGCGAGTTAACTCGCCCTTTTTTTTTGAATTAGATCCAAGGAGATAAATGTTTCCCGAACTGCATAATTTTCTAAGTCTTCCTTATGAGGCACTGGAAGAACTCAACTTACAAGCTAAGGAACAACGTAAGAAGCGTGTTCCCGTTGACCAGATCAGAGAAGAACGAATTAAATACCTGACTGACGAAAGGCGGATCAAAGCCGTAACAGTGCTGTTCAGCGACCTCGAAGGCCGCCTGCATGCGCTCGATTACGACAAAAAGTTCCTTCTCACGAGTTGGGACAATCTGACTTTCGATGGCTCCTCGATCCGCGGCTTTACCGCGCAGCGCGAAAGCGACCTTCGCTTGGGCGTCGACTGGAGTGCTTTCTATTGGGCTCCCGCCGACGTGTTCGGCGCCGGAAAAGTGCTCGTCTTCGGCGAAGTGATCGACAAAGACGGATCGCCTTATAGTGCAGATATCCGCGGCGTTCTCAAAAGCTATGCAACCAGCCTTTTCGAGAAGCGCGGCTACACCCTCAATGCCGCCAATGAGATTGAAGGCTTCCTCTTCCGCGGAGCGGATGCCGAGCGCCAATTTCACCACACCGGGCGCTTCGAATACGTGAATAGCGGCGGCTACTATCACTCGTTACCGGGTGATCCCCTACGCCAATTCATCGATACTGCTGCCGAAGTGCAGCGCGCCATGGGTTTCCAGAATGAGAAGGATCACCCGGAGGTCGCTCCGTCCCAGTTCGAGATCAATTACAGCTACGCAGAGGTGGTCGCCGCCGCCGATCAGATCCAGCTCTACAAGCTGATCTGCCGGCAAGTCGCCACTAAAATGGGCCTCACCGCCAGCTTCCTCCCCAAACCCGTCGTCGGTGTAAACGGGAACGGAATGCACACCAACGTTTCCATCAGCGAGAACGGCAAGAACCTGTTTTGGGATCCGAATGGCAATGAAAAGCTAACCGAATTCGCCTGGCAGTTCATTGATCGCATTCTTACCTACGGCAACGACATCTGCCTTCTGCTGAATCCCAGCGTGAATGCATTCCGCCGCCTCGACCCCCATTTCGAAGCTCCCAATCAGATCAAAGCTTCGGCTACGGACCGCGGCTCTATGGTCCGGATCCCCATCGGGAACGAGCGAAGCGCTCGCGTCGAAGTGCGCTCCGTCGCTCCCGACGCCAATCCCTACATGGCGCTTCTTTCCGTGTTCTACACAGGCATCGAAGGTTCCATTGCGGAAACGGAAAACCTGCGAAACGCGGAACGCTATCTTCCCGACAACATCTACGACGCTCTAACGAATTTCCGGAACTCCGAATGGACGACCAAGCTGCTCGGCGAGGAAGTCAAAGGTCGATACGCCGATCTGAAACAAGCCGCCGCCGATCGCTGCGCACGCGCCCTCGGAACAGTGGTTAAGCCCCCGGAAGTCCAGTTCCACCACGAAGTCTACAACCAACTTCTCTGGAATCTGTTCTAAAAACCAAACGGGCCGGCGGCAGCGATTTCCCGCTGCGCCGGCCCGTTTTTCGTTTAACTACAGGACTACTGCATCACGCCCGGAGGAGGCGGTGTCTTGCGAACCCGCTTCGTCGGTGCCCTCTTAGTGGTCGCCCGCTTTGGCGCATTCACAACATTCCCGTTCACATCCGGACCTTTGCGGACTGATGGACGCTTCGTTGTACGCGGCGAACGCGCTGTCGGCTGTCCTGGCACAACCGGTTGCTTTTCTTCCTCTTCCTCCTGGATCTCATCGGGAATCGGTTGCGGCTCCGGATCCGGCAAAGCCGGAGGATGAAACTCCGCCCCCAAATACACCATCAACCCACGCTCTTCATCCGGCTGTATCCGCACTACGCCTTTATCCTGCGCGAAATTCAAAAACTCGCTGAACTCCTGGAAATCCGAACTTCGTCCATTCGAATTCCGGCTGTTCCTCGCGCCACCCAGCCCGCCAACACGTCGGCGAGTACGCCCTCTTCCATCTCCAGCCGATGGGTCTCGAGAACATCGCGCAGAATCGGCAATGCCTCTTCCGGACGTACCGTCTTCTCCGCCGCGGCCGAATGCTTGCGCTGGATCATGTACCGGCCTTCGCCGCCGGTAACCTGCACGTAGTCGGCTTTCCGCAGCTTCTCCACAAAGTCGGTGAACGAGTTCGCCCCGTACGCCTTCTCGCTGAAGCTGGAATCGAGCTGCAGCATGGTCGATTTCAGCAGCCCCAGCTGCGGCCGCACTTCCCGGCGCTCGAGCACCTGCAGCGCGCGCTCCACCAGCGGCATGGCCTGCGCCAGATCGAGCACCGGCCGCCGCTGCTGCTGTTGATGGCTTGCGGATTGTGCTGCGGCCGCGGCCCCTGCTGCGGCCGGTCTCTCGCGGGGTTGATGTTGCGGTGCTGGCGCGCGGAATCGGCCGTGATCGTCCGGAGCCGTCCAGCAGATTCTCGTAGCTGATGAACTCGTGACAGTTCTTCTGCAGGATGGTGCTCGTGAAAGCGCGCCCGCCCACCACGAAAATCGTCTTGTCGTACTGTTTCAGCTTGTTCACCAGCGCGATGAAGTCGCTGTCGCCGCTGACGATCGCGAATGCATTAATGTGATCGTGCGTAAAGGCCATCTCCAGCGCGTCCAGCGCCAGGTTGATATCCGCGCCGTTTTTGTCGCCGCGCGGTGACGGGTCACGCTGCACCATCTGCACGGCGTGTTCAGAGAGGGTGCGCGTGAAAACGTCCTGACGCCCCCAATTCGCGTAGGCGATCTTGGTGACGATCTCGCCACGCTCTTTCAATGCTTCCAGCACCGCCGCGACATCGAACTCGCGGCCGAGAGTCGACTTGACTCCAATTTCAATGTTGTCGAAATCGATAAATACTGCGATCTTTAGCTGCTTTTCCATTCAGGATCTTTTTCCATTCCTTTTTCTGCCTTAGCCAGTGGTTTGCGTGGACGGGTGTCCTGCGCTTTCGCGGATAAATTGCACGATCTCTTCGAGCGATGAGCCCGGCTGAAAACCGCCGCGACCCCTTGCTTCTTCAACTGCAGCGGCATCTTCGTCGGGGATGATGCCGCCGAGAACCACGGAAACATCAGTCATTTCTTTCTCCCGCAACAGTTCCATCAGGCGGGGCACAATGGCATTGTGCGCGCCCGACAGAATCGAAAGCCCAATTACCTGCACATCTTCCTGCAGGGCCGCGTTGACAATCATCTCCGGCGTCTGTCGCAGACCAGTATAGATGACTTCCATACCGGCATCGCGCAGAGCCCGCGCGATGATCTTCGCGCCCCGATCATGCCCGTCGAGACCCGGCTTTGCGACCAGCACCCGTATCGGCCGGTTCAAGCCAGGCAAGCTGAACCTATCCTCATGTGCGGCTTGTTACAGGATACTCTTCTCATCATGCGTCCCGAACACGTCCTTCAGAGCATCGCAGATTTCGCCTAGCGTGCCGTAAGCCCGCACCGCATCCAAAATGAACGGCATTGTGTTCTCGTCTGACTCCGCCGCCCGTCGCAGCGCATCTAGCAGACGCTCGACCCGCGCATTATCGCGTTCACCCCGCAGCGTTTTCAGCTTCGCGCATTGCGCATCTCGCGCCGACTGCGGAATCGTCAGAATCTCAATCGCCTGCTCGTCTCCTCCGCCGACGAAGCGGTTTACCCCCACAATCGTCTTCTCGCCCGCCTCTACCTCCTGCTGGTAGCGATAGCTCGCGTTCGCGATCTCGCTCTGTGGAAATCCTCGCTCAATGGCTGCGATCATTCCGCCCATGGCATCGATCTGCGCGATGTAGTCACGGGCCCCCTGCTCCAGGTCGAGTGTCATCCGCTCTACGAAGTAACTTCCCCCAAGTGGATCCACTTCGCGCGTCACCCCGCTCTCATAAGCAATGACCTGCTGTGTCCGTAGCGCAAGGGTGGCAGCGTGCTCGCTTGGAAGCGCGTACGCTTCATCCAGCGAATTTGTGTGCAGCGACTGCGTCCCTCCTAGAACTCCCGCCAACGCCTGTATCGCCGTTCGCACAATATTGTTCAGCGGTTGCTGCCACGTCAAAGAACATCCGGCCGTTTGCGTATGGAAGCGTAGCTTCAAACTGCGCTCATCTCTCGCTCCATATCGGTCCCGCATGATCGTGGCCCAGAGCTTGCGCGCCGCGCGAAACTTGGCGATCTCTTCGAAAAAGTCCGAATGGGAGTTGAAGAAGAAGCTCAGCCGTGGCGCAAACGCGTCGATGCTCAATCCCCGTTCAATTCCCCAATCCGCATATTCAAGCCCGTCCCGTAGCGTGAAAGCCAGTTCCTGCAGCGCCGTCGAACCAGCCTCGCGAATGTGATACCCGCTCACCGAAATCGGATTGAAGCGCGGCACATGCTTCACGGCGAATTCCAGCGTATCGGTCACCAGGCGCATGGAAGGGCGCGGCGGATATATGTATTCCTTCTGTGCGATGTACTCTTTCAGAATGTCGTTCTGCAGAGTGCCCGAGAGTTTCGACCAGCCCGCGCCCTGCTTCTCGGCAGCGACCAGAATACATCGCCCAAATCACGGCGGCCGGCGAATTGATGGTCATCGACACGGTGACGTCCGCTAGCGGAATTCCCGCAAACAATGTCTCCATATCGGCCAGCGATGAGACGGGCGCGCCGCATTTCCCGACTTCACCCTCCGACATGGCATGATCCGCGTCGTAGCCCATCAGGGTCGGAAGATCGAACGCGACCGAAAGTCCCGCTTGCCCCTGTGCCAGCAGATAGCGGTAACGTGCGTTCGTCTCTTCCGGTGTGGCGAATCCCGAAAATTGCCGCATCGTCCATAGCCGGTCCCGGTACATACCCGCATGGATCCCGCGCGTGTACGGAAACTCGCCAGGGCTCCCGAGGTCACCGTGTGGATCGAAGTTCCCGAGGCTCTCCGCCGTGTACAGCGCATCCACCGGCGTACCGCTGAGTGTAGTGAAGCGCTTCTTGTCGGAGACCCCCTGTGCCATTAAGCGCGCCTCATGCCCGCATTCTACCCTGCAACAGATCCAGCGCGTGTGGATTCGCCACCGTCGAGATGTCGCCCCAAGCCTCTCCCAGATAATGCTGGCGCAGTAAACGCCGCACGATCTTGCCGCTCTGCGTCTTGGGAAGCTCCGTCACGATGAACACCTCGCGCGGCCGGAACGTAGGCCCCATCACCTGGCCGAGGTGAGCGACCAGTTCCTGTTCCTCCACCACGCGCGCCGCGTCCTTACTTACCGCAAAACACACAATGGCTTCGCCCTTTAACTCGTCGGGCACGCCGATCACGGCGGCCTCCGATACACCCGGATGACTCAACAGCGCCTCTTCCACTTCGGCGGGACCAACCTTCCGGCCGGCCACGTTCATCGATTCATCCGCTCGTCCATGCAGAAACCAGCAGCCATCCTCATCTACGCTGGCCCAATCGCCGTGGCTCCAATAGCCGGGAAACCGCGACCAGTACGTCTGCAGATAACGCTCCGGATCTCCCCAGATGCCTCGTGTCATCGAAGGCGCCGGCTTGGTGCAAACCAAGTGTCCGGTTCGCCCCCGTACCGGCTGGCCCAAGTCATTGACCACTTCCGTCGCCATACCGGGCGCTGGTGCGCCCAATGTGCATGACTTCAACGGCTGGATTGGCAGCGGAAACAGGAAACACCCAAGAATCTCCGTTCCGCCGGAGATGTTGATGATCGGGCATCGCGAACCCCCGACCCGTTCGAAAAACCAGCGATAGGAAACCACATCCCAAGGCTCACCGGTCGAACCCAAAATCCGTAAACGGGAAAGGTCGTACCTTCCCGGGTCGCTATTCCGCATCAGCTGCCGGATCGCCGTCGGAGACACCCCAAACGTCGTGATCCGTTCGCGCCCCAATATCTGCCACAACCGATCGGGATCGGGAAAATCCGGCGCGCCATCGTACAGGTAAATCGTTCCGCCAAAGTGGTGATTCCCGATAATCGACCACGCCCCCATCATCCAGCCGATGTCCGATAGCCAGAAGAATCGATCCGTCCGGCTGGTGATCGAAACCCAGGTAAATCTCTTTGGCTGTCTGCAGAAGTGCGCCCGCGTGCGTATGGACCACTCCCTTCGGCTTGCCCGTCGTGCCGCTGGTGTACAAAATCAACGCAGGGGCCTCCGCATCCAGTGCCGCCGTACGACACGGTTGGTCCGATCCGTCGGGCAGGGCGGGGAACAACTCCTCGACGCTCGGGCACCCTGCCGCCGCTTCCCGCACCTTCGCCAACAACGGAATCCGCTTCCCCCGCCGCGTCAGATATTCCGCGGTGAACACCACGCGCGCCCCGCAATCCTGTAAACGCGACGCGATCGCCGGCGCTCCAAAGCCGCTGAATATCGGGACCGGCACCAGACCCAACCGGAAGCACGCGTAGAGAATCGTGACCACATCGGCCACCATCGGCATCACGAGCGCGACACGATCGCCTTCCACCAAGCCGCGGCTCTTCAGCGCGTTCCCGAGCCGGTTCACCGCGCGTGCTAGTTCACCAAACGTCAGCTCCCGCCGGCTTCCGTCTTCGCACTCAGAAATAACGGCAATCCGGGCCGCAGCCGCCCCACGCGCGTGCCGGTCTAACGTGTTGGCGGCGATGTTGAGCTTTCCGCCTGTAAACCAGCGGGCCCACTCCACGCCTCGCGAAGTATCCAGCACTTGCGTCCACGGGCGAAACCACTCTACGCCTAACTCAATGGCGAGGTCACCCCAGAACTCATCGAGCTTGTCGACCGAATACTGCAGAAACTGCTCGCGGTCCGAAAACCCGAGCTTCTGCATATAACGCCACACGTTCGTGCGCGCTGCTGCCTGTGGGTCGGGTTTCCAGATCCACTTCTCATCCGCGAGCGCTGATCCGAAATCAGCTGGCAACTAACGCCTCTCGCCGTTCGGATGTGCGCCCATAGGAACAGGCTCTTCCGCCGGCTTATCTTCCTTCTTCATGCCCATCCAGCTCTTCCAGTAGTCTTTCCACTCCACCTGTTCCCCAGCCGGAAGTACGTGGATCGGATTCAGGCCATCCAGCATCACCGCGCTCTCATCGGTGTGTGTGCGCTTCTTCTGGTTCGCCAAAGCCTTCGGGTGGGGTCCGTGATGGATGCCGCGGGGATGCAGCGTGGCGTATCCCGCCTTCACGTTGTCCCGGCTGAAGAAGTCCCCGTCGTGATAGAAAATGAACTCGTCGTAATCGGTGTTGCGATGGAAGAACGGCACGCGCAACGCTTCTTCGTCCTGCTCCAGCGGTCGCGGCAGAAAGCTGCAGACCACCGCGCCTTGGGTGACGAACGTGGTATGTGCGCTCGGCGGCAGATGCGCCCGGTGGCTCATGATCGGCCGGATGTCGCGCATGTTGATCTTCCACACCGTCAGATCGCCCTTCCAACCGATCACGTCGAGCGGATTGAACGGATAAAACACTTTCGAATACTCGTCCTCCACCTTGATGCGCACTTCCCATTCCGTGCGCCCCGGTTCTGCGGCGGGCAGTTCCGGATCGGGCGTCGTAATCGCGGCCGGATCGTACAGCGCATGCTGCCCGATCAGGCCTTTCTCCGGCTGCTCGAACTCGTGCTTCGATTCCATGATCAGGAAGAAGTTGTCGGTCGTTTCCGGCACGACTCGATACGTCACCGCCCGCGGCAGATTGATGTAATCGCCCTTTTCGAAAGTCGATCGGGCCGAAGTCGGTTTCGATCATTCCATGGCCGCGGTGCACAAACAGCAGCTCGTCGCCATCCGCGTTGCGCAGATAAAACGGCATCGGCTGTGACCGCCGCGAGATCGAGCACCTTCACTTCGTTATTGCCCAGGAACGCCGTCGGGCGCGCCCTCGGGGTCGTTCTGATCGCTCGGGACTAACTCATTTAGATCGAAAAGATGCGGGCCGTAGTTTGCCTTCGAACCGAATCCATCCGGTAGGCGGATTCGTGTGATAAAGGTGCGCGCTCTTGCCGTAGAAACCTTTGCGGCCGTGCTCTTCCTCAAAAGTTCCCTCCGGCAGCGCGACGTGGGCCTGTCTGGTTACAGTGCCTTTTTTGAGAGGGTACATGAACGCTCCTAAGCGCGCTTCGAGTCTATCAAAACAGCTCGCCCGCACAGCCCCTACGGCCGCACCTCGAAGCGCACCGGCGCTAGAGTTACACGCTCGTCTGGATCGTAGTAGTCGTAAAGATCGGATTGCGCCGTCTTCGCTTTCATCGCAAACCTTGCCCGGAACACGAATGGAAACTTTGCGCCCTCGTACTGCGGGGAAACATAGAAGGTGACGTGATCGGGATACACCTCAAACGCATTCACGCCGCTGTTTCTGTTCTCCACCAGACTCGCTAGCGTTCCTCGATCGACGTCCGCGCCCGGCGGTAGTCCCACTTCCGCAATCATCATCCCGTAAGAATCCACCACTGATTCAGCAAGGTTGCGCGAAACAGCGACATCGCACCGGACCAGTTCGTTCACCCCTGGCGTCAGCGTGCTATAACGCGTCTTCAACTCCAGCTCTTTGCCGCCACGTGGTTCACCCCATGGCTGATACCAATCTCCGTTAAACTGCATCTGAACCGATGAAGCATCCGCTCCTTCCCAGGCCATCTGGTTAATCTTGCCGGCCTCCATCCACGGGGAGATGTCGAGGCTGATCGGCGACTCCGAACTCTGATCCACCACGATCGTTCCCGCTCGCTTTCCGTTCACCGTCACGATTAAGTTGCCCCGCTCCACCGCCGCGCCTCGCCAACCCGCGGCTAATCCACGCAAAGCTTGCACAGTCGATTGCGTTGTTGGCCAAGCTCCGCCCGCCTCCACGTTCATCAAAAGGTATAAACATCCCCGGTCGATCAAAGCTTGAAGGGAACCGCTCGCATGCCCGGCTTTCTTCCATGCCGACAAAGCCTGCACCACCAATGCGGTTGTCTCGATCCGTCCCGGTCGCCCCCCGCTATGAAAGGGAGTGTTGGGCGCATCGCCCCAGAAAGCCGCCCCGTCAGAGTCTCGCGCCACACTGATCAGATGTTCGACGGCGGGCGATGCTAATTCCGGCCTTCCCCCCTCGAGCGCTGCCAGCACGAACTCCGCGGAGCCATAGGAACTCTCCCCCAACGCTGCCTGACGGCTTACCTCTCCGAATCTCTGATCGAATTCCAGCCCCTTGGCTGTGCCCCCTTGCGCCAAAGCCCGTAGTTGCAGCGCGCTCGTTGCGGGATCTTTCGAACTCTGCTGGAGTAACCAATCGGAAGCGGCCTTTGTTCGGTCGGGATCAACGGAAAGAAACAGCGCAGCCTGCCGGAGGAAATCCAACGCGTAAGCCGTAACCGCGATATCTGCCTCTCCGCGTCCCCAATAGCTGAAGCCGCCGGTCGGTGATTGATACCCCATAAGCTTCTCGTACCCATCCTGCAGATTCTTCTTCGCGCGTTCTTCCAACTGCTCGTCGGAACGATGAGCCTCGGCCATCAATCGCAAAAACAGCAAGTTGGTGTAAGAGATCGAGATCGTCTGCTCGGCGCACCCGAGAGGCCGCTGCAAAAGCGCCTTCGCCGCTCCCAGCACTCTCGTCATGAGCGACGGATACACCACCAGTTCCGATCGGAGCGATCCAGGCAACACATCGGCGGGAATGCTCACATCCTCACCCGCTCTACGGAACGTGTTCACAGTCAGATGCACTCGCTCCCCGTCAGGACGAACCGCCACCGGTTTCTCAATCGCGTCGCCGGCCCGCCCCGCACAACCTCGCTGCACCTTCGCCGTAACCTGGAGTTTGGCGTCGCTCGCCACGTCCCTCGCGCGCAGCTCGAGGAAGGCATCCCCGAATGAACCGCTCGCAATCGTCACCGGAGCCCGTCCTACTCCGAGACCCAGCGCCGAGGCGGCCTTGCCTGTAATCGAAACCGTCTCTGCGGTATTCAGAAAATTGCGCATCGGTACCCGCAGCTTCAACTCGTCACCTTGCGTCAATACCGGTGGAACATCCAGGTCTACAACAAATGGCTGGAAAGCGCGTATGCTTGTCGACACCTCCGCGATCCTCCCATCCATCGTGGAGCCCACCACCCCGACGCGCCAGTTCGTAACGGTGTCCGCCAGCGCTACAGAGATCGATGCGCGGCCCGTCTGATCTGTGATCAACTCCGGCTGCCAATAGAGCGTCTCCGGAAAGTAGTCGCGCACCCGCGGCGTCGACACCGGTCCCGATATCTTTTTGGGCAAAGCCGCCAGGCTTGCAGCCCTGTCGGTCTGCAACTCGGGGATCGCCTCACTGACCGTCACTGTTTCTTCGACACTCCCCACCTTGAGTTCCGTAGCAACCCCCGTGACCTCGTCCAATCGCACAGGAACGTCTGCAATCGCGCTCCTCTGAAATCCCGGTGAGTCAATCTGCAGTCGGTGCAATCCAGGCATCACACCTTCGAAAACGAAGCGACCCTTCTGATCGGAATGAGCGACTTCGTTCTCGTCCAGCACCACCACGGCATTCACCACCACCCCGCCGGAAGCATCCACGATCAAGCCCGTAATAGCTCCCCGGCCCGCTACTTGGCGCAAAGGCCGTCCACCCTCGGCTAAATCTCTCGTCTCGGTCTCACCTTCCAGCGATTCACGGCTGAACTTTGCCACGATGACGTCGTCAGGTGTCCCCATCACCCCATCCGGACCAGCGCTCGAAACCTCCGCGATCAGAAACCTACGCGTTGCCCGGGTGATCTGTTTGCGCTCTTCCGGTCGGCCCCCATACACCGCGTAAGAGTACATCCGCACAAGTTGCGCCGGTGTCTCCTCTGTTCGGAACGAGACCGAATATGGGTGCCCCCACGGATCTCGTAAGGAGTCGAAATCCAGCGACGCGGCTTGCATACTCTTCCGCCATTGGTCCTGATTCGCCGGGAATTCGGGGCTCCCCGCAAGGCTCCGTTCAATCACGTTTTGGGTCGCTCCGAAGAATTTGCCGCGGAACGTCGTTACCGTGAAATCGTCCGCTGTTCCCCACGCATGATCCGGCCCCGGACTAAGAACATCAATCAGACACAGCTCTCCTTCAAACTTAGGCGCGACGGTGAACCCATTGCCCCACGGATCCCGCAGCCGGGGAAACACAATTCCTCCGTCGCTCGTCGCCCGCAGAAACTGGTCCACCGTCAACGGGAATTCACGCAATTCGCTAAGTCGCTGTTCGATGGCTGCCCGGAAACTCGCAAACCATTCACGCTTGATCTCCCGCGCGACAAAGTCGTCGTCCGTTGACTCTCGCCGATCCGGCCCTGCGCTGCTAAATCGGATAATGTCCTCGGGCCCTTCCGTTGCAAATGCCAGCCTGTAAGGCTGCTGCCATGGATCCCGCAAATTAACGTTGGTGTCGCGCAAAGTTCTCCACACGGCCGCCTCTGTCTTCGGATCGCGTAAATCGGTCAGGTATGCCTCATCCAGTGCCCTCACTAAAGGCTCCAGGGCGGAAGCGGCGGCCTGTCTGAAAGCGTTGGGAATGTCGAACGCTGGTTCGCTAAACACCCGGTCTAATCTGGGCTCCTCCACTATTGCCTCCGCGGCAAGTTCCAGGTCGGAATCGATATTTGCCGGGTCAAGCACCTCCAGATCACGTTCATCGAGGCCGCCCAACTCGGGTAGGTCTAACCCTCCCATGCCTGACCAAACCCGCCGCCCATGCATCGAATCCGTCTCGTTTCTCTCGAAGACACTCTGGTCCACAATCACGATCCCCAGCGCAGTGTCTGGCGGAGCCTGGATCCGTACCGTGGCACTCTCTCCCGGACGGTAAGTGCTCTTGACCGGCGCAGCAGCTACCACTAACTTGTCCGGTCTTGGATACAGCACGGTAGTGCCCGCCTTTTCGCCATCCGCCAGCGACAACACTCCGAGCGAGACGCGGCGTCCAAAAGCCTTGGTGAACGGCACCTCTATCTCGGCCGTCCCGGCTTGTAGTGGAACACTCTGGCTGAACAAAGTCCGTCCGTCCTCACTCGAAGCCGTCAGAAAAACCGCTGCGGTTTTCCGGGTTGAGCCCAAACGGCAATGGATCGAATCTCCCTGTCGATAAAGCGCACGATCGGTTTGCAACCACACCTCGCTCGACGAATAATCCGGGTCAACTTTCATTTCCGCGTGTCGCCCGTCCGCAGTGAACGCTCGCACCGTTAGTTCCGCATCCCGTGCGGCGGCAACCTCTACGCGGATCAATCCCATCCGATTCGTAGTGCCCTTACCCAGCAATCGATTGCCCGCATAAACCTCCACGCGGCTCCCCAATGCCCTTCCGTCTGGCGAAAAGACCGTTATATAAAGACGCCGCCCTACTCCAGTGGGCACCGTCCTCGCGATGTAAATGTGGACCGCCTCTGCCGACACCCGTAAATCAAAATCGCGCTGCTCGGTCCTGTCGGTCGATGAGTCGGTTACATACGCCGTAAAATGTCGATCCAGAAATCGCGTCCAGGAGTTCGGCACATCTTCGGCATTGATCGAGCCTTCGAACTTGCCTTCAGCATCCAAACAACCTTCCATCACATCTTCTTCGTGTCCGCCCTCCGCTTCCGTTACCCGCACCAACCCGGAAGAAACGGGCTTGCCGAATAAGTAGTCCGCGTGAATCAGGATCCGGGCCTGATCACCTGCCAGGTAATAAGAGCGTTCCGGCGCAGCACTCACTCGAAAGGAAGGTAGCTCGTAAGCGCGTACGGAAACGCGCGCGGTGGCGCTCTCGTTTAACTCCTCTCCGTCAACCTGCACTACATAGTCGCCGGCTTTCGCGTTCGCCGGAATCTTCCAATCCGTCCACGCAATCCCAAACCGCGAAGTCTCTACCTCCGTCGTATACTCGCTTCTGCTCGTGACCGATCGGATCGTCACCGTATACGTCGCCTCGCTGCGCACCCGATGATCTCCGGATCGCCCCAGCAAACGCACATGCATCGTCTGTCCCGGCTGATAAATAGGCTTGTCGGTCGAGACCTGGACGTCACCCACAGGCAACTCGATCTCTTCCGTCTTCGTCTCCTGCTCGAAATCCCCGAGCCTGGCCGTCACCGCGAGTTCCTTCGGTTCCTCTTCATCAATGACGACCCGCAGCACAGCCACGCCCGCCTGATCGGTAACTGCGCTTACACCGCGGCAGGAGACACGAACGCCAGACACAGGCTTACCCGTCACCTGATGCGTAGTAACGGCTCGTATCTCAAAATCCTGATTCGCCTGCCGCACGCCGGCGCTAACCAGTCGAAGAGAAAACGCGTAATCCGCGATGTGCGGCAAACTAAGCACACCATTCTGCACCGCGACCCGTGTTCCATACCTTGGCCCTGGGAACAGGCCGTAACGTAAGCGCAACTCGAACGGATTCTGGTCCGCCGGCAACGGCAAGGACACCTCGATTACGGAACTGGCGGCCAGGATTGGATACTTACTCTTGCTTTCCGCTAACGGCTCGTCATGAAGCCCAATCCACGCAAGCTCGATGATTCCCTCGGTAGCAGACGACTCGTTCCGCAGTTCCAGAGCGATCGTCGTCCTCCCCTCTACCAGGTGCGCCCGGATTTCGGACTCCACAATGGAAACCTGACCGAACGCAGAGACGCACAGCAACACCATGGATGCTGCCACTGACCAAACCCTCATATAGATCCCTAAGTGCTGCCAGTCTATCGCCCTTGCACTTACGGCACAACTCGCAACGGACTAAGTTAGTCCTAAGTTGACCGAGACGGCTCGATCTGACCCTAGATCTGCAACATCCCGAGCACTGCGTTCCCCGCCACCGCCCCCATCCCAATCGGGATCAGCCACTTCCACCCCAGCCGCATCAGTTGGTCATAGCGTAGGCGCGGGAATGTCGCGCGCAGCCAGATCGCCACATAGAGGAGCACCAGTATCTTCACGAGAAACCAGAACAACCCGGAGACCGCGCCGTTTACTGCCGGAATTAAGAATGCAAGGCCAGTGACCGTCGCCAGTCCCGCCACTGCGAATAGAATAAAACGAAAAAGCGGCAGGTTAGGACGCCTGGCCAGCACCACGCACCCCCACGCGACTACCACGAAAACCAGCATTGGCGCCCCATAACCCATCGGCCCGTTCAACCAGTGCACGTTGGGAAACGGCCGCAGCCATCCGCCCCAAAACAAAGTCACCGCCACGCCCGATGCGACAAATAGATTCGCGTACTCCGCCAGCATGAAGAAGGCGAAACGCATGCCGCTGTATTCCAGGTGATAGCCGCCCGCTAGCTCCGATTCCGCTTCCGGCAAATCAAAAGGTGACCGATTCGACTCCGCCAGCGCCGCCACCATGAACACCACGAACGCCACCAGCCCGAATCCCCAATGATCAAAAGCGAACCAAATTCCGCGCGCCGCCTGTGCATCGACAATCCCTTGCAGCCGGAGCGTTCCCGCCGATAGCAACCCGCATAACAATGCGAACGCGAGCGCGATCTCATAACTCACCAGTTGGGCGGCGCTCCGCAGCGCCCCGAGCATCGGATAGTGGCTGTTCGAAGCCCAACCGCCCAGCACCAGCCCAAGCACGCCGAACGACGCGGTGGCCACGATCACCAGCAGCCCCACGTTGAGATCCGCCACCAGAATCCGCCGGCTGAACGGCAGCAGGGCCATCGAGGCCAGCGCCGCCGCCGTCGCCATCACCGGAGCTGCGCGGAACACCATCGGGTCCGCTCGCGTCGGCACAATGTCTTCCTTGATCAGCAGCTTCACCGCGTCTGCAATCCCTTGCAGCAGGCCGTGAGGCCCCACTCGCATTGGGCCCAATCGCCCCTGAAGATCCGCCAGAATCTTCCGCTCGAGCACCGTGAGATACAAAATGAACGGCGGAAAAAGAAGAACAATCACCACCGCCGTGACCAACAACCCCAGCATCTCTAACGAATCGCCCCCGCCGCAAAACGCAAGAACGGTTCAGGAAACAATCCCGCCGCTAGAGTAACTGCTCCGCTTGCCACCAAAGCCACGCGCAATCCCCATTGCGGCGAGGGTCGTTCTGCTCCCGTCTCTGGTTGCAGGAACAAAAACCGGATCATCCGGAAATAGTAGAAAGCACGAGACCGCGATGTAAATCACAGCGACTCCCGCTAGCCCGTAATGCTGCGTCCCCACCAGTGCCAGCACGATGTAATACTTTCCCCAAAAACCAGCGGTCGGTGGAATGCCCGCCAATGACAGCAGAAACAGCAGCATCGCCAGCGCATAACCCGGACTCTTCCGCATCAATCCCGCCAAGTCGGCGACATCCTCGCCCAAACGCTGTCCACGCTGCAATGCGATCACAATCGCGAACGCTCCTACGTTGCTGATCCCGTACACCAGCAGATATAAGGCAACGCCATCCCGACCGGTCTGGTTTCCCGCCAGAATACCCAGCAGCATGTACCCGGCATGCGAGATCGAACTGTAAGCCAGCAGTCGCTTGAGATTCGTCTGCGTTAGCGCAGCCAAGTTACCGAGCGTCAGCGTGATCACGGCTGCCGCGCTCAGTAACGGAACCCACAGCGCCTGCAGAGTTCCTAGAGCCCCAGGCAGAATGCGCAGCAGCAGCGCAATCGAAGCGGCCTTCGAAGCCACGGACAAGTACGCCGTAATCGCCGAAGGCGCGCCTTCATACGCATCCGGCGCCCACATGTGAAACGGCACGGCGGACACCTTGAACAACAGTCCAACCGAGAGGCACGCCACCGCCGCCAACAGCATCGGATCGCGTGGACTGCGCGCCGCCGCCGCGCCGGCAATGTCCCGCAACAACGTCGATCCCGAAATCCCGAACAGCAGCGAAAATCCATAGGCCAGCAGTGCGCTCGAAAACGCGCCAAGCAGCAGAAATTTGATCGCGGCCTCCGTCGCCCGCCGGTCTCCCTGACCGAACGCCACCAGGATATAGAACGACAGCGCCATCAGTTCCAAGCCCAGGAACAGCACCACCAAGTCCGCACCTGCCGCCAGAAAGAACATCCCGCATTGCGCGAACAGCAACAACGCGAAATACTCGCATCGCTTTTCGCTCGACGCCAAAATCACTAATGCCGAAGTCGCTATGAAGATCCAGTTGAAGTAAAGCGCGAACCGATCCACAGTCAACGCGCCATGAAACCCACTCAGCTCCGTAATCCCGCCTATCGAAGAAAAGCTGCTGCTTCACCAGTGCTGCCGCCGTACATGCCAAGCCCGCCAACGCTAATCCCGAAGCCCACCGCCCGCTCTCATTCCCTGCAAACCGCAGCAGAAGCAATGCTCCCCCGAACAGCGCCAGCATCAATCCCGGCAACACGGCCAACTGATCGGATGCCGAGTAAAACGTCACTTCCCCAACGTCCCGTTCAAACGCATCACGATCTCCGCGACCGGGCGCTCCAGCAGATCGAAGTACGGCTTCGGATACACGCCGATCGTCACCGCCCACACCACTAGCGGCAGCACAACCAGCATCTCGCGCCAATTCAGATCCGGCATCAGGCGAATCTCTGGATGCCGCACCTCACCCAGCATCGTCCGCTGATATAGCCACAACAGGTAAGCGGCTGCCAGCACGATCCCGAACACTGCAAACGCGCTCCAGATCCGGTGAACGGCGAACACCCCTTGCAGAATGGTGAACTCCCCGACAAAGCCGTTCAGCATCGGTAGCCCGGCCGACGCGAACGCCGCAATCGCGAACACCACCGCGAACCTCGGCATAACATGCGCGACGCCCCCGTACCCCGCGATCTCCCGCGTGTGCCGCCGCTCATAAATCATCCCCAGCAGCAAAAACAGCAGCCCCGTTGTGATTCCGTGGTTCAACTGCTGCAACACGCTGCCCGTAATCCCCGCCGAATTCAAGGCAAAGATCCCCAGCGTGCAGAAGCCCATATGGCTCACCGATGAGTACGCAATCAGTCGCTTCCAATCGCGCTGCATCAGGCTGATCAGCGCTCCGTACACGATCGCAATGATCGAAAGCGTCGCGATGATCTGCACCACCACCCGGTTCGTCGATGCCCCTGGTAGCAAGGGCAGGGAAAAGCGGATGAACCCGTATGCCCCCATCTTCAACAGCAAACTCGCCAGCACCACCGAGCCCGCGGTCGGTGCCTCCACGTGCGCATCCGGCAGCCACGTGTGAAACGGAAACATCGGCACCTTGATCGCGAACCCGCAGAACAGCGACCAGAAAATCCACTCTTGCGCGGTCGACGTCAGATGCAGCTTCATCAGATCGGCAATCTCGAAGGTGTAAAACCCGAACTGCTGGAAATGGAAGAAGTACAGCGCCAACAGTCCTAGCAGCATCAGCACCGATCCGGTCAGCGTGTACAGAAAAAACTTGATCGCCGCGTACAGCCGGCGCGGTCCACCCCAAACGCCAATAATGAAGTACATGCGGGATCAGCACCGCCTCAAAAAACACGTAGAAGAGGAACGCGTCGAGCGACAGGAATACTCCCAGGATTCCGCTCTCGAGCAAGCAGGAACAGCGCGTAATATTCCTTCACGCGCTCTTCGACATTCCACGATGCCAGCAGAGCCAGCGGGCAGGATCGCCGCTGGAAAGCATCACTAGCAGATCAGACTGATGCCGTCTACGCCCAGCGAGTAGTCGATCCCCAGCGTCGGCACCCACGGAATCCGCTCCACGAACTGGAACCCCGGCAGCCCGCTCTGAAACTGACGCACTAAAATCAGCGCCAGAAGACAACGTGACCCACGAGGTCACATTCGCCGCCAGCCGCATGCGCGCTCCGGTTCTTCCCCGGAATCAGCATCAGCACCGCAAACCCCGACTAAAGGACTCAGCAGCAACACGCTCAGCAGATGCGGCATCAGACGAACCACACCAGCCAGCCCAGCATGGCAATCAGCCCCAGCGCCATAAACCACGCATACGCGGAAAGCACCCCGGTCTGCAGCGCTCGCGCCGGATACGAGCTCGCGCTCACCAGAAACGCCGACGCGCGTACCAGTCCATCCACTACATACCGGTCCCACATCGCCGCAAACCGCCCGACGCCCCGCGTCATCCACCCCAACCTGTGGACCCCGCCGTCGAGCACCGTCTGATCGAAACGGCTTAACCAGCCGCCGCCTCCGCGCACCAGTCCTTTCACGAACACCAGACGGTACGCGCGGTCGAGATACCACTCCTCCGACAGCACGCCATGCAGCGGCTTCAGCGCCTGCTCGAGCGTGATGTGGAATCTCCGGCCGGTGGTGGTACAGATATCGTGCGAGCGCGATTCCGATCAGCGCCACCGCGGCCGACACCCCGGTCAACACCCATTCCAAGCCCGGCGCGGCCTGCGGCGGTGTGCGCCGAACTGCGCAAACACGGGCGCTAGCCAGTGCTCGAAGGAATGCATCCATGCGGTCCGTTCCAGGAAGCGGGAACGCCGATCCATCCCGCCATCGCGCTGGCGATGGCCAGCACAACCAGCGGACCCGCCATCAGCCACGGACGATTCGTGCGCCCGCTTACGCGAACGTTTCCGGCGGCGGCTCGACGATAAAACGCCAGATGCATGAGTCGCCACATATAGATAGCGGTGAGGCCGCTGGTCAGCACGCCCACGAAGTACAGCGGCCGCGCGCCTGCGCCGAACGTCTGGTTCAGGATGGCGTCTTTCGAGAAGAATCCCGCAAGACCCGGGAATCCCGCTCAACGCTACCGCGCCCACGAACATCGTCCAGTAAGTGACGGGCATCCTCTGGCGCAAGCCGCCCATCTTGCGCAGATCCTGCTCGCCATCGAGCGCGTGAATGATGGAACCGGCGCCCAGGAACAACAGCGCTTTGAAGAAGGCGTGGGTGAACAGATGGAACACCGCCACCCACCACGCCCCCACGCCCAACGCCAGGAACATGAAGCCGAGCTGGCTCACCGTCGAATACGCCAGCACGCGCTTGATGTCGGTGTGGACCAGCGCCGTGGCTGCTGCGAAAATCGCGGTAAACGCCCCGACGCTCGCCACGACCACGGATGCCGGTGCGACGCTGCGAAGATCGCGCTCGATCGCGCAATCAGATAAACGCCCGCCGTCACCATCGTCGCCGCGTGGATCAGCGCGCGAAACCGGCGTCGGACCTTCCATCGCATCCGGCAGCCACACATGCAGCGGAAATTGTGCCGACTTCCCCGCCGCTCCGAAGAAGAACAACAAAGCCACCCACGCCAATGACGACTGGCCACATTCCCGGCGCGGCGCTCAGAAAATTCACCGAACCCGTCACCGTGAACAGCCACAGAATCCCGATCAGAAACGGCGCGTCCCCAATCCGGTTCACCAGAAACGCCTTGAAGCCCGCTCTCGCCGCCGCGCGCCGGTCAAATTCGAAACCCGACCAGCAGATAACTGCAGAGCCCCACGCCTTCCCACCCGGCAAACAGCAGCACGTAGTTGTTCGCCAGCAGCAGCAACAACATGATGCGATAAACAGGTTCAAATAACAAAAGAAGCGCGCGGTTCCCCGGCAGCCTTGTATGTATCCCACCGCATACAAATGCACCAGGAAGCCGATCCCCGTCACGAGCAGCATCAGCACGCCGCTCAACGGATCGAGCAGCAATCCCCACTGCGCATGCAGTAACGGCAGCCAGTCGCCGAACGATTACCTCCAATCGCGCCGCCGCGGAAGTTCTCGCAACTCGAGAAATGCCGCCACCCCAACGCAGGAAACTCCCAGTACCGCCCCCGGCGCAACCCATCGGACCGCCCGTTCCGGCAGTCGCAACGCGCACAAAATCGCTCCCAAGAAGGGAAGCAAGGGTATAGCAACCAGCAGGCTTACCACTTGAGCAGGTTGACCTCGTCCGTCAGCACCGTCTTCCGGTACCGGAACAGCGCAATCAGAATCGCCAGCCCGACCGCCGTCTCTGCCACCGCGTCCCCGATGATGAACAGCCCAAACACCTGCCCGCGCGTATTCGACCAGTGCTGCGAAAACGCCACCAGGTTGATATTCACCGCGTTGAGCATCAGCTCGATCGACATGAACACCACCACAATGCTCCGGCGGATCAGCACCCCCGCTACTCCGATCGCCAGTAGCAGCGCGCTCAACACCACGTAGTGAACCGTCACGCCTCTCCCCTCGCCAGCATCACTCCCCCGACCAACGCCGCCAGCAGCAGGACCGATACAATCTCGAACGGCAGCAGATATTCAGTGAACAACAGCGCCGCAACAGCTTCCGTATTCTGCGCCGGCATCTCGCCCGCGACCGGAGGCAGCGCGCTTGCACTCAACAACAAAACCAGTTCCACCCCGGCTACCACTGCTCCCGCCAGCCCCTGCGGGCCACCATTCGGTCCACCGCCGCTCCACCCGGATCTGGTCCAGGTTTACCAGCATGATCACGAACAAAAACAGCAGCACCACGCCCCCGGCATACACCACCAGCTGCGCGGCAAACAGAAATTCCGCCCGCGTCTGCAGAAAAATACCCGCCGCTCCCAGCAGCGAAATCAAGAGTCCAATGGCGCAATGCACCGGATTACGGAGCGAAATCGTGAGCAGTCCGCCACCCAGGGCGATAGCCCCAAAGGCGTAGAAGAAGACTATATCCAAAGATTAATTATGTCTGGGGAGTCGAATCTCGCCCCACCGCACTACACCGAATGGCGCAATTTGCACCATCAACGGGTGTACTCGGTCGGACGGGGTCCCTCTTCGAGCATCTGCCGGTCCCAGATCATGCCTTCCCGGGAGTAGCTCGCCAGCTCGAAATCCTGCGTCAACTCCAGTGCATCCACCGGACACGCGTCCTCGCACAGCCCGCAAAACATGCACCGCGATAGATCGTAGGTGAACTCCACCAAGTCCTTGCGGCGCGTCTGCTCGTTGCGCTCGCTGATCACCACGATTAAATTCTCCGGACAGGCCAGCGCACACAGATTGCACGAGATGCAAAGCGTCTCCCCGTTCTCCGGGTTGATATTCAGCCGCGGCGCCCCCCGGTACCTTTCCGACACCTCTGGCCGCTCCAACGGATACTGCTCCGTCACCACGTCCCGGCGAAGCTGTGTGCGCAAGGTGACCCACAAACCGCGTAAAAGGTCGCTAAAGGGTAGGCGCTTGATTATCTTCTCTATAAGAACTGTTTCTAACACGACATATCTTTTCGCGATAAACTGAACGAGGTTATTCAGGCTAATGGGTTCTTCAACCTGCTGTTCTTCGTCGAACGCCAGTTCTTTACTACATCAGTTCGCTTTGGTCAGCTACATTCCAGACCAACTCGGAAGTTTTCTTGATGCTCTGCGCGTTCGTTTGGTTCCGGAATGCAAACCTCGCGCCCACGTCTCTATTCTCCCACCTCGTGATCTCTGCGGTACTCCCGACCAAGCCATCCGCGAACTCCGGAATCGCACCGAAGCTTTTGAGCCGTTTGCTGTGCGCCTCGGCGAAGTTCGAAAATTCGACAAAACCGATGTCGTCTACCTCGATATCGCCTCGGGCGTTGCGGAACTCGCTGCCATGTATCGCGCCATGAATTCCGGATGCGCCAATTTCTCAGAGCGCTACTGTTACTGCCCGCACATCACCCTTGCACAAGGGCTTTCCAAGGAAAAAGCTGAGGAAGTACTTGAGGTCGCAAAACAGGCTTGGAACGAATACCTTGGTCCCAAATTTTTCGAGGTTCAAACCCTCTCCTTTGTCCAGAATCAAGGGGTCGACCTTTGGGTAGACCTGGCGAGTCTTCACTTGCACCGCCATCGTCCTCCTGGTGTCCCTATTCAAACAGTCCCGGTTGAACCCCTTCATCGGGTTTGATGCGCGAGCGCGCCGGCGCTTTTCGTAGCGGACTTCCCACCACACTCACCACTTGAATGGATTGCAGCGCCTCGCGCGGCACAAAGATCCGTTGATTATTCGAGTACGGCTCCGGTGGCGTGATCGTGTAACCCTGCCGGTCCAGCAGCAATAGGTTGTTCGCGAGAATTCCATCCAGCAGTTCGCCGTCGCGGAATTTCAGCCTCACCCACAAGCCTTCCATCTTCGGACGATTCTGAAATACTCTCGCCTCTAAAGGTTCGCGTGCGGATTCGAAATCTCTTACGAACGAAACGGATTTGATTTCTTCGTAAGAAACACTGGCCACCTCGCCGTCCTGCTTGAGCAGTTCGATTCCCGAAGGCTGCTGGTAAGTGACCGTGCTCACGAATCCTGTCAACGGCTCGCGATCAAATCTCCTGACGACAACTTTCTTGGTGGTGGATCCCGCCAATGGCTTGTTCCCGGCTCGACCCGCTATCGTATTTGTGTTTCAAACACTTGCGCGGTTATTGTATCATTGGCTTCAATGCGGAACCTAGATCCCGCTGGGCAGTCTGTCTCCCTCGCGGCCGCCGTCAGCTCCTTCCTCCACTTTTGCCGCGTGGAAAAGGGTCTGGCTTCAAATTCCGTTTCCGCCTACAAAGAAGATCTCGTTCGCTTTCAAGCATTTGCGTCAGAGGATCTCCATCAAAACTTGAAAACAGAGACGCTGCGGAATTATCTAAGTGATTTGTACAAGGCTGGCCTGAGCAGCCGCTCAATTGCTCGCCATCTGACCACTCTCCGCAGCTTCTCCAAATTTCTTCTCTCCGAAGGCCGCATCCCTTCCGACCCCACTGAGCACCTGGGCAGTCCCCGCCAGTGGCACTCCATCCCTCGCTTTCTCGGACGTCAGCAGGTCGACGCGCTCCTCGCCGCTCCCGACCCGGCCAAACCCAATGGCCTCCGCGACATGGCCATGCTCCAGCTTCTCTATGCAACCGGTCTCCGCGTCTCGGAACTCTGCGGCATTCGCCTTAATGACGTCAACCGCGACCTCGGCATCGTCACCGTCATCGGCAAAGGCAACAAGCAGCGTCTCGTCCCCGTCGGCCGCTTCGCCCTATCCGCCATTGCCCGCTACCTCTCCGACGCCCGCCCGGTGCTGCTCAAGGAGCGCGCCTGTCCTTATCTCTTCGTCACCAACCGCGCCTCTAAGATGACGCGGCAATCTTTCTGGAAGCTGATCGTGGGTTATGGAAAGCGTGCCGGAATTTTCCACGACCTCAGCCCTCACGTGCTCCGCCACAGCTTTGCTACCCATCTGCTCGAAGGTGGGGCTGATCTTCGCAGCGTCCAAACCATGCTCGGCCATGCCGATATCTCAACCACTCAGATCTATACTCACGTGATGCGTTCCCGCCTCCGCAACGTCGTGGATCAGCATCACCCTCGCGCCTAACCATGAGCGATTACATGTACCTGCTCGACAGCCACTTGAGTCGAGAGCAGAATCAGCTTCTCACTGAAATTCAGAATGCCGCCAATGAAGCCGGCTTGGCTCTCTACCTCACCGGGGGCGCCATGCGTGACATGCTTGGCGGTTTCCCTATTCGCGATCTCGACTTCACCTTCGAAGGTCAGCCTCCTTCTAAGCTGCTGAAGCTACTCGAAAAGCCGCTTCCGGAGCTCACCGTCGAGGAAGATCCCCTTCGAAAATGCGCCGAGGTTCGCCTCCCCAGCGGTGCCTCCGCCTCTCTCCGCATGGCGCGCACCGAAAAAGTGGCCAAGCCTGGTGCTCCGCCCAAGGTCACGCCGGCGCATCTGCTCGAAGATCTCGCCCAAAGAGACTTCACCATTAACGCCATCGCCCTTTCGCTCGCCAAAGCCTCTCGTGGCTTGATTCGCGACCCCATGAATGGCGTCTCCGATCTCCAGAACCGCGAAATCCGCGCCGGATACTCCCAAACGTTCTTCGATCAGCCCATTCGGCTGCTGCGCGCGATTCGCCTCCGTCATCGCCTCGGCTTCCAACTCGAAGAGCGCACTCAGCGCTACTTCAATACCGGGGTCGAAGAGGGTTGGATTCAAGTCGTCACTCCCGCCGAGTGGGGCCACGAACTTCGTCTTATCGCCGAGGAGAATGAGCCGTCGGCCATCATCGAAGAGCTCGACACGCTAAAGCTCCTTCCCGTCCCCGGCAACACTCTCAACTTGGAAGCCCTCTCGAAATTTGCGAAGTTGCGACGCACAATCCCTGGCAGGGCCCCCCATTGGCCTTTGTTCGTTCATGTCTTACTTGAAGGCACGAAGCCCAAAGATCGCACCGCCTTCCTTACCGCGTTCGACCTTGACGTCAAGGAACTTGAGCCTGCTAAGAAAATCAAGGTCAAGGTCGCCCAACTCGAAGAGACTCTGAAAGCTCCCGGTCTTCGGCGGCCTTCGCAGATCTACAACGCCATACACGCTGTTCCTTCCATCGAACTGCTCGGGCTCCTCTACGAATCGGAACAACGCATTGTCCAAGACCGCATTGCCAATTACCTCGAGAAGTTCCTGCCCATGGCCAGCGAGATCACCGATGCGCAGGTCGAAGCCACCGGCGTTAAGCCCGGTACTCCGCAGTTTGCCAAGGCCAAAGCGGCCATGATCACCGCCCATCTCAATGCGCCGCCTCCGCCGCCACCGGAGGAAAATCCCGGTCCCGGTGGACCCGGAAATCCCGGTGGCCCGAACGCCGTCATGGCAAGAGGTCCCAACAGCGGACCCCGCGCGCCCCGCACCGCCTAGCCGGGCCCAAACAGTTCTAATGAGCGGCCGGGGTCTGCCCTCCCGGTCGCCCGCGTCTCATCAGAAACACAAACGGAATCAAAATCGCAACCAGCACTGCCATTCCCGACAAAACGTCCACGTAAGCCAGCGCGGTCGCTTGCGCCGTCACCATCTGATTAATTCGCGCATACGCCTGCTGCGTTGCCATCGTCGCCGACATTCCTCCCTGCTGCAACGCTCCGCTGATCCCGCGTACCATCTGATCGAAGTTCGTCGTCCCCGGGATCGCGTGCGCCGCGAGATACGTCGTGTGCTTCTGCCCTTGCCGGGTCAGCACCGTCGTAATCATCGCGATCCCGATGCTTCCTCCGATGTTCCGCACAAAGGCGTTCATCCCCGAAACCTGGTTATTCTGCTCCCGCGCCATTCCCACATAGGCCAGCGTATTTGACGGGAGAAAGATGAATGGCAGACTGAACGTCTGCAATGCCCGCATCATGAACGCCGTGTTGAAATCCAGACCCAGGCTCATCCGCGTTGTCATCCAATACAGCGATGCCGCCGTACCGGCGAACCCGATTGCCATCATCACCCGCGGATCCACTTCGATACCAGCACCCCCGAGATGGGCATCATCACCATCATCACTAGGCCGCCGCCGGCCAGCGCTTCTCCTGCCGTCACCGCCGGATAGCCCAGCAGTGTCTCCAAAAACTGCGGAATCATCACCGTCGTCCCGAACAGCACGATCCCCAGCATGAAGGTGAAGAACATCGCGATCGCGAAGTTCCGCTTTTTGAACAACCGAATGTTCACAATCGGGAACGGATGCCGCCATTCCCATATCCCCCACACCACAAACCCGATGGCCGCCACCGCCAGCATGACCGTGATCCACCAGGTCGAAAACCAGTCTTCTTCCTGACCTTTATCGAGCACCACCTGCAAGCTCCCGATTGCCAGCGTGATCAGCGCCAACCCCGCAAAATCGATTCGGCTCGCCGACGACCGCTTCCGCTGCTCCGCGAGATACGGCGGATCTTCCACCAGCCGGTACGTCAGAAACAAGGACAAAATCACAATCGGAATGTTGATATAGAAGATCCAGCGCCAGCTGAAGTTATCGGTGATCCATCCGCCCAGCGTGGGACCGATGGCCGGCGCCACCACCACCGCCATGCCGTACACGGCGAAAGCCATGCCGCGCATCGGCGGCGGAAACGTGTCGGCCAGAATCGCCTGCTCGCTCGGTGCCAGTCCCCCGCCACCCGCGCCCTGCAGAACCCGGAAAAATACCAGCATCCCTAGGCTCGGCGCCAGCCCGCACAGAAAACTGCTGACCCCGAACAGCGCCACGCAAGTCATATAGAACCGCTTGCGCCCCAGCGTCGTCGCCAGCCACGCGCTGATCGGCAGAATAACCGCGTTCGACACTAGGTAGCTGGTTAGTACCCATGTCGATTCGTTCTGGCTCGCCGACAGACTCCCCGCAATGTGCGGCAGCGCTACGTTCGCGATCGAGGTATCCAGCACCTCCATGAACGTAGCCAGCGTGACGGTTAGCGCAATGGCCCAAGGGTTGTGCTTCGGGTGCCAATCGCTCATTGCGCAATGCGTGTCATTGTTTGGAGGCTCCCTGCATTCTATGACAGAGCCGGCGCGGCGCCGCTTCGACCGCCGTTATAGTCCAGCCTTGCCACCGTCCAAGCACGTAGCCCCTCTCATCTCGTTCACGCGCGACGGTCCTGCAATCCTCGCCGACTGCCGTTCCTTCTGGCGCTGCGGAGGTCCCCTGCTCGACCTCTGGTCCGCGGAAATCCGTGTCGGCAAAGTCCCCACCTTTGGCAAGTACATCCACATCTAACGCGTAGTGCTCTCGTGCGCCCTTGCTATACTTCCATCCTTTCGCGAGGTCACTCATCTGAAACCCCGGATCCCTCTCTTCGCCCTGCCGCTGTTCATCCTGCCCCTCTTCGCTCAGCAAACCGTCCGTTATGAGCTCCGCTTCCCCCAAGCCGCGCACCACGAAGCCGAGATAACGGCCACGTTCCTCGGCGTCCATCAGCCCGTTCTGGAAGTCGTCATGAGCCGCTCCTCTCCAGGACGTTACGCCCTCCACGAATTCGCCAAGAACATCTACACCTTCCACGCCAGCGACGGGCAGGGAACACCGCTCACTGTCAGCCGCCCCGATCCCTATCAATGGAACGTCGCCGGCTCACGCCGGCGGCACGGTCGTCGTCACGTACACCCTATTCGGCGACCGCGCCGACGGCACCTACGCCGGCATCGATTCCACCCACGCGCACCTCAACATGCCCGCCACCCTCGCTTGGGCGCATGGTTGGGAGAAGATTCCGGTCTCCCTCCATTTCGAAATCCCCGCGGGCTCCGATTGGACCGTCGCCACTCAGCTCGCCGCCGGAGACCGACGGAACGTGGTCCGCGCCCAACCTGGACCGCCTGATGGACAGCCCCGTCGAGCTCAGCCATCACGATCTGCGCGAAGTGGAAGGTCGGCGACGCGCAGTTCCGCATCTCGCTGCATCACAACGGCACCGACGAAGAAGCCGCGGCGTACGCGCGAAATGTGCCAGGCCGTCGTGACCGAGGAAGAAGGCGTGTTCGGCGCGTTCCCCAAGTACGACACCGGCAACTACACCTTCCTGCTCGATTACCTGCCGTACGTCTGCGGCGACGGCATGGAGCATCGCGACTCCACCGTCATCACCGGCGCCGCGCGACCTGAAGGACGCTCCGCGGCGCAAATGATCGGCACCGTCGTCTCACGAGTTCTTCCACTCCTGGAACGTCAAGCGCATCCGCCCGAGGACACTGGAGCCCTTCGATTTCGAACGCGCCAACATGTCGGGCGAACTCTGGTTCGCCGAAGGCTTCACCAACTACTACGGCCCTCTCACGCTCGAACGCGCTGGCCTGGCCAGCCTCGACCGATTCGCGCTTCGCCATGGGCGGCGCGGTGACCGCCGTCCTTACCGCGCCCGGGCGTCAGGTGTTCAACGTCGTCGATATGAGCCGGCACGCGCCCTTCGTCGATGCCGCCACCGCCAACGATCCCGTCAACTTCCCGAATACCTTCATCTCCTACTACACCTACGGCCAAGCCCTGGCGCTCGGTATCGACCTCTCCATCCGCTCGCGTTTCCCTGGCAAATCGCTCGACGACTGGATGCGCAGCATGTGGCGTGACCATCCCGATGCCGCCAAGCCCTACACGCTCGATGACCTTCAAAGCGCACTCGCCGAAGCCACCGGCAGCGCGCCCTTTGCCGACGAAATCTTCCGCCGCCACATCTACGGCATGGAGCCCATGGACTACGAATCCCTTCTCGGACGTGCCGGTCTCCTACTCCAGAAAAACCCGAACGCCGGTGTGTTCCTCGGCAACACTCGCTTAGAGTTCAGCGACAAGGGCGTCGAACTCGCCGGGCCTACCCTTCACGGCTCGCCTATCTTCGACGCCGGTCTCGATCGCGGCGATCGCATCGTCGCTTGGGAAGGCAAACCCATCCGTAACGATGCCGAGTTGAATGCATGGCTCCACGCGCACAAGCCCGGCGATCAGGTTCAGCTCAGCGTCGATTCCCGCTCCGGCCACCGCGACGTCAACGTCACTCTCCGCGAATCTCCCGCGCTCCAGATCCTCCCTTATGAGCGAGTCGGCCGCGCGCCGTCTCCCGATATGCTCACCCTTCGCAATGCCTGGCTTAGCTCCAAGGCTGTGCATCCCCTGCCGAAGCTTGAGAAATACTGTCCCGTATGTAAAAGAGCCCTGCCTTTCGATTACGAACATTGCCCCTTCGACGGCAGTGAACTCGCCATCACCCCGCCCAAATAGCTCGACAGCATCCGCCAAACTCTTTCTTGCGTCACCCCGGATCCAGCCACATAATAGGCGTGCCGATCCACCCGCTATGCCAACCAGACAACGCCCGTTCTCACCGCTGTCAGTCTCGGTTGTATGCGCTGTCCTGACCTTCGCCGCGCCACGCATTGCCACTCCGAATCCGTTCCCGGACTCGGCGCCACATCCTTCCCCACCTCCAGCAAGTCCCCGCAAGCCCAAGCTGCTTTTCTTTGCGGCCTGCTCCTGCTCCATCTCTTTGAATACACCGATGCGGCTGTCGCGTTCGTCTCGGCGCAATCCCTCGACCCCGCTTTCGCCGTGGCCTATTGGGGGGAAGCCATGACCTTGAATCACGGCGTCTGGATCAGGTCAATGTCGCCTCCGGCATCCCCTGCGCCATCACCCGCGCACGTGCATTGACTTCCCGCGCCCTGCGGATTACCGTGAATTTAGCGTCCAGGACGCTTCCATTCCGCGGACAGGGCCAAGCCCACCTGTTGTAAGTGCCGGTCTCTCAATCAAGAATCTTCTTTCAGCCTGCCCGGCGGACCCAGGCAATCCATGGAAGGAGATTGTTGTGACCAAACCGCTACCCTTTCGTCCCCATCTCGAGCAGCTCAAAAAACAAGCCAAGCTCATTCTCAAAGGAACCCAAACCGCGAATCCCGAAACTCTGCAGCTGATTCGCGAATTCCACCCGCGCGGGCAAACCACTCCATTCACCCTTGCCGACGCTCAGCTCGTCCTCGCTCGGCAATACGGATTCGCCTCCTGGCCCAAGCTCAAGGCCCATGTTCTTCACCAGAGTTCCGCGGCCCCTGCAAGCGAAGCCACCGTGAATCTGCTCCACGAAGCCGCCCACCGCGGTGACTTGCCGCGCATCAACGCCCTGCTCGATGACCATCCGGATCTCGTCAACGAAACCGCCGGACGCGGCGTGCGAACCGCCCTCCACGAAGCCGTCGGTGGCTCGCAGGAGGCCGCCGTGAAGCTCCTCCTCGAGCGCGGGGCCGACCCCAACATTCGCTGCGAAGGCGACAACGCCTACCCGCTCCACTTCGCCGCCGAAAAGCAGCTCTTCCCCATCATTCGTCTCCTTATCGAACACGGCGCCGATCCCATCGGCGAAGATGATTACCACGAACTCGACGTCATCGGCTGGGCCACCGCGTGGGAGTACATCCGCCCCGACCCCGCCATCGTCGACTTATCTCCTCGCCCATGGAGCCCGCCATAACATCTACTCCGCCGTGGCTACGGGAGATGTGGAAGCCATCCGCGCTCTCATCGCCCGATCCCCCGCCGATCTCGAAAAACGCATGGAGCGGGCCAACCGCCGTCGCCGTCCGCTCCATCTCGCTGTGGTCAAGAACCAGCCCGCCGCACTCATCGCGCTTCTCGATCTCGGCGCGAATCCGGAATCGCTCGACGAAGCCGGCTTCACCGCGCTCGATCAGGCCGCGCTCTCTGGAGCTCATGACCTCGCGCGCATCCTCCTCGATCGCGGCGCCGTCCTTCGCTTGCCCGCTGCGGTTGGTCTGGAGCGCACCCGCGAAATCGAGAAGCGCCTCCGCAAAGATCCCGACATCCTCCGTCCCGGCCACCGCTGGGGCAACCTCATCGTCCGCGCCAGCGAACTTTCGCCCGGCTCGATCGTCGAGGCTCTGATCCACGCCGGTGCCTCCGTGAACGCGCCCGACGACCCCAACACCGCAGTCGACTCCACTAGCGGCTACACACCCCTTCATGCCGCCGCCTTCCGCGGAAACCAAAGCGCCGCCGCCGTTCTCCTCAAACACGGCGCCGACGTTCGCGTGCGCGACTCCAAATATCACGGCACCCCTGCCGGTTGGGCCGACTACGCCGGTCGTATCGAGGTGCGCGATCTCATCCTTGCCAGCGATCGCATCGACCTCATCGAGGCCGTGCAATACGGCCTGGTTGCACGCGCCAAAGCCATCCTGGACGAAGAACCCGAGAGCCTTGATCGGCCTTTCGGCCAATATCCGCTCTTCCCGTTCGGCGCTGAGAAATGGTACACGCCTCTCGTCTACGCCCAGCAACTCGGTCACAAAGAGATGGTGCGGTTCTTACTCGAACGAGGCGCCAATCCGGCCGTCGCCGCGCCGCTCGCTGACTAGTATTCTCATTGGATGATCGCCGCGCTCGAAACCGAACGCCTCGTTCTGCGGCCGCTCGCGCTCGTCGACGCCTCGGCCACCGAACGGCTCTTCCCGCATTGGGAGATCGTCAAATTCCTCAACGCGGCCGTCCCTTGGCCCTTTCCGCCAAATCAGGTATTCGCTCATTACCGCGATCACATCCTTCCCGCTATCGACCGTGGCGAAGAGTGGCACTGGAGCATCCGATTAAAAGCCGCGCCCGACGATCTCATCGGAAAGATAAGCCTGCACCAAGGCGAGTGGGACAACCGCGGCTACTGGCTGGGCCTCCCATGGCAGCGCCATGGCCTCATGACCGAGGCCGTCGAGGTCGTCAATGATTACTGGTTCGACACCCTCGGCTTCCCTGTCCTCCGCGCGCCAAAAGCAGTAGCGAACATCGCCTCCCGAAGAATCTCGGAGAAGACGGGCATGCGCGTCGTTGCTACCCTCGATCGCGACTACGTCTCCGGTCGCCTGCCCGCCGAGATCTGGGAGATCACTGCGGAAGAATGGCGCAACTGGAAAAAGTCGAAGGCCGCGACCCTCGATTACGAAGTAAGCAACTCACGCACGTAAGTCGACGTTTAACGCTGGCTTCTCCCAATCCCACATCCCGTACAGCACCTTCTTCGGCAACGGGAATCCGAGTTGATGCGCCAGCATGCAAATCTGACCACGGTGGTGGGCTTCGTGAGAAAGCATGTAGCAAAGCATCTCCACGCCGGCCGGCCATGGCCGCGCCCAGCCGTCTCGGTGAAACTTCCCCGCGTGTCCCTCTCCGCCCCCGAGCGCTTGCGCGAGCATCTCTTCACACCGCTCCGCGCTCTCCGCTAACCCCTCACGCGCCTGCGGCTGAGTGCACTGCGCGTGATTCAATCGCGGCGGAACCTTCAACTGCGGAGCCGAAAGCCTCACCCACTTCGCCCGTATATTGTGGATGTGCGTAAAGATCGCCGCAATGGTCCGGATCTTTCCAACGGGTCGAGCCCTCCACGCGGCGGGATCAAGATGCTCCAGAATTGACTGGTTCAAGCGCTCGCTAACCGCAAACATTCGGACCGCGGCCCCAGTAAGTGGAAGCGGGCCCTCCTCTAAGCGCTGAATCACGGCTTCGCACTGGCCCTTTTCAATCTAGCAATCTCCCGTCGCATAAGTCGAACAAACACAAAACAAAGGAGATAAATACATAGAAAAGGTGCTCGTAAAAGTGTTTTCAAGCCGTCCATTCCAGTAACATCACCCTTGCATCTCTCAAACAGTGGAGGCTTTACGATCCCCGAAAACAAAAATCCCGCAGTATTGCGAGCCGTAAACGAAGCGTTCGGTGCACCCGCCATCGACAACACTCAGCAATTAACCAAGGGCTTGAGCTCCGACCTTATCTTCCGCATCGTGGTCAAAGGATCTCCCTATCTGCTGCGAGTCATGACACAGATCAATGAGAGAAATGATCCGGCGCGTCTTTTCGGAGCCATGCGAGCGGCAGCCGAGGCGGCACAGGCGCCCCGAGTCTGGTACGCCAACACAGAAGACGGGATTTCAATCACCGACTTCGTGGACGCGGTGCCCTTATCTACCGCGGAAGCGCTGGTCCGCATTCCCAAAACTCTGCGCAACATCCATGCACTACCGCCCTTTCCCACAGCCTTAAACTTCGTCACCGTGCACAACCTGTTCATCTGGCGCTTCCGGACGGCGAACCTTCTCCCTCAAAACGAAATCGAGGAAGTCTTCACCCGCTACGCCCAACTCTCGGCCGTCTACCCGCGTCTCGACGCCGATATGGTCTCGTGCCACAACGACCTGAAACCCGAAAACATTCTCTTCGACGGCGCGCGCGTATGGCTGGTCGATTGGCAAGCGGCCTTCCGGAATGATCGCTACTTCGACTTAGCCATAGTTGCGAACTTCCTGGTACACAATGACTCGGACGAAACAACCTACCTCAGCGTGTATTTCGGCCAGCCACCTGACGAGTACCAACGGGCGCGCTTCTTCCTCATGCGCCAAGCTATGCACCTGTTCTACGCCGCGGTCTTCCTTTTGCTCGGTTCACCAGCCAAACCCGACGATCAAACCGAAAACTCACCGGACTTCCAATCCTTTCACCAGCGCATCTGGGCGGGCGAGATCAGTCTCGCCGACAACAACGCGAAAACGGTCTACGGCATGGTCCACTGGCGACGCCTCTTATACAACGTGCGTCAATCGAGCTTTCAGGACGCATTGGCGGCCGTAATAGATCGTCATGCATCATCGCCCGGCACGCCCCTCCTTTTCCCCCAATATCCGCCTGAACGCCCGGACCTTTGATGGATGTCGAATGTTCGCCCGAGGCTTTAATAGCAGCTATCCTCGCCATCCCCTTGCAATAAAGCATTGGCCTATCATCATGGAAACAGCGCCATGTCATCGATGCCGCGAGCGCTAGAGTGAAGCCACGAATCGTAACTGCCTTTGTCTCATTGTTCTTATGCTCTTGTTCAATATCGGCAGCACCTCAATCGGTTTAAAGATCGTCTTTCAGTACGACCGCTCGCGTTGTTAACCTTCTACCCAAAACGATTCGTCGAGGCCCTTCGTGGGCGATGCCGCCCGTCCTCTGCAAACCCTACTCTGGTACCCATCGTTGACCAGCAAAACCAAACCGCTGTCGGTCGGCGACTATGTTCGGCTGGCCGACACAGAAATCCACTTCAACCCGCCAGGTAAGCAAAAGAATCGGTGGCGATCGCTGTTGAAGACGTCCTTAGATACGCACTGTTGATGGTGCGTGAGGCGAAGGAGGCAAAACGGTCCGATCCCGTTCTGCTCTACACTCCCAGCGATTTTTCCATTCGTGAGAGAACGTCGGATCTGTGCGAGTATCTTGCCAGTTCGTCGTTCTTGCAAGCTCGTCGATGGGTGTCAACCCGCGGTATGACAGATGATCTGGACGGGATCAAATGCACAGGCTCGCGACATCTCTTTTCTCATCACGTAGGCGAGTTCGCTTCCCGACACCGATCCATCTGAAGTTGCTGCGATTAGTTGGGGGGTATCTCGACCCTGTTTGCCTCGGCACGAGACCCTCGCATCCGTGCCGTGATGGAGATGGACGGCAGGATGCGCTATTACCCCAGACTCTTGAAAAGAGCCGGCGACGTTCATACGGGGCGAATGGCTTTACCGCTTCTTTGCTTTACGCAAAATGTGAGCCTTGAAGATGTGGAGAACGACGACGACGCTCTCCCAGCAGACAAGGTTGGTCCAAATGTCGTTAACAATTGGATACATGGTGATCTGCTCACCTTGAACATGCTGGGCATGGCTCACCTGGAGTTCATTCGATCTTCCAACGCAGGGAGAGTCCCGAAAGGTGTGCGGAGAATCAGGTAGACGAACTACGATCGGGAGGACGCCAACGAAATTATGCCTGAGTTGCGCTCTATACTCTGAACTTTCTGAAATGCCTACCAGAAACACAACGCCTCGGCGAAATCGTTTCTGGAAAAGACCCCCACTGAAAATGGCGTTCCGAAGCACTTTATGGGCGTTAAGTTTAGGTCGGCGCAGAAGCCACCTGATTCGAATACTGGGTGACCTCTCAAAACCACCACGGCGCACTCTCGGTCGCCCTATGACGCGTATCGGTAGACCCTCCGAACTTCCAGGAAGTTCCGCTTACGTAAGGATCTCCGGCCGTGGTGATTGCCGCCTCTGGCCCTCGCGGGCCCAGTTCTACTCAGCAGATTCCGGCGATCGCATTTCCGCCGCGTTGGCTTAGGGCTTCCTCGCTTGTGCCGTTTTCACGCCCCGCCTTTTTTCGGTCACAAAAATTCAAAATAATTTCCATCCCCTGCGATCAACGACTTAACTACTCTCTCCGCCCCCAATCACCACGATTTTTCCCGCGCCGCCGGTACTCTCAGGGCAAGAGGATTCCAATGTCACTCACGCCCATCGCTCCCGCACCTATCGCCGTCTTCGCCTCAACTCATCCGGTCACTGCTAACCCAACTACCAGCACTGTAATCAACTCAGCCACCGATCGCGCCGCTACGAACCGCGCCAACGCCCAGCACTCTACCGGACCCCGCACTCCCGAGGGCAAAGAGCAGATGCGCTTCAACGCGCTCCGTCACGGTCTCTATGCCGAAACCGTCGTGCTTCCCCACGAGGATCAATCCGCCTACGAATCGCTCATGGACCGCCTGCTCGCCGCCTATGATCCCCAAACCGAAGAAGAGCACACCCTTCTCTTAACCCTCCAGGACACCGAATGGCGTCTCGGCCGCGTCGTCTCGCTCGAATCCGGCATCCTGGCCATCGGTACGGAGCGCCATGTGGGTTTGATCCGCGAAAAATTCGATTCCGCCAATGACATCACCTGCGAAGCTCTCGCCCAAGCCGCCGGGTACATCGAAAACGCACGCTACCTTGATCAACTCAGCCGCCACGAACACCGCCTCCGCCGTCTTCATGACCGCACCGCGCGCGATCTCGTGGCTTTGATTGCCAAGCGCACAGCTCCTTTTCAGCCGGTTGGCTCTGTTCCGTCAATTTCCAAATCCGCGCAGGTGCCCCCACCCAAATCAACGCACGCTTCTATCCCTGTCGCCGCTCCCGCTGCTGCCAAAACAACTTCCACCGTTCCGAAGTTCTCCGGTCCGCTTCGTAAACAGCACCGCAAGCAGTGGCTGCGCGATCAGGCCAAGAAAAACGCCGCAACTCTGTAGCGTAACGTCACAAAAGCTCACGCTTGCGTCCCATTTCCGCCTGTTCCGCGCGATTTTTCGACCGTTCGCGAGAACTAGTCCTCGCCGCGATTGACACTGTTTGCGGTTTGCCAGTAAGCTTGAGCTTCGAACCAGGACCTATCCGGTCCGATATACCCGCCCGATCTCACGGCGCACTTTGGCGAGGAACCGCGAGACCGGCCGATCGACAGCCGCTGGCTGACGACTCCCTCATTCTAGGCGTCGTCGTCCCGGCATACAAGGGAGGTACGTGTATGCGCTTCAAACAGCGCAGCCGGATCGACCAGCGCGGGAATCGCCCGCGCTCGTCTACATGGCCGGTTGCTTATAAGTGGTTGGCCATGGGTACGGCCGTCGTCTATACCGCGGTCGGCACAAAAACGATCAACGTCGCCTACGCCGCGGATGCGGTCAGCGCTACCGCCGAGGCAGGCTTGGGATCCCGCACCGAAGCCCTCCCCGCCAAGCGCTACGACATCCCCGCCGGACCTCTCGAAAGCGTTCTCAGCGCGTTCCGTCCCGCCGCTGCCATCGAAGTCGTCGTGCCCCAGAACGGCATGAATTCGCTCCCGTCCCCGGGCGTCTCCGGCTACTACACCGTCGAGCAGGCTCTGCAGAAACTCCTCGCGGGTACCGGCGTCGGCTATCGCTTCACCGGCGACGCCGCCGTCACTCTCGAACTCCGCGGCCTCGCCACTTCGATCGATGTCGCGGGATCCGTCGAGCAGGTAACCTCTCCCAAATACACCGAGCCTCTGCGCGATACTCCGCAAAGCATCAGCGTAGTCCCCCGCGAAATCCTCCAGCAGCAAGGCGTTACCACGTTACGCGACACTCTCCGCAACGTCGCCGGCATCAGCCTCGCCGCCGGAGAAGGCGGCGCGCAGGGCGATAACCTGACTATCCGCGGCTTCACCGCCCGCAACGATCTGTTCATCGATGGCATGCGCGACTTCGGCAGCTACTACCGCGACCCATTCAATCTTGAAGAGGTCGAGGTGCTCCAAGGGCCTTCCTCCGTCACCTTCGGCCGCGGCTCCACCGGCGGTGTCGTCAATCAGGAAACCAAGACGCCCGGCCTCAATCGCTTTATCTCCGGAGACGCCGTGTTCGGAACCGATCTCACCCGCCGCGTCACCCTCGACATCAACACCCCCGTTCCCCAACTCGGATCCGGCGCGGCGTTCCGCCTGAATCTCATGGGCGATATCAACGATGTCGCGGAACGTGATGTGGCCGAAAATCGCCGCTTCGGCATCGCGCCTTCCCTCTCGCTCGGCCTCGGCACTCCCACCCGCTGGACCTTCACCTACCTCCACCAAACCGCCGACGACAACCCCGATTACGGCATCCCCTGGTACTTCAACGGACCCGCTCCCGTGGATCGCCAAAACTACTACGGCTTCCGCGACGGCAACTACCTGCGCACCTACGACGACATCGGTACCGCCCGCGTCGAACACGACTTCAACAAGCACCTCACGCTGCGCAACCAAACGCGCTATGCCAACTATGTTCGGGACGTGCTCATCACCGAAGCGCAGCTCCCCTCCACCGTCACGCTCGCGACTCCGCTCGATGCCATCAGCGTCACCCGCCACGAGATCGGCGTGAACAGCACCGAAACCTTCCTCGACACCCAATTCGACCTGGTGGCAGATTTCGAAACCGGCCCTATTCGGCACAAGCTCCTCACCGGTGTCGAAGCCGGCCGGGAGACCTCCGATCCCACCCGCCCCACGTACTCCAATGTCCCTGTAACCAGCCTGCTCAATCCCGATCCGGATCAAGCGCTGTCGGGCACGGTTGCGATCACATCTAAAGTCGACACCGTGGCCGATAGCGTCAGCACCTACGCCCTCGATACCGCGCAGTTTGGGCGGCATTGGGAACTGACCGGCGGCATCCGATGGGACCGCTTCCACACGGACTATACCCAGTCGATAGCCCCTGTCTCCGCCTTCGAACGCGTTGACCAGATGCCTACCTGGCGCGCCGCCCTCGTCTATAAGCCCATTACCATCGGGAGCCTCTACGTCTCCGCCGGGACGTCCTTCAACCCGTCGGCCGAGTCGCTCTCCCTCACCGCGGGCAACGCCGACCTCCCACCCGAAAAGAACCGCTCCTACGAAGCCGGCACGAAATGGGATCTCAAAAGCGGCCGCTTCACCCTGCGCTCCGCCCTCTTCCGCACCGAGAAGACCAACGCCCGTGAGACTTCCCCCACCAACTCCCTGCTTGTCGTCCTTGGCGGAAACCAGCGCGTCGATGGCGTGCAGTTCGAAGCCCGCGGCCGCCTGACCAGCCGGTGGGAAATCCTCGATAGCTATGCCTATCTCAAGAGCGAGGTCACGTCCTCCGTCTTCTACCCCGGCGCTGTCCGTTACCCCCTGGCCAATGTGCCCCGCCAAACGTTCAACTTCTGGAACTACTACCACCTGCCCCACCATCTCGATGTCGGCGCGGGCGGTAACTACGTCTCGAGTCGCAATGCCAGCTCCACCGTCCCGCTTGACCCCGCTACGGGGTTAGTCAAGCAAGTGCCCGGTTACTGGGTCTTCAACGCTTCAGCGAGTTACCCCCTCACCGAACACGTCAGCCTGCAAGCCAATGTCTATAACTTGGCCAATCGCTACTACTACGACGAACTGCATCCCGCGCATATCGTGTTAGGTCCCGGTCGCTCCGCTTTGATCGGATTCCGCTTCAAATTCTAATCTCAGGAACAACCGACTTGCTTCTCTCCATTCCCGATCTACTCACCGCTTCGCAGGTCATGCAAGCCCGCCAGGCGCTCGACTCCGCCCAATGGGTGGATGGCCGCGTCACCGCCGGGCACCAGTCCTCTCGCACAAAGGACAACATGCAACTGCCCGAAGACCATCCCGCCGCGCGCCAGCTCGGCGACATGATCCTCTCCGCTCTCGGGCAGAACCCGCTTTTCATCTCCGCCGCTCTTCCCCAGCGCGTCTTCCCGCCGCTCTTCAATCGCTACGCCGGCGGCCAGTCCTTCGGTACCCATGTCGACAACGCCATCCGCACCGTAACCGGCACAGCGCACCGCATTCGCACCGACCTCTCGGCTACCCTCTTCTTCGCTAACCCGGAGGAGTACGACGGCGGCGAGTTAGTTGTCGAGGACACCTACGGTGCGCATGAGATCAAGCTCCCCGCCGGGCACATGATCCTCTACCCCGCGACCAGCCTCCATCACGTCCGTCCTGTCACCCGCGGCGCGCGCGTTTGCTCGTTCTTCTGGATCCAGAGCATGATCCGCGACGACGGTGAGCGCACCATGCTGTTCGACCTCGACTCCGCCATACAGCGCATCAACCACGACATGCGCGATCACCCGTCCAGCGTCCAGTTGACCGGCCTCTATCACAACCTTCTCCGCCGTTGGGCGGACGTGTAGTGCTCATGCCCAGTCCCCGGCGCGTCCTCTTCTGGTGCCACCTTGTCGCGGGATGCATGGCCGGCGCGATCATCCTGACCATGTCCGTCAGCGGAGTGTTGCTCGCCTACCAGCGCCAAATCATCGCTTGGTCCAACCGCGATCACCGCGTTTCTCCGCCCCCTGGCAAGGTGGACCGCCTCCCCGCCGGCGACCTTCTCAGCAGGGTCCAAAGGGAGGTAGGCGCGCTACCCGGCACCCTTCTCTTGCGTTCCGATCGGCAAACTCCCGCCGAAGCGGGATATGGCCGCGATCGCATCACTCTCGTTAACCCTTATACGGGCGCAATCGTTGGCGAGTCGTCGCCTCGCGTGCGCGCCTTCTTCCGGTCCACCGAGGAATGGCACCGTTGGCTGGGCTCGCTCGGTGGTAGCTCCAGCCCGATGCGCACCGTGACCGGATTCTGTAACCTCCTGTTCCTCGTCCTCCTGCTGAGTGGGCTAGTGCTTTGGTTCCCTCGCGCCTGGACGTGGAAGAAGGTTCGGCCCTCAGTCCTCTTCCAACCCGGGCTGCGCGGACGGGCGCGGAATTGGAACTGGCACAACACGGCCGGCTTCTGGGCCGCCGTGCCGCTGTCTGCAATCGTCTTCAGCGGTGTAGTCATGTCATTCGGTTGGGCGAATGACCTGGTCTATCGGCTGACCGGAAGTGAAGTTCCCACCCGGCCGGCGGAACGCCTGCGCGAGAATCGATCCCGGCCGCTTACTTCCCTGAAGGAGATGAACTCGTTATGGGCGCGCACCGAGCAGCTCTCGCCCGGGTGGCGGAGTATCTCGCTCCGCGTCCCTGTCTCCGCCGCCGCTCCCGTGGTGTTCACCGTCGATGTCGGCAACGGCGGTCGCCCGGACCTCCGTTCGCAGTTAGTCCTGGATCCCGAAACCGCCGAGGTCATCCGTTGGGAAACCTTTGGCGCCAATAGCCCCGGCCGCAAATTTCGTATGTGGCTGCGCTTCATCCACACCGGTGAAGCCGGCGGACTCATCGGACAGACCGTCGCCGCCCTCGCTTCGCTCGGTGCCGCCTTGCTCGTCTGGACCGGCTTCGCCATGGCCCTGCGTCGCTGGAGTAAGTGGCGGCGCGCCAGAGCGGCGCTCGTGTGATCAGTGGATGAGAAAGCTCGGTGTTTGTCTTTCCCGAGGGTTACCCTCTCCTACGGAAATGCTAAAAGGGGCCGTGTGCTCTATGGCCCTCGACGCCTGCGCGAAAAGACAGCTGCTCCGTATCTTTCGAAGCTCCTGCCGGCCCTCGCGAGTGGGCCGAATACTTCAAGCGGATCGAGAGCTGGATGACCGCGCAACAGTGGTTGGCCAATGACCGCGATCTGACCTGCACGCGGTCACTCGAAGTGAAGGACAAATGGCGTATGAGGAAGTAGAGGACTAGCCCTTAACGAGAAACAACCGCGGCCGGTTACTCCGCGCAGGGGGAAGCGTTGCACCCGCTTCCATCAAATCCACTAGCCGGGCAAGACGATCCATCTTCTGCTGCAAGGTGCCCATCTTCCCGTGTAGACTATCGACCTGATCTTGAGCCGACTGCGGTTCCGCCTCCCGGTAAAGCGGGAGGGATATCAGCGCACCAGAGTTCGGCATGCCTGAATTATAACGCTGAATGTTCTGATTTCAGAACATCCAGTGTTTTATTTCGTAATCTAGTCCTTAGATGGTCGCGAATACGGAACTATCTTGTTCTGATTTTCGAACCAATGCGGCAGTTACAGCGAGCCGGGACGGAACTCCCGCACCATCTGAACAACCGCTTTCACGTTGTCGACCGGGGTTTCGGGTAGGATTCCGTGACCCAGGTTGAAGATGTGACCCGGGCGGGTGCCGGTCCGGCGTAGGAGGTCCTGCACTCTCTGGCGCAGTTCCGGTAACGGCGCGAACAGCACCACCGGATCAAGGTTGCCTTGAATGGCGGAACGGTAGCTGATGTCCATCCAGGCCTGGTCGATGTTGATGCGCCAGTCGCAGCCGAGCACATCACCGCCGGCGGCATGCAACTCGCGGAAGAAGCCGGAAGCGCCGGTACCGAAGTGAATTACGGGAACCCCGCCCGCCCGGATGCGCTCAATGAGCGCCCGGGAGTACGGCGCGGCGTAGCGAACGTAGTCATCGGAGCCGAGCGCGCCGACCCAGCTATCGAACACCTGAATGGCCTTAGCGCCAGCCGCGATCTGGCTGATTGCGAACGGCGCGAGCACGTCGACGATCTTGCCCATTAAGCGCCGCCATAGCGTTTCGTCGGAGTACATCAGGCGCTTGGTCTTGATGAAGCTCTTGCTCGCGCCGCCTTCGATCATGTAGCTGGCCATCGTGAACGGGGCGCCGACGAAGCCGATTACCGGAATCCGTCCCGCGAGCGCCCGGGTCACCATCTGGATGGCTTCGCCCACATAGCCGAGATCGTCGACATTGTCGGTGGAGAGGGAATCGATGTCGTCGGTGGTGCGGACCGGGTTATCGATGATCGGTCCTTCGCCCTGCGCATAGCGCAGGCGCAGGCCCATGGGTTCCACTGGTAACAGAAGGTCGGCGAAGATGATGGCCGCATCCACGTCCAGGATCTCGATCGGCTGCAGCGTCACCGTCGCGGCGAGGTCTGGCCGCTTGCACATCTCGAGAATCCCGTGGTGCGCACGGATGTCTCGGTACTGCTTCATGTACCGGCCGGCTTGCCGCATGAACCACACGGGACGGACATCGGTCTGCCGCCGCCGGCAAGCATCCAGGAATCGATTATTCATTGAAGCCACAGCGCATGGCTGATTAAGTCTATCCTCGCAGAAGTAGGCCCGGACACCGGCTGGTTTGTGCTTGGCGGCCCAGTCCCGGCCATTGATGAAAAGGGGTTTCGCCCACGCTTCGCTGTCGATCGTTTTGGGGGCGATCACCGATACCGAAAGCATCCCGCGAGCCGGGTATCCGGTTCGGGGGTCCATGATGTGGCTGTACACTTGGCCGTCGGCAACGAAGAACTTCTCGTAGCTGCCCGACGTGGACATCGACTCGTCCTTCAGGACAACCTCAGTCGAGGACTTGGGACGTGTCGCGCGGGTCTTTGATCTCGATATGCCATCCATCTTCGCCCGGGGGCTTGCCGAGAGCGTAGATGCTGCTGCCGGATGCCGATACGAGGCCGATCCGGATCCCCTTGCGCCGCAGGATCTCGACCATCCGGTCGACCGCATAACCCTTGCCGATCCCCCCGGGATCGATATTGAGGCCTTTCTTGCGGAAGCGCACGGTGCCGGCGGCGGAATCGAACTCGATCGACTGCCAACCCAGCATCTCCCGGGCAGCCGCAATCTCACCCGCGGCGGGAAGGTGGCCCGTACCCTTATAGAACCCCCAAACGCGCATGAGGGGACCGACCGTGATGTCGAAGGCGCCGTCGCTCGCGCGGCTGTACTCGACACACGCCTGGAGGAGCGCAAAGAGTTCGGCGGGCACCTTCACAGGGTGGTTGGCGGCAGCCCGGTTCAGCTCGCTCCACGGGCTCGTGGGCTTGTAGTTGGAGAGCAGATCGTCCAGGTCTCGCGCTTCATCGAATGCCTCCGTGACTGCGTTCTCCATGGCTGACTGATCCTCACCGTAGACCACGATGGAGTAGGTCGATCCCATCGCTTCGGCTGATTGTTCCAGGCGCAGCAGTTCGCCAGCGTGAACCCCGGCGGCCGGAAGCGACCCGAGCCAAAGGGCAACCGTCAATAGAAACAAAAGAATACCAGTTTGTTTCAAAAAGCGGAACTTACCGGCTGCGACCACGGGATTTACCGGCCCTTTTCAGGAGGATCTCGATGCGCTGATCGGTGTCCGGAAACTTGTCCGGTTCGAAGTGCAGTTCGGGGACGTGGCGCAGGTCGAGGCGGGCGGCAACCTCGTGGCGCAGGAAGCCCGAGGCGCGCTCGAGCGCCGAAAGGGCCTGCTTTTGTTCCTTCTCCTCACCCCGGCAGAACACCTTGACGTACGCATGACGGCCGTCGTGGGAGACTTCCACGGCCGACACCTCGGTGCCGCGAAGGCGCGGGTCGGAGAGTTCGAATCCGATCAGTTCGATCAATTCTTCGCGCAGGGCTTCGGATACGCGCGCTGTACGACGGTCGTCCATTTCTCCTTACCAAAGCTCCAGGTCGGCGCGGACAAGATCGCCTCCAAGCAGCGAAGCGCATTCATCTTCCACGGAGCGGAGCACCTTCTCGCAGTAGCTACGATCGGCGGACACAGTGGCCGCCGCGATCACGGACCATTGCCAGGTATCCATTCCGTCAATTTCCGCCACGGCCACGTTGAAGCGGCTCCGCAGGCGATCCTTGAGGCTCTTCACAACCTGGCGTTTGTCTTTGAGCGAGTGGGAGCTCTCGACGTGCAATTCGAGCGTGAGAACCCCCACCGTCGCGGGCACGGTCTACCCGAGAACGGGCGTGATCTTCTCGGTGACGAAAGCTTCGATCAGATCGCCCGCACGGACATCGCCCCAGTTCTCGATGGTGATACCGCATTCCATACCCATGCGGACCTCCGAGACGTCATCTTTGAACCGCTTGAGGGAGCCGACCTTCCCGGTATGCACGGCGACCTTGTCGCGAATGATCCGGAGCTGACAATCCCGTGTAATGGTGCCTTCGATGATCAAACAACCCGCCACGTTGCCCACCTTGGAGACGCGGAAAGTATCGCGTACTTCGGCTTTGCCCCGGGGGATTTCCTTATAGACGGGTTCCAGAAGACCGGTCATGGCCTTCTTCATCTCATCGGTCAGGTTGTAGATGATCGAGTGAAGCCGGATGTCGACTTTCTCGTGCTCAGCCGCGGCTTCGGCCTTCTTATCGGGCTTGACGTTGAAGCCGATGACTATGCCGTTCGACGCGGAAGCGAGCAGCACATCGCCTTCGTTGATGGCGCCCACACCCGACCGAAGGACGTTGATGCGTACCTTCTCGGTCGATAGAGCTTGCAGGGTATCCGTTAAGACTTCCGCCGAACCGGCGACGTCGGCCTTGAGGATGATGGGAAGCTCCTTGGTTTCGCCGGCCGCCATCTGCTTCTGGAACTGCTCGAGCGTAATGCGTTTGTTCTTGGCGCGCGCCTCTTCGCGGGATTTCTCTTCGCGATAGAGCACGATCTGCTTCGCCTTGGTGGTATCGGTGACGACTTGAAGCTCATCGCCGGCATCCGGCATTCCGTCGAGCCCGAGCACTTCGATGGGCATGGACGGGCCGGCTTCGCGAACCTGCTCGCCGCGATCGTTGATCATGGCGCGGACCTTGCCGAAGACCTGACCGCAGATGAAGGAATCGCCCACACGCAGGGTTCCGTTCCGGACGAGGACGGTGGCTACCGGACCGCGGCCGCGATCGAGCTTGGATTCCACAACCGAACCCATTGCAGGCCGGCCCGGATTAGCCTTGAGGTCCTGGATTTCCGCGACCAGGAGGATCATCTCGAGCAACTGATCGATGCCCTGCTTGGTGCGAGCGGAAACAGGGACCATGACTACATCGCCGCCCCAATCTTCGGCCAGGAGACCGCGATCGGAGAGCTGCTGTTTGATGCGATCCGGCTGCGCGTCAGGCTTGTCCACCTTGTTGATGGCGACCAGAATCGGGACTTTCGCGGCCCTGGCATGGTCGATTGCTTCGAGAGTTTGGGGCATGACGCCATCGTCGGCGGCTACCACCAAGACCACGATATCGGTGATCTTCGCTCCGCGCGAACGCATGCGGGTAAACGCTTCGTGACCCGGCGTATCGATGAAGACGATCTTCTCGCCCTTCTTCTCGATGAAGTACGCGCCGATGTGCTGGGTGATGCCGCCCGCTTCCCGATCGGCCACATGGGCCTGACGGATGGAGTCGAGAAGGCTGGTTTTACCGTGATCGACGTGACCCATGATGGTGACCACGGGAGGACGGCGTACGAGATCCGTCTTCTCTTCGGCGATCTCGACATCGAACATGGCCTCTTCTTCGAAGGTGACCGTGGATGTAGAGGCGCCGAACTCCCGGGCCATATCGGTGGCCAGCTGCGAATCGAGCGTCTGATTAATGGTGGCGAAGATACCGCGATCGAGGAGCTTCTTGATCACAAGATTCGCTTTTACGTCGAGCTTTTCCGAAAGCTCCTTCACCGTGATGCCTTCGGAGATTGTGATATCGCGATTGATCGGAGGAGGACCTTGCTCGCGTTCACGGCGCATGGGCCGGAGAAGCTTCTCCTGTTCCTCACGTTCGCGGGTGTGCTGCGGACGTCCGCTCCCGCGCGTTTGGGGACGCCGGGCCTGATCGGGAGTGGGGGCAGGGACGAGACCGATCCCGCCGCCCAAGGGGCCACGGGAAGTGGGGTGCATGGCCCGGGGACCGCCCGGACGATTGCCGCCACCGGCCGGGCCGGTACGCATGTACGGACCTTGACCGGGACGTTGCGGACCAGGCCTTCCGGTCCCCAGGAAGATAGGACGTCCCGGCTGCGGAGTTTGCGGTGGCCGCTGGGGCATTCCTGGACGGGGTGGCGGAGGTGCTGCCGGTCCGGGCATGCGCTGCTGTTCGGCAAGTTTGCGGACCAGATCGGGACGTGGCGGAACAACCGGCCGGGGAGCAGGCTGCCCAATCAAGGGACGACCGCCCTGCGCTTGCGGGCCGGGCTGCATGGGGGGACGCGGAGCAATCGGAGCGCCCGGTGTCACCCCAGGACGCGGGTGAGCGCCCTGCGGACGGAGCGGCTGTCCGGCTTGGGGGCGCGGACCGTGCGGAGCGGGTGGACGTGGGGCGCCAGGAGCCATAGGACGCGCCGGTGGACTGCCGGAGGGCATGGGCGCACGGGGGCCGGATAGCACTTGGCCCGGACGAGCTTGGCCGGGGGCAACGGTTGGGATCGGTCGCGCCGCCGGTGGCGAGGGACGGCCGGGGGCGAGCGGAGGCGCACTGGGCTGCCGTGGAGCTGCGGTTTCCTGCCGCGGAACTGCTTCCTGAGGCGGCCGGGGTCTGCTCTCGGGCACTGGAGGTGCAGGTACCGGAGTTGCTGGGACCGGGTGCGAGGGAGCGGGCGCACTGGGCGAAGGCGAAGACGGAGCCGCGGAAGCTGGTGGCGCTGAGGGTGGAGCCGTTACCGGGCTAGGAGTAACCGGATTGGGAGCAGCGGCACCCGGAGCGGACGGGGACTGTACGCCCACGGGTGGGCGGAGAGGTCCAGCCAAGGGCGGACGTAGAGCCGATCGGAACGCAGGGCGTTCTTCGACGGGAGCTGTTTCCGCCTTTGCCGGTTCCGCAGTCTTCTCGGAAACGGGAGCGGAGGCGGGCTCTTCCGCGCGAGCCGGCGGTTCCTCGACTGCCGTGGCGGCAGAGGAACGATCACTCATGCGCGCTTCCGATGATTGTTCCTGAGAGGGATAGGACGTGCCGTTGGAATAAGATAAGCTGCTGTCCTTCTCCCCGGAATCGCTGCCGACAAAGAATTCGCGGAGCTTCTCCGCAACGTCTTCATCTACTGAGCTAGAATGAGTTTTTTTCTCGGTAACGCCGAGATCCGGCAGCTTGTCGAGTATCAGATTGGCTTTGATTTCGAGATCCCGCGCCAGCTCATTAATACGAATCTTCTTCATAGAAAGCTGTTAATTACACCTGAGGGTTCGTAGAATGGCTGGTCGATCCGCTTACATCACCCTCTGCTCCTTCTTGACCTGAGTCTGCATGACCTTCGTCGGTAATACCTATCGTATCAAAATCTTCCGTCTGGGCTTCCGCCGAGGGGGTAGCGGAGAAGGATTCATCCTCCACGTGATCGGCATGCGAACCGACATCCGCCTGGTCCGGTTCCTGATCAGATCCGGGGACATCGCCTTCCGGATTTTCTCCCTCTTCCGCATAGGAGGTTCCGTAGTACGCGTTTACGGCGATCTGAATCCGCTCAACCGTGTCGGCGTCGATGCCGGGTATCTCTTCGAGTTGCTCCGGCGTCATATCGCCGAGCTTCTCCACAGTTCCAATACCGCCTCCCACGAGTTTGTCGGCGATGTACTCGGGTAACCCGTATTCAATCAGGATAGAGAGAGGGGAGCCCTGGGCAAGCGCAGCCATCGCGTACTCGGCACTCCTGCCGCTTTTCTTCCTCGCTCTTGATATCGATTTTCCAGCCGAGCAGCTTGGCGGCTAAGCGGACATTTTGCCCTTTTTTGCCGATGGCGAGCGAGAGTTGGGAATCGTCGACAATCACCTCCATGTGCTTGCCCGTGATGTCAATTACGGTCACCCGGCTGATTTTGGCCGGGCTTAAGGCGTGGGTAGCGAACTGGACCGGATCTTCCGACCACTCGATAATGTCGATCTTTTCGCCGCGGAGTTCCCGAATGATGGACTGGACCCGCATCCCTTTCATGCCGACACAGGCGCCGACGCAATCGACATCGCGGTCACGGCTCCAGACGGCAATCTTGGTGCGTTCTCCCGCCTCGCGGGCGCAACCTTTTATCAGTACCGTGTTGTCGTAGATCTCGGGAACCTCTTGTTCGAAGAGCCGCTTTACGAGCTCGGCATCGGCGCGGGAGACGAGCACGCCCGGACCTTTGCTCGACTTATCAACCAGCTTGATCACGCAGCGGACGCGATCGCCAACGCTGTAGTTTTCGAGTCGCGACTGTTCTTTCTTGGGAAGCCGCGCTTCGGTTTTGCCGAGGTCGACAACCAAGTCAAGGCCTTCAATCCGTTTGACCATGCAGTTCACGAGTTCGCCGGCTCGGCCGGAATACTCCTGAAAAATGGTGTCGCGTCGGCTTCCCGCACTTTTTGGAAGATGACCTGTTTGGCGGTCTGAGCGGAGATGCGGCCCAGAGCCGTCGGTCGACTTGGGAATGCGAATCTCGGAACCGATCTCCGCCTGGGGATCGAACCGCCGGGCTTCACTGGGCGTCATTTCCTGGGAAGGGTCCGTTACTGCCTCGACCACTTTCCGCAGGCCGTAAAGCCGGATGGAACCAGTGCTTTCTTCCAGTTCGGCGATCGAGCTCTTCGGTGGTGCGGAAGTGCTTGCGGGCGGCAATGAGCAGCGCGTCCTTCACGGCATCGAGCACAATCTGGGTGTCGATACCCTTTTCCTTACTCAGAATTTCAATTGATGAATAGATATTTTCCAAGAGATTTCCCTTACGTACTGAACGAGGCGGGTAAACCTACCACTCAAATTTCAGGTTGGCGCGGTCAATGGCGTCAAACGGGATGGCGAGACGCTCGCCACTGGCGGTCTCAAGGAGAACGCCCGATTCTTCAGTAGCCGCGAGCGTGCCCTCGACGAAACGATTCTTCTTCTGCTCGCCCTCGGTTTCGCGAATAATAACCCGGACTTTTTGGCCCTGAAACCGCTGAAAGTCAGCTGGCTTTTTCAGCTTCCGCTCAACGCCAGGAGAGCTAACCTCAAGTGTATATTGATCGGGCAAGGAGTTATCGGCATCGAGGAGTTCTCCGACGCGCAGAGAAACGCGTTCGCAGTCTCCATGGGTAACTCCGCCCTCCTTATCAATAAAGATTCGCACCAACTGATTCCGGCCGGTACCCTTCAACTCTACTTCGACGATCTCGAGTCCTTCGGCCTCTCCGACGCGTTCGGCGATTTCCTGAACACGGGTGACAGTACTTTGTCTGGACACGACCAAAACCCTTTCGGACAATAAAAAAGTGGGCTTTCGCCCACCGGAACCATCAGCCAACAACAAACTTTAGTGTAACTCTTTTCCATAGAATTGCAAGAGCCAACCCGGCGGACGGCGTTACCGACACTCTTTGAGGAGAGACAGGAGATATCACCGAGAGTTTCGGCAGTTTGAGGCGGTTCGAGGTGGAATATGCTGTTGATGGTCAATCCCTGAATTTCAACAAATTCCTATGAAAACCGATGTACCTGATGTACTTGTAGTCGGCGCGGGGCCAGTCGGGTTGGCGATGGCGGTGGAACTGGCGCGGTTCGGCGTCCCGATGCGGATTGTCGATAAGGCGCCGTGCCGTAGCGACAAATCGAAAGCTCTGGTGATCTGGAGCCGAACCCTGGAACTGATCGACCGGATGGGTTGCTCCGCGTCTTTTCTGGCTGCGGGTTGCAAGGTGTCCGCGGTCAACATCGTTTCGGGTACCAAGCAGATTATTCACCTCGCGTTGCGTGACGTGGCAACCCCCCACCCTTATGCTCTGATGCTTCCCCAAAGCGAGACGGAGCGATTGCTAGAGGAACACCTGAATGCCCTGGGAGTACGGGTGGAGCGGAGTGTGGAACTGAAGGCATTCGAGGCTCTCGGCGAAGGCATAACGGCCACGCTGGGGCATCCGGGCGGCAGGGACGAGATTGTGGAGGCGGGGTGGCTGATTGGGTGCGACGGCGCGCATAGCACAGTCCGCCACAAATTGGGAATGGTGTTTGCCGGCGATACCCTGCCGATGGACTGGATTCTAGCGGACGCCCATTTAAGTGGCGTGCGCACCACGAGTGAGGTGGACCTAGCTTGGCACGCAGACGGTGTTCTGGCCATCTTTCCCATTTCGAGAGACCGGTTTCGTGTAGTGGCTGATGTGGGGCCGGCCAAAACCGAGGGGCCGCGGGCAGATCCGACGCTGGAGGAAGTGCAAGCCATTCTGGACAGGCGCGGACCCGGAGGCATCCAGGCATCGGAGCCGGTTTGGCTGTCGTCATTCCGGATCAATGAGCGGAAGGTAGCCGATTACCGGGCGGGCCGAGTGTTTTTGGCCGGTGACGCAGCGCACGTCCATAGTCCGGCTGGTGGTCAGGGAATGAACACCGGGATTCAAGACGCGTGCAACCTGGCGTGGAAGCTGGCGCTGGTTTGCCGCGGAACCTGCACAGAGGAGCCGCTGCTAGACAGCTATAGCGCGGAGCGAAGCGCTGTGGGAACACAGGTTCTCAAAGAAACCGGTCAAGCGACGGCACTGGCGATTTTGCGGGGCGGCATTCAGCAGGCTGTGCGGAACCATGTTGCCTCTTTGTTGTTCGGGCTGTCGAGCGTGCAGAAGGCGGCAGCGAACACGGTAACGGAGATTTCGGTGGGGTATGGCGAGAGCCCGTTGAACGCGCAAGCCGGACATTTCCACGGAGGGCCGGACGCCGGATCGCGGGCTCCGGTACGGGCAAACGAGCACCCGGTGGGAGCGGGGAGCCAGCCGAAATTCGTGTTGTTCGCGGCGGTCGAAGAACAAACGTCGGAGCTAGCTGCTCGGTACCCGGATTTGCTTGAACCGGCGGTGCGCAAGCCATTCAGCGAAGGCGCGCTAACGCTGGTTCGTCCGGATGGCTATGTTGCGCTCAGTGCCAAAGCGGGAGCATTTCACGAGGTAGCTGCTTATTTCGACCAACACTGCGCGGCTTCAAGCAATGGGCGCTAAGCTGCGGGCTTTACGCGGGCGTTTGCCACCGGAACAGGAAGAAGTGGTGACCACAGAGGCAGCAGCGGAAGGGCAGCAGAATCCAATGCACCGCGGCCTCAATGGCGTTGCGGACGCCGACATCTCGGAATTCCACCGACTTGCAGTGGGGGCAGTGCGCGGACAACATACAGGAACCTCATTCCTTGTGCTTCGCAGGAACTGAAAGCGTATCGCCTGCGCCGGGGTTGGAGCTATTTCGACGATGACGCTGTTATATACGGGGCGTTCTGGCTTCCGGGTATGCCAGTGGCTTGGCTTGCTTCGCGGGCTGCTCTGATTTGATCGGGCGAGCGCAGGTCTGGCTCGGAGAGGCGGAGCCTTTCCCGGGCGCGGGTAACCTGGCGCTTATGTCGTTTCGCTAATCGCTTGTCCATTAATCCTCATCGTCGACGTGGGTATCGACTTCCGGAGTCTCAGCGGCGGGAAACACAGAAAAGATGGGCGCAATATGTGCACCTGCGCCAGCTGCGGTGGTCATTGCGGGCGTCCGCATTGATCCGTTAGCGCTTGCCCAGCCGGAGTTTTGCTGGTGAGGCGGATGTTTTCGGGTGGACTTGCGCTTTTCGGCGGCCTCTTTGTCGGCCGCAAGTCCCTTGGCGTGAAGGCGCATTTCGTCTTCATTGAAGGTGAGGGTTCGTTCGAGGTCGGACTCTTCGCGACGTTCGAGGAATGCGCGGCAAAGGAGGGGCAGTTCCTGAAGCCGGATGCCGTAGGTGCGGCTGAGCGCAAGATCGGTCCTAACTGTGTACTCGATCCTTGTTCGGTCCGCGGCAATGCCTTCAAACGCAAATACGCGGAAACCTGTATCCGGGGTAAAGCCGGTGAGGATGAATTGCATCGTTGTCGCCATATAAGCCCTCCTGAGAGATTCGAGTTCCATCCCGGAAGCCTTTCAGGGCTCCCGGGCAAATGCCGATGGCGTCGGCTCGCTTTTCGCTGATCCACTTCCGTCAAGCTACCTGGAACGAGAACAGCGTCGTCTAAATCGGTTAGTTAGCGGGTTCCTCGACGACGGAGCACACCATGGCTTCTGTGGTCAGCATCAGTGAAGCAATCGAAGACGCGTTTTGCAGGGCCGTCCGCGTGACTTTCGCGGGATCGATGACGCCCGCCTTGACCAGGTCTTCGTATTGCCCGGTGGTGGCGTTGAACCCGAAATTCGGATCGGCTTGCGACTTGATTTTCTCAACTACCACGGCGCCCTCGGTGCCGCCGTTGAGTGCGATTTGGCGGAGCGGTTCTTCGCAGGCGCGGCGAATGATGGTGACACCGAACTGCTCATCGCCGGAAAGCTTGAGGTTCTCAAGCGCCATGGAAGCGCGCAAAAGAGAGACGCCTCCGCCGGGGACAATGCCTTCCTCCACGGCGGCGCGGGTAGCATGAAGCGCGTCTTCGACGCGAGCTTTCTTTTCCTTCATCTCCGTTTCGGTGGCGGCCCCGACTTTGACGATGGCTACACCGCCGGCGAGTTTGGCTAGCCTTTCCTGCAGCTTCTCGCGATCGTAATCCGAAGTTGTCTCTTCTACTTGATTGCGAAGCTGCTTGATACGCCCTTCGATGCTTTTCTGTTCACCAGCGCCATCGATGATGGTGGTGTTGTCTTTATCGATGGTGACGCGCCGCGCGCGGCCGAGGTCCGCCAGTTGGACGCTTTCGAGTTTGATGCCGGTCTCTTCCATGATGGATTTACCGCCCGTGAGGATCGCGATATCGTCCAGCATCGCTTTGCGGCGATCGCCGAAACCGGGGGCCTTCACGGCGCAGACATTGAGGGTGCCGCGCAGTTTGTTAACCACCAGGGTTGCCAGCGCTTCACCATCCACGTCTTCAGAAACAAGCAGTAGCGGCTTTCCCGCACGAGCGATTTGCTCGAGGATGGGGAGCACGTCTTTCATGCTGCTGATTTTCTTTTCGTGAATGAGAATGTAGGGATCTTCGAGAACACATTCCATGCGTTCGGCATCGGTGACGAAGTAGGGGGAAAGGTATCCGCGATCGAACTGCATGCCATCCACGGTGGCGAGTTCGGTGGTCATCGTTTTGGACTCTTCGACGGTGATCACACCATCTTTGCCGACCTTCCGCATGGCTTCGGCGATCACTTCGCCGATGGTCGAATCGCTATTCGCGGAGATGCGGCCGACCTGCGCGATCATATCGCCGGACACGGGCCGGGAGAATTTCTTCAGCTCCTCCACGCATAGGACTACGGATTTATCGATGCCACGCTTAATCGCCATCGGGTTGGCGCCGGCGGTGACGGCTTTCACGCCCTCGCGGAAAATGGCCTGGGCGAGGATGGTGGCGGTGGTCGTCCCGTCTCCGGCGACATCGGAGGTTTTGGAGGCGACTTCGCGGACCATCTGCGCCCCCATGTTTTCAAGCGGGTCTTTGAGCTCAATCTCTTTCGCTACAGTGACTCCATCTTTCGTGATGGTCGGGCCGCCGAAGCTCTTGCCGAGAACAACGTTGCGACCTCTGGGGCCGAGCGTGACTTTCACTGCGTCGGCGAGTTGGTTGACTCCGCGCAGGATTGCATGACGGCACTGATCGCTATAAATTATCTGTTTTGACATGAATCATTCCTCGTTGTTCCGGTTTTTGAAGCGATGGGACTAATAAACGGCGAGCCCGTATCCGAACCGTGTTTTGCCTCGGGGTACGGTGTTGCGAGAAGGAAAAGTGGCCGAGGTAGTGGATCGACCTGCGAGCAATATCCGTAGCAGGTAGCGGCACCCGTTGTTTAAGTTCTCGGATCTCCTGTCCGGGTCCGTTCCCCGTGAACTGCACGTCCCGCCTCAATAGGATCGCAGCAACAGCCGCAACAATCTGTTCTGTTTTGCTCACTATCCCAAGAAATTCTAGATTCCGGGCTCATTCCAGAGGAAAACCTATAATAGACTTCATGCGCCTCGCCTTAAACCCTTTGTTCCTGGCATAAGCTGACGCGCACCGCAAAACCGGAACAAGGAGCCGACTGGCTCCGGCAGAGAGGCGGCAGTGACGGAACGGAAGAAGAGTACGTTCGAGGGTGCGGACTTTCTGGGCAGTGCCGGCGCAGGCCGAAAGATGGTGCACCTGAGACCGAAGCAGGTGTTCTACTCTCACGAGGATTCGGCTGAATCGGTCTTTTACCTTCAGAAGGGTCGCGCCAAACTCACCGTATTTTCGAAGGCGGGGAAGGAAGCGACTCTGATTCTGCTTTCCGCAGGGGACTTCATCGGAGAGGAATCATTGGCGCGGCGGATCGGCGTTTACACGGCCACTGCGACCGCAATCACGGCTTGTTCCGCGCTCAAGATCGAGCGAAAGGAGATGATCCGCGCGTTCCGCGAGGAGCACTCTGTTGCCGATCTTTTCCTTTCGTTTCTGCTGTCACGCAGTATGCGTATGCAGGCTGACCTGGTAGATCAGCTTTTCAATTCCAGTGAGAAGCGACTGGCTAGAGTTCTTTTGATCATGGCGGAATTCGCGCAACCAAGTGAGCCGGAAACATTGATCCCGCAGATCACGCAAGAGACGCTGGCGGAGATGATCGGCACGACGCGATCCCGCGTGAGCTTCTTTATGAATCGTTTTCGCGAGCGCGGGTACATTGAATACGCCGGGAGAATCCGCGTGAATAAGCCACTGCTTAATGCTGTGCTGAACGACCGGGCGCAAGTCTAGATCCAGTTTTTGCGCAGCAGCCACATTTTGATCAGCTGGGTGAGACGACATAACCAAGGAGCGTGGCGAGCAGAATTGGCCAGTACAGCCGGGGAAGATGCGTGAAACCAAGCGACGGGCCAATGGGCGAGTACGGCAGCCAGATGCCGAAGGCCATGATGGCGAGCGTCGTGACCGTCAGCGGCCAACTTGCCCGGCTCTGCAGGAAGGGAATCTGGTTGGTGCGAATGACGTGGATGATCAGCGTCTGCGTCATCAGCGATTCGACGAACCAGCCGGTCTGAAAGACGCTGGCGCGTGACGGATCCCAGCAGTGGAAGACATAAAGCATGACGAAGAAAGTCGTGTAGTCGAAGATCGAACTGATCGGACCGATGTAGAGGATGAAGCGCGTGATCTCCGCGATGTTCCACGGCCGCGGACGGGCCACTTGCTCCTCATCCACCGAGTCGACCGGGATCGGCACCTGCGAGAAGTCGTAGAGCAGGTTGTTGGTCAGCACCTGAATCGGGCGCCATCGGGATGAAAGGAAGGAACGCGCTTGCTCCCAGCACGCTGAACATGTTGCCGAAGTTCGAACTTGCGCCCATGCGGATGTACTTGAGGATGTTGGCGAAGACCTTGCGGCCTTCGATGACGCCGCCTTCGAGCACCATCAGGTCCTTCTCCAGCAGGATCAGGTCGGCCGACTCCTTGGCGATGTCGGTAGCCGTATCGACCGAAATGCCGACATCCGCGGCCCGCAAGCGCGGGGCATCGTTGATGCCGTCGCCCATGAATCCGACGACGTGTCCTTTGCTGCGCAGGGCGCGGATGACTCGCTGCTTGTGGGCGGGCGAGAGGCGGGCGAAGAGTGTCGGCCTTCTCGGCCGCTTCGGCCGAGTTCGGCGTCGGACATCTTCTCGACGTCGCCGCCGAGGAGCATGGGGTCGGGCGGCGAGGCCGACGTCCCTGCAGACTTTGCGGCTGATGAGATCGTTGTCGCCGGTAAGGATTTTGACGGCTACGCCATGCTTGTGAAGGGCCTCGATGGCGCGTCCGGCGGTGTCCTTGGGCGGATCGAGGAACGCGACGTAGCCTTTGAGCACAAGGTCGCGCTCGTCCTCCTTCGCGCAGACCTGCTTTCCCGGCAGTTCCTTGGTAGCCACGGCCAGCACGCGAAAGCCGTCGTTGCTGAGGTTCTCGTACTCCTTCTTCAGGCCGACGACCAGAGATCGGGTCCATGGGCGACAGTTTCCCGTCCAGTTCGAAGTGAGAGCACTGGCGGAAAACCTCTTCCGGAGCGCCTTTGGTGAGGAGAATGGCTTTGCCATCGGGATCCTCCACCAGGACCGACATCATGCGCCGCGTGAAGTCGAACGGAATTTCGTCCAGCTTCTTGTATTTCTCGATCAGCGGCTTGCGCGTGGAAGTCGGGGCTCTCGAGAATCGCCCGGTCGAGCAGGTTCTTGAGGCCCGTCTGGAAAGTAGCTGATCAGGTAGCCGTCCAGAAGCACTTCCTCGGTTTCGCGCCCGGCGACATCGCAATGGCGCTGGAGGACGACGCGGTCCTCGGTGAGCGTGCCGGTCTTGTCGGTGCAAAGTACGTCCATGCCGCCGAAGTTCTGGATGGCGTTCAGCCGCTTGACGATCACCTTCTTGCGGCTCATGGCGAGCGCGCCCTTGGAGAGGCAGACGGAGACGATCATCGGCAGCATCTCGGGCGTGAGGCCCACCGCCACGGCCATGGCGAAGAAAAATGCGCCCTTCCAATCGTGCTTGGTGAACCCGTTGATCAGAAAGACCAGCGGCACCATCACCGCCATGAGCGGATCATGAGCCAGGTGAAGCGGTTGAGCCCTGGTCGAAGCTGGTCGGTGGCGCGCTCCTCCGTGATGGAGCCCGGCCATGCTGCCGAAGATAGGTTTGACGCCCGTGGCGACCACGACCGCGGTGGCCGTGCCGCTTTCGACGCTGGTGCCCATGAAGCAGATGTTCTTGAGTTCGGTCGGTGAGGTCGCCGGCTTCGGTCTCGGGGTCGTGGAACTTCTCGACCGGGAGCGATTCTCCCGGTGAGGCTGCCCTGGCTGACGAACAGATCTTTGGAGGAGAGCACCCGCACATCGCCGGGGATCATGTCGCCCGCGGAGAGCTTGATGACGTCGCCGGGCACGAGATCGCGGAGCGGCATCTCCTGCGCGCGTCCATCGCGAACGCACGGTGGCGGTTACGTGGATCATGGCCTTGAGCTTGGCGGCGGCGGCATCCGCCCGGGCTTCCTGCAAGAAGCGGAGAACAACGCTGAGCGCGACCATGGCGGCCATCACTGTTCCGGCGCGTGAATCGCCGGTCGCAAAGGAGATCGCCGACAAGGTTGCGAGCAGGATGACCAGCGGATTGCGGACGATCTTCAAAAGCCGGAGGGGCCAACCTTGAGGGCGCTGCTGCGCCACTTCGTTCGGGACCCGAGGAGCGCAATCGATCCTCGGCTTCCGTTTGCGTCAGACCACCGGGAACGGTAAGGAGGGAGGAGAGCAATTCCCCTTCGTTCGTCGTCGCGGCGGATAGAACCGCGGGTGCGACGTGAATCCCTTGAGTCTTGTGGTTCACCAAACCTTTTCCGTTGGCGACAACAGCAGAGTCGGCTGGTGCGGCATGGGTTTCAGGTTTGTTCATCGCGATCCGGGCTGCTAAGCAGTTTACCGGGAAGTGCCGCTTGGGAGTTTAACGAGCGCCAGGAACACGGCCGCGCGATTAAGTCAAAGGACGCAACTATGATCTTCGGGGACGCCAGCGCGTTCCATGTTGACTTCGATCAACGAGCCTGCCGCAACGGCATCCACCGGACGCGAGAATAAATAGCCTTGGGCCTGTTGACATCCCATGGCTTTCAATTCGGTAGATTGCGAGTCAGTCTCGACGCCTTCGGCTACTACCGTCATATTGAAGTTATGCGCAAGCGTCACGATGGTCTTCACTAACTCGCGGCTTTTATCGGGACTTTCTAAGGCAGAGACGAAAGAACGGTCAATTTTAATGGTGTCAAACGGGAACCGCTGCAAGTAGCTCAAAGACGAGTATCCAGTTCCGAAATCGTCCATGGAAAGCTTGATGCCAAGATCCTTGATTTTGAGCAGGATGGCTGAAGCGGCATCCGGATTTTGCATGACAATTGATTCGGTTATTTCCAGATCGAGGGTGCCAGGGTGGATTCCGCTTTCCTGGACAATTTCAGCGATGCGGGAAATGAGATCGCTTTCGGTGAACTGACGGCTGGAGATGTTGACACTTATAGTGAGACTTTCAGATGCGCACGTGCGTTGCCAGGCGGCGGTCTGCACGCACGCTTCACGAAGAATCCAATATCCGAGTGGAACGATGAGCCCGGTCTCTTCGGCAATGGGGATAAAACGAGCGGGACCGATCAGTCCACGCGTGGGATGGTTCCAGCGAAGGAGCGCTTCAAACCCCATGATCTCCCCGGTGTCGAACGCGATTTTAGGCTGGTAGAACACAATAAATTCACCGCGTTCGATTCCGCCGCGGATCTCGGCTTCCGTTTCCATGCGATCGACGGCCCGGGTGCGCATCTCCTCATCAAAGACTTCCGCACGCGCTTTACCGGACGTCTTCGCCTGGTACATGGCGATGTCGGCGTCTCTCAGAATATCCTCGGGAGTCGAGTAATCGGCGTTTCCGAGGGCCACGCCAACGCTGAAGGTGGAAAATACATCGCGGTCTTCCAAGTGGAAAGGCTGCGCAAATTCTGCGAGCACGCGGTCGGCGATCCAACGCACGGATGCCGCATCTTTGATGTTTTCGATCAAGATTGCGAACTCATCGCCGCCAAGGCGGGCCACCGTCGCGTCCCCGAAAAGCCGCGACACCGTATCAGTGGCTCGGACGCACAATCGGAGCCGATCGGCAATCTGACGCAAGAGGGCGTCGCCGGCAATATGGCCAAGGCTGTCATTGATGATTTTGAAACGGTCGACGTCCAAGAACAGCACCGCGTAATTGAGATGAAGTCCGCGGTTGCTATCGCGCATAGCTTGAGAAAGCCGCTCGGTAAAGAGAAGCCGGTTGGCGAGGCCGGTAAGTGCATCGGACGCTTTATTCTTCGTCATGTCGGTTTGCGATCCGGCCATGCGCTTGGCTTTGCCGTCAGGACCCCGAACCGCCATCCCGCGACTCAGCATCCATCGGTATGAGCCGTCGCGATGCAGCATGCGATGTTCGCTTTCAAAAACGGTCGATCGATCCGCGAAGTGTTCTTGCCATTCCCTTTGCACGCGGTCGCGATCTTCGGGGTGGAGTCGGGCAATCCATGTCTCTGGAACGTTGGTTAGTTCGTCTGGTGCGAATCCGAGCATCTCCTTCCAACGCGGTGAAAGATAAAGTTCATTTGAGGTGAGATCCCAATCCCAGAGTCCATCGTTTGCTCCAAAAACGGCGAGAGCGTAACGCTCTTGCGCGGCGCGCAGTTGATTTTCTACTTTCTTTTGTTCCGAGATGTCCTGGGCCAGGCACACCAAGCCTTTGCCGCTTGAACCGGAAAGGTACGCCCAAGAAACGAGGACAGGGACAGGGGGGCCCGCCTTTGCATACATCTGCTGTTCGCGGGAATGTAGATCGCCGGAGATCTCGTCCGACGCTCTCCAGTCGAGGAGTTTGGTTAACGGCCGGCCGACCAATTCATCCGAAGTGTATCCAGTGAGCGCCAAAGTGGCTTCATTAACGGTGCGTATGTTGTGGGCAGTATCCGTTACGATGAGGGCCTCGCCCATGGAATGCAAAATATCATCGAAATAGTCCTTAGACACCATGGTGGCGCCGAGAGCGGAAAGCATCGTATTGAACGAGTATGCAAGCAAGCCAACTTCGTCACGACGAACTACTGGCGCACGTCGGCTCAGATCGCCTTGGCCGGTCTCGCTAATGACACGGGTTAACTTCCGCAGCGGCGACAGTAAGCGGCGGAACTGTATATACAGCAAGACCGCCAGCAAAACGACCGTGGCGGCGATCAGCATCAGCGTTTGCAGCAGCGACTGCTTGTAGAAAGCAGCTAGCTGATGAGTCGAATACCCGATTTGCACGACTCCCAAGTCGGGCTGTCGAGACGAACTCTGCTCAGAGGCGTCGCGATCCCCAATTAGCCGTTCGGCGTTGATGAACGCGGGCACGTCCAAGTGAAGCAGGCTTCGTGAGTTCGAGTTGGCGGCACTATTTTCGTGTGCCGGAATCGCACCTTGGAACTCGGGACGCTTCACCTCGGCCAGTGTTTTGCCGCGGGCATCCCGGACTCTTACGTAAAGGATCTCCGAGTTAGCGAACGCATGGTAGGCGGTGCGCTCCACATTAAACAAATCCCCGGTAGTGATGGGGTACGCCACCTGACTGGCGAGGTATAGCGCAATCGAATCAGCGCGCGAGGAGAGCTGCTGGTAAAGAAATCGGTTCTGCCGGTCAAAGTGGAGGAGACTCAGCGCAGCGATGGCGGTTGTGCATATGGTCATGACTGTGGCCAGCGCGCGGAAGTACAACGTTCTCCGAAATGTCAGTTGAAACGGCGACGCATTTCGTCCGTTGGCGTCGGGGGGAGTCGATCTGATTACCGAAAAGGGCACTTCAAAGAATGAATCGGCTTGCCGAGCAGATTTGATTAGACCTTTCAAACAAGAAAGATAGGGAACAACCACTAATGTCTGACAGCCGAATGCCGATAGAACAAGTAGCTGGGACGACCCAGTATTACGCCAGCCGCTCATTTTGAGATCTAAAACGCGAGACGTCGGTGGAAGAGGTTGCCAGGTTTGAGACGCGGGTTTACTTCGCTCGTCAGTATGTTGGTCGCCGGCTTCTGCACGGGCTGTACGGCTTTCGGCGCTTTCCCCGTGACGGAAATACAAGCGAAGCATTCCGCTGTTCAAAAACCGTCACCCGCGATATCAATGATGGCCCGTCAATTAAAACTGAGCGGGCGCGTGGAACTTCAGGTGACGATTGGCACTTCCGGGCTTGTCGAATCGGTGCGACCCCTGGCCGGAAATCCTTTGCTGGTGGAGTGCGGCGTGGCGGCGGTTAAGCGTTGGAAATTCACGCCGTTTATGCAGGATGGAGTTCCAGCCAGCGCGGTGACCACTCTCTCGTTCGAGTTCAAGCAATGAGACTGAAAGCAACGACGATGCTTCCGACGTATTTTCTGCTGTTATGCGGTTTGGTTCTAACGCTCCCCTGTTCCGGGCAACAGGGTGCAACAATCCTGGGTTCAGTACAGGATACGGAAGGTAAGGCGATCGCCAATGCGACGCTGGCCGTAACGGGTGTTAAAACCGGCGAGCAACGACTGACACGTTCTTCAGGCGATGGATCATTCGTTATTCCTGCCATTCCGGCAGACACCTACCAGATTGCGGCGACCTGCGACAACTGCAGCGATTCTTCCACAAGCGTCACAGTGGCGTCCGGCCAAAGTCGCAGAGTCGAAATAAGACTTCACACAGATTCCGCCACCACCTTAGTGGCCGTCGACACCCAAGCGACAACCCTCGAGACAACGTCGAACCGCCTAGGAACAAACATCACGGCCGCAGAGACGGCCGAATTACCTGTAAACGGGAGAACCTACGCCCCTCTGACGCTCACGGCGGCGGGGGTGATGACCGGCGCTACGGCAACATTTGACGACATCCACTTCAACGGGCAATCAGGGGAGCAGAATAATATCCGTCTTGACGGTATCGATGCCTCTTCAGTGGTCAGCGCGTCTCCCGGATTCAGCCAAGTACCCGGGTTTCTTTTTCGTCTTCAAGAGAGTTTAGATTCGATCGAAGAGCTTCGTATCGATTCGGCACTGTACCCGGCGTCAGAGGGGCGAGGAAGCGGGGGTCAGATAGAGTTGGTCTCGAAGTCCGGATCGGACCAATGGCATGCCGCGTTGAGTGAATATCTTCGGAACGACGAACTAGACGCTCGAAACTTCTTTGATCAATCCGAGAACAACGGGTTGCATATGAATCAAGTTGGTGGGAGTGTGGGCGGCTCTTTGGTGAAGAGCAAGCTATTCCTTTTTGCCTCCAGTGAAAACCTGCTGCAACGTGTCGGCTTCACCTCCATTGAGCAAGTCCCTAGCGAGCTGGCCCGTGGGCGAGGCGACTTGGCGGCGCAGCAGATTTTGACCGGTATTCCGCTCGGATCAGCTACTGCCGATCCCGACGTCAATACGGCTGCGCGTTCGGGGAGCGCCCAGGACAACGAAGCTACTTACAGCCTCCGTCTGGATTACCTATTATCCGCAAAGGACCGGGTCTTCGTCCGGGAGTCTCATGTGTTCGGCAATTATGAAGCGCCAGATGATACGACCGCGCCTCGGTTTGTTTCCTCGGGGTTACGGTCGGATCAACTGGTATTGAATTGGAGCCGCATTGCAACAGCCAACACGATTAATCAGTTCACGGGTGGCTTCGAGCACTCCGTGGACCGGCTCGCGATTTCGACCAACGTTGCCGGGATCCGCGGAATCCTAGTCGATTTCGGCTCGGGGCTGGTAAAACCAGGTTCACTTCTCGAGTTGCCCGTAGGTTTCGTGGGGACCGGTGCGGATTTCGCAGGGTTAAGCGGGCAGGCAGGCGACCAGATAACTGTTCTGCATGGCGCACACACCCTGTTGTTAGGCGGAGAGACCAGGCTACTTCGGGTCCCTTTTTCCACGCAGGGTGGCACCGCTTATAGTTTTCAGAATGCGGACAGCTTTCTTCGAAACAGCGATGCCGATATTCAGTCGAGCGGAGATGTCACGGGCCGCACCGCCGTCCAGGACCAGTTCTCAGGGTTTGTTCAGGACGATTGGAGAATCGCCCCAACCGTACAGTTAAACCTGGGCGTCCGCTATGAATACTATTCGGCGACTCGTGAAGTCGACAATCGAGCGACGTTGCTCAATCCTTACTCGCTCACCTTCAGTCCCGCGCAAGGCGGATTTTATCCGACATCGACGACAGGTTTTAGTCCACGCGTCGGATTGAGTTGGACTCCCGGTTTCAGCACTGGACACACTGTAATTCGCGTGGGCGGCGGAAGTTACCAGGCGCTTAAGTCCATTGTGGATACGCTTCTACCTATCGAAAACGACGCCAAGCGCTTTCTAGTTACGGGTTCTAGGCTGCCGGTGGCGAACCCTTCCGCGCCATCGTCTGCGAACTCGGTGGGGCTTCCGACAGGCCTTGACGCGAGTAGCTTTCGCAAGTTGGGGATGAACTATCAATTTGGTCTTTCGGTTCAGCAGGTTTTACCGGGCAAGTTCGTCGCCCAGGCAGCTTATGTGGGAAGTGAGGCGCACCATCTCGAGCAATGGACTGAAGCGAATCCGATTACGGGGGTCAGGCTAAGCTCCCTGGGAGGGGTTGATCAACGCGCGGATAACGCGCTGGGAGCCGTGAGATATCTGACCAACGGCGGCAACAGTTCCTACAATGCACTCGACTTGAACCTCACAAGACGGCTCGTCGACAGCCTAACGATGAGTGCATCTCTTGATTGGAGTCACTCTATCGGAGATTCAGTCGGAAGTGGGGATGGATCTCTCCCGCAAGACCCCACATGCCTCGCGTGTGAAAGGGGGGACAATGACTTCGACGTGCGGCGCACCTTTTCCGTGAACGCGCTTTACGATCTACCCTTTGGATCGCATGGACGCTATCTCCGGTCCGGCTGGAGGGGAAAATTAATCGGAAACTGGTCGGCCGGCGCTATTTGGAATGCCCGCACAGGACTGCCCATCAATGTGACGGTTGATCGCCCCAATGAGATCTATTTCGACCCGATCTCCGCGCAGTACTATTCCAGCACCCGCAACCTGCCTCCGAATGCAGTTACGGTGCTAAACACGCCGGGCGGCGGCGAGACTCGACCGGCGCTTCGGCCGAATCTGAAAGCGGGGTTTGATCCATATATTCAAAACAGTAATGGGCAATGGCTGAACCCAGACGCTTTCGAGATCCCGTTGCCTGGAACTTTCGGGAGTTTAGGGCGCAATGCGCTTCGCGGTCCTGGATTTTCGCAACTGGATGTCCAGCTTTCCCGGCGTTTTTTTATCCGAGAGCGGCAGAGCATCGTGGTCCGAGTGGAAGCATTTAATATTTGTAATCACACGAATTTCGCAAATCCGAGTTCAAACTTACCTGACGCCCTCATCGATATCCAACCTGGTCAAGCTTTCAATAGTGCCACTGCGCCGGGATTCGGTCAGCTAGTTTCAACGGTCGGCCGAACGGTCGGTCTAGGCGCCGCAAGGCAACTTCAGGTTGGTTTGAGGTATGGATTTTGAAGATGTTATACGTCGGGGGTGAGCCATTCGCCTCAGAGACGAATGGCTTTGTTCCGCTAGCCCTGCTCTGCAGAGGCTAAATGCCGCAGCGCCATTACGGCTGCAGTCGCGCCTAGTGCCTTCACGAGGGTGGGGTGCTGAGAGTAAAACTGACCGGCCTGGTCAACGATTGACGGATTTTGCTGCTGGGCATGATTCGCCAGTTCCTCGACCGCCTGCGGGGGAACCTGCTGCGCGAGATCCTCGTTCACCTGAGGAACCATTCCAGTTCCGCCCGACGAAGTACCGCGTCCCAAAATGCTACTAATCCCGCCTAAACCCAAAGTACCGGCGTAAGGAAGAAGCTGGTTCAAAATCCCAGCACGCTGCTGAGGATTCGACTGATTGAAGAGTTGTGAGATGTTCTGACCAAAGGTGCCTGTTTCAGGCGAACGGAATACCCCAGACAGCGCCGAAGCTAAGGAAGACTGAGGGGCTTGTGCGGCCGCCTGTTCAAAATGCTCGGTCGCCTGAGCCGACGGAGCGGGAGAATTGCTGCCACTGTATTGCTGTAACATTCCGCCAAGCTGATCTAAAAGTCCCATAACTATTCCGGGATCACCAGGTTCACGCCCGCACGGACATGGTCGGGATCACTGAGTTTGTCCTTATTCGCTTCGAAGATTTTGTTGTATTCGCTGGCCTTCCCATAAAACTGTTGGGCGATTTTCGAAAGGCTATCCCCCGCCTGGACCTGGTAGGTACGTTGAGTAGAGCCTGCGGCTTGAGCCTTGGCCGGTGCTTGCAACGAAGAGTTTACCGTGATGTCGGCGTGGAGATCGCTGTAAGTCGAATCGATTTGCTTGATCTGATTCCAGACTTGATTCTTAAGGTCTTCGTTCGCAACTTCTGCCTTGATGAATAGCTTGTCGCCTTCCATATTCACGTTTTCGAGGTGACCGTTCACCTGCTGGATGGTTCCGAGCACGGCTTGGTACTTGGTTTTGAGTTGATCGATTGACTGTGCCATAGCACCGCATTAGGTTGCAGTCGCATGGCCCACCTTTGAACGCACTGTGAGGTTCTACACCTTGGACCACCGGCTGTCTTTTCTTTCAATCCGCCCCAGTACCGCGAGGTGTACCAAGTGTGCCAAAACTTCGAAGATGGCAAATCGGTAGTCAATCGGGCTCAATCGGCGTGTCCATAGGAGTGACGCAATTTCGTGAGCCGTAGCGGGCGCGCGCAATAGGATTTCTTCAATGCGGGCTAGTCGCGCCATGTGGTGGGTGGTAGTGCGTTCTATCCAAGACCGACAATCATCAATTGGTTCGCCGTGGCCGGGGAGAACGCAATCTATTTCCAGCACAGAGAGCGTATCCAGTGAACACAAGTAATCGTTCAGCGGATCTCCTTCGGGAAGCCAGCCTATGTTGGGTGAGGTGGTTTCGAGTATGTGGTCGCCACCAAAAAGGACCTTTCGGGAGTGATCGTAAAGGCACACATGGCCCGGGGAATGGCCCGGAGACCAGATCACTTCAAGCGATCCGAAGCGTTCTCCGCCGGTTAGCGGGATCTCCGGATTAACGGAAGGAAACCCGACTGTAAGGAGTTGAAACGCGGAGTTCACGGGACCAACGAGCTCAATCGGAGTACCGGCAAGCTGCAACGCAATACGGTTCCAATGCTCTGAAGTGGCAGGTTTAGCGAATTCGTTCAGCAGTTCCGCATCGCGCACGTGCATAGCGAGAGCCGCACCGCTCTCGGCCTGGACCTGCGGCCATAGACCCACATGATCGGGATGCATGTGGGTGAGGATGACGGTTTTTAGATCCGCCCAGGAAATTCCGGTCGTAAGGAACCCCTGTTCGAGAGCCTTCCAGGCCGCTGTTGTGCGCATCCCGGTGTCAATCAGCAACCAGCCCTCGCCAGTGTCGACCAACCATGCGTTCAGGGCAGGCATTACGAATGGTAGCGGAACCGGAAGCCGGTGAACGCCGGCGGGGACTGGTCGAGTCACCCTACCGGGTCTTGATCAACGAGAGAAACTCGTCGCGAGTCTGCTTCTGATCGCGGAAGGCTCCCAGCATGGCACTGGTCACAGTTCCGGAGTGCTGTTTTTCAACGCCACGCATCATCATGCAGAAGTGCTGTGCCTCGCAAACGACCCCGACACCCTGGGGAGCAAGATGCTCCTGCAAACAGCTAGCGACTTCCTGAGTGAGCCGTTCCTGGATTTGCAGCCGACGCGCCAACGCATCGACGATGCGAGGGATTTTACTTAGCCCGATCACTTTCCGGTTGGGGATGTAGCCGACGTGGACCTTACCAAAGAACGGGAGCATGTGGTGTTCGCACATGCTGAAGAACTCGATATCTCTGACGACCACCATTTCGTCGTATTCGACCGTGTAGAGTGCGTTGTTGACGAGCTTAGAGATATCGGTCGCATAGCCGCTAGTCAGAAACTTCAGCGCCTTTTCGACGCGTTCGGGGGTTTTCTGCAGGCCTTCGCGTTCAGGGTTTTCGCCAACGCCTTTGAGGATCTCGTAGATGTGCGGAGCAATGTCGAAGCTCGACTCCGCCGGCTTAATTAGACGTTTGACCTTATTCATGCGGACGCAACCTCAAAGATGTTTCGTTCCGTCTCGAAGATGCGTACAGCTGTCAACTGGGGCTCTCCGGCGGGAAATGCCGACGGCCATTCGTCGCGTAAAATCCTTTGAATCGCCAAGCCAAGATTTTCGGTCGTGGGAACGGCCTCCTCGAATTCGGGAAGTTCGCTGTTCAAGTAACGGTGGTCGTAACGGGCCACGACGTTCCGGCGAACCAAATCGTCCAAGATATTCAAATCCACCGCTTGCCCGGTTTGCGAGTGGATTTCACCTTTGACGCTAACTTCCATCTCATAGTTATGGCCGTGCCCGAATGGATTGTTGCACTTACCAAATAATTCCTGATTGGCGTCCACGCTCAAGGCCGGCACGTGCAAACGGTGTGAAGCGCTGAATTTGTACCGCCTGTTTAGGGTAATCATTCTCCGCGATACTCGACACTTAGGTCCGAAGTCTCATGAAGGCGCACCGAGTGCAACCGGCTACCAGCTTGGTTGAGCTTTGGCGCGAGGCGACGCCAGATTTCCACGGCAACATTTTCAGCGGTGGGGATCACGCGGTCAAACGGAGGGACCTCATGATTCAGAAAGCGGTGATCGAAAGGTTCGACAACCTCGCTGTTCAAAACGTCCTTCACTTCTTTCAAATCGCGAACCATTCCGGTCACGGGGTCGGGTTCGCCCTCGATTGTAATCTCCACCACGTAGTTGTGCCCATGTCCATGAGGATTAGCGGCAAGGCCGTATAACCGCCGGTTTTGCTCATCGCTCCATTCCGGATTGCGACAGACATGGGACGCGGAAAACTCAGCCTTGCGGGTAATCAGCATGGGTCGCTTATTGGATGCCGGGCGGGTGCGAACAGCTACACTCAATTGTATCCCCATGCGTAACCGTATCGATCAGATTCTGCTCGGCGCAATGGCCGTCCTGCTTATCGCATTCGTGGCCGTTCTAGCTTCCTCGTTAAACGAGCATATGGTTAAGGAAGGCGATCAGGCACTGGACTTCACGATTCAGACGGATTCGGGACGCACCGTGAGCACGTCCAATTTCGGCGGGAATCTGCTTGTTCTGAATTTTTGGGCTACGTGGTGTCAGCCGTGTGTGGAAGAGATTCCTACTCTCGACAGCCTCCAGAAGCAGCTTGCCGGGAAGGGGTTGGTCGTTTTGGGAATCAGCATCGACGAGGATCCGGAAGCATACCGCAAGTTTCTGGCGAAGAATCCTGTAGCGTTTCAAACAGCGCGCGAGACTAACCGCAAAATCAACGCTGAATACGGCACCCTGAAGGTCCCGGAAACCTATATTATCGACCGGTCGGGGAAGGTTTTGAAAAAGGTTGTGGGCAAGGAAGACTGGAATGACGAGCGAGTCGTCAGCTATGTTCAGTCGCTCCTCTAGAGATGTATCGGCAGAGAGTTCCGCGTCATCCACGCCGGGTTCCTTGATGTCCAGTAACTTGATGACGGGTGCTTTGAAGAAGAAGCTCTGCGCCTTGCTCGGACCTGGGGGGTACCTTGATCAGCCGCACGACCTCACTCTTTATGAATACGACGGAAGTGTAGATAAAGTACGGCCTGAGATGGTGGTGTTTCCGAGAAGCACCGAGCAGGTTGCAGCCGTGGTCGTCGCAACTGCGGAATGCGGAATACCGATCGTAGGGCGCGGCGCAGGTACGGGATTAAGCGGAGGCGCCATCCCCAGGCAGGGCGGGGTAGTGATTGGATTCTCCCGCATGAACAGGATTCTGAAGTTGGATCCGAGCAACGAGCTTGCGGTGGTCCAGCCCGGCGTTGTAAATCTGGAACTCAATCAAGCGGCTGGCGCATACGGATATTTTTTTGCGCCTGACCCCTCCAGCCAGCGGGCTTGTACGGTGGGGGGGAATGTTGCGGAAAACGCGGGCGGACCGCACACTCTAGCGTACGGCGTCACTACCAACCATGTCTTAGGAATGGAATGCGTGCTCCCGGACGGAACCGTGTTTGAGACAGGAAGCGAACTTCCCGATGTTCCTGGCTATGACCTGACGGGGTTGCTGACGGGGTCGGAGGGGACGATGGCGCTGGTCACGAAGGTGACCGTGAAATTGCTGCGGATTCCCGAGAAGGTGACGACGATTTTGGCTGCCTACGCGTCCACAGATGACTGCGCTGACACCGTGGCAGAAATAACCGGCCGATTGATCACTCCCGTGGCAGTCGAGATGCTAGACGGACCGATGCTGCGGATGGTGGAAGAAGCGACACACGCAGGTTATCCCATGGACGCGGCGGCCGTTTTGCTGATCGAATTGGAAGGTCCGATCGAGATGGTTTTGGAACAGGTGGAGCAGATCCGCGAAGTTTGTAATCTTTGCCGCGCGAGCAGCTTCCGGATCGCCCAGTCGCCAGAGGAACGGGTTCTGCTTTGGAAGGGCCGCAAGAACGCGTTCGGCGCAATCGGACGTGTGAGTCCTTTTTATTACGTGCAAGATGGTGTAGTGCCGCGCTCGAAGGTGGCCGACACGCTACGATACATCGACATGGTGGGCCAGCGGCACGGACTGGTGATCAGCAATATCTTCCACGCGGGCGATGGAAACATGCACCCGATTATTCTCTTCGACATGCGAAAACCAGGCGATCTCGAACTGGCTAAGAAGGCGGGCGAGGAGATTCTCAACTACTGCCTTTTGGCGGGGGGTTCGTGACGGGTGAGCACGGTATCGGGATGGAGAAGAACGAGATGATGGCGAAGCAGTTTTCAGAAGAAACTCTGGACACAATTCGCGAGTTCAAGAATCTGTTTGACCCGGGGTGCCGGCTGAATCCCGGCAAAGTGCTGCCTACGGGCAAAGGGTGTATGGAAATTCGGCAGCGCGCTCTTACAAGCGCCTCGGCCATTTAGCTATGAGCGCGTTTGCCGATTGGCTCCTCTCCCGACATACGCGTGGTAAGCGACTCGCCGCACGCGCATGCCGATCACAAACACACGTGGTGGCAGGTGATGTGTTTGACCGGGGTGGATTACTTTTCGTCTCTGGGGTATGCGCCGGGGATCTCGTTTGTTGCAGCCGGTTTTCTGTCGCCAGTCGCGACGTTGGTGCTGGTGCTTGTAACTCTGCTGGCAGCACTTCCGGCATATGGCCGCGTGGCTCAGGCCAGCCCCAACGGGCAGGGAAGCATCGCGATGTTGGAGCGGCTTTTCCCGCGCTGGCACGGCAAGGTGTTCGTACTAGTTTTGCTCGGGTTCGCCACCACGGATTTCATTATCACGATCACGCTTTCGGCGGCAGATGGGGCGGCGCACCTGGTAGAGAACTCCTATTTTCCTTCTGCATTGGGCTCCCAAATGGGCGTAACGCTGGTGATCCTCGGTGCGCTTGCAGCTATTTTTTTAAAGGGATTCAAAGAAGCAATTAAGATCGCGGTTGTTCTTGTCGCGTTATACCTAACGCTAAACGCCATTGTGATGGTGTACGCGGCCGGCGCCCTCATTCAGCACCCGAGCGTTTTTTCGGACTGGCATCGGAACCTATTCCAACAGAATGGATCCGTCTGGGGAATGCTGGGCGTGGCGCTTCTGCTGTTTCCGCGTTTAGCGCTGGGCATGTCGGGGTTTGAGACGGGAGTCGCGGTGATGCCGCTAATCGCCGCGGAGGATGAAGCCGAGCGGATCCGCAATACCCGTAAGCTGCTGGCGAGCGCGGCCGTGATAATGAGCGCATTCCTCATTGCGACCAGCGTCACGACAACCCTCTTGATCCCGGCAAAGGAGTTTGGACCCGGGGGCAAGGCAAATGGCCGGGCGGTGGCCTGGCTGGCCCATCGATATCTTGGGGACGGGTTTGGGTCGCTCTACGACTTCAGCACGATTTTGATTTTGGGGTTTGCCGGAGCTTCCGCCATGGCGGGTCTGCTGAATCTAATTCCGCGCTATCTTCCGCGTTACGGGATGGCGCCGGACTTCGTGCGTGCTTCCCGCCCCCTGGTACTCTCGGTTTTCGCGATCTCGGTCGCAGTGACTTTATATTTTCATGCCAATGTCGATGCACAGGGCGGCGCCTACGCTACCGGCGTTTTGGTATTGATGACCTCTGCCGCCGTAGCTGTCGCGATTGCGGTACGTAAAGAGTGGCGTATTTGGCTATTTGGTGCGATCGCCGTCGTTTTCGTCTACACGACGGGTGTCAACATGGTCGAGCGACCAGAGGGACTGAAGATTTCGTCCCTTTTCATCGGAGCAATATTGTTTTCCTCTTTTGTTTCGAGGGCCGTACGTTCCACCGAGCTACGCATCACGAAGGTGGATTTCGACGCTGAAGCCGAATCGATTCTCAGCCAGTATCAAGGGAGGGTGATGCGGCTGGTAGCCAGACGTTTGACCGGAAAGCCAACCGACGAATTCCCCGAATTGAGCAGTTGTATTCGCGAAGCCCATCACATTCCTGAAAACGAGAAGCTTGTTTTTCTGGAAGCCGAAGCCGGAGACACTTCCGATTTCGACTTCGTTCTTTGTGTGCAAGGCAGGTGGGAGAACGGCCACCCTGTGCTGCGCACCTGCACGCCCTCGATCCCGAACGCGTTTGCGGCCGTGCTGATCGATATCACAAAAAGAACGGACAAGCTCGCGCACATTTATTTCACGTGGCCGGAGGGAAACCCGCTTGTCCTCGTCTTCCGGTTCCTCTTCTTCGGTGACGGATATACGGCGCCGATGACGCACGAGATCTTGCGGGAGGCGGTTCCAACTCCTGAGCGCCGGCCTTTGGTTCACGTCGTTTAGCGTTCTGAACTTCCAAGAAGCGACTAGCTTGTAATTTCTCGGGGCTGCGGGCTGGTATGGTGGGCGTGTCTGGAGATATTTCTATGTCACGTTCATTTTTCGCCATACAATTGTTATTCATTAGCGCCGCTGCCGCGCAAACGCCGGTGCTCACTTATCACAACGACGGATTTCGCACGGGGTGGGATCACACGGAAACGACTCTCACAACCGCCAACGTCAACTCCACAACTTTTGGGAAGCTCTTCACGCTGGCTGCAGACGGGAAAGTCGATGCGGAGCCGCTGTATGTGCCTAACTTATCGATCAACGGCGCCACTCACAACGTCGTGATTGTGGCGACCGAGAACGATACAGTTTACGCCTACGATGCCGATACGGCGGGAAGCCCGCTGTGGCAAGTGTCGATGTTGAAGTCCGGAGAAATGCCTTCTGACGATCGCGGATGCAGCCAAGTGACGCCGCAGATCGGCGTGACAGCTACGCCGGCGATTGACTTGAAAGTAGGGCCCCACGGAACCATATATGTGACTGCGATGAGCAAGGACACTTCAAGCAACTATCACCAGCGTCTACATGCTCTCGATTTAACCACCGGAGCGGAGCAGTTCAACGGCCCTATCGATGTACAAGCAACCTATCCTGGAACCGGAGACAACAGCAGCAATGGGCAGGTAGTGTTCGACCCTAAACAATACAAAGATAGGCCCGGTTTGCTGATCACCAATGGAGTGGTGGTGACCACATGGTCGTCGCATTGCGATTTCCGGCCTTACACGGGATGGGTTATTACCTATGATGAGAAGACTCTATCGCAGGTGAGTGTTTTGGATTTCACACCGAATGGAGAAGAGGGCTGTGTGTGGCAATCGGGTGGCGGCCCCGCAGTGGACGGTTCCGGCAATATTTTTTTCTTAGCTGCAAATGGGACGTTCGACACGACTCTGAACGCGAGCGGATTTCCTTCCAAGGGTGACTACGGAAACGCTTTCGTGAAGCTCTCGAACTCTGGTAATAAGCTTTCGGTTGCAGACTACTTCACAATGTCGAACACTGTGTCCGAGTCCAATGCTGATCTCGATCTCGGGTCGGGAGGCGCGATGCTGTTGCCGAACCTGAAGGATGCTTCGGGAACCGTGCGCCAATTGGCGGTAGGCGCCGGGAAGGACCAGAACCTCTATGTCGTGGACCGGACGAACCTGGGTAAGTTCAGCACGTCGAGCAATAACGTATATCAGGAAATTTCTGGAGCCTTCAAAGGTGGGGTATTCAGCGCGCCGGCTTACATTGAGGGCACCGTGTTTTTTGGCGCCGTGAATGATTCGATCCGGGCGTTCCAATTTAAGAACGGACAGTTTCAGTTGGGCACGGCAACTTCCCACACGTTTCCCTATCCCGGAGCAACGCCATCACTCTCCTCGAATGGGGTGAAGAACGCTATTGTTTGGGTGGCAGAGAATACCAGCCCAGCTGTTTTGCACGCTTATAAGGCTAACAATCTAGGGACGGAACTCTATAACAGCACGCAAGCGGGGAGTCGGGATCAGTTCGGCAATGGGAACAAGTTTATTGCGCCAATGATTGCAAATGGTAAGGTGTACGTGGGAACTCAGACGGGAGTTGGTGTTTTCGGGCTATTGGGACAGTAAGGACCGAACAAAAAGGGGTAGACGGTTCCGTCTACCCCTCCTCTTTTTCGCAACTCTTCGCTTGAGCTATTGGATGATCAAGCCGTTAGGGAGAACCGCCTCCTGAGCGCCAGTGATGACGTAAAGGGAATAAGGTTGGGGTGTCATCGATACGTCCGCAGTTAGATCGACAGTAAATAAAGTCGGGCTAGTTACAGTCAGGTTGCTTGCCGCGAGGCCGCCGATCGGGTAGAGAATGGTTGACCCTTGCGCGAATGCGGTGTTCGTTCCAGTGACTGTGACATTCGTAGTCACTCCACGAACGATGGTGTTGGGGGTAACCGTTGCAATCACCGGTTCTCCTGCCGGGAGGAATTCGTTGAACATCCCTCGCATGATGAATAACGCCATATCACCCCGGGTTACTGCGTTGATGGGGCAATAAGTCGTCGGAGTGCAGCCGAGCGTGATGCCGTCAATGCTCATCCGTTGGATCCAGTCGAACGCGAAGTTCGTGTTGGGCACATCAGTGAAAATCGGGGTGGTCGGAAACGTGAATTCTGTCGTAGCGCCGTAACGAGCGCGGATTATAAATACCGCCATTTGCTCGCGAAGCACGGAGTCGTCCGGACAATACAGAGTAGGCGCGCATCCCGTTGTAATGCCCAGTTCGTAGAGTTTCTGGATCCACGCAAAACCGAATGCGTCAGTGGGGACGTCCGTGAAATAAGGGGTCAGATTGTAAGTGAAGTTGTCACTGCCGTAGACGGACCGGACGATGAAGATAGCCATCTGGGCACGCGTGATGGAGTCTGTCGGACAATAGTCCACCGGCGTGCAACCGGAAGTAATTCCTCTCAACTTAAGGTCGTTGACTGCATCGAAGTAGTATGCGGTCGGAGGAACATCCTGGAAAATTTGAGCGGTGCCCTGAACAGTAACTGGTACGGCTAACCCGGCAACGTACAACGTTCCGCTCAATTCGGTTCCCGTGCTGTTTTGCGGGATTAGGATGTTTACGGAACCGCTTCCTGTAAAGGAGTTCAAACCGACTTGAATAAACGAGGATGGCGAGGCGGCGCTCCACAAGCAGGTGGGTCCACTGGCAGTGACATTGAAGGTAGCCGCGCCGCCGTTGGCATCTACGGTCAGTGACGAAGGCGAAACGGAAAAAGTGCAGGGCTGCGAGACGTTGCTGAGGCTGAATGTGAGAACATTCCCACCTGCTGTAACGGTAACGGGGTTCGTTCCTGCGGAGCCGTTGGCGGTAAAGGCCGGCGCGGTTGCGACGCCAGTCGAGCCAGTGATCACGGTGGTAACGGCGCCCGTACCAGTAAAGAACCCGGAAGGACCGCTGGACGGTGCGGTAAACGTCACCGGAATGTTGGCGACGGGCGCGCCAAAGCTGTAGGCCGTAACACTCAGGTTCTGAGCAAAGGTTGTAAAGACGGGCGTCGATTGTGCGTTGCCCGCACCAAGTGAAAGAGACGCGAACCCATTCAGGAGAACGCTTGCTGTATTCGTGGTGGGGCTGACGACGAGAACGTCAGCTTCTCCGTCGCCGTTGAATTCGCCTACGGAAATGGATTGCGGGGCTCCGTCGGCCGTGTATCCGACCGCGGCGCCGAAGGTGCCATCACCGTTACCCAGCAACACATTGACATTCGAACCGATGGTAAACGTGCTGTTCGAGATGACGAGATCCGGACGGCTATCGCCGTTGAAATCGCTGGATGCTACTGAGGTGGGATTGGCGCCCACAGGGAATGAACCGGAAGAGACAAACGTGCCGTTCCCGCGACCGAGGAGAATGGAGACCGTGCCGTCGGTGGCGTTCGCAACGGCTAGATCAATGTTGCCGTCTCCGTTTAAGTCTTTGATCGCGATTGCGACAGGGCCGTTACCGGCGGGATAGTTGGCGGCCGTACCGAGTGTGCCGTCGCCGTTGCCGAGGAGGACGCTCACTCCAACCGAGTTGGCGACTACGACGTCCGGGTTATTGTCGCCGTTGAAATCATTGACTGCGAGACCTATCGGGTGAGCGCCGGTTGCGTAACTTACCGGTGTCTGGAATGTACCGTCACCGTTGCCAATCAGCACGGAGATTCCGTTTCCGCCTGCTTTGCTGCCGACCAGATCCGCATTTCCATCGCGGTTCAGATCAACAATCGCTAGTGCCGCGAACGAGTTTCCCACCGAGTCGATTACCGCGGGTTGAAACGTCCCGTTTCCATTGCCGGCAAGGAAATCGAAGCCGTTCGTCACGCTTACAACCAGATCCGTCTTTCCGTCGCCGTTCAAATCCCCGGCGATTAACGCGGTGGGGGCGACATCCGTCGCGATGGTCACTGGCGATTGAAAGGTTCCGTTGCCATTACCCAGAAACACGCTGACGTTATTGCTCCCGCTGTTGCTAACGGCGAAATCCATGTAGCCATCGCCATTGAAATCGCCAACGGCGGAGTTTTGCGGAGTGGTTCCAGCGGAAAGCACCTTGGGCGAACTGAAGCCGATGCCTGGTTTAGCAAGAATGCCTTCGTAGAGGATAGCGGAACTGCTCGCCAGGTCATTAACATCGCCGCTATAAAACGCGGTAAGAGACCGAAGGCCGGATGCCAGAGTGGTGCTGGCCAGGGTTGCAGTCCCATTGACCAGGGGCGCTACTCCTAAGAAGGTGGCGCGGTCGTAAAAGCTTACTTTCCCTAAGGCAGTGCTCGGCGAGACGGTTGCTGTAACCGCCACGCTTTGTCCAAAGAGCGCGGGGTTCGGTGTAGAGGAGATTGTGGTCGTCGTGCCAGGCGTAACGGTCAGAACCACAGGTGTGGAGGTGCTGCCGGTGAAGTTCGGATCGCCGCTATACGTCGCGGCGTATGTATAAACGCCTTGGGGCAAATCCAGAATCAGCGAAGCGGTGAGGTTTACGACCGGTGCGCTGTACGTATTGCCGTTGGTGTCGGCGAACGTGACGCTGCCCCCCGGAACAAACGTTGAACTTTGTTGTGGCGAGACCGTCGCCAGGAGGTGAACATCCGAATTGACCGCGGCGGGGTTCGGACTGATCGTCAATGTTGTTTTGGTCGCGATGGTCTGAGCCGCAGCTGAGGCCACTAGGAATATGAAGGGCAGGGCTAGAAGTATCTGCCGAGACAGGAGAGTGCGTTTCATCACCGATAAGGCTCGTTGCAAGCTACTTTAGCGGTTTAGGCGAAGGAAAGTCAAAGATCGAAAGTCCCTATAACCTCATTCGTATTCGACATTGAAGGCCTCGCCCTCCGGGGTTCGCCTTACAATCGAGAAATGAATTCTGGGCCTTCCGTGGCCGTAATCGGCGGCGGCTTGATCGGACTTTCGACAGCATGGCGTTTGAGCCAGACCGGCGCGAGCGTCACAGTTTTCGAAGCGGGGCGAATTGGCAACGAAGCAAGTTGGTCAGGAGCGGGAATGTTGGCGCCGGGCGGTGAGTTCGAAAGGCGTTCATTATGGTCCGATCTGGCGCTCGAGAGCTTAGCCATGTACCGCGATTTTGTCGAAGAACTCGCGGCGGAGTCGGACGTCTCCATTGATTTTCGCCAGTGTGGAGCGTTCGATATCGCTTTCACTGAGGCCGAAGCAGGGGCTTTGCGCGCGCGAGCCACGAAGCAGAACGAGTGCAGAATCTACTCCGAACAATTTCCTCCATCGCGCATTCCGGGCCTGCGGGACGGTTCTGTGGCGGCTCAATACTTTCCTGGCGATGCTGTGGTGAACCCGCGCGATCTGGTGCGAGCTCTTCGAGTGGTGCTGGTGCGCGGCGGGGTACGCGTACGCGAGTTCGAAGCGGTGCATGATCTTGGCTCGCTGCAGGATTTCGACTGTTATGTGGTCGCGGCAGGCGCCTGGAGCGATCAAGTAGCGGCCAAAGCAGTAGGTGGTGGGAGAATCACTTTGCCGAAAGCCGTTCCGATCCGAGGGCATCTTATCGCGTTCGAAGAAGATAAGGGCCTATGCGATCCGATCCTGCGGCATGGACATACGTACCTACTGCGGCGTGCCAATGATATGGTGATCGCCGGATCGTCCACCGAGAACGCCGGGTTTGATCGGCAGGTGGACGGAGCGATTGCCGCGGATATCGCCGCGAAAGCAGGCGCGCTGGTACCCGCGCTACACGGGCGTGCCTACGTGACTTGGAACGGTATTCGTCCGGGATCCGGCTCCGGCGAACCTGTTATGGGCCGACTCGCTGACACTCCGGTTTGGCTGGCTTACGGGCATTATCGCAACGGCATTCTCCTCGCGCCTGCCACCGCGCGGGGCATAGCGCGCGAAATTGTCGCTGCGGATTTTACGCGGGCCAATTCGCAAACGGATTTGCTTTTGCCAATCGGGCATCGGCAATAAGATCCGGTACTTGCTTGCGCCGGCGCAACAGCATCTCTAACAGCTTTTCGAGTTGATCTTCCTCCCCGGCAATCCACGATGGGGGGATTTGCCGCAAAGCTTCGTCGAGAACATCTTCCGGGAAGTAGCCGATGCGGTCCAACCATGGTTGAAAATCGTCGAGCGAGCGCACGTTGTTGTAGACGAGTTTGCGGGTGTAGAGTCCCTGCACCGGAGAGTTAATCAACTCCCAGTGCGGACCGTTGAAGATATAACCGTGGTCGATCATCAGGGCTACAAATCCCATTTTCCGGGGATGTGCTTCAGCGCCGGGAAGCCACTCGCTAATTTGGGAACGGAAAAAGATCGACTGCCGCGAATCGGCGTTGCCTGTCCATTTATCGAACGCTAGCGCGCCAAGAAAATCCGCTACATTGTGGACCTGCGCGATGAGAAGATCGGGCATGTAATCGTAAATGGCGATTCGCTCCGGGTCGCCAGGATACTTAGAACCGAAATGCCATCCAGGATCAGGGCGAACGATGCGACTTCCCAATTGGATAGACGCTTCGGGAAACTCTTCCAAGAATGCACTGGGGATTTCGATGATGGCGGTGTGCGGGGCGGCAATTTGAAGGTACTTCAGGATCACAGATGCAATCCATTCGTTGGGGAGTATGCGGCGATGTTGGGGGTTCGAGACGTATTTGACGACGTAGAAGCCCCCGTCCTCGCATTCGATTAAATGAGACTGCGCTCCGCCGCGCATCTTCCGGAGGTGGCGACGTGCACGGACGGGCATCTAGAATCAAATAGTATAAGCACATGAACAGACGGGAACTGCTGGCGGGCGCAATGGTTACAGCTGCATCCGTGGCGCGGATCAAGGGCGCAAACGACCAATTGCGTTTGGGCCTCATTGGATGCGGATCGCGTGGAACTTACGTTGGAGATTTCATGCGTCAGGCACCCAACACGGAATTTGTGGCCTTCTGCGATGTGTATCAGACGAACGCGGAGAAGGCGCGAGCGAAGCTCAATCCGGCCGGAACAACATTCAAGGACATGCGTCAACTGCTGGACCGCAAAGATGTTGATGCTGTCCTGATTGCCACCCCGGACCATTGGCACGCGCCGGCCACTATCGCGGCCTGCGCCGCCGGAAAGGACGTCTACGTGGAGAAGCCTCTCGCGCACAGCGTTCGCGAAGGGCGGGCAATGGTGAAAGCCGCACGCGACCACGACCGAATTGTGCAGGCGGGAACGCAGCAGCGCTCGGCTCCGCATTTTGCCGCGTGCGCGCGTATTGTGCAAAGCGGCGAACTGGGCGAAGTTCATCTAGTGCGCGTGTGGAATTACATGTCCTTCTATCCAAGAGGTTTTGGCCGTCCCGCAGACGGCGAGCCACCCGCTGGTCTGGATTGGGATATGTACCTAGGACCAGCTCCCGTCCGGCCTTTTAATCCCATGCGGTTCTTATCCACTTACCGCTGGTTCTGGGACTACTCGGGTGGTCTAATAACCGATTTCGGCACGCATCGCTTCGACACCGTGCACGAGATCATGGGCGAGGAAAGGCCGGTCACGGTCGCAGCGACGGGACGCCGCTACGCGATGCGCGACCTGGGTGAGATGCCGGATACTCTACAGGTGACCTATGAATACCCGTCTTTCGTGATGAGTTATAAGTGTTCCACTCTGAATAGCTTTGGAATGGGGGGACGCACGCCGGGTAAAAAGTATTATCACGCCCGTGCCAGAGAACGACCGTCCGCATGGAATGGCCTTCTACGGTACAAATGGAACGCTGTTCGCGGACCGGATCGGCTACGAGATCTATCCGGAGCCGGTTGACGAGGAGACGCAAGGAGCGGCAACTCCTACCGCTTATCGCATGGAACGTAAAGTGGTGGCAGCTCAGGACGCGGTACCGATTCACGCCAAAAAATTCGTTGAGAATGTTCGCGCCCGGAAACGCCCCGACGCGGATGTGGAAGTCGGACATCGCGCCACGACGATCGGACATCTTGGAAACATTGCCTTCAAAACGGGTTTGAAGTTGCGATGGAGCGCGGAACGCGAAGACTTCGATCACCAACCCGAGGCATCTGCCTTGTTATGGCGCGAGCCCCGGAAGCCGTACGACTGGGTCAGGGGGTAGCTCGGTAGAGTCCCAGCAAATCGGTTCCACCCGTCCAACTAAAAACAGAAACGTAAACGCTCCCCCGAGTAAGAAGAGTGCCGCCGCAACGAAGGCCATAAAGTAACGGCCCGTAGTCTGAATGATCCAACCGGTAAACCACAGACCGAACATTCCGGGAATGTTGCCCAAGCCGTTTTGGAGACCGGTCCACTTCCGGCTGCGTCCGGACCCGCTAAAGTTTGTGTAATCGCCCAAACGTTTCGAGGCGTAGAAGCCGAAGCTGGCGCATGCCGAGAGTCAAAAACGTGAGGGATAGACGATTGTCCCGGGAGAGCATTGCGGGCACGATCAGGGTAGACGCGGTAAGTCCGGCGGCAACGAACGTCTTCCTGACCCGGTCTGGTGAAAGGCCGCTCGCGATGAGGCGATCCGAGAGCCACCCTCCGAAGAGAGAAGTGGCCGCGACTCCCCAGAACGGTACCGAGCCGAAGATCGCCATATCGTGATGGGAGAAGTGCCGCTCGTTTTCCAAGTAAGGAGGCAACCAGAAAACCATGAAATACCAACCATAGTTGCTGCACAAATAAGTCCCGTGAAGGTGGCCCATGCTGAGCGCTCCCGCAAAATTCGCCCGAGGCTTGGCGCGCAATCTTTTTTCACTCCGCGACAAATGCTGGACTGAGGCGCGAACCGGAACCAAGGGATCAGCCAGATGAAACTGATGATTCCAGCGGCAATAAAGAACGCGCGCCAGCCGTATATTTCCATTGTTAAGCCACCGATTAAAACGCCCAACGCCGGCCCAAGTTTCGAACCGGCGTCGATTAAGGCGTTGGCGAGGCCGCGCTGTTCTTCTCGGAAGGACGCGGCGAGAATGCGCGAATAGGACTGGATACGCAAACGACTCGCCTGCGCCGAGAAGGAGCCGCAGAAAGAGTAGCGATGTGAGGCCGGACACGAGACCGGTGGCCGCCATCGCCGCGGACCAGACAAGGAAAACCACCCCGTAGACACGCGTCACCCGCCAACGATCGACCAGTAGCCCGCCCAAGAGCTGAAACGATGCATATGTCCAGAAGAAAGCGGAGAAGACCATGCCGAGCCGGGCAGGATTGATGCGGAGATCGTGGGTAATATCCCGCTGCCCTACTGAAAGACTTCCCCGATCGATGTAGTTGATGCACACCGAAGACGACCAGCAGCGCGAGAAGGAATTTCTGGTCGCGCGTCAGCCTTCTGGCTGGGATCGTCATCGCGCGCCAATCTTATCGCAGCCGCGACTCGAGACGGGAACGAAAGTGCTGAAGGACGCGCTATGATTGAAGAGTCCGCCAGATTTTTACCGGCGCGGTAGCCAAGTGGTAAGGCCAAGGTCTGCAAAACCTTTATTCGTCGGTTCGATTCCGACCCGCGCCTCCAATCTAAATCACTGATTTCGTTGGATTGTTCGGTAATCCCGAACGACTCCCAAGATTCCCCTGTTTCCCTATCTGTTCGCCGTCTTTTGACACAGATTGGACAGTTTTGGGTACATGAATCGGGGAAGCGGGGGCATACTCTCTGATGTCTCCGGCTGCCACTTCTCCCGCCCTTCAACTCCTTAAAACCATCGGTGATCCCGGTACGTGCAAAGGCTGCAGCGCTGAAATCTTCTGGGTGCGCCACAAGAACGGCAAGGTGGCGCCCTACACCCGCGAGGGGCTCAACCACTTCCCGGACTGCTCAGCAGCGAAGCAATTCGAGCGGGAACCCCCATGAGAGTCTCTGAAGCACAATACAACCTCCTGAAGCGCAGCGCTGAAAGCAAGCCGGTGCTTCGGGATCTCGGCCGCCACCGCCGAAGCGCCGCACGGAAGACCTGGCCGAGAACCAGGTCACTAAGCAGATTACCGACCTCCTCCAATCCGCGCCTGGACCGTCATGCGCCAGCAGCCGTTTGTTCAACGGTCCAGAAATTTCGGAGCGCGATTCCCGCGCATCATCCGGATCCACGAGAAAGGCTGCGCAGACTGGCGAGCTAAACGCCCGATCATTCCCGCCAGCAAGCGCATGAGTTCATGCGCCGCCTTCGCGTGCGAGGTGATGTACCCCGAGTTTCAGAGCTCCTGGCTGGAAACTAAACGAGAACAGAATCTTGGGGTGGAACGACGGCTGCTAACCGGCATGGCGACCGACTGGTTCGGCGCGCTTCAGTACTTTTGGCTTGGTACTACCGTCGACGCGCCGGAGAAAAACCCTCCTCACCAGAGCCTGTGGACGGCCTCTAGATGCGACTCTGGAAGTCCGATCGGTTTCGCGTGGAGGATGAAACCTCCACGCCGTTCACTGAACCTAAACAAACTGTCGGAAGACAAGGATTTTTCAACGTCTACTTATGATCAAAGCCTGCCTCACGCTACTGACTCTGGCGCTATTCGCTTCGGCGCAGTCTCGCCCAAACATCGTGATTTTCGAGCCGGACGATCTTGACCCGGTCACGTTCAATGAGGCGGTAGCGGATGGGCTCATGCCCAACGTGCAGCATTTTCTTATTGCGCGCGGAACTACCTTTAATCACTACGTCGTGAGCAACCCGCACGGCTGTCCGTCGCGCGAAGCCTATCAGACCGGCCTCTACTTTACCCATGAACAGGGTCTCGGAAAGAACAGCAACACATGCAGCTCGTACCAGTTCGGCACGCCGTGGACGCTAGCGCAAGGGTTGCACGCGGCCGGGTATGCAACTGCTCTTGTCGGCAAGTATGCAGATGGATACGGGTATGAGGATCTTAATCGAGACGGAGTCGTTGATGAGAAAGACGCGCAATATATTCCGCCTGGTTGGGATATGTGGTGCTCTGTTCCTTACTACCAAGCTGTTCTTGGCGGGCTCGTCCCGCCCGGAGTGCCTGACCTCCTTCTCGCGGCGGATAACCCGAATGACTATAACTACTGGCTGAACCATAACGGCACGCTCCTCTATCACGGTTCAAGTCCGAGCGACTACTTGACTGACGTGTTGAACAGCGGGGTTCAGATGATGCTGGAGAACTTTGCACAGCGGAAACCAAGCAAACCGTTTTTCCTGCTGTACGCGATCCCGGCGCCGCACGTGGAGACGAATTACAATCCGGATCCACTGGCGGGATACGCGCAGATCTACTCTTTCACGCTGCACCCCGCGCCCCAAGATGTGGGGACTGTCACAGACCCGCTTCGTCAGCCGGAATCGTACAACTCCCCGGGCACGATGAGCTTTGAAATGTCCAAGCCGGGCATGAACTCTGCCGATCTGGCCGGGATGACGCAGCAATGGCAGAACCGCCTTGAGGCACTGAAGGACGTGGATCGTGCATTCGGAAACCTTGTTGCCAGCCTGCAAGGCAGCGGGATGTCGAACACCGTCATCATCTTTCTCTCGGACAACGGCTGGCTCTATGGTTTCAATTGTTTGGGCGGGAAGTTAGCGCCCTATGATCCGAGCATCGGAACACCATTGATCGTGAGCGTGGGCGGAGGCGTCAAATCGGACGCCCTCGTTGGCGACAACGATATTGTCCCAACAATCCTGGAGCTTGCGCAGGTTACTCCGCCGTACACGCCGGACGGAACCAGTTTCCTTCCGCTTCTCTCGAACCCAAGTCAGCCGTGGCGAAACTCGTATCTTATTCGCTATATCTCTGACGGGCTCCCAACATTTGGGCTTCCCTCTTGGGAGGGCGTGCGCACGTCGGTCACGAATCCCGTAGCGCCCGATGCAATGTACGCGCAATACGAGACGAACGAGAACGAGTTCTTTAGCGTCGCCAGCGACCCGCAAGAACAGAACAATCTCGCGCGTCCCAACGCCTCAGCGCAACAGCAGTATCTGCAGATGCGAATGCATCAGCTTTTGACGTGTTCCGGTCAAAGCTGTCACGCAGCTGAGTGGCAGTAAATGTTTCGACGGCTCTCTGCGTTATCCCTCGTATCGCATTGTTTGCGCGAGATCAGATAAAGGCGAAGTAGAGAGTCAACCCCGGACGGACTTATCAGCCTCAAGGCCGCCCGGGGAATTTAGGAGAAAGAGGAGGGGGAATAAAGCAAGCGAGGACGCGTGAAGAAATTTCAACTGTCGGCAGATCGATCTTTTCCGGAGGACTCAGTTACCGGAATATTCGCCATCTCTGGCATTCAGGGGTCCGGCGGAATAACACAGGCGTTGTGATGGGGAAAACGCCGGCCGCACGCTGCCTTTGAGTCAAAAGTCAGCCGTGATGCTCGGCCGCATGGAGAGCAAGAGCAAGTGGATCTTCCCGTCATCGCGCGAAGGGAATGATGTACCCGTGGGTCAGCTGAACAAGTCTCTGAGGTCCGCATCGCCTCTGGAGTGAGTTGCACGAACACGATTTCCGGCACACGTTTGCCACGCGCTTGGTGGAGACTTGCCCGAACCAATGGACATCGCCAAGATCCTCGGGCTCCGAACTTGCGGTGCGTGCTGCGCTACGTCCATGTGGAAGAGGAGGTTAGGGGCTGACTCCTGGAGTCTGCAAGACCTTTACTCCTTTGGTCGATCCCGACCCGCGCCTCCAATCCTATCCACAGCCTAAAACTGCATCTGTCAATCGCAAGCAGATTGCCCATAACCGGCAATCGCGGGGGCGGCTTGTCGCGGGAGCGGACAGTCTGTCCCAAAAGCGGGCAGCTTCCTCGTTGTCCAGCGTAGCTTACCATCGTGTTTCAGGCGCTTTTCGCGTCTGTGGGTCGTGGCTGCACGATTGCGCTGTTCGCCGTGTCACATGCATCAGTGTCTGCGCCGGTTCCTGCCCCGCTGTTTCCTGGTACTCACGCTCCTCCGCGGTTTATCGGGAAGGGACGCTTACGCGCAATCGCCCGAGATATCGATTCAGGAGCCAAGCGGGCCGCCGGTTGTAGGAATGATTCTACGTCCATTTCACACGCTCCGACGTACGGTATCACCGGCAAAGCTCACCAACACGTCTCGCTTGGAATCGCTGGTTCGGGGCGGCAACCTGTACCTGTCCAAAGATGATGTGATCGATCTTGTGCTCGAGAACAACCTTGACATTGCCGTGCAGCGCTACGGGCCGCCACTGGCTCGCGAGGTACTGCGTCGATCCCAGGGCGGCGGCTTTCTGCGGAGCGTCGACACAGCCATCGCACCTGGACCGGTAAGCGTAAGTTTGGCAGGCGTTAGCGTAAACACGAACGGCACGGCGGGCGGAGCAGGCGTGGGATCCGGAGGCGGAATTGTTATCCAGATTGGTCCAACCCCGCCCACGCTCGATCCCTCTCTATTTGCTTACGGGAACTTCGGTCACACCACCACGCCGTTGAGCAATACGTTATTGAGCCAAACCACGTCGCTGACTAACGACTTCCGGCAGTATCAATTCGGCTATAACCAGCAGTTTCTTACTGGGACCAGTTTTCAGCTCACTTACTTCAGCTATCGCAGCTTGGTGAATAGCCCGGCCAATGTGATCAACCCCGCGACCAGCGGCTATGCTGATTTTTACCTGACGCAGAACCTTCTGCAAGGTATGAAGATTGGGGTAAACAACCGCAACATCCGCGTGGCAAAGAACAACGTGAAAGTCTCCGCGCTGCAATTGAAGCGTCAGGTTATCACCACCTTATCGGCCGTTCTTAGCCTTTACTGGGACCTCGTCAGCTTCAATGACGATGTCCGAGTAAAGGAAGAAGCACTCGCTACCGCCGCGAAATTAAACGAGGACAACAAGGTCCGGGTAGAAGCGGGAGCGCTCGCTTCTGTGGAATTGACGCGGAGCGCGGCCGAGGTCTCGTCTAGTAAAGAGGACCTTCTGATCTCGCAGACGAATCTCGCTCAGCAGGAGACGATCCTTAAGAACGCGCTCAGCCGCAATGGTGTCGAGACCGCGTGGCTCGATGAGGTCCACATCATCCCGCTCGATCACATCGTTGTCCCGGCCACGGAGGAGATCAAGGCTGTTCCCGAATTGGTGCAAGAGGCTCTTCTCAAACGCCCGGATCTGGAGCAAAGCCGGATCAATCTTCAGAGCAGCACGATCAATCTAGCCGGGAGCAAGAACGCACTCCTTCCCGTCTTACAGGGATTTGTCGAGTTGACGAATAATGCACTCACCGGGCCCGTGAATGCGCTGTACGGAGGGCAGGGAGGCGCGCCCGATCCATATTTTGTAGGCGGTTACGGAAACCTGCTGAATCAAATTTTCCGCAGAAACTTTCCGAATTACACGGCGGGGTTTTCCTTGAATATTCCTTTTCGCAACCGATCGGCACAAGCCGACTACGTCACCGATCAGCTGCAACTAAGGCAAACTCAGCTGCAGCTACAGAAGGCAGTAAACCAGATTCGGGTGGATGTCAAAAACGCAGTGATTGGACTGAACCAGGCCCGCTCCCGATATGAAACGGCGGTGGGTACGCGAAAATTGGCAGAGCAGACGGTTCAAGCTGAGCAGGCGCGGTACAGCTCGGGTGTTTCTTCTATTGCTTTGGTGATCCAGGCCGAGCGTGATCTGAATGCGGACCAAAGCGCGGAGATCCAATCGATGGCCAATTACACCCACGCTCGAGCGGCTTTCGACGACGCTCTAGGGAATACCTTGGACGTGAATGGAGTATCCATGGAAGAGGCTGAGTCTGGCCACGTAGCGAGGCTCTCCTCCATACCCGCTTCTATGCCGGGGTTGAGGCAATGATTGCCCGGGAATTCATTTACGCACTGCTGGTGTGGTCTGTTTCGATGCCCGCCGCCGCTCAGTTGCAGCCGGGTGTCTCTGTTGAGAAGCCTACGGGCCCGCTCTTCCTGCGCCCTTACGAGGGTGCCCGTGTGGCTCCGGCACGCTTGAGGAACTCCGACCGGATCCACGGGCTGATCCGCGGCGGCAAGCTGTATCTCACCGTGCAGGATGCGATTGGATTGGCGATCGAAAATAATCTCGACCTCGAAGTCGATCGCTACGGGCCCCTGCTGGCGGACTGGGCTCTTGAGCGCGCGCAAGCGGGCGGCCTTCTGCGCGGCGTTACCAACGGCAGTTCCCAGGTAGGACAGGTGGCTAGCGGCCAAGGTATCTCCGGCAGCCAGTCCAGCGCAGGACTGAGCACCACCGGTGGAAGTTCGGGCTCAATCGGAGGCAGCGCCGTGGTTTCGCAGATTGGACCTGTGACGGCCAATCTCGATCCGGTGCTCCAGAACACCAGCCTTTATTCGCACACCACTCAGCCGCAATCGAACACGGTTCAAAGTCAAACCGCGGCGCTGGTGGACACATCACATCTATACAGTACTTCGTTGCAGCAGGGCCTTCTAAGCGGCGGTTATGTTCAGATCTATCAGCGCGAATCTTACCTAAAGGAGAGCACGCCCACGGACTATCTCAATCCGTCGGTAGCTCCCCGGCTATACTTCTACGCCCAACACAATTTTCTGAATGGATTCGGGACAGGTGTGAACAGCCGCTTTATTCGCGTTGCACAAAAGAACATCGGCGCTGCTCGGGATACGTTCCGCTCGCAATTGCTGGACTTGATCGCAAACGTGCTTAATCTCTATTGGAGCGTGGCGATCGATAACGATAGCGTGAAAGCGCGGCAGCGGGCGCTTGATGTTGCCGAAAAGTTTTATAGCGACACCCGGCAGGAGATCGAGATTGGCGCCGTAGCGAAAGTTGACGTCTACCGCGCGCAGGCTGAGGTCGCAACTCGTAAGCAGGAACTCGGGGTTGCAATCGCCGACGTTCATCAGCAGGAGACGCTTCTCAAGAATGCGCTCAGCCGAAACGGGATGGAGGACCCTCTGCTTGACAGTGCGGAAGTTGTCCCACTCGACTCGATACACGTTCCCGAGACGGACGACCTTCCACCCCTTCGAGAGCTGGTGAAAGTCGCTCTTACCAAACGTCCGGACCTTTCGGCGACCGATGCCCGCATGGTGGATGCTCAAATCTCGGCAGTGGGAACCGCAAACGGAATTCTTCCGCAGCTGACAGGGTTTGCGCAAGCTTATAACAGCGGCTTGGCCGGAACTGCGCAAACCGTAGATGGGCAACGGCCCGACCCTTACTTCGTCGGAGGTTTGGGAAACGCTTTCGGGCAGGTGTTCCGGCGCGATTTTCCGAATGAGCGCGCAGGTGGGTACTTTCAGGCCTCTTTCCAAAACCGAGTGAACCAAGGCGACTACGGCGTAGACCAGCTGCAACTTCGGCAAACCGAAGTGATCACGCGGCGAAGCAAGAACCAGATTGTGGTGGATATTTCCAACCAGATGGTTGCGCTTCGACAGGCGCGGGCCAGATATTCGGCGGCGACGGATACTCGAAAGCTACAGGCCGACCTTCTGGAGAAAGAGCAGCGAAAGTTCTCGTTAGGGACTTCGACATTCAACGATTTGATCGTGGTCCAACGGAACCTCGTCACTGCGGAGGGAAATGAAGTCGCGGCTCTAGGCGCATATTCGCGAGCCAGGGTGGGCCTAGACCAGATCGTGGGCGAGACCCTGGAAAAAAACAACGTTTCAGTTGAAGACGCCCTGGCCGGAGTGACTGGTCACCACCGCTGACTAGAGCAGCTTGAACTGGATTTCCATAGTGGCCCGAACGGCAACCGGCTTCCCGTCTTTCGTACCAGGTGTAAACCGCCAGTTCCGCACCGCTTTCGCGGCCTCCTGGTCTAAGCCTGGATCCAAAGCTTGGGTTACCCTAACGTCGCTAGGGATGCCATCACGCCCGATAACGAGCTCCAAGGTAACGGTTCCCTCTATCTTCGCGGCTTTCGCTTGCGGTGTGTACGCGGCGCTTGGCGAGGAAGTCGCGACTGGCGCCTTGATATTACCGCCTACCTTATAAACTTGCTCTCCGGCTGCTACAGACGAATGCAGTGGGATAGCCCAGATCGCCAGAACCATGCTGGCGATCAAAAACGCAGTCGCGGGAATTGTGGATTTTGACGGCTTCGAAACGGACACGGATGACTCCTGTTGTATGGCTTTGATTCGCTGCTTAAGTTGTCGCGCTCTGGAAAAGCAGGGCGCGGGTAGATCGGATGGATGGGTGCTCGCGAAGGCGACCAGAGCGCGGAGATACGTGTCCCGGGACCCTGTAGCCCGAATGGACTCCTGATCCGTGATTTGTTCGCGATAAAGGCGGATGTGCCGAACCGTCGCGAAGAGGAGGGGATGGAACCAGCAAAAGCTGAGCAGCACTTCTTCAAGCAGGTGCGCCAGCCAGTCACGTCTCTGGATGTGAATCAATTCGTGCGTGATGGCCGCTACGCGTGTCTCCTCCCCGAGTGCCGAAAAGACGGCAGGCACGAGGATCACCGGCGTTCGTAGACCGTAGCTCGCGGGAGTACGAATCGAAGTGGACTCACATACCCGAATGTGAACACCGCTTTGCGCGCATGCTTGCGGTGCGACGTCAGAGAACGGGCGAGCCGCGCGTCGGATTTGTCTCAATTCGACCAGACCTAAAGCGAGCCGCCCCAGCCGCAAGATCGCGATAACCGCCCAGATGAAAATGAGGACTCGAGCGGTGGGGAAGGGAACGCGCTGTAAAGAAGAGGCCGCGGCGGCTCCGATCGCCGAAATGTGAATCGCCGATAGGGGCTCGGTGAACGTGAGCTGACACACCGGCAGACACACCATCGCGACGAGTGAAGCTTGCCAGAAATTCAGGAGAATGCGAGGCGCAGGGGGCAACCAAATCCTTGTTGCCGCGAGCGCCATGAGGTAAACGACGGCTGACTGCAGAAGAGCTCCGACAAGAAACATCGGCGTCACGACTTCTTCTCGATGAGGTCGCTGATCTCGCGAATGTCCGCGGCGGATAGCTGGCGATCTTCCACCAAATGAACTAACAGCGGCTTCGCGGAGCCGTTGAAAACGCGGTCGACAAAATCTCGAACCATAGCTGCCATCACTTGTTTTCGCTTTTTTGTCGCTGAATAAACGAATGCCCTTTCGTCCCGGTTCTTTTTCAGAAATCCTTTTGCGGTAAGAATTTTCATCATGGTCATCACAGTGGTATATGCCACCTTGCGGCCGGTCAGAATTTCCTCGTAAACCTGTCTGACGGTGGCTTGCTCAAGGCGCCAGACAATCTTCATGATTTCGAGCTCTTGGCGCGTCAGGGTGAATCGTGCGAGCTTCATACTAAAAACTTAGTACTATCAGATTCGTTTGTCAATGCGCGCTGGAAACGCGGAATAGGAGTTCAGAAACCGTTTAAGTCAGTGGAGCTCAGAATGAAGAAGAACGCGATCAGTATAAAAAAAAGATTTGTGAGGTCCACGAAAAGCGCAATGCTTGTCAGGCTCCACTTCAACGGCTCCTGTGCGGCTCGCAAAAGCCAAAGCGACCCGAATGCGACGTGTGTTCCCTGATAGGCGGTTAGCCCGTAGTAGATAAATCCAAAGACTCCGACGTGCCAGGGATTGGAAAAGAGCGTCACACGCTCGATCAGGTAGAGTCGTGCCCATTCCATGGCCAGAAGGAAGAGAAAAGTACACCAACCGACCAGGCTGAGAGCAAGCATACGCTGAACCATGGCCGCATCGCCTTGCATGCGGCTCTTTCGCGCGACGTGAGTGACGAAGCTGGCGGACCCAGCGAACATGATCATTGCGATTGTCATGATTCCGGTGGGGAAGTGAAACGGTCTGGGCCAAACCGGGGTTCGGCCGCGCACCACGAGGTAGAGAATGATGAGGACTCCGAACAGCGCAAGATCGATGGAAAAAATCAGCGGCAAACCACGTTCGCGCTGATTGAGCGCTCGCAAGCGTTCGAGCGCAGCCGTCCCGAGACCGGTCATCCCCAGAACAGGAAGAGCGCCATTAGACAGAGCCACATTCCATCGAGGAAGTGCCAGAAAATGCTGCTGACGAGCACTCCGGTTCTTTTGCTGGGTCCGAGACGGAAGCGGCTCGCGGCAATTCCCACCCACAAGAGCGCGAGTAGAGCGCCAATCGCGTGCGCCGCATGTACGACCGTGAGGAGATAGAAGAGTCCATGACTGGGATTGGTGTTGAGATAGATGCCGCGCGAACGTAACTGCATCCACGCTGCCACCTGTCCGGCCAGGAACCCTGCGCCGAGCACGATTCCGATCCACCAGTAGTAGTTAAAACGATCCCGCCGTCCACGGCGGAGAGCGATTCTCGCGGCTTCGATAGCCATACTGCTGAGCACCAGAACGACGGTATTGAGCCAGAGGATGCGTGGAACTGGGAGCGATACCCACTGCGGCGAAAGAGCATGCCGCAGAATAAGCGTGCTAGCCAACGAGGCGAAAGTCATGGTGCTGGCCACCATGCCGACGACTAGACCGAGGACTGAAACGGATCGGCTCGACCCCCGGCCCCCTGGGTTTGAATCCCCATCGCCACCGCCCCCAAATGGAAAGTCATTCTCAATAGGTGGGAGACCGCCGCGGTCATGCTCGACCACGGTGCCAGGGCGGGGCATAGGACTAGTATCGCCTGCTCAAGGCAAACAAAAAGGAAGGAGTTTAAGGGCAGAAATCGACTTTCTGCCCTCAGGGATTCAGGCTGCCGTGGGAAGAGGGATGTTGGATTTCGCCAAGGCATTCCGAAGCGCGGTTTCCGCGTCCTCCGGACTTAAGCCCCGGGCAATTGCCAATTCCGTCACCAGCATGTGCCGGGCTCGCTCAACCATCTTCTTTTCGCGGAAAGACAGCGGTTTTTCCGCTTGGAGAATGAGCAGGCCTTTAAACACTTCAGCTATCTGCGTTAGATTACCGCTCTGCATTTTGTCGCTGTTCAACTTGAAGCGGCATTTCCAATCCGGACAGTTGCGGCAATCGCCGGTTGCCAGATACTGCAAGACTTTCGCGATTTCAGATGCTTTGGTTATTCTCCGTAAGCCGATGCTGCCAACGGTGGAGAACGGGACCATGACCGTCATGCTGCTATAGACGAGTCGAAGGAGGTAAAACTGCTCGTGCTGATTTCCAAAGTTGCGAATGCTGATATTCTCGATTGTCCCGACGCCTTGGTTGGGATAAACCACTTTTTCACCGATCTCGAAGGTCATACGTTACCCCTAGTGAATTGCCGGTGCTTCCGAATTGTTAAGAGTTATTCACAGCAAAAGCATCTAATGGTAGGCATAAAAAAATTTTGTGTCAAGCAAGGTTGACATTCTTGTAAAACGCCACGCAGCCCTTTGCAAGAGCAGGATTCAGATCGCGTCGCGTTGTCGAGTCCGGGACCGGAGAAGTAGGAAAGATCCGAGCATTCCGGCGAGGATGGAGCTGGAAAAAATGCCGACCTTAGCGTGATCCAGTAAGGCTGAGTGAGTAAAGGCTAGCCCGCCAATGAAGAGGGACATCGTAAAGCCGATCCCTCCCAGCCAGCCGGCACCGTGTATGTGAGCCCAAGACACTCCCGCGGGGCGCTCTGCAAGGCGAAGGCGAGCCGAAAGGAACGAAAACAGAAGGATGCCAATCGGTTTCCCCAACAACAGACCAAATAGAACTCCGAACGTCACGGGGGTAAGAAACTCTTGGGTATTCACATCGACAAATCGCACGCCGGCGTTCGCGAATGCAAACAATGGCATGATCAGCAGATTGACCCAGTGCTGCAGCGCCTTTTCGGTGCGGTGGAGGGGCGGCTCCACATGCTGGCAAGAGGTTTCGAGACATTCGACCAGTTCTTCGCGGCGTTCACTTGAGTCTTCTTCCAACTCAAACTGGCTGAGGACGGCGCGGCTCCGATTCAGGAACTCTTGTGGATCGAGGAAACGCCTGCCGGGGATCATTGTGGCCAGCAGAACTCCCGCGATGGTAGCGTGAACGCCGGACTGAAGCACCGCGAGCCAGAGTAAGACACCGGGGATCGCATACGCCGCCGGCTCGGCGACCCCTAGCCGGTTCATCACAAAAAGTACTACCAATAGCAACATGCCGGCCCCAAGCGAGACCCAATGAACCGAGTTTGTATAGAAGACCGCGATTACCAACACGGCAAAAAGGTCGTCCACGATCGCAAGCGCGGTGAGAAACACGGCTAAACCTGCGGGAATCCGCTTGCCAAGAAGTGCGAGTACTCCCGCTACAAAAGCGATATCGGTGGCCATGGGCACACCCCAACCGTCTTGGCCGGGTGTGCCATGGTTCAGAGCTGTAAAGATCAGGGCGGGACAAAGGACGCCTCCTAGCGCCGCCGCGATCGGCATGGCGGCTCTCCGCACGGATGCCAATTCACCGGTGAGCAGTTCCCTTTTGATCTCGAGGCCCGCGAATAGGAAAAAAAGAGTCATCAACCCTTCGTTAATCCAGAAGTGAAGCGGGCGGAATATTTCTTGTTGCTGGTAGCCGAAGCCGATCCGGAACTCCCAAAGATGAACGTAGGAGTTCCACCACGGCGAGTTGGCCCAAAGAATGGCGGCCACGGCGGCAGTGAGCAATACGATTCCGCTCGACGCCTGTGCCGAGGCAAATAAAGCGAGCGGCCGAATCAGAATCGCAACCGGCCGTCGCTCCGGCGTGATCTGAACCGTAGGTGAAGCGGTCTGTTCGGGGGGAGCCGCCATTAATTGCAGTGTCGCAGGGATCCAGAACCGATCCAACTCTCCCGAATCGCGCAAGAGCACGGACTGAATCGAATGCGCTGGCATGTCTGCTTGGAAGGTAATCAAAACATAAGAAATTCACCGGGTTTTCATTTGAGTGAGACGTTCAGGGGAAACGCTGCTAATCCCTAGAAAAATAACGGTACTTCGAGGCTGTGAGCAGGTCCGGATAGGACTAGTTCCGGCTTGACATCGTAAATCGAGATGCGTACACTGAACAAACAATACAAAACAGCCTAGTCGCTGCCCCGGCTCTTTTCCGTGTCTTTACCCCGGGAAGGACCCCCTGATGCATTTTCCGCGATGGTTGAGTGATATGGAGTGCTGGCAAAGAGCAGTATCCAATATCTTCTGAGCACGTTGTAGCAGTCGAGTAGCTGCGCTGATGCGCCCCCCATAATGAGCCATTCCGGTCTTCTATTCATGAGTTTCGGCGTCGGTATTCTAGTCGGCCTGACGAGCATGGGCGGCGCCGCGCTTATGACGCCGCTGCTTCTATTGTTCGCCGGCATGCAGCCGGTTGTCGCCGTAGGAACTGATTTGGCATATGGTGCGGTGACAAAAATCGTCGGCGCCTGGATGCATTGGAAGCAAAAAACGGTTGATCTGCGGGTAGCGCTTCTGATGGCTTGCGGAAGTATTCCGGGAGGGACCGTGGGCTTTTTGGCGATCCAATATCTGCATGCGCATGGCTTCAACGCCGACAAGTTTGTAAAGCGGTCAATCGGAATCGTGCTGGTAATCGGAGCCGTGGTCATGATCATCCGCACGCTGCGCAAGCATAACGAGCTCGCCGAGAGTTCTGTCGTGCGTTATGAGAAAACGGCAATTATATCTTGGGGCTTTGTGATTGGGTTTGCGGTGGGGTTGACTTCAGTCGGAAGCGGTTCGCTGATTGCGCCGTTCTTGATGATGCTCTTTCCGAATAATCCGTCACGGGTGGTAGGCACGGACGTGTTTCACGCGGCCATGTTAGTGTCCGCCACGGCGCTTCTGCACAGCCAAGCCGGACATGTGGAATGGGGCATTGTACCCATTATGCTTGGTGGGTCAATTCCGGGTGTTTTGCTCGGGAGTTATCTCGCCCCGCGGCTGCCCAGCCGGCCACTTCGGTTTGGGCTGGGTGGGATTCTGTTTGCGACTGGCTATCAATTGGTGTTTGCGCACTAAAGGTGCGATCTCAGTTCATCTTTGTTTAGGAGCAAAACGAGGCATTTTTCTATTATGATTTCCGCAAAGTCCACTACTCTTATTTCCCCTTATGGAGGTGTCCTCAAGAATCTGCTGGTTCCTGCAGACGAGGTCGAGCGGTTAACGGCGCATGCTGGTGAACTCGCGTCTATTCAGGTAAGCGAGCGCACGTTGTGCGATTTGGAGTTGCTGGCTGTCGGCGCGTTTTCGCCGGTGGACCGCTTCATGGGCAAAGCGGATTACTTTGGCGTGTTGAACAACATGCGCCTTGCCGATGGCACCGTTTTTCCGATTCCGATCACGTTGACCGTTGCGGATCCGAGTTCCTTCAAAGTGGGGCAGGAGATTGCGCTGCGGAGTGCGAAAAACAACCGGCTGGCTATCCTCACAATCGAGGAGATCTATGAGCGTGACCCGGAGCTTGAGGCGCAGAAGGTTTGCGGTACCCTCGATGCCAAGCACCCGTTCGTGGCGGAGATGAAAAACTGGGGCCGTTACAATCTTTCGGGCCCGGTGCGCGTACTGGAGATTCCGCGGCACTACGATTTTCCGGAATTGCGACACACGCCAGCGCAAGTGCGCGAAATGCTCACCGCGATGGATAATCCGAACGTGGTTGCCTTTCAAACCCGCAACCCGATGCATCGCGTTCATGAAGAGCTCACCAAGCGCGCGGCTGAGGAAGTGAGCGCGAGTCTTCTGATTCATCCGGTCGTCGGGATTACGAAGCCGGGGGATGTCGACACCTATACGCGCGTTCGCGTTTATAAAGCTTTGGTGGACAATCACTACGATCCGATCACCACTCTGCTGAGCCTTCTGCCGCTCGCGATGCGTATGGCGGGGCCACGCGAAGCGCTTTGGCATGCCATCATTCGGCGGAACTTCGGCGCCAACCATCTGATCGTCGGTCGCGATCACGCCGGCCCGGGCAAAGACTCGACCGGAAAACCCTTTTACCGTCCGGAAGAAGCACGTGAACTAGTGACGCAATTCTACGATGAGATCGGCGTCAAGGTACTGCCGTTTGATGAGATGGTTTACCTGCCCGAAGAGAATCGTTACGAGCAGGTGACGCGCGTCCCAGAAAACGCCAAGATTGCTAACATCTCCGGCACGCAGGTTCGGGATGAGTTTCTGGCTACCGGTAAGGAATTGCCGGAGTGGTTTACCCGTAAGGAAACGGCGGCCGTTCTCCGCTCCGCTTACCCTCCTCGGACGGAGCAGGGATTCACCATCTGGTTTACCGGTCTTCCCAGCGCGGGAAAGAGCACCATCGCCGAAATTTTGACGGTCATGCTCAATGAGCGCGGACGTCAGATTACGGTTCTCGATGGTGACGTGGTTCGAACGCATCTCTCGAAGGGACTCGGATTTTCCCGTGAAGATCGCGACACAAACATTACGCGCATCGGGTTTGTTGCCGCGGAAATCTCCCGACATGGTGGCGCGGTGATCTGCGCAGCAGTTAGTCCATATGCGGCAACGCGAAACTTGGTGCGCGCCATGCACGGGAAGGAACCTTCCTCGAAGTATTCGTCGACACCCCGGTTAACGTGTGCGAGGTTCGTGATGTAAAGGGCTTCTATGCTCGGGCCCGTGCCGGGGAGATAAAAGGCTTTACCGGTGTCGACGATCCTTATGAAGCTCCGGCTAATCCTGAACTCACGCTTCCGACGGCTGATCGCACAGCTGAAGAAAATGCGCGTGAGATCGTCAACTATCTCACCCAGCAAGGCTTCCTGGAAGCGGAGGAGACCCGGCCGGCGAGGGAACAGGTGCTGGCAGGCGCAAGCCGCTAGCGGAACAGCGGAGGGCGATCCGTGCATCGCGTGGTAATTACCGGCCTGGGTTTAGGGACTTCACTCGGGCCGGACGCTTCAACGTGTTGGGAACGTCTCGCTTCGGGAGAAAACGGCATCCAGCGGATTAGTTTTTGGGACCCGTCGGAATACCAGACCAAGGTGGCAGGGGAGGTGCGCGGGATCCCACGGGAGGTCGGCCTCCACTCTGTTCCAGGAAATTATTGCCGCCGACCCGTACGGCTCTTTGCCCCTTCCGCAGAAGAGGCCTGGCGGGATGCGCGACTGGATCAGACTCCTATTGCCGGGAGGGATGTCGGACTGTCGGTTGGGACTAGCGTGAACTATCTCGACATGAGTCTGATGCGCAGTTTCTTTCGTCTCGCCGAGCCGGGTAAATTTAGCCTGAACATTAAACATCTACTTGGGGAAGGTGAAAACCTTCCCCAGTACGCTTTTTTCAGGCGGCAAGGAGACACTTTGGCGAGCGTCACTTCGCGACTGCTCGGTATCGGAGGGCCCGCACTGGTAAACGATACGGCGTGCGCGGCGAGCGCTTACGCTATTGGGAAAGCGTTTCATATGGTGCGGCACGGCCGAGTGCGGGCTATGCTCGCCGGAGGCGCGGCTGCACTGGTCAGCCCCTTGAGCATTTTGGCGTTCTCGATCATCGGCGCGCTTAGCCGTTCGGAAGACCCGGCCAGCGCTTCGCGCCCGTTTGATCGCCAGCGGGACGGCTTTGTGATGGGGGAGGGCGCGGGAGCCGTGGTGCTCGAGACTCTGGAAAGCGCGCAAGAACGCGGAGTGCGGGTGTATGCCGAGATCACGGGCTTCGGGGCGAGCTTGAATGCACACAATCTCACCGACCCCTCACCCGGCGGAGTGGCTGAAGCGGAAGCCATGCGGTTGGCGCTTGGGGATGGCAGAACCGCTCCGGAGGAGATTGACTATATTGCCGCTCACGGTACTTCGACCCAGAAGAACGACTCCACCGAGACGATGGCGATTAAGAGTGTCTTCAAGGGCCATTCTCGCCGGCTCGCCGTGTCGTCGAATAAGGGCCAGATTGGGCATACCATCTCGGCCGCCGGGGTGGCCAATATGGTGTTCACCGTAAAAGCGATGGAACACCAGACAATTCCTCCTACCATGCACTTAAAGGAATCGGACCCGGAGTGCGATCTAGATTATGTGCCGAACCAGAGCCGTAAGGCTCCGCTTCGAAACGCGCTGGTAAATGCGTTTGCGTTCGGGGGACAAAACGCTGTGCTCGCGGTTCGTGCGTGGAACGTTTGAGACTTTTTCGAAAAGGAAGCTTGTATGAACAACGGTTGGATGACGGAAGCGGAGGTCCAGGAAAAGTTCGCCGCGATCGTTGCCGAAAGCTTGCATATTGATCCTCAACAGGTCAGCCCAGAAGCCTACCTGGATGATCTCGGCGCGGAATCGCTCGACCTGATTGAGATCTCGATGGAAGTGGAGTCGCAGTTCAAAGTCTGGTTGCCGGAAAAGAGCATTCTCCAGACTGCAATCGAGGTGTATGGGCCCGGAACGCTGGAAAAAGACGGGTACCTAACGCCGGAAGGAAAGCGCCTCCTTCGCGCGCGACTTCCGGAAGAAGACGCCGGGTACTTCGAGGGAGAGGTTTCGTTGAAGGACGTTCAGCGATATTTCATGCGCGTGGGTACGTGGATTCGAATGATCGACGGGCTACTGGCGTACACTCCCTCCACTTGCGAGAAGTGCGGGGGACCAATGACCGCTTCCCTGGGCTTCCGCCTCCAGTGTTCCTTGTGCGGAGCGGAAATTACGCTGCGCTCAGGAGACGAAATCAACCGGGAATGGGTGCAGGACTTTTCCCAAAACCAACCGGGCGTGGAGACTTCCGGGGAAGCCGCCGATCCTAACGGCGTACACCCGGCGGCTGTTTAGTTTCGCAAGTGAAAGGGGACCAGGTATTCGCCATGAGCAGCAAAGTTCCTCATATCAATCTTGATCAGTTCGAGATTCTGGCCGCCAATCTTCCGGGACATCTTGACACCGGTTTAGTGATTGCAGCCACACGTCGGGGCACGGGCGAAATCCCGGCTTACGGTCTCCTCAACCTTGAAGCAACCGCGAACCAGGAGTCCGCACGGGCGGCCCTTCGTCGTGTGGCGTCGTTGACGAAAGGGGATTTTGCGGTCAAATTCGACGTTTGGCATGGGTTGACGCGAGAGTTGCTGACCAATCTGCCATCAAACGCGCGCACCGTCGTATTAGCTGGCGCGCGCAGTCCACGTCTTGCGGACTGTGTGCAGACGGCGCGTTCTTCCGGATGCCGGGTTCTGGTTGAGGTGACGGGCTCCGAAGAAGCCTTGCTTGCGTCGGAGGCGCATGCCGACGGGCTAATGGCGAAGGGCCAGGAAGCCGGTGGGATCGTTGGTGAAGAGACCAGTTTCATTCTTCTCCAGCGGCTGCTGCGGGAATTTTCTCTCCCGGTTTGGGTACACGGTGGCGTAGGACCTCATTCTATTGCTGCCTGTTTTGCCGGCGGCGCAGCAGGCGTGGTGCTCGACAGCCAACTACTATTAACGGCTGATGCGGATACTCCCCCGCGTCTGCGTGCCGCGCTCGAGCGTTCCGGCGGAGATGAAACCCTCTGCGTCGGGCGCGAGATGAACGTGCTTTGCCGAATTTGGAAGCGCCCCGGCATGAAGGGCGCCGAGGAGTTGGAACGGCTCGAGATCGAATTGGCTGGCAAACCGATCGAGGAGGCTCAAGAGGCTTGGCGCGAGACGATCCGAAAGAACACGGCTTGGAAGACTCCGGAATCGGATCTATGGGTTCTGGGGCAGGACTCCGCTTTCGCTGCGGGGTTCGCTCTGAAATACGGGAACATCGCGGGCGTCATTGATGGACTGCGGGCGTCGATCCGCGACCATGTTTCGTTCGCGCAGAAGCATCCTCCGCTGGCGCGCCATTCCGCGCTTGCGCAGGCGAATCGCACCGAATATCCGATCCTGCAGGGCCCTATGACCCGGGTGAGCGACACGGCGGAGTTTGCGAACGCAGTTGCCGACGGGGGCGGTCTTCCCTTTCTCGCACTGGCTCTTTTACGCGGCCCGCAAGTGAGGCGACTGCTGGAGAAAACCAGGGATTTGGCCGGTTCCAAAAGCTGGGGCGTTGGAATCCTTGGGTTTGTTTCGCCGGAATTGCGCGAAGAACAGCTGGCGGTCGTCCGCGATATTAAGCCGCCTTACGCGCTGATCGCCGGAGGGCGCCCGGACCAGGCGGCGAGTCTCGAAAAGCTAGGCATCATCACTTATTTGCACGTACCCGCGCCGCCGCTGCTGCGCATGTTCATCGAAGATGGCGCGCGCCGTTTCATCTTTGAGGGCCGCGAATGCGGCGGGCACGTCGGACCGCGCACCAGTTTCGTCCTTTGGGAGACGATGGTCGACACGTTGCTCGAGGTGATCCAAAAGGGCACGAAAGCCGACGAGTTGAGTGTTATTTTCGCGGGCGGAATCCACGACGCGCAGTCGGCCGCAATGGTGTCTGCGATGGCGGCTCCGCTCGCGGAAAAGGGAGTAAAGCTCGGCGTTCTTATGGGCACGGCCTACCTGTTTACGAAGGAAGCCGTGGAAGGGCGCGCTATCAATGAAACTTTCCAACAGGAAGCTCTGAATTGCCACCATACCGTGATCCTGGAGTCTGGCCCGGGGCACGCCACGCGCTGCGTGGATACGGGTTTCGCCGACATCTTCCGCGACCTCAAAAGGAAACTCCAGGCCGAAGGCAAATCCCATGAGGAGATCAAGGATGCTCTGGAGGCCCTGAACGTTGGACGTCTGCGAATCGCATCCAAGGGGATTGATCGGACCGGCGAGGGAGATCAGGTTCAGTATGTGGAGGTGTCCCGCGAACAGCAGCTGGAACAAGGGATGTACATGATCGGTCAGATAGCGTCCCTGTGGTCTGAAACCAGCACGGTGCGGGAGTTACACGAGGCGGTTTCCGCCGGAAGCGCGGAATGGTTGAAGCATGTAGCCGCCCCGGAACTCTACATCAAGCCGGAGCCTGCGGCAGAGCCACCGTGTAATATCGCGATCGTGGGGGTCAGCTGCATATTGCCCAAGGCGGCAGATGTGCGGGAGTTCTGGGCCAACATCGTTCAAAAGGTCAACGGCATCACGCCGATTCCCAAGTCACGCTTCGATGCCGATCGTTATTACGATCCGGACAAGAAATCGCGCGACAAAATGTACTCGAAATGGGGCGGATTCCTGGAGAACGTGGCATTCGATCCGATGCGCTACGGAATTCCCCCTAACGCGCTCTCCTCGATCGATCCGATGCAGCTGTTGGGATTGGTTGCGGTGGAGGACGCACTGAAGGACGCGGGCTATGATTCACGGCCGTTCAATCGCACCCGAACCAGCGTCATTTTGGGGATGAGCGGGGGCTTGGGTGATGTGGGGCTTAATTATGCTGTCCGCACCACGCTGCCTGAGTATGTGGATCAAATCCCGGAATCGGTGCTTTCACAAATGCCCGAGTGGACGGAAGATACGTTTGCGGGTATTCTCCTGAACGTGGCGGCCGGCCGGATTGCCAATCGGTTCGACTTTGGCGGCGTGAACTTTACTGTCGACGCGGCTTGTGCTTCTTCGCTCGCGGCCACTTCAATCGCCACGCGCGAACTCACCGCCGGCTCGAGCGACATGGTGGTGGTTGGCGGCATTGATACGCTGCAGAGTCCGTTCGGGTTCATGTGCTTTGCGAAAGCACAGGCATTGTCGCCCCGAGGCCAGTGCCGACCGTTCGATGAATCCGCTGACGGGATTGCCATCAGTGAAGGGATCACCATGCTGGTGCTCAAGCGTTTGGAAGACGCGGAGCGCGCGGGAGATCGCATTTATGCAGTGATCAAAGGCGTAGCTGGGTCGAGCGATGGACGCGGCAAGAGCATGACCGCGCCTCGTCCTGAAGGCCAGATGGCGGTGCTGCGACGGGCCTATGCGCAAGCTGGTTTTGGCGCGTCCACGGTGGGATTGTTCGAAGCGCACGGAACCGGCACAGCCGCCGGGGATGCCGCGGAGATTACCTCGTTGTCGGAATCGCTTTTAGCGGATGGCGCAACACCGAACTCGATTGCCGTCGGTTCGGTCAAATCGATGATCGGTCATACCAAAGCCGCAGCCGGCGTTTCAGGGTTGCTTAAGATTGCCTTGGCGCTCTACCACAAAGTGCTTCCGGCTACGATCAACGTTGATAAGCCGAACGCAAAACTGAAGGATCCCAAGAGCCCGTGTACGCCAACACGGAAACACGGCCGTGGTTGCGAATGGAAGAAAATCTGCCGTTACGTGCCGGGGTTTCGAGCTTTGGATTTGGCGGCACGAACTTCCATGCCGTTCTCGAAGAATATACAGGAGACATCCGCAGTCCCGAATCCATTCCGGCGGTTGAGAAATGGGCTGCCGAGTTGTTCCTTTTCGGAGGCACACCGGAGGCGGTTTCCTCCTCATTGAACCTGCTCAGCGCGAATCTGACGGCGGGTAGCCGAACGCCACTACGCAACCTGGCGGCGCAGGCGGCATCGCGGATTACCCGAATCAAAGCCGGTATTCGGCTGGCCATTGTGGCCAAATCCCACGAGGATTTGGCGGCGAAACTAAGTGCGGCCAAGGATGCTCTTGCCTCTGGAAAGACCAAGCATTCCGATAAATCCGGAATCTACATCGCGCCCGTTGTCTCGGAGGCGCCGAAAGTCGCATTTCTTTACCCGGGGCAAGGATCGCAATTCCCCAATATGCTGCGTGACTTGGCGGTTCACTTCCCGGAGTTCCGCCTCACGCTGGAGCATGCCGACCGTGTGTTAGCCGGACGGTTCCCGAAGAAGCTTTCTACCTTCATCTACCCGCAGCCGGTCTTTTCTCCGGAAGAGGAGAAGCAGCAAATGGCGGCCATTACGGCCACGGCCGTAGCGCAACCGGCGCTGGGCGCAGTGGAAATTGCACTGACCAGGCTTCTTAAGCGGCTGGGCATTGAACCATCGATGACCGCAGGGCACTCCTATGGGGAGTACGTCGCTTTAGCCGCCGCGGGCGTGATTGATGAAGAAGCTCTATTCGAGCTTTCCGAGCGCAGGGGCAATGCGATTGAAGAAGCGACACGGGGCGGTGATGCGGGTACGATGGCCGCCGTTCTGGCGGAGGCGCATGACGTCGAGCGCGCTCTTAACGGAAGTTCAGGCGTGACAATCGCGAACTACAACAGTCCGAAGCAGACCATCATCGCAGGGCCGAAGGATGCTATTGCGGCAGCTATTTCCAAGCTCGGTGAACAGAAACTTGCGGCCAAACCGATTGCCGTGGCATGCGCTTTTCACTCACCCCTGATGCAGCCAGCTCGTGAACGTTTGGCGGCCGTGCTCGATCAACAGAGCTATGCGGCGCCGCATGCCCAGGTATTTTCAAATACGCTGGCGGCTCCCTATCCCGAAGATTCGGCGGCCATCGCGGGGCTGCTGGCAAGTCATCTCGTCAAACCCGTGCTGTTCGTTGATCAACTGCGTGCAATGCATGATGCGGGTGCCCGCGTATTCGTGGAAGTAGGTCCGAAGAACGTCCTCTCGAATTTGGCGAAGCAGAATCTGGAAGGGCGTGACGTTTCGGTTCTTCAGACCGATGCAGCCGGCGTGCCAGGTCTCGAGCAATTGCTTCACCTTTTGGGACAATTGGCCACCCTAGGCGTCCCGGTCGACGCTGAGGAACTATTCCGGGGCCGTGTTACGAGCGAGACCGTGGTGACCCGTGATCCTCAATGGTTGGTGAACGGAGCGGGAACGTTCGCGCGGGCTACTCCTCCACTCCCGAAGACACCGATCAAATTAGTCGATCCGGCCAGTATCCCTCCAGTCATCCGTACTGTTGAAGTGGTGAAAGAGGTGGTCAAAGAGGTTCCGGTGCCTGTGGCAGGCGCTCCAGCTCCCATGGCCGCCGCCGCACCTGGGGCAGGGAACGTGGTCGTGGAATACCAACGCATGATGCAGCAGTTTCTCAGTTCACAAACCGCCATTATGCAAAGCTTCCTGACCGGTGGTGGTGCCCCCGCCGTGAGCTTTCCAGCTCCCCCTCCCGGAGTGCACACGAACGTAGCCCAAAGCGCGTTTGTACCGGCTGCCGTGTCGCGCGTTGCCGCCCAACCGGTTCCTGTCGCGTCATCCCCGATACCGGCTGCTCCCGCCATCGCTGCTCCTTCATCCGCCCAAGCACCAACGGCTCCAGCCTCAGTTGTTCTCACTCCAGCTGCCCGCAATCTTGAAAAGGAACTCGTGGCGATCGTGAGCGAGCGGACGGGTTATCCGTCTGACATGCTCGACCTCGAGGCCGCGATCGAAGCGGATTTAGGAATCGACTCGATTAAACGGGTAGAGATACTGAGCGCCTTTCAGAGGACGTGCCACGAGTCCGAACAAAAGCAAGTGCAGGCTCTCATGGAGAAGCTCACCTCCGCTCGTACCTTACGAGAGATTGCCTCAAGGCTTGCACCCCTTTTTGCCAGCGTTGCGCAGTTTCCCGCGGCCACAGCTTCCAAAGCCGAGCCGGCGAGGGTCACCACCCCGGTGCGCAGCATCCTGCCGGAATTGGTTGCGATTGTGAGCGATCGGACCGGGTATCCGCCGGACATGCTGGACGTCACGGCGGCCATTGAGGCCGATCTGGGAATCGACTCAATCAAACGTGTGGAGATTCTAAGCGCGTTTCAGCGGACCTGCACGGAAACTGAACAGGCGAACGTACAATCCATCATGGAGCGGCTCACCGCCGCACGAACCTTGGCAGAGATCGCGGAGCGTCTTGCCCCGCTGTTTTCCGAAGGGTCAGTGGTTGGGGCATTCCCCTCGCTTGCCAAACCGGCTCCGGTTGTGGGCCGCAAGGTGCTCGCGGACTTGATCGCGATTGTGAGTGACCGGACTGGTTATCCGCCGGCCATGCTCGATCCCCAAGCCGCGATTGAAGCGGATCTCGGCATCGATTCAATCAAACGCGTGGAAATTCTGAGCGCATTCCAGCGAACTTGCTCGGAAGAGGAGCAGGCCAGCGTCCAGGCGATGATGGAGCGACTAACAGGGGCTCGGACGTTGGCTGAGATAGGTGATCGTTTGGCACCGCTTTTCCAATCCCCGCCATCGATGTCAAACGTTCCGAGCCCGCAACCGCCGATACCGCGCCAAGCTCAATCGAACCCCGCGCGAAACATCTTAGCCGAACTGATCGCGATCGTTAGCGACCGTACGGGCTATCCGACCGACATGTTGGATGCGAATGCCGCAATCGAAGCCGATCTGGGAATTGATTCCATCAAAAGGGTGGAAATCCTTTCCGCTTTCCAGCGTAGCTGCTCCGAATCCGAGCAAGCTAACGTGCAGTCCATTATGGAGCGCTTGACCAGCGCGAGGACGCTCAATGAGATTGCAGAGCGGCTGGGGCCTTTATTCTCGGGTGGTACCTCTCCTTTTCCCCCACCCTCCCCAAGCGCTTCGCCCGCAGGGCCGGTGGTTCCCGCTCGCGATCTACTCGCGGAACTTACCTCTATCGTGAGCGACCGAACCGGCTACCCCGCCGACATGCTCGATCCCCAAGCGGCCATTGAAGCGGATCTGGGCATTGACTCTATCAAGCGCGTCGAGATTCTCTCCGCATTCCAACGTACCTGTTCGGAGATGGAACAATCGAGTGTTCAGTCGATTATGGAGAGGCTGACTAGTGCCCGGACTCTACACGAGATTGCGGACCGTTTGGCTTTGGTCTTAGCCGCGAATCCCCGATCGGCCGACGCAGCGTTAATACCCCTCCAACCGGCGCCGGTCGAATCTGTTGCCAGGTTCACTCTGACTACCGTCGCGCGATCACGGTCATCGGCGCCACTGAACTTTCCGGGGCGCGTGGCGCTGATTACCGACGATGAAAATGGAATCGCTTCGGCGCTTGCAGAGTCCTGGAAAACAGCGGGAGAACGCGTCCTGCTGCTTCGACACAGTCCCGGATCGACTTTGCAGGCCGAAGGCGTTTATTCTACCGACCTGACCGACCCCTCGCAAATTGAGGCAATGTTCGATGCGGTCCGCAAAGAATACGGTTCGATTGGTGCCGTGGTGCACTTGCTGCCCCTGCAGACGAGTCCTTTATTTTCCCAACTCACGTTCGCAGAGTGGCGGGCTGAGGTTCGACAGGATATCCGCAGCCTCTACCTTTTAGCCAAATACGCGGAATCCGATCTGAAGAGTGCGGGCAAACAGAACGGCGCTTTGTTCGCGGTGGTCACCGGTCGAGGCGGCGAGTTCGGCCTCACGCCCGGCGGTACACACGCCCCGGTCCACTTTGCCGTTGCCGATTTCGTCAAAACTCTCTCCCTGGAGTTCAACGACGTTCTCTGCAAGGTGGTGGATATCGATCCTTCCGACCCGGTCGCGATCCTTCGGCAAAAGCTGATTGAAGAGCTCGCGTGTCGAGAAGACGTGCTTCAGATCGGTCTCCCGGGAGATCGTCGCCTGACGGTAGTTCCCCGGCGCGCCCCGCTTCCCGCGTCGCCTCTCAGTGATCTCAACTCGGAGTCGGTCGTTCTCCTCACTGGCGGAGCGCGAGGCATCACCGCGGGAATCGCCCGGACTCTGGCGCAACGTACACGGCCGAAACTGATCCTAGCCGGTGCGTCTCCGCTTCCCCCGCCCGAACCGCAGGAGACTGCCGCTATTCGTGAGCCCGCTCAGTTGAAGGCCGCGCTGCTGCAACGCCTACGGGCATCCGGAAAGAAGTCCGTCAAGCCTGCAGATGTTGAGTCTGCCTATTCCCGATTGATGAAGAATCGTGAAATCCAGCAAAACTTGGTCGATCTCAGTCGCGTGGCCTCTCACGTGGAGTACCACGAAATCGATGTGCGCGATGAAAGCCGCTTCGGTGCGCTCATTGACGGCATCTATCAGCGATTTGGCCGCCTCGATGTGGTCATCCATGGAGCCGGAGTGATTGAGGATCGGCTCATTAAGGACAAGACGCCCGAGTCGTTCGATCGAGTCGTCCATACCAAGACGGACAGCACTTTCGTGCTTACCCGCAAGTTACGTCCCTCCGACACCAAGCATCTGATCCTGATGTCTTCGATTACTGCTGCCTTCGGCAATCGTGGTCAGGCCGATTACGCGGCGGCAAACGGAGCGATGAACGGTATTGCGACAATGCTTGCGGCGGAATGGCCCGGCCACGTTGTCGCCATGAACTGGGGACCCTGGGATCAGGGCGGTATGGTCTCAGATGACGTGCGTCGCCAGTTTCTCGCCCAAGGAATCGAATTGATCCCGCCTGCTGCAGGCGACGAAGCGGTTATGCGAGAGCTCGCTTTAAAGGCGCAGGATAAGCCCATCGCCGTTTTCGGCGAGGGGCCTTGGGGAAAGCTAGCGCTCCGACCATCCGAAGAGTTACGCGCCGCCCAAACCTCGGTCTAAAACCAGAAGCAGCAGGACCAGTACTCCCTGCTGCTTTTCATCCCCGTCCTGAGTCGCTACACTGAACGTTGATCGACTTACACTCCCACACTGACCAATCTGACGGCAGTTCGTCGCCTGCCTCCCTGGTGCAAGAGGCTCTTGACCTGGAATTGGAGGCTCTTGGGGTTACCGACCACGATACACTCGCCGGTTACGACATCGCTGAACCGATCGCGCGCGAGAAAGGCCTTGAAATTGTCTGCGGCATCGAGCTGTCGACCCGTCTGGAGGAGCCTGGTTCGACTAGTCGCCCCCCCTCGGTTCATCTCCTCGGATATTTTGTAAAGACTCCTCCCACTCCCGCTTTCCGGGACTGGCTGATCAACTGGCAGGACAGCCGGCGAGAGCGCAATCGAAAACTCATTCAACGTCTCAACGATCTTGGACTGGACATTCAGCTGGAAGAAGTTCAAAAAATCGGACGTAATCTGACCGGGCGCCCTCACTTTGCGCAGGTTTTGATAGCCAAGGGTTACGTGCAGACGACTCAGGAAGCGTTCGACAAATACCTGGCGGAAAACGCCTCTGCTGGAGTCGAGCGTGAGGAATGCTCGCTCGTAGATGCTGTGCAGATGGTGAGCGATGCTGGCGGCACGGCCGTTCTCGCTCATCCTTACCGGATGAGCTTTTCCCGCGACGACGTCAAAATGAGCCAGTTGCTGGAAGATCTCATGGGGCGAGGACTGCGCGGCATCGAGGTCTTCTATAGCGAACATACCCCGGAGGACCGCGAATTCTTTCTTATGCTCGCCAACCGATACAGTTTGATTGCTACCGGAGGCTCCGACTATCACGGTTCCAACAAGCCGGGAATTAGTCTTGGAACGGGAAGAAACAACAATTTGGCGGTACCCTACTCGGTGCTTGACAACCTCCGCAACTGATCAGATTCGACCAAGCACAGCCATGGCCGCGTTACGGCCGTTGATTCCAATCACGCTCCCTCCGGGGTGCGTGCATGCCCCGCAAAGGTAAACGCCTTTCATCGGCGTCCTGGTAGCTAACCGATTGCTCCACATGTAAGGCGGGAGGCACTCGCCTTGAAAGATGTGGCCGCCCGTTAGGCCGACCTTCTGTTCAATATCGGGGGGCCCAAGCACCTGTACATCTACAATCGCATCTGGGAGATTGCTGCAAAACCGCGAGATGGATCCGAGCACCTTATCTCGGATTTCCGCGCGGCGCGTATCCCAATTCCCTTCGGCTAGGTGATAGGGCACGTATTGCGAGAACACGCTCATGCTGTGGTGACCATGAGGTACGACGCTCGGGTCGTGAACGCTTTGAAAATAGAGTTCTGTCCACAATCGATCCGCGACTTTGCCCTCCCGCATGGCTTTAAAGCTCGCGCGCCATTCCGGCACCGTCAAGGGTGTGTTTACCTGTCCATAGTGATGGACTTCGTGGGTACCGGGGCGAGCACGGAAATTCGGCAGCTCACGCAAAAGGGTGTTGAGCTTCACCGTGCAGCCCTCGATCGGAACGGCCTCTACTTGTTTGCGCCAGTCGGAATCTGCGGCGTCGTCTACAAGGCGCAGCGTTACCCGCGGATCTGCATTGGAGATCACCGCGGTAGCGCGGACGCGGTCCCCGCTTTCCAGCACCACCCCTTCGCCGGGCACGATCCGGCTTACCGGAGTGCTCGCCGCGATAACAGCCCCTGCTTCCCGGGCCGCGTCTGCAATCAGAAAGGAGACCATGCCCATCCCGCCCCGCACATACCCCCACATCCCCGGCAGGCCACCCAACCGTCCGGAAGCGTGGTGGAAGCGAATAGACGCGGTGCCTTTCTCGAAAGGGCTCGCATTTGTGCCGATTACGCCCTGTCCTAAATAGGCGATGCGGAGGCGTTCATCTTGTAGAAAGCGCTCCGCCATCTCTGCCATGGACCAATCGAACAACAACCCACGGGCTTCTTCATCGTTTCCAAGCCGATCTTCGATTCGTTCTCGGGTGGGAGGCGCACCAATCCAGAAATCCCGATCGTCTGGAGGGCGGAGCGCGTCCCGCACGCGGCGGATCACGGCGCTCATCGCGCGCCAGCCCTCGACATCGGGCGGGGACAGGCGCCGGATCTCCTCGTTGCATTGGTCGTCGTCCTCATGCAGTTGAACACTCGAGCCATCCTCGAACGGCACGAACAGCCCCGCCACGGCCGGCGTCCAGGAGAATCCCCGAGCTTCGAGGCTCAATTCGCGGACAACTAGGGGATGAAGCAAACCGGCGAGGTATGCACAAGGCGACATCCGAACGCCCGGCCAAGGTTCTTCGAGCGTGCAGGCGCCCCCGATTCTGTCACGAGCTTCCAAGACCAAAACGGTTTTACCTTCTCGCGCGAGATACGCGGCGCAGGTCATGCCGTTGTGACCAGCACCGACGATTACCACGTCCCAATGACGGCGAAGCAGGGAAGAGAACGCTTCTGGACGTCCGATCAACCCTAAAGAGGCAACTGTCGAATCAATCACCCAGTCAGAGTAGCGCGACCAGGGCATGGCGGGAACCGCCGCAAATCACCAACAAGCCGTGGGTTACAATCAAAAAGCTCTCCCTTTTTCCCCGATCGTCTAACGGTAGGACAGCGGCCTTTGGAGCCGTGAATCGTGGTTCGAATCCATGTCGGGGAGCCAAACCATTCAAAATAAACGACTTATCACAAGCGCTTGACAATCTGTACAAAAGCGCGTGTACACTGAGGCGTGTCGCTCACCCTGTACAGGCGCCATGGCGCCTCTTGCCCGATCAGCAAAAGCAAGCTCTCTCCGAAGGCCAAGCGCGCCGCTATGAACTGCGAGTGCCCCATATGGATGTACGGGTGGGTGGGTGCCGAGTTGCTACCCCGTCAGAGCACCGGTTTCACCGATCTTGCGGAAGCGGAAGCGCTGCGAGCGTCGCTCACCGCTGAAGGCAAGAACAGCGCCGTGCATGGCCCGACAATCGCCGAATGCATCGACAAGTACCTAGCCTCTCGGGCACACGAACTCGGGCCAAAGACGCAGCAACAGCATAGGCTGCTGCTGGGCCGGCTGGAATCGTATTGTGAGAAGCACCGGGCATTCCACATGAAGGACCTCACGGTGGATCTTCTGGAAGACTTCAAGGTTCATGGCCTTCCCGATCTTGCGGACACGTCTAAGGGCACGGCTGTGGCGAAGTTGCGGTGTTTCCTGCGGGATGCGTTCCGCCGCGGGTGGATCCAGGAATCGCTCGTTGATAAGGTTCGAACGCACAGGGCCGTCTATCAGCAGAAAGAACCGTACACGGACGAGGAAGTCTTGAAAATCCTGGACGGTGCCTTGACGCTTACCCATGGGAGTGTGGGGTATGCGAAACACCCGAAGACGTTCCGGCTCATGCTGGAAGTGATGCTCGAAACCGGGATGCGTCTCGGTGACGTGATTCAGTTCGATCCCTTCCGGCTGACCAAGGGAAAGCACCTGTGGGTCTACAGCTATGCGCCCCAAAAGCAGAAGCGAACCGACAGAGTCAAATCGATCGAGGCGTATCTCAGCAACCGGCTGAAAACCGCCATCGACAAGGCCGAGTGGTTCTCTCCATCGTTGCCCTTCCTCAGTGGAACAAACAAGACTCCGGGTAACGATGTCTATGAACGCCTACAGACCATCGGCAAGCGCTGCGGAGTCGCGGACTGCAGGCCGCACCGATTCCGGGATACGTTTGCTGTTCGCAAGCTTCTGGCGGGACTTCAGCTTGATGATGTTAGCCGGCTTCTTGGGCACTCGTCCGTCAAGGTTACGGAGACGTATTATGCGCGTTGGGTACCTAGCCGGAAGGTCCGACTCGAGCGACTTCTGGCAGAGACGATCATAGACCCGAACGGCCGCACTCTCCGGGATCGATAGCGACACGTACGAGCGTTTCGCTGTCACGCTCTCTAGCCTCACCACATCCGGCTCACCGGAAAAAAGCCGAATAATCGTGTTGTCGCAGAACCCCCAGAGTTCCGCCAGGTCCTTCACTCGATAGTGCTTTTGGAAAGCCGGATGGCTTTCAGACATTGCTTACCTTCTTGACATTGGGCGCGCGTCGCTCGCCAGTGAATGAACGTCCGCAGCGTTCACGATTTCAATGTACGACCAAGGTCCGGTTCCTCTCCGGATTGTGAAGGATCTTCTACAAAATGGCGGGGCGCGCATCGGGCAGTAACGGCGGATGTTCAAAAAAAACCGTTGCGTCTTTCTACCGCAAGTAAGTGCTTGAAAACGATCAAAACAACAGATTTGCCGCTGTGCCCGAATGTGCAAAAGATGCTTGTAAGTGCCGCCAGTATACCCGAGTAATTTGCAACGCCTTGAGAGAATGGACTTGTGACCAAAACAGCAGAACAACCGGTCAGCGAGTTACAGCAACTCCTTACCGTTAAGCAAGTAAGTGAAATGCTATTCGTTCACCGCAACACGGTTACCAAGCTGATAAAAGCCGGCGTGTTGCCGGCCATCAAGGTACGCGGCGCCGTTCGCGTCCACAAGGCTGGGCTAGAAGCTTACATCTCTCAGCAAGCAATTTAAAGGAAAGAGGAACCAATTTGGACACCAAGGTTTTCTGGGCGCGTGTGCGCACCACCAACGATAGGTTGATTCACGAACGCAACCAGGCCATTCTCGCTGCAGAACGCGCCGGCAATGATGACCCGCTTCAAGGCCAGTTGCGCGACGTGACCGCGACGTACATCACCAGTATTGACCCCCCTGACGAAGACCGATATCCTGGCTGGAAAAGCGGGGTAACTATCCTCTTCAGCACTCATGTGGCAGCATTGCGCATTGTCGAGAAGACTCACAGGGTAAGCACTGCGAAAGATATTGCCGAATACCATGCGCTCATGGAAGACAACCGGCGCAAGATCGAGGCCGAAGGGGATCGATTGAGACACAACAGGGTCACTTACGTAGCGCCGGCGCCTGTGCAGCCTGGACCACGGCCGGAGGCGAGGTAAGCACCATGAACATGTCTGAAGTTTGCACGATCTTATCTTGCCTCGCCACGCAAGAGGCGTTAATAACGTACACACTTGCCTTCGAACCACTCGCTGAGTCGGCTCGGGCGACGCTACACGACATGTCCGGTGATATTTGCCGGTCGAAGGTAATCATGCGCGCCGAACGCGACAGGCTCACAGCACAGGCCAAAGGCGAAGTGGAGCGTCTTACTGCCCAACGGCCGGGAAGTTTTAAGAAAAGCTGCTAACTCATATGGCACTCTTGATTCCAGACCAGGAAATCAAACAGGATGAACAAACCGTTGCTCAAAACCACTTCGATGAGGCCCACTGGTTCGCCGAGGGGAAGTCAGAGGAACTGACCAAGGCTGCGAATCGTCGGGCGGTGCTCGCCGCTCGCCACGACGAGGCGCGGCGATCGGCGCGCGCCGCGGCGAGATCAGCGTTGGACGTCATCGACGATGCGGCCGGGTTCACCGCGGCTGTGCGGAAGATCTCGGATCTTAAAATCAAAGCGGCCATCCTTGAACAGAGCGAGCTCCACTTTGCCGCTTTCGACCTCATGGATGCGCGAAGGGCTGTTATCATTGCTCGCCAAAGCGAGCGCGAAAGCCGACGAGACCTCGAGCAAGCGCGCCTTGATGCGCACTTGGCGGAAGCGCTAAACGCTTTAGCAGAGGCGGCCGCAATTACCGGCGACGTCACGATTCAGGGCGATGGTCCGATAACGGAAAAGCTACGCGGGTTTGTACGCAAGTCCGAGGAAGACATTCGCAACAGTCGGGAAGCACTGCAATCGCACGACGAGGAAGCAGCACAACTGCGCGCGGCTTATGAGGCGCGTTACGGAACTGAAGGAGTTTAAGGATGGAAGACAAACAGGTGGTTGAACTACTGCAGAAGTTTGCAGAGCGGCAGGCAAGAGACGAATCGGTAGCGAAAACCGATGAACTTCTGAAGAAATCCGCGACAAAGCTGACACAAGCAGAGCGGGAAGAGTTAGCCCGCCAAGTGGACGGCTGGAATCAGCGCGGGCGGTAAGAAACGCTTTTTCACACAAGCGCCTTCGCCGGGTGTGTCGCACTCGAGCGAAGGCGTTTCTTTTTTAAGAGAGCTTCACCATGCAGCAGAAGAACCCCCCGGAGAATTTGTTCTCGAGGGTGTTTCCAAAAATTCCGCCCGTCAGCATTCGGAAAATTCGGATGAGAGGAAATCGGTTAGGTTTCCGTCTTTCGATGCGATGCGGCAGTTGGGTTGATGTCAGCGACGTATCAATGCGGTCTAGTCGGCTTTTTCAACTATCGTGGCGTGCCCAAATGGGAATGCGACTCGGCCGTAAACGCGTACCAAGAGCCGTATGGCAGGAAGAAGTACTCCGAGCTTTAAGTACGATTCGCGAAAAGTAAGTTCACTCGTCGCCCATGGATTAGTGGGCCGGCAAACAATTTTGGAAGTGTGAAATGAAAAAGGAGTGGCAAGAAAGGATGCTTCCGGACTTTGGCGCACGCGCTCAAGAGTCCGGAAGCAAGTCTGAGCTACGGGACGATAGCTCAGACGGCCCGCATGAAATAGGAGGTACTTCTATTCTACCGCGGGTGTCAAATACTTTGAGCCGCAAAGATGCTGCGATTCAGTATGCCATGAATGGATGGCGAGTGCTTCCAGTTTACTCGCCGAAGGGCGACGGATGCAGCTGTGGTGGTGGTAAGGACTGCACCCCCGGGAAACACGCAATGATTTTCGGCTGGGGGGGTGCTGCGACAAATGACGTCTCCACGGTGCACGAATGGTGGGATAGGTGGCCGGACGCAAATGTAGGCCTGCTACTCGACGGAATTGCGGTACTTGATGTAGACCCACAGAACGGTGGTGACAAGTCTCTCCATGATCTTGAAGCAAAATACGAGCAACTTGATCCACGCTCACGGGAACGCACCGGGTCGGGCGGCTGGCATTATCTGTTCGATGCTTCGGACGGATTAAAGACCAACAAGGGTTTCCTACCAGGTCTGGAGTTATTTACAGGGACCGGCCACTATATCGTCACCACTCCATCGGTTCACCGATGCGGGAAGCGCTATGAGTGGATCGACGGTCCAACCCCGCTCGATTATCCTCGCGACAGCATTGCACTCGCCGCTTTACCCGAGTGGTTGATTACGCTCACGAGCAAACCCAAGCCCAAAGCCAAGACGACGAAGGACGCTCGCCGCTCGCCGGGTAAACGCGTCGCGATTGAACGCATACTTGCAGACGCGATTGCGAAGATCAAGGCCGGGGAAGGGCGCAACGACACCGGCTTGTGGTTCTTCGTTCAATTACGGGATAACTTGTATTCGAAGGATGAAGCGAAATCACAGGTTCATCTATGGGTCCAAAAGGCGAATGAGACCACATCGAATACTGAACCCTATACAGAACGCGAAGCGAAGGCTACGCTAACCCAAGTCTACAAGCAGGAACCGAGGGAACCGTGGGCGGCGCCAACCAACGATATCGGCTTGACGAAGGAATTGGACGACTACCTGATGGCAAGTGCGCACTTCGCGCGTGACGCGGGCGGCGTGCTGTACGTGTTCAAAGAGGGAGTCTACCGGCCAACTGGTGAGGACTATATCAAGTGCGAAGTGAAGGCATGGTGCATGAATCAGGGGCGAACGAAGTCATGGAATCCCGAGCTTCCCAGCCGGGTTTCGCAGTGGATTGCTGCGGACTGCCCGGTGCTTTGGGAACGGCCGCCCGTCGATACGCTGAATTGTCGCAATGGTCTACTTGACGTGCACACTCGGGAGTTACGGCCGCATGATCCCGCGTTCCTTTCGCCGGTGCAAATCGGTGTTAATTTCGATCCTGAAGCGACATGTCCCGCCATCGATCGGTTTGTTCAAGACGTCTTTCACCAGGACTCGCAGCACGTTCCTTTCGAGCTCGCCGGGTGGCTGATGTTGCCGAATACGAGCATTCAAAAGGCCGTGCTTACGCTGGGGGCCGGTGCGAATGGAAAATCGGTATTCCTCGCACTACTCCAACGATTTTTGGACAGTACGAACGTATCCGCACTGTCACTTCACAAGATCGAGAGTGACAAGTTTGCAGCGGCGCGACTCGCAGGTAAGCTTGCGAATATCTGTCCCGACTTGCCCACGGCCGCGCTATCCGGAACGAGCATGTTCAAAGGGCTGACGGGGGGCGATACGATTAACGCGGAACACAAGTTTCAAGCGAGCTTCGAATTCCGGCCGTATAGCCGGCTAGTTTTCTCTGCGAACAGCGCGCCGCGCTCGGACGATTCGACGCATGGGTTTTTCCGCAGGTGGATTGTAATCCCATTCTCGAGAGTGTTTGACGAAAATAGTTCGGATGCGGTGCCGCGGGCGGTGCTTGACGCTCGTCTCTCGACGCCCGGCGAGCTATCCGGGATGCTCAACCGAGCGTTAGACGCACTTCCGCAGGTGGAAAGTGGGCGGGTCCGTGAGAGTCCATCTATGCGGGCGGCTTGGAGCGAGTTTCGCGAAGTCACTGACCCCCTTGCCATTTGGTTGGACCGGCATACAGTAGAGACACCGAACGCATCGGTTCCAAAGGACATCTTGCGAGTGGAGTACGCAAAGGCGTGTGAGTCTGCGGGGCGGCCGAGGCTCGCAGAGAACCAGTTCACCAGTGCGTTGCGCGCCCTTCGTCCGCAAGTGTCAGCAGCGGAGGAGCGTCAAGGCGGAGGTAAGAAAGTGCGTGTGTTCCGCGGGATTGGTTTGCGCAGTGAGTTCAACGAGGAACCCCGAGGTCTTTTCTAACGGGGGTGTCGCAGGCTGTCGCAGGTGTCGCAGGTGTCTCCTCTATAATTCTTCCCCTCAGGCTTTTAAAGAAGAAAAAGAAAAGATAGGGAGGGGAGAAAGAAAGAGAGAGAAGGAGAATTATATAGGGGGAACCTGCGACACCTGCGACAGCCTGCGACACCCTACTGCGGAACCCCGGATTAGAGGGTGCCCGCTTTGACCCCGCAGAATTTTCAATTAGGGGTCAAATGTTCTGAACGTGCTGAAAACAATCACTTGAAGTAACTTAGCGGGTCACCAGTTAGAGGGACTCGAACGGAGATATATCTTATGCCACGCTTTGAGCCAGGGCGAGAGAAGACTGGCGGCCGCAAACCGGGCCGGCCGAAGGGGTCACTGGGCGTTCGTAGCCAGTTAGCGCGCGACCTTATGGAAAGTTTCGGCATAGACCCCCTTGCTTACCTGTTTCGCCTTCTTAAAAGTCGTAAAACAGACCAGAATACTAAGGTACAGATCGCAATGCATATCGTGCAATTCTGTCACCCAAAACTTCAGGCCACGCATATCCAAGGTCAACTTGAAACCAGATCCGGCGTAAGTGCGGAGTTCCTGCATATGCTTCACACGGACAAAAACCTCTCGGAGATGGCCGAGCGGCTATCCCTTGCGTATTCGTCATCGCAGGGCGATGACACGGGCCTAATCGAAGCAGTACCCGTGCCAGAACCCCCTGCAGACGAGCGGTGATGACCTACACCGTAGCGAATGAGAACTGATCGTGGTTGAAATCGACTGCGATTGTCTTGCCGCGGCTGTCAGTGCGATCAGCAAGGCTGACCGCGGGTGTGAGCAACCGATCATAGACAAAGTCGATAAACTCCGCGCTTGTCTCCAGGTCGAACATGCCCACATTGACAGCATGTTGCCGAACGGCGGGTGTGACTCGCACATCCGCTCCGAACAGCTGGTCAACTACCTTGACACCACCCGCTAAAACAGTGTCGAACATGTTGCCGTAGGTGCCCTGCAGGTCAGTAACGTTGTTTAAGTGTTTCATCGTTGGTTCTCCCTTTTCTAGACTTCCGGTGTTCGGTTCAAAATGTTAATTACAGACGTGCCGTACCACGCATTCCCTCTCCGCGGCTTAATGCCTTCCGCGTTAAGTAGTGCTGCGATCTTGTCGTATGCCATTCCCGACGCTCTGAGGCTGCGCATGCGTTCAATGACGCCTTGCTCAGTCTCATCTACCCCGTAAGGCTTGGCGCCCTCACAGCGGCCTTCTTTGGCCTTCATGCGCATGCGCGCGCCGCGGAGTTTGAGTACGATCATCGTTTTCTCGTACTCCGCTATGGCGCCGAAAATTTGCCGCATCATCTTGCGGCTTGGATCATCCTGTAGCAGATCAGGTTCGGTTACTGAAACCAGGTCAAAACCGTTCTTCCGCAGATCACCGATGATCGTTTCCTGAATCATCAAATCGCGTGCTAGACGATCCAATTTCTCGATTAGAACGAGCTTGACTCCGTTTGAATGTAACGCCATCATTAGATCGATGAACGCCGGCCGGTTATCCAAGTCGCGCGTTCCGCTAACGCCTTCCTCACGGAACACCTTTGTGACCTTGATGCCGTTCGCAGCGGCGTATGTCTTGATAGCTTGCAGCTGGCGTGTGAACCCGTCACCATCTACTTGGCCTTTACCACTTACTCGGAGATATGCAAACGCCTTCTGCATGCTCTGAAGATAGCGGTTTTTTCAAAGCGTGTCAATAGTTTTCTGTAGAAAATTATTGAATGTTGCAAACAAAGCTACTTAGTCGTTTTCGCTGAAAAGAGGGTCGATCGACGCGCGACGAGCGCCGCGTGTCCTTTCCTATCTCGTCGCTCGCCGCTCGTCGCGCGCCGCTGTAGCGTTCCCCTAAACTGGTGACGGTGGCTCGAGCGCCCCCCCCCCGTATCTGAAAAAGCTCGAGATGTGCCGTTTCCAGGGTGTTGACCTATGGGAGCAAAAATTAGCCTTCAAGCAGTTGCTTGAAAAAGTTTCCGTGTAAGTTAGGGGTCAAGCAAGTGCTTGACACGCATGGGACAATAGAAGAGTAAGTTCACTAACCCACCCGCGGCGCGCCGTGCGGTGGGTTTCTTATTTTCAGGACATTTCCATGTCTGACCATCGACGTAAGGTCACTACAAGTATTCATCTGCCGTACGAGCTTTACGAGCAATTGGCGTTGCTTGCCGAAAAGCGGCGCGCGACGAGGGGCGGGAAGCGGTCGGTTTCCTGCGTTGTTCGTGATCTATGCACCACGCCCCAAACAGTCGCCGGGCTTTTGGCGAAGGGCAGCAATGCCTAAGATTGTTATCGTTCCCCCCAACACCACCCTCACCGCCCCTGCTATCGGAACCGGTGTTGACGTGTCATCACCAAAAATCGGGGATTTCGCGCTTGTTTTGAGCGTCACCGCATCGACTCCGGATCTCATTGCCCGCTTTCAGTTCACCGATAGCGTTGATAATTTCGTGAGCGACAAACTCTCCGGACCTCCGTTTGTCGTGCCGAGTGGCCTTGCGCCCCCATGTTTCTGGCGCCGCACGATTAAACGATATGACTACATTGATTTGCGCTTGGGCGTAGCCGGCGCAAAACTCCGGCTTGACCTGACCAGGCTGATAGGGACCAATCCGTCCGTGACCTTTGAAAGCTGGCTGGAATACTAACCCATGGATAAAGTCGAAATTGGAATAGCGGTAAACGTCGATCGGGCCGACGTCGTTAAGCGGCTGAATGATGACCTTCGCCTACTCGGTTCCACGGCTAAGGGGCAATCATCGAATCTCGATCTAGTTACAGCCTCATTGCGCGAACAGCGCGCCGCGGCCGATAGTCTTTTCGCGAGCTATCAGAAGCTGAACAGCCTTAGCGGTCAGTTCGTCGCCAACAACGGCAAAGCGGCACGGTCGGCGAGTGACCTAGCCACTGCGGAGGAAAAAGCCGCGGAGCGCTCGGTAGTCGCCGCGGAACGCAGGGCGCGTGCCGCGGAACGCGCATCCGTCGCCGCTCAGCGCCAAGCAATTGCCCCAGCAGCGAGCGGAACCACCCCCCTGCTAGGCAGCAGCAGCGGGGCCGGCCTAGGCTCCGCAGCGACCGGCATTTCCGCTATTGGAGCGAGCGCGGCCGGAACAGCGCTACTGCTGGGCGCGGTGACGGCGGGACTCTATGGCATGACCGCAGCAGCCGCTGCGGACGCGCGCGAGCTCGACAACTTTGCTCAGCGGCTGGGTGTCACTGATACGCAAGCCCGCTCTCTTCAGATCGCTTCGAAGCTTACGGGGTTGGAATTTCGCAGCCTTGAGCAAAGTGCGCGTGTGTTGGCGGCCGGTCTTGAAGATCCTGCAGGCAGCGGTAAGCACACGGCACAAGCCTTGCGAGATATCGGCGTAGCAACGGAAGGCAGTAAAGGCGAAGTTCGCGAGATGGGGCCGGTTCTGCTCGAGTTCCTCTCCAAGCTGTCGGGAATTTCCAGTCAAACTGAGCGGGTTAGGCTTGCCACGGAAGTGTTAGGCCGTGGTGCGAAAGAGATCTTACCGTTAATCAATAGCTACTCCGATTTGCAGCGTGTTGTCCAGCAATTCGGCAGCACTCTAGACAACAGTGCCACGGCTGAGCTACTCAAGGCCGATCGCGCTATCAGAGAGGCTACGGCGAGTTATGAGGAACTGAAAAGAAGTCTCGCCGCCAAAATTGCGCCTATCACTATCAACATCACGAGGCGCATCACTGACCTGTTTAACGGCACCACGGGCAAGGATCCGCAGACGATAGGGCAGAGTTACCTTCACTCCGAAGCCGGAACTAACCTCAGCCTTCTCAATTCCGAGATCCAACCCAAAACGCCAGGTGTTCCTGCGGAGCTCAATCGGGATGCTACTTTCTACGGAAAGCAGGCCGCAGAGACGTTTCGCGCGCGCCGGGCGGCCACTCAAGAAGGTATCGAGGAACGCTTACGGGACCTTCGCAGCGGTGCGGACAGTCCGGAGAAGGGCGATTATTCCCTAAATACGCTTGCGGGAAAGCTTGCCGATCCATCATTGACCGATCGGACGGCGCGGAACTCCCTGCAGTCGCAGTACGATTCAAAATCAGCGCAAGAGAAATCACTGAACGCTCAGCTTGAAGCACTTCGCAAATACAAGTCCGATCGGGAAAGCATCCAACACGAACTTGATTCACTCGACGCGCAAGCCGCTACCGCGGAAGCTCTCGGGGTTGAGAAGGTCGAAGCACGGCGGGACGCTCTCATTAAGAAACTGCGGGAACAGCACGCCACGCAGATGGATATCAACCATGCGGTCGGAGACTTCAACCGGATCGAAGCAGCTGCCCAAGCTCAGCAGGACGATGCGGTAAGGCGCCGGCGCGCAAGTGAGGAGTTGAGCGTAAGGCGTGACAGCGCTTCCAGAACGATCGAGTTCAATCGACGCGTGACGCGCGCCGGGTTCGGGCAGGATGGCACGAACAGCGACGCGGCCATTCAGTCAGACTATGACACTGCAATCCAACAGGCCGACAACAACAAAGGTTTCGCCTATGCGGCCGCCCTGCAGGAGCGCGACCCAACAAAGCGGACTGAACTGTTCGATAAAGCGGACAGTGACCGCGTCAAGGCCGCGCAGGACGCGGAATACAGCCGGGCACTGGCGTTGTTCGAACTGTACCAGAAGATCAGCAAAGATCGGGCTGACTATGCTCAGAAATCCGCGGATGCGCTGAAAGAGGCCGGCCGAAGTGAGCTTGTAAAAAACTTCGATACGGCCGGGAAGCTCGCCACGCTGCGCGCGCCCTTCGGCGCCGAACCTCTCGCGCAACAGACGGCGTATAAGCAGCAGCTACAGCTGGCACAGCAGATATACGCCCTAGACGTTGCGGACGCTCTCGAGAAAACCAAAGGCGATGCACAACGGATTGCTCTCCAAAAAGCCTACCTGGATCTCCAATCGAAAGAGATGGATGCTGAGCGAGAGCATGAGCTCGCCATGGCTGAGTACGCGAAAAAGCGGTACGACGATGCGCGCGCCTTCGGTGGTCAAATATTCGATGCCGTAGCCAGTAAGAACCCCGGGCAGGGCATTACTCAGTTCATCGAAGGCCAGGCGCGCAACATCGGCCGGACGCTGTTCTCCAATCTATTCGCAGAGATCACCGGGGGAAACAACCCCCTGCGAACCGGTTCCTTGGGCGGGTTGATCAAGGGTCAAACTGAGACGGATTCCCAAAATCATACTCAGTTGACAAAGCTGGGCCGGGTTCTGGCGGGCACGCCTTTAGGTGTCGATACCTCCAAGATTGCGCTTCAAGAGCAAGCTACTACCGTCCGTGAAAACACCACTGCGGTACAAGAGTTGACCGCTGCTATGCGGTCAGTGGGACGCGTGGGCACTACGGGCAGCGCGGGCGGGGGACTGGGCGACATATTTGGGAAGGCCGGTCTCGGAACCATCGGTGATATCGGCGCGCCGGATCTAGGCGCCCCAACAGACGCACAGCTACCGGGCAATGACTCCACTCTGCAGGATGTGTTCCAGCAGAATTCCGACTCCCTACCGGGCGGTGGTGGCGGGTTCAACCTTGCGGGCGCTGCGGGTATGGCGGCCGGCATCGGGGCGGGTGCTCTCGGAATCATCTCCGGTATTAAGCAGGGCGGGGCGCGCGGTGTGCTCGGTGCGGTATCGGGCGGCTTGACTATTGCGGCTACGGTAGACCCGGAACCAATCTCCAAAGCCGCACTCGCCGTTGGCGCAATCGCCACGAAGTTCATTTCGGGCATCATCGGCGACCCTCGCCAAGAGCGCGACCAGAACGAGACGGAGAAACTTCAGCAAGAAGCCTACCTCGGCCCGCAGCAGATCAACTCGTCCACTGACGTCTTCGGCTACGACACGAACACCAACAAGTACGGCCAGTACCGCTCAACGCAGTTCCAAGGTCAGACCGTATCGAACAGCTACTTTGCCAAGTGGAATGACGGGTATTACCAGATTCCCGGAGCGGTGCTCGAGCCGGGACAGACTGGATATAGCTATCCGAGTCCTTCCGGTCAAACCCCTGCTGCTTCTCCAACGGTCAATGTGAACATCAGTGCGATGGACTCTAAGAGCATCCTGGATCGCTCAAGCGATATCGGCGCCGCGGTTATCCAGGAACTCACCAATGGCGGTGCCGTGGGTTCTGCGATTCAGTCGAAAGTCCTGTCCTAAACCACTCGTCGCGCGCCGATCGGCGCGCGAACCTTTTCCAAATCAGGAGCTAATTTTATGGCAATTACACTGCAACAGGTGGTCACCCGCGCTGTTGACCAACGCGGTACCGAATCCAACAATATCCCTTCATTCATCCCAGCAGCGGGCGAAACGGTGTACGCGGGGGGCGATTCCATGGTGACGCTGCTTCACCTTGTAAACCCTTCGGGCAGTCCGGTCACGGTCACAATCACAGACGGGAACGGAAACGCTATTTTCAGTTCAAGCCTTCCCGCGAACTCGGACCAGGTCCGAGACTTTTACCCGAGCGGCCGTTACGCCCCCGGTTCGTTCCGTTGGAGCGCTTCAACGGATGGCGTGGTGGTGGGGTACGTGAGGTTTAGGGGGTTGTAGAATGAACCCGCAGGCGCAGGGGTTCTGTTTTGCGATAAGTCGAATAGATATAAAAAGATACGCCGAAAATGAATGTGCAGGCGCAATCAGATTTGCCCTTAACCTATTCTGGATCAACAACTTACGTGAAAAATTTAATTTGACAGTTATCCGTCTTCCACTTATAGTCTGTTTAGCAGGCGAGTAACTCAGACACAGGAGAAGAGGATGTCAAACGGCACAACAACAGAAGCGGTGATGGAGAAGATCACAGTCACCTTATGGGATTCAAACAGCGAACCAAACATTGAAAAATCCTTCCGCGGTGTATGGCTCATCAGTGATGTGAGCGCTGACCCGATCGAGGATGATAGTGGAATTCACTGGGGTCACGATGAGTACTCAGTAGCTAAGACGGCGAAGGGTAATCTTGCCGTTTATCAGCGGGATCCACGTGAGCGCGTTGCTCCATCTCTTACGGTGTTCGAATCTTTCGAGGAACTCTCTGAGGCGAAGAACAGCGGCTATGATGCGTATCCCCGGAACGTAGTTGCTGAGCTCGCCTCAGCCCTGGGCGTGCCGTTCGAGATTGAGCTTGACATCTAGGTTCAACGTTTATGAATGATGATCCAAACAACGAAACCTGAAACACTCGCGCTCCCCGGAAGCCCACTTTTTGTGGGCTTCTACAAAGCGTCATACGCGACTCTCAACTCTAATAAAGCGATGTGCTAGTCTCAGGATCGTCGAAGATGATCCTCAAGGCACTGAGTCAACGGATCAATCGCCCTAGCAAACAGTTACGGGACAGTGCGAGTTGGTTTTCAGTCGGCTTCTGTTTCACGATAGTGATTGCTCTCGTCGGGTTTGGTCAATACGTCGCACGGCGTTCAGATCTATGTTTCTACTTGGCGTATGGGTTTCTTTTCGCTGCATATGTTGCGACCATCGTCAGATGGTTGTTTTCCGACACACTGCTTCGGCGCCAACCGCGAAAGTTGAACTACGCTAATTCTCTCAGGGCGGAAAAGGCACGTACGTCCTTGCGAGCTTTTCGCCGGTTACAGATTAGCGTAGCTATTTGCATCACGGGCGTCTTTGGTTTCACCGCGTGGTTGATATACCAACTTCAGGATGAAAAACAGCTTCAGGCTCTTGCTGGATACCTTTATCCCGCTTCAGATCCAACTCCCCCTAATGTGTGTGGTGCGTTGCCAAATGCTGGCTACATTTTGTTCCTTGGCAACTCCGGAAACGCGGTCGCAGTGACAATGCCCATTCCCCAGAACGTCATAACCGTAGGAGGAAGACCTATTTTGCAGGTTACTCGTGACCCTCGGTCCGGAAGAATCGGTATATCTTTGAAGATGCAAAGTAGAGACGGCCGAATCGTAATAGAACTAAGCAATGGAACTTTCACGGCCAATCCAAATAACTACATAAAGTTCGAACGGCCGGACAAAAGCACGCTATTCATAAGGGACCAAACTGGGACTCAATATCTGCAGGCGCGGTACCTCAACAAAACTGCTTTCCGGCTTTCTGGGGTTCTCGATATCCCAGGCTACGGTCCGGTAAGGATCTTCCCGGATGCACCCATGCGGGGCAGCTGTATCCGGAATGCTAATCCATTCGCTTCCGCGATAGACCTGGAATGACTCCCTTACCTGACGGTGTAAAACATTTAAATCACGCATCGCGCTAGGTACACGAGGTATTCGACCAGGCCAGAAGTAGCACCGAGGGCACCAACTAGCCGCTGATAGCTCTTTTTAGAGCTGAGGGTATCTTTAAAGTCCTCGGGTTCTGGGAGAGGAAATCGCTCGCTAGTTCTGAGCGACTCGAGCGCAAACCAACTGGCGGCAATTTTCCCGTAGTATTCCATAAACGTGAGACTCTTCTTGGAATTCTCCATAGGAAACGAGCGCTCAAGGGTAGTTTCGAGCGACCAAGTGTCATTCCCCAGTCCGCGGAAAAGAGTCGGCATGAACCGTCGCCCATCGTTTTCTTTTGAGCGTTCCGGTAGTAGTTTTTCAAGCTCCTTCAGCGCAGAGGGAAAATCATGCCAACTTTCGACCTCAATGGAAATCGCGGGTTTATCTTTGGTAACCCTCACGACGGCAGATCATAGCATGCGGAAGCCCCTGTACAGATTTTGTACAGAACACCTGAAATCTGTCCGTTCAAGTAGATTTCTGAGAACGTGTTTTCTGTAACTTACACATTCTAAAGAACCTATCTGAATCGTGGTTCGAATCCATGTCGGGGAGCCACTATCAATACCTGCGAAGTATGCGTTTAAAACGGTGTGCGTCAACAGGCTCGCCCCTACCCTCTTCAGGCCTTTTCATCCCACCGTGTT
>CAVTXC010000012.1:0-165375 GCA_963738525.1 Bryobacterales bacterium
CATGATCGCCTTACTCTCGCGTGCGATACCGGGGTCAGCAATGCAGAACACGTCCCAAATGTCATGTTTAGAGCGGATTTCACGCACCCTAAAAGCTCGTTAATTCACTGAAAGTGAGGTTATTAGATTAGTTGACGTCTTGGCTGTGGCAGAATTGTGTGACACTCGGGTTATTCCCGAACCGGGTCAGCGCGTCCTAATCACAGCAGCCTTGGAAGTGAATGCTCGGGTGCACCAGCATCACGTGCCAGACGACGCGATTCTGGTCCGGTTCATACCAGGTGACGGATCAACCATCGAGATCGGGAGCGCGACTCCTTCCGTGCGATTATATCTTCAATGATTCCGTTGCCGATCGCCGCAAGGAAAACTGCGGACGATTACGCACGGGAGTTACATTAGTCCTGCGTTCATCAGGGCCTTTTCTTGGCCGCGGAGTTTATCCACTGCAATTATTCATTATTTAGGTTGATTCCGCAGAAAATCCGCGTAGATTCACAATAGGCAGCACCTATCACGCAATTACACTGAAATAAGAGGCCGGAGTAAATTCGGGTACTGGAGCCCTAGTTCGCCTCCTGGTGTTATGTTCGACCTGCCCGGGAAGAGAGCGCGAGCATCGTGGACGATTTGTGTTTGCTACAAACACTTCGAGAAGAGCGCAGGCGCCTCGATGCAGCAATTGAGAGCCTGGAAGCGCTTGCTGATTTAAAGAGAGGCTTGCAGCCTGCAACTATTCCTCGAAAGAGAGGACGACCATTTGGGAGTCGCAATCGAAAAACCCGCTTGGACGGCTCACCACCGTATGAAGAGGTATAGAGACGTTCCGCCAGGGAGCGGCGAATCCGATTATCAAGCTGTGCTTCTTCCGGCTGGCGGATTTCAACGGCGATGGGAAGCTGGACTGCGTCGCGAACATCAACCTGATCGCGTACGGCGACGGAAGCTTCGGCACGGGGTAGTTCATTCCAAGTCACTTCCAAGATCTATTATCAAGGGGTCATTTCACTAACGATGTAACCCGTGAAATGCCTCTGGAACAACAAACAAGGTAACTATTTTATTCTCAGCGGCCAGTGGCGTTACCCTTTTGCTACAGAGAGCAAGAGAAGGGATTTTATTTGTCTTAATGTGCCCCGTGCGGTGAGTCCAACCAGAAATAGAGTTTTCCATCTTATGGCCCGCCCCGTAAAACTGGTCCATGCCTAGGAAAGCGAGGCTGAGTGGACGCCTACCTGCCAAATCTCCCCTGCCTCGGCCGCCTCTGATCCCGCCTGTCTGGTACCCTTTTTCGTGACCGCTTTTTCCGCGAGATGGCGCCTTCTGGTTTAGGGGAAAATCTGCCCCGAGAGGACCTCTAATGGACATTCAAGATGCGATCGCCAGAATGCAATCCCGAGCCGCAGAGCTGAGAGCGCAGGGCGACGGAATCAGAGCGTCATTCGGTTTTACCACCAGCGAAACCGAAGATCAAAGAAGCGACGGGTAGAGGCGCAATGCAAATGGGAAGCTGCAGGCGAGCTTGAAAGACTCGTGGCTGAATTCACGACTAATAGCAAGCGGTCCCCAGCCTGACTACTCCCGCGCTGGCCGCAGCCACGGCTTCAGCGCCGAATCAGGCAGCAATGGGGCAAAACTATAAAAAACCGTAGCGGCGCTTCGATGCTCGCGCCGAATTTTCGGTACGCGTAAACTTCTGTAAACTGGAATTTCGCTCGGCTTTCGGAGGAGAGTTGGGCGAGCACTCGGCAAGAGAGTGCCGCACCCCGGGAGATCGTCACAGTCTTACGGGGTGCGTTCCACTATTCCTTAGTGTCGTCTCCGAGGTATTAAGGAAACGCGCGATCGTTGTATCTGCAAAAAGTGGATTGCAGCGGTCGCCTGATGAGTCATGTTACCGCCATTCGGCGCGGATTCGGGATTGAGGTGGTACCGCTTCCCTTAGCTTGCGCACTCGGGTAGAATTTAAATTCCGCGCGTGCGGTTGCGGGTTCCCACCCTGATCGGTCGACCGGTCGACGCGTGAACCGCGAATCGCAGAAAAGGCACATCGCGGCCAATCATTCACCTGTCCCAATTGATCGAATAGATCTCTTGAGTACCCGTGTCTTTTAGCAGGATAGGCGAGTTATTCAAGTGAAAATTCCAAGCCCGGCAATTTCCTCCGTCTTTCGATCGCTCACACGCAGTTTCATGATGGCGGGACGATCTCCGTGCCGCATGAAGAACACATACCGGCTGTCTCTCGACCATTTCTTGAAATCCCAGCCCGCCGCGACGTCAGACCATTGCTGTGACCGGAAATCAAAGAGCAAAATTCGAGAGCCTCTGACGGAGGATGCTGCCACGTAGCGTCCGTCGGGCGACCACGATGGAGCAAACTTGCCCTCCGACCCGGGGATGTCGGTGATGCGTTTGGTTTTCAGATCGAAGACGTGAAGTTTGATCTTGGATGGATCCTCGGCGAAGAACGGATAGTCGCTGTACATAATGGAGTTTCCGTCCGGAGACCAAGATTCGTTCATCATCTGCTTCCCGGAGTTCTGGGTGACCGGCACAGGCTCGCCACCCTCGGCCGGGATCAGATAAATCTCATCGCGTCCGCCGCCCAAGCCCTACGGAACGCAACTCGCGACAGTCGTTTTTTCCTAGCTATGTCCATCGTGTGCGCGGTCGGGGTTTTCCTCGGCTTTGCGAAGACATACTATCTGAGAACGTACTTTGCGAGCCACGCAGTGTCTCTTCTATTCCAGATCCACGGAGCGGTATTCGCCGCCTGGAGATCTATTTCGTGGTGCAGGCGGCTCTGATTGCAAATCGGCGGGCATCGCTACATCGGACTTTCGGCTACGCGGGGGCGGTGCTCGCATCCGCAATGATTGTGTTTGGCACAGCCGCTGCGTACTCGGCAGCCAAGTATGTGCACTTTCGCCAGAATCCCTTCACTCATAATCGCGAAGGCGATTTGTTTTTCTCGGAAGTGGATATTCTGTTCTTCGCAATCCTGATTTCGGCGGGCTTTTACTTCCGGCGTAATCGGCAGGTCCATCAAAGATTGATGTTGATGGCCACGGTGTGCCCGCTGATGCCATCAGCGCTGGCAAGATTGCCTCTCACCGGACATCTGGTTGCACTGGTTAGCGTTCTGGTTTTTCTTCTAGTGCTAGCCAGCCCAATTTACGACCTGCTCACGCTACGCCGTGCCCACCGCGCATATATATGGAGTCTGCTCCTATTCTTGTTTACCCTGCCGCCCGCGCGAATGCTGGTTTGCAACAGCGCTGTCTGGTATCGCATTGCACATTGGCTGCTCAACTAAGCCCGCCTTGTTGTGCAAGTCTCGCCCATGATGGTGCCCGACCCAGGCACGGAGTTCACTTGGTGTCAGACGGGGCGCGAGATCGGCGGTGAAAACGATGACTTTTAATGTAGGTCCTGTTCAGTGTACGCTGGGCGCGACCGCTTCTAACAACTTTTCCGAGACTATGCGCAGGTGGAATGCCGCCGGTGGAGTCCTAGTGCTCTTAGGCCGGCCTGTAGCTTTGTCAGCGCAGCTAGATCACGCTTCACCAGTCGCTCCGCCGCAGCCAACATCAACGATTCGCAATCCGGAGAAAACCTCCGCCCGGCGCAGCAGATGGCAGTAAAAGGATTAAGAATGGAGGCTTGAAGAGCTAAGCCCGTCGCTCTCGCTCATTCTGCAATTTTTCATCTCGGCCGATGTTCCTCGCACTGCCTACATCGCGGCTGAAGTATGTGAATCGGCTGGTTCATACAGCTTCGTCCCACGGCTCGTGGGAACCTTTACTCGGAAGCCTTTCCTTCAAGGCGCGTATCGTAACCACGCGGGCCTTACGACTTGTTCGGTGTGTGGAGAACACTGCTGACCATCTCCACCAGCTTCAACGGGACGAATTCCCCTAAGCCGGTGTCTTAGGGGATTTGCCCGGTTCAACTGGGGATTGCTGAGATTGTTAGCGGCGAAGGTTCGTTGGTTCATTGCGCATGGTGTACGCTCTTTGGCGACATGACTTGCCGTTTTTCCGCGATGTTGCATATTCCTGGCGATGTTCGCGAACCTATCGCGTTCTATAAGCAGGCATTTGGAGCTACAACGGGCTGGAGCACGCCGCCGGCCGAGGACATGGTAGCGCAGCTTCTGATACAAGGTGCGGAGTTTTGGTTACTTCCCGCCGACGAGGCGATCGGCAATCCCTCGCCACAACCTAGCGGGACAGCGGTGCGGCTGATGCTCATCGTAGACGACCCGGACGCCGTGTTTGATCGAGCCGTAGCTGCCGGTGCAGTGGTTCGGTCCCCCATGCAGAACCGCGAGTACGGATGGCGTGATGGCTCAGTACTGGACCCGCCCGAACACCGCTGGGAAATTGGTAAGCCGCTTTGGCGCCTTCACCCGTTCGAGAACAGGTTTTCTTAATAGAATGACGCTCTGATCCCGTCGCCCTGCACTCTCAACTCTGCGGCTCGGGGTTGCATTCTTGCGACGCACCTTGAATGTCCATTAGAGGTCCTCTCGGGGCAGATTTTCCCCTAAACCAGAAGGCGCCATCTCGCGGAAAAAGCGGTCACGAAAAAGGGTACCAGACAGGCGGGATCAGAGGCGGCCGAGGCAGGGGAGATTTGGCAGGTAGGCGTCCACTCAGCCTCGCTTTCCTAGGCATGGACCAGTTTTGCGGGGCGGGTCATAAGATGGAAAACTCTATTTCTGGTTGGACTCACCGCACGGGGCACATTAAACATCCGAAAGGAATGGTCGCATTGTCTATAGTTGGATAAAACCAAGCTGGTATCTTTACCTCAACGTCTATCCACACTGATACATACAGGTGTCGCGCAGCAGTTGAATCGGAGTTCTAGCATAGGTCTATCCTTCTGGGCAGTTGAATCCCGGACCGGCAACCGTACACAGCATGTAAACCGCAGACACAAGTGGTCGTTCCGACCGTCGCCTGAATCGCCGCAGTAGACCAAAGAGAACACCGCGCGGCTAGCTCGAGACAAGCTGTCGCGCAGCATTCGGGGCTGGTTTTGGGGATGTGGCCGCTACCGTGTGGTATCCTCCGGGCCCCGGATGAACTAAATAGGGGTTAAGAGGTCGTTCAGCGCGGTTCTTCTCATTTCACGGGCGCTGATGGAACTAGTTTCTGCCGGAATGGAACCTCGACATTTATCCATGTGGGGGAGGTTTGTGGTGGGAATACCCATTGCTGCACGGCCTCTCGGGCGGGTGGGACCAGTAGGGGATGTCCCGATATGAGCTCTAGCCTTTGTATAAGGCCGTCACGCCCAATGAGTACACGCATCGAGACTACTCCTTCAATGCGAGCCTGCTTTGCTTCAGGTGGGTAAACCGCGTCCACACGATGCAATCGTTCTGGTGCAGACGAACCGTTTTCCGCGGCAGCAGGGCTATTGACTTCTCCTCCCGGTGGAAATGAAGGAACACGGTACCCCATTTCTTCGGCCTTTTGGATGAGCTCCTGACCGAGTTGTTGGAGCGCTATCATCTTCTGATTTTTGTTCGCGGAATCGATCCGCGTGAGCGAAAACGCGGCATCGCCCAATAACGACGCATCCTGTGTACTCCCAAGCGCGTTTTTCGCGTGCTCGGCAAAACCGTGATCTTGTGAGGTTTCACCGGCCGCCTCCCATTCGAGAGCGAGCGTATAGAGGTAAGCCAGTTGTGAGGCCCAAAAACGGCTTTGCGGCTCTATTTCTCGCGCCTTCAAAATCCACTTCTCAGCGGAATAAAGATCGTGAGCATTGAAGGCAAAGTATGGCTCAAGAAAGTATGCGGCGTTAAGGGTTACGCGGGTATCGCTTGTTGGTTGCTGCGCGATCGCTAGCCACAGATCGACTGCGCGCCGGTACGACGCAAGATCCTGCAATGGACCATCCTCGGCAAACAGCGTCACGGTTTGATGCACGTCCGCTTCCGGGTGATGTTCGATCATCCACAGGACGTGCTTTGCCCGTTCGGCATTTTTCGCCGTGTTGAGGTAGTAGAAAATCAGTCGTGTGCGAGCATCAACATCGTCAGGATTCTGCGCAACCCTGCGTTCAAGGTCCGCAACCTGCTGAGCTGTCAAGGAAGAAGCTATCAACCTGTATTCCGTATGGAAATCTTTAAAAGGTCTAGGTGCTCGGACTTGCGCCCGCGTTAATTGAAGCGCTCCGGACAGGGTAACGGCGCAAATCCCCACCGCTACAACTCCCATCCATCGTGGAGCGCTTAACCCGTTAGAAAGCTGTCGTTCTTCATTCAAGATGCGGTGGACCCGGCGAGAGACCTGTGACTCCTTCGCCATCCCCACCCCCTGCCATTGAAAACGCCCTTGCTGCCGGTGAACGTCAGCCGCGATGTCCAGCAATGCGGCCGCATAACAGTCTCGTCGGCCAGTTTTGAGGATCGTTGCATCGTCACATGCGAGTTCTGCGAGTGTTGCTAATCGGCGCTGCAGCCACCAAGACAGCGGGTTATACCAGAACACGGCTTGATTTAAGGCGGCTAAGACAGCAATAGCCCAATCCTTTCGCCGAACGTGGGTCCGCTCGTGAACCAGAACCACTTCCTTTTTTGCGGCTGACCATTCATTCCAGCCGACCGGCAACAAGATGTTCGGCCGAACTAGCCCGAGAGTCATCGGCGCATGAATGATATTTGATTCCCGAAATTCGCCCATGTCACGGCTGTTACGGAGCACCTTACGCATCGTCCAATAACCCAGCACAAGGCGAGATATAAAGACAGTGAGGCCAGCACAGTACATCGCACTGATTGCGTCGCCCCAGTCCGCTTCCCGGCGGGCTGCCGGCGGGGAAACGACTTTACTAGAATCGCCCGGATAAACCTTCGTCGACCGTGTGTCTACTTTGGGCAGCGGCTTAGGAGGGAGAACCGGTAATAACAGAATCGGGGATGGGATAGTGATCACGCTGAGCATTAACATTCCACCCGTGATCACCGTCAGCGCAGCATGTTGTGCCGCTGGAGACTTGACCCGGAGAGTAAACAGAATCAGAAGAGCGGGCAGAACAAAACAGAGGGAGCGTACTGTAGCGCTCACAAGCCAGAAAGTCACGGCAGCTTATCCTCCTTGGACGACGGTTTACGCTTTGCGATTCTTTGCGCGAGTTGTCTCAGTTCGTCTTCATCGACAACATCGTGATCAACCATGCCGATCAACAACTGCTCCACAGAACCGTTGCAGAATCGATCAATGATCTGCCGGACCGCCTTAGCGGCAACCCGGTGAGGAGCCTCCATCGCCTTGTATATATTCGTTCGGCCCTGGACGGTGTGCGAAGTGAAGCCTTTTTCTTCAAGGCGTTTCAACACCGTTCGCACCGTAGATTCCTTCATAGGATGTTGAGCAGCAAGGTCGGTGCGAACCTCTTCTGCTGTCGCGGACCGTCGTTTCCAGACCACTCCCATTACGAGGTGCTCCAGTTCGCTAAGGGGCTTAAGGCGTTTTCTATCGCTAAACATTGTAGCGCTACTGAATGTAGCGCCTAGGGCAGGTAACTGTCAAGTCTGATTCTTGGGTGTCACGGCTTTCGTTTGTCAGGGGTGTGGTGTCCGGCTTGGCAATGACCCAACTCGTTGCGGACGGTTGCGTTATGCTTTCCACCAAACCAGTGGCGGCAATTCGGTAACAAAGCTCCCGATTTTCGGCAAACTGGCCGCAGTGGCTCTACGCACTACACATCCGGCCGGAGTAGGTTGAACCTCCGCTCCTCGACCGACCCACCGCCCAGGCCATCTCTCCTCCCCGGTGTCTGCCACGTCGGGCGGGGGAACCTGGTTAAGCAGGGAACCAGGCCCGGGATCTCGGGGACGGAAAGGGCAATTTCACTTCTACGGCGGCGTGCTGGGTGATTACGGCAGCACGACAGTGGGAGAGTTTAACGGCCACGGCATTCCGGACCTCGCAGTACAGAATGACGTGTCGATCATCGTTTATCTGGGCAAGGGCGATGGGACGTTCGAGACAGGGCCGGATAAGCTGGCGGAAAAGCTGATCGCAGCCCTCGGCCAGCAAGGAACGATCCTGGTTTACAGCAGCTTTGAGAAAACGCGCATTAGGGCCTTGAAGACGGCGTATCCCGACTTGGCTGGCCCCTTGGAGGCCATTCTCGAACGCGTTCCTGCCCCGAGCCCCGTTGCGCGCGGATCGAGGGACGAGATCGTTGCGGCATTCGTCAGGTACACAACGTCGCTTGGTCCTAACGCGAGTTGGGGAAGGGTTAGGGCTTGGCTTCCGAAGGCGAGGTTGAGATTCAGCAATCCACCCAGCGTGGCGAGGGGACTCGGCGTCAACTGCGACTGGCGTACGCCATCAAAAGGATGGGCTGTGCCAGCCGCTTCGCCATCGAGCGTGACGGCTCGTGGGAACCTTTACTCGGAAGCCTTTCCTTCAAGGCGCGTATCGTAACCACGCGGGCCTTGCGACTTGTTCGGTGTGTGGAGAACACTGCTGACCATCTCCACCAGCTTCAACGGGACAAAAGGCTTCTGAATAAATGCCCAGCCATAGTTAAGTACGAGCATGTCTCCACCCGTGTAGCCGGACATGAACATGATGCGTATTGTGGGACGTGATCGTTTCAAAATCGCTCCCAGATCTGGTCCGGACATACCTGGCATTTGGACGTCACAAAGGAGTAAATCGATTGGGCCGGTCAACTCATTGGCCACCCGAATTGCATCGATGCCGCTGTGCGCCTGAAGAACAACAAAGTGTGCGTTTTCAAGAATGGTCGCAACAACCTGCAACACTAGCGGATCATCGTCCACGACGAGTATCGACTCGAGCGGCGTTGTAACAAGCTCCTCCACATTAGGAATCACTGGATGTTCGTCCACGTGGCTTCTCCTTTCTCGAAGATTGCCGCGCAGACACCCTGTTGGTCCGTTTACAGGAAGCACAACTGAACCTCTGAACGGTGCATGAACGACTATAGAAATAAACTGCTTCTTTTCGGAGGCGTTTGGAACGATCGAGAGCCTGCTTGGCCAAGACCCTCAACTCGTCAATCGACGACGTCATGGGGCTCCTACTTCCTACAGGAAAGAGGAGCCAGCCGGTCTTGGCGGTTTAAGCGGCTCTTTTATGTATCACCCATTGTAGCTTATATATTCTGATTTAATCCACACTGAGTTGTTCTTATTCACGGGATTTGTCACGGTAGTTTGATTAAATCAGTTGCTAAACCCCGCGAATTGCCGCACAATACTGGGTGCTTGTAAGTCTGATGTTACTGCCCACGAGGGGCGAGTGGGGCAGTGATTGATATGCGTTGTCGGGTGGAGAAGGTCAACTCCGCGAGAAGCTTGGGTTGAACCATTGGCGCTGTAAGCAGCATTCGCAGGATCGTTGCACGTCCAAACGCCTATAACACTCAGATACTTAAGGCTTTGATAGCGACCTGCGGGAAAAACGTATGGAAACGGCGGCACCCCGTCTGTTAAGTCGGTGTTGCCTCCGACTGGTAAATATCCATATCGGCGCTTGCCGACAGCGTTTGCACGTCTGGGATAGAACTCTGTGCATCGAGAGCCGGCAATTCCACACTTGCTTGTAAAATCAAAGCGAAAAGCAGCGGCTTCACGATGATCTCTTCCCCAAAAACCGGATTTGATCATAGCCAGTCGGCAATCTCGTCAGGGAATGGGCAAAGCCACGCATCTTCTCTGGGCGAGTAGGGGGAATATCGGACTGCCGCAAGTAAATAGTCGCGCGTCGCGCGATTAGGCTACTGCAGCTGGAGGTATCTCTACTACGCCAAGTCGGTTTGCGATCGTTCGGCTTAGGCGTTCAATTTCTCTATCAAGGTGATCCAACTTTTGATCAAAGCCCGTCAGCCTGTCCTCGATCACACCAGAGGGTATTTCATTGCGCGCAACTACCTCTCGTATCGCATCTCGAAGAAACTCGGAGATACTACGCGACCCGCGTACACGATAAAGCCTCCGCACGTTTTCGAGCTCCTCGTCCGAAAGCCGCAAGCTGATCATTTTACTTTTGGGGTTTAGCACTGCCATGTAAGTTTTCCATTCAACCGCAATATGGCGCGGGCAGTGAGCTCAAAGACTTGTTTCCGCCGAGTCAATGTTTCTAACCGGCGGCTCTATTCCCTGCTGACTGCCGTGCGTTATACAAAGACTACCCCAGATTATGCGGTTATTATCTGAAAAACAAAAATTATTTTCTTCGTCTCTGTTTATTAATCACCACAGAAATCAAAAGCGCTTCCTCCGTTCGGTGCCCCGTGTAGCTGTCGGGCGCTGCCGATCGTGTACGATCAGAGCTTATAACGGGGCTGAACTGCGCATCCCGGGAAGTAGCGGCCGCGCTTGATGTCTCGCGTAAAACAGTGGACGCGGACCCTTCCCGCATCATCTGAAACTCAATCTGCGCATACAGTGACTTGATTCAGCTTGCCCTTCGACGAAAGATCATCGAGATCTGACCGAAGCCGGGATGCGGCGTGGGCCCAGGTATTGTCTGATGACTGAAGCTGACTTGTATCAGTGGATTGCCGGGATATAACGCAAATTGTCTTTTCCGCCCCGGAATGTCAGATTTAAGCATTCTGACCTAGCTACTACGATCTTGATTCAGCTTCGCTCTTGGTCTTAGGGGAACGTACCAAATCCCCTAAGCCGGTGTCTTAGGGGATTTGCCCGGTTCAACTGGGGATTGCTGAGATTGTTAGCGGCGAAGGTTCGTTGGTTCATTGCGCATGGTGTACGCTCTTTGGCGACATGACTTGCCGTTTTTCCGCGATGTTGCATATTCCTGGCGATGTTCGCGAACCTATCGCGTTCTATAAGCAGGCATTTGGAGCTACAACGGGCTGGAGCACGCCGCCGGCCGAGGACATGGTAGCGCAGCTTCTGATACAAGGTGCGGAGTTTGGTTACTTCCCGCCGACGAGGCGATCGGCAATCCCTCGCCACAACCTAGCGGGACAGCGGTGCGGCTGATGCTCATCGTAGACGCCCCGGACGCCGTGTTTGATCGAGCCGTAGCTGCCGGTGCAGTGGTTCGGTCCCCCATGCAGAACCGCGAGTACGGATGGCGTGATGGCTCAGTACTGGACCCGCTCGAACACCGCTGGGAAATTGGTAAGCCGCTTTGGCGCCTTCACCCGTTCGAGAACAGGTTTTCTTAATAGAATGACGCTCTGATCCCGTCGCCCTGCACTCTCAACTCTGCGGCTCGGGGTTGCATTCTTGCGACGCACCTGAGTACCGGCCGCCCATTCCGCGTGCTGACCATTGTGGACGAGTGCACACGCGAGAGCCCGGGCGGTCAAAACGGATACGAGTCTGCCTGGAGCACAGGTGATCCGCGCCCTTGAGAGTCTCGCGGCTAAGGGCGACACCCCGCAAGAGATTCGGGTTGACCGGGCGCCCGATCAATGAGGTCGAATGTTCCGAACTGGAAGTTCTTCATGCTTCCTGCGTCTCTGGTTATGGAGAGCCGAAGACCGACAAGCGAAGCGAGTTTGCTTTTCACCTCGGATTCTGTGCTCAAGCCATGCGCTATTTTATGCTCCGGATGGGACTGCTTGAGCGGCCGGAGAGGATTTTCTGATCGGCCTGACGCCGGCGTATTGCGCCACTTCAACGAAGCGGGCAAGCCCAATTCGGCATACTGCTTTTTCCACGAACAAAACGTCCCCTGGCCGATCCGTGTTTAACGGAGTCGGAGTAGGCCAAAGAACATTGATCACGGTTGAGGTCCAGAGCCCGGCCAGGACCCGAGTTTCGTTTGATGCGCGGCAGATTGATGGACACCGCACGAAGACCAGTCCGGTAAAAGTTGCGGAGGCACCCGGCCGCGCCGTGAAGACCGCTCGCCATTTAGGGAGGTTCATCTGTTTCCCATCCGTCCCTAGAACAACAATCTCCGAGGCGGATAGTGGGTGGAATGGCCAGCGGATCAGCGTAGGTTGTGCATTCCACTTCACTTACTAAACTGCTTGGTGGGCTCCGGGGCACCTTGGGGTGGAAGTCACCTTTGCATCACTGGCGTCTCAGGAGCTCGTGCAGCATCAGTTCCTGAAGGGCCGAGGTGAATTTACCCTCTTTGCCGCAGCGGAATCTCTGCCGCGTGCACTACGCTGGATCCGAGTTTCAATGCTGCGCGACAATAATCAGGGTTCGGCTTTATTACTCTACTCTGACCGGGATTCCGGGCGAGAACGGCGACCCTTTATAGCTTTGATCGACCCGCTCCCCGCCGAAGCGCGCCCGTCGCTTCTCCGTCGGTGTTGTTCGAGGGCGTCTAGGGCCGAGATAGCCGACTCAACTTGAGCCTTTCGGGCTTTCAACTCGGCGATAAATTTAGCGAGATCCTCCCGAGTGAGGGTTGTCGCCCATCAGTAGACATGTTTTTCCTCCCCAACTGCTCAAGGGGGCAACCTTCGGTCATTCACCGGACTGTCACGGTTTCCCGACAGAAAGAGCTTCCGGTGCCGTCACCTAAGTAGTGTATTCCATTTCTCAGTTACCTGCGAACTTCTACTTACTGCGGTTGAACCCATTCGGAGTAAGTATTCCGATGTTACCTGTCTTCCCTGAGTGACGGTCTGTTTAACAACTCATAAAATGTGTCAAGGAATGTCAAGTGTGATGAAAGGGTAACGATGTCCGTGTTCGCTGATCCAAGGCAGCAACGGCAGAATCTGGGGAGCCATCGTAGCGGGCGGCTCGACAGGCGGCAGTTTGATCTGGAGAGAGCAGTCGCTCTCGAGTTCGGTGTCGTTCAACGAACACCCGCGACTTCCACGAAGAATAGCGGCCCCACTACGTCATTGCTACCGTCCCGCCGGGAGCAACCTCGGGACCGAAACGGTCATGACTTCGGGAGAACGGGCACAACAACCTTGTCCTTCATAGTCGAGCACATAGCTTGAAGCGATGATGTCGGCTAATACTCATTCTTTTGTCGTAAATAATTTCGAAACGTTTAATAAACATGTTGGCCTTGGTTCACATAAGCTTTTGGTGAGACGCTTGAAGGAAATAATTGTCTATGGCTTCATGAGTGCTCAAACGCAGAATGCGGCGCGTCCGGTCTTTCGTCAGCAAAGGCGAAGCCAATCTGGGTGCTGTGGAGACAAAGGCTAATGCGACGACAGCACGTTGCACTGCTAGTTGCCTGGTTCCATGCGGTTGGTACGCTCCACTGCGCTTGACAGGATGAGCGCCGCTGGCTTTAGTCCAATGCTTTTCGCTGCCGTATCAAAACGACGTGAACCCCGATTTTCGCCCGAAGTGGAACACTTTAGCTACTAGCTACTTACCTAGTCTCGCCGCCCAGAGGCATTTCAGTGCGCGAATGACCGCATTGTGGGGCGTCCTCGTTCAGGAGAGAGCCTAAATCAGGGCCTGACATCCCGGGCGTTTGGACGTCACAAAGGGGTGGTGAGGCCACTTCACTCGGAAGTGGTCCCCTCAAGGCGAGTATCGTAACATGTGCGCCTTGCGACTTGTTCGGTGTGTGTAGAACGCGGTTTACCATCGTCACCAACTTCACAGGGAAAAAAGGTTTCTGAATAAATGTCCAACCATAGTTGAGAATCAGCATATCCCCACCCATGTAGCCGGACATGAACATTATGTTATTGACGCTATTCGGGTAGCCAATGAGTTAACAAGCCCCATTGATCTGCTCCTTTGTGACGTCCAAATGCCCGGGATGTCAGGCCCTGATCTAGGCTCTCTCCTGAAACGAGGACGTCCCACAATGCCACCGCTGTGCGCCTGGAGAACAACAAAGTGTGCGTTTTCGAGAATGGTCGCAACCACCTGCAACACTAGCCGGTCATCATCCACCACGAGTATCGTCTCGAGCGGCGTTGTAACAATCTCCTCCGCATCATGAATCACTTGATGTTCGTCCATGTGGCTTCTCCTTTCTCGAAGATTGCCGCACAGACACTCTAGTGGTCCGTTTACAGGAAGCCCAACGGAACGTCTGAGCAATGCATGAACAACTATTTAAGAAATCTGCTTGTTTTCTGAGTTGTTTGGAACGATCGAGAGCCAGCTCGGCCAAAACCCTCAACTCGTCAGCCGACGACATGATGAGGCTCCTACCTTCTACAGAAAAGAGGAGCCAGCCGGTCTTGGCGGTTTAAGCGGCCCTTTATTAGTTGTCCATTTTAGCGCAAATTCTGATTTAACCCACCCAGGGTTTTTATTCCTCACGAGTGTCTATCAGAGTCCGTATTAATCGCAGGGGCCTGGATAGGTGGCTTCGCTTTGATCGGCGCTTCGAGGGGTGACTAGGATGATGGTCAGGATTGACAAATGACGGAATTCTCACGGACGAAGCCTGACCGTCAAAATTGTTCGGGCCAGAAAGAATTGCAGACTGACCCACTTCTGGAAAAGCGGACGTTCAAAGAGGGTCGTAAACGCGTATGATAAGGATGCATCTAAAAACTCGTTACCGCCTCGGCGTGTCATTCTCGTAATCCTGCGAGGTGGCGACTTCAGCGTGAGATCTCGATTTTTACCTGTCGAAGGTGAATCTCGTGCTCGGTTCGATCAAAGGTAGTCTTAAGACCATTCTGGTTGTTGACTAACAACCAAACGCTCCTGAAAACCGTCGTCACGCTTCTGGAACGCGCAAACTTCCGGGTGTTTTCAGCCCACAGTGCGGCGGTCGCCATCAAGATGGCAGAAAAGAACCCAGGCAAAATTCACCTGCTGATTTCCGCTTTGGAAATGCCGGGGACGTCTGGGCCCGATTCGGGGAACGCGTTAAAAAAGACCAGACCAGACATTCACGTAATGCTGATGGCCGGGCAACAGAATGGAAACCTACTCGTCCTCAATTATGGGTGGGCAGATATCCAGAAGCACGCTGTAGCGGCGAAGTGGTTGAGATGGTCACCGCTGTTTTGAACGCCCCAGACAGATCCCAACTTGGCGATGAATTCGACAGTAGCAAAGACCATCCTCCATAAAGCTTTCTAGAGATGGAACCGCTCGCCCAACTCACCTGATGTGCTCGGCGCTGTTTTCCCTACTATACATGGAAAGCCTGGGAGCTCCGAAAAACGGAGAAAAGGAACCAGGCTTCTTGCGATCGGATCAAGTGTGAAAGGATCTGAACGTTTTGAAATCCTGGAACCCGAATAGAGGGCGTCCGGCAGGGTTTGCTGAAGACGGTTCGACCCCCTGGGTTGGATCATTAGGACACTGTGCGGAACTTGCGGTTGCGCCAATTGCAAGATTTTAGAATCAGAATGATCCGCGCGGGGTAGGATATCCATGCTCTCCCCCCGTAAGGATGATGCAGCCGGCGGCCCAGCGCTGGAGCTGGATCCGCCAACTCGCGTCACCTCGCTGCTGGTTTACTGGGTTCATATAGCGAACATTCTATGCAGAAGAACCGGACCGTCTCAGCCGTGACGGTCGTATCAGAACACCGAAAAATGCAAGCGGTCCGGGTGAAATAGAAAGATGCAGCGTTCGTAAACTGTCCTAAGATTGCGTTGATGGTTATAGGGGGTGTTTCTCGTTCTCCAGACACTGTCGTATTGCTTCCGCCAGCTGCAGGAAGGTGAATGGCTTTCGGAGCGTCGTGCACAACTGTAAGGTGCCAGCTGGAATAGCGTATTCAGGGGGTGTATCCTGTCATCAGGATTACATTCGAATGGCGCTTTAGATCGAACATTGTGCGAACCATCTCGATACCGTCGAGCTTCGGCATCGAGACATCCGCGATGATTAAATCGATCTCGTGCGGTTGCTGACCGAAGATGTTTAGGCCTTGCTCGCCATCATGAGCGAGGATTGGGGTTTGACCGAGCCGGCGAATTACTGCCTCGCAAACGAAGCGGACGATTGGCTCATCGTCCATCACAAGTATAGTTTTGACAGCCAGGTCCGCCCCTTTGATTACACACAGCATAACAAGGCTAACTTTTCTGCTTAACGACGACTTCGGTAGATAGCACACCGGCTCGACGAAACACTTGCTGTCGACGGCCGGATGGCAGGGAGTGTCGCAAATCGTTATGCTTAGAGTTCACCTGAGGCGATTTAAAAATTTGCTAGATCATTGAATCTGGCGACTAAATTTGATACCGGTTTGGTTTCGTCGGAATCTTGTGACAGCTGAGTGGCGTTACGCGCGCTGTAAACTAGAATCTCGCTCGGCTCCGGAGTGGAGCTGGGCGAGCCGCACCCCGGGAGATCGTCACAGTCTGACGGGGTGCGTTTGTCTGTCGTTCGGTTCTCTGAGTTCCGGGCGAGAGCACCTGATGCTGAGGCGCTCACTCCAGATGGCTAATGGCGGTTCCAGTCAGCCCGGCCCCTACCCTTCAGGTCCGCAACTTCAAACATCCCCTCAAAGGGCACAGCTGGTTCCCCAGCTACTCCTTAGCGTCGTCTGCGAGATGGTCTGCATAGGCGTCTCGCAACTCTTCGATGCGGAGTCGGGTTACCTCCAGCTTTTCCGTAAGAGATTTGCTAAATTCCGCATCACCGTTGGCGACCGCAAACACAAGTTCAGCCGTGGCAGAACTTAGAAATTCTAGCGCAACGTTCAAGCGCATCCGATAGTCTTCGCAGACCCGGCAGGCTAGTACATGAAGGGGCGAGTGCGGCGTCATAGACAAAAACCGAGGTATTTACGCTTGTTCCTCTCGACTCCACGTGCCGTGTTGTTGCTTGTGCCGCTCGAATCGTTCTTCTAGGTCCGCCAGGCATTCCCGCGCGATCTTGACGTAGTCGGCATGAAGCTTCATCAAGATGAGATCGTCAGTGTACAACAACCCCCTTGCCTCTTCAATCGACGTATCGACGCGCGCGGCGGCAATCCGGATTTCACTCTGATAGCCTTCGCAGTCCGGGCATCCACGAACCGGTTGCATTAGACATTCTTCCGGATAGCCTTTTTCCCCGGCTTGGTCCCATTCTTCAGGTGGTGCTCAACGACATCTTCAAGAGCAGCGCTCACCAGCAAGCGTATAGCTTCTGTCCGGCTCGGGAGACGATTCTTAAACCGATAGTCGTCAATTCTCTCGATCAATTTGCGATCGATACCGCAACGAAGGCCCGTCTGGCCGAAACCGACAACATCCGCACAAGGAAAGTCAGTAACAACTTGGCTGAACTTCACCCAAGACCGGATTGTCGACCTACTCGCCGATCTAATCACCCGAGGCGCAATCTCGGCCTCTTTACCTTGACCATCAATGGCGACGTGAATTTACCCGCGGCTTCGAATCGGAGGAGATCAAACCACACGCGCGCGAGTGGGTAGATCAAAACCTTGAGGAATAGAGCAACCAGCTGATAGCCGGCATCCAGATGCGCCGAATACTCCGCAAGTCTTTGGCGAGCGCAAGCAATCGCGTCCTTCTCCGAAGTCCGTAGCGGAGCGAATCCGGCAAGGTTACCTGGACCGCCTGCAAGGCGCGTTCGAGGAGTTCATGGGTGAAGCGGAGCCCGAAGGGTCGAATTTGTGGTTGACGTACTTGCGAATCGCCTTGGCGACATCGCCGCAGGCGACTCTGGCACCGTTCGGGAAGTGCGCATTGCTTCCAGCTTTTACAACACGATTGAGGGCGGCCATCATTCGTACATTCGAGTGCCTGAGCAGATTCAGACTGATGTCGAGACTTACGCCAACGCGCTCTTGAAAGGCAAGGGCCACGAAGGCAGCGTAAACCCATGCCGGACGCCGTACCCGCGTGAGCGAAGAGCACCAACGAGGAATGCAGCTATCAGTTCGCCATGTGGAGGGACGCAGAGCCAGCGGAAGGAGCGTGGCTCCCAATTCTGAGTACATCCAGTGGATAGCTGTCCTTGCGTGCATCCGGGGGCTACTACGAGAGCCAGGCGGCCACTAAATCGGTACTTTTCAAAGACGGCTGGATCAGCGAATGTAGCCTTACCGTGTTACGATCAAACATTTAATACCAACGTGAGCAGTTCGGCTTACGTTTCTCACCATTCCTTGGAGTAAGCCGGCCCGGAGAAATCCGGGTTTTTTCTTTGGTACTGCTTTCGTGGTACTGAGATGGGTGTAAACTTGTTCTCAAATCGGAACGAAGCCGAGCATTCCCATTCGCCTGAGACAAGCGTATCCTGCACACAAGCAAGCTCCTATCCTGGGGTCCCTGGTTTTTGCAAGAGCCTGGGCCCCGATTTTCGCCGTCCTATAGCACGCGGACGTTGAGAAGCTTGCGAGGGTGCTGGGCGCGCTTCAGCCGTGGGAAGTCATCGCCAATTCAGTCGTCGAAGAGTGACCGATTGTGTATTTTGCACAGTGCCCATCTGTCCAAATATCGACGGATAAACGGCGTCACTATCGCGCTCTCACTTTCCTTTTTTGAAAGTTGCATGACTTTAAAAAATTTGTCAGTGACCTGTCGGAACTATTCAACTTTAACCGTCGGCGTTTCGACTATCACACTTTGATGGAAAGCGACAAAGGCTGACTCAGCAAATTGCTGAGTCGCTCATCTAAGAAAGTTTTCAAGATGCTACCCCACCGGCCCGGAAAAATCCGGGACTTTTTCATGCTCGGTGTTCTTTCCCATGTTCCGCGTAAAGCCGTCGAATTTCCTTCGTGTGCTCTCGGACTACGCGTACTTCCTCACCGCAGGATTTGATTGCCATTTGGTCACCTTGATTGAGAGCAGTACAAAGCGCGTCAATAGCATTGGCAAAGTTCAGTGCCAGAGTGTGGATCTGCACCACGTAGTCGTCGCACTCGGAGCACGGAAAATCAAAGCGGCCAGTGTCCACGGATGTAGGTTCTGCACCGCGCTTGCCTTTGTAAAAAGCCGGCCCAATGCATCGTCCAAAGACTTCGAAACGGTACGAATGACTTCGCTTACCGCACAACGCAATTTCGTGCTGAAATGTGTTTTAGGCCGTCTAGGTCCGGAGTCATGATCCGGTGCGAAGCGGGGCACTCTTGAGCCTTTCGGCGGCCTGCTTTCTTTCAGGAATTTCGCTCAGGAGGCGAACGCTATTGCAGCAGTCATCATCGGGCAACGGACAGCCGCTCGAACACTTACCCCTTGCCACTCTTTTGGACGACGGTGCGAAATCGCGAGTAAAAGCAACTATTCATGACTTTTGCGCGGTGTATTTTCCGGACGTGGAAAGGCTTACACCAGAGATCCTTTGCACTCAAAATTACAAAGAAAGTCTAAAGTTGATTACTGACTTTCTGCTTGTCCACTTCGATTCAGTGGCAACTGAACTGATTCGGCTGGACCTTACTCGCCAGGCCTTCTATCGGGTTCTTCACCTGCAGGTGCCGCAGATGCTGATCAATAACGTCTGTCCTCTATTTTGTGAAGAAACCGGGACTCCGCGGGTAATGGCTGAAGGCATCAGGAATTACGCTAAAGGCCGTCCAATGTGGCTGATTAGAACGGCCAGCGCCGATCTAGATGCTGACATTGCTGCAATGGAATTCGCACGGGCGCTGTCCCATTCCTTCCTGAGACACTTAGTTCGAAACCTCCAAAAGCGCACTCTATGATCCAGCCTTAAATAGCTGGACCATCACGGGCCGCCTTAACACCGCGCGCTATGATCACACCGCGCGGTGCTGCTGAACAACGGGAAGGTGTTAGTCGTGGGGTGCAGGGCCGAACTAAGAAGAATTCGGGCCCTTTAAGTTAGATGTGAGGGTTGTTTTAATGCACCGCGTTGGCCGAACATCCGCTGAGATTCGCTTGAAGAGTGCAAGGGGATGCGAGGAAGGCGTGGACTTGCCCGTTGATCAGGCCTGTTCCGGCAATCTGGCCAGCCGAGTTGATGCCTGATACAGACTGCAGCATCCAGGGCGAGGGTTGCTGGATGAGAGTGTTCAGATCGACGGTTACGCCATCCTTCCAGAGGAACGCGTACGAGTTAAAGGCGGCATCAAACATGAAACCAACGATCTCGCGGCGATCATTGATGGTTTTGCAGCAGGGATTCACGCCGGCGACGAAGCCGTCGGGCAGGGTGAGTTGGAGGAGGGTGCCGGATTGACGGGTCCATAGAAACGGGTGGGGGGAACCGTCCGGAGTGGTGGAAGTACCCGAGACATCGCCGCGACTGTTAATCGCGGAGGCGATCGAAGGTGAGCTTCCGAATGAGCCGAGATCGATCGGGGTGCCATCCCGCTCCCAGAGAATGGCGTGGGCAGCGGCGGGGTAAGGTGGCGGAGTTGTTTCGCCGCAGGGACCCGAGCCACCTACGACTTGGCCCGGGTTGTTGATTCCGAATGCAAAGGCAACGGTGTCGCCGCCTAAGGGCGCGAGCCGACGAACGCGGCCGGCGGGGTCCCAGATGACGGGCTCGAAGCGGTAGCCGGCGGTTTTGGCGCTCGCGCAATCGGAGTCATAGATGTCGGTATCGGAATAGCCTGCCGTCAGACCGAAATCGTTCAAGTCCAGGGCGTATGTATTGTTTCCGCCGGGGAGCGGGGGCAGCGCGGCAATCCGGCCCAATCGCACGGCCCCGGCTAAACACTGCAGGTGCGTGCCGAAGCCGCAAACGTCGGCACCGTGCGGGTCGGAGTTGGCCGTTTCCGAATCGATCACCGCAAGGCCAAATAAGTTGGCTGCGGCAGCCTCGCTGTTTCCACCGCCGAGCGTGCCCAAATTTTGTATGAACCCGTGAGACCACAGAAAGGCGGTTTGCGGAGCGTTCACAACGGATTGGGTTGGATCGCCGTCTTGGGAGGACGTGGCGGAGCCTCCTGAAACCACACCAGCATCATTGAGGTTGTAGGGGAAGCTGTACTTCCCGCCGAGAGTGCCGAGGTCACGAACCACGTAACGAGGAAAGCGAACTGCCGGGGTGGCAGCAGACTGTTCCTGCGCTTGCGGAAACGCGGGAGCAATAAGGGTCAGAAGCAAACCGGCGGTGTAGAGAGTGGGGCGTAAATGTCGTATTGTCATAAGGACTCCAAGGTCTTCAATTGGACTAGCGACGGACGCGAAGAGAAACTGGCATCCCGAAGCGTTTTTTTTAAGACCTTGTTGTTAGCCCAACGTTTTTTCCATCCGCGATGCGCGTGCGGTGCGGACGAGGGGGTTTCGATCGAAATGAACGGGGAATCGACCCACCAGATCACGGAGCTGCTCAAGGCCTGGAACCTGGGCGATGCGGAAGCTCTCGAACGTTTGACCCCTGTGGTTTACGAGGAGTTGCATCGGACGGCGCGACAGTGCATGTCCCGGGAGCGCAATGCGAATCCTTTGCAAGCTACGGCGCTGATCAACGAGCTCTATCTCAAGATGGTGGACTTCCAGCAAGTAAACTGGCAAAATCGTGCGCATTTCTTCGCGCTCTGCGCACGACAGATGCGGCGGATTTTGACGGATCTGTATCGTGCGGAAGGACGCCAGAAGCGAGGGGGCAAAGAGCAGCCGGTTTCCCTGGATGCATCCATAATTCACGCACGCGAGCCACGGCAGGATTTGATGGCGATCGATGAGGCGCTAGAACGTTTGGAGAAGATGGACGCCCGCAAGAGCCAAGTGGTGGAACTGCGTTTCTTTGGAGGCTTGAGCGTGAAAGAGACAGCGGAGGTGCTGCAGGTGTCGGCCGATACCGTGATGCGGGACTGGAAGTTTTCGAAAGCGTGGCTGCTCGGCGAGCTTGAACCCTAAGAGGCGGGGATGCTACAAGAGCGCTGGCAACGAGTTAACGATATTTTCCACTCCGCACTCGAGATGGAATCGGGACACCGAACCAGGTTTCTGGAACGGATTGGTGGTGAGGATGCGGAGTTGCGGTTGGAGGTCGAGCGCCTTCTAGCGCATTACAGCGACGCCGAAGGTTTTCTGGAAGAGCCGGCGATTCAGCTGGCGGCAGGGACAGCGGTGTCGATGGAACAGAGCCCGCAGTCACGTGAAGGCGAAATGGTTCTCCATTACCGGGTGGGCGCGCAAATTGGCCGGGGTGGCATGGGTGTGGTGTACGAAGCGGCGGATCAGAAGTTGGGCCGTCGGGTAGCGCTCAAGTTTCTCGACGAAAGTTCGAAGCGGGAGGAGCAGACGAGTGGCGATCTGCTCTTTGAAGCGCGAGCGGCGTCCAGTCTGAATCATCCGAATATCTGCACGATTTATGCCGTCGAAGAGTTCCGGGGCGGACTGGTATTAGTCATGGAACTGCTGGAGGGGCAAACGCTGCAGCAGCGCATCCAGACGGGATCGTTGGCGCTTTCGGAACTGATCCGGCTGGCAACTCAGGCTTGCAATGCGCTCGCAGCCGCGCACGAAAAGGGCATTGTCCATGGAGACATAAAACCTGCCAACCTGTTCCTCACTTCGGACGGCAGGTTGAAGCTTCTGGATTTCGGAGTCGCTATACGGATGCGAGGGGCTCCGGAACAGACTGGCGGAGGCATCGCGGGGACCATGCTGTACATGTCGCCGGAGCAGTTACGCGGCGAGAGGATCGACGGGCGCAGCGATTTGTTTTCGCTGGGAGTGGTCTTGTACGAGTTGGCGACCGGGCGCCGGCTGTTTGAGCGGGCGAACCCTCTGCTGGTGATGGACGCAGTGCTCCATTTCGAGGGCGCGGCTCCGTCGCGCGTGAATCCGGGAATTCCCGCGGAGCTGGATCGCATGATCGGCCGGATGATCGAGAAGGAGCGCGAGCGAAGACCTCAGATCGCGGCGGACATCGCGAGAGATCTCGAGCAGTTAGGCGGGGGGCTGACCGGACGGCGACGCATACGAACGACCGTTGCGGTTTGTTTGGGATTGGTCATGGTGTGTGCTTCCGGCGTTTTTTTGTGGGAAAAACATGGCCGGCCAATTTTAACGGGCAAGGACACGATCGTGCTCGCCGACTTCGCGAACAAGACCGGAGACCCGGTGTTTGAGGAAACATTACGGCAGGTTCTGGCGGTGGAGCTGCAGCGGTCGCCATTCTTGAGCGTCGTATCGGAGGAGCGCACGCAGCACGTGCTACGGATGATGGCCAAGCCGTCACACACGGCAATGACGCCCGAGATTGCGCGCGAGGTTTGCCAAAGAACAGAAAGCGCGGCGGTAGTAGATGGATCAATCGTCAGTTTCGGAACACGATATTTGTTGCTACTGCGTGCGAAAAATTGCCACACGAGCGATGTCGTCTTTTCGGAACAGGCGGAGTCGGGAAAAGCAGAGGTCATGCGGACGATGAGCCGGATGGCCCGAAAGTTTCGCGAGCGGGCTGGCGAATCGCTCGCAATGATTGCAAAGCATTCCGCGCCTGCTTCCGAAGCAACAACGCCCTCTCTGGAGGCATGGAAAGCATACAGCGAAGGATCAAAGATGGGAATGCTGGGCGGGCATACTGCGGCACTTCCGTTTTTCCAGCGGGCCATCGAGATTGATTCGAAGTTCGCGAGCGCCTACGCATTTCTCGGGCGGGATTATACAGCGATCGGCGAGATGGAACTGGCGCGCCAATACACGCGCAAGGCTTTTGAGTATCGCGAACGGGCCAACGACCAGGAGCGCTTTTTCATCGACTACTCTTACGATCGCGTGGTGACCGGAAACTTGGATAAGGCACTCGAAACGTCTGAGCTCTGGAGGCACATGTACCCGCGCCAGGCACTCGCGGAATCTTTCTATGGGGCTACGGCGAAGGTGCTGGGGGAGTTCCCTTCCGCGATGGAGGCGGCGAAGAAGACGGTTGAGTTGGATCCGGACCTCCCTTACTCGTACGTTCACATCATTTCCCTTTATCTCTATGAACGGAGATTTCCGGAAGCACGAGAATGGTTCAAGCGGGCCTCCGACCGGAAGCTCGGCATCCCCGATTTTTTGATGATGCGCTTTTTAATGGCCTTTCTTGAGGGGAACCAAACGGAGATGGAGACGGCGGGGGCGGACGCGGAGCGCCAATCGGAGATTCAGGACTGGATCTGGGGGGAACGGGCTGGAGTGCTCGCCTTTTCGGGACGGCTGAAGCAGGCAAGGGCGCTATCGCAGCGCGCCGTCGAGGTGGCACTCGAAGCGAACCGGCGAGAGAGTGCGGCACAGCACGAGGCTGGGGCCGCGGTGCGGGAAGCGCTATTTGGAAACGCAGTAGAGGCGCGGGCGAGAGCGATGGCGTCGCAAAGACTCTCGCAGGGAAAAGACGCCGAGTACGGCGCGGCGCTAGCGCTGGTTCTCGCGGGAGACTCGATGCGAGCGCAGGTACTCGTGAAAGATCTGGATCGGAGATACCCGGAAGACACGGCGGTGCACTTCAGTTTTCTCCCGACGTTGCGGGCGATGCTCGCTTTGCAGCGGGATCAGGCGCAAACAGCAATCGAGGCGTTGAGTACGGCAAAGCGCTATGAATTAGGTTTTCTGGGCTGCTGCTCATCGGGTTTCGTCGGTTCTTTGTATCCGATCTATGCGCGCGGTGAGGCGTATCTCGCGGCCGGGCGAGGCGAAGAGGCAGCGGCTGAATTTCAAAAGATTATTCACTATGGCGGCTTGGCCGGGTCGAATCCGATCGGAGTATTGGCGTATTGGCGGAGGGGCAAAGCGCTCGCAATGACGGGTAAGATGCGCGAGGCAAAGGTGGAGTACGAGCGCTTTTTGTCATTCTGGGGGGCAGCGGATACCGATATTCCTATTTATGGGCAGGTCAGGGCGGAATACGAGAAGTTGGGATCAGGAAGCCGCTTGGAAATGGGCGGCAACGCTGACTTTAGAGGCATGCAAAGATCACGTTGGCTAGCTAACGGCGCGGGCGTGGTTCTTCTGTATTAAGCCCGTCGCCTAGTGACTCCGAGAGCCAACGCGGCAAAGGCTTCCGTAGGGAACAATCGCGGTGTGATTTCCTTGTCCCCCGGCGATGATGAGCTCGGCGCCCATATAAGCGAAGCTTGGAAGCGAATAAACGCTCTCAAGCGGAAGAAATGAGTATGCGAAGTGCGAAGATGATGATGACGTTCCGCCTGGCACCGCGACCGAAATGGCCCTCTGTCCTGAAAAGCTGCCCAGTTCATTGGCGGTGGTAGTGCCCAGCAACAGCCGCGGAGCGTCCAAATAAACATCGACTAATTCCCCTGCGCCGAAGCCGAAGCCTTGAGCCGCGATAGAGTCACCCGGCGCCACCGAATTGGGAGAGGCGTTCAGGACGGGGAAAGTGGAAAAGGCAGCGACTCCAAGCTTGCCGCTGATTTGGCCCACAGCGAAGAAGTCAAGTGCCATTCGGGTGCTGAGGCACTCGCGCATTTGTAAAGAACGCTCCGCCGGAATCCGCGACAACAGTGCCCAGCGATCTAGCGCCGATTGAGCCCGCAGAGATGCTGACGATTTCGCCTGGAAGAACCTCGCTACCCGAAATGCTGATGGTCGACCCGGGCGAACCGCTTGGCTGGCTAACACTCGCGATCGCTGCTGGAAAGACATGTAGTTTGAAAGATCCGTAGGAACATGCGTTGCCATCAGGATTCGGAGTGAACTCAAAAGGCTGGCAGACATTGCCAGGGGGCCGCTGAAAGCCGCTCCATACAAATTCGGTGAGGACCACGACCAGCCCGGACGCTTTGTAGAAACTGCTTCCCGAACCCGCTACCGGGTCGCCTGACAGCGAGAGGGTGCTGCTGGAGTTTGGGGTAAAACCCAGGCCGCCGCTAACGCCGAATACCGAAATGCCAGGAACGGAGTTGTTGCCGTCGAAGAACAAATTCAAGCCGCTATGGCTTAACAGGAAGCAGCAGTCTCCACCGAACAGATAATATTTATAAGTCTTACCAGCATGTAAGGCGATGGCGATGTTCGCCTGCCCGTCCGAGGGACCGTTGACCGGCAGCGTTGCATCCGGATTCAAGGCCAGCCATAGATTCCACCACTGATCTCCTCCGAGAGTGTTGTAGTAGCCATCCGCATAGGCCTGTTCCACGCTCGTGGCTCCGGCTGGCGTAGCGGCGAACGTTCCAGCGCCCGTAAGTGTAATCTGCGGGTACGCTGGTAAGACAAGAAATAGAAAGGCGCACAGGCCAATGATCTTCCGGCGCGCGAGGGTGAAGGGTTTGTGGTGAACCAAAGCTGGACCTTCCTTTCGCAGATCCCGGCCAGCGATCTGCTTCACGAATCCCGAATATATATAGTTTGTTACTCGACGAGCAAGTAGCCGCCTGTTCCCAACCCCCCAAACGACTTCCGATCAGCTTCGCAAAACCGTTGCCGATATCGATCGACAAGCCTCTAGCCGACTTCCTGGCGTCGCTGTCGCCATCGGGCCGCGCGATTGACGAGAACCTAAATCCGGATGGCACCGTCAGAGTGTATCTGGACGAAGATGTATTCGAGTCGATTTGTAGCGAGGCACCGCCGGAAGGATCGCCCTGGCCGATTGCGGTCCGACGCGTCCTGGAAGCGCGAGGTTTCTACCCACCGAGCTACGTGACGCAATAAGTGGGGACTGCACGCACCACCTACGGCGGGGATCCCGGCAACGGAAGCCCCGCCGTTTTCTTTATTCCTATATAGTGTCTACGGCATTCAGTACATACTACCCAACATATTACGGCACGTCGTCTGCCGGTCGAGAGCAAGCGCCGGGAGCGATCTCGTGATGCTCTGCGCCTTCAAGCTAGGAGGTCCCGGAGTTTACCGGGTTGGGAAATTTCGGCACTCTGGGTTCCACTCGCTCCGGTTGTTACATGAACCCGTGCCCGTGCATATCTGAACTGCGGTTAGTTGAACCGGGAGGGACGGGGCATCGGAACCCCACGATGGGCTATGACTGCCATTGAATCTCGCACGCGGAGTCGCGTGCGGCGCTTCTACTGGCGGTCGCCACATCCGCCGCTGAAGTTTGCCAGAAAAGACGATCCGGTTCTATGCAAGCTCCGTTCGGTGCTGCGGGAAGCACGCAACGTGAGCTGGGCGACTTGGCCAGCCAAGGAACAAGCTAACGCTCCGAAGAGCGGTTAAGACGCTGCTCTGACTGAAAGAGGCTCGGAAAGTCGCGCGAGTTGGCGCAACGAGAGTCAATTTGCGCACCCTCTGCGCTCGACGTAGGATTTGGATCGTTCCAATATGGAAGCAGCGAGACGGCGAATTTGGTTTATCAGGCTCGACCGGACGTTGATGTTTGGTCCAAGCTTTGAGTGAGTACTGCGCTTCTGCACAAGTCAGTACGTGCCTAAGACGAGCCTGCGAGTCGTGGTCGAGACGCAACTCAGGATTTTTCAGAAGGCCAAAACGCAACCGCCATCCATTTTACTGAAACGCTGTGAGGAGAAGGTCGGTACGTTGCCTGGCGCTTGCAATTCAACCATCGCGTTGCAAACGGCCTGAGGTTTACGCGACACTTCAACTCCGCGACTAGCACAATTTGCAAGATCGGAAAAATGTTCAAGTGCGGCAGTCGTAAATTGCGTATATAGAACTGGGACGCTCGCGAAACGAGTGTTCAAGTTCCGTGAGGAGCGTCGGATGTCAACGGGGTGCGTGCTGAGTTCGGCTGGCCAGTTCAGGCCGCCATCTTTCAGCATCGATCAGAATGTCTTCTACCCAGACGAACTGGTGCTGAACTAATCAGGAATACTGATCGATGGACCCCTACCCGGTCCGGTCCTGTCACAAAGGATTTCCGGAATACGGCCCGATGGGCAAACCACTGGCCAGTGCCTAACGTCCGAAGGACCGACTTGCGTCGACGCCGTTGGGCCCCTTTCCGGTATTCATATCACAGACAGTCAAGGGCCACTGGTGGGCGTGTTCTTAGCAAACGCCACGCTGCCCGCGCCCCCAGACTTGCGGTTCTTTGTCAAAGATAATTCCCTAGGGGGAACCGAGACCAGTTTTCGGAACATAGCTCCCAAGATCGGGCAGGTCTTTTCATAAGCGATGGTTTGACTGGAACGGAAACGGGTACGTTACAGATGTTCCAAGTGCCGACTGGTGCTACCCATTTCTATCTTCGCTATGCGGAGACTTGCAAATCGCCGGGCACTGGGAAACCGTGGTGCTATGCCGACAACACGGGAACAATCAACATATCCCTTCGCCTCAGAACTATGAAGACGATTGGGCCCCTGCGCTCACGTCTACTGCGCCGGAGGCAAGAATCGGGCCCGCGATCACTTACGATCAGAAAACAAACTCGAGTCTCTTATTTGGAGGGAGCGGCGCAGTCATTCCGGGTCCAACCACAAGGATGCTTGGGTATGGCGCGATGGTTGGAAGCAGATGCATCCGGCGACAAGTCCACCAGCGCGACAGACGGCCGGACTCGCTTATGATCCGACGACGGGCACGGTCGTGATCTTTGGGGGGTGGGACAACAGCAACAATGGTTCCGCTTTCGGAGACACCTGGACATGGAGCGGAGTGAACTGGACACAGCAGTTTCCTCCGGTATCTCCGCCTGCGCGGAACGCACGCCAGGCGATGGCGTACGATCCGGTTAGCCAGAGGGTCGTGTTGTTCGGTGGAATGGGTTCAGACAACGGCCGTTACGGCGGGACGCCTTTTGGGGACACTTGGGAGTGGAACGGAAGGACGAAGATCTGGACAGAAGTTTTCCCGGCGGCCAGTCCCTCTCCTCGCGCCGCCCCGATCGTATTCGACAGCGCTCAAAACGCGATTGTTTTGTTCGGCGGTGATGATGGCTGCGGCGATGGCTGTCGCACCATCTATAACGACACGTGGACCTGGAACGGAGTCACCTGGACGCAAGCATTTCCGCCGTCTAGTCCCTCCGCCCGTGGTTATCACATGATGGCGTATGACGGGGTTTTGCAGCAGGTGGTGATGTTTGGGGCGAGCCAATCTCCGCCTTCTGCTCTGAACGATACGTGGGCCTGGAACGGGAAGACGTGGGTCAACCTGCTGCCGCCCGACCAGCCTGCGGCGCGTTTTATCTCCAGCATGGATTTCGATCCGATTAGTAACGGCCTAGTTTTGTTCGGTGGAGAGCTGACCGGTGACGTTGTCACGGATCAGACGTTGTTCTATCGACTAACTCCGGTAAAATAACGCGCTTCGTCATGGGTGCTCTGCAGTGAGCTGCCCGGAAAAGATCGAAGTTCCCGGCGAGATCTTGGCAAAGAGTTGCAGTCGTTTTCCACGCTGGCGAGTAGAACGACCGAGCGCTCCACAGCAGTCAGACTCGCCTTCCAAACGCGCCTTCCAGGCTCAGATAACCTTAAAGCAAAACGGGGGAGTTTGCGAACACCCCAAAGAGATTTTCCGTTCTCGAAGGTATGAAGCACTATAATTGCCTTGTAAGTCGAATCGGAAGATGACGTCGTAACCATACGGCGGACCCTGGCCCGCGGTGGAGCCCCTGGCGGCATGGGTGAAGTGACGACGTATAGCGCGATTCTGGGGTATTTGGAACAACTGCCCGGCGCGACCAAAGAAGTGACGGGCGAAGACGGTAAACCCCGGCAGCGCAGCTACACGCCGCATTCCCTACCCGCTACCAATGTGACGCTGCTTCTTGACGGCACAGTTGATATCCGCAAGGTGCAGGAGCTGCTCGGACATAAGCACGTCACTACCACACAGATTTACGATAAGCGGCGGCGCAGCAAGTCCGACCGCGCTAATTTTTTACTGGTAATTTGACCCGATCCTTATAGTAATTAGGAGTCACCGAATAGAAAGGCACAAGCATATCCATGGTGCAAATTCCTGAGGACCTCTTCAATCAAACGCCGCCTCGCGCTACCGTCTGGGCGGAATCACAGAGTCAGAAAATTCTGCAACACGGGATTTTGCGAAACGAGCAAGGCGTCAAGGTGGCGCTCGACGCGGGTGTGCAACATGCCGACCGGGTTCGGTTGCTTTTTATATCAGCGATTCCTCGCCCGGAAGAGACAGACCTATGACGAGCGGCGGAATCATTTGGACTAATAAGCCAAGGAACTGCCGGTTTGACTCTCGGAGGCGGGGTGTTCATAGTCGAAAAGTACCGCACCGAAGCGTGGCTTGTCGCTCACGAACTCAAGCATGTGGCGCAATACGAGAGCTGCGACGGATTCGATGGCTTCTTGAGGAAGTATCTTTCTGAGGTCAACCTCTATGGCTATTTAGAGGCTCCGATGGAACAGGAGGCAATCGCATTTGCATCATCCAGTTTCCCTTGGAATGAGCACATATCACACACGCTTAAGAGGATGACAGTGTACACGATCGTGAAAACAGACTAGTTGCTCCGTCTAGGCTCCAGGGCCATTTCACGAGTGCAACGGGGTGAAATAGGCCTAAGTCGGAATGTCGCGTAAGCGTTCTAGAATGATGCACTTAGCCTGATCCTTGCCCTAAAAACATTTCAAAACCTCTCAACCTTTTCACAAGCTCGACCTGATCCACCGTTCCGCTTGATGAACTCGTATGAAACCGTGCCCCTGCGCTGCGGCGTCATGCGGTTATCAGTGCAAGGTGTTCTACCTACAGCTTGCCCGTGTGGCTCTCAATCCGGATTACATTCGCGCTCGTAAAACTAAATAGAAAGCCTACTCACACCGAAAAGGACCATGATGAAAATTCGCATAGCACTTATGGCTATCGTTCTGGCGTCTGTTGCCGCGCCGAGCTTTGCCAAGGAGAACCCCTTGGTCGGCGGCCAAAAAATGTACGCCGATAAAGACGTCATCGACAACGCCGCCAACTCCGCTGATCACACGACTCTTGTTGCCGCCGTTAAGGAAGCTGGTCTGGTTGACACACTGAAAGGAGCAGGCCCGTTCACCGTCTTCGCTCCGACGAATGAAGCGTTTGCGAAACTTCCCTCAGGCACGGTCGACAGCCTGCTGAAGCCGGAAAACAAGGAGATCCTGGTAAAAGTGCTGACTTACCACGTTGTCCCCGGCCACGTAACCGTTGCAGATCTCAAAAAGATGATCAAGGCGGGAAGCGGGAAAGCAATGCTCAAAACGGTTCAGGGGGAAGAGCTCACGGCAATGATGCATGCCGGTTCCATTATGCTTACAGACGCCAAAGGTGGATCCGCCATGGTGACCATTCCTAATGTGATGCAGTCAAACGGCGTCATTCATGTGGTGGACACCGTGCTGATGCCGAACTGACTCAAGCCCCGCAGCCGTTGTGTGATTCGACGTTTCGCGTTCCTCAACCTTAGTAATAACGGGATCGGCAGGAATTCTTCCTGCCGATATTTTCTTCACGTGTGTCTGGACATGAGAAACAATCTGCCTCTTTGCGAAATGCCGGACGAGACCTTTGACCGCGCTGTTACCTACGCTCTCTTCTCCCCTATCAAGGACATGGGGCTGGAAGAGTATCCCGATGGGTTCCTGCTTTCCGAAGTACCTTTCGGTGAAGGTGTGATTAACCTCAAGCAGCGTATGGCGCAACTGCGGCGCAAGGGTCCCAAAAAATGCTTTTTTGCCTCGAGATGATCACGCGCGATCCGCTCGAAGTTCCGGTATTCACGGATAAGTACTGGGCCGCGTTTCGGATGAAGCGACTGCAATGGTGCTTGCGGCGCTAATCCATATCCGCGGGCGAAGACGCGATTTCCAGCAAATTCTTCCCTATTCACGCTCGCTAACCCTGTACTACGTCGAGCGTTTCGCCGGCGACGAGGTTGAAAAACGCCTGCTTCCTTCTGTAGTGAATTGGCCCAGAGTCAGCATCCCGTGTAAGTAATGTGCAGTCAGCCACTTAGCCTATCTGCTGGTCGTAAAACCATTTCAAGCGCTCAGGCTAGCATCACGAGCTCCCGCCGAACGGCTTCCGGGACACTTGAAAACGAGCGCACCTTCACTCGGAGTTGCGCCACGAGCTGCTAGGGGCGATCCAGCTGACCAGCCCAACTTCACCGGAGATGTCTTTGTTTTAATTGTGTGGAACAGCTTCAATGAGGGAGTGGGATTCCATTTCGTATACGGTAAAAGCGACGGAGACTTCGAAACAGGTCCAACGCTCGAGATGTGGTCGCAACCCGGTTTGCCCGTTGCGGTTCGGCTACACGGACCGGACTTCACCGGCCAAGACGATCCGGTGATCCCGGACTCCTCCGGTAGCGTGCTCGTTCTTTAAACGAAGCGCGCTGAGAGGGCTCGTCGTCCGAGTCCTGACTGATCCTCAGCTTGCGGCAGATTGCGCTCTTCGTTTCGCCGCCTTCGGATTGCTGCAGGGCGGCAAAGATCTGTTCGTCGGCGTGACATTTCCGGGGCATTCCTCTTGCTCCTCGCTTCATCTTCGAGGACCCTAACCTTCCCAAGTCACTCCAGTCTACCTTGAATTACTTTCCGGTTTTGATCAATGAACCACGCTCCTGATCTGGTGGACCACGGATTCCCAAAGTTTCGCCGGCGCCGCGCTAGCAAGTGATGAGGCAACGCTACGATCAATCCTGTGACATTCAAGCTTCGAAATGGCCCGCCTCTCTCACAATAGGAATAGTCTTCCGATTGTTAAGGGGCTGATCCGAACGCTCTGGATCTAACCGGCTCTATGTCAGTTTGGTTAGGCGTCTCGGGCGCTCTTTCTGGAAGCGCTCCAAGCACTACCTCGATTTGACGACAGAGGCGATCGGCGGTGAATGGCTTCTGGATGAAGTGAAAGGTAGGCTCCAACACTCGCGACGGCAGAATGGAATCGTCAATGTAGCCCGACATAAATAACACTCGCACGTCCGGGTGACTTCTAGTTATTCTGGCGGCTAATTCTTTTCCGCTCGTGTCAGGCATGACGACGTCCGTCAGAAGAAGAGCAATCGGCACAGTGGCGCAGATGTTCTCTGCCTCGGAGGAACTGGCGGTGTCGTATACAACGTATCCGGCGTTAACGAGGAAGTGCCGAACGAGATCGCGCACCCCGCGGTCGTCTTCAACCAAAAGGACCGCAGCCGCTGATTTCCGACCGACAGCTCCGTTCGGAGCGTATGATAGCACCGTGGATCGGTGTTCCGTGGTTGCGGGAAGAAGAACCGTGAACCTCGTCCCAATCGCCAGTTCGGAAGAAACTTGGATTCGATCCCGAGGTGGTGGCGTCCAGAAACCCTTCTCCTTCACTAACGATTCGACGCGGTAGAAATTTCCATCGGCGGCTTGGGTGATTTCCCCTTGGAGAGGTGGTGTGGAGGAGCAGCTGCTGGCTTGTGGATATCCACCGAGACTGTACTGTGAGGACGAAGAAGGTTCTTGAGGGCTGAGACCGTTGCAGTTACAATCCGGAGTTATGGCCGGGAAGGCTCTGTATCAGGCGTTCTTCTCTTATAGCCACGCGGCGGATTCCGTGCTGGCGCCGGCCTTTCGTCTGGCCTTACATCGTTTCGCCAAGCCCTGGTACAAACCCCGGGCTCTGGCGGTGTTCCTGGATCAGAGCAGCCTTTCGGCAAATCCGGCGCTTTGGCCGACGATTGAACGCGCGCTGCTCGCTTCTGAATATTTCGTGCTTTTAGCATCGCCGGAGTCCGCTGGTTCGCGGTGGGTGCGTAAGGAGATCGAATGGTGGCTGGCTAACGGCTCCGTGGAGAGTATGCTCGTTCTGCTTACAGGTGGCGACCTTTGGTGGGACGAAACAAGGGGTGACTTCGATTGGCAGCGCACAACGGCCATCGCGCGCGAGTTGGAAGGAAAGTTTCCGGACGAGCCACTCTATGTGGACTTGCGCTGGGTGAAGGCGGAGCCGGAATTTCCCCTACGCACCCCGCGATTTCGCGCCGCGGTGCTGGATGTCGCGGCTCCGCTGCACGGACGGAGCAAGGATGAACTGGACGGCGAAGACATTCGACAGAACCGGCGTGCACTACGGTTGGCCCGAAGCGCAGTCGTGCTGCTTGCTCTGTGAGCGGGATCCGCTGTATGGCAGGCGGTGGTGGCCACGCAGCAGCGTAACATCGCCACGGCACAGACCGAAGAAGCCCGCAGACAACGCGATAAGGCGAGCAGGGAAGAAAAAGACGCCGACGAGCAACGAAAAATTGCACTTACTCAAAAGGGCATCGCGACGGAACAGCGCGACGAGGCAATCCGGCAGCGCGATCTCGCGATGGCACGGAGCTTGACGGCGGAATCCGAGCGGCAGCGGACCAATCCTCAACAGTGGGAGCTCTCCATGCTGCTGGCTATAGAATCGATGCACAAGTCACCGACCGCAGACAACTATGAGGTGCTGGCGCGTTTATCGAGGGAAGGGGCCCGCACGGTCGCGACTTTCCCGGGACAGTACATCGCGGCGTTTAGTCGGGATAGTCACTGGGTGGTGACGCAAGTGAACCAGAGCCTGGTCGTGCGCGAAGCGCGAGGAGGCAAGCTGTTGACGGAGATCCCCGCAGACCAGATGGGGATGGCTTTTAGTACGTTCTGCTTCACCCCCGGCGCACGCCAGGTGCTTGCCCATACTCACGAACAGGCTATGTTGTTCGACATTTCGGGAAAGCGAAGCGTTCCACTTCCGGTCGACAGCCAGCAAGGAGACAGCGTGGAGGTGAGTTCAGACTGCGCGTTCCTTGCGGTCGCCTCGCATGAGCGCTGCACCCTTGTCGATCTCCAAGAACACACGATTGCCGGCTCGTTTGCATGCCCTTCGAAAATCCGTTATCTGATGCCCAGTACAGACGGGGATTCGGTGGCTTACGCAGAGGATCGCCGCGCGACGATTACGAGCGCCAAATCAGAGAAGGTCGTGGGAGCGTGGACGGCGGATCAGGACATCACGAAGCTGGATTTCCTTGTAGGGGACACCACTCGCCTTGCGGTCTCGGTGCGCGGAAAGGGACGCGTCTATCTGGATGCGGTGACGGGGCAAAACATCTCCGAGTCCCCAGCGGACGGCCTGCTGACCCGCGCAGCGGATCAATCTGTGGCGTTCCATGATGACGGGCACGAACTCGTAATTTGGGACGTCCTGCGGGGAGTATGGACTAAGCGAATTTCTCTTCCGATCGCCACGACGAACGCGGCCTGGAGCGAAGACGGTGAGTTTTTGGCCTATGGATCCGGCGACAATGATGGCTCCGCCCGCGTTCTGCAGGCGGCGAGCTTTCGCCAGCTGGCGCGATTCGCGGTTCCGGTGAACGTTTCTTCGCTGACGCCTGTGAACCAGGCCGAGCAGGTTCGGGTTAGCTTAAGCCCAGCGGGAGACCTCGCGAGCGCGAGTGGCCCGAGATCCACCAGCGTCTTCGAAACGCACCGGGACCGGCCGATCGTAGCGCTTCCTCTCAACACTGGGCCCGGAGCGGTCAGCTTGAGCGGCGACGTCAAGCGCGTCGCCTTTCATACCATTGAAGGCAAAGTTGCCGTGGTCGCGGCGCCGAGCGGCCGGATGCTTTCAGAGGTCAATTGCCCACCTCAACAACGCGCCGCTCGAATTAAATGCGGATGGCACTCGTTTGATGGCGCGCTGCGATGGAGCGACATCGATCTATAACGCCGGCACGGGAACTCTCATTGCTAGCTTGGCGGACCCGAATAACGTCGCTCGAGTTTTTAGTCAGGACGGATCGGTAGCAGCTGTGGCCGGGAATCTGGTGCGATCAGGAAACGGCTCGCCCTTACGCAAGATCCCGACGGGCCGCGTGATCGCACTTGACTTGCATGGGCGGCACGCCGCGATTGCCGCTTCAGATACGATCCAGCTCTTTGATTCCCCGAGCAACTCTTCGCGTAAGATCACTCCGGGCATCGATTTGGTGGAGAGCCTCGTTTTCAGCGAGGATGGCTCGCTTTTGGCGACGGGCGGACGCGATATGCGCGTAAAGATCTTCCAAACTTCGACGGGTTCACTGGTAAGCGTTCTCGAGCACATCGAATCGGATCAGTATGTGTTCCGGATTGGCCGCATTGTGTTTAGCGCGAACGCCCAATATTTGGCTACGCTCTCCGATGACCCCACCACTGCCTTCGAACGCGGTCACACCGGCAAGCTCCGGGTTTTCGAAGTCTCGAGCGGCGTTGAGGTGGCGAGAATTCCGTTTCCGGAACTCGCGCATGCGCTGCGGTTCACGCGCGACAACTCGTCTCTCGAGGTTGCGGTGGGACGGCGACAGATCCGTTGGGAGCGTTACCCGCTGAAACCCGATGAGATGATCCGCGACGCGTGCGCCCTGACGCATCGGAGTCTTAGCGCCGGCGAGTGGAAGCGGTTTCTGGGTGGGGAAGCCCGCAGGGAGACCTGTGCCGCTTCGTCGCGAGTACCGTTAGGCAGGTAATTACCAAGCCATTGAAAGTGTGTCACTTACATTAGTTAACGGCTTGGTTTTGTCGGAATCTTGTGACAGCTGAGTGGCGTTACGCGCTGTAAACTAGAATATCGCTCGGCTCCGCAGTGGAGCTGGGCGAGCCGCACCCCGGGAGATCGTCACAGTCTTACGGGGTGCGTTCCACTATTCCCTCGCGTCGTCTGCTGCTCGTAACTCATCGATACGGAGTCGGGTCACCTGCAACTTTTCCACGAGGGAGTAGCTTAGTTCTTCGTTGCCGCTCGCGACAGCCCACGTCGGCCTGCGGGTTGAATTCACCTCGGCTTACCTCAAAGCGGAGTAGCTTTGGATACTGCTCGAATCACTTTTTTACTCGTCCCAGCACCTGCATCTGCACGCATGAGATCGACCAGACGAGCAAGTAGCCGCCTCAAGCGATCTGACTAGATCCAGATCCTCACTGCGCAGGTGAAGCGAACAACGAACCATTGACAAGATATCCGAGCGGTGTCAATCTAACCGCTGACACTAACTGAAGTTAAAAGGCAAAATGCGAATTCCACTGGTTCCTTCGATCCTACTGCTGATCGGTGCGGTTTCCCCGGTGCAAGCCCAGGTTACCTTGTCTATTTCGTCGGACATGGATATTTACCAGGCGGGTGGTTATGACGATGGAACCGGAGCTGCGCGGCCGTTTCGTTATCCGATTGCTGCCGGAGTTGGTACCGTTACGTTCCCGGCAGTCACGGGACAATGGACCTGCCAATCCGATCTGCCTTACTACACTGCGGACGGGACGACACTGCCAGGCAACTGTCTCTCGGGTGGCCGCGATATCGTCGCCACAGGTGAAACTCTCGCGCAGTATGCGTCCACCGACTTCGCGGGCGCGCTCGTGGGAGTGTTTCTCGACAACGGCCCTCCGTCGACGCAACCCACCGGATTGCGCTTCTATGTGGCGGACTCGTCGAGCGGTGGAATTCAAACTAACTTTGCCGCTCTGCGTCCCCGCCTCGGGCAAGTTTTCTTTATCGGAGATGGAAGAACAGGAACCGGAACGGGAGGCGTGCAGACCTTCTTTGTCCCCGCAAACGCCACAGCCTTGTATCTGGGTTACGCGGACGCCTGCACCGGCGACCCTCAGCCCTCGTGCTTCGGGGACAATGCCGGCGCGATCTCTGTGACAGTCGCCAGCCGCCCGCTTCCGGGTCTCTGCAGCACCGGGCAGACCGCGGCGACTAATGTTGGCTGCACTGGCCAACTCGTTCCCCCGACTGCGCCCGGCGCGGTAGCAAACCACGACGGGAATTGGGACGTGACTTATGCACCGTTGTCTGCCGAAGGATTGCCGGATCCGTGTTCCCTTTCGAATTACGTATCAGCGTGGGTGAATACTCCCTACGCTGGCTGGCTGCCCAATTTGGTGAGCAAAAGCTCTGAGTGGATCGGACCTTTGGGAGGCAACGTTGCGGCCCAGCCTGGCTGGTACGTTTACCGCGTCCGCTTCCCTGTGCCGCTACCAAGCGGAGGGACGAGTCCGACTCTTACCATCAACGGGCAACTCAGCAGCGACAGCTCCACGCTGGGCGTCTTCCTGGAAAGTCCCGCGGGCAATAACCGGTGTGTTGCCGTTACGGGTCAAACGTTCCCGGTTAATCCGGCGACTACCAGCGGCACTGAGTATCAGAGATGGTGGCCATTTAGTTTTACCAATGCCGCAACCATCGTTCCAGGCGATGCTTACCTTTACTTTGTCGTTCGCAATTCCGCAAGTTCAGGCGTGTCGAGCCCTTATAGCCCAACCGGGTTCCGTGTGGAATTTGAAGCCTCTTCTTACTTTTGAACATGAAAGGTAGCGAAGTGACAGCGTGCAGCGACTGCAAGACCTGTTTGAGCGCTTCCTTGGCGACGCTGAACCGGAAGAGGTTCGGCTCATGAACACAGAATGTACTGCATTGAAGTAGGCGCTGGTGACCCGTTCGTACGCGGTGCCGGCGACCATCGACGGTCGCGCGATGATGACGGCTTGGCCGCTGCTGCCGATTGCCGGAGGGTCATAAAGCATAGGCTGGCGAGGGAGGCCACCATCGTTGAGACCTCCCTCCTTAAGCTGTGCCTGAATCAAGAAACGCTCAAGAACGATGGCTTCACTCGCATGCGTGGTGTGGCAGGAAATGGCTAATCCATTGCCCCCGAGCGTGGCGCGTGAACCCACCCCACCCGCTGGCATGCTGGCGTAACCAGTCTCCACTTTGGAGGTCAAGCTGCGCCAATGAATGTGGCGCGCCTGCCCAGTCTTACTGATGGGCGTGATCAGCCAAAGACGATTAAACGCGGCACCCCCGCATCGAACACGTTCATGGTGTCGCGCTCGCGGTACGCCAGGACGGATGGCGGAGAGATGCCACCGATCCAACGTTTGGCGCGCAGCCACGCGCGGATAGCAACGGGATTGTTGACGCTGATGGTCCCGTCGTCCTCAAGGATGTTGCCACCACCCTCCGAGACCTGCCATTCAAGGGCGTTGCAAGTCAGCGTTTCGGCGGCGGTGCCCTGCCAAACGTACCCCCAGAAATCTTTTTTTCCTCCGGCGCGTTCGCCCGCCTCGATGCGCTGCGCCATGGACTCGAGTTCGTCCCAGGTTTTTGGAGGGTGCTTGTATCCGTACTTGGGCAATAAGTCTGCGCGGTACTCGAGGTCTCCGATGGGCACATTGAAGGGTATGGCGACAACCCTTTCACCCACGGTGTAGTTTCTGAGGAGCTCGGGCTCGATTTGCGAGAGCTCGTCTTGCACGCGGTGCGCAAATCGAGAAGGTCCGGTTCAAGCAGCGGTGGCCAGATAAGATCAGTGGTCATCAGGTCGGTGCCGTAAACTCCCGCCCGGAGGAGTTTGCGTGAGAGCTCAAGGTAATCGTGCGTGCTTTCGGACGTCGGGATGTGGACGATCCGGATTCCGGTTTGTTGCAGAAAGGTCTCCGACAGGCGGTTGATCTTCGCCAGATCGTCAGGGCGCGATTGCCAGGAGTGTGCGTACCGGAGCGTTGCGGTTTCGAGTGGGGTTTATGGCAGGAATTCAGAGCAAGCACGCACGTCAGGAAGGCGATGGTGCTTCGGTGCAATCTTCCGACGATAACATCGTGCGGGGCGGCTAAGTGTCTGATAAAGAAGCCGGGCAACGTGATGATTACGCTCAAGGGACAGGTGAAAGTCTTGGATTTCGGATTGGCTAAGCTTGTGGCCCCGGGCTTCTCATGGCAGTAGAATGTTTCCACTAATTGAAACGTTCGGGAGGCCGCGCGCACTATCAGCTGAAGAGGAGAACATGACGCAAACGATCGCAAAAAGTCTCAGAGCCTGGCAGGATCCCTGCCGAAAAGCCTTTGCGAAAAAAATCTGCTTAATGGCGCCGGTCGGGTTGATGATGATGATGGCAATCGCGTTCCCGGACAGTTTGCCAGGGCAGGTCTTCACCACCATCGCGAGTTTCAACGACAGCAACGTGAGTCCGAATACCGTCCTGATCCAGGGACTTGACGGAAATTTGTACGGCACAACGGGCGGCGACGGCTTGCTGGACAACGGGACAATCTTTCGCGTTTCCACGGCGGGGGAAGTCACCACCCTGCACACATTCTCATATTCCGAAGGCGCCAGCCCCAACGGATTAGTTCAGACCGCTAACGGGGATTTCTACGGCACTGCGTTTCAAGGCGGCGACCCAACGTGCGGCTGCGGCACCGTTTTTCACTTTAGTTCAGCGGGAGTGCTGAACACGCTGTATACATTCGGTCCGACCGAAAGCGATTATCCCAAATATGGGCTCTTCGCCAATTTCAAGGGGAATGTCTTCTACGGGCTTACGAGCTCGAATATTACATTCACTTCTTGTCCGTACTGTGGCACTATCTTCAGGATTACGGCCGAAGGGAACTTGACCACCGTGCATCAATTTACGACAGTTAGTGGCGAGAGTCCGTCCAGCACGCTCGTGCCTGGTGACGACGGGAGTCTTTACGGCACAACATACTCGGGCGGAGCAAACGCGGCGGGAACTCTATTCAGAGTCTCTCCAGATGGCGCATTTGAGGATCTCCACGTTTTCGACCTTTCCGAGGGGGACGCCCCCGGCGGATTGATCAGCACTGTGAGCGGGAAGTTCTACGGACACACCTTAGGCAGCGGAGCGGGATGCTCGTGCGGCACGATCTTCGCGTCCGATCTAAATGGGGACTTTCGAACGATCTACGAATTCGGGGCGGATGGTCCGAGCGACCCAGCTCCAGCGATGGTGCTCGCGTCCGATGGGAATCTGTACGGGGCTACAGCTCACGATGCTCGTAGCGAAAGATGCGCCGACGGCGGCTGTGGCACGCTGTTCCGGCTGACACCGGATGGGGAGCTCACGACGCTTTATGTTTTCACTGCTGATTCGGACGGCCAAAGGGCAAGCGGAGGTCTCATGCAAGCCACAGACGGCAATATCTACGGCGTATCGGATAACGGGGGCACGACTGGCGACGGCAGCGTCTTCCGACTTTCTTTGGGCCTGAAGCCCTTCGTGAAAACGCTGCCCCATGCGGGGAGCGCCGGCACCGTTGTCGAAATACTGGGGACAAACCTGACAAATGCAACCAACGTCAGTTTTGACGGCATTCCTACTAGTTTCACCGTGGTGTCAGGCTCCGAAATCTCGGCCATCGTTCCCGCCGGAGCATCTACGGCCCGTGTTGTCGTGGCGTTGCCGGATTCAGAACTCCTCAGCGCCGAGGTTTTTGTTGTACTCGCGAATCAATAGCTTTTTGATCCCCCGCAAATCTCACAAATGCTGAGGCGCTCCCTCCAGATGGCTAATGGCGGTTCCAGTCAGCTGGCCGACTCGCGAATGCGGCGTCACGCGAATAGGAATTCCTACCACCAAACGTCTCCGCGTTTATCAAAGAGTGACATGCCGTTCGCAACTTTCCCCACCCCGGTGTCTAAAAATGTCTTGAAATGTCCGGAATTTTGGAAAGAGATTTGCGAAGGGCAGCTATAGGATGCCTCAAAATGCCTTTCGCTTAGCATCCATTCTTATGTGTGAATAATGCTTGAGCATCTCGTATGGTCAAGAAACCAGAACTCGTTTGTTTGGTTGGCTCCGCGATGATGGACGCTCGCAATGAGAAATGGGCGCGTCTGCTGGCGTATGTTACGGGCTTGGTGAACCAGAAACTCCTGCTTCAGAACGAATACCTCATCGCCGAGAACAGGATACTCCGCGCACAGTTGCCGCAGCGTTTGCAGCTGACCGATCCTCAGAGATCCACGCTCGCCGAAATCCGCAAGCGTCTCGGCCGTAAGGCTCTCGGCGAAGTTGCTGTTTCGCCAAGCCGGAGACGATACTCGCCTGGTATCGTCAGCTCATAGCGCAGAAGTTCGATGGGTCGAAGTTTCGCAAAGCGCCGGGCAGACCGCCTGTATCGCGTGAAGTTGTCGATCTTATCGTGCGAATGGCCCGAGAAAATCGCAGCTGGGGCTATGACCGGATTGTGGGAGCCCTGTCCAATCTCGGCCATTCCGGTTGTGGCCAGACCGTGGGAAATATCCTTCGCCGCCACGGCATCGCACCAGCCCCGAAGCGGAACCAGACGACCACATGGAAGGACTTCATCGCAGCGCACACGGCCATCCTGTCCGGCGTTGATTTCTTCACCGTGGAAGTGCTCACCTGGCGGGGGCTCGCGACTTACTATGTCCTCTTCTTTCTTCAGTTAGAAAGCCGCCGAGTCGACTTGGCGGGAATGACGAGACATCCCGACAAGGAATGGATGGAGCAGATGGTTCGGAACGCGGTCGATCCCGATGTCGGCTACTTGCGCAACCAGCGATACCTGCTGCATGACCGGGACACGAAGTTCTGCGCCACCTTCAGTTCCATCCTGGATTCAGAAGGCGTGAAGTGCTTGGCGCTGCCACCCCGAAGCCCGAATCTGAATGCCTTCGCGGAGCGCTGGGTACGATCGGTGAAAGAAGAATGCCTGCGCAAACTCATCCTATTCGGCGAAGGATCGCTGCGCCGCGCGTTAGCTGAGGATGTAACCCATTATCATGCGGAACGTAACCATCAGGGTAAAGCGAACATTCTGCTGTTTCCCGAAGCACCGCCGATTAGATCCGGTTCTGAAGTAGTGCGCAGAAGCCAGCGACTCGGAGGCTTACTCAACCATCACTGCCGGGCCGCATGAATTATTTGACCATTCGCGGCCGCCTTTTCCGCAAACGCCTCCGACGCGAGAGAGCCGAAGACTAGCAACGAAGAAAAAGGACGTGACATTTCAGTCCGTGCGGCTTGACTTCCACCGGTGCGCATCAGCGTAACATGCGCCATGTCCAACTCCAGCAAGACCCCCAACCTGATTCCCATCACCGACGGCGAAGGCTTTGAAACCGCAGCCGACTCCGGCATCATCCGCCTGTTTGTCGGCTCCCAGGACCATGCCCTGAACTGGCGCACCGGCAAGGCACAGCCTCTGAAAGGGGGTGAGGGTCGTCCCTTTCCTCTCACGCACCCCCAACCTGATCGTGAACGCCGCAGAAGCGGGTATTCCCTTGCCCGTTGAGCCGACGCGCACCGGGGAAGACCCCGACACGGCAGCCGCGGAAGCGCTCGCATTTCTCGCGGAAATTGCCGCGATGGAACTTGCGAAGTGCGGCGGACAGAGGGATGAATGTCGTGACCGCAATCCGCGGACAGGAGAACAAGACGCGATGCAACGATTCAGCATCAACGACGAAAACGAGATTCAGGCCCTTCACGCCGAGTCGGCACTGCCCGCGGGCAGCACCGAGTTCCACTCGGAGAAGGAACTGGCGAAAGTCGCGAGCGACTGGCCGGCAGCGCGGCTTGTGGAGATCTGGAACGGGCTCACTGGGGTGACCGCCGTGCGTAAGTTCAAGGATCGCGCGACAGCCGTAAACCGCGTCTGGAAGCAGATCCAGGCGCTCGAAGCGCCCGCGCCGGAGCCGGTGCGCAAGTCCCGCCCACCATCTGGCAAGAAAGCCGCGGCGCGGCTCAACCCGCGCCTTGCGATCCCCGGCTGCCACGTCCCGGCGCCTGCCTCGTGCGCACCTTCCGCGACCGCCGTCGTCAAAGTCCTCCCTGCCGGCTTCGAGTTCGACGGCCGCCACTTCCCGTCGCTCAGCGCCATTGCCCGCGAGGTCACCGGCACCCGCTGGAACGGCTTCCTGTTCTTCGGCCTCGTCAAACCCTTCCGCCATGCCCGACACCCCAGCCGCTAACGGCCACTCCTCCATTGGCGCGCGCACCACGCCGTCCATCCGTTGCGCCATCTACACCCGCAAGTCCACCGAAGAAGGTCTCGAACAGGACTTCAACACCCTCGATGCGCAACGTGATGCCGCCCAGTCCTTCATCGCCAGCCAGCGTGCCGAAGGCTGGACCCTGTCTCCCACCCACTACGACGACGGCGGCTACACCGGCGCCAACATGGACCGCCCCGCGCTCCAGCAACTCCTTAACGATGTCCGCTCCGGACGCATCCACTGCGTGGTGGTCTATAAAGTCGACCGCCTCACCCGCTCGCTGCTCGACTTCGCCCGCATCGTGGAGGTGCTCGATCGATACAACGCCACTTTCGTTTCCGTCACCCAGCAGTTCAACACGACATCATCGTTGGGCTGGCTCACCCTCAACATTCTTCGGTCCTTTGCCCAGTACGAGAAACGCGCATTTCGCCAGTTCCGGAAAGGAGAGCGGTGTTGCCGTGGAGAGCTGTAGAATCCGCAGTCAGTCTTTCTACGAAGGGTGTTTGAGGCTAGGTTCGCGCAACGCGGGCCGCAGCGATTGCCTTTATTCGGCGCTGGCACGCCACGGTCTACTCGCTCGCGAAGCGATTCTCGATCCGAGCTGATTACGTCGCTGCTCGCCGGAGAATGCCAGGTGCCCGATCGCCGTATTTGCTGACGCCGATAGCCATTCAGTCGATGAAAATTTCTCTCCTGTCCTGGACCTGACCGACGCCTATATTCTCTTAGGCAAATAACCCACCCCATTGAGCTCGATCGCTGACACAAGTAGCGGCGGTTTACAAAGGATCGCCGACATCACCGGGCCCACTAGATATCAGCTCGCCAACCTACCCCGTACTAACCGCTGTACTAACCTCCGTGTTATTTCCGGTCAGTCCCAGCGATTCGTTGTACGTAGAATGCACGTGTTTGCCGTCGAAAGACACCCCTCAACTGGACTTTTAATGCGGTGGTCGCGGGTTCGAGCCCCGCCCGGCTCACCATTCTTGCAACGAGCTAGCGGTATCGCCCTCAAGAATTGCTGACTGAGCATCCCACTTTGCATCAAAATTTCGTCGTGAAGCCTTAAGACTGAGGAATGCCGTGGGTGGGCGTTCAGCGAAGGTCGTGGAAGCAGAGTCCCAGACTGCTGCCTAACAGGCGGAAGCTGTTCTACGGATTCACCAAGCGCGGTCCCATTCTCCTCCACGAAGAGTGAGCAGACATGGTCATGGCGTTTGTTCCAGGAGTCGTTCAGGTAAACACCCATAGTATTGGAAAAAGTAGAGTTCGCGGTCCGGTTCTTCGTCTCGCTTCTCTTTACGCCGAAGCTCCTTGTGCTCGTTAGGGTGTGAAGACTTGATCGTGGGAGTCGTACCCTGCGAAATGCCTGCGAATCTTGCATGAGGGGCCCTCCCAACTCCCATAAGGGATCGCGCTGGAGAGGATGCGCGCGGTGATCCGGAGCGAATGCAGCAGCCGATCGACGGCGATCGAGCTGCGGCAGCGTGCATTGATTTCCTCCTGCTCCTGGAAAATACCAGCATTGAGACGGAACGCAGAAAATGGGAACGGCTCAAGCCCGCCGGAGGGATGTTCCGGTTCACCGGCAGGCAAAGGGCCGATCAGGAATAGACCGGTGCCAACGCCGCCATCACACTACTGACAACCAGCCTGGAAGCAGAGATTCTTACCAAAGAACGGCATCACGTGATTCTGAAAGCGGTCTGCTACGGCGCTGGTGTGCGTCCCCGAATAGATCTCGAATCCATTAGCGATTCCGTACTGATCGAACACGTCGTGAAGCTTGCCCGCATCGATGCGTAGTCCGTCCTGATCGCCAACGTCCATGGAAATAGCGCGATACTGCTTAAGGTTCCCAATATACTGATCCACGAATGCCAGAGGCGCATTCGCCGCCCACTTGGCCAGAACGTCAGGCTGAGCAACACCATCTTTCACCGGAAGATCGAGGTAGAGAGGCGGACTTTTCGGATTAGGGGACCATGCCGCCGCGGAGGCAAGCTGGGCTCGCGCGAAGAACGGAAGTTTAGCCGAATCTTCGGGCGTTTTCACGGATTCAAGCGCCTTTTCGATCTCCGGATTCCCCGGTCTGGCCGGTCGCGCGGACATGCAGCATGGGCTCATGATGTACAAGCTGCCGAACACATCGGAATGCTTCATCCCGATGCGGCTCGCACCGTAGCCACCCATCGAATGTCCAACTAAGCCGCGGCTGCTCCTCTGGGGAAAGGTCCGATAATGTGCGTCGATGTAGGCAACCAGATCGTGCGCGATAAACTTCTCAAAATCGCCGGTCGTGATAGAACTCGAATACATGGAGCCGTTGTGGACGGTCTTCGAATCGGGTAGAACCACGATCATCTCTTTGGCGCCTAGCGCGAACGCACCTTCAATGGTTTGCGGCACATGAATTTCATGGCTCCACTGCTCGGCGCCGATGGAGTAGCCATGCAAGGCATAGACAACCGGGTAGTGCCGCGCTTTCTCCTCGGCGTAACTCGGCGGCAGGAAGACAAGTACGTCGCGGTCCACAGCATCGCCCTCTAGATTGCCTTCCAGAGCCGCGCCGTGAACTTTGATGTGCTCCACCGTTACCGGCTTGGCGTTCGGGACTACAGGCGGCACGATCGTCTGAACCTGAGCGGAAATCGTGGGAATCAGGGAGAGCGCCAGGCTCAGTGAAGCGCAAAATATATTCTTCGTTTTCATCGCGGAACCCCAACTATACAAACGGCGTTCGAGAACGGACAAGCAGAATTAACCGGGTGGTTCAATCGACTCCTTCGATGAATCGTTTTTTCCCTCATTCATATCACCTGCGGGCCGTGATTCAAACCCAGGAGGTTAGCGAGAGCGCTCACCTCGCTGCTGCCAAAATTCGCATCCTTGCAAATGAGATTCAGGCGAACCGCGCGGGTGCCTCCGATGGGCATGCTGAGCGGCAGGAACTCCGCGCAATCCAGGTATGGCTGAATGCGATATACGGGCAGCCAGCCGAAACATAGCCCGCTTCCCACCGCGTCAATAGCAGCTTCGATTGTGCTAACTGGAAGAAAGCGCTGAGCCGCCCCGTGGGGCTGACCCTTGGGGTTTCCGGAACCAGCCCCTTCGACCACCACCAGCATGTGATGCATCATGTCGACTCTCGAAACCTTGCGGTTCATTGAATGGAGTGGGTGGTCGTGGCGAGCGACCGCTGCCATCCTGATATCGAGAATCGCTTTCACGAAGTACTCGCGCGAATTAAATCCGGCGACACACAGATGCGCATCGTGCGCGGAGAATTCCGAATCCGCGGAGAGAAACGTCGCGTGCCGAATCCTCAGGTGTACGTAGGGGAAGCTCCTGGCGAATTCGGCGAGCGCCGAGAAAAGTAGCTCGTTGGGAAAGATGCTGTCGACAGATATCCGAATCTCCGATTGAGTGCCCAAGGCCAATGAAGAAGCTCGTCGTTCAAGTTGGTGAAATCCAGCTAGATGGGGCTCAGCATCGGCTAGAAGAACTCGTCCTGCTTCGGTCAGATAGGCTTTTCTTCCCTTCTGTTCAAAGAGTTTCACTCCGAGCTGTTCCTGGAGACGCGCTACCGCATAGCTGATTGTTGATTGCGAGCGGTTGAGATGCTCGGCTGCGGGAGCAAATCCGCCCAACTGGACAACTGCGTTCAAGGCCTCCCACGCGTCGAGGGTCGTCTTCATCGCATCCCAATATATCGAACAATTCGATTTATCCTGGTAGCGGTGGCGGAGCGGTGTGCGACTCCGTGGTCGGTAAATTATCGAGCTATCCGATGAGTTGCACGCAAAAATCCGACTTTTCGTTCGGAGTGCCAGTGGCATAACATTCGATTACTACTTGCTCGCTAGTGAAGCGGCGCTCGGAGTCGCGACGGGGTGAATGAAACATGAAGTGGATTAGGATGATGATGCTTGTGCTGAGCGGCCTTTGCTGCGCTCGCGCCGAGGACGCTGGGGACTTCAAGCCCGCCGCCACGAATGTTTCCGGTGCGGCCTATCCGCGAGTCGATAGTAACTCAAGGGCTCAGTTTCGACTAAAAGCTCCAGACGCCTCGAAAGTGCGGCTCAACTTCTGGAGCAACCCGAAACTGGACATGGAGAAGCAACCGGATGGTTACTGGACTGTCACGACTCCGCCGCTGGCTCCCGGACTTCATTACTACACGCTGATCGTCGACGGTGTGGAATTCAGCGATCCCGCTAGCCGCGCGTTCTATGGGGGCAGCAAAGACGCGAGTGCGATCGAGATCCCAGAGCCGGGCGTTACGTTTTACTCGATTCAGGAGATTCCTCATGGAGAGGTGCGCGAAATGTGGTATCGCTCGTCCGTGACGGGCAGCTGGCGGCACGCCCTGGTGTACACGCCCCCCGGTTATGACGTGCAGCCCCGGGTACGCTATCCGGTCCTCTACTTGCAGCATGGCGGAGGCGAAGATGAAACCGGCTGGATAAGACAGGGCAATGCGAACTTCATTCTCGATAATCTGATTGCGAGCGGCGCCGCGAAGCCCATGATCATCGTCATGGCGAATGGCTACCCTCGTCGTGCTGGCCAAACCCCTCCCGATCTGGCCGGCAAGCCCTTTGGCTCACCTGAAGCGATGCGGGCCATGCGCGAGACGGCGGCCGCCTTCGAAGATGATGTGACGCAAGCGTTGATCCCGTACATCGATGCGCATTTCAGAACTTTCTCCGATCGCGATCATCGTGCCATGGCCGGACTGTCGATGGGCGGCATGCAAACCTTCCAGGTGACGTTCGACCACCTCGATCTCTTCTCCTACATCGGCGGATTTAGCGGGGCGGCAGGGTCCCTCGGCAACCAGAAATTGGACCCGAAGACATCCCTCAACGGCTCGCTCGCCAATCCCGCCGCGTTCGCGAAGAGAGTGCACCTGCTCTGGATCGGAGTCGGAACCGAAGAGCCCGCGAATATGCATGCCGGAATCGAACGGCTGCATACATCGCTTCTTGACGCTAACATCAAACACGTGTTTTACGAATCGCCGGGCACGGCACATGAATGGCAGACATGGCGTCGCGATCTGAAAGACTTCGCACCCAGGCTCTTTCAGGAAAGTTCTTCAAAGCCCTAACTTGCCTCGCTCAACAGCGATTACAACTTTTCCGTTTCTGCTGGGAACCTCGGCTTTGGGTGGGCAACCGCCGTTCAAGGCCTGCTCAAAGTGCTCTGGTACTAATCAGGACGAAGTAGTCGTGGTGCGGTTCACCACGGCTCAAAAGGGGTGCAATCAATTTCGCGCGAGCACGGACCGCCCTGCGGACTTCAATGGCCGTTCACTCGGGCGGGACTCTTTTCGTGCTTCGCGGGTGCGCGCCGCACAGAGATGATCCGCATCGCTGGTGAAGCGCTGGTTTCGCCCGCGAGAGGAGGCGTTCATTCAGAAAACTCAAAGCTCGTCTTTATTGGCGGCGCCTCCGTCGTAATTCTGACCGAGGCGGGCCCGGAATTCATGGGGAAATTCCGATCCGATCGATAGGCATGAATCAGGGAATCAAGCGGGTCGGCGGCGTCTGGTTGTCAAAGCGCGCGTGAGATCACTACGCATACGCGCTCGACCGGACCTCCTACGAGAACGGGAATGGCCATTCTGCATGACGGTCTCAGTTCTATCTTGACCATCTTGTGACGACGGTGCCGGGCATCTAGTCACCGGGCATAGATCTCGCCGGAGAATCGACATCATGCGCCGGACGGAACCGAACTGACAATGGGTCGCATGAAGGATATCGGAATTGTGCGCCCGCACGATAGAAGCGGGCCATATCTTGGGGCAGAGCACACGCCGACTTAGATAAGAAGCATGAGTATCTTTGGCGCGGCGCATTTCGTTGTGATGTTCCGCGCTCAACGTTATTAAGTCTCACGGGTACGCACCCTACGTGATCGACTGGGGCTGGAACACCAGAGATCCTCGACCACCTATGGTCAACAGTAGCCAAATATTAGAACATGTTGGCCAACTCGAGCCTCCCTGAAAAGCAAGTATCTACCGAAAGAGCTGCGGCGCGAAACGATGGAGGTAGTCGCGCCAGTTGTTCCAAGCGTGGAACCCCTCGCTATCGTAAGTTACTGTCGTAATTCCGTGTTTCTTTAACAGCGAAACACTCGCCCCGCTATTCAAATTCGCGATGTCATATCGTCCCACGCCGACCCAAAATAGCTTAAAAGGTTTTCCATTCGCTTTGTATTCCGCGAGATCGGATTTTTCAACTTGGTCCCGCATCTGAGCAAACCAGCCGGAGCTGAAAACGCCCACATAGGAGAACAGGTCCGAACGGGTCAAAGACAAAGTAAGCGTCTGCAAACCACCCATGGAAAGGCCTGCGATCGCCCGGTGATCACGATCGGCTTGGGTGCGGTAGCTTCCATCGATATATGGGACCACGCTGCCGGCTAGGTCCGCATTGAACTCGTCGTGACCCATGGTATTCTGCCCGGTGCGCAACTGAAACGTGCGAGAAACGTGACCGGCCGGCATTACCACGATCATGGGGACTGTTTTCTTCTCCGCGATCAGGTTGTCAAGAATGGCGCCCGCCCGGCCAACGGTGGGCCATGAATCGTCCGTATCACCGCCCCCATGAAGCAGGTAGAGAACCGGGTAACTTTCAGCGCCGCGTTCATATCCTGGTGGCGTGTAAACATGCATTCGCCGGAGGCCGCCCATAATCTTCGAGGTGTACCAGACAGTAGCAATGGCTCCATGCGGAACGTCCGCTTTGTATTCCAGAAACGGAGCGCCCGGAACTTCATACAGGCTCTTCACAGAGTTGAGAGACTCGCTCGAGATCGGGTTGCGTGGATCGACAGTCTGCACGCCGTCAACGGAAAAGCTGTACCGGTAAACTCCCGGTTGGATCGGACCGAAGTCGATGGACCAAACGCCGTTCTCAGCCTTGGTCATTGCCTCCGCAGCAGTGCGCTTCGCCATCTGTTCTGGGGTGATCCCGGGAGTTGACTCGAGGCCTTCCGATTGGAGGATCACCTTTTTCGCGCTAGGTGCGTACAGGCGAAACGTGACATGCCCGCCTGCACTTATCTCCGGCGAACGAAGCGTATCATTCGGTGTTGGCGGCGGGGGAGTAAACGCCTGCGAAGCGGGTGAAGGGTTAGTCGGTTTTTGGCCGCGTGCCAGCGGCAACCCGGCGAGAATCGCAACAGCGGCCATTCCGAGGATCGGGCCAAGTCTACTTTTCAGCATCGGACTCCCTGGTATTTAAGCGCTCAATGTTAAATGCGGTGACATTGTACATGCGTGCTGTTCGTAGACCCCTTACGAGCACAAAGCGAAGCAGCCTGCGTTTATCCCGCCAATCCTCATTAGTTGTCCCCAAAACGATCATTGATTTCGTATTCGCGCATCTTCTCATACAGTAGACGGCGGTGGATAGCAAGGATCTCGGCCGCCTTCGATTTGTTTCCTGCCGCCATCCGAAGCGCGCGGACAATCATCGCCTTCTCTGCCAACGCGAGATTGGTTCTCCAGCCGTGAGTCAAAGAAATCTGATCGGTCCAATTCGCTTCCGCCCGGGAAACTGATAGAAGCTGGATATCCTTTGAGTCCACGATGCCGCTCTTAGCCAGGACGACCGAACGTTCAACGGTATTCTCCAGTTCGCGCACGTTACCTGGCCAGTGATAATCACAAAGGAGGTTCAGAGCGGCTGCGGTCATTGACACGTTCCGTCCCCCCCGGTTAAGAAAATGCTCCACCAACGCCGGAATATCCTGACGCCGCGCCCGGAGGGGCGGCAGTTCGACCACGACGACATTAAGCCGGTAATATAGATCCTCCCGAAACTGAGCTTCGCTGACCGCCCTTTCCAAATCTCGCGAAGTGGCGGTGATGAGCCGGAGATCGAGCCGTATCGCAGTCCCGCTCCCTAGCCTCTCAATAGTTCGTTCCTGAATCGCTCGGAGCAGTTTCGCTTGCAAGGCCGGCGCTAGTTCACCGATCTCATCAAGAAACAGGGTCCCACCGTTCGCTTCCTCGAACCGTCCGATCCGCCGCAGCATCGCATTCGTAAAGGCGCCCTTCTCGTGGCCGAAGAGTTCGGACTCCAGTAAGGACTCAGGAACCGCCGCACAGTTGACCTTAACCAGGGGTCCTTTCGCGCGAGTGCTGTTATTGTGAATCGCGTTCACAACCAATTCCTTGCCGGTACCGGATTCTCCGCGCACGAGAACGGTTGCGTCGGTTCTCGCTACTTGGCCGATCAGCTTGTAAACGTGCTGCATGGCAGGACTGTAGCCGATGATCGCCGGCTGCGCAGTCGCAATCGGTTGGCTCGGCTTCTGACTTACCTCGCGAGACATCTTACGGAGGGACACGGCGCGATCCAGTTGCAACGCGAGCTGATCGAAGTCGACCGGCTTCGCGACGTAGTCGTATGCTCCCAACCGCATGGCTTCAATCACAGTGCCGCTGTCTCCGTGGGCCGTCATCACGATAACCGGCACATCGATTCCGGATTCTCGCGCGCGCTTGAGGACGGCCAGACCATCCACGCCAGGCATTCGGACGTCGAGGAGGCACGCGTCCAGATTCTGCTGCAGGAGAGCAGTTAGCGCCTGTGCGCCGTCTTCGGCCTGAACCACCCGATAACCGCGACCTTCAATCAGTTCTGCAAGCGACACACGAGCGGTCCTCTCGTCTTCGCCGATCAGGATCGTTCCCTTAGTCTCCATGGGGACTCCGGAGTTGCACGACAAAGGTGGCGCCCAGCGCGGCTTGCGAGCGGAAGGAAAGTGTTCCGCCCATGCTTTGCGCCAGTTCGCGGGACACTGCCAGGCCTAGTCCGTGGCCCCTGCTTTTCGTCGTGTAGAACGGCTCGAAGATATGTTCCTGCTGTTCGGGAGTGAGCCCCGGTCCTTGGTCCGAAACTTCGATAGACACTGCACCATTTGAGACTGTGGAACGAATACTCACGCGTTCACCGTTCCGCGACGCTTCGATTGCGTTAAGAATCAGGTTCATCATAATTTGCCGGAAGTATTCTCTATCGAAGAGCGCCGTCTGCCCCGGATTGCCCAAGACCAATAGACTTACACCCTGCTTGAGGGCTTGCGGTGCTACCAAATGCGTGCACTCCTCGAGAACCGGGCAAACCTCCCCTGCCTCGATTTTCGGCGGGCGCGGCTGCTGAAACGCGAGCAGATCGGAAAGCAGCCGGTTCATGCGATCCACTTCGCCGATCACCATCCGAAAGTCGTCGGAATGCAGCCGGTTTTGCTCCTGTCGTTGCGCAAGCATCTGCAGCGAGAGTCGAATGCTGTTAAGCGGATTACGAATCTCATGCGCAATTCGTCCAATCATCCGGCCGACAGTGCGCGCGCGGTCTGCGCGCCGAACCTCAGCTTCAAGAGTGCGACGGGTTCGGGCCATTTCGTTGATTGCAGCGCTGATCCGGCCAAGTTCATCGCGGCGTACCGGCAGGGCAGGCTCGAAGTCTCTTTGAAGCGCGGCGAGCCCGCTTGTAATTTGCGCGATGCCACGGTTCAGTCCGACGCCGGTGGCGAGCACTCCGGCCGCTCCTAGAAGCGCAGCGATCACGAGCGCGGACAGCAGGATATTTTCCGTCCGTTGTGCTGGTTCTGCCTGTCCGGCAAGACGCTTCATCGCCCACGTGGCTACCGGCTTGCCCGTTCCGAAAGCCGCTGAAATCACGATTAGGTCATGTTTGCCGTGAAGTACTTTCTCGGCCCTTCCATGCAATCGTGCGTCGCGAATGACCTCTTCTATTGCCGGTTTCTCTGCCTCGGGAACATCGATCTTGGGCGATCCGCCATCGTGCGTTGGGTACGAATAACCGGCAAATTGCGATGGAAGCCAAAACCCACCCTCCAAACCCGGATAGGACGCGAGCACGGTCTGAGAAATGGCTCGCAGCGTCAGATCTCGCGCACTCAAGGGCAGGTCGGTCCAGGGTGTGTCTGAAGCTGCGTCCCGATGCTGGCGCAACGAATACTCGCGATCCAGCTCCTGGATAGCTTGGTTCAAGGTGCGCTTTGTGTCCGCAAGAACAAAACCTTCGGCGTGTCGAACCGCGTTCACCACCAGTTCGACCGTCAGAGCAGCGACGGAAACTGCCGCTACCAACGCGAAAAGGAGCTGTAATTGAAACCGCTTTTGAAATAGATTGCTCATGGCAGGGCAGCCTGCGCGAGACTCTCTAGCGCATGGGTAAGGTCGTCGGAAGCCATCGCGTACTCGTCGGCCATTGCGACATTGTTCACCTGCTCTGCCTGAACCGCCTCCTCATAAAACCCGCGAGCCAGTTCCAAAAGCCTCGTCGGAGCAGGTGGCGGTATCTGCTGCAGGAAAAAGTCGCACAGTCGGAGGCGGAAGTAGATCTGACGCAAGTGCTCCTGCGGGTCTCCGTCCTTTCCCGGACCCCTGCGACCAGGCAGCCGCGGCGGCGCTTTCCCGGCCGCAGCATGCTGAAGATGATCGATCGGTCGCCGGCACGCGTCAGCCGCATCGGCCAATCGCTGGGCCTCAGATCTCTTTCCGTTATTCAACGCGCGAGCGGCTTCCTCTAGGTATCGCTCTACAAACCCGGCAAGCTCTTTCTGTTGCGGCGTCGTGGGGGTATTCCGCTCCAGATGGCTGCGTATCTCTCCGATCCTTCGTTCGACAGCCTGGGTATCCGGCTTTGGCGGGAGGGGCTGACCGGCCATAGGACCGGTGGAGATTGCCGCGACGAGGGCGATCAGAAGTTGTTCGAAGACGCCAGCCTGCCTCATCTTACTCCGTACTAGCGAGAGGAAGGCCATACGCAAGTCATTCAGACTAATGCTCTACTGAGCATCCGTGTGTCCGCTTATCGAACGCTCTTAGCACGGAATCGAACACTCATCGGTTTCGCATTGTACGGTCGGAGCTTCGGTCTGTCCGGTTTGCGCTCATATGCAACGAGCTCATGTTTCGTAACGCGTTGAATTTACAAGGGGAAGTCAAGCGTATCTGTCGGCTTCGGAAGTGCTTTTGTGAGACTGCGCCCAAGGCGCGCAAGGAGTTCGTGGTGAGAAAGCAACTTCTATTCAGCGTGCTAATCAGCGTGCTAATCTGTAACGCCGCTCTGTTAGTAGCTCAACGGCAGTCGACCGCGGCATCTACGGTCGCCCCGGTCAGCACCGTATCCGGGATCGTTTCTCAGTTCAACTATGGACCTGACGGCAGGGTTGAAGGCTTCTTAATAGCCCCCAACACGCTGGTAAGCCTGCCACCGGATTGGGCCATTCAGGTCGAGATGCTCGCCAAGACCGGAAGTCAGGTGAGGGTGACTGGGGCAACAACGCCGTCACCCTCGGGCATGCAGATCCTTCACCCGCAAAGTCTTGATGTAGCAGGGAAGACGTTTACCCTAGCTGTACCCTCTCAAGCGGCTCTCTGTGCTGCTTCCGGTGTGATTCGCACGTTAAACTACGGACCAAAAGGGGAAATTAATGGCTTCGTTTTGCAAAACGGAGTCATCGCGCGGACGCCGCCCATTGGCGCAAATGACGTTTCGGTTGTCAAGCCGGGCGCGAGCATCTCGGTCTCCGGCTTCGCGCGAGCTACCCCCTCCGGCCGCACGGTGGTCGAGGTGCAATCGATCACGGCGAATGGGCAGTCCATCGCGATGAATTTCGCACCACTGGCCGGACCCGGCCTTCGCGGTCCTGAACGCGGACCAAGAGCTGGCGCAGGACCTCGCGATTCCCTTCCGCCCCCGCATCCCGCAGTACCAACCGCTCCCGCTCCTAGCGGCGCGATCAAGCCACCGCCGCCAGCACCGAATCGGTAGTTGTTGATCCAGGATATGTAAATGCCATCCAACGCTGCAACGCTTCCCCCACGAAGCCTCATTGGCCTGAACGCCGCTAACTTCTTTCAGGCCGAGATGGTCGGCGTCATTCTTCCGATTCTGAACGCCTGGTCGAAGCAAGCAAATTGGCGCTATGACGCGATCGGTTTTGCGACGGCTGCAGCGGGACTCGGCACGTTGCTCTTTCAGACACCGGCTGGTTGGCTCACCGATAGGCTTACCTGCAGGCGATTCCTCTTCGCGGCAATGGCATTGATTACCGGAGCTTGTTTCGCCCTGATTCCGTTTGTGCCAAGGACCGCGCCATGGGTGGATTCGCTCTTGTTCGTGTCAGGCGCCACCCAGAGCTTCTTTGTCCCGCTATTAGGTGCTCTAGCCCTGGCGCTCGCTGGCCACAAGCACGTCACCCGTGTCATGGGTTCGAACCAGAGCTGGAATCACACGGGCAATATCGTTGCGGCGGTGATTGCAATGGGTCTGGTCTCGACGCTCGGATTGACTTCGATCTTTGATTCAGTTGGCGCTTGTTCTTTGCTGGCAGGAGCCTCCATACTTCTCATCCGCGAGAAAGATCTGGATGAGCGCGTCGCCGCTGGCTTCACGCATGAGGAAGATGCCTCGAAGACCTCCTGGACTTACCTGCTCAAAGACCGCACGATCCAGCTCGTGCTGCTCTCAATATTTCTGTTCCATCTGGCAAACGCTCCGATTCTGCCGACGGTCGCCCTGTATGTCAAAAAGCTGGGTGGTTCAGACAATTGGATGACCGCCACAGTGCTCACCGCCCAGGTGGTCATGGTGCCCGTCGCTCTGCTCGCCGGACGATTCTGCGATTCCTGGGGACGGAAGCCGGTGATGGCGATTGCTTTCTGGGTGCTGCCCTTGCGAATCGCCTCGTATGCGCTAGTCAGTACGCCGTCTGCGCTGGTGTGGCTACAAGGCTTGGATGGGGTCGGCGCGGGCATTTACGGAGTCGCTGTGGTTTCGCTAAGCGCGGATCTGACGCGCGGCAAAGGCGGGTTCAACACTCTAATGGGCCTCTTCGCCACGGCGCTGGCGATCGGCGGTGTAGTCGGGCCTGTCCTATCCGGAATGCTTGTCCAGCACCTCGGCTTCAAAATTACTTTCTATGTATTTGCGGCGCTTGCGGGACTTGGGGCAGCCGTATTCACCGGGTGCGTGCCGGAGACGAAATCCGGCGAGTTAAACAATTCCACGCGTATCCCTGAGGTTGCCCTTTCGGTTCCAGGTGCGAATTAAAGCCGCCGGTAAAGAGGAAAAACTATGAACGCAACTTGGATCTATCCATTCATCATCCTGGGCGGCGCGCTGCAATCGTGCGGCGCCGCCATGAACGCGCAGCTCTTTCAATCCTTGGGAAACAAGTGGCTCGCAAACGCCGTCTCGTTCGCCCTGATACTCGCATTCTTCGCGTGCATGTTCGCTATCTTCCCGAACCCGCTTCCAACTGGTCAGAGCCTTGCGAAAATGCCGTGGTGGGCACCCTTGGGAGGACTTGTCGGAGCAGTCCAGGTTTACGCCGGCCTCACCTTGGTGCAGAAGGTCGGAGCCGGACCATTTGTCGGCCTGACCGTGACCGCCGCTCTGATTATGTCGCTGGTCCTGGATCACTTTGGCTGGTTTCATATGCCGGTCCACGCAATCAACATTTGGCGGATTGGCGGAGCGTTACTCATGGTCGGCGGCATTGCGTTGATCGCGAGACATTGAGCCTATCCATGACTCAACAACTTTCCTGGATTCACTTCGGCGATCTTCACATCACCGGGCCTGACGAAGAAAACTATCGCGACTTCCTCACTTTGATCGAGGAAGCGAACCGCCATATGCAGCCGGGGATCCATTTCGCGTTGCTGCCGGGCGATAATGCCGACGACGGCCAGGAGGATGAATACCAACTTGTCAAAGAAGCTGTCGGACGATGCCGGTTTCCAGTCCACGCCATTGCCGGTGATCACGATGTAGTCGCGGGAGATCTCCCGCTCTTCCGCCGGTATCTTGCCGACCCGCCGCATAGAAGTTTCACCCTTGGCGGTCATCGTTTCGTGCTTCTCAACAGCGTTGCTCACTGGCATCCGCCGGTGTTTGGCCTGGGACAAGAACAGTTAGCTTGGCTGCGCGAGGAACTAAGTCTGGCCCGTAGCGCGCGGGAACGCGTGGTGTTCTTCATGCACGCTTACCCTTCGGAACACGGCGCAGAGGCGGCTAAGCTCAGACAGTTGCTTCAGTCTGGCTGCGTGTTGTTAGTCGAAATGGGACACACCCATTACAACGAGTTGGCGAACGATGGCCGTATCATCTACGCCGCAACCCGTTCCACCGGCCAGATCGAAGAAGGACCTGCAGGGTTCTCTGTCACGACGCTGGACGATGGCGTCGTCAGTTGGAAGTTTAAGACCATCCGCGAGTGGCCGCTCGTGATGGTGACTTCGCCGGCGGATGAACGCTTGATCATCGATCCGGGGAGCGCATCGCAAGTGGTTCGTGGCCCGTTGCAGGTTCGCGCACGGGTTTGGGGCTCCTCTGTGCAAAGCGTGACACTCACTGTCGGCGAGGGGGAACCAGGTCCGATGGCGAAGCTGGATGGTTCCACCTGGGGCAGGGAATGGGATCCGAGGCAACTCGAGGATGGCGGATACGAACTCACCGTCACTGCGTGGGACGGGGAAGCTCGCCAAGCGAACGACCGCATTGTTGTTCGCGTCAACCGCAGCGGAACGTATGACCCCGCTGGTAGACGCGAGCCGGACTACGAGAATGCCATCGGCGCATGGCCTGAAAAGCACATCCTCGGAACGCAACTGGGGCCTAATGAGAACGGGCATCCGTGGCCGCCGCGCCGGGAACGTACGGGTGGCACTCTGGGTGCCGCTCAGTGACATCAGTCCTGATTTGGTCTATCGCTGGCGCGGCGATCGCCGGTGTCCTCTTCCGGCCTAAGGACTGGCCCGAAGCGGTATGGGCGTGTTTGGGAGCTTTCATTGTCGTGATCTCGGGACTTCTTCCTCTGTCCCAGGCTGGCGCCGCTGTCGCGAAAGGCGCGGACGTCTACCTTTTCCTGACGGGAATGATGCTCCTGTCCGAGTTGGCTCGCCGCGAAGGCGTCTTCGACTGGCTGGCTTCGCTCGCGATCGCCGCGGCTAAAGGATCGCGCGCGCGCCTGTTCGGCCTGGTGTATCTGGTGGGGATCGGGGTAACCGTCTTCCTGTCGAACGATGCAACCGCGGTGGTCCTCACTCCAGCCGTCTATGCAGCCGTACAGAAGGCGCGCACAAAGGCTCTCCCGTACCTGCTGATTTGCGCGTTCATCGCGAACGCCGCGAGCTTTGTGCTGCCGATCTCCAATCCGGCGAACCTTGTCGTCTATGGAAGTAAGTTGCCTCCGCTCCTTCCGTGGTTGCGTACCTTTCTAGCTCCTTCGATATGCTCCATCCTGGCCACCTATGTTGCCTTGCGCTGGGTGGTGCGGAAGGAACTGGAGGGAACGGTGGAAAACGGCAGTGAACCTGAGCGCTTATCTGACAAAGGGCGGCACGCGGCTTGGGGAATTGCAGGGACGGGCGCGATTCTGATTGCGGCTTCGGCGTTCGGTCGAGAGCTCGGCTTGCCTACCTGCCTGGCAGCGATAGTTGCTGTCCTGATCACGACGCGCGCCAAGGGTCGCGACCTGATCGAAATCGCCAGGAGTGTTTCATGGAGCGTGCTTCCCCTGGTAGCCGGTCTGTTCGTGCTGGTTGAAGCGTTGAACCGCGCCGGCGCGCAGCAGGATGTAGGCAACGCGCTTCGATGGTGCGCCGGTTTGCCCCGTGCCGCAGGTAGCCTGGCAGCCGCCTTCGGAATTGCAGGATTGTCCAACGTGATGAACAACCTTCCCTCCGGTTTATTAGCCGGCGGTGCACTCCAGACCGTGAAGGTACCCGCGTTCATCCGAGATTCGGTCCTGATCGGCGTAGATCTCGGCCCGAACCTCTCTGTCACCGGTTCGCTGGCAACCGTTCTCTGGCTGATTGCGCTGCGCCGCGAGGGCGAGCAGATCAGTGGCTGGCAGTTCCTAAAGAGCGGCCTCGTCGTAATGCCGCCCGCATTGTTGCTTTCCGCGATCGCCGTTTCACTGCTTTCCCGTTGACGTAAGCCCGCGACCCTTACTTGGCCAAGTGGGAACGCTGCCGAAAGGTGCTAATGGTTCATCCCGAAAGCAACGTTCTCCACATGCGGAGCCCAATCTACATCCGTCGAAGGGTGGAAGCTCACGACGATGCTGGTAATCGGCACCATGGACGTGAAGCCGAGAAACGAACTCTGATTGGCTGCTCCGGCAACCCTGTGTTGGGCTATTGCCGACCTTCCGTCGTACATAACAGCTGTGAAAGTTCCAGGGAGAGAGGGGCCGCCACTCGAAGCAAATAGGTCAACTCCGAGCGCGGTAACAGCAGGGGAAAAGCTTAGAACCAACGGATATCCAAACCAATTGCAAGCCACTGAACTCGCATCGACATACAGACCGGTAGTGCTGAGAGCCTTATCGCTGATGCTGATTGTGAGGCCGGGAAGAATGCTGCCTGGCGCGAATACGTTGTCATTTTCCGCAACGCTTAGCGGAGAGGCTATAACCGCCGGATAATACAGTGGCTGGAAGACTTGCATCGGCAGACCCGGCTGCGCTTCGTTAAACGCCGCCCGAGTCGGATAGTAAGTGAGCGGCGAAGCCGCTGAGGCGGGAAATAATTGGGCTGCCGCAGCAACTACGGAAGCAATCAGCAAACGAATCCTGAATTGACGTTTCGTCATAAGTCCTCTTCCCGTGAATCACCAGCCCGAGGGGCGCGATAACGATTGTATTACATCGCAGGCGCTGGGGCGGCAATAATGACGCTTACCCAGGAAGCACGGTCCCGATCAAAGTCTGTATTACGCTGATCTGAAATCCGCTCGTTTTCGCTCGGTTGGAAGCTCACCCCGCCGGCCCGCGATCAGCAACCCGATCCAGCAGCTGAGCGGCCACGTGAACAGCCAGGAAAGCCAATACCAGTGAGGCCATCCCTTGCTCCAGTTGGGAATTATCGCGGCGATTCCCATCACCTCGCCAACAATGAAAAACCAGAGCACGTGCCGCGAAGCTCGGCCTGGTGCGAAGCGGGCGCAGAGCCACGCACACAAGATTGAGATTGCGACGAAAAACGCTGTGCTGGTGAGAAGCGCGGCGTTCGAGGGAACCCCGGTTTTAACAAAATTGCCCGGAAACAGGCGGGCCAACAGCGGGTCGGTCGCAAGAACCAGCACGACGGAAAGCAGATAACTACCCGCCACAACTGCTATGGACTTGAACATCGGCGCCTCTCGCCTTCCTTCCCCCTACTTCTTCGGTTCGCTGGAAGGAGGCACTATCCCCTTGAGCCGCATATAAGTCACCATATTCCCGTAATGCTCGTCATCATGGGCTGTGTTGACCGATAACGCCAGTAACTTGGTAGCCTGGAAACCCATAAACTTCATGGGCGCAACTGCATCGGCATCGCTCAAACCATCATATGCGGCGTTGCAAAATGCGACCGAATCCTTCAGCGCTTGAACCAAATCCGCTTTCGAAGTTTTCGTCTTCTCGATTGAACCATCCGGTCCCTTCGCCCCGCTCACCGTGGCGCAGAAATGATACTGCGCATCCGCGACATGTCCAACAAGCTGGCCGAAAGTGCGCACGTCGGGAGTCGGCTTAAATGAGTAGTTCTCTTCCGGCATCTTTTCCGCGGCCTTCACGATATTGCTCTGCACCATCGAATAAAAACCTTTCGTGGATAGCACCAGAACGCCTTGGGCGGGTTGAGATGGAGCGGCCGGACCTTGGGCTAGAAGAGCCGTGATTGGAAGAAGCAGCAGAGTGAGTTTAGTCATGAGATTCGCTCCGAATATCATACGTGAGATCGCTCACAAACGTCACGGCTTGATTTCCCCCGCGCAGCTCAATAAACGATTGCCGCCTCGGTTCCACCTGCGGGATCGTCCATCCGAAACTCCACTCCGCCTGCATCCGCATCGAAGCGTACGTCCCTCGCAGCTTTCTCTCCTACCAGCACCCTTCGTGGTGCGCGACCCACCCCATAGACAGTCACCTGGACCTCATGCCACCAAGGTGCGTAGCGCCCGGCGTGCGGCGCAATCCGGAAGCGCACGCCGCGAGCATCCGATTCGCACGTGAACGTTTCACGCAAGAATTCCCCCTGCTGGTAACGGAACGTGTGCCCATCGTCCAGATAGAGCGAGCCGTGGCAGTCCGGCCCGGGATAAACCCGAATCTGCAGCGGTTCTCCTGGTAGCTCCCCGGTGTTTTGCACCACCGTTTGCATTGGCAGGATACTTCCCCCGCGCACATATACCGGAAGACTGTCCAAAGCGGGTGTGATCCGTCGCGCGAGCAGCGCGCGCATTTTCTCCCGCATCTCCGGCAATTGCAGTGTCGTCTTATCGGGCGAAGCGTCCGAATCGGCCACCATCTCCGCTTCCGATGGAATCGGGGGCACACTGCGGCTTGTCCAAAAGTCGTACCATCCGCTTCCGGGAAGCGTCACGAAATACTTGTCCACCATATCGGGATACGGCGATGGTGCTACCAGCAGGTCTGGCCCGAATAGAAATTCACTCCCCGCGTCTAAATCAATCGGATGCCCGTCCTTCGTCGCGTGCGGAAACTCGAGAAACAACGGACGCATCATTGGCAATCCGGTCCGCGATGTCTCCTCCGCGATCGTATAGAGATAAGGCATCAGCCGGTAGCGCGTTTCGATGAATTTTCGCCGAATGGCCTCGTGGTCCGGACCATGCACCCAAACTTCCTGGTTCTCTGTCCCCTTCGCGGTGTGATCGCGATCAATTGGTTGGAATGCCGCCACCGCCAGCCAGCGTGTGAGTAAGTCGGGTTGCGGCGAGCCCGCGTATCCACCAACGTCCGCCCCCGCGAATGAGTATCCGCTTAAACCTAGATTCAACAGCATCGTCGAACTCATCCGCAGGTGATTCCACGTGCTCGAGTTATCGCCCGTCCAAGTTACCGAGTAACGCTGTCCGCCCGCATAACTCGCCCGCGTCATCACAAACGGACGCTCCTCCGGATTCAGTCGAAGCACGCCCTCATAAGTCGCCCGCGCGTTCTGCATGCCGTATACGTTGTGAATCTCCGCATGGGTTGCCGTTCTCGTCCGGAATCCCGGCTCGTCAATGCGATGCACCGTCGTCACCGGCATCGTTCCCCCAGGCCCGTCGAACACCGACGGCTCATTCATGTCGTTCCAGAACCCTGCAATCTTCCAGTCCACAAATTGTCGGTAAAGCCCGCCCCACCACTCCCGCGATTCGTGCCTCGTGAAGTCCGGAAATACGCTCGCTCCCGGCCACACCTTCCCCACATACACAGACCCATCTGGATTATGCACAAACACGTCATGTTTGATTCCCGTGTCGTACGGTAAGTAGTCGTGCTCGGGAAGACGCGCGATATGTAAGTCTGTAATCGCGACCGTATGAAAGTGATCCGCCGCCAGATCGTTCACCAGCTTCGGCAAATTCGGGAACCCCATCGGATCTACCGTGAATGGTCGGTTCTTGTCCTGATAATCGATATCCAGCCATATGACGTCACAGGGAATTTTGTCACTGCGCAGCCGGCCTGCAATCTCCCGCACCTTGGATTCCGGCGCATAACTGTAACGGCTCTGCTGAAACCCGAGCGACCAAAGTGGCGGCAGCGGCGGCTTACCCGTTAGCTCTGCATACTCTTCAACCACCTTCTTCGGTTCCGGCCCGTAAAGGAAGTAATAGTCCAGCGGACCCGCAACCGCGCCGAACGAATACGCCGACCGTTCCTCCCGCCCAAAATCAAAGCTCGAACGCCAAGTGTTATCTAAAAAGATTCCATAACTTCTACCTTGTCGAATGGACAGGAAGAAAGGAATTGTTTTATATATCGGATCGGTCGACTCTTGGAACCCGAACGCGTCGGTGTTCCACATGGAAAATGACTGGTTTCGCCGATCGAGCGGCCCTGTCTTATCGCCTAGCCCGAAGAAATGCTCATCCGATGGCAAATCCTTCCACACGCGGAACGATCCCTCCCGGTACGCTGTCGCATGTCCCGCCGCATCCGCATTGAGAACGCTGCCTTGCAGATCCCTAAACACCACCCGTAGTGGCTTTCTCTCGATCCGGACCTCGATCGCTCCAGTCCGGAAACCCACGGCTGCTTCGTTACTCACCGGCTGCACTCGAACTCTGGACCGGCGAACCCCTTCAGCCACCGCCCAGCTCGCATCTTCCGGGAGCGCCCCATCCGGACCCACACGAACCCGCAGCACGTCTTGCCGCAGCGCATTCACCTGCAAAACCGCGCGCCCCGATCGCACCCGCACACCGTCGTCGAGCGTCTCTTCGGAATCCACGCGATCCAGCGTAACCGTGGCTCCGTTGGGCGGCAAACCGTCGTCCAGTCTCTGCGCGTTGCTGTTCACTCCCAAGACAGCAAGTACGATCCACAACCCCGCCGTTTGCGTTCGAAGCATTTCCGAAATCTTCCCCGCGCGCGACCACTTCATCCCAGGCGCTTGGATCGCCGGACAGCGCCCGCCAAACCTGCCGCCCCAGCCAAAACCCATAAACCCAAAATCCCCGTCCCCGGCTCGGGAAGCGTCACCAAAGTTGCATTTCCCAATAGCGTGCCGTTGGTGTCATAGACCAACAGCGGAGACGCCTGGCTCTCCAGAAAACCGCTGTCTCCCCAACCTGTCGTGTCGTACTTATTGCAAGACACCGTCGCTGTCTCCGTCGCTGTGAACGGCTGTCCGAACGTAATCGGCAAGTTGAATTGCGTGCCGTTCTCGCTTGACGAGTTATGGCCGCCTATGTTCACGTTTGCCGCTGTCGAGCATGTGCCCATCCCGGTACCGTCGTCCGTACCACCGGCGTTCCCGAGAAACACCTGTAGGGTGCCCGTTGGGGTCGCGGGCTGCACCGCCAGCGCCGAGGTATCTACTTCGTACTCTTGTGTGGCCTGGAGCGTGGTGTTGAAGTTCGCGAATACTCCATAGCCCGACGGAGCGGTTGCGTCCGTACTGTGCGACGCGGTCGAAAAAATGTCGCCGATCTGCAGTGTCGTCGTCTCAGTAAAGGAACCACCCGCCAGGAACCCCGTGCAAAACGTCCCATCTCCGCTAAACGACTGGCTGTAAACAACGTTGGTAATGGAGCCTTGGTAGAACCCGCATGTGCCGGAAACAGTGCCATTCATCGTGCTGGCGGACGCGGCAAGAGGGAGAAAAACGAAGCAGAAAAGTGCGGTGCGCATGGTGTGGCTTCCGAACCTACAGGAAACCTCCGCAAGACGCAATCCACAGGTGTCGTACGAATCACAGTGGGCCCGTACCTTCTCCTTTTCAACTCCTAAAAAAGAAAAACGAAGTTTCTTCCGCGGCAGCACTACACATGTAAGACGAAGTCCTCTATGAATGTCACGAAAACCTCGCTCGCGCTCCTTTTTACGCTTCCGGTGCTTTTAACCGCCCGGCCCGGAACGCCTCTTACCCTCACCCTCGCTACGTCGCCGAATCCCTCTATTGTCGGAAGCCCGGTGACCATCACCGCGACTGCTCTCAGTGTCTTCACGCCTACGGGCAAGGTGACGTTCTACGACGGCCCGACAGTATTAGGAACGCGCGCAATGTCCGGATGGCAGTCTAAAATAACGACCAATCTCCTGGGTGCGGGAACCCACTCCCTCACTGCGTTTTACGGCGGCGATCAAGAGAACTCACCTGCCACCACACCAGCGCTTTCACAAGTGGTTAACCCGGTATCCGGCAAAGGCTTCGAAACAAACCTCCTTCCCGTCGGCGCAGGCCCCATTAACAGCCTTGTCGGCGACTTCAATGGGGATGGCTACTCCGACATCGCCGTAGTCAACGAATCGGACAATTCCGTCAGCATCCTGCTTGGTACAGGTTCTGCCTTGTTCCAAACGGCCGTAAATTATCCCGTGGGCTCGGCACCTTTCGGTATTTCCGCGGGTGATTTCAATGAGGACGGCTTCACCGATCTGATCGTCAGCAACGCCGAGGGGAACAACGTGAGTGTGCTGCTCGGAAGGGGAGATGGCACTTTTCAGGCCGGCGTTCCTTGCGATACGGACAGCTTCCCTTTAGGGACGGTGGTCGGCGACTTCAACCATGACGGCCATGCCGACTTCGCTGTGGCGAACGATTTCAGTGGCAACATAAGCGTATTTCTAGGCAACGGTGACGGAACTTTCCTCCCCCCGTCCATCTACCCGACCAATGACACTGAACCGTTTATGGTTGCAGTCGGCGATTTCAACGGAGACGGTAAGGACGACCTTGTTACTGCCAGCTCACATACCGGCGGACTGACAGTGATGATCGGCTCCGGCGACGGCACATTCCTCCCGGGAGTCTCCTACGCTACCGGCGATTACTCGATCTCAATAGTGATCGCCGACTTCAATCAGGATGGCTTCAGCGACATCGCCGTTACGACCGGAGAGACCGGAGTGAGCGTACTCTTAGGCCGCGGCGACGGAACCTTCAATCCCCCGGTCAGCTATCCCGCCGGATTGCTCGCGGTCTCCGTAGTCAGCGGAGATTTTGATGGCGACGGCCACACCGATCTTGCGGTCGCATCCCTGGACGGCGGCTTGACGGTTCTTCTCGGAAATGCGGATGGCACGTTTCAAGACGCCCCCCCGTCCTCGATCAACGGCCTTTCAGGCTTGATCGCTGCGGGAGACTTCAACGGGGATGGTCGTACCGACATCGTCGTGCCTTTGGTGAACAATGAAGTCGCCGTGCTCCTCCGCTTTGGCGTGGCAACCACCACAACACTCACCGCGCCCGACTCTGTTTACGGGCAGCCTGTGGTTTTCACCGCCACGGTCTCGCCTGCATTCGCGCCCGGAACGGTCACGTTTCAAGATGGCGCAACTGTGGTCGCCGCCGTACTACTCACCGAAGGCACCGCAACTTTCAGTTCTAATAGCTTGCCGGCCGGGCCCCATCCGCTCACCGCTACCTATAACGGCACGAATCTCGCGTACGGCCGAAGCACGGACTCGCATCTCGTCCAGATCACCGGCTGTTCCACCGTTACGCAATCCACTCTCTATGTGGATGCCAATGGCGGTCCGCAATCCATCCACGTCGCCGCGACATCGCCCTCTTGCACATGGCTCGCGTCCACGGATTCCCTCTGGATTCAGCTCTCGTCCACTGTGGGGACCGGCTCCGGGACGCTCACCGCAACTCTTGCGCCCAATACTACCGGATCTCCTCTTATCGGCATCATCTCGATCGGTGCCCAGACCATTGCCGTAACGCAGCGCGCCACCACCCCGCAACCAGTCGATGTTCAGCCCAGCGACTTCTACTTCGACGCCGTGAACACACTGTTTACCCACCACGTCACCACCGGTTGCACCAGCAGTCCCCTGCAGTACTGCCCAACTCAACTCATCCCCCGCTGGGAAGCCGCCGTCTTCATCGTTCGCGCGATCTTCGGTGGCGATAACTTCACCTTCTCCTCGACACCCTTCTTCAACGATGTCGCTTCTGGTGATCCCGGCTTTCAGTGGATCCAGAAACTGCACGAATTGGGCATCACCGACGGCTGTGGCTCCGGCAATTTCTGCCCGGATTCAAATCTCACCCGTGGTGAGGCCGCCGTGCTCGTTATCCGCATGCGTTATGGCTCCACTGCAAATTTCAGTTTCCCCTCCACTCCGTTCTTCACCGACGTCACTCCCGATACGTTCGGTTGGTCTTCGATCCAGCGCATGATGCGGGATCACATCACCAACGGCTGCGCGCCCACATTGTATTGCCCCACCAGCACGATTACCCGTGCCGAGATGGCGGTCTTCATCGCTGCCGGCGGATTCAACAGCGGACTACCCCTGAACACCCCCGTCCTTACCAGCATCACGCCCCCCACGGTCCCGCCCGGCCAAACCGTAAACTTCACCATCAATGGCTTGAACACATCCTTCGCGCAAGACTTGACCACTTTGGCGCCTATGCCAGGATTTACCGTCGATACCATTTGCGTCGGCGACAGTGAGACCATCTACGTCAGCCTCACCTCTTCTTCCGATGCGCCGCCCCAGCCTGTTTCGGTTGTAGCCATAACCGGCGATGAAGAAGCCGTGCTCCCCAACGGCCTAACAGTTGGGGGACCCATCTGATCCTCACCTCACCTTAAAGCTAAGTCAAACAGCCGTCCGTGCCTCTCGCGCGCGGACGGCTGTTCTCTTTCTCCGAACCCATCGAAAAAGAGATACGAAGTCCCACATTTCGCCGCACTAACTCTGTAAGACATCTCTACCTATGACAGTCATGAAATCCTCGCTCGCGCTCCTTTTTGCGCTTCCGGTGCTTTTGTCCGCCGGGACATCCACCACCATCACTCTGGCAACGTCTCCGAGTCCTTCCGTTGTCGGGGGTCCCGTAACGATCACCGCGACGATCCACACTAACTTTGCGCCTACCGGCAAAGTGACGTTCTACGACGGCGCCGCAGTATTAGGAACCCAACAAATATCCGGGTTGATATCAACACTGACCACCAACCTTCTCGGCGCGGGAACTCATTCCCTCACTGCTTTTTACGCCGGTGACGAGTCTAACGATCAATGCACGACACCGCCGCTTTCGCAAACCGTTAACCCGGTAACCGGCACAGGTTTTCAAACCGACCTGTATCCCCTGGATGCACAGCCGGGGGGCGTTCTCGTCGGTGACTTCAATGGCGATGGCTACTCCGATCTCGCTATAGTCAACGCCAATGACAACTCTGTCAGCATTCTGCTGGGCCAAGGCTCTGGGGTATTCCGAACTGCAGTTAAGTACCCCGTAGGCTTTTCGCCTTTCGGCATCGCCGCGAGTGATTTCAATGAGGACGGCTTTAGCGATTTGATCGTCGCCAACCAGAACACGAATAACGTTAGCGTGCTGCTCGGAAACGGCGATGGTACCTTCCAGGCCGGAGTCACCTACAACACCCATGCCTATCCAATGAATGCCGCTGTCGGCGACTTCAACCACGACGGCCATGCCGATTTTGCTGTAGCTAACCAATACAGTAGCGACATAAGCATATTCATAGGAAACGGCGACGGAACCTTTCTCCCTCCGTCCTCCTATTCCACCAACGGTGGGAATCCATATGCGGTCGCTGTGGGCGACTTCAACGGGGACGGATACGACGACCTGGTTGCTGGCAACACAAGTACCGGAACTATCGGAGTGCTGATCGGCAACGGCGACGGCACCTTCCTCCCCAGCGTTACTTATTTCACGGATTACTACCCACAGTCTTTCGCCATCGCCGACTTCAATCACGATGGGTTCAGCGACATCGCGGTCGCGACAGGTACCAGCGGAGTCCGCGTCCTCCTAGGCCGCGGCGATGGCACCTTCGATCCGGGAACCAACTATCCCGCCGGCGAATTTGGAGCTTCGGTCGTCACTGGAGACTTCGATGGCGACGGCCGCACCGATCTCGCGGTGGCTTCTCTCGACAAGGGCATCATGCTCTTCTCGGAAATCCCGATGGCACATTCCAAACCGCCCTCCCGTACTCGTTGAACGCGTCCCCCGTAGCCATCGCCTCGGGAGATTTCAACGGTGACGGACGAACCGACATCGTCGCTACACTGTTTACCAACACGGCCGCCGTCCTCCTCCGCTTCGGTACTGCAACTACATCAACACTCACCGCGCCCGGTTCCACTTATGGCCAGCCTCTGGTCTTCACAGCTACGGTTTCGCCGTCGGTCGCCCCGGGAACGGTCACGTTTCAGGACGGCCTTACTGTGCTCGCGGCCGTGCCTCTCACCGAGGGCGTCGCAACGTTCAGTCCCAACACCTTACCGGCCGGACCCCATCCAATCTCCGCCACTTACAACGGCCCGGATCTGGCTTACGGCCGAAGCACGGACTCGCACCTGGTCCAAATCACCGGCTGCTCCACCATCCCTCAAACCACTCTCTATGTGGACGCCAATGGCGGCCCGCTATCCATTCCCGTCACAGCGACCTCGCCTTCTTGCACATGGCTCGCGTCCACGGATTCGCTCTGGATCCAGCTCTCGTCCACTATGGGAACCGGCTCTGGCACCTTAACCGCAACCTTCACGCCCAACAGCACTGGCTCTGTTCTCTCCGGCCTGATCTACGTCGGATCGCAGGCCATCCCTGTCACCCAGCGCGCTACCGCTCAACAGGCCGCTGACATCCAGCCCAGCGACTTTTACTTCGACGCCGTGAACACGCTATTCACACGGCACGTCACCACCGGTTGCACCAGCAGTCCCCTACAGTACTGCCCAACTCAACTCATCCCTCGCTGGCAAGCCGCCGTCTTCGTCGTTCGTGCGATCTTCGGTGGTGATAGCTTCACCTTCTCCTCAACGCCCTACTTCAACGACGTCGCGTCCGGTGATCCCGGCTTTCAGTGGATCCAGAAACTGCACGAATTGGGCATCACCGACGGTTGTGGCTCCGGTAACTTCTGCCCGGATTCGAATCTCACCCGCGACGAAGCCGCTATATTCGTCATCCGCATGCGCTATGGCGCCACTGCAAACTTTAGCTTCCCGTCCACCCCGTTTTTTACGGACGTCACGTCCGATACGTTCGGTTGGTCTTGGATCCAGCGCATGATGCGGGATCACATCACCAACGGCTGCGCGCCTTCAATGTTCTGCCCTACTCGCATGGTCACCCGTGCCGAGATGGCGGTTTTCGTCGCTACCGCCGGATTCAATAGCGGGCTGCCCTCGAACACACCCATCCTTACCGTCATCACGCCGTCCACTATCCCGCCCGGTGACACCATAAGCTTCACCATCAACGGCTTGAACACATCCTTCGCGCAAGACTCGACTACTTTGGCGCCCATGCCAGGTTTCACCGTCGATTCCATTTGCATCGGCGACAGCGAAACGATCTACGTCAGCCTTACCTCTTCCTCCGATGCGCCGCCGCAGCCTGTTTCGGTCGTCGCCATAACCGGGGATGAAGAAGCCGTGCTTCCCAACGGTCTAACAGTTGGAGGACCCATCTAATCGTCACCTAACTTAATCGCTAACCAAACAGCCGTCCGTGCCTCTCGTGCGCGGACGGCTGCTTTTCGTTTCACCGCTGGTAAATCGTCGTTCCCGGATGGTAGTTTTTCCAGTCGAACCAGTAGTCCTTCACCATATACACCGGCTTCAGACACCTCCCTGTTTCCGGTCCGTCCACTCCGCAGCCCTGGAAATCCCACTTGCTCCCGGTCTGCGCATCCGTGAACAGAAAGCTCGCTTTACTCTCTTCCCGATAGAAATCGCGTGGTGGTGAAAAGTTCTCGAATACCCGCACGGAAAGGCCATCCGAACCTGTCACCAGCAGTACCGGTTGCGCCCCCACGCGGTCGAGCACCAGCTTCTCCGCCAGCATCCGATCCACCGGAAACGCTCGGCTCGCGCCCTCGTTAAAGATCCCGAAGACCTGATCGCGCATCTTCAAACCGCTCTTCGGAAAATCCAAAACCACCGGCGCCTTGGCTAGCTTCACATCCCAATCTTTAGCCTCGTAGTCTTTGGCAAACTGCGCCACTGGCGCCAGCACACGGCCCCGCGGTTCCTCGCCTCGCCACACGCCAAAGGAGACTTCGTCGCTGTGAACCAATGGAAGCACCCGCCCCTTCATCGGCCCGGAGATTGCCCGCCCGCTAATCTGCTGCCAGTAGCTCCCGGTTTCTTCGTCCCGCATCAGGAAGTTCTGATTATTAATGCCCGCCAGGTGGAACGTCAGAACTCTCCCGTCCACCTCGCGCCCCCACACCAGACCGGTGTGACAGAGCGTTCAATACGTAGCGACGATCGGAACGCCGCCCACGATGTCGTTCACCACGTGGTGATATCCCATCTCGCGTATCGGATACGCTCGCGCATCTCCGTTCAGCGCAACCGTCACCAGCATGTCCGTCGCGTCCACCTTCGCCTTCGCCACCGACACAAACGCCGGCGAACCCGCGGGATGAAACATCAATTCGAAAACGTTGATCCGCGCCGCCACTGCTGCCCCGCACGCCACGAAAACCAGTCCTGCAAGGGCCGTCCGCGTAACCCTTCCGCGTCCACGCCATGACCATATCGCCAGACCAACGGCCGCAAGTGCCAGAATCAGCGTCGTCCCCGGAGCGATCCGAAACACCCACAGCGCCCGCTCGAGCGCTCCCTGTTCCTGATGCTTGAAAGGCTGAATAATCGACAGCGGATACACCAACAGTGCTGCTTCCATTGCCGCGCAGAGTGACACGGCCAGTAACCCATATGTACGGCGCATGACATTGATTATCTATTGCGGCAAAGTCGAGTCGAGGCTCGACTGCTACCTGATTGAGAAACCGGAAAGCTCCGGGAACACTTGACACGTGTACGCGGACAACTCGGCCGCCCCGGTGTCCAGCGGATCGTACGTATACCCGAGGCTTAACGCCGCAGGGCGACTCCGCGCCCCTAAATGAGCGCGGGCCCGGAGCCCGCTTTCATCACACGCGGACGGCTGACGCGAGGACGGTCCGACGCCATCTCCGGAGTCATCGCGTCATACAGCGCGAAGGCTCTCAGGTCGTTCATCGCGCTTTCGCGGCTGGTGCAAATCGCGCAATCGAGCGGGAGCGCATGCTGACCTTGAGACGTCTCTACGATTCCGCCCCAAATCGAATCGTGACCGCACTCCAAGTCAGAAGCGGGGTACATATGTACTGAAAGTTTACTTGCCATGATTGTTACCTGCTACTTTCGTGTGTTTACAACAGTATTTCTCGCAGTTTCCAATTTCGTGTGTGTGCTGAATCGTACCCTGACTAAATTCTGGTTCAGGAGTACCGCACCTCGCAACCGCCGCCTATCCCGTTCGTCCTATCCTCGCACTAATTTCGCCCGAATTCCTCACCGCTCCACTGTATTACAGCCCAAGGACTTGAAAGTGCATCCTCACTCCTGCCGCAAGTGCCGGTGTTGCAGACTCCGTAGAGCCATTCCATGGCTGGTCTATCGACGGATGAGCCACAAACCTTTATCCAGTAAGCGCATCAGGTTCAAACGGAAGCACTTCTCCATCAAACAACCAGTCGTTCTCTCCGCAGGGCGCCCGTCGCGGGTCGGACTTTAAAGAATCTCTTCATGCGAAGAAACGGGCTTTCCAAATAACGAAAGCTCAAAACGGCAACGCCCAGACTCGTGCCTACGAACGCAAACGACGCCAATAATCCCATCCCAACGGATCTTCCATACCAGGGATACCGATTCAACAGACTTGCCAGTGCGAAATAGATCGGGCCATGATACACGTAGATCCCGTAGCTATATCGCCCAAACATCCGCAACCCTCGCTGATTGAGCGCCCGATCGAGCCAAGTGCCTGTCCCATTCTGCGCAAACGCCCATAGCACCACGCAAGCATACGCCAGCGCATAAAAAGTGAAGCCGAGGGTCTGCGTGTAATAGCCGCGCGACAACGTCTCGTGCCCAATCAGGTTGATCGCGGCGATCACCGCGAAAGATGCCACAAATACCACGGCGCTCACCTTTCGCGCGCGCTCGAACAGGCCAGCCCTTCGCACAGCGAAGGCCACAAATCCCCCGATCAGCAGACTGTCGAATCGTGTGGCAGTGCATTCCAGAATGAACTCGGAAGCCGGCCCGGGCCGCGCCAGCGTGAAGCGCAGCACCATCGCGGCCACCGCCCCGACCAAACACATCCACGGAAGACGCTTGGTCGGCAAAAGCAATACACAGGCGGGCCACACTAGATAGAACTGCTCTTCTACGCCGAGACTCCAAAAATGCCCGAGAATGCCGTGTGTCGGTTCCCGTAGCGGCATCCACCAGTTCTGGTAATAGAACAAATACGATAGCCACCCCGCCGGCCGCGGATAGAGGGCCCAAAGCCCGGCGAACCGCAATGCCAACAAGGGCAGCAAAACGACGCAGGCCAAAATCGCGAAATAGTACAGCGGAAAGATCCGAAGTACGCGCCGCATATAGAACACGCGGAAATAGTTCTCCGATTCGCGCGAATCGAGCAAAATGCCCGTAATCAGGAATCCCGAGAGGACGAAAAAGAGATCGACCCCACTCCATCCGCACCACATCAGCTTGCGCAACGCCAGTGCGGCGCTGGGCTGCTCGGGTACCACCCCGGCCAGCACGAGGTGCACGGCTAAAACCAGCAGAATGGCGATTCCCCGGAGGCCGTCCAGCGAAGAAACGTGTCTGGATCCCTGGCCGGCGCCGGGTAGAACCGCTTGCTCCATGGAATCGCCCGATTGTAACAACCAGGCCTTCCAGTTAAACCGTTTCGCTATCCACCCGCTTCCACGCGCGCCTTCATGTCCGCATACGCCGCTTCGATCAGCCTTCTCAAGGCCCGCGCGTTGATGACCGTTCCCTGTCTCAACTTCACGTGGCGCATGAACTTCCCGGTCCCCTGCAGCAAGCGAGCTGGATCTGGCAGCCCCGCGCCCTGAAAGAAGCCCACGTTCACGTGCGCTCTGTATACGTTCACGTAGCCGAACGGCGCATCGCCCAAACACGCCACCGGACAGCCGTCATGCAAAAGCTCTCGGACCTCGTCCCCGCACTCGCGCATCGCCTGAAACCACTCCTTCGCGATCGTTCCCAGTTCGCCGGTATGCTCTTTGATCCACGCGTCGACGGCCGGATCTCGCTCGACCGCGCCGTTGAATCGCAGCAATTTCGTGGTCTGTTGTTCCACTAACGTCCCAGCCTTGCGCCGTCAGGTCCAGTCGCTCCGATCTGCACATCGATGACCGGCTCCGGCACGCGTATATTCTCCGATTAAAACTCTGAAAAACACAATCGCCGACGCGAAAACTTCGAAGCGAGGTCGAAGAATCCGGACGCTGCATCGCACCTGAAAGCTGCCGCGCCCATCGCTCGATTCGACCCCGTCCTGTGCGAAGGTTGTAGACTCTATCGACAATAAACCTAACTCGATCCTGCTATGCTCCAGCAACCTCCTGCCTTGACGAACCATCAACGTGAACAGTTCGTTCTCGATGGCTTTGTCTGCGTCGAGAATGCCTTTTCTTCAACCCTCGCGTCCGCCGCCCGCGCTATCCTCTGGCGTGAAACCGGCTGCGACCCTCACGAGCCGGCGACCTGGGCCAGTCCGGTGATCCGCATAGGCGACTGCGCGCAAGAACCGTTTCAGCAGGCAGCGAACACCCCGGTTCTCCACACCGCCTTCGACGAACTGGTCGGCCCCGGACGCTGGATCCCACGCGAAAGCCTCGGCGGATTCCCCATCCGCTTTCCCACCAGTCAAGATCCGGGCGACACCGGCTGGCACATCGATGCGAGCTTCCCACCGGATGAGCCGGCCTCCTCTTACATGCAATGGCATGTGAACGTCCGCTCGAAAGGGAGAGCGCTCCTCATGCTGTTCCTCTTCTCCGATGTCGGAAAGGACGACGCCCCCACCCGAATACGCGTCGGATCGCACCTCCGCATCCCGTCACTCCTCGCGCCATATGGTGAACAAGGGATGTCGAGTGCGGAACTCGCGCCTGCCGCAACCGCTGCAACAGACGGGATGCCGGAAACCCTCGCGCTCGGCGTCGCCGGAACGGTATATCTATGTCACCCCTTCCTGGTGCACGCCGCGCAGGCTCACCACGGCAGCACGCCGCGTTTCATGGCGCAGCCTCCCTTGTATCCCAGCGCGCCCCTCGAACTCCATCGCAGCGATGGCAGTTACTCATTGGTGGAACAGGCGATCCGTATCGGACTTCTCGAACACCGCTCATAAACGAATCGCGTGCGGCACCGGGCACCACCACAGAAACAGTCCAGCTAGACAGTCCCGATATGCAGCGAGCCGCATTCCCCTTTAAGCGGTTCGTTACTCTGTTATCCGCGCGTCGGGCGGGCCAACCTCAATTTCCTTCCAAAGTCATGCGACTTATTCACTGGGAAACAGCGACGTCCCTTACCAGGTGTGTACGCGACTGGTTCCCCTAGATACTCGCTCGATCGGATTCCGCCGATCTGCGCGATATAGCCGTCCGGCCGAATCAGAACACGAATCCCTTCGGAGGTGACCAACTCTCTCGCACGCCCGTCCCGCAACTGTTCAAAGAGCCTGCTCCCATTCTCCAGTCGGGCGTCCGGCATCCGGTCTCCCGGTTGTAACTCCCCGAGTGACCCCCGCGCCGACAAGGGACTCTCGCGGTAGTGCAACCCTAGCTGGTTCGTTGCCTCTCCGCGTTTTAGCGATCGCGTCTGATGGAGCTGCTTGCTCAACCTCAGTACCGCTGCGGCGATCGGTAGTCGCTCCGCCTCATAGGTGTCGAGTAGCGCATCTGGGCCGCCGCGTAAAACAACACCAAGTTTCCACCCCAGGTTGTACGCATCCTGCACGCCCGTGTTCAGTCCCTGTCCGCCTTCGGGTGGATGTAAATGCGCCGCATCTCCCGCCAGGAACACCCGTCCCACACGATAGCGGGAAACCATCCGCACGGCGGGCTGGTAAACGGATTCCCAAGCCACGCGGGTGACCCGGTGACCGGTCACCTTCCGGATTCTTTCTTCAATGCCCGCGTGCGAGGTTCCCGCTCGGCACGTGAGTTGAAACAGCGATGTATTCGGTAAAGGGCAAAGTCCGGCCGCGCCGCCTTTTGCGAGGGGCCATATGTGCCAATCCCGCCGGTCTAAGCCTTCCACCTCCACATCGGCAATCAGCATCGGGCCGCCTTCAAGCGCATTCCCCGTAAGGCCCAAGCCGAGCACTCGCCTCACCCGGCTGCGGCCTCCGTCGGCGCCCACCAGGTATGCCGCCCGAACTTCTTCCCCTGTCGAGAGCGTCGCCACAATGCCGCTCCCGTCCTGCGTAAAAGACTCGAGCGCAACCCCGAACTCCACGGCCCCGCCCAGGGCGCGCAGCCGCTCCCGCATAATCGCCTCTGTGTGCGCCTGCGACACCATCCAGAGATTCGGATAAGGTGTTCGCTCCGTAGCGTCTTTCCGCGACCCCAAGGAGCCCACTCGAAGTGAAAGCCTCCCCACGTGAACCCGTAACCGGGGGTACAACTGCCCCGCTGCCAGAATGGCCTCCACAATCCCCAATGAATCGAAGATCTCCAGCGTGCGTGGCTGAATGCCCTTTCCCCGCGATCCCTCAAACGGGGACTTAACCGCCTCGACGATTCGAAAGGCAACCCCACGTCGCGCCAGATCGATGGCCAGAGTAAGTCCGGTCGGCCCCGCACCCGCAATCAGAATCTGCTTTTCGTACATCGTACGAATAATCATAGTAGTACAGTGTACGAATGTCAAAGACTAAAACACGGCTTACCCGTGAAAAAATCGCCGCCGCTGCCCTCGACATAGCCGACCACGATGGCTTTAGCGCGGTCTCCATGCGCCGTGTCGCCCAAGTCCTGGGAGTCGGCACCATGAGTCTCTACTACTACGTGAAGACGAAAGAGGATCTTATGGCCGTGATGGATGATGCGCTGATGGGCGAAGCCCTTGTACCTTCCCTGCCAAAAGGCTGGCAGCGCGCTATCCTCGAAATCGCGAAGCGCACGCGGGCCGTATTCCTCCGTCACCCTTGGGCCCTCGCAGCGATGTTGTCCGCTCCGCCTGGGTTAAACGCTATGCGGCACATGGAGCAGTGTCTGGACGCCCTTGCGGAAACATCGCTGACCAAAAAACAGAAGATCACGCTACTTGCGACAGTCGATGATTTCGTCTTCGGGAATGCCCTACGCGAAGCCGCCACCGACACCGCGGTTGACCCGACACTCGCCAAATTGCAACTCGCGACCCGAAACTTCCCCCGTCTGTCTGAAACCTTTGCGAGCGGTCAAATCCATCCCGATTCCGATCGCTTCGAACGCGGTGTACGCGCCCTCCTACGCGCTACGTAAAGGTGCGCCGGTATAAGCCAAGCAACGCCACGTCCGGCGCGAAACGCAAACGAAGCCTACCTTCCCCCCCGCAATCCTATCGACTTCTCGAAATTCCGCCAGAGCCTCTTTGACTGCACGAAACGACGCCGTCCGGAGGGGAAAATCGAGAGTGGCGACAATTACCTGCACTTCCATGTCGAGTAAGGGGAATGTCTCTCGGTACAGGTTCTCCGGAGGTCCATATACTTCCATCGGCCAAACGTCGGACGGATTGGGCCCCTCGCTTCGGCGTTTTGCAACACCAGGCCGAAAGAACCGCACTCCAACTGATTTCACGCGATCGCTCGCGCTCCAGTTTGCCGCATTTCCAGGCCGACCGAGAGATCGAAAAGCTCCTCGCCGATGTTTCCCCTTGGGTGTTCGGCGGCATAACCGAGATAGCTCGCAGCCACCGACCCTTGCCACGCGTTGCGTAATGTTGCACAAATCCGGTGTGCGGCCGCCTCCGTTTTGGATTCGAGCCAGGCGTCGAGCACAGGATGCCCATGTTTCAGTTGCGCCTCCCATTCGTTCCAGTCTTGGACGAACCGCGCTTGTTCTTCTTGAGTCGGACGGCCATCCGCTCCGTCATTGAACTTCCGGCCGTAGGCATGGCCGGTGATCAATCGCAACGTCTCTTCACACCGCCTGCCCACCTCAAGCAGCGGGTGTTCAAGACATCGGACCAGGGGTGCAATTGCGCCTGGATCGTCGATCAGCCGCCAATCGGCGGCCCTTTTCAAGCCTTCCGACGCCTCGAGATTAGCGCCGAGGCGATGCCCCATTCTCTGCGACAGTTGGGGATCGGGGTTCAGCGAGGCACGAGCGGCGCTCTCCAGGCGTCTTGAGCCGGACCAGTTGCACAAATGCGTCCGGCCCCTTTTCCTCCACCTACTCCATGCAGGGGAGCCGATAGGCGGGCCCGTCAGCACCAAAGCCGTAAGCGCGCGGCTGTCGAATCTGATGCTCGCCCGTTTGGCCCTACAACCAGCCAGCCATAAGATATGCGGCCAGTGCGATTCGCAGCATTGCCGAATGGTATCTCGCTGGGTCGAGTGCTTCCTGAACTGCCCACTCGGCAGCGTTTATGCGAAAGATTCTCTGACCATCTCCTCGCTTTTCTTCCATAGTGCCTTCGCGTTCTCAGGGTCGAGCGCATATCCGCGCACCCCTCTGCTGATCGCGCTTACCTGCGAATCGGCAGGGATGAATTCCGCGACCTGGCAGTCCTCACAATACTTTCCTCCTACCTCATCGGCAGCTGCGACCACTCCTGCCCAAACCGAAGTCGCGGCGCCCTGCGGAATCGATTTGAACTCATAGGGCGGCTCACCTGCCGCGGCGCGCTGCTCTTGCACTTGCTGCAAAAAGGCCTCGATTGCGCCCTCGGGCATATGCCGCGCAAGTTCGGTCATAATCCCGCCCGGATGTACGGCCGTGGCGCGCACGCCGCGATCGCGATGACGCCTGTCGAACTCGACCGCGAACAGAACGTTTGCCGTCTTCGAACGTCCGTACGCGACGAACGGCTCGTATGGCGTCGTCGCAAAGTTCGGATCGTTCAGGTCGACATCGCTAAAACGATGCCCCGACGAGGCCAGGTTGACTAGACGTCCCCCATCCTTAATGAGCGACGCGATACGGTTCACAAAGACGAAGTGGCCTAGATGATTCGTGCCGAACTGCGTCTCGAAGCCATCTTCAGTCTTGCCGAAAGGAGTCGCCATTACACCCGCATTCGCAATGATCACATCGAATGAGCGGCCATCGGCAAGCAGCTTTTCCGCAGCGGCCCGCACGCTCTTCAGGCTGGCGAGATCAAGTTCGATCAACTCGAAATTTGCGCCGCTCTCCGCTGCGGCCTTACGAACCTCCGCTGTCGCTCGCTCCGCCTTCTCGAGATCGCGCGCCGCCCCCACAACATCAGCGCCGTGAGCCGCTAGCGCACGCGCCGTCTCCACGCCGAGACCCGCGGAAACTCCCGTGACCAATATCCGCTTCCCCCTCAGATCAACCCCGGCGAGAACATCTTCTGTCGTTGACTTCGCTCCAAACTTTGACGCCATCCTGTACTCTCCTGTCACAATTCGTTTTAGGGCCTCAGCCCTCAAAAAAACGGAGTCAGTCTCCGTTATGCTAGTAAGATTAACGGAGGGAGTCTCCGGTTTCAGAAAAGTGCAATGAAAGGGCCAGACGTAAGAATTTCGGACCGCAAGCCCCGCGCCGACGCGCAGCGCAACCGTGAGCGTATCCTCGAAGTCGCCAGGCAGGTCTTCACCAGTCGCGGAGCGGAAGCCAGCATGGACGAGATCGCCAGGCGCGCTCAGATTGGCCCCGGCACGCTCTACCGTCACTTCCCCACGCGTGACGATCTGCTTGCCGCGGTCTATATGACCGAGGTCGAGAAGTTGGCCCAGGCGCAGAAAAAGTTCTCCGCCGAATTGCCTCCCATTGAAGCCTTACGTGCGTGGCTTCTGGTCTTCACCGACTACCTTGCCGCTAAGAAAATCATCGCTTCGGCGCTGAACGCCATGGTCGGCGGACCTTCGAAGGTGTTTCATCAGAGCAACCTGATCATGGAAGAAGCAGCCAACGCGCTGGCGAGCCGTGCCGTGGCGAGCAAAGATCTTCGCCCCGATATCGATCCGGTAGACATGCTCCGCGCTATCTATGGCGTCGCCGGCGCCAGCACCGCCAAGGACGCGCCCGCTAGGGCCAGGCAACTCGTCGACATTCTGATTCAGGGTTCCCGGCCCTAGTAACATCGCAGAGACAAAGTTACCGCGCATCCGGCTGGTCGGATCGCATGATTCCACTGGATCTGCCCTCGTTACTCCATGACGCGACTCGATAACGCGGCCGGTTGGCGCGAACAAGCTCAATTGCTACCTTCTCGGCTCATACCGCATCGCCACCGCCGCCAGCGGAACTCAACCCGGTTCACGAACCTTAGTTCGATACGCTTCGATAGCCCCCGAACCATGTCGGCCCATGGCCCGCCATTCTGGGCTGCTGTACGGCATAAGGGGTGGCGCCCCTCATGCGCTTCTCAGAGCCTGCGGCTAGCCCCAGGCTAAGTGGTGACATCCAGTCAGCTCTGGCAAACTCCACCCTAGCGCTTCGCACTACCACGGCACCGTTCGCCCCAGATAGTCGAGGTATTCAAGACCCGCGCTCCCTCTCTTCCTGAGCAGTACATTCACCAGGTTCGGCACACTCTCTTCGATGGTCAGCGGTGCCTCCGGCCCTCCCATTTCCGTCCGGACCCACCCCGGTGCCATCAGTACCATCGCCCGCGAAGTCTTCGCTTGGCGGGCCGCGTAGCTACGCATGAACTGGTTCAATGCCGCTTTGCTGCCACGATAAACCTCACGCATCCCCCGAACGTTGTTTGCAACGCTCCCTTGCCCGGATGACATCACGCCGATCAAACCATCCGCCGCAACAAGATCCTGCAGCGACTCCACCACTCGCATCGGACACAGTGAATTCGTGACCATGACGCGGATGAACTCTTCGGTTGTCACGTCGCCGATCGTCTCCTGTTCATTGTTGGTTATGCCGGCGTTCACGAATAGCATGTCGAACACTCTGCCCGACAGCCGCTCCCGCAGCGCGGTGACCTGCGCTTGCTCGCAGATGTCCAGTGTCTCGATCTCGAGTCGTCCCTTAAACCGGTCCGCCAGTCCGTGCAACTGAGCCCGATCCGATCCTTCCCGAACCGTACCAACCACATTCCAGCCGTTCTTCAGAAACTCTGCTGCCATCGCCAGGCCAAGACCACGTGAAACCGCGATGAGCAGAATGGTGGGAACTCTTTGATCTAAGGAATCAGGTGGCATAGCGATCGTCCACCTTTATCTATACCGTCTTTGGGTACCGCCACGTATTCGGCCAGCGCAAAATGCACTGTACGCAACAGAGGTTGCAGCACACGGCCGGGAACACCGTTTCCAAAGCATCAAGATAAGAGTCGTAAGCTAAGGCACATGAAGACACGCCCTCTTCCCCCGACTTCGCCATGGTAATCACGACGAATGTGGATCGGCACGTTGACGGTCGGCCCGCCAAGACGCGTGGCGCCTTCCGTATGTAGCAGAACACAGACGTGACTGCAACACACAATCTCGAAAGGATTCACAAATGGCATTCATCGTCGGAATTTTTCTTTTCGTTGGGGTAGTCGGGCTGGTCGATCGTCGCCTTCCTTGGCCATCGACAACCCGCATGGAGCGCACCAAGTGATCGCTGGCCACTTTGGTTTCGCCGCGATGGTCAAATCTCGTGAGAGATCCACGCCTCTCTGGGCGCTCATGCTGGCGACGGTTTGGCTCGACATCATCTTCGTTCCGTTGTTCCTTGCTCATGGGGAAACGGTGCAGCCGATCTCGCCGCACGCGGGCTACGGCGGCTTGATTATTCATGCGGACTACACGCACTCCATCGTCGGCATGTTGGCGCTGTCGGCGGCCTTGGGCGCAATGTTCCTGCCCAAACTGGGGAGAAGAGTCGCACTGGTAATCGCACTGGTCAGTGCGTCGCACTGGGTCCTTGATCTCGTCGTCCACCGCGCCGACATGCCCGTCCTCCCCGCAAACTTCGGCAGCCTTCCACTCCTTGGCTTCGGACTCTGGGATCACCCCAGAGCGGCGGCCTGCGTCGAACTCATTCTCGTTGTCGCGGGCGCGATTATGTACTGGCGCGCCGCCATGGACTTATCGGCGGAAGCGGGTAGAAAGGGTACCTTGGCGTCGGTCTCAGGAGCAATGATCGCGGTATTCGGGCTCTTCTTGCTGTTCCTCGATTACACGAGTTAGTAGCCGGCCGAAATCAGCGTCTCCTGCATTCATAGTTGACAAATCCGCGCGTCTCCTATATTTATAGGAATACGGACGCCGATCGAACCGATGCTGAAGAAAACCCGAGTCCTGACCCCCCTTGAACGCCGCATCATGCGCGTGCTTTGGAACGACGGGGCAGGGAACGTCCAGAAAGTCTTGCAGGGTCTGACGGGCGAGCCCCAGCTTGCCTACACCACCGTGCAGACCACGCTGAATGTCCTGCAACGCAAGGGCAAAGTGAAGCGGAAACTCGTTGGACGTGCCTACGAGTACAGCGCCACCGTCTCGCAAGAGGCCGCCGACTCGCACGCCATCAAAGACGTCCTCCAGAAGGTCTTCCAAGGCTCGGTGGACGACCTTCTTCTCTCCCTGGTGAAAAGCAAACAACTCGACGCCAAAAAACTTGCTGAGTTACAAGCCAAGCTACAGGCCAGTGAGAACTTAGAGGAGGAACCGGAATGAACCCGCTCCAAGCGACCGTATTCGATCTGCTGCTCAACGCGCTCCTGCAAATTACTTTATTCGCCATCGTAGCCGCCGCCTTCTCGCGCCTCATCGCCAAAGCGAAAGCCAAGCATCAATATGTCTTCTACCTCGTGGCGCTCCTCTTCTGCCTGACCGCTCCGGTCATCAACACCCTTTGGCGATCGCCCGCAGCCAGCACCACCACGCCATCGCATCAGCAGTCTCCCACGGGCGCCGGAGGACCGCATCACCATCTCTGGCCGTGGCAGGGTGAGTCTCAGCAGCACCAGCCGTTCACCATCGCGCCTGCACTCCAAAGCTGCTTGCTCAGTATGTGGGGGATATTTGTTCTGGTTCGACTGGCGCGCTTCAGCCGTGGGGTTCATCGCGTGCACCGTCTGCGGAGCGGCGCATCCACCTTGTCTCCCGCCCACATAGAGTTAGCCCACCAGATTATCGATCGTCATCACCGCGTCGCTCTCCTCGAATCGACAGCCATTGACGATCCCGTCACCGTCGGAGTATTTCATCCCGCCATCTTGCTGCCAAGTAAGTTGCTGCCACACCTAAGTGACCAAGAGCTCTTAGCAGTAATGGCGCACGAATATGGACACATCCGTCGCCAGGACTTTTTGGTCCACATCCTATCTCAGCTAATCTCGTTGCCTGTCGCTTGGCACCCCGGCATCCGCTATTTGATGTCAAAGCTCTCGCAAGCCCGCGAACTTTCCTGCGACGACTATGCCGCTTCCCACTTAGGGACGCGGCGCTTATATGCCCGCATGCTCTTGCGCCTCGCGTCCCTGTGTTTGCACGCGCGTCGTGCCAACGCGGTGGGGCTTGGCATCTTTGACGGTGAAAACTTGGAGGCTCGAATCATGACCCTAACGGAGAAACGAATTTTGCTGCCGCGCGCCGCTCTCATGGGGCTCGCGTTAGCAATGACCATGGCATTTGGCACGGGCGCAGTGCTCGCCCGCGCAACAAGCGTGCAAGCAGACTCTGCCTCTGCGAACACCACGCAAACCTTCGCCGGAACTTGGCATTGGATGTTCAACGGCCGCAGTTTCGCCACGATGATCCTCGTGCCGGACGCATCTGGCATAACCGGAACGGTCACCGGCTCGCGCATCGCTCTAGATAATGACGGAGCGTTAAGCCGCGCTGATCCATCCGAAGACAGCGCGCCCAAGCCGATCCTCAAGGCGACCCCGGAAGGCTCCGCCCTGCACATCACCGTCGGGGACGGCAACGAGCCGTTCGAATTCCTCGTGACCTTGAAAGACGAGACCCATGCCGAGATCCACCCGAAAGGCGCCCCGCCCAACATGAAGCCGATCCTCGCCGAGAAGGTCCACTAACACTTACTCATCTATTCATGGCGACTCGGTCAAACAGCCGGGTCGCCGAAAGTCATCCGTCCCGGATACAACGCACTCATACCCCAAGCCAGAAGCTCCCCTAAGACCCCCGCAGCGCTCGATCCAGATCGTCCCAAAGGTCCTCGACGCCCTCAATTCCCACGCTCAAGCGCACCAGCGCCGCGGGCAGATGCTCTTGTCCAGGAATGCCGGCCCGCCGTTCAATCGTCGACTCGACCGCACCTAGGCTGGTCGCGTGTTGGATCAGTTGCACTCCTGCGCATACGGCGTCCGCAGCCGCTCCATCCCCGTGGACATCGAAAGAGATAACAGTGCCAAACCCCTTAAGCTGGCGTCGGGCGGCCTCGTGCGTCGGATGACTGGTCAAGCCGGGATAGCGCGTCAACGTGACGTTCGGATGCTGCGCCAGGAGTTCGGCCAGCGTGATCGCATTGTTCTGCGCCCGCTCGAGACGCACCGCGAGTGTTCGAACCCCACGCACTGCCAGGAATGTCTCGAGTGTTCCGGGTGTCGCGCCTGCCAGTTCCCGCGCCTGCCGCAGTGCGGCCAACAGATTCTCGTCGCGCACGGTAGCGACGCCGCCGAGTAGATCCGAGTGCCCGCCAATGAACTTAGTGACCGACTCAACGGCGACATCGGCGCCCAGCATCAAGGGCCGCTGGTTGAGCGGCGTTGCGAAAGTGTTATCGACTCCGAGGATCGCGCCCGGCCTACGCGGCGCTCCGCAAATCATGTCCACGTCGGCCACTGCCAGCAGTGGGTTTGACGGGGACTCCAGCCAGATCAGGTCGGCCACGCCGCACATCTCGACCCAGCGTGTTGTGTCGGCCACCGCAATGCGCTGCACGGTCCAGCGCTTGCGGGCTTGGCCGGCAGTTGCGAGACCCACCACACCTTGGTAGCAGTCATCGGGCAGAGCCACCACTGACCCGGTAGGGAGTTGATCAAAAACGGCCGTGATCGCCGCCATGCCTGACGCGAAGGAGACCGAAGAGCCACCTTCGAGCCCCCCGACGATCTCTTCGAGTGCCTCCCAGCCCGGCGTCCCGTCATCCCGAGAGTAGGCGCGGCGCTCTCCCAGCACAAAGTTCGATGCCGGGCACGGCGGCACGTTGAGCGGCGATCCGGGACGTCGGTCCCGTCCTGCCGAGATCAGCCACGATTCCACCGAACCCGGCTCTCGCCCACGGTGTCCCCCCACATCCCTAGACGTCATTGCTTGATGTAAACCCTCACGAAGCCCAACCGCAGGACGAACCTTTCCAATCGAGCTGCTTCCACTCCCCGTCCCGTTTCTGTAGAACGGCAAACGTGCCGCCTCCGCACAAGCCGCCACACGAATGATTCACTTGCACCACGGCTACATCCTTCGCCGGATTGAATCCTACGGGAGAAAAGAAGAGATACCCGCCCGATTGAGGATAGCGTGCATAAAATCCCTTCCACCCGCTTCCGCCGTCGCGGAAGTAACCATCTAGCTCTTGCTGCTCTATTAGCTCATAAGGCTTTGACAAACTAAACTCGCGTTGTAAGTGCCACCGCTTAGTTGCCAACTTCTTGTAATTCGCGATAGCAGGATCCAGAACCCGTTCAAATTCGTCTTCTGGTTTCAAGCACATCTCTGACGAGACCGTTAGCGCAGCGATTACAAGAGATTCAGCTTTCGCGGATAACCAGACCCAGTCTTCCGGAATAAGCGTCGAATACACTCGATACGCCTCAGCGTCGTCATAGCTCGGTTCCTCACTCGCTTCCGACTCGCAGCTGCCAATGCGGGGAATTGCCCCAAAGATGGCGAGCCAGCGCATGATCTCCCGACGGGAACACGCCATCATTCTGTTAGTTTAGCTTTGCGCAAAACGGATAACAGACACAGTCCCGAATCCTCGCCATCCCGAAGCCGAACGCTTATTCGTTAGCGGTCTACCCGCGGTTTGGGGACTGCGGAAACGTGATTCTAGTATCTTATGAGCATTTAGCGGAACGGCCGAATCACTGGGACGATTGTCGGGTTAACAGAACCGGACTTGGCGAGCGCTTCGGAAATCATTTCCGAGCGCGCGTTCCCGCCATCCAGTATCATCGATTTGAAATCGTCACTCCTGTCCTTCTCCTGCTTTACGGATAAAGAATTCGTTCTTAGACTTGTCCCAAGTGAGGACAATTGCCTGTTTGATGCCCTTCAGTTGAACTCCGGCGCCGCCGCCCTGAGTCGGGACCGCGAAAGCGAGAACCTCGAATGATATCAGCCATCTGTGTACGTTGGATGTGTCGTTGTCCGGCCAGAAAAGCGGATGTTGATCATTGCTCCCAATTAATAGATGCGCCCTTGAGCTTGCCTTGTGAACAAACCAGACGCTTTTCCCACTGCAGCCGGCCTCGATGGGATCAGGATCTGTGCTGTCAAACGCATTGAATCTCCGCCCATCTCGATAGTCACCTTTCCTGGAATCAAAGCTTCGCGCTGACCTGACAATTAACCTGGTTTTTTCAATGGCGGACAGGCGCCAGTTGACGATGTTGAGAGTGAACCCCGTCAAGGAACTACCTTCCTCGCGAACGATCCGAACGGCGAAATCGTCCGGCGATAGGGTCTCGCAATTATTCTCGCCGTCTGCGACAACTGGGTTTGACTGATGGTTAGCAATCTGGACTTGCTGTCCACCCAGTTCGGTGGACAATTGGGAATGCTGCCGTTCGGAGCTCGGAGTGTTTGTCGGAAGCGGCTCAGGCTTATAGCCAAAATCTGGAGGCACGTTCGCCCCCTCGAAATCTCCTTCCGATAGCCAGTCCTCGCGCCCCTCGTATTGAACTTCGCATCGCGCCGTCCTAAGCCGGCTGATAAGTCGCAGGCGACTGTGGGAGCTGTTTGTTAGGTGGACGATGTGCCTCCCTAAAATGTCGCTGAACGGCCGCGTTTGTCCTAGCTCGACGATAATTGTCTTATGCGGATACCGCCCAAAGGCCATACCAGCTTCGAATAGAACGTTAGGGCGCGCTTGGGGCGTAAGATCGCGCTCATGCTTAGGGTCAGTTGTGGTCCAATACCGGGTGCCAAGACGTCCAACATCATCTCCTGTGAGCAGAACAATTGCCGCCTGCGATTGGGTGAACGCGGCGTCGAGAATTTCCCCTACATATGGTGAGGTAGTTCCGGTCATCTCTACCGCTGTTTCCCACTCAATAGGACTTAGATCAAGGGACCTGAGGAAGGCGAAAAGAGCATTGCGGGCAGCATCGTTGCGCCCGTGAATGACAAGAACATGTCGCGGGTTTGCCATCTGTCGGTTCAGACCGGGGTTCGCGCTGGTCAGGGAAGGCCGATGCTCGCACAATCTGCTCTCAAAATCTGAAAGCCAAGCAGAGATTTTGGCTCGAACACCAATAATCTGCCCTCTTATCCCATCGAGATCGTTGTCATCTTCGAAACGTATTCCTTTTTCGGGAAGCGCTGCAGCAGCTTGCCCGAAGAGATCTCGCAAAACATTCATGAGAGCTTCGGAAGCCCCTTCCCATGAAGCGCTGCGGGTTGGAGGCCCTTTACTATTTCATCTTGTTGCTCAAACTGGGACAGCAGATTTCTAAGATTTTCTCGCTTTCTGAGACGACCCGCCTCCCCCTCATCCATGCCGCACATCAGGATAGCGTATTCGCAATTAGGTCGGTTCGCAGGGAGTGAGTCAGGCCATGGGCACTATTTAGCCACAGCGGTGTGTCCCGGAACATCACGCCCGTCCCGATTCAAACAAGCTGCCATCTGAAGCGAAGTCCGCGAAAGTATTTCGAGCACGTCGGACGTCTCGGGACTACTCAAGCCCTGCAGGAACAGACGAATGACGGAATGCTCTCCCATTATGAAAACTGCCGAAACATCGTAAACGTCCGCGTCTAAAGACACAAACAACCGAATTAACTTCAAAGCAAATGCCAGTATCTCTTGATCCGCGGCCACTACGCATCCCGGTCTCACCCACGTGCATCCACTCATAACCAAGATCCTGTAAGCCAGACGCTGCATCCCTCGGAACTCTCTGATCGCGGATCAGGCCCCACGGCAAGCGCCGATTACCCTGCATCGCTCCCCGTCGCGCAACCTAGAGCCCGGCCGCGGCGAACGCGAGAGCTTGCCGGACGACAATCCAGCTCCAATCGGGATAGTTCCGGAGAAGATCATCCCGATTCGGATCGATCGCCACAGCTTCCCACCACCCGGCGCACGGTCAGTCTCATCCCCCGGATGCACGGGTGCCCGTTCATCTGGTTCGGGTTCCAGGTGAAGCGATCGAAGTTTGCATGCCTCCCCATTCCGATCCATCCTCGGAGGGCGCGCCGACGCCCAGCCGCACGCCTTCATCTTCCCGCGCAGATACACTCCCCCTCCCATCCCCTCTTCATCACACAAAATTAAAATAATCCTAACTCCCATCCCTCCCACTACTTACCTCAATCTCCCGCCTCCCCATCACCCCTCATTTCCGCTCTCCCCAGCTACTCTCTGAGCGAGAGGAACTCCGATGTCACCCACCACCACCGCCGCCCAATCCACCAACGAACTCCCCGAAACTACCGCCCGCGCCACTGCCAACCTCATCAACGCGCAGCTCTCCACCGGACCGCGCACCGCCGAAGGCAAAGCCAAAATGCGCTTCAACGCGCTCCAGCACGGCCTGTATTCCGAGACAGTCGTCCTCCCCAACGAAAACCGCGTCGCTTACGAGGACCTCGGCTACCGCCTCGACCGCCGCTTCACCCCCCAAAATGAAGAGGAACACCGCTTCGTCCAACTGCTCCAGGACACCGAATGGCGTCTCGGCCGCATCTCCGGCCTCGAATCCGGCCTCCTCGCCATCGGCAGCGCCCAGCACCTCGACTCCGTTCACGAGAACTATGGACCCCTCGATCAAATCACCGCCGAAACTCTCGCTCAGTCCGCCGGGTTTCTCGCCAACGCCCGCGCCTTCGATCAGTTGAGCCGCCACGAAGCCCGCCTGCGCCGCCTCTATGACAAGACCGAGCGTGAACTCATCCAGCTCATCGCCCAGCGCGGCGTCAGTCCCGAGACATCCACCGTTGGCTCTGTTCCGAAAGTTCCTTCCGCCCCCTTTATTCCCACGCGCCCAGCCCCCGCGCCGGCCCCGGTGAACAAGTCAACCATGCCCAAATTCACCGGCCCCCTGCGCAAACAACACCGCAAAGAGTGGATCCGGACGCAAACCAGGAAGAACGTCTCCCCCGACCAGGCCTGACGCTTGCTACCATGTGGCAGAAATGGCGCTCGATCCAGGACAGCTGCGTTTTAGCTGTCAGCCCGGCTGCACGGCTTGCTGCGATCAGCGCGGCTACGTCTACCTCACGGAAGAAGATCTCCTCCGCGCCGCCGCCTTCGTGGGAATGTCCCCCGCCGACTTCGAGGCCCGCTACATCTACCGCACCCGGCGCTTCCTCCGCTTCCGCAAACCGCCCCGGTCCCAATGCCACTTCCTCGTGGGCCACGGCTGCGCCATCCACCCGGCCAAACCCACGCAATGCCGCACCTTCCCGTTCTGGCCGGACCTGGTTGAAAATGAGGACGAGTGGATCGAAACCGCCCGCTACTGCCCCGGCATCGGGACCGGTGACTTCGTTCCGCTCGAAGTCGTCGAACGCTCCCTCGCCGAAATGCGCGAAGCCGACGTGTAATCTCCTAACTCATCAAGCCGAGCTAAGCCGCCCGCGTGTCTTCGTGTTCGCGATGCGCGTGATGCGCCTGCTTATGCAGTTCGCCAATGCTGAACCCGGTCAGCAGCACCGTGATCGCCCCCACCGCCAGCGCCGGTACCGTCATGAAGAAGTACGCGATCAACGCGAAGCTCTTGGCGTTCAATGGCTCTACCATCAGCATCCGCAGCGCCAGTTCGCAGGCATATTGGAACGCTCCGATGTTGCCCGGCGCGCTTGGAATCAGCGTCACCATTCGCACTACCAGCAGCACAAAGGCCGCTTCACGCAAGCTGAAGTCGAAGTTATAGGCCTTTGCCAGGCAGAAGATCGCCATGAACTGGCACAGAAAATAGCCGAAGCTCAACGCGAACGCCGCCCCCAAGGTCTGCCAGCACCCCAGCAGATGCAGCTCGTCCAGCAGATGGATGAACTTCGCCGTCCACGCTCGCCCCGAAACAATCCGGTGCGCGTGGCTCTTGTAGAACAGGATGAACAGGAACGCCGCGAAGATGATCGCTACAGAAACGGTCAGCGTCAGCATTCCGTCCCGCAGCCACATCGGCAGGTTTTCCACCCCCGCCGACGCGATGTAGAAGCAGATCACCATCGTGACCCCGTCCATAATCCGCTCCATCGCCGCCGAGGTCATCGACAGCGAGAACGGAACTTCCGCCCAACGCGACAACAGGTACGGACGAATAATCTCGCCCGCCTTCGCCGGAACGATATCGTTCGCGAAAATTCCGATAAACGTCGCTTGCACCGCCTGCAGCAGAGTCGGCTCTTCCGCCGGACTCAAAATCACCAGCCAGCGCCAGGCATCCATCACGAACGAGCCCAGCTCGAAGGCCACGCCGAGCAACACCCACGGCCAGATCAGATGTTGGAAGTCCCGCCCCAACTGCCCGTAATCGAACTTGCGGAATGCGAAGTAACAGCTGACCGCCGAGATCAGAAAACCAAACGCAGGCACCACCCACTTGGGAAGGGAAGGACGGCGAGGAACTGCGGGCAGGGTGGACATGCAGGTGAGTCCGTCGCTTACGTCAATGTGATTGTCGCACTACTGGAACCGTATTTGCGCGATCACAAAGTCCGGCATCTGATGGTTCCATTCGTCCGGCACATCGTCAAACGCCAGTCGAAAAGGCTTCGTAACATTGGGCCCCAAAGACCCTCCGCGCGCGCCCACCACCGCCGCCAGTTCCCGCTTGATCTCGCGCCCGCTATAGTCGCGAAACACGCAAGTCACCTGCGCATCGCTGATCGTCTTCGGCCCCGTGTTGGTGATCTTCCCCATGATCTCGAACAGCGATTTCTGGATATAGCTCTCCGAAGTCTGCGGCTCCACATCGCTCAACTTCAGGTTCGGCAAATAGGCCTTCGCCTCGGGCGTCAGTACCGGGCCCGCCGGACCCGCCGGTTTCGGTCCGAACGTCAGCCATGCAAAGAGAGCGGCGCCCGCGATTACCGCCAGTGCCACCACGATCAGCGCCGGTGAGATCTCGACCTTGCGATCTTCCTTCTTAGCGTCCACCAACCGTCATCTCTCCTACCAGGAGTGTCGGGCTGGCTACCGACCCGCGGAACTCCAGATCGTTCGCCGGCTCCAGATGGGCCAGCATCTCCGGCAGCGTGCCCGCGATCGTGATCTCGCTCACCGGATACGAAAGCTTGCCGTTCTCGATCCACAGGCCGGTCGCCCCGCGCGAGTAATCCCCCGTCGCGATGTTCACCCCGGAGCCGATCAGCTCCGCCACGTACAACCCGTTCGGGATCCCCGCGATCATCTCCTCGGGCGTCCGCTTGCCCGGCTCCAGATGAAGGTTGCCATGACCCACGCCCGCGTTGCCGGTCAGCCCGCGCGACGCGTTGCCCGTCGTCTTCATGCCCAGCTTCCGCGCCGAGTAGGTGTTCAGCAGATAGCTCACCAGCACGCCCTTGGCAATCACCGCCGTCCGCCGCGTTGCCACGCCTTCATCGTCGAACGGATGCGTCCCGAACAGTCCGGGCATGGTCCCATCGTCGATCAGGGTCGTCTCCGCCGAGGCCACCACCTCGCCCAACTTGCCCATCAGGAACGAGGACTGCCGGTAGATCGACCGGCCCTCCACCGCCTCGAACAGGTTGTTCACCAAGGTCCGCGCCACCCGCGGCTCGAACACGATCGGCACCTTCTGGGTCGCCACCTTCACCGCGCCCAGACGCCGCACCGTCCGCTCCGCCGCGTTGCGCCCGATCTCCTCCGGCGTCTCCAGACCCGCCGCGCTGCGCGACGTGCTGTACCAGTAATCGCGCTCCATGTGGTCGCCCGTCTTCGCCACCGGCACGCAGCCCATCGAGCAGTAGCTTGTCGCGTACTCGCCCGCAAACCCCCGCGAATTGGCGAACACGTGCCGCCCCAAATACGAGCCGAACGATGCCCCGTCGCTGTTGGTGATCCGCGGATCGAACCGCAGCGCCGCCGCTTCCGCGCGCTGCGCCATGTCGATCCGCTCCGCCGGCGTCAGCCGCGCGATGTCGTCGCTAGACAGTTGCAAGATCGCCCGACGAGCGACGCCGAGCTCTTCCCGCGTCCGGCAGCCCCGCAAACGGATCTTCCGTTGTTACCTCGGCCAGTTCCATCGCCGACCGCACCAGCTGTTCGGATCGCCCTCAGCCGACAGGTCCGAGGTATACGATGAGCCCGTGCACTGGCCCGTCAGGATCCGCAGGCCCGCGCCCCGCGAACCCGCCTGCTTCAGCGTCTCCACCTCGCCCAGCCGCACCTGCGCCGAGAACTCCTCGCCTTCCGAGATCGGTGCACTCCGCGTCCGTCGCGCCGGCCTCCACGCGCCGCCTCGACGCCTGCTCGGCGAGTCCAGCAACGCGCTCAAGCCGTGCCTCCCACCGTCATCCGGTCGATCCGCACCGTCGGAATGCCCACGCCCACCGGCACGCTCTGCCCTTCCTTGCCGCAGATCGCCGATGCCCTCATCCAGCTTCAGATCGTTGCCCACCATGCTCACGTACTTCAGCGCTTCCGGCCCGTTGCCGATCAGCGTCGCGTTCTTCACCGGCCGCGTCAGCTTGCCGTCCTCGATCAGGTAGCTCTCCGAGGCGGAGAACACGAAGTTGCCGCTCGTGATGTCCACCTGTCCGCCGCTGAAGTTGGCGCAGTACAGCCCCTTGCGGAACCGAGCGGATGATGTCCTCCGGGTCGCTCTCCCCCGCCAGCATGAACGTGTTCGTCATGCGCGGCATCGGGATGTGCTCATAGCTCTCGCGCCGCCCGTTGCCCGTCGGCGCGCTTCCCATCAATGCGGCTGGAAAGCTGGTCCTGCAGGTACCCGCGCAGGATGCCGTTCTCGATCAGCACGTTGCGCTGCGTCAGGTTGCCTTCGTCGTCCACGTTCAGCGACCCGCGCCGGCTGCCGATGGTGCCATCGTCGACCACCGTGCACAGCGGACTCGCCACCTGCTGCCCGATGCGCCCCGTGAACGCCGACGTGCCCTTGCGGTTGAAGTCCGCTTCCAGCCCATGCCCCACCGCCTCGTGCAGCAGCACGCCCGGCCAGCCCGGACCCAGCACCACCACCGTATCGCCGGCCGGCGCTTCCACCGCGTCCAGTTGCACAATCGCCTGCCGCGCCGCTTCCCTCGCGAAATGCTCCGGCGTTTTCTCGTGCTCCAGGAAGAAGTCGAGCTCCACGCGCCCGCCGCCGCCCGCGAATAGCCGCTCTGCGGCGCGCCGGCGTCCTCCCGCGCCAGCGCATGAACGTTCAGCCGCGCCATCGGCTGGCGATCGAAGTTCAGACGCCCCGTCCGAGTTCGCCACCAGCACGTGCCGCAGGCTATCCGCGTAGGTGGCCTGCACCTGGAAGATGCGCGGGTCGTAGGCGCGGCGCCGCCTTCTCGGCGCGCTTGACCGAGCGCACCCGCTCCGCGAAGGCGCGTGTCGGTGGGCGCCGTCAGCACCGGATACAGATTGCGCTTCTGTCCTTCCTGCAAGCGGCGTCTTTTCCACCTTCGACGGACCGCTCGCGATGCAGGCCGCGACCTTCGCCGCCGCGAGGATCTTCTCCGGGCTCAGGTCGTCGGAGTAGGCGTAGCCGGTCTCGCTCGCCGGCGATCACCCGCACCCCGACGCCCAGCGAGACGCCCTGCGTGGCGGTCTTCACGATCCCCTCGTCGATGCCGATGGTGCTGGTGGCGAGATACTCGAAGTAGAGATCGGCGTAGTCGCCGCCGTGCGAAAGCGCTTCGGCCAGATAGCGCTCCAGATCGCGCCGTTCAATGCCGAAACGAGCGGCGAAAAACGACTCTGAAAATGTCATGTGATCTCTAATTTACGGTATCACGGCCGCCCAGCCCCGGGGATGGTGACCCGAAGGAATCGCCCGCGCGGGGTCACGCCTGTTCCATGAAGTAGTAGCAGATCATATGGCAGACGATCATGTGACCGTCTTCGATGCGGCCCATGTGCGGCTCGGTCACGCGGATCTGCAGCTGGGCCAGCGGTGCCGAGTTTGCCGCCGTCCCGGCCGGTCAGCCCGATCGTACGGCAGCCGACGGAGTTGGCGTACTCAACCGCGCTCACCACGTTCGGCGGAGTTGCCGGAGCCGCTGATCGCGATCACGCACATCGCCGGGCTGTGCGAAGTTGCGGAGCTGCTCGGCGAAGATGCAGTCGTAACAGACGTCGTTCGAATAGGCCGTGATGGTGGCCATCGGAATCGGTCAGCGCCATGATGCGGAAGCGCTTGATCGCGTCTGGAAGCTCGCGCCTTTCACCATGTCGCAGACGAAGTGCGAAGCCGTCGCCGCGCTGCCGCCGTTGCCGCAGACGAAGATCGTGCGGCCCTTCTCGCGTGCCTCCACCGAGCACCTCGATCGCTTTGGTGACCCCGTCGAGATCGATCGTATCGAGCGCGCGCAAGCAGAAGGTCTTTGTAGAGCACTGGGGCGTAAGAGGCGTGACGTTCGCATGCTAATGAACCGTCTGTTGTGCAAGCGCGGTCATCGGAGCATCGGGAGTATCGATAACATTCGAGTCATTCAGTGTCTCGACTGGGAGAAAACTGTGAATTAATAGGCAAAGTCGAAACTGGTCGGCGATGGACAGCCGTGCTACGTCATCGCGGAGATCGGCATCAACCACAACGGCGACTCGATCTGGCTAAACGCCTGATCAGCGTGGCCGTCGCCGCGGGCTGCGATGCCGTCAAATTCCAGAAGCGCACCATTGATGTCGTCTACTCGGCCGGAGGAGCTGTCCCGGCCGCGGGAGAGTCCTTTCGGGGCCACCAACGGCGACCTGAAGCGCGCTCTCGAGTTCGGGCAGGAAGAGTACGCTGAAATCGACGCCTATTGCAGAGCGGTGAAGATCCCGTGGTTCGCTTCGTGCTGGGACGAACAGTCGGTGGACTTCATCAATCAGTTCGACGTGCCGTGCTACAAGATCGCGTCGGCGTCGCTCACCGATGACAGCCTGCTCCGCCACACCCGCGCGACGGGCAAGCCGCATGATCCTCTCGACCGGGATGAGCACCCTCGAAGAGATCGATCACGCGGTAGAGGTCCTCGGCAAGCAAGACCTGATCCTGCTCCACGCCTGCAGCACCTATCCGGCGTACTACGAGGAGTTGAATCTGCGGGCCATCCCGGTGATGCGGGAACGCTACGGCGTGCCGGTTGGCTACTCCGGCCATGAGACCGGCATTCCGTCGACCGTCGCTTCGGTGGTTCTCGGGGCGTGCATCGTGGAGCGTCACATCACGATGGATCGCGCCATGTGGGGCTCCGATCAGGCGGCGTCGCTCGAACCGAACGGCATCGGTCGCGTGGTGCGCGACATCCGCCTCATCGAGCAGTCGCATGGGCGACGGCGTAAAGCGCGTCTTCGAACGCGAGTACCCCATCATCAAGAAGCTTCGGCGCGTGGCGTCCACCGCCAGTGTCTAGCCTGACCGCGCTGAAGGCGCTCGCGCTGGACGTGGATGGCGTCCTCACCGATGGCGGCTTCTGGTGGGGACCGAATGGCGAGGAGTGGAAGCGCTTCCACTTCGCCGACATCATGGGCGTGTCGCTGGCCCGCAAGGCCGGCCTGATTGTCGCGCTGATCTCCGGTGAAGACAGCCCGCTCGTCGACCGCTACGCCACCAAGATGGGCATCACCGACGTGGTCAAAGGCTGCAAGGACAAGGGCGCCGCATTGCGGCAGGTTGCCGAGCAGCGTGGGCTCAATCTCTCCGAGATCTGCTTCATGGGCGACGATGTGAACGACCTCTCCGCCATGGAGATCGCCGGCTTCTCCGCCGCACCCGCGAACGCGCGCCCGGCGGTGCTCGCGCGTGCCGGCTTCATCGCCACTCGCAACGGCGGCAACGGCGCCGTGCGGGAACTCGATCGACGCCATTCTCGAGGCCAAAGGACACGCGTGACCAAGCTCTCCGATTACGTCATCCGCTTCATCGCCGGACAGGGCGTCAAGCACGTCTTCCTGGTCACCGGCGGCGGCGCGATGCACCTGAACGACTCGCTCGCCCATTGCCGGGACATCGAACCGGTCTGCAACTCGCATGAGCAGGCGAGCGCCATCGGCGCGGAGCACTACGCCAAGGTCACCGGCAACCTCGGCGTGGCGCTGGTCACCACCGGACCGGGCGGAACCAACGCCGTCACCGGCGTTGCCGGCGCATGGCTCGACTCCACGCCCTGTCTGTTCATCTCCGGGCAGGTGAAGCGCCCCGACCGCATGTTCCACATCGACGGTACCCCGAAGGGCATGCGTCAGTTGGGCGTTCAGGAGGTGGACATCGTCTCGATCGTCAAGCCGATTACCAAGTACGCGGTCACGGTGCTCGATCCCAATGAGATCCGCTACCACCTCGAGAAGGCCGTGCACCTGGCCCGCACCGGCAGGCCTGGCCCGGTGTGGATCGACATCCCGCTCGATGTGCAGGCCGCACCGATCGACGAGAACAAGCTGCAAGGCTTCGATCCTCACGATCTGACCGCGGAGCTGGGCGAGTCCGATCTGCGGGACAAGGTGCGCGATGTCATCGGCGTGCTGAACCGCTCCGAGCGCCCGCTCCTGTTCGCTGGCAACGGCATCCGCCTGGCAGGTGCGGCGGACCAGTTCGGGGAACTGCTGGAACTGCTGCGCGCGCCCGTCGCCGCTACCTGGTGCGCCTGCGATCTGATCTCGAGCGACAACCCGCTCTTCGTGGGAAGGCCCGGATCGGTCGCCTCTCGCGGGGCGAACTTCGCTATCCAGAACTGCGATCTGCTGCTCGCTATCGGCGTGCGGCTCGACTTCGCCATCACCGGTTATGCGCCCGACAAGCTCGCGCGCGCGGCCACCCGCGTAGTGGTCGACATCGATCCGGCGGAGCTCGAGAAGCTCGCGCCGCACGTCCAGATGCCGATCTGCTCCGACGCCGGCGACTTCATCCGCGAGATGCTGCGCCAGCGCGAGGCCATCGAGACCATCGATCGCCATGCGTGGGACGAGCGCTGTGCCGACTGGAAGACCCGCTACCCGCTCGTCACCGACGAGCACCGCAAGCCCGATACCCAGGTCAGCATCTACAACCTCGCGGAGGTGATCTCGCAGGAGACGACTCCGGACGACCTGATGGTCTGCGGCAGTTCCGGATCGGCGATCGAGATCTTCCTCCTGGCCTCCCCCACACGGACAGGCCAGCGCATCTACCATTGCGCGGCGCTCGGGTCCATGGGCTTCGCGCTGCCCGGCAGCATCGCGATCTGCGTAGGCGGAGGACGCCGCCGCACGATCGTGGTGGACGGCGACGGCGGCTTCCAGTTCAACATCCAGGAACTCGAGACGGTCTCCCGCTTGAACCTTCCGATCAAGTACTTCGTCCTGAACAACAACGGGTATGCGTCCATCCGCGCATCGCAATCCGCGTGGTTCGGGAAGGCCAGTATCGGGTGCGATCGCGAGACCGGCTTGAGCGTCCCCGATCTCGGCAAGGTGGCCGAATCCTATGGGATCAAGGCCATCGTGATCGAGAACCAGTCCGATCTCCATGGCGACGTGCGCCGTGTGCTGGAGCATCCGGGTCCGGTAGTCTGCGATGTCCGCGTGATTCCGAATGAGTCGCGCGAACCGCGTCTCTCGTCGGTGCAGCGACCGGACGGTTCCATGGTCTCGCGGCCGCTCGAGGATCTGTTCCCATTCCTCTCGCGCGAGGAGTTCCGGGCCAACATGATCATCCCGGTGCTCGAAGACTAGCCCCGCCCGACGTACGTCGAGGCTCACATCATGGGGTCTGCCGATGAAGAGTCGCCTTGCTGAAGGGCGTTCGCCTCTCTTCTGCGTAGTGGCCCGCGCGAGGAGTTCCGGGCCAACATGATCGTCCCGGTGCTCGAAGACTAGCTCCGCCCGACGTACGTAAAGGCTCACATCGTGGGGTCTGCGATGAAGAAGTCGCCTTACTGAAGGGCGTTCGCCTCTCTTCTGCGCAGTGGCCCGCGCGAGGAGTTCCGGGCCAACACGATCGTCCCGGTGCTCGAAGACTAGCTCCGCCCGACGTACGTCGAGGCTCACATCATAGGGTCTGCCGATGAAGAAGTCGCCTTACTAAAGGGCGTTCGCCTCTCTTCTGCGTAGTGGCCCGCGCGAGGAGTTCCGGGCCAACACGATCATCCCGGTGCTCGAAGACTAGCTCCGCCCGACGTACGTCGAGGCTCACATCATGGGGTCTGCCGGTGAAAAGTCGCCTTGCTGAAGGGCGTTCGCCTCTCTTCTGCGCGGTGGCCCGCGCGAGGAGTTCCGGGCCAACACGATCATCCCGGTGCTGGAAGACTAGCTTCGCTCGACGTACATCGAGGCTCACATCGTGAGGTCTGCGATGAAGAGTCGCCTTGCTGAAGGGCGTTCGCCTCTCTTCTGCGCACTGGCCGGATCGCTCCACGATCTCGCGCTCCTCTCACGCGGGGACGTGCGGGCCAACATGATCGTCCCGGTCCTCGAAGACTAGGTTCCGCTGGAGCTAGGTGACGGTCCATCCGCCATCGACCAGCAGACCCTGTCCCGTGACGTAGGTCGAGGCATCCGACGCGAGGAACAGCAGAGCACCGCACAGCTCGTGCGGTCGGCCGATGCGGCCCAGACAAGTACGTGCCTTCAGCCGTTCGATGAAGAAGTCGCCCTGCTGCACGGCATTCGGTCCGGCATCCTCCGTGTTGGAGAACGGACCAGGCAAGATCGCATTGGCTCGGATGCCGTGCGGTCCCCAGAACGATGCGATGTAACGGGTGAAGCTCAGGAGCGCAGCTTTGGAAGCCGAGTATCCAGGCGGGTTCAGGAACTTGGTGCCCTCATATAGCTGAGGGCTGGGCGCCACCGCCGCGTACATGGTCGAGATGTTGATGATGGACCCTTGCTTGGCCTGTTGCATGCGCTTCCCGAGCTTCTGCACGGTGAGAGCGGCCCAGTAGACGCCGCCCGTAAGGTTACGCATCCACTGATCGTAAGTGCCCTCTTCGAGCGACCCATCCGGCACATTGAAGCCTGTATTGGGACCGAGCTCGTGCGCGTTGTTGACCAGGATGTCGATGCGCGATTCTTCGCTCGCGATCTCCTCCAGGCCACGCCCGAAGGCATCGAGGTCGTACATGTCCACGCGCAGCGAGGTGATGCGATCCGAGCCGAAACGGTCGGCCCACTTGATCGTCTCCGCTTCCAAACGCTCCGAACGACCGATGACGATCACGCGCGCGCCATTTGTCAGCAAGGCCTCCGTGAACGTCCTTCCGAGGAAGCCCGAGGCGCCGGTCAGGACAGCGGTCTTGCCCGCAAGGGAGAACAGTTCGGAACGATCGAGGTTCACCAGCAGCTCCTTCCGCCATCCGCGATCAGGTTGGTGCCGGTGATGTAGGAGGACGCATCCGAGCAGAGGAACAGGATGGCGCCCTTGTACTCGTCCTTTTCCGCCATGCGGCCGAGCGGGATCAGTTTGCTCAATCGCTCCACGAAGTCCTCGGGCTGGTTGTTGTAGATGCCTCCCGGCGAAATGGCGTTGGCGCGCACGCCGGATTCATGCCAGTACGTCGCGAGATAACGAGTCAGGCCCACTAAGCCTGACTTGACCACGCTGTAAGTCACCGGCTTCACGGGCTGCACGTCTTCCGGCAATCCGGGTTCGCGGTAGAGGCGTTGGTCGGGAGCGATGACGGCCAGGTCAGACGCGATGTTCAGGATCACGCCCTTGCCGCGCTTGGCCATCTCGGTTCCGAAGACGCGGCTGCAGAGGAACGCGCCGGTGAGTCCGACCCGGAGATCGGCATCCCACACATCGAGCGGGAAGTCTTCCAGCCGCGAGAAGTTGCGGCCTTCCCGCTTCTCCATCTTGGGGTTGTTGGCGGCATTGTTGATCAGGATGTCGATTCGGTTGAACCGGGCGAGGATCTCGGCGCCCATGCGCTCCACCTGGCCCAGGTCGGTGATATCGCCAGATAGTCCGATTGCGGAGACGCCGTATTCCGCGGAGATCGTTGCGGCTCGCTGCTCTGGATGGGCGACCGCAAGGTCGATCAACACGGGATGCGCGCCGGCTTGTGCGAGAATCTCGGCGTGCTTAGTTCCGAGCAGTCCGGCGCCGCCCGTGATAACGGCGACGCGGTCCTTCAAGCTGAACAGATCCGGGATTCCAGACATACGGTTAGATACTCCTCGTTTGACCGCCATCGGCCACGAAACAGGCGCCGGTGACAAAGGCGGCGCGCGGCGAACTCAGGAACGCGACCAGATCCGCGATCTCTTCCGGAGAGCCGAAGCGCGCCATCGGAACCTCGGCCTCAATGTTCCGCATCACCGCTTCCCGGCGGGCCTCGAGATGACGTTCCCAGGAGCCGCCCGGGAACAAGACATTCCCGGGGGCAACGCTGTTCACGCGGATGCCCTGGGATGCGACCTGGCGGGACAGGTTCTTGCTGTAGTTGAGCAGCGCGGCTTTGGCGGCGCTGTAGGGCAGAGGAGCGGGAGTGGCTTCCACTCCTGTGATGGACGAGATGAAAACGATGCTGCCTCCCCGGCCGGCCAAGCGCGGAACGGCCGCTTGCGCGAGCTTCGTGCTGGCCCGGAAGTTCAATTGGAAGAGCCGGTCCCATTCCTCCTCCGGCTGGTCCCACCCGGGTTTGCCGCTGCCTGTTCCTAGGTTCGCTACTAGGCCATCGAGCGCCGTCCATCGCGCGTCCATCGCTGTGAACACGCGCGCAACCTCGACGGGTTCAGTGAGATCTCCGTTGAACGTCACCACGCGATCCGGACGGGCAAGCTCGTCAGCAGTCTTCTCCAGAGCATCGCGGTCCCGGCCCGTGATGCAGACGCGCGCGCCCTCATCGAGCAGCGCGCGAGCGATCGCCTTCCCGATGCCCCGCGAGGAACCGGCGACCAGGAAGGCTTTGTCTGTGAGCTGAAGATCCAAACGAGACCCTAAGCCACCGGCCAGCGTTGCGCGATCCAGGCACGATTCGAGCGGGCCCAAGCGAGTTCGTCCCCCGGCGCCCCGCGCGCAACCTGCATGGTGATATCGCCAGAGTAACCGATCTTCTCAAGCCCGGCGAACACTGCGTCAAAGTCGGCTGACCCGGCGCCGAGCGGCACCGTTCCGCCGCCGCGCACGCGGTCCTTGATATGGACGCTGCCGATGCGCTCGCCGTAAGCCGCAAACTCTTCGGCGGGCACGAACCCCAATGACGCGCTGTTCCCGGAATCGTAGTTCACCTTGATCAAAGCGTCAGGAATGCGGTCGAGAAGATCGGCGAACTCGGCCGGACCCAGCGCGGTCTCGAGATGCAGTTCGACACCGGTTTCACGCGCAGATGGAAGAGCCTCGCGCAACACCCGAACAACGGTCTGTTTCTCGTCTTCGGATTCGATGCGAGACGCGTCTACAAAAGGAAGCACGACGCGATTAATGCCGACCTGCTTGGCTTGGCGCAGCAGGCGATGGAGGAACTCCTGCCGCTGTTCGCACTCGTCCGCGGAGCATCGCAAGAAGGGCTGATCCATGAAGTAGTCGGCACACATGGAATGGGTGGACACGTTGGTATCGCGGATCACCGATTGGAGCTGACCGAGGTCACTGGTGAGCGGGTTCACATCTGCCCCGTACAGGTCATAGATCCACTCGATATAGGCCAAAGGAACCTCGGTGGCCAGGCGGAATTCTTCTTCCCAACGATCGCGTGGAAAAGCCTGAAAGCGGTCCGGCTCCGGAGGAACCAGGCGTCCTTGCATGATGCCGAGTCTGGTCACGTTTGAGAGGGGCAGCGACGCCGCCCGCCCCCAAAGTTAGCATAGGGCCGAGGTTGCTAGACTGGGCGATTGCCGCGCTCCGGCGCAAGCTCGCACGTGGCTTCGCTTCCATCGAACATCCCTATGCCGCCAGCTCCTCTCAGCTCGAAAGTGATCAGTATCATCACTCCCTGCTACAACGAGGAGGAGAACGTCGAGGAGCTCTACAAACGTGTGCGCAACGTCATGGCCGCGGTCGGTCGTTACCGCTACGAGCACATCTTCATCGACAACGCGTCGCAGGACCGAACGGTCGAGATCCTCAAGGGAATTGCGGCGCAGGACACCAACGTCAAGGTGATCGCGAACGCGCGTAATTTTGGACACATTCGGTCGCCGATTCACGCCGTGTTTCAAACCGTGGGCGACGCGGTCATCGGGATTGTCGCCGACCTTCAGGACCCTCCGGAGATGATTCCCGAAATGATCGCGAAGTGGGAAGAAGGCTACTCGATGGTGTTGTGCCTGAAGAACGTCAGCGAGGAGAACAAGCTGATGTTCTGGATCCGCACCAAGTATTACCAACTGGTGAACCGGCTGTCCTCGATCCAGACCTTCGAAAACTTCACCGGTTTCGGGCTGTACGACCGCAGGGTAATCGACATCATTAAGGCGATCGGCGATCCCTATCCGTACTTCCGCGGAATGATCGCCGACATCGGGCTGCCCCATGCCGAGATCTACTTCAAGCAGCCGCGGCGTTTGCGCGGGCTCACCAAGAACAACTTCTACACGCTATACGACATCGGGATGCTGGGCATTACCAACCTCTCGAAGGTGCCGCTACGGATTGTGACATTTGCCGGGTTTGTGAGCGCGCTGTTGTCGCTCTTCGCCGGGTTCTGTTATCTCGTGTACAAACTGCTGTTCTGGAACAGCTTCTCGGTAGGCATTGCACCGCTGGTAATCGGGATCTTTCTGTTCTCTTCCGTGCAAATGATCTCGATGGGCATTCTAGGCGAATATATTGGCGCGATCCATACGCAGGTGCAGAAACGGCCTTACGTGATCGAAAAGGAGCGGGTGAACTTCGAGTTCGAGCCCGGGGAACCGCGAGCGGGATTGTAGATGAGTCGGTTTTAATCGATCTTTCATCCCCGATTCAGAATGCGCCGCGTCAATTAGAGTGAAGGCAGTGGGAACTGCTTAGAAACAACGAGGACACGACGATGAACAAATTGACAACAGCGGTACTTGGTCTTTCCCTGATGGTGGGTTCGGTGGCCTTTGCGGCTCCGAAACAGGATGCAGCGCCCGCGGCTCCGAGCTCCACAGCTTCGACCACGTCTGATCAGACGATGAAGACGCACCATAAGCTGGCCAAGAAGAGCAAAAAGACGACCAAGAAGAACGGCAACACGGCAGGCGATTCGGCCAATCCGGCCAACCCGACCAAGTAACAACCTGAATCTTTTGGGCGCTGCAATTATGGGGACAAGCGCGAGGCTTGTCCCCTCATAGTTTTTTAGGGCGACGTAGTGGTGAAGAGACGTTTCAGCTGCCCTTTGAACTTCAGAAGCTGGCGCAGTGCTCCACCGGGAATGCGCCGGAACTCATCATAAAGACCGCTCGTTTGTTCGAAGAAGCCGAGCATCTCCCGAATCCGCTTGTGGGCTTCTTTGTCCTCAGGCGTGTTCTCCGGAGTCTGCTGGGCGCATTCGCGAAGGACGGCGATGGTGGGATCGATTTCGCGGCGTTTCCGCTCGTCGAGGATGATGTAGAAGAGCTCCCAAACATCTTTGATGCTCTCGAAGTGATCGCGCCGGTCGCCCAAGACATGCACCACACGGACGACTCCCCAACCCTGCAGTTCACGCAAGCTGGTGCTGACGTTCGATCGCGCGACGGAGAGCAAGGCAGCGATGTCGTCGGCCGGGAGCGCACCGGGAGCGAGAAAAAGAAGCGCGTGAATTTGCGCTACGGTACGGTTCAAGCCCCAGCGGGTTCCGAGTTCGCCCCAGTGGAGAACGAATTTCTGAGCGGTTGTGCTTAGATGATCCATCAGAAGCTTCTGTCTATTCAGAAATAACGGAACCGAAGCGCTGCTGTCAACGTGTCAGCGGACCCCGCTGTCGGATGCAGCCTTAGCTGCAATGTTGAAGTCCACAACCGTGTGTAGCCCACCTTTCTAAGAGACTCTATGTCGATCCCGCTTCATCTGGATTTGTTCATTGCGCTATGCAGCAAAAATCCGCGTGGCCGCGAGTTCTCGCTCCGCCGTCGAATGTTGTCACCTGTGGTCAGGCGTCAAATATCGGGCCCGAGGTAGGAGTGGCCTACAACGGCGAAATGGCGAGAGACGATTCGGATGTTTCGCCTGCTCTCATTTGAGGTGCATCTGAGAGCCGAGGATGCCGGAGCGCCGTCTAACCCGCCTTCAACGAAGGCCTTTTCGCTTGGAAGGGCAAAGGCGTGGCGACCTCTAACAGCGAGAGCACGAAAGAAGAAAAGGTCACAAACATCAAAACGACTTCATCTTTCAGCAAGACGGCCAAGCCGTTGATGGTGAGATCGTGTTGTTGTCCTTATCGAAAGCACTCAAGAGCGCAGTGCCCCTGTTTATGAGAGCTTCGTGAAGTCCGTGTGCTTTGGCCCACATGGAACTCGGTCTTGCCTTAGGGCTTTGGTTCGCGGCGGGCCAGCTTTGATCCCCGTCGGAATCGTCGTCCCAACCAAGCCTTGCACTAACACGAGTCGGCGTCCTCTGGCCCCGAAGTCTACGCCGGAACGGAGCCACTCGCGTCAACGTGGCTGCGCGTCCCGCATCGGATACAGTCTTAGCTGCCATGTTGAAATCCATTGGAGACAACCTGATTCCGGAGGGGCTTTCATTCGAAGCCGGGCTGGCTTTGATTAAGAAAGCCGGTTTTGAAGGCGTGGAACTCTGGCTGGGTGGCAAGCCGTGGTTTCAGATGAAGACAACGGATGCGGAGTTGAAGACGTTATCCGGCAAGGTGCGGGATGCGGGACTGCGTGTCTCCGATGTGGCGAATACGCTCGATTGGGACGAGAATGTCTCGTCGCGCGATCCACGCGTGAGAGAAGCCGCGGCACGGCACATCGAAAGGCAGATCGAAGCGGCACAGGTGTTTGGGTGCGACGCGATCCTGGTGGTAGCCGGAATCGTTACGGCTGAACTCGGATATGACGAGGTCTACGATCGCACGGTAGCTGCGCTGCAGCCGCTCGGTCAGCGCGCCGCGGCGGCGCATGTCCGGATTGGTGTGGAGAACTGCTGCTCGGAACAGCGTTTTCTGCTGAGCCCCCGGGAGTTCCGCAGCTTTTTGCGCGATGTGAATCACCCGGCTGTTGGTATCCACCTGGATTTGGGGAACATTCACGATACTGGTTTTCCGGAGCAGTGGATCGAAATGATGGGCTCGCAGATCACGCAGATACACGTAAAAGACGTGCTGCGGCATCGGGGACGCTGTGGAAATGAGAGCGTCTACGTAAACTTATTCACCGGCAACAACGACTGGAAGGCAATCCGGGCGGCTCTGCAAAAGGTGAACTACGACCGGTGGTTGATCGCGGAAGTGGAGCACTACCACTATGCGCCTGACCAGCAGTTCTTCGATACAGCGGCGGCGATGGATCGGGTGATTACGGGCCGCCTTTAGCGGCCGTCAGCCATCTTCACGGTCCGGCTGAGAAGGCCGGCGACGAATTCGCGGCTCGATTCCACCAACTCCCAGGAGCCTTCCCAGAAGCACATGTCGATGGTCCACCAATCGATGTTGGGGACTTCGATCAGCTTGGGTGCGAGCGCTTTGAAATCCACATGACCTTGACCGAACGGCGCGTGCGTGCTGGTTTCATCGCCGTGTAGGGTGCCATCGCTGTCGATGACGTGAATGGCGCCGATACGGCCGTCGAGCTTGGTCAGAAACTCATCGACACCGCCGATGAGGATGTCCTTGGCCCCTTGCTGGCGCGCTCCCACGACCCCGCACATGTAGGCATGCGAGGTGTCGAACATGATCATGAAGTTGGGATGGCCGACCTGCTGGTGCATGCGGATGATTTCGGATGGCTTGTTGAAGAGGAAGCCGGGCTCGAACTCCCATACAAGACGGATGCCAGCGTCGTGAGCGATCTGCGCGGACGCCCGCCACAGGTCCGCCACGCGGTTAAAGGCGGCAGCGTAGTCGCTGTCGGGGACGGAGCCGGGCGCAGCTACGGTATCGACGCGGATCGCCGGGCTGCCGAGATCGACGGCCATTTGCGCATTCCGCTTGAACAGATCAAGGTACTTGTCTTTGTTCGCGGCGGGCACAGGATTCACGGCGGAGAAATCCGCGGCGTACCCGGAAACCTCGAGGTTCAACCCGTTCAGGAATCGTACAATCTCCTGCCGCGACTCGCTGGAAGGAAACTTATCGAGCGTGATATGCGGGGGGAAGCCGCAGATCTCGATGCCGTCGTAACCCGCGCTCGATAACCGTTTGGCGGTGTCTTCGAACGAAACGGGATGATCGGAATACGGGCCGAACGAGAATGCCCAACTACCGAGAGAGATCTTCATTACGGTGTGCTCCTAAGCGTGTCCATTTTCTCTACATTGACCCAGCGATCGCTCGCGCAGGCTTCCATCACCGCGTCGAGGACCAATTGGCACTTTAATCCATCGTCGAAATCCGGCTGCATGGGGCGATTGTCGGCGATGGCTTGAATCAGATCGGCCGCCTGGTTCCCGAAGGTATGCTCGTAGCCGATGGCGCAGCCCGGCACCCACCAATGCTTCATGTAGGGATGCACCTCTTCCCACACGGAGATTTCGCGCCAGCCCTGAATGTGCTTGGGCTCGCGGCTATCGAAATACCAGAGGCGCGACATGTCTTCGAGGTTGAAGTAGAGGCTGCCGTGCTCACCGTTCACCTCGAAGGTATTGGCGTTTTTCCGGCCGTTGGCGAAACGAGTGGCTTCGAAATGACCGATCGCGCCGTCGTCATATTTCGCGACGAAGATGGAGGCGTCTTCAATCTCGACCTTGGCTTTGCCGCCGTCGGGAAGCTCGCGCTCGGGCACGAAAATACGACTGGTGCCGGCGACGGCGGTGATGCTGCCGACCAGAAAGTTGGAGAGATCGACGATGTGGGAGTGGAGATCGCCGGTCACCCCCGAGCCCGCGACGTCTTTATCCATCCGCCAGAGGAGCGGAACGGAGGGGTCGAGTGTCCAATCCTGCAGATACAGAGCGCGGAAGTGGAAGACGCGGCCAATGCGGCCTTCGTCGATGAGCTGGCGCGCAAACGCAATGGCGGGAACGCGCCGGTAGTTGAACCACACCGTGTTGATGCTGCCCGAGCGCCGCGCGGCCTCGGCCATCTCGCGGGCCTGCGCCCCGTTCATGGCCAGGGGCTTTTCACAGGCGACCACCTTGCCCGCAGCGAGCGCGGCCAGCGCGAGTTCGTGATGGGTGTTGTTGGGAGAACAGATATCGATGATGCGTATTTCCGGATCGTCGATCAGCCGGCGCCAATCGTCGGTTGAGGACTCCCATCCCCACCGTTCGGCCATGGCTCCGACCTTGGCCGGGTCTCTCCCGACGATAGTCTTCAGACGAGTGCGAAAGGGAAGATCGAAAAACTGATTAATCTGGCGATACGCGTTCGAGTGGGCTTTGCCCATGAACTTGTAGCCGATCATGCCAATACCGATAGAAGGCTTCATAGGGGAGCGGCGAATGACTCCAACTGATCTTACAATCAGCGCCGGATCGTCTTAACGGACCGTGATGTTGCGATAGCGAACGCGGGCATCTTCCGTGAGCAAACCGATCTGACCGTTTAGCAGTGCAAAATGACGAGCGTTGCATGCTCCCGTAAGGGGCGCTCCATTCATCGTGATCTGAAACACGTCGGCTGTTTTCCTGACGCTCAACAGGTGAGCTCGCTGCGCGTTGAACGAATCGGGAAGCTGGCACTCCGCCCACGGGACGAGCGCGCCCTCAATGACGCCGTAAGTCGAGACGGTCTTGGCGTCGGGATCGATCCACACCGAGGCGAAGTTGCGGGTATCGGAGTAGGCTGCGTACACGCCGTAGCGCGGCGCAGTTGAGGCCTCACCGGTCCCTATCAGTTGCAACTCCGCGGACAACGTGTAGTTTTCAATATTCGGATTGGCGCGGAGGAAGGTCTGCATCCACTGGGGGCCCAGGCTGAGACTTTCGTTTTCGGTAGCGCTGCGGTTCGACCACTGGCCCACTTCCAAACCTGCCTTCTCATTGCCTTCGGCAGCGTCGCCATAAGCGGGGCCCCACGGTGCAGAGGAAGTCTTCAGGTTGAGAGAAGGCTCAGGCAGGCGGACGCCAGGATCGTAGGGGTAGCCCAGACGGGGCGCCCCGTTGCTCTCCCACTGCATCGGCTGCATGCGTATATCGCGACAGGCGTACGCGGGATTGCAATCCAAGCGGTCGATGCCGTGATAGAAGTTCCACCATTCCCCGTTGGGCGCTTGGATGAAGACTACGCTTCCCGCTCCATAAGCGGTGTCGTGATGGTCGAAGATCGGGCCGGATTTTGACCAGGACACAGGGCTCAGCATGTCGCCGGCGGTATGCGTGAGCAGGCCCACGGAGTAGTCGTTGGGCTTCCAACTGGCGCTGCCGGAGTAGGTGATGAACGTGTGTCCGCCGCGCGTGTACCCCACCGGTCCTTCGATGATCGGCGCGGAGCGAGTCTCCCAGGGTTCGAGGGGAAGAGCAATTCTCGATGTGTCACTGTCGAGATGCAGGGGATCGCGCAGGCGGGCGAGGCAGATGTCCTGCGGATGGCGCGGGTCTTTGAGATCGGCGCACGACCAGGTCAGATAGAGTTTGCCATCCGCGGCGGTAAAGACGTCGGGATCGATTCCCCAGGTGGCGAGCGATTCGGCGATCTGTCCGTTCGGCGCTCCGGTGTCGCCCATGGAGTAGTGACCGAGAGGGTCGTCGGTATCGGCCTGCGCTACGAACAGACGATGGAGATTGTTGTCGTGATTCGGATCAGCCGCGTAGTAGATGTACCATCTTCCGTTGACGCGGTGAATCTCCGGGGCCCATATATCCGAGTTGTTGGGTCCAACGGCGGGCGCCGTAAACACGATGTGCCATTCGCCTTCGCGGAGGCCTTCGAGTGTGGTGGCGCTGCGCACGCAGATCGAGTTTTCGTGACAGCCGCCCGAGAAGTAATAGACGCCGTTCTCGTGCGCGATCCACGGGTCGGCTGCGCTAAAAACAGGGTTGGTGAAGGTCTGCGCCGCGAGCGGCGGAAGAACGGTGACGAAAAACACAGCGGTGGATAGGGCGAGCAGGGTAGGGGCGGATTTCAACATTAGAGCGTTTCGGGAGCCTCTCCCAGGGTGATAGTGACGGTTTGCGGCTTTCCGCCACGATAGACGACGAAGGAGATTTTGTCGCCTCCGCGTTTGTGAGCCATCGCTTTTTCGAGACTGTCATTCGCGTCAACGACCTTTCCATCAATAGCGGTGATCAGATCTCCGCCAACGCCAAGCTGATAATTGCCGGCGATCACGGTTTGACGTGGCCCACGGATTCCGGCGTCGGCGGCGGCACTGCCCGGGTCGACGCCCTGCACGAGCAGGCCACCGGATGTCGGAAGGCCTAATTCCTCGGCAAGATCGCCTTGAATGCGGACGACGGTCAATCCGGAGACAGGGCGCGAGATCCGTCCGCGCGTGCGGTACTCCTCCAGCATCGCTCTTGGCCTTGTTGATGGGCGTCGCGAATCCAATGCCGATGTTGCCGCCTTCGCTCATGCCGCCCCGGCCGAGGATAGCGGTGTTGATGCCAATGACGTCGCCATGTGAGTCGAGCAAAGGACCGCCGCTATTGCCGGGGTTGATGGCCGCGTCGGTTTGAATCAAATCGTCAAGGTGACCGCCTTCTTCCTCGGAATTGCCGAGGGATCGGCCGAGGGAACTGACGATCCCCGTCGTGAGCGTACCTTCGAGTCCGAAGGGATTACCGATGGCGAGAACCTTTTGACCGACCTGGATGTTGTCCGAACTGCCGAGGTGAAGAACGGGCAGGTGACCGGGAGCTTGAATCTGAATCAGGGCGAGATCGCTGCGCGGCTCGGTTCCGAGCACGCGAGCGCGATACTGTTTATGGTTCGAGAGGGTGACCGTTACCTCCTGACTGCCGCGAACCACGTGGTTGTTGGTGATGATCTGCCCTTCCTCGTTGATGATGAATCCCGAGCCGATGCCCTGCGAAGGGTAGACTTGCATGAACCAGCCGCGCTTATAGACGATGCTCGTGATATTGACGGTGGCGAGATGCGCCGCTTTGTAAATATCGATATTGTTTTGTTCGTCGGGTTCGAAACTGGACCCGTGGGCGGTCTCCGGAGAGGACCAGAGCCGTCCCGTGTCAGCCAGGGGCCGCAGAAAGCGGCCAATTCGCATATCCGCACGCGATGTGATGTACCAGAAGCCGCCGAACAGCAGCGCTGCCAGCAGCAAAGTTCTTCCTCTCATACTTAGCTTGATTGTCTCAACCTCTATTGTCCCAAGCTCTGGCTGCGGGACTGGGTGGAAAGGCGGCGGAGCAGCGCGAATACATGTCGCGTCCGCTGGAGAGTGTCTTCTTCCGAGCCGGAAGTTTCGATCAGAAAATCGGCGAGTTTGCGCTTCTCGGCAAGGGGCATCTGGCGGTCGATGCGGGCGCGAATCTCAGCCTCGGGAGTTTCGGGCTGGCGGGCCAGAGCGCGGGCGAGCTGATGGGCTTCGTCGCACGAGGCCACGATCAGAAAGTCGAAGCGGTTGTGGAGTCCGGCTTCGATCAGGATGGCGGCTTCTACGATCACAATGGCATCCGGTTCGGCGGCTGCGATCTCCTGAATCATCTGATCTTCGCGGCGGCGCACGGCTGGGTGGACGATGGCATTCAGCGCGGCAAGTTCGTGGGAGTCGTGAAAAACGATTTGAGCTAAGCGCGCGCGATTGATGGTCCGGTCGTCATCGAGGATCCCGGGACCGAACCGCTGGACGACGGGTTCGTAACCTTCACCGCCGGGCGCGAGAACCTCATGCCCCAGAAGATCGGCCTGAATAATGTGACATCCCAGGCGGGCGAGTTCGTGGGAGATAAAGGTCTTCCCGCAGGCGAGTCCGCCGGTCAGGCCAACCTTCAACATAGGTTGCAGGCGCGCTCGCAGGCCTCAATGGTGTTGACCATTAACATGGCAATGGTGAGCGGGCCGACGCCGCCGGGGACCGGAGTGTAGGCGCTGGCAACCTCGGACATCGCCAGCGGGTCGACATCCCCCACCAGAACGCTGCCTTTCGACGCGAACTGGCTGAGGCGCTGGGGATCGTGCGCGAAGATGCGATGGGCTTCTTCCGCGATCCTTCACGCGGTTCATGCCGACGTCGATGACGATGGCGCCGGGGCGGATAAAATCGCGCGTGATCATGGCAGGTCGCCCGATAGCGGCGACCAGGATGTCGGCTTCCCGACAGATGGCGGGAAGGTCGCGGGTCCGGGAGTGGGCGATGGTGACGGTGGCGTTTTCGGCAAGCAGCAGCATACCCATCGGTTTCCCGACGATGTCACTGCGGCCGACAACGACGGCGCGTTTGCCGGCGATGGGAATCCCGTATCGTTTGAGCAGCTGAATGATCCCGGCGGGCGTGCAGGGCCGCGGGCCGGGGCGTCCGGTCGAGAGCGCGCCCACATTACAGGGATGAAAGCCGTCGACGTCTTTCGCGGCAGAGACGGCCGTGAGGAACTGCGCCGGCATCGACCTGCGGAGGCAAGGGAAGCTGCACCAGGATGCCGTCGACTTCGCGCCGGGTGTTAAGTGTCTTGACGATCTCGAGCATGTCCGCCGTGGTGACGGATTCGCCGGGCGTTAAGGTCTCGCTAAAGATGCCGAGTTCGGCGGCCGTCCGGGTTTTGCTGGCTACGTAGACCTGGGACGCCGGGTTTGAGCCCGCCAGGACGACCGAAAGACCGGGCGGGCGTCCGATCGTCTCGACAATGCGAGCGATACGCGGGCGGCACTCCTCTTTGATTTCATCCCGTATCCGCGCGCCATCGAGCATCGTTGCCATCTGTCTCAGGTTACTAAGTCGCGGCGGCGAAATCGCTGAACGATTTTTCCGAACCCTTTCTCGTGCGTATAACGTAGAAGCCTATAGATTCTATGGCGACGCGCTCTAAGAGAAGACGGTTTTGGTGGTTCCTCCTGCTGCCGGTTCTTCGGCTGGGACGCATTCTTCTCACTGAAGGCCGTAGGACACACGCCGGAGAAGATCGATCCGGAGAAGATCGGCAAAGTGGAGCGCGTCGGATCTCGCGCGCTCGGTTGTAGCTACGGGAAAAATTCAGCCGGTCCGGCAGGTCGAAATCAAATCGAAAGCCAGCGGCATCATCCAAAGACTGCCGGTGAATTTCGGGGATTACGTCCACAAGGGACAGCTTCATTTGCGAACTCGATAAGAGTGATCTGCTTCCCCAGCTTGAACGAAGCGCGCGCGGCCCTTGGCGGTGATGCAGGCCCAGGTGGAAGCGCCAAGGCCGATTACGAACGTTACAAAGTGGACGCGGAAGGCACCGATGTTCCCTTCCTGAAGAAGGACTTCGACCGCGCGCAGAAGCTGTTTAGCGAGCGGCTGATCGCGCAGAACGCCCGGGATGAAGCCGAGAAGAATTACCAGATGGCGCTGAACAAAGCTGAATTCCGCCAAGGTGAACCTAGGCAGCGCGCGAGCGGCCATCGCGAAAGCGCAGGCGCAGTACGACCAGCAGGCTGCTGTGGTGTCGCGGGCCGAAGAAGATCTGCGCAACGCGACCATTCTTTCGCCTATCGACGGCGTAGTGCTTTCGCGCGACAGCGAAGTGGGCAGCGCGGTCAGTTCCATCCTCGTGCTCGGCTCGAGCGGCGACGCTCATCATGACTTTGGGCGATCTGGACGAGGTGTACGTCAAAGGCAAAGTGGATGAGAGCGATATCGGCAAGGTCTATCTCGGGCAGCCAGCGCGCATTACGGTGGAATCGTTTCAAGGACCAGAAGTTCGACGGGCGGGTGACCAAGATTTCGCCCATGGGCGCGGAGAAGGACAACGTCACAACATTCGAAGTGCGCGTCTCGATCTCGAATGAGTCACGAAAGCTGCGCGCGCTGATGACGGCTAACGCGGAGATCATCCTCGAAGAGCACAAGAAGGTGCTGACCATCCCCGAGGGCGCCGTTCTGTTATGCCAAGGACAAGTCCGACCGAGGTCGAGATTCCGGATCCCACCAATGAAAAGGGCAGGCGGCGAGTGAAGATCGCCACCGGCATCAGCAACGGCGCGCGAACCGAAGTGCTGCGCGGACTCACTGAAGGCCAGCAAGTCGTGCTGCAGTAACCAGCAATGACCTACCTGAAGGAGCTGTTCGGGCAGGTCTTCGGCAGCCTGCTGCGGAACAAACTACGCAGCTTCCTCACGATGGCGGGAATCGCCTGGGGCATCGCTTCGATCGTGATCATCGTGGCGATGGGCGACGGATTCAAAGAAGGCCAGCGGAACAACATGAAGGGGCTCGGCGAGAATATCGTGATCCTCTTCGGCGGCCGCACGGAAAAGCAAGCCGGCGGTCAACGGGCCGGGCAACGGATCCGGCTGAATTACGACGATGTGGCCGCGATCCGGCAGCGAATGTTGGCTGGTGCGAGGATGTGGTCGGTGAGATTGAAAGCACCAACCGCGGAACCAGCCCGTTCAACAGCGGCGCGTTCGATACGGATGGCGTGGAGCCCGCGTTTCAATCAACTGCGCTCGGTGCCGCTGTCGGCGGGGCGCTGGTTCTCCGACGAAGACGACCGAGCAGGGACGGCGCGTGGCGGTCATCGGGCAGAAGGTGAAGAAGCAGTTGTTCGGCACGCGCACGGACGGTGCTGGGCCAGAAGATCGCCATCAACTCCCTGCCGTTCGAAATCATCGGCATGATGGCGGACAAGAACCAGAACTCCAGCTACGGGAGCCTGGACGAGAGCAAGATCTTTATCCCGTATCCAGACGGCGGCGCGGGACATTCCGCCCAAGGATCCGACTTACTTCACGGGCCTTCTGGACGACATCATCTACAAGCCGCGCTCGCTCGAACAATTCGAGGACGCCCGCAAGCAGGTGGTGCGGGTGCTGGCGCGCAATCACAAGTTCGACCCAAGCGACAAGGGCGCCTTGGGCGTGTGGGACACCGTCGAGAACGCGAAGCAGGTGGATGCCATCTTCGAATCCATGACCGTGTTTCTCGCCACCATCGGCTTGGTGACATTGAGCTTGGGCGGGATTGGCGTGATGAACATCATGCTGGTGACCGTCTCGGAACGGACTCGCGAGATCGGGCTGCGGAAGGCGCTGGGCGCCACGCGGCACCGCATTCTGGTGGACTTTCTGGTGGAAGGCTGTGTCCTGGCGCTGGTTAGCGGCGTTGTAGGATGGGCAATCGCGTTCGGACTCTCCGGACTGCTCAAAACTGGTGAAGATGCCCGATATGTTCCCCGGCCTTCCGGTGAGCATGGCGACGACGATGGCTACTTTCGGCGCGCTTACGGTCATTGCGGTCCTTCGGCGCTCTTTCCGGCCTGGCGCGCCGCATCGCTGACGCCGGTGGAAGCACTGCGGTACGAGCGATGAGACTGCGTTCGGTGCTGTCTGAAGCTGGGAGCGCTTCTGTTCAACCGGCAGCGTTCGTTGCTGACGATGGTGAGCCTGGCTTGGGGCGTGGTCTGCTTCGTCGTCCTGTACTCCTACGGCGAAGGATTCGACATGGCCTTGACCACTCGTTCAAGGCCGTGGGGCAGGATCTGGTGCTGATGTTCGGCGGCCAGACCTCTGCGCAGGCGGGCGGGGAACGGTCCGGGCGCGTCATTCGCCTGGAACGCGACGATGTGGATGCGATCCGCGACACGCGTGCCGATGGTGGGGGCGATTTCTCCGGAGGTGATGATGCGAGCAGCCACGGTGACGCGCGAGTATCGCAGCCAGAACATGACGCGTGCGCGGCGTCGCGCCGGTAGATTACCAGAAGGTTCGCAACATGACCATGGCGACCGGGCGATGGTTATCCGCCGAAGACGATCTGCAGAAAGCAGCGCGCTGGCGGTGCTCGGCGCAAAAGCCGCGAAGAAGCTCTTCGGCGAGATTCCGCCGGAGAACGAAAAGATCTCGATCAACGGGATGCAGTTCATCGTGACCGGCGTTCTGAAGACGAAGATTCAGATCTCGAACTACAACACGCCGGATAACGAATGCGTGTTCATCCCCTACGGCACGATGTCGCTGCTCCACGACGTGAAGTATCCGGAAGATATCGTCTGGTCGCCGGCGAACCCGATGTTCCGCGCAGCAGGCGGTGAAGCAGGTGCGGGCGACGCTGGCGCGCATCCACAACTTCTCGCCACATGACGATCGCGCGGTCGAGATGATCGTCTTCAACGAGTTCATGAAGCAGATCGATGGGATGTCGCTCGCGTTGCGCGTGCTGCTGGGCTTGATCGGCACTCTGACGCTGGCGATCGGCGGGATCGGCCTGGCGAATATCATGCTGGTTTCGGTCACGCAACGAACGCGCGAGATCGGCGTGATCAAGAGCCTGGGCGCGACGCGGCGCGCCATCCTGATTCCAATTCCTGATGGAGGCGATGGCCATCGTCACGGCGGGAGGCATCCTCGGCGTGATTCTAGGATGCGGCCATTTCGATCGGAGTGGGAACGCTTCCGCTGCTGGGCCCGCTATTCAAAGATGACGAGCGGGACCGGGGACATCCATCTGACGATCTCGCGCTTTGCGGTGCTGACTTCGACCATCATGCTGGAGATCGTGGGGCTGGTGGCCGGCCTGTTGCCGGCGATTCGCGCCTCCCGGCTGGATCCGATCGAAGCGCTGCGTTACGAATAAAGGCGGGCGCTTTTTCCGGCCTACGATAAACTTGTTGGTCGGAGCTCTCTTCACTTCCCACGCATGAATACGATTCGCCGCGTCGCCGTCCTGGGTGCAGGCACGATGGGGTCGCGCATTGCTGCGCACTTCGCCAACGCCGGAATTCCCGCATATCTGCTCGATATTGTTCTACCCGGCAAACCAAGCCGCAACGCTGCTGCCGAGAATGGCGTGGCGACGGCTGTGAAGTCCAAGCCCGCGGCGTTCTTCAAGGATTCGCTCGCCTCCATGGTGACGGTGGGCAACTTCGAAGACGACCTCGCCAAGTTAAAAGAGTGTGACTGGATCATCGAAGCCGTCACCGAAGATCTTGCGATCAAGCGCGCGCTGTGGGCGAAGGTGGAGGCCGTGCGCAAGCCGGGCACTATCGCAAGCACCAACACCAGCGGCATTCCGCTGCATTCCATCTCCGAGGCTTTCGGGCCCGAGATGCGCAGCAGCTTTTGCGGAACCCACTTCTTCAATCCGCCTCGCTACCTGCATTTGGTAGAAATTATTCCGGGCGCGGAGACCGCTCCCGAGACGCTCGCGTTCTTACGGGATTTCTGCGATCGGCGCTTGGGCAAGGGCCCGGTAGATTGCAAAGACACCCCAAACTTCATCGGCAATCGCATTGGGAGTTTTGTCGGAGGCACGGTTCAGAAGCTTACTGTGGAAGACGATTACACGATCGAGGAAGTGGATGCGCTGACCGGGAAGCTGATCGGCCTTCCGAAGTCCGGCAGCTATCGCCTGCTCGACATTGTCGGGTTGGATATCTGGGCGCACGTGGCGCGGAATCTCTACGAAGGTGTACCGAACGATCCGTGGCGCGACCGGTTCCTGATGCAGCCGTTTCTGCAGACGATGATCGAGCGCCGCTGGTTGGGCGACAAGACGGGGCAGGGCTGCTACAAGAAGGTGGACAACAACGGCAAGAAGGAGTTCTGGCCCATCGATTGGAAGACGGTCGACTATCGTCCGCCCTCGCGGCCGAAGTTCGCGTCTGTAGAAGGCGCCAAACTGCAGGAGAATTTGCAGGAGCGTCTCCGCATCCTGGTTGCCGCGCCAGATCGGGCTGGGCAATTCCTGTGGAAGATGTTTCGCGACACGATGCTGTACTCGGCCGCGATGATCCCGGAGATTTCCGACCGCGTGGTGGAGATCGATCGGGCCATGAAATGGGGCTACGCGAACACGCTTGGTCCGTTCGAGCTTTGGGACGCGCTGGGGTTTGAACCTACCGCCCGACGCATGGAGAAAGAGGGTTTTGCGCTGCCGCCCACGGTGGAACGGATGCTCTCTTCCGGAGCCGCCGGCTTCTATAAGGGCTCCGACCAGGACCGGCAGCCGCGCACCAGTTACTTCGACCTGATCCGCGGCGATTACCAGACGCTTGAGGAACGTCCGGGGGTTGTGGTGTTGCCCGAACTGAAGCGCGCTCGCGGCGTGGTGAAGAAGAACTCAGGCGCATCCCTGATCGATATCGGGGACGGCGTGCTCCTTTGTGAGTTTCACTCCAAAATGAATGCCATCGGCGACGATGTGATCGCCATGATTAACGCTGGCATCACCGAGACCGAGAAGAACTTCGAAGCGATGGTGATTGGCAACCAGGGCGAGAACTTCTCGGTGGGCGCAAACCTGATGCTGGTGCTCCTCGCCGCGCAGGAAGCCGAGTGGGATGAACTGAACGTCGCCATCCAGCGCTTCCAGAAGTGCAGCATGAACATCAAATACGCGCCGAAACCGGTGGTCGTCGCGCCGTTCGGGTTCGCGTTCGGTGGCGGATGCGAGATCGTGCTGCACGGCTCCCGCGTGCAGGCATCGGCTGAGACTTACATCGGGTTGGTGGAAGTGGGCGTCGGTGTAATCCCGGCAGGCGGCGGATGTAAAGAGTTGCTCGCGCGCGGGATCGAGCCGCGCAAAGCGTTCGAGATGATCGGCATGGCGAAGGTGGCGACCAGCGCGGCGGAAGCTCGCGATATGGGTCTGCTCCGCGAAGGCGATCGCATCTCCATGAATCCGGAGCGGCTGATCGGGGACGCGAAAGCATTTGCTCTATCGCTCGCGCCTACATACGTCCAGGGTTCTCCGCGGAACGACATTAAGGTAGGCGGCGAAGATACATTCGCGCTTCTGAAAACGGGCGTGTGGATGATGCGTCAGGGCGACTACATCTCGGATTACGACGCGGTAATCGGCGAAAAGCTAGCTTACATTTTGAGCGGCGGCCGCGCGTCCGGGGAAACATTGGTGTCCGAGCAGTATCTGCTGGATCTCGAGCGCGAAGCGTTTCTCAGCCTGTGCGGACAGCCCAAGACGCAGCAGCGCATCGCGCAGATGCTCAAGACGGGTAAGCCGCTGCGCAACTAATTCGGGAAGGCGCGAATCAAATCACTGGAGTTCTTTTCATGGAAGACGCTGTTATCATCGATTGCCTTCGTACCCCGGTCGGAAAAGCCCCTAAAGGCAGTCTTCGGCGCGTTCGGCCGGACGACCTTGCCGCTGCCGTTATCTCCGCTCTGTTGGAGAAGTATCCGCAGATTCCGCGGGATGAGATTGAAGATTTGATTCTGGGCTGCGCGATGCCGGAAGCGGAAGCAGGCAACAACATCGCGCGGAATGTCGCTTTGCGCGCAGGACTGCCGGACACCGTGACCGGCGTAACGATCAACCGGTATTGCTCCTCCGGCCTGCAGTCGATTGCGATGGCGGCCGACCGTATTCGCGTCGGTGGCGCTCACATCATGCTGGCGGGCGGCACCGAGAGCATGAGTATGATCCCGATGGGCGGAAACAAGATTTCACCCAACCCGTGGTTTGTGGATCATCGTCCCGAGATCTACATGAACATGGGGCTGACCGCGGAAAGACTGCAGACTCGCTACGGCGTGACGCGTGAAGAATCCGACCAGTTCGCCTATGCCAGCCATCAGAAAGCGCTGAAGGCGCAAAAGGACGGTTGCTTCGAAGAAGAGATTGTCCCGGTGCACGTCGAGACGACGACCATGAAAGGGACCAAACCGCAAACCGCCGAATCGACCGTCGCGAAGGACGAAGGTCCGCGCGCGGATACATCCGTCGAAGCGCTGGCCAAGTTGAAGCCGGTGTTTCACGCGCATGGAACCGTGACCGCGGGGAACTCCTCGCAAACCAGCGACGGCGCGGCGGTGGCGATCGTAATGTCGGCAACTCGCGCCAAGGAACTGGGGCTGAAGCCGAAGGCGCGTTTCGTCAGTTTCGCTACCGGAGGTGTCCCGCCGGAGGTGATGGGCATCGGACCGGTTGTGGCCATACCCAAGGCTCTTGCGTTGGCCGGGCTCAAGTTGGACCAGATCGACGTGATCGAATTGAATGAAGCCTTCGCTGTCCAATCCCTTTCGGTGATCAAAGAGGGCGGCCTCGACCCGGAAAAGGTGAACCCGAACGGCGGTGCGATCGCATTAGGGCATCCGCTCGGCTGCACCGGCGCAAAGCTCACGGCCACCATCCTGCGCGAGATGGATCGACGGAACGCCAAGTACGGAATGGTGACAATGTGTGTGGGCGGCGGACAAGGCGCCGCGGGAATTCTAGAACGTCTGAATTGAACCGAGGTTATCTAACATGGCAACAGCAGTCGCAAGCTATCCCAAGACGGTCGGCGGATCATTTCTGATCGAGGACCGCACGCCGGAAGAGGTCTACACTCCCGAGGATTTAACCGCGGAACATCGTTCGATTGCGCGCACGGCCCAGGAGTTCTTCAAGCGGGATGTAGAGCCGCATGTGGAAGAGATCCAGGCAGGCAATCACGACCTTGCCGTGCAGGTTCTGAAGAAGTCCGGGGAACTCGGGCTGCTCGCCATCGCCACGCCTGAAAAGTTTGGCGGAATGGAGTTGGACTTGGCGAGTGTTCTCGTGGTGGCAGAGGCGATCGCGGGAGATGGTTCTTATGCCGCGTGGCACGGCGCTCACGCCGGCATCGGAACGCTGCCGGTCCTCCTGTTCGGCACCGAAGAGCAGAAAGAAAAGTACCTGACCAAGCTCTCGACCGGAGAGTTTGTCGGCGCGTATTGCCTCACGGAACCGCAAGCCGGGTCGGATGCGCTGGCCACGAAAACGACGGCCAAGCTGAGCGAAGACGGGAAGCACTATGTCCTGAACGGGCAGAAGATGTGGATCACGAACGGAGCAAAGGCCGACGTGTACACGGTGTTCGCCAAGATCGTCGATCCGGACGGAAGTGAGCACTTCTCGGCCTTCCTCGTAGACGCGACGTTAGCCGGTGTTTCCCATGGGCACGAAGAAAAGAAGATGGGCATCAAGGGCAGTTCGACCTGCGCCATCTTTCTCGACAACGTGCAGGTGCCGGTCGAAAATCTGCTCGGCGAGAAGGGACGCGGGCACATCATTGCTTTCAACATCCTGAACCTGGGCCGTCTAAAGCTGGGGCCTTTTGCCGTGGGCGGAGCGAAGACAGTGCTCGCCATTTCGGCCAAGTACGCCAAGGATCGCAAAGCTTTTGGCACGACCATCTCCGAGTTCGGCGTCATCCAGCACAAGCTCGCCGAGATGGCGGTCAAGATCTACGCCACCGAGTCGATGAACTACCGTGTGGTGGGCGCCATCGAAGCGCTGCTCGACGATTTCTCGTGGGAACAGCCGGACGCCGCGCGTCGCGAGATGAAGGCCATCGAAGAGTTCGCAGCGGAGTGTTCGATGGTCAAGGTCTACGCCTCCGAGATGCTGGACTATGTCGTCGATGAAGGCGTTCAGATCCATGGCGGCAATGGCTACAGCGGCGAGTACCTCGTGGAGCGTGCCTATCGCGATTCGCGCATTAACCGTATCTTCGAAGGCACGAATGAAATCAATCGCCTCCTAACCACGGGGATGCTGCTGAAGCGTGCCGCGCGCGGTCAACTCGGCTTGGTTAAGGCCGCGCAAGGGTTGATGGGCGAGATCCTTAGCGGGCCTTCCTTATCGTCTTTCGAAGATGCGGACGAGCCTTGGGCCGAAGAAAAGCGGTTGGTCTCGAGCGCGAAAAAGGTCTGTTTGCTCCTGATGGGGCTGGCGTTTCAGAAGTACATGATGGAGCTTGAGAAGCAGCAGGAAATCCTATCGGCCTTGGCGGACGTGATCATGGATGTATTCGCCATGGAGTCCACCCTTCTGCGCACGCAGAAGCTGAAGGCGAAGCCGGAATCGATTGCCTACGACATGTGCGCGGTTCTGCTGCGCGAGTCGATGGCGCACATCGATGTAACGGCGCGCGACGTGATCGCGGCCTGCTCGGATGGCGATTCCCTCAAGACCAATATGGCTGTTCTGCGCCGCTTCAACAAGTACGAACCGATCGACGCCATTGCGACGCGCCGCCGCATTGCGCGCCGGATCCTAGATACCGAACGTTACGCCGTTGCCTGAGTGTCAGCGGATCGTGGTCATGGTCGGTTTGCCCGGATCGGGTAAATCGACCTGGCTTAACCGCCAAGGCATCCGCGGAATCTCAACCGACGACATCCGAGACATTCTCTCGGGGGATCCTACAAACCAGACAATTCACAAGCACGTTTTCACGGTCGTGCGCTACCTGGTGCGGCAGCGCCTTGCGATCGGTATGGCCAACACGTTTATCGATGCCACCCACTTGACCCGTAAGGAACGGCAGCCCTACCTGCAGATCGCGGACTGGTATGGGTGCCATGTAGATGCGCTTTTCTTTCCCGTTCCTCTTGAGGAATGCCTTCGCCGAAACTCGCTTCGGGAACGAATGGTCCCGCCTGAAGCCATTCGCATCATGGCGGGAAAACTCGAAGTGCCGGAGCTCGGCGAAGGATTTGATCGGGTTAGCCGCGTTTAACGCAGGCCGTGTTTAATACTAACGGGTTTAATACCACCCATGTTGCGCATAGTTGGAATCGCGGTGTGCGGGCGGGACTTGGCTTTTGGTGCGGCTGTGCTGGTAAAGCGTGAGCCGACCGCGATTGGCGCCCTGCAGTCCACTTCGGGAGCGAGGTCCGGAGAGCGTTTTGATGTGGTGAAGACCGCCACTTCCCTTGGTGCTGGCGTGCCCCGGAACAGTCGACAACGCGACGGTAAAAAGCGTGAGAAGGCCGACAACTCTGGTCATACAAATGGAGTACGCGCCGTTTCCGGGACTCTCATCCATTTTTTGCGCCCGACAGGCTCTTCGGTCGGCGAGAGATAATCCATTCTGTTGAGATGGCATGAATCAGATGCCTGGACGCGACGGCGCTTTCTGGCGGCCGCCGCGGCTTTGCCGGCTCTGGGTGGTCTGTCGGCGCTTCCCACGTTCGCAGCCGAGGTGCGAAGAGACCCGCCGTATCTTTCACTAGAGCCTCTGATCGTTCCAGGCGATCGAGATTTCCCGGAAGAGCGCCTGGCCGTGCAAACGGTCGCGGCTCTGCACAACGCAGTGCGCGTTCGAGCGCTGCCCTTGGCTGAGACATTCGCGGGCTCCTCTCCGAATCCCGCGCGGTTCCGTGATCTCTCCGCCGATCTGCGACAAAGTGAATTCGAACCAGGCGATACGGATGTGCAAGCAGGTTGGGTTCTCTGGTTGGACACCCTCGGCTCCATTCGCCGAATAGACTTCTACGCTCTTGCTGACGGCCTCGTGCGCTACGAAGCGGCCGGCGCGCACGACGGGAAGCTCATCTACCGCGTGGGCCAGTGGAAGCAGCAATGGCGCGAGGGCAAACTCACATCCTTCTCTCCCGTCGAGGAGTTTACCTGCCGGGCAGACCGCCCATTCTTTCGCGATGTAACCGGTGGCGTGTTCGCCCAGTCTCCGAGCTTCAGCCGTCAACTGGCGTATGGGATTCCCTATTGGCGCGCCCGTCTCGATCCGGCTACGGGGATCGACATCTATGGCAGCAATGGCATCGCCGTGGGCGATATCGACGGTGACGGGAACGATGAGATCTATGTCTGCCAGCCCGGCGGTCTGCCGAATCGCCTATATCGCTGAATGCCGACGCTTCCTGCGAGGACATTACGGAATCCTGGGGCGCCGGACATTCTGGACGACACGTCCACCGCGCTCTTCCTCGACCTGCGCAATACCGGGCGGCAGGATCTGGTGGTGTTGCGGAGCGGCGGTCCCGTTCTGCTTCTGAACGAGGGCAAGCGGTTCCGGCTGCGGACGATGCATTCCGATTCGCCAACGCTCCGGCCGGCGGGTTCACCGGTATGTCCGCGGCCGATTTCGATCGGGACGGCAAACTCGATCTGTATCTTTGCTGCTACGTCTATTTTCAAAGCGAGGCGCAGTACACCTACGCTTCGCCCTACCACGACGCCAGAAATGGTCCGCCGAATTTTCTGTTCCGCAATCGGCTGAATGCGGATGGTAGCGGCTACTTGGACGACTGCACCGCGGAGACGGGGATGAACGAGAACAACAACCGTTTCAGCTTCGCCGCCTGCCTGGTGCGATTTCAACGACGATGGCTGGCCGGATCTGTACGTGGCTAACGATTTCGGCCGCAAGAATCTGTACGTGAATCACGATGGGCACTTTCGCGATGTCGCCGCCGCGGCGGGCGTCGAGGATATCGGCCCGGGCATGAGCGCCTCCTGGTTCGATTACGATGGCGACGGACAAGCCCGGACCTCTATGTCGCGAACATGTGGACTGCGGCCGGGCAGCGCGTGATCCATAGACGAAGAACTTCACTCCCGGCGCAGGCGGAGGATCGAAAAGCGACGCCTACCGCGGCCACACCAAGGGCAACTCGCTCTACCGGAATCGCGGCGACGGGACGTTCGAGGAGTCACCGGCACGCAGCACGTGGCGTTTGGGCGATGGGCCTGGGCGTCCGGCGGCCACGATTTCGACAACGACGGGCATGCCGAAATCTTCGTAACGTGCGGCATGCTGACCAATCGATCCGACGACCGATCTGGGCGGCTTCTTCTGGCGCCAGGTGGTGGCGCGTGCGCCGGTGACGGCGACGCCGTCCGCGGAGTACGAGAACGGCTGGAACGCCATCAATCAGTTCATCCGCGAAGACTATAGCTGGAACGGACGCGAGCCGAACGTGCTGCATGTGCGCCGCGGCGATCGCTACTTCGACTTCTCCGGCGTGAGCGGCCTCGATTTCGCCGACGACAGCCGCGCTTTTGCGGTCACCGACTTCGATGGCGACGGGCGGCCGGATGTCGATTCTGAAGAGCCGGCTGGGGCCGCAGGTACGCGTTCTGCAGAACAACTGCGCGGGGAACGAACCATGCGATCGCGTTCGAACTTCGACGGAACGCAGATCGAACCGGGATGCGATCGGCGCGCGCGTTGAAGTGGATGGCCAGACGAAATGGCTGGAAGCGGGATCGGGATTTCTTTCGCAGCACAGCAAACGCATGCTCTTCGGGCTGGGGACGAGGCGGTCGCGAAGCGCGTCGACGATCAAATGGCCGTCCGGAGAGCGTCCAGGAGTTTACGAACTTGGCGGCGGGCAACACTTATGTGGTCACCGAAGGGCAGTCCGACGCCCGAGACCAAACCGTTTCGCGCGCCCGCGAGCTGCCGGCCGGCGACGTGCCGCTCGACAACGAGCTGAGACTTGCGAGGACACCTGGTTCTTGGAGCCGGTGCCCCTTGCCGGAGAAACATCACGGAACGCGGCTGTTGGTTCTGCTGCGACGGCCAGCCGTTTCAGCCCATAGCCGGGTTTCGACGAAGCGTCATCGATTTCGCGAAAGAGCCGGCCGATCGGCGGCAGGCAGTACGAGATCTTCCGCCGATATCTGTTCGACTGGCGGACGCACCCTCACAACGCCTCTGGCGTTTCTGTTGAACGGCGCCGGGCATGCCGTGAAGATCTACGCCGAGCATTCCGTCGGAGCGCAGTGCCAAGCCGATCTTGCGCGAATGGCGAACCGCCAGCTGCCCTCCCGTTTGCCGGCAACTTATGTCAAGCCGCCGCGCCGGGATTTCTTCAAGTTCGGCGCGGCGTTTCTTTGGTCCGGATATCCGGAGCAGGCGCTGCCTTATCTGCAGAAGGTGCTTGCGGCAGACGCCCGACAATGCCCGCGTGCTGGTGCTTGTCGGGGCAGATTCACTTGCAGGCAGCGACGGATCCACGAGGCGGAGCAAAGCTTTCCGGGCAGCCGCTCGGGCGAATCCGGATCTATGCGGAGGCGTGGTCCGGCATGGGCGATGTGCTGCGACGCGCGAAGCGACAAGCGACGAGGCGCTTGCGAATTACCGAGAAAGCGCTGGCCTCAAGCCCGATCTGTTCTATACGCTGCTCAATGCCGCGCAGACGGCGGACAAGCTGGACGATCAGAAGCAAGCGGAGGCTTGGTACGCGCGCAGGCTCTGCGCATCAACCCCAAGTCGCCGGAAGCGGCGAACGGGCTGGGGTTGGCGCTGGCGAAGCAGGATCAGGCCGACGAAGCGCGGCGGCTATTTTGAACAGGCGATTTCGCTGCGTCACGATTACGCCGACGGCCATCAACAATCTGGGCGTGCTGTATCTGCAGCAGGGCAAAGTGAACGATGCCATCGCGGCGTTTGAATACGGCATCCGGGACGCCGCCGGATGAGGATATACTTTACTTGAATCTTGGGCGGACTTATACGCGGCCAGGGAAATACGATCGCGCTCGAGAAGTCATGCAGAAGCTGTTGGACCGCAAGCCGGCGCAACGCGACTGCGCTGAAGGCGCCTTGCAGGAACTGGATCGCGCGGTCAAGAGGTGATCGTATCTCCGTACCGGGGCATCGTTACGACAGGTCGCGCAGCGATCTCTGGCAACCGGCGGGAATTTCTGCGCATGGCCACGGGCGCAACGGCGGCTAGTCGCTCTGTTCGGCTTTGCGCCTTTGCGCGGCGATCACGCGACGTCGCGCGGCAAGAAGGTCGTAGTCGTCACGTTCGGCGGCGGCGCGCGCGACGAAGAAACGTTCATGCCGGACGGCCAGGAGAACATTCCGCATCCTGCTGAACGAACTGATGCCCGCGAGCGACGTTCTTCACCCAGGTGGTCAACAGCGGCATCCTGGGCCATTACGTCGCGACCGCCAGCATCGCCACCGGCGTCTATGAGACCTTCAACAACTTCGCCGCCGTGCCGCCCGACAATCCCGACCGTCTTCGAATACTTCCGCAAAGATCTGAAGCGGCCCGCGACCGACGCCTGGGTGGTGGCGCCGAGCAACGGCTTCAACCGCATCGGCGAGAGCGGCAACCGCTCTTACGGGCGCGGCTTCGGCGCCGGCGTGATTCTTCCGAAGCGGCTGCTGGCCGCGGCGCTCTCGAACGCGATCGGCCGCGGCCAGTACGAGCATCTGCTGCGCGACAACTACGAAACGCCCGCTCTATACGCCGCAGCTTGCCGGCAACAGATCGAACTGCACCAGATGGCCGAAGTGCTGAAGCTTTCGGTCGACGATTTCGCCGCCCACGCGCGCAGTCTGGCAAGCCCCGACGAACTCTCCGTCTACATCGCGCGGCAGCTGATGCGCCAGCTCGCGCCCAGCCTGCTGTGGATCACGCTGCACGATATCGACATCGCGCACTCCGGCGCATTCTCGCTCTACCTGGACGCGATCCGACGCTCCGACCGGCTCTGCGCGCGAAATCTGGAGACACCATCCAGAGCGAGCCGGAATACGCCAGCAAAACCAACCTGTTCATCCTGCCCGATTTCGGACGCGATTCCGACATCGATCCGGCGGCAACGGCTTCCAACACCACCGCACGGGCGACGCGCTGTCGCGCACTACATGGATGATGGTGCTGGGTCCCGGCATTCGGGAAAACGTCGTGGTCGATCGGCCCATCGAACCCACCGATCTGGTTCCCACTCTGGGCTCGCTGCTCGGGTTTCTCCGCGCGGTCTGTCGCAGGGCAAGCCGCTGACCGAGGTGGTTTAGCTGACTCCCGCCGAATTGAAGGCGCAGGATTTCGCCGGTATCGTCCGCAAGCCAGGCGCGTTGCGGCCGAGCAGTGTCGAGCTACTGCGCCAGCTGCCGCTCGCGTTTCTGCCGCTGCTGCTGCGCGGAGCTGATCGGCTACGACTGGAAGTTTCCGGCTGGAACGCCGGAACTGGATAGTCAGCTCGCGCTGCTCCGCGCCCTGAAACCGGCGGACCTGCGGCAATGGATGGCTCCGTTTGCTCAATTACAACTGTCGCCTGAACTTCCGGCGCTCGACTGGATCAACCTTCCGGCCGAATTTTCCGAGCACCTCACCACGCACTTATGGGCAACGCATCAGATCGATCAGTTCCGGTCCGCGGCCACGGAGTATGTCCAAAAGCTGACGGCGGCAACACCACCGTCACCGCTTCCGCTTCCACGGTTAAGCATCGTGGTGCTCGGGCAGGGAGTGAATCGGGCGCCATCTCCGCTGTTCCGAAAACTCCGTCCGGAAGGCACCTACTTCACGAAGGTGAAACCCGATCACGGCCTGGAAGCCATTCGAACTTTCGTGGAAGAGCGCGCAGCGGCTCACCCTGTTCCGTTCGGCCACTGGTATGTGGATGGCGCCGCTGCTCCGGCCTCGAGCCCAGCCATGACCAGTGTTTCGTATAGCGCGCTCGAGCCCTTGAGAACATCGCTGCTAAATGTGATTGAGGCAGGCATGCGTTCGGGAGCCGGCCCTGAAGCGCTGCGCACGAAACTGGCCGAAACCAATGCTCAGGATCTCGGGCTTGTTGGCGTCGGCGACGCGGCCGTGCTGAATCAATTCCAGGTCAGTCTTCTAACCGAAGGCTCCGGAACGCAGATCTTCAGCACGACATTTGTTCAATGGTCCGCGCGTGAAATCCTGCGGCGCGCTCAACCGTTGACGCTGCTGGCGCGGTTCACGCCGCGGCGTCGCGGGCAATCGTTGAAAGAGACGTTAGAAGCGAAGCAGAAAAGCCCGGAACTCGATCCCGAAGGCTCACTCGTAGATGCCGAGATGGCGGCCTACTACACCTGGCTTAACCAGCAGCGCCTTCCGGGCGCAGCGCAATCCGCTTTCCTGGTCTGGTTCGAAAACCACTCCGAGGCGCTCGTAATCTCGCCATCCCATCCACGCGGTCAGGAATCAACTGAGCCCATCGATATCCCAACGCTACTTCACCGGCTTGTCTAGCCGGTTCCCGCGAATGATCGCAACCCACACCAGGAACAGCCCTAACAGCATCAGCAACCAGGTACTCACCTCGGGCGTGTTTACGGTCTGAGCGCCTCTGTTGGGCGGCAGCAGAAGCGGTGGCGGTGCGCCGGGGATCGGAATGTTCAGTTGGTCCGGAGGTGCGTTCGGCGGCACAACAGCGATTCTTGCCGGAGGGACAGCGGGCTTCGCCGGAGCAGGGAACACGGGAAGGTTCGGTGGCATCGGCACAATCACCGTCAGTTCCGGCGGCAGGATTTCTACAATTACGATCTCGTATTTTTCCGTGGTCAATACCGGCGGCTCAAACTGCCGGACAGGTTGCCGGGGAATGAGAGACAACCGGTTTCCGCATCTTGCGCGTACCAGCGCCGCGCCATCGCTTAACACGCTCTCTCCGGCGCGTATCAGCAAAGGCTTCTTGGTCCAGAAGATCTCGTTGCCCACCCGATACGAGGCATGCATCCATTGGTCGCGCGCCAACCGTTTCAGCACGATCGACGTCCCAATCCCCTCGTAGTGATTGGAAAGCAAAGGATCCGCGGCGCGATGGGCCAGAAACTCCGCCCCACTCTCGACGCCTCCCGGAATGAGCGAATAGGGGTACGCCTTCCGGGTCCCCCTTCTTGGGCTTGTACCAACCCCAGCTAACTCCCCGTTCACCTTGCGGCCGCGCACAGTGGCTTGCTGCCGGTTACATCCCGGAAGACAAAAAGTCAGCAGAACAGCCACCATTGGAAGGGTTGCGGCTCCGAAGCCACGGAGAAAACACATGGCCACGTATTCGGCAGTTTAGGGCCGTGACTTTACAGCGCGATGCCGGTTCTAAACCAATGAGGCGATCCGCTACGGACGATCCATCATGCGCGCAATGAGCATGGCGATCTCGAGCGCCTGCTCGTGGTTGAGCCGCGGGTCCACTTCTGAAAGATAGGCTCGCTTCAGATCCGCATCCATCAGGTTTCGCGCGCCCCCGAGGCACTCCGTCACGTCTTCGCCCGTCAGTTCGATATGAACGCCGCCCAGCAGGCTGCCGTGTGCGCGATGGAGAGCGAACGCCTGTTCGAGTTCCGACTGGATGTCGTCGAAGTGCCGGGTCTTAATCCCATCCGCCGTGGAACGAGTGTTGCCATGCATGGGATCGCAGCACCAAACCACCGTTTTGCCGGTGGCGCGCACCGCCTCGATCACAGGAGGTAAACACTCGGCGATCCGTGCCGCGCCGAAGCGGTGGATCAGAGTGATCCGTCCTTTTTCGTTGTGGGGATGCAGGATGTCGAGCAGTTCCACTACCGTTGAGGGTTTCATCGACACCCCCACCTTCACCCCCAGAGGATTCGCGATGCCCCGAAAGTATTCGACGTGGGCCTGCCGCGGATGAGCTGTACGCATGCCGATCCAGGGAAAGTGCGTGGAAAGGTTGTACCAGCCCTCCCGACGCGGAACGCGCCGCGTTTGCGCCTCTTCATAGGGAAGGTGAAGACCTTCATGGCTGGTGAAGAAATCCACCCAGCCCAGTTCCGCCGCCCGGACGCCCAGAATGTTTTCCATGAACTGGAGCGATCCGGATACTTCCCGCACAATCGCCCGATACTCTTCTTCGAGCGGCGAATGATGCGCAAATCCCAAATCCCAGTTCTCGGGATGATGGAGATCGGCAAATCCGCCTTTCACCAGCGCGCGGATGAAGTTCAACGTGAGCGCGGAACGTTCATAGGCTCTTAGCAGCAGCGACGGATCAGGTTCACGATCTTCCTTCGTGAATGCCGAGCGATTGATCAGGTCGCCGCGGTAGCTCGGTAAGCTCACGCCGTCCCGGGATTCAAAATCGTCCGAACGCGGCTTTGCATACTGGCCTGCGAAGCGCCCTACGCGAATCACCGGTTTCTGGTGCCCGTGCGTCAGCACCAGACTCATCTGCAACAACACCTTCAGCTTGTTCGCAATGCTCTCGGCGGTGCAGCTATCGAAGCTCTCGGCGCAGTCTCCGCCCTGCAGCAGGAATCGTTTTCCTTCTGCCGCTTCCCCGAGTTGGCCCTTGAGATTCTCGATCTCCCACGACGTCACCAGCGGAGGAAGCTTCGCGAGTTGCGCCGCCGCTCGCCCGAGTTCTTCTTCTGAACCGTAGGGTGCCTGCTGCAGCGCGGTCTTGCTTCGCCACGACGTCGGAGTCCACGCCAGATCTGTCTCCTCTTCCAGCGCTGCTTCGCTATTGTGCGGCAAAGCGTGCATTTGTCTGTTCCACGTGTCCATCCTGACCGTACACCCGCAGCGTCGCGGTAAAGTTGCTCCCGACAGCTTTATACCGCAGGTAGCCAAGCTGCAGATACGGCAAATCGAGAGGATACATCTGTTCGGTATTTCCGTCCCGAATCATCAGCTCGCCCCGTGAAGCATTCTGCACTTCGACCGATTTGGAGTTCCAATGAATCAGCAGCGTCGGGCCCGCATTGAAGATCTCCAGGTTCATATCCGGATCGTGCCCCTTCACCGTCATCGAGGGCTGCCAAAAATCGCGGACGGAATAGATCAAGAGACCACCGGCCAGTGCGGAGGCCAGCATCAATGCAGCTACCCACGGAAGTCGGAGTGTTCGGGGCAGCCGAACCGGATCTCCAGCAATCTCCGGGAGCGATGCTGCCAATCGGTCTCGACGCTCGCGCGCGATCGGTTGATACTTCTCGGATGACGCGGCGCTCTCCGCCTGCAGTTGCGCCGCGGAAAGGTGCGCGTCCGCATAGAAGTCCGACTGCGGATCGTGCGCCTGTACGTTCCCGCCCGCCCAGAAAAAGAATCCGGCCCGGGTTGGACCTCCGTTCTGCGGCTTCAAAATCAATGCCACTTGCCAGGGATTCGGAAACAGCTTCTTATACAGCTCCACATCGTCGGGTGTTAGCGCGAGAGGGCTGCGGGTATGCGAGATCCAGAATCCCACCACCGACAACATCGCAATCTCGGAATCCAGCCGCGATCGCTCAAGTACGTTCGAGATCTCCGCCTGCTCCTCTTCGGAAAGCACAAAGGAGGGTCCATGCGCGTGGCTGCATTCGATAGGACGCTCCGCCGCGATCTCCACCCGCAACGGAGACCGGGCGTTCGGGAACACGCGCCCAAACAGAATGCCCCCGATTTCCAGCCCCCCATGCGGCAGTGCGTGCAAGCCCTCCACGGCACGCAAACGGAGCTTATTCAGCAATTCCGGCGAGTAATCGATCGCAAAGGGACAACCCGGCGCGCTCCAACGTTGGACGCGGGCGGATCCCGACGCTGCGTCCAGCGGCACGGGATCGAGATTAGCGGTGCTCAAACCTTGATTTTACGCTGTTTTCCGGTTACAGGCCCTATCACCCCGGTGAAACATTAAGCGCATATAATTGTGGACTGGCGCGGCCCGAGACGACGCGTACATCGGGCAGGTATGAATGTCAAAAGGCAAAGACCTGGAGCTTCGTCTCCAGAAAACAGAAGAACAGCTGCGGCTATTTCAGAAAGTCAGCCGCTTTATGGTGCGGGATCTCAGCTTACAGGATGTGCTCCAGGGCATCGTTTCCCTGATTGCCGAGTTCATGGATTGCGATTCCTGTTTGGTTTATCTGATCGACAATAATGAGCTTGTATTGTGTGCTTCGAATAACCCTCACCCTTCCACCATCGGGAAAGTCCGGCTCCGCTTGAACGAGGGCCTCACCGGCTGGGTGGCCCGTGAGCGCCGTATGTTAGCCATTCCGCGCGAGGCGTTCAAAGACCCCCGCTTCAAATACTTCGGAGAACTGCCGGAAGACACCTACGAATCTTTCCTCTCGTCCCCCGTGATCGCCCGCAACCGGGTAGTCGGCGTCATCAACGTCCAACATCGGCAAGCTCACCAACATACCGGAAGCGAAATGGAAACTCTCACCACAATCGGAGAGCAAGTAGGCTGCGCGCTCGTCTTGGCGAGAATGGCGCCAAACGCCGTAGCGGAAGCCAATCACGTTGACCTTGTACTTTCGTCCGGACCGATCCGGCCTCGATCCTAGTGCGACTACCTTACCGGCGTTCGGCAGCTCTCGTCGTCCTCGCTGTTTTAGAGATCAATAGGGGCGGAGCGCAGCGCCCCGCTACGAAGAAATGGAGTCTGCAGTACTCCTACGATCAGAGCGAAAGCACCTTAGCTCTGACGGCCTTTCAGTTTCCTTCCGCGCAGCGGGGAGTCGCCGCGGGCTATGTGGTCCGGAACGAGCGCAGCACCGTCTTTGGAGATCGCAAAAAGATCACGCCCACCGTACTGGTCACAGCGGATGGCGGAACATCTTGGACGCCCATCGAAGTGAAAGCGATCGCCAACGCGCTCTTTTTCGTCGACGACTCGACGGGGTGGCTGGCTGCCGACGACGGTCTCTGGATCACGATGGAATCCGGCCGGACATGGAAGCGCATCTCATCCATAAAGTCGCTGAACGACATCTTCTTCCTGACTCCCAAACACGGGTTTGCAGTTGGGACGGAGAAACGATTTCTCGAAACGCAAGACGGCGGAGCGACTTGGAAACCGGTAGCCGCCGGAGCAACGCCCACAACCCCGAAGGACACCACGCAGTACAGCGCGCTAACCTTCAACCGCGCTGGTCAAGGCGTTGTCGTAGGCCAAAGCTATGCCGGCGCTAGTTGGGAGCGGGAACCCGTGTGGCTAAATCCCGAGAATCCCGGCCGCTCCCGGCAGCGCGATGTAATCTTTCTCTTCACAGACGATGGTGGAAAGAATTGGCGGGTGAACACCCAATCGATGTACGGGGAGCCGGATCGCGTGACCCTTGCCCCGAACGGCTCGGGCTTTATGTTGTTTGATCTGCCACGGGCAGCGCCATGGCCAAGTGAGGTTTTGAAACTCGGATTTGCCGGAACAGCCGATCGTCTATACCGCAATCGAGACCGCGCCATTACCGATATCCTGGCTCTCCCGGGAGGTGAGGCGATCGTAGCCGGTTACGAACTCCCTGGCCACGTTCACCCAAGTCCTATCCCGGGGAAAGTCAAAATTATGCACACAACCGACTTCAACGGCTGGACGGAAGTCCCCGTCGATTATCGCGCCGTGGCACGAAACGTCATGCTTGCCTCGGCTGGGCCGGACAATCTCTGGGCCGCCACTGACACAGGCATGATCCTTAAACTCCAGAACTAAGCTTCAAACGCTGAGCAGGTGCTTCTTCTCAAGCGCCTGCTTCAGTTGAGAGTCGCTCGGTGCGGAAAGGATGTCGCCATCCACATCGATCGTCGGTTTCTTCTCTTTGCCGTTGTTGTGACTCTTTACCCATTCCGACGCTTTTGGATCGTCGTCCACGTCGATGTAGTCGAACTCAACCCCGGACCTTTTAAGAAACTCTAGCGACCGAGTTGTCATCGAACACCAGTCCGCGCCGTACACCGTAATCTTCGCCATATCTCCGACTAAGCACGGGACTATCCATTCTGCTGCGAATCCGGTTAGTTCTTCAACCCGAACATCGAAGCAACGGCGTGAATCACATCCGCTTTCGTCCACGCTGTATGCGGATCTTTGCCCGTCAGCGAGTAGTATTCGGCCATAAACGCATTCACATCCGCCGGCGCGGCCGCACGAAGAACGGAATCACCCGGGTGTTTCGGTCCGCCGGATAACCCGAGAAATGGCCCTAGCGTATCCAAAAGCCCGGTAAACGGACGCCCCGGAACTCTCCGGCCGCCTCCGAAATCGATAAACGGATCCTGATTGAAGATGCTGACGATCTGTGCGTCCGTAATGCGCGGAATGTTCGCTTGATACGCGGAATTAGCCGCATCGATAAAAGCATTCGCGAAAACCGTATGTCCCGTGTCTGAAGGATGCACGCCATCCAGACTGAAGCCCCCTTGGTTGTAATGCGTGCCGATAGTGATACCTTCGATCACGATCGGGTACTGAATCAAGTTATCGAAAATCGAAAACGCGTCAACCACGGGAAACCCCGCGGCGGCGGCCGTCTTGCTAATCACCTGGTTGTAGACCTGCACTTGCGCCCGAATGCCCGCCAGTTGAGTCGGTGTCAGAATATATGCCGGGTTCTTCAAGATGTCCGGCCCAAACACTCCCAGCTTCAGCAAAACCATCGTAGGAAGCGTGGTGCGATAGCCGGCGGGGAAGTTGTAGTTCACTCCCGTGTAGCGCGTCAGATCGTCGTTGTCGAAGAGAAAACCGATTTCGGTCAGATCCGGGATATTACTCATCACCACTTGGGCTCCGGTCGCCGCCAAACGTGAGACCAGCTCCTGATACTGCGCCGTAAACTGCGGAAGCGGCGTAGGATTCGGCTGGTTCAAGCTCGAGAAGTCCAACACCTCGCCAATCAGGTCGTCGTTCCCTACCCAAGCCAGAATCAGCTTCGGTTTCACCTGCTCCACGATTTGAATCTGACTTAATCCGAAGTAAGGCGGCAGCACCAGATCCGCTTCTGTCACCGGAACCGGGTTCGCCACCAACGTCAGTACATCATTCGTGGTCGCGCCCGAGATGCCTACATCTGCCGGTACAGCCGTTGGATCGATCCTCGTTCGTCCCGCGTCCGTATAGATGAAGGCGATCGGAGAAGTCGTGAGCAGCGGTTGTTGGAAGGGAACTCCCATCTGGGTAGCGACCCGGTTCGCATAGGTGTTTGGTTGACTCGCGTAGAAGGAGTTTGCGGATTGTACGCCTTCCGTCAAACTATCCCCGATCGCCATAAGCGGCGTTGCGTTCTGGGCAAGCAACGAATTGCCCATCGCGCCGACCATCAGAATGAAAGTGCTGAAGTATTTCGTATTCCCTCCTTTGCACCTGGGTGCAAGCACGGGAATTATACTCCTGTCGCACGCCGGTGGCGCAAAGAAGGGAAACCTATCTCAGGCGCCGATCACCAGTCCGCATACGCGGTTCCGTCCATGCTGTTCTTGTCGGACCCGCTACGAATATCCCAGATCCCCGGCTCTTGCTGGCTCACGCTTTGGGAAGGATCTTCCATGATCACCTTCCAACTTGAGTTGGTGCCGGTCATCGGATCCTTGGGAACTTCCCGCAGATAGCCTTCGGAAACAAGATCCTGCAAGGTTTGCGGAGCCTTCTGCTTATCGAAGCTGTACTCGTCGATCATCTGCCGCATGGTGAAGAGATCGCTCTTCAACACGGACTCTTTCGAGCGAACCAGAGACTTTTGGTAATAAGGGACCGCGATAGCAATCAGAGTCACGATGATCGACATCACGATCATCAACTCGATCAGCGTGAAGCCGCGGCTCTTACCACTCCTTGTACGGTGTTCCATCGGCCGCCTTATCGTCGCTTTTTGTGTGTACGTCAAACACGTTCTGTCCGCCCCCGCCGTCCGATTTCGGATCGTCCTGCATGCTGCGGGTGCCCCACTCATAGGAGTTGGTCATCGGATCGCGCGGAATGCGTCGCAGAAACTTGATCTTCGTGTCGGCCCCTTGTCCAGCACCCTTCACCCCGTCAACTAACGCCTGAAGGCTCTCCGGATAGCCGAAGCCCTCTTGCTTCTGCGGGCCCAATTTATTTCCGTCCGCCGCGTCCTTGTACTTGTCGATTGCGCCGCGCATCTCGCGTAATGCCTCGCGCAGTTCGTGTTCTTTGATCTTGCGGACGCGCGACCGCGCCAGTGGCACCGCCATGCTGCTCAAGAGCATTAGGATCGTGAAGGCCACGATCAGTTCTACCAGCGTCATTCCCGCCCGCCGGTCCCGCATTCCTTTTGTGCTCAGCCTCCGCATCGAAGAAAATCCTTACTTCACGGTCACCGAGAGCGGTCCGCTTCCGCCGTTAAACGAAACGCCGCTCGCCTGGTGCAGAGTCGCCTTCGGCATGGAGACAAGCGTCGTCCCCTTACCCACGGCTTGAAACGTCACGGTCAGCAGAGCCCCCGTTCCATTCACGCTACCCTTCGCCGGATCCCGAGCCAGACTGGCGCTGGCGTCGCCCTGATCGTTCATGATGTTCCGCTGCGGAACTAATGCCACTCCGTTTTGCTGCATCAGATCCCCGGCATTGATCGCGTTGATCTTCAGCACCTTCGGATCGAACTTGAGCTGCGACTCCAACGATTGCAGGTTCGTCACACCCTCGGCGCGAATCGAGACGGTAAACGACGAGCCCGCCACCACATCCAGTCGCGAAGGCGCGAAGGAAAGGCGCGGGGCTGGCCCGATCATGCTTTGCGGCGCGGGTTGAGGCGTCACCGGAACAGTCGTCGTATTCATCGCCGGAGCCGTTGTCGGAGTGGCAGACGTATCCGTCACAGCCGCGGCCGGAGCCGCAGGCGCGCGGCGCACCGAGTAGTTGGTCTGATTACCGGCGTAGACCGCGGAGATGTTCTCAGCCGTGATTTCCGGTCCGCGAACCACATGCGGAATCAGCACGATCAACAGCTCGTTTTTCGCTCGGGTCAGCGACTCGCTGGTGAAAAGACGCCTTAGAATCGGAATGCTGGCCAGCCCCGGCACTCCCGAAACCGTCTTCGAATCGGTGATCTGCACCAGGCCGCCCAGCATGTTAATCTGCCCGTCCTTCATGCGCACGTCCACCGTAGCTTTATGTTGCCCGATAACCGGCTCTGAAATTCCACCCAGATCGTTATAGCTATCCACCTGCGAGATGTCGATATCGAGGTGCAAGGACACTTCGCCGTTATCGTGCACGCGGGGCGTCATTTCTAAGTTGACGCCGGTGTCGATGTACGTAAACTGCGTGTTTACCAGCGCGCTGACCGCCACCGTTCCCACACCCGAGCTATAGCTGCCGCTCGCAGTCGGAATCTTCTCGCCGATCTTGAGCACCGCCTTCTGGTTGTCTACCGCTCGAATCTGCGGCCTTTGGAGAACGCGCGTATCCGCATCCGACGCAATCGCCTCGAGCAATCCGCCGGGGACGTTTGTCAAGGCAAAATCAGAGGTGCTGAGCCGCTTGAAATTAGAGAGCGGAAGCAACGTAGACGCCGCCGTGGAAGAAGAAGTGGTGGTGCCGGTAGTAGTAGTTCCTGTCGTGGACGTTCCCGTGTTGTTGTTGAACCCGCTGCTCGATGAAGAGGACGACGAGGCGGTGGTGATGCTTGATCGCGGATTGAACGCGATGCTCGTGTTAATCCCGTTTGGAGCAAATGCCGCGGCAAGCTGGCGCGAGCGCGTGCTATCCACTTCCATCACCATCACGTCCACCAGTACCTCGGCCTTCGGCTTGTCCAGATCCGCAATGATCTTTTCGGCCAACGCCATCCTTGCCGGATCGGCCTTCACGATCACCGCATTCTGCGCCGTGTACTGGAACAGCTTATTCACTTCGATCACCTGGCGGAGGGTCGTGATCACCTCTTGCAACTCCTGCGGCGAGGTAATGTTCGACAAGTAAAACACCTTCACTACCTGGTCTTCGTATTCGCGGCGCTTCGTAGGATTCTCCTGCGTCACAAAAATCGTGTTCGGAGATAGCGGCTTCCAAAAAGAATGCGTGATGACTGCAAGATAGTCGAGCGCTTCCTCGAGGGTGGAGCCATTCAAATCGATGGTCTGATTCTTAGTCGAGGACCCTTGCTCGTAATCGGGGTCGAACAGAATATTAATTCCCGCCAGTTTTCCCAGGGTGTCAAACAAAACCTTCGGCTTTTGGTTGTTCATCCGCAATACGATTGGCTGCGGATTGAGTGGATGCAGTTCGGCAATCGGCAGAAGGCTCTCCACCCGATCCTGTACCTGCTGCTTGGCCACTTGAGCCGGCGTCATCGCCGCTTGCTCCGGATCGACCTTGGCGTTCGGATCCGCCGCTCTGCGCCGCTCCTCGCGATCGATCATCTGCTTGGTCCGGCGAATCTCCTGATCAGCGACGTCGGACGATGGGTCGATTTCTAGACACCGCTGAAATTCTCCCAGCGCGGGAACCAATTGGCCTTTGGACCGCAGCTCTTGGGCGCGGGCAAGATGATAATTCGCTGCTCCGAACCGAATGCGGCGCAGTTGCAGTTCATACGCCGGGTCGGCCGGATCCGTCTGAAACGCCTGCGTGCTGAGTATCAGCGCGCGGTCCCAGTCCTGCTTGGACTCGGCTGCAGCCGCCTCCCGCATCTCGCGGTCACCTTTACGCGTGCGCGCTTCCAGAGGAAGAGCGGGAACCAACAACGAAACCGTGGTGACGACGGCTCCGACCGCCCGCAGACGCGGCAGGAGTGGGCGACGTATTATCATCTAATGGTCTGACGTGGATAGGGCGGTTAACGTTGAGGCGAAACTTCGGCTTCCGTCGCGTTCTGGCAGCGGTGGCTTATGAAGAAGTCCGATTCCAAAATTTTAAGCGATAACCGGCAAGCCGGTCACAACTACCATCTGATGGATCGGTTCGAAGCCGGCTTGGTTTTAAGCGGCACCGAAGTCAAATCCATTCGCGCCGGAAAGATGCAGCTCCGCGATAGCTACGCGCGCGTCGAAAATGGGGAGGCCTGGCTTTTGAATGCTCACATCAGCGAGTATTCTCACGGGAACCGCGAAAATCACCTTCCGGTCCGCGGCCGCAAGCTCCTTCTCCACCGTCGTGAGATCGATAAACTGCTCGGAATCACGCGAGAAAAGGGCCTGTCCCTGATTCCGACGAAAGTTTACCTGAAGGACGGTCACGTGAAAGCGGAGATTGCCGTCGCCAAGGGTAAGCAACTGCATGACAAACGCGAAGCGGAGCGCACCCGCACCGCCGAAAACGAAGCCCGCCAAGCCATTCGCGACCGCAAGGCAAGAGAGTAATCACCGACAAAATGGATATTCGACTGGAACGCAAAGCGCCCGCTGAGATTGAAGCGGACGCCCTCATCACCCTGGAATTCGAAGAGAGCTCTACGCTGCCGGAGGGCTATGCCGGCCTCCGCGAAAGCGGCGAACTGACCGGCAAGCCCAAAGAATTCGCACTGCTTCACCACGTGCCCGGCTACAAGGCTCATCGCCTTTTGGTCGCGGGAGCGGGAACGCATCAAAAGTTCACGTCACCCGACCTCCGCACCATCGCGGGAGCCGCCGCTCGCTTTCTCAAAGCTCGATCGCTCCCCAAAGCAGCCTTCTATCTTCCCGCAGACATCTCCACTCCCGAACACGTCTCGGCTCTGGTCGAAGGTGTTCTGATTGGCGATTTCGAATGCGATAACCATAAGTCCGATCGCAGCGGCACCAAGCACCTCGCATCCTTGAGCGTCGTCGTCGACGAGGGCGGAGAGGAGTTGGAGCACGCCCTCCAACGTGGCCGCATCCTCGGCGAAAGCCAAAACTTCGCGCGCGGCCTCGGTCTCGAACCCCCCAACGTCCTCACCCCCACCACCATGGCGGAGCGCGCCGAAGCGATGGCCAAGGAGCATGGGCTTGGCTTTGAAAAGCTGGACGCCGCGGCTATGTCCGAACTTGGAATGGGCGCTCTCTTAGGCGTCTCTCTGGGGAGTGATGAACCGCCTGCATTGATCGTTCTCCGCTACGAACCGGAGCACAAGCCTTCCGGCAAGACAAATCTTGGTCTGGTCGGCAAGGGTGTCACATTCGACACGGGCGGCATCTCCATTAAACCCGCCGAGAAGATGGATCAGATGAAGTACGACATGTGCGGTGCGGCGGCCGTAATCGGAGCCATGCGCGCCATCGCCCTGCTCAAGCCTCCTATTCGTGTCACCGGGATTGTGCCCTCGGTCGAGAACATGCTTGGTCCCAAGGCCCAGCGCCCCGGCGACATTGTGAAATCCATGTCGGGCAAGACCATCGAGGTGCTCAACACAGACGCCGAAGGACGGCTCATCCTCGCCGACGCTCTCACCTACGCCCAACAGAAGCTTGGTTGCACCCACCTCGTGGATGCCGCCACCTTGACGGGAGCAATCGTCGTTGCGCTGGGACACCACCACACCGGCGTCTTCACCAGCGATGAAGCGCTTTTCGATCGCTGGATGCATGCCACCTCCTACGAAGGCGAAAAGATGTGGCGCATGCCGACCGGCCCCGAATACCGCGAGCAGATCAAGAGCTCCTTCGCCGACATCGCTAACATCGGCGGCCGGGACGGTGGCTCGATCACGGCGGCTATGTTCCTCAAAGAGTTCACCGGCGAAACGCCCTGGGTTCACTTAGACATCGCTGGTACCGGCTGGTTTGAAGAGCAGAAACCCTACATGGCTAAAGGGCCCACCGGCGTTCTGGTCCGCAGTTTCGTCACCCTGGCCATGAACTGGCGGGATTGAACGCGCTTCAGCGTTCAATCCACGGCTGCGAGGGGTTCGTCAACGAGCCGACCAGGTTCATCTGCTTTCCATTCGTCGAAAGCTGCAGCACCACCTCGTTCGCTGCCTGGGAGCGGCCACTGCCGATCCACGTGTTGTCGCCGCTCGCCAGCCGGATCTGCGGGAAACGGAACTGGGGTCCTTCGCCCTTCCACGACATCTCGCCCTCGCCGCTCAGTTGCTCGATTACGCCAATCGGTTCGATCTCCAAATCCTTCCCGGTGAACGCGCCGTCTACTTCCAGATTGCCGAGCGTCGCCGCGCCGTTTCCAAACGTATGGAGACGCAGATTGGCGCTCATCGTTCCGCCTTGCCATTCCATGTTGTTCAACCGCAGCGCCGCCGCGTAGCGCGGCGAGGACTCCCTCACGTCTACATCCACCCGCCCTCCCAGTGAACCCGCGGCCAAACGGGACTGCCAATCCGGAAGTGCGATCTGCGCCCCGTCCCACAGTACGCGAGTGCGCACGCGTTCCACCGGAGTTCCCGCTACCAGCAGGGTCCCGATCTGCAACACTCCTTCCGCGTGCATTCCCCGCAGCCAATCCGGTTGCGAGGGCCGTCCCAGAGCCATATCGATCAGGTTCGGCCGCCGGCGAAGAACCGGGCGCAGCAGGGTTTCCAGCTGCGCTGTGTCAGCCGTATCGAGCGCGAAGTGGAATTGATGTGGACGCGGTATGCCCGGCGCATAGCGGTAATCCCCGCGTAGCTCCGTGCCGTCCAGAGCCAGCACCATGCGGCTCATCTGGATCGCGTCGTTGTCGATTCGAACCTGTGCCGTAGAGATTTCAACCGGGGAAGCCAGCCACGGCACATCAGCCACCGCGTCGGTCAGCTCGCCCACGCCGGTCCACGTACCTGGCGTCCGCCTCGAATCCACATATCGCAGCTTGCCTTTCCAGCCGGCTTTCCGCACGGACGAGAGCAGCGGTACCGACACGTTCGGGAACGCGCTAAGAAAACTTTTCAACGGGCCGCCGCTGCTGGCCAGGTCCACACTGAAGGAACCGTCTTTCAGGAAGTAGTCCGCTGCCACCGTCCCCATCGGCTCTTCGCCCGACTGCATTCCGACCGGGTTCAGATGCGCTGCTTCATTGCCGAGCGACACCGATGCCTCCGCAAAGCGAAGTGGCGCCACGCCTCTGATCTCGAGCGTTGCATCCTGCACCGACGCGCTTCCGCGCCATCCTTCCGCCGGCCCGTATGTTAGATCTCCTTGCACCGAGCCAGCGGCCTTTAAATCGTCCGGGACGCCGATGCCGAACCGTCGGAGAAGTCCGGGCAGGGAAGCCAGCGGCAGGCCGTCGGAGTGAGCGGCGAATGTACACGCCACATTCTCGAGATATCCGTCTACCAGCAAATGAGCTTTGACCAGCGCCTGTGCGCCCTTGGGCTCCGCGAACAGCTCCAGGTGCTGCTACTGGGTGTTGGCTTGACCGGAAACGCGGAACACAAACACGCCGCCCGGAGGCGGGCTCTGCTCCCAGCCGTGCAACTCGAAATCCGCAGCTCCCCTTCGACACCCACAGCCGAAACGGGCCCCGCAAGATGCACCTGACCGGACACGATCCCGCGGATGCCGGCATCGCCTCCGTTCAGCAGAGCGACTAAGTCGCCGATCTCGCTGCGGTCCAGCTTGGCGTCGAATTCCAGCCGGCCGCACTCCACCCGGCTGTTGTCCAGTGGCCTTTGGCTGCAATCTCGCCAAATCCATGCGCCGGGCGATCCGTGCGCGCCGGCTTCCCGCGAAACTCACCGCCCAACTGCTCCCGTCACGCGCCAGCGGAGAGATGTCCAGATCGGTGTCGAGCAGGTAGAACGTGATTCTTCCATTTGCCGGTTTTGAAGTTGATGCGCGCTCCACGCAGCCGAATCGTGGGGAACGCCGCCAGCAAGCCCGGGCGCAGCAGCGACTCGAAATTCCCAGCCTCCGTCGGTTCGGGTGAGGTTCACATGCGCGTCTTCGAGCGTCAGCGAAGAGAACTCCAACGCGCCAGTCCACAGCGACCAGAGCCGCGGAACTGCGCGCAACTCGCCCACATACGCAAACGGCTCCGCTTCTCTTGCAAGGGGACCCGCGATGGTCACGTCTCCACGCTGAAGCCCGGTCCCGTGAACAGATCGAGCCGCACTTTGCCCACCGTCACGGCGCGGCCCAGCGCTGCCGACAAGCGGATCTGAATGCGTCCGCGATAGCGGTCGGCGTGAAAAACGGCGCCGCAACACCAACGAGAACCGTGAGCAGCACCAGCGCGCCTGAGGCTTGGAAAAAGCGGCGTTTCACGCGGGACGTCGAACTCGTACATCGTGAGTAATTATAGCGGCTTATCGCTCCGGCTTAAATTGGGCCTACATCACCAGCGTGCCGATCAACGAGCGCACCTGCTCCACTCGTTCCCGTTTGAGGAACCGGCCCAGCTCCCGGGCGATGCGCGCGGCCGATCGCGGATCCCAGAACGAAGCCGTCCCCACTTCCACCGCGACTCGCTCCCGCAACCAGGAACTCCGCCGCGTCTTCCCCGTGGCGATTCCGCCCATCCCGATCACCGGAATCTTCACCGCCTTCGCCGCTTGCCACACCATGCGCAGCGCGATCGGCTTGATAGCCGGACCCGAAAGCCCGCCCATCCCGTTGCCGATCCGCGGCCGCCGCGTGCGCGCGTCCATGGCCAGCGCCAGAAACGTGTTCACCAGCGATAAGCGCGTCCGCTCCCGCCTCTTCCGCTGCCGCGCCAGCGGTTCGATCGCGGCCACGTTCGGCGAAAGCTTCACGATCACACGGCGCGCTTTGCAATGCGGCGCACCGGCTCCACAACGCTCGCGAGCATCCCCGGATCCGTTGAGAAGAACATGCCTCCGCATTTTGTGTTGGGGCAAGAAACGTTCAATTCATATCCCGCCAGGCCCGGCGCGTCTTCCAGAACGCGGATCACTTCGCAGTAATCCTCCGCCGCATAGCCGAACACATTGGCGAAAATCGGGGTCCCGCACGTGCGGCAAAGCGCGGCAGATTTGTCGCGCACGAAAGCCCGCACGCCGATGTTCTGCAGCCCGACGGAATTGATCATCCCCTCGGCCGATTCGTACAAGCGCGGCGCGGCGATTGCCCTCGATGGGCTCCCGCGATAATCCCTTCACCACAATGCCGCCCAGCGCCTGCAAATCGAGGATGTGCTCAAACTCGACGCCGTACCCGAACGTTCCGGAAGCGGCAATCACCGGGTTTCGGAGCGAGATCCCACAAAGCGAGACAGACAGGTCTGGAATGCAAAATCCCCGAGAGAAAGAGTACCTCCACAACATTATGAGCGAACGGCTTCAGGAAACAGTGCGTGATACGATGTTTCCAACGTCACTCAATATCCGCATTAGCCGGTTGACTTTGTACGCAAAGCTATTAAAAGGACCGGTCCCCCGATGACGAAACCGGCCCCTTTTCCGCGTTAACTATGAGGCTCAAATCCGGCCTAACGCTGCAGGAGATTTCGAACCGAACCAAGATCACGCTGCGCAACCTGGAGGCTATCGAGAGCGGCGCTTTCTGCCGGCTGCCTGGCGGCGTTTACGCCACGAGCTACATCCGCCAGTATGCGCGCGCCATCGATTCGATGAGTTCGAACTGCTGGCTGAATATCATCGCGTGACGGGCGCTCCGCCCCCGATTCCGCAACTCGAGAAGGTGGAGAACCCGAGTTCCCGCGGCTTCCGTCCGCTCTTCCAACACTGCTCCGGCCGACGCGCGAAGAGTACAATCGGGCTTATGTCACTTGGCCCCCGTGTGCCCATCGTGCAGGTGGACGCGTTTACGGACGCGCCGTTTTCCGGCAACCCGGCGGCGGTGTGCGTGCTCGATGCGCCCCGCGATGAACACTGGATGCAACACGTCGCCGCGGAGATGAATCTCGCGGAGACGGCCTATCCTACACAAGCAGGACGATGGGTACTCGATTGCGCTGGTTCACGCCTACCGTGGAAGTGGATCTGTGCGGCCACGCCACGCTCGCTAGCGCCCACGTGTTGTGGGAAACGGGACGCCTCGCGCCCGGCGAGCAAGCGCGCTTTCACACACGAAGCGGCGTACTGACCGCGACCAGCGATGGCGAGTGGATCGAGCTCAACTTCCCCGCCAAGCCGGAACAAGAAGCGCCGAGCCGCCCGCGCAGCTCTTGGAAGCCTTGGGAGTGAAGACAGCGGTACATGTCGGGCGCAATCAGTTCGATTACCTGGTGGAGCTCGAATCCGAAGAGACGGTGCGCGCCATCCAGCCGGATCATGGCCGGCTGCGGCAGTTGCCGGTGCGCGGCGTGATTGTCACCAGCCGCGGCCGCGAGTACGATTGTGTCTCGCGCTTCTTCGCTCCGGGTTCGGGCATCGATGAAGATCCCGTGACCGGTTCGGCGCACTGCGCGCTGGCTCCCTACTGGGCGGAGAAGCTTGGTAAGACGGAGCTTCGCGCCTTTCAAGCTTCACCCCGCGGTGGGTTTTCTCCGGTTGCGCGTGGAGAACGATCGCGTGATTCTCGGCGGCCAGGCGGTCACCGTCCTGCGTGGGCGAACTGCTCGCCTGATGCCCGCGCCCGCACTGCGAGACAGCGCTTCGGAGAAGGACGAACCGCCTCCCATTCTCGGCTACCTGGAAGCGCGTGTACATTTTCGTGCTCCTCTTCGTCTGGCGCTCGTGATTACCGCGCTTTACGCGTTCACGCGGTATTTTTCATGAGTGCGCTGGACTGGATCGTTCTGGTCTTGACCATCTCCGGCATCATCGGCTTCGGCCTGTACAAAGGCCGCGGCACGCAAGACGGTGGATCAGTATCTGCTCGCCGGCAAGACCATGCCCTGGTACGCCATGGGGCTCTCCATCATGGCGACCCAGGCCAGCGCCGTCACCTTCATCTCCACCACGGGCCAGGCCTATGTGGACGGCATGCGCTTCGTGCAGTTCTATTTCGGGCTGCCCATCGCCATGGTGATTCTTTCGGCCACCGCCGTCCCCATCTTCCACCGCGCCGGCGTCTACACCGCTTACGAATATCTGGAGCGCCGCTTCGATGCCAAGACGCGCGCGCTCGGCAGCATCGTGTTCCTGATCCAGCGCGGGCTCAGCATCGGCTTCTCCATCTACGCGCCCGCCATCGTGCTGTCCGTGATCTTCGGTTGGAACGATCGCGCTCACCACGCTGCTGATCGGCGTCGTGATCATCGTCTACACCGTCGCGGGCGGCATCCCCGCCGTCACCTGGACGGACGTGCATGCAGATGAGCATCATCTTCTGCGGGCTGATCCTTGCGCTCTTCATGGTCGTCGCACTAACTGCCCTCCGGGCATCTCGTTTACCGACGCCGTTTATCTCGCGGGCGCCGTGGGCAAGCTCAAGGCGGTCGACACGCACTTCGATCTGAACAACCGCTACACCCTGTGGAGCGGACTGATCGGCGGCGCGTTCCTCTCGCTCGCCTATTTCGGCTGCGATCAGAGCCAGGTCCAGCGCTATCTCACCGGCAAGAGCATTGCCCAGAGCAAGCTCAGCCTGCTGTTCAATGCGATGGCGAAAGTCCCCATGCAGTTCTTCATCCTGTTCGTCGGCGCCATGGTGTTCGTGTTCTACCTGTTCGTGCAGCCGCCGATGCTGTTTGAGCGAACCGCGCTGGATGCGATTCAATCCGGAGCGGAGTTCACGCCGCGGCCCAGGCCATTTCGATCGGGCATTTCGAAAGTCGCAAAAGCGCTGCCTACACTGGTGGCGGACGCGCGCCGTCACAGCGATTCGGCCGCCCTCGGCCGCGCCAAAGCCGCGTACAGCACGCCGACGAGAAGAACTGCTGGCCGCCCGCGAACAGGGCATTCCCTCTACGAGAATCGCACCGGCGAGAAGGGCTTCAACGACACGAACTACGTTTTTTTGTCGTTTGTGACACGGTATCTTCCGGCCGGCGTGGTCGGCCTGATCATCGCAGTGATCTTCTCCGCCGCTATGTCGTCGAGTTCCGGCGAGGTAAACTCGCTCGCTTCCGTCACGGTGATCGATATCTACAAGCGGCACATCCGCCCCGACGCGTCGGACCGCCACTACTTATTCGTTTCGCGCGTCGCTACGGCGTTCTGGGGACTGTACGCGGTGGTCTTCGCGCAGTACGCCAGAACGCTCGGTTCGCTGATCGAAGCCGTGAACATGATCGGCTCTTTGTTTTATGGCACGCTGCTCGGCGTCTTCACTCTCGCCTTCTTTTTCAAGAAGGTTGGCGGTACAGGCGCCTTCTGGGGAATGCTGGTCGGCGAGACCGCTATCCTCGCCGTTGCCCGGTTTACGCATATTTCGTTCCTGTGGTACAACGTGATCGGCGCAATCGTCGTCGTCATGACAGCGCTGATTATCACAGCGGCGGGCCATACGCCCCAAGGAGAGATCGCATGAAGCTGGGCCGAGTTGCCTTGACTGTTCCAGATCTGCCTACACTCCGAACATCCTTCCATCAGTGCGGAGGGCGGAGCTGAAATGAACGACTTCTGTTTCTGGGTAGCCACCCCCCGCCTGGTGTCGTTGAACCCGGTTGACCTCGTCATCATCGCGGTCTACTTCGTCTTCGTGATCGGCATCGGTCTCTACCTGCCGCCGCTTCACCACGACCGGCGAAGATTTCTTCCTGGCCGGACGAGACATGACGGCCTGGGTTGCCGGACTCAGCTTCCTCGCCGCTAACCTTGGCTCTCTCGAACTCATGGGCTGGGCCGGCTCGGCCTATCAATACGGAATCCTCGCCACACACTGGTATTGGATCGGCGCCATTCCCGCCATGGTCTTTCTCGGCCTGGTGATGATGCCGTTCTACTACATCTCCAAAACTCACTCCGTCCCCGGATACCTGAAACTTCGCTTCGGCGAGCCGTCGCGCGCGCTCTCGGCCATCTCATTCGGTGTAATGACCGTGCTGATGAGCGGCATCAACATGTACTCCATGGCCGTAGTCATGAAGGTCATGCTGGGGTGGGATATCAATTTCAGTATCTTCGTCTCCTCGCTCACTGTCGCGGCCTACGTCTTCCTTGGCGGACTGCTCTCCGCCATCTTCAACGAAGTCCTCCAGTTCGTGCTGATCTGGCTCGGCGCCATCCTGATCTCGATCATCGGACTGATTGAAGCCGGTGGCTGGAGCGGCATGGTTGCGCGCATCCACCAAAACTTCCCCGGCCAGGACTACACGCACCTTTGGAGCACGCTCGGCAGCTTCAGTGACAACCCCATGGGCGTTCACTGGACCGGTATTGTGCTCGGGCTCGGCTTCGTTATTTCGTTCGGTTATTGGACCACGGACTTCCTCGTCGTCCAGCGCGTCCTCGCCGCCAAAGATTTACGCACCGCGCGCATCGCTCCGCTGATCGGCGCCGGCTTCAAAATGGCCGTGCCGTTCATCGTGATCGTGCCCGGTTTGCTCGCTCTCGCTGTGCTCCCCCAGCACTTGGTGGGTGAAGCCCAAGCCGCCGCCACGGGTGGGCATAGCTACAACGAGGTCTTGCCGCTCATGCTCGCGCGCTACTGCGGGCCCGGTCTGCTTGGCCTGGGAATCACCGCCCTGATCGCCGGATTCATGTCCGGCATGGCGGGCAACGTCAGCGCGTTCGCGACCGTGTGGACCTACGACATTTATCGCCCCATGATTCGCAAGACCGCCTCCGACCAGCACTACCTCAGCGTGGGTCGCTGGTCCACCGTCTTGGGCGTGCTCATCAGCATTGGCGCTGCATATCTCGTCCAGCACTTCGCCAGCATCATGGACTATGTCCAGGCGCTCTTCAGCTTCTTCATTGCGCCTCTCTTCGGCACGGTCGTACTCGGCATGCTATGGCGGCGCGCCACTTCCCAGGGCGGCTTCTGGGGCCTGCTTTCCGGTACCCTCTCCTCGATCGGCCTCTACGCGTGGGTCAAGATCGACCCCACGGCATTGCGCTACGTGGCTTTATCTCCCAACGCGCGTGACATGGCCGAGAACATGTACCGCGGGCTCTGGTCGTGGATCATCTGCGTAGTCGTAACGGTCGTAGTCAGCCTGCTCACTAAGCCCGATCCCAATCTCGATTTGCGTGGCGTGGTCTATGGGGAAACGGCGATCCCGTCCGAAGCGAATCTCCCGCTCACCAAACGTCCGGTCTTCTGGGGCGTTGTGATCGCCGTCGCCTTTGTGATCTTAAACGTGATCTTCTGGTAAACATTCATGCATGAACACAAGGGAATGATTTCGATCTGGTTCTTCATTGGGGCGCTGTTGCTCATCTACGGCATTCTCATTCTGGGTTCTGCGATCTACAGCATTATGAACCCCCCTGAGCACCCGGTCGTGCTGAACAACCTGCACGCGGGCATCTATTGGGGAGCGCTGCTGCTCGTCATCGGCGTGTTCTATAGCTTGAAGTTTCGGCCCCGCGGCTAACTATCCGGAACCGGCGGCATGCCGAGCGCCAACTCGGCCAGTATGTCGCCGTGGCATGCTTCGGGCGCGCACCAGCAACCCAGCACTTTGCCCCGCAACTCCGGCAAACGGCCCAAAAGCTCCGGATTCCCGAGCAGCCAGGCGCGATACTTTGCCATGACCTCCTCGCGCGATCCGTCTTTCCCGATCACGAACGGATTCCCCCAAATCGAAGCCTTCAATCCGCCTCGGGGAACCGCCCGCCCGATATAAACGTCGTACGGATCTTTCTTGCAATGGACTACCAACCGCTTCATCAGGACAGCACCACCAGCCCAGGCAGCTGATCCCACGTTCGACCTTCGAGCGTCCGCCCGCTCTTCTTCTTATTCACGCCGCCCCACTGTTTGAAGAAGAACGCTACATCCGCCCGAACGCATTGATCGCGGATATCCGTAATCCACGCCGGGTCGACGGGGCGAGCGCCCGGGCCGGATTCTCCGCCTACAATCGCCCAATCTATTCCCCGCAGGTCCATCCCCGGAAGCGGTCCCAGCAAGGGCTCCAGCGAAAGAAACTTCACCCGCGCCGCCGTCGAACGAAGACAATCGATCCTTGGAAGGTAGCTCGCATTCTCCACGCTGACGCCCATCCAGATTTGCGGAGCCCAGTTCAACTGCTCGCTCACTTCCGCCAGGCGTTCCGCGCGCTTCGTCAAAACCTGATACTGATGCCAGTGCGCTCGCGCCATTACCTCGAACACCTGCTAGATGTAACTCAGCGGAACGTCGTCATGGAAGAGGTCGCTCATGGAATTGACAAAGATCCGCTTCGGTGTCCGTAACCGCAGCGGCAGCTCAAGCATCTGCGGTTGCAGTGAAAGGTCAAACCCGTTGCGGTAATTCCGTTGCCCCATGGCCTGCAGACGATGCGCCATGCGCTCCGCGTAGCAATGCTTACACCCCGGGCTGATCTTCGTACAGCCGGTTACCGGGTTCCAAGTCGCATCCGTCCACTCGATCGGTGAATTCGTTCCCATTCGCAGTCAATATCGCCGTTACACCTTCATCCTAGCCGCAACACCGTAAACGCTTGCGTAATACTGGTTGCGCCGTCCAAAAGGGAGGAATTCGCTATGAGTCCCGAGCACCCCGAAAGCGGGATCGTCAAGGTCCCGAGTCCCCATTCCGTGGACGACACCGTCCACCGTCTCGAACAGGCGCTGGCCACGCGAGGCATCCGCATCTTCGCCACCATCGATCACAGCGGCGAGGCGGAAAAGGTCGGGCTGCAGATGCCCAACACCAAGTTGCTCATCTTCGGCAATCCCAAAGGAGGAACTCCGCTCATGCTCGCGGCTCCCACGATCGCGCTTGACCTCCCTCTAAAAATCCTGATTCATGAGGATCCCGAAGGTCACACCTGGCTGACGTACAGCGCTCCCGAGTTCCTCGCCGCACGGCACGGTCTGCCTGCGAACCTGCAAACAGTGCTGGCCGGAGTTGCGGCCATCGCCAGTGAAATTACCAGCTGAAGATCTCTCCCTAACGCGCTCTGCCGCCTCTATTGAATATGTAGAATAGTGGGAGCGCTAGTGGCGCATCCGGTCCGCGGAAAGGGCAGTGCCCACCCCACGAATAGAACCGAAGTTACGGACCTTCTTTCAGCCTGACACTTGCGGATCCCAGGCATGCTGTGAAAGGAGATTCGTATGTCTGAGGCAATCCCTCTACCGCCGCGCCCTCATCTCGAGCACTACAAGAAACTCGCCCGGGATCTCCAACATGCTTGCCAGTCGGGTGAACCGGAAGCCATTCGCCAGTGGTATAGCCGTTGGCGGCAATCCGCTGCTCTTCATCCCCCGGACCGCACTTCCCCATCGCCGGCCGAACTCCACCACGAGGCGCAACGCGCCGAACAGCGCTGGCTCAAGTTCCGCATGTCAAGCAAGCACGCTCTGGAATGCGCCCTCTCGTCCGCCCAGTTCTTTCTCGCGCGAGAGCACGGTTTCGCAAGCTGGCCCAAATTCTCGCGGCACATCCAAGCCGTCTCCCTCGCCCACTCGCCCGTTTCCCGATTCGAAGCCGCGGCCGACGCCATCATCAACGGAGATCTCACTCTGCTGAAAAACCATTTGAGCGAAGAGCCCGATCTGGTCCGGGCACGCTCCACCCGTGCGCACCACTCCACTTTGTTGCACTACGTTTCCGCCAACGGTGTGGAAGACTTCCGCCAGAAGACTCCTCCCAACATCCTCGCCATCGCCACGCTTCTGCTCGATCAAGGCGCGGAAGTGGATGCCGAGTCGCACGCCTACGGCGGCGGATCCACCGCGCTCGGCTTGGTGGCCACAAGCGTCCATCCGCAGCGGGCCGGGGTACAACTTGAGTTGATGCAATTGTTGCTCGACCGCGGCGCGCGCATTGACAAGCCCTCTGCCGCGGGGCATCATCAGCCGCTTGTTCGCGTATGCCTCGCCAACGGACAGCCGCGGGCGGCGGAGTTTCTGGCAAACCTCGGCGGTCCCCTTGATCTCGAAGCCGCTGCCGCCCTCGGCCATACGGACCTGCTCCCCACCTTCTTCGACGAAAGCGGAGCGCTGCGCCCGCCAGCCACCACGCAGCAGATGGAATCGGGATTCCTCTACGCCTGCGCCTACGGTCAACCGGAAGCCGCTGCGTTCCTCATGGATAAAGGAATCGACATCAATTGGAAAAACAGCGAGGGCCGCACCGGTCTGCATGCCGCCGCGTACGGGGCGCAAACCGCCGTGGTCCGGCTTCTTCTCGCACGCGGTTGCCCTGCGGACATCCGCGACGAAGCCTACGACGCAACGCCGCTCGATGTCGCCCTTTACGTCAGAGACAAATCAACCGATCCGGAGGAACGCGAACGGTGCACCGACATCGCCGCACTCCTCGCCGCCCATCCAACCCGTCCATGACACAATCAGCCGAAGACCATGCCATCCGTGCCACGAGGCTCACGCCCCAACACCCCTAACCGAAAGGCCCTTCGCCGATGCACATGGTTTGCCCTCTGCACCGCATTTCTCGCGGTTCCCGCGCACCCGCTCCACGCCGCCACGGGCATTCCAGTCGTCCTCTCGACCGACGTCGGCAACGAGATTGATGACCAGTGGGCGATCACCTACCTCCTGACCAATCCCGCCTTCGATGTTCGCGGCCTGATGTCGGCCCATGCTCCGTCTCTACGTGCGCCGGCCGGCCACACATCGTATCTCATCCTCCGCGATATCGTCGAGAAGCGCCTGGGCATGTCTGCCCATCCTCCCGTGCTCGAGGGCGCGAGCGAACCACTGGCGGACCCTCATACTCCTCGCCCATCCGCCGCCGTTGAATTCCTTCTGCGCGCCTCGAAGGACTTCGGCCCTTCTCGCCGCCTCAACGTTCTCGCCATCGGCGCCGTCACCGATCTGGCCTCCGCCATCCTCCAGGACCCAACCCTCGTCAATCGTATCCAGGTGATCGACATGGGCTTTCGCAGTTGGCCCGCGGGCGGCGATGACTACAACGTCCTCAACGACGTCGAAGCCATGCGCGTTGTCATGGATTCCGGGGTGCCTCTCACCGTTGGTTCCGCTGATGTCTGTCGCGCCGGACTCTCCCTGTCCTTCGAAGAAGCCCGGCGAATGCTCGGCTCACGCGGCCCCGTCGGCCAATGGCTCTGGGAGGAATACCAGGACTGGTATTTCCGCTCCGTGAAGCCGCAGCGCAAAAACGACTTCTCCAAACCTTGGGTGATCTGGGACGACGTCGTGCTCGCCTATCTGCTCGGACAAACCACGCAAACCGAATACTCGCGGCCACGACTGAAACCAGACGTGAGCTTCGAACCAGGCCAGTCCGATCGCACGATCACCTGGATCACCGGCATCGACACCAAGCACTTTTGGGCCGGTTTCCTCGAAAAACTCGACGCCTATGAGCAAACACACGCCCTACCCGCCGTCGAACCTCCGCTGAAGCAAGAACCGCGCTAGATCTTCAGGAAGATCTTGTTCCGGTACATCCACCACAGCATCAGCCAGTAAGTCGTCAGCATCGCCACGCCGATCAGAAACGGCTCGAGCGAAGGACCCAGAATCTGGAACGGCCTCTCGCCCACGTGAATTCGAAACGAGCTGCGGATCAGATCCTCCGACAGGTGTGCGATCAGGTAAGCGGCGATCGAATTCATCCCCACCACCACCAGCGGAAACGCCCATCGCCGTTTCTGCTTCACGTCCAAAATCCAGCTAAACGCCGCCAGGAAGAAGAAACAGATCCCTCCACTGAACAGCGTCCATGCCGGTGTCCAAATGCGCTTCACGATCGGGCAGATGCCCGTAAAATGAAGGAGCAAACCGCCCAGCGCACAAGCCGCGCCCGTTATCAGGAACCGCCGCAGCGGGATGCGCGGAGAAGACTCCCGCAGCCACCGCCCCGCAATCAGCCCCAGCAGCATCGTCCCCAGCGTCGGGATAAAGCTGAGCGTCAGGTATCCACCCTCGTTCGCTACAAACCGGTGCTCACGCGGAAACAGGTTCAAAAACCATTGGTCAAACGCATTTCCCAAATTGCTGTTCTTGTTCCAGTGCGCGGCGAAGCCTGTAAAATGGTGCGTCCAGTTGGCCGGCACTCCCACCGCCGCGTAATCGAATCCCGGGCCCGGGGCAGGGTACATCGCCCACGCCAGCCAGTAGCCGAACAGGATCAGTCCCAGCGCGCCCCACTGCCATCGCGCCGAAACAAACGCTAACAAAAACAGAAACGTGTAGCCGAGCCCAATCTGCGTCAGCGTATCTTCGAAGGTGAAATAGGTTTGTTGACTATGCAGCGAACGGAGGAATATTCCAATCACAGCCAGCAGAAACGACCGCCAGATCACGTGCGGCAGCATGCCCCGAAAAGTCGCGCCCTTACGGAGCCGCGTCGCAATGGAGTAGGGCAGCGCCACCCCCACCAGAAACGAGAAAGAAGGCTGGATCATGTCATGTAGCGAGCAGCCTGACCAATCCACGTGCGTCTGGTTGAAGCCCAAAAATCCCCAAATCGGATTTCCCGGAAAAGCCCGCGCCGTTCGGCCCAGCTCCAGCACCTCCGCCATCATCAGGATCATCACGAACCCGCGATACGCATCCAGCGATAAGTTGCGGGCGGAACTGGTCGTCGGGACGGCGGGCGGGGAAGTGTTCGGATCTGCGGTGGGAAGTACGGTGGCTTCGCGCATTCGTCGGATGGCTCGCCGCCTATCCTAATCCATTTCATTGAATCGCGCGAGATCGCGCAGTTCAAATCTCGCCCGCACCCGCCCTTCTCTGTTTCCTCAATTACTCGTACCGGAGCGCGTTCATCGGATCCACTCGCGTCGCGCGGCGCGCCGGCAGATAGCCCGCCAGCAGCGCCACCCCCGCGATCCCGATCGTCGCCAGCACGATACTTAGCGGATCACTCGGCGAAATGCCGTAAAGCTGCGCGCGCACGAAGCGATTCAGCATCCACGCCAAAGGCAGCGCGATCACCACGCCCACTCCCACTAGCAGGCACACTTCGCGCATCACCAGCCAGACCACATCGCCTACGGCCGCGCCAATTGCCATTCGGATCCCGATCTCTCGCGTTCGGCGGCTCACCGTGTACGCCATCACGCCGTAAAGACCCACCGCCGCCAGCAGCGTGGCTAAAATACCAAACGCCGTCGAAAGCGCCGCCACCAGCCGTTCCGTCACCAGCGAGTTCTCCACCTGCTCCTCCACCGTCCGCATCTCATAAACCGGAAGGTTGGCATCCAGCTCATGCACCAGGCGTCGGATCGCGAGAAACGCTTGCTCCGGCCGAGTGGTCGTCTTCACATACGCGGCCATGCCCAAAGTAAACTCCATCTGCTGATACGGGCGGAAGACTTCTTCGGGAATCTCGTCGCGCATGCTTTCATATTTGGTGTCGCGCACCACCCCGATTACCGTAACGTCCGTCTTCGTCCCGGGGTCCCCGCCTTGGCCAATATGCCGGCCCACCGCATACGCAGTCCCAAAATACTTCTTCGCAAACTTCTCGTTCACGATCGCTACCTTCCCCGATGCCAAAGTGTCGTCCGTCCGGAAGTCGCGCCCTGCCAGCATTGGGACATCGAGCGTCTTGAAATAACCAGGGGAGATAAAGTTCATATGCGGGTCGATGTTCTGTCCCGGCTTCCCGCCTTCCACCGTGTAGCTCTGGTCCCATTCGTCTCCGGTAAGCACGGGAATGATAGCCAAGGCCGCGGCCTCATTGCCCGGCATCCCTTGCAGCCGTTCCGCAAGCGTCCGGAAAAACTGGCGCGTGCGCTCGGGCTTATACCCATTCACCGGCGGATCCACGGCGAATGTCAGCAAATTCGTCGTGTGGAAACCTGGATCCAGATCCTTCAAATGCGCAGGCTGCGAATGAACAAACCGGCGCTGATCAGCAGCAGCAGCGACAGCGTGACCTGAGCCACCACCAGCGCCTTCCGCAGCCCCACCGAGCCGCTTCCGATCACGGCCCCAGCTTGGTCCTTCAGCGTCGGCGCCAAATCGGGCCGCGTAGCCTGTAACGCCGGTACGAGTCCGAACACGATCCCCGTAACCAGGGCGATCACGAAATTGAACCCCAGAACTCGTGCATCGGGCTGCGTCGAAATCGTGAGCGGTTGATCCGTCACCGGCAGAAAACTCAGCAGTGCCTGGTCAAGCCCCATCGCCAATAGCACTCCCACCGCGCCGCCTGCTATCGCCAGCAGCAAACTCTCTACCAGCAGCTGCGACACGATGCGGCTCCGGTTGGCCCCCAGCGCCAGCCGTAGCGCAATCTCCTTCTGCCGGGACGTCGCCCGAGCGATCAACAGGTTCGCTACGTTCGCGCACGCAATCAGCAGCACCAAAGCCACAATCCCCATCAGCACCAGCAAAGGCTTCGAAAATTGCCGCTGCGTCGAGGAAATCCCACGCGCCGCCGGCAACAACTTGATGGTCATCCTCAGAAATTTCTGCCGTGCATCCGCCGAGCTGCGCGCAAATGCCGGCTCCCGCACCTCCCGCTCCAGCATCTGGTGCATGAACGGCTGCAGACTCGCCTCCGCGCGTTCCGGCGTCACTCCCGGCTTCAGGCGCGCATACGCGTCCACCCACCGTCCCCGCCGGTCCTGCAGGTTATAGAACCCCAGTTGATCTACCTGCATCTTCATGTGGATCGGAACGCGTACCTGCGGCGCGGACCCCGGCTCCAACCCATCAAAGCCTGCCTGACTGACCCCGACCACTGTGTACGGATATCCGTTGATGATCAGCTTTCGGCCCAGCACACTCGGATCTCCGGCAAACCGGCTCCGCCAGTACCGGTAACTCAAAACCGCAACCGGGTGCGCCCCCTCTCGTAAGTCGTCATCCGCCGTAAGCACCCGTCCCAGTGCCGCTTTGAGGCCCAGCACTGGAAAGTAATTACCGGAGACCAGTTCCCCATAGCCACGCTCCGTCTTGCCCCCGTCGCTGATGCTGAGCGGCATCTGCCAACTGGCGAACATCCCGCTAAACACCTCATTGTGATCGCGAAAATCCGCATACATCGGATAGGAGATTCGGTTGTCGCCGTTATTGCTCCCGTAGTGGTCGCCTACGCCCTTCAATCGCACCAGTTGCGTAGGGTCCTTCACCGGCAGTAAACGTAGAAGGATCTGGTCCACCAGGCTGAATATCGCGGTGTTCGCCCCAATGCCAAACCCGAGCGAAAGAATCGCTACGGCCAGAAACAGGGGCGACTTCGCCAGCGTCCGAATTGCATAACGAATGTCTTGAGCGACATGGAGTGCTATCACAAACACTCATACGCGTCAGGCCGCGTTTAGTTTGATGTTTATCTGGATCAAGTAGGAAGAAAACGGAAAAATTGGTGGAAAAAAGAAAGGGCCGGGTAAACGGCGGAACCGTTCACCCGGCCCAAAAAAACAAAACTATTTACTGGACGGTCCCTTTACTCAGCTCAAATACCGTTCCGGAATTGAACGACCCCCCGAGGAACGTTGTGCTATACAGATTCCCCGCCGAATCGAACGTGATCGGCGCCAGCGGATTGGTGCCGTCCGGCGTGCCCGCAAACGTGTGCAGCACGTTATACGTGAACCCGCTGCCCACCGACGTCGGCTTGGTCAGTGAAAAGACTACGCCCGTTCCTGTCACCGAGAACGTGGTTCCATAGAACGAACTTGTTGAGGGGAGATAGGCCAGTCCGGAAGCCAGGTTCGAGCCATCCGCCGTGGTGAATGTGTGGATGACCGTCTCCGTCCAGGCGCCACCGCTCTGTGCCGGCGCCTTCAGGCGAAATGCCACCCCATATCCGTCTGTACCGCCCCCGAACGTTGTCCCATAAAGTGTCGCGTCCGGAGAGGAATCGGAGACGAGCCCTGCATACGGGAATGCCCCATCCGAGCCGTTGGTGAAACTGTGCAGCGTCGTCAGGATGTAATTGCCCGGGGTGCTCGTAGTCGCGAGTTCGAACACCGTCCCAAAGTTGGAAGCACCGCCCCGCACCGTGGTGCCGAACAGATTCCCGTTGCCGTCAAGCAGCACCGGAGAGAACGGAATCGCTCCATCCGCGCCGCCTGTGAAGCTATACAGAACCGTCTCGGTCCATGGGCTGCCTACCGCCACCGGTGGAGTCAGCTTGAAAATCGTACCCTGTCCAAAAGCCCCGCCCTTCGTGGTCGTTCCAAACAGAGCTCCCGTCTGGTCGAACACCAGGCTGCAATTCGGCAAACCGCCGTCCACGCCGCCCGTGAATCCGTAAATCACCGTATATGTCCACTTTGTCGCTGGACTTACTGGTGGAGTCAGCTTGAAAACCACACCGGCTAGCTGCCCGCCATTGCTCTGCTCCGCCGTGCCGTAAAGCGATCCGGACGCGTCCATCACGAGCCCCGATGCTGGCCGAGCCCCGTCGGCTCCGCCGGTAAACGAGTAAAGAACTCGCTCGGTGTAGCCATTGGCCCCAGGTGTCAATTTGAAAACGGCGCCAAGTCCGCTGGTCCCACCCCAAAGCGTGGTCCCGTAAAGGGCACCCGCCGTGTCGAAAATGACGAAGCCGTTCGGACGCGCTCCATCACTCTGACCCGTGAAATTGTAAAGGATCGATTCGGTCGGACCAGCCGCGAAAAGGTTGGCTGAAAATTGAAAACAAGCGAGGGCTGCGACACCCGCGCTGAAGAGCACGCGAGAAACTTGGGGGCGTGTTTTGACTAAGGTACCAATCATGGACATCCTGCTTTGCATTCGGAGCACCTCTTTCGCTAATATCAAACGCGCTGACAGCTAGACGCCTACGGAAAACGTAATCGTCATTCCCAATCGCGACCGAGCCGTACATCATGGACGACACTGGCAACGACACGGATCCCAGAGATGATAACAAGCTTCCTTACTCAGAGGTACAAGATTCCGTACTAAGAGAAATCCCTCAGGTAGGCTCTTACCGAACTGTTTCCCCGCTAAGATCCGCCCGTATTACACGCAAAGTGCTCCCCGATGGGATCCGCTATCGGCGCTGCCACAGCATGCCTTACGAAAGTCATACCGAAAATCACTCGTGAATAAGCTGGCAATTAGCGAGTAATTGACGCCTTTCCCGGGACTTTATTGCCATTACTTGAAAAGGCTTGTTTTATCGGCAGAAATGCCGTAAATTTCCGTGCGATCTTGCGCGTCTTACACCGTCCGGTCTACTAGCGTCGACTTACTCGCCACTTATTACTGCGCGTCGGGAGGACTGAAGCGGCGTAAGCGAAAAATTTCAAGAAGCGCAATCCAGAGATTCAACAAACCGACGCCGCTAACGCCTCCTCGGAAGTAGGGATTCAGCCAGAGCGGTTGTATCGCAGCCAGATTCGCGGGAATAAAGCTCTGCGTCCATTGATCCGTCCAGGGGTAAACAATCAAAAACGCCCCAAGCTCCATACAGAAGATGATGAAGAGAAGTGCGAAGCCCTTCTGCACCCAGGTACTCTGCCCGCTCATCCGCGGGAGGCCTGCGCTGAAAGACGGACCGGCAGAAAGCTCATGCGATGCAGTGGCGTCGGGCCGTGCTGGCGAAGCGCGCGCGTATGTTCAGGGCAGTTGTACCCTTTGTGATTCGCCAAACCATATTCGGGATACTGCGTATCGAAGTCGCGCATGAGCTGATCGCGCCAGACTTTCGCGACAATCGACGCGGCCGCTACCGCGTGGCACCGCTCGTCGGCTTTGACTAGCGGCCACTGCGCCAGCCGCATCTCCACGGGAAACGCGTCGATCAGCAGAAAATCCGTGACCGTGTTCAACTGCTCAACGGCCTGCTTCATCGCCAGTCGCGAAGCATGATAGATATTGATGCGGTCGATGGTCGCCGCATCGACCGCCGCAATCGACCACGCGAGTGCGCGTTCCCGGATCCGCTCGGACAATACCTCGCGCCGCTCCGGCGTGAGCTGCTTACTATCGTTGAGTCCGCGGATGGCCGCATCGGCTCCAGAACCACCGCCGCCGCAACTACCGGACCGAACAAAGACCCGCGCCCCACTTCGTCTATCCCCGCCAGATAGATAAAGCCGCGCGCGCGCAGATCTCGTTCGTGCGTGTCGAGACAGCGGTGTTTCGACCCCGGAGCGGGCCTTCCCGGCACGCGCATGCGAAGAGCCCGGATCGATCTAAGTGCGTTCCTTCAGACGGGCCGCTTTGCCCTTCAGCTCGCGCAAATAATACAACTTGGCGCGGCGGACTTTGCCCGTGCGCACCACGTCGATATGGTCGATCACGCGCGCGTGCACCGGGAAAATACGCTCCACGCCCTGGCCGAAGCTGACCTTGCGGACCGTGATCGTTTCGCCCATGCCGATGTTGTTGCGCGCAATCACCGTGCCTTCAAACACCTGCAGGCGCTCTTTGTCGCCTTCCTTGATCTTGACGTGTACCCGGATCGTGTCGCCGGGACGGAACTCGGGGACGTCGGTCCGCTTGTTTTTGTTGATGAACTTTGCCATCAATGCGTTCTGCATTGTGGTTCCTCGCTTATCCTTTTCGTTGCGCCGCCTCGAGCAGGTCGGGCCGCAGGCGAGCCGTCTTTTCCAGCGCGGCCTCGCGTCTCCAGCGGCGAATCTGCTTCGTGATTGCCGCTTAATAAAACCTCGGGGCACTTTCCATCCCCGGAAACTCCGCCGGCCGGGTATATTGCGGGCAGTCCAGAACTTCCCCGCCGCCATGGCCCGTCGCTTCAAACGATTCGAAGCTGGCCGAATCCTCATTCCCCACCACACCGGGCTGCAACCGGCCGACCGCGTCGATCACAACGCACGCCGCCAGTTCGCCGCCGCTTAACACATAATCGCCGATCGAGATCTCTTCATCGGCCAGATTCTCCGCCACGCGCTCATCCACGCCTTCGTACCGGCCGCAGATCAGCACGAGCTCCCGGTAACCGCGCAAGCGTCGCGCCGCCTGCTGATCGAACCGCTCTCCCTGCGCCGACATCAGAACCACCCGCGTCGACTGTCTGCGCGCTCCCGGAATCACGCCCGGGCGCACTCCGCTCCGGCACAATCGACTCCACCGCCGCAAACAACGGCTCCGGCTTCAACAGCATGCCTTCGCCCCCGCCGAACGGACGGTCATCCACGGTCTTATGCCGGTCTCCGGTCCAATCCCGCAGATTGTGAATCCGGAACTCAGGTCTCGCCTTTCCCCGCCGCCCGCGCCACCACGCCATGATCCAGCGGCCCCCGGAAAAACTCCGGGAAGATCGTCACGACATGAAAGATCACGGCCGGTTCAACTCTTTCAAACCCTCCGGCAAATCCACCACAATCCGCCGCGCCTGCGACATCCACGCTCCTTACAAAGCGCCGGAGTGAAACGGCACCAGCCAATCCCCGTCAATCTCCATCAGCCCCGCCGCCGCGGCCGGACCCGCCAACTCTTCCCAGCCCGTCACGCGCCCCAACGGCTCGCCCGAAACCCCGTCCACCAAATCACAGCCGATCAGATCGGACTGAAAATAACTCGCCCGGTTCCAGCGGACGCGCGTCTCCTCGAAAGGCACGCGCACTTCGGTACCCGATAGCCCTTCGGCGTCGGAGATGGAATCGACGCCCCGAAAACTTCAGAACCAGCTGGTCGCCGTGCCACCAGGCCCTCTCCAATCAAAGTGCTCCCCAAGATGCCTCATCCGCGGAACACGAAACACGCGCGTCAATGACTCTCAACGGCCCGGACTATCGCTCAGCGAAATGGCCTGCAACTCGCCTTTGTTCCCCCGCGGCTTGCCCAGCAGGGCGATGGTCACCCATTCCTCAGGCACCCGGGACCGTCCCTGCTATTCGACAATCTCGAGCGTCAACCGGCGATTTTGCTTCACCGCCGCCGCGCCCACAATGGTCCGTAGCGAGCGCGCCGTGCGCCCTTGCCGGCCGATCACTTTGCCCAAATCGCTCGGCGCCACCCGCAGTTCCAGCACCTGGCCGCCCTCGAGCTCAGCCGCCGTGACCGAAACCTGCTCGGTGCATCCACCAGAGCCTGCGCGATATTTTCGACCAGCGCGGCTACGCCCGGAACTCCCTCTTTTACGCTGCCGGCGACCGGCTCAGCCGCCGGATTCGTCTTCACCAGGCGCAGCCACCGTGTCAGAGATCTGCGCGCCCTTTGCTCTTCCAATAATCGATGCGCTCATGCTTCAGAACCACCTGCGCGGGTGCGTCGGTCGGGCTATAGTTGCCTAGAATTTCCAGCGCGCGGCCATCCCGCGGGCATTCCTTTTCAATCAGCACCACGCGGTAAAACGGTCTTTTCTTGGCGCCGAAACGCGCCAGTCGAATCATCAACATTCTTCTCTTCCTTGCTTCTCTTCAACATGCCCTGCTTGCCCTACATTCCCAACATGCCGGGCAAATTCATTTTCCCTAGCTTTTTGGCCAGGGCGGAATTACCCATCAGACCGCCCGAGAAACACTTCATCATCTTGCGCGCCTGCGTGTACTGCTTCAGCAGCGCATTCACATCCTGCACGCTGGTCCCGCTGCCCTTGGCGATCCGCCGCCGCCGGCTCCCGTTGATCATCATGTGATTGTGGCGCTCGCCGGGCGTCATGGAATCGATGATCGCGACCACGCGTGTGATCTCTTTCTCATCCACTTTTACATTCTGCAGCTCTTTCATGATACCGATTTTCGGCATCATGCCGAGCAGCGATTCCAGCGGTCCCAGCTTCCGGATCTGCTTGATCTGGTCGCGGAAATCGTCGAGCGAAAATTCGTTGTCCACGAGCTTCCGCGTCATCTCTTCCTGCTTCTTCGAGTCGAACGCTTCCTGCGCCTTCTCGATGAACGAAAGAACATCACCCATCCCCAGAATGCGCTGCGCGGCGCGGTCCGGGTAGAACGGCTCGAGCGCATCCGACTTCTCGCCCACTCCCACGAATTTCAGCGGCTGGCCGGTCACGTGGCGAATGGAAAACGCCGCGCCGCCGCGCGCATCGCCGTCCATCTTGGTCAGGATGACGCCCGTGATGCCCAGCTGCTTGTTGAATTCGTCCGCCGATTTCACCGCGTCCTGCCCGGTCATCGCATCGGCCACGAACAGGATTTCGACCGGGTTGAGGAGCTCTTTCAACTGCTTCAACTCCGTCATCAGGTCGTCGTCGATATGCAGGCGTCCGGCCGTATCCACCAGCAGCACGTCGCGCCCGGACTGCACGGCCTCGCGCCGCGCCGAGCGCGCCAGATCGAGCGGCTTCGTCTCGCCGTCCGCCCGGCGTAGATCGGCGCTTTGAATCTCGTTCGCCAGAATCCGCAACTGCTCACGCGCCGCCGGGCGGTAAACGTCCACCGACACCAGTTGCGGACGGTGCCCGTTCTTGGCCAGCCACTTGGCCAGTTTCGCGGTGGACGTCGTTTTACCCGAGCCCTGCAGCCCGACGATCAGGATGACGCTGGGGGGATCGTTCGAAAACCGCAGCTTCGACTCGTGGCTGCCCAGAATCTTGACCAGTTCGTCCCTGACGATGCCGATCACCTGCTGCGTGGGCGTGAGCGAGTTCAGCACTTCTTCGCCCATCGCCTTGTCCTTGACGTTTTCAAGGAGCTGTTTGACGACCTTGAAGTTAACGTCGGCTTCGAGCAGCGCCACGCGGATCTCGCGCAGAGCGGCTTCCATGTTGGCGGCCGTGAGCCGTCCTTCGCCGCGCAGGTTTTTGAAAACCCGCTGCAATTTATCCGATAGGTTATCGAACATGCTGTAAATGGATCGGGTTGACAAGGTACCGGGGAACAATCGCGGGAACGCTTGCGAAACTAGAGCCGAACCTTAACATTATAGACAAGTTCGGCCCTGTATGGAAACGGAGACGCAAAAGAGCGCTGCTTTGTTAGTAATCCTGTAAGCCCGCCTGCTCCCCATCCCGTCTCAACTGTTGCGGAAATCCACTTACCTGATCCGCCGGAAGCGCCCCGCGATGCTCGATCGCCGCCAGGAATCCACCCGAGTGGATTGCGCCAAAACAGCTGAGGAGAACACACCCGAAAAACAGAATCAGAATCAGCGTACCCACGGCTTCCATAGTCGCCCGCCCCTTCATCCCCTGTTCGGCTGGCGCGCCCCAAATCTTTAGTGCCCCATTCGAAGCCCCGATCGCCCGGAAGAGCCAAACTTTGCAATTCCAAACTGGTTCTTGTAGGACATTCACGTTAGGCTAAATTAAATGAAATTCATAATGGCTATCTATTTACAAACGTGCTACTTACATCGCCGCGCGGGGTGCTCGGCTTGAATAGAATTCCTCTTCTATCCTCGTTCGCTCTCCTTCTTCCCCTTGTCGCCGCCGCACAGCAATCCGCCGTCATCAACGACACCAACGGCATCACGACGGCCCCGTCCGTTTTACCCGTCGGCAGCTTCCGCCTGGAGTTCCGGATCCACGATCTCCCGGCTGCTCTCGCCGGGTTCGACTACTCCGTTATGATGCAGCTGCCGCCCGGTTTCCTCATGCGTTTTATGGGATCCTCCTTCAACGGGCCGCTCTCCCTCGAAGACAATCTCGACGTCGTCCCGAACGGCCAGACCAACGCCATTTACTTCGACACCACCGGCCGCGCCGACATCATCCTGCGAGTGCAGCGCGATACCGTCAACAACCTCTTTGAAGCTGAAATGTGGAATGCCGACGGCACCGGGTATGTCACCACAACCATCGCCATCCAGACCGTCGTCCCTCTAACGCTGCCCTGGACCGGCACCATCGGCGGCGGCCCGTCCCAGTTTTCTCTCACCTTCGTGCGGCTCTACAGCACCTTGCTTCCGCTCGGTACGCTGCCCTTCGGTGAGCCTCCTGGCGACCTGGTAAACCTGACGTTCAACAACCGCTTGATCAACGCGGCGAAGAGCCTGCTCAATGTCTTCCCGGTGGGCAGCATTGGCTATACTTCCACCCCTGGATACCCGCCCTACGTCACACAAGGCCCCCAGCGCACCCTCACCGGTAGTTCCGCGCAACTCGACGGATCTCAATCCTTTTCTTTAAACAATTTAAGCGGCCGTTTAAGCTATCGCTGGAGCCAGACCTCCGGCCCCACCACGCTCAGTTGGAGTTCGCAGTCGAGCATGCAGCCCTTGGTCTCCGGCCTCTCGTTCGGTTCCTACGTCGTCACCCTGACCGTCACCGATTCCACCGGCGTCTCTTCAACCTCCACGCTCAAATACGGTGACGTCGCCGTCGATTCCGCCGGCCGCGTCGTTCCTCCCGAACCCTGGATCTCGACCCTTTTCGGACCCATGCTGCCCTGGGGAAACAATCCGTGGCCGTACTTCGAAACCCAGCACAAAGAACTGGCTGACTTCTTCGGAGGCTTGCAGACGAACTTCCCCGATGTTTGGAATACCGCCTCCAACGGAACCATCTCCGTCTCCAATGGCAACACTTCCGTCACCGGCGTCGGCACGTCTTTCCAGTCCACCTTCTGCGCCGGCGGCAACTCCGCCTCTAACGGCGCGACCCTGGTCGTCTGGTACCCCGTCTCCGGCAGCCCCGGCCAATATGGACGGCGTCCTTTCACCGTTTCCTCCTGCGCCAGCGACACCTCGCTCACGCTTGCCACTGCCTACAACACCACCGCGGATGCCTCCGGACTTAACTACGCCTCTATGGACAGCACCACCGTCGGCACCTGGATCAACGGCAGCAGCAACGTCAACTACTACGACAATGTTCTGGCGTTCTACAACCTCTACTACCGATCCGGACTCGACGACTACCTGACTTACGCCCGCACCTTGGCCGACCGCTGGTGGACTCTCCCCTGGATTGATCAGGGTCGGGTCTACTCCGATAACGACAGCGCCAATTGCCTGTTTCCTCGTCTCCAGTCCGTCACCGGTTTGGTCGCGCGCGCCCTCGATGCGCGCCCCGACATGTGGCCCGGATTACGCGGCATGATCAACTGGGACTTCGGTTTTACGAACCTCACCGCCGTCGGAGATCTGCGCGAGGATAGCTACGCCACCGCCTTCGTCTCCCTCGGTGCGCTCTTCGATCCGGACGCCACCTCGCAAGCCGCCTGGCAGGCGGACGTCACCACCGTACTCTCTAATCTCTGGGTGCCGA
>CAVTXC010000013.1:0-12829 GCA_963738525.1 Bryobacterales bacterium
GGGTATCGCCCTGTTGTCCGCTCGGCTTATCGCTCGCAAGCGCGTAGCGTAACCGCAAATCAGCCAAATCCTGGGGCGAAGCGACCGTCACGGTCGCTTCGCCCTTTGTGTTTCTAGGGCGCGGAAAGCAAATCCGCCGGCGTATCGAGGTCAAAAGCAGCTGCCGGAAGATCGTACTCCGCGCACGCATTCCTGTGTATATTGATCAGCTTCCTCGCGCCGCTTTCTCCCTCCAGGTTGATCAACTCAGAAAAGATTGAACGGGCGAACGCAGCCGGAACTCCCGCCAGATGGTTGTAGCGCGAAGCTACGATTGCTTTCCCCGACTCCCCCCAAAACGAGATCATGGCCCGCAAGTTGGCAGCCGTAACATGCGGCTGATCGCAGAGTGTGATCAGCACTCCATCCAGATCCGAATCCAGCCGGAGCGATTCTTTCAATCCAGCCCGAATGCTGAGACCCATGCCCTTCACCCATTCTTCGTTCTCGATCAGGTGGACCGGAAAATCCCGCAGCGTGGGCGCAATGAGGTTTGCGTAAGCACCTAGGACGACTACAACGGGGCTACATCCGGAATCGAGCACGGTTCGCGCCGCGCGTTGGATCAACAACTCGCCTTTCCAGTGGAGCAGTTGTTTAGGCGAGCCCATGCGCGTCGATGCGCCGGCCGCGAGGACAATCGCTCCAATCTTCAAGCCGGAATGGTGTGCGCGGCTTCCGCGAGTTGGTTGCGGGCTTCGTGAATGGGACCCGGTCGGTTTTTTAGCATCCCACCGTCACGGCCCGCTAAGGACGCCTGAATCTCGCTTACGATCGACAGCGCAATCTCCTCCGGTGTATCGGCTCCGATATCGAGACCAACGGGGCTATGTAGGGCCGAGACGGGTTGAATGCCGGCTTCAGAGATCATGCGGCTGGTACGCTTGCGCGGACCGAGCACGCCCAGGTATCGGACCGGAAACGCGTGAAGCGCCGCCAGGAAAGTGCTGTCCTGCGGATAGCTATGGCTCATCAATACCGCGACCGTTCGATCGTCAATCGGCAGATCGCGCAAAGGCGCTTTTAAATCCGCTACTAACACGCGATCGGCCTGCGGAAAACGTTCCGGGCGAGCTTGATTGGCGCGCCCGTCGATTACCGTTACATCCCAGCCCAGTTCCTTGGCGAATCGAACTACGGGGAGCGCATCCTGTCCCGCGCCCACGATCACGAGAGGTACAGGAGCACTGACGTACTCGAAGAAGACCTCCACATCCCCCAGGACTCGAACCGTGTTTTCGCGCGTCTCGTAAACGGTAAGAGCCTCCTCGGTGATGGCGCTGCGCAAAGGGGGATCCGCGACGTCGGACCGCAGGACGCCGTCGGGGAACAGCGCAACTTTGCGGCCCACTGCGGATCCCGAGATCACGGTGGCGAGGACTCCTCCGCGCCGATCCGCCCTGCAAGCGGTGAGAAGGTCTACAGTGAGCGGCTGGGAACCCCCGTCCCATCGTTCGAGCAACAGATGAATGATGCCGTTGCACCCGAGGCCGAACTCCCAGATGACATCCTCTTCGGAGCTGCTGTCATAGACGCGAATGGCCGCGCCCGACTCACTGGTGAGCCACCAAGCTTTGCGCAGCACATCGCTCTCGAGGCATCCGCCGCTGATGGATCCGATCCGACCGCCGTTTTCGGTGACAAGCATCCGTGCCCCGGGTCTGCGGTAGGCAGAGCCGCTCACTTTGACCACTGTGGCCAGAATGGCCGAAGTACTGCGCTCGCCGGCCTCTGCCCAGGCTTTCAGGATCAGCGCATCATCTTTCATTGATCTAATTATCGCGTGGGCGGTTGAATGCGTGGAAGAATAGAACTTCTCTAACCGTCTGATCCATATCGAAAGCGGAAATCTTTTACACTGATAAATGAGATGAGAACTCTGTTTGCTTTTCTGCTCGCGGCTGCCTCCGCGATCCCGGCGGTTGCTCAAAACAATCCTCCCCGGCCCGCCCCGGAATTTGCTATCACGATGCCGGACGGCAGCCAAAAGCTGCTGAGTTCTTATAAAGGCAAGGCGACGTGTCTGGCTTTCTTCTTCACGACCTGCCCGCACTGCCAGGATATGTCGAAGCTCCTGAGCAGCCAGATTGCGCCGGAGTACGCACCAAAGGGCGTGCAATTCCTGGCAGTTGCATTTGACGACACCGCAAACAAGAGCACAGTGTCGGATTTTGCGAACAACTATGTTCACGGTGCTTTCCCGATGGGGTACGCGGATCGTGGACAGGTCTTGGAATTTCTTCAAAAGTCGATCATGACGCCGCTGTACGTTCCGATTATGGTGTTTATCGATCGCAAAGGCATGATCATCGACGAATACATTGGGGACGCGAAGTTCTTAGCCGATCCTCCGAAGAACGTTCGGGCGGAACTGGACAAGACCCTGGCGCATGCTCCGGCGAAAGCCGCGGTGACGCGCATCTCCCGCAAGTAGTTTCCGGACATGCTTCAATTCGAAGCCGTCCGGCTGGAAGTTCCAGAGAACGCCAACATCATCCTAGGGCAGAGCCATTTCATCAAAACGGTGGAGGATCTGTACGAGGCGATGATTGGCGCGGGGCCGCACCTGAAGTTTGGAATTGCTTTCAGTGAGGCTTCGGGACCCTGTCTGGTCCGCGCCGATGGAAATGATGAGGCGCTGCGTCAAACGGCCATTCGAAACGTAACGGCCGTCGGCGCGGGACACTGCTTCAACGTGGTCATGCAAGGCGGGTTTCCGATCAACGTTCTGCACCGGATCCATGACATACCGGAAGTGTGCAGCATCTTCTGCGCGACGGCCAATCCGGTGGAGGTCATCGTAGTGGTGACTGAGCAGGGGCGCGGAATTATGGGAGTGGTGGACGGATTTCCGCCAAAAGGCGTGGAATCCGAGGACGATGCAAAGGCCCGTCACTCGTTCCTTCGATTGATCGGATATAAGCGATAAGCGTGTCCCGTCGGCTGAGGCGGCGTTTCTTTTAACGGATATATAAACTTTTTGTCAGACAGGCCGATCCTTGAATTCGAGTCAAGGAGCCCGTCACGAAGAAAAATCAATCGTTTGACCTGTCCAGCCTGGTTGGATTCGTATTGGCATTTGGGGGAATCGCCGCGGCATTCGCGTTCGAGAACGGGAAATTTTCCGATCTGATGCAATGGCGGTCCGCCATGCTCATTCTGTGTGGCACGGCCGGCGTAGTGCTGGTCTCCACCCCGTTGCGGATCGTGCAGGATGCACTCACCGCCGCAAAGCAGGTGTGGACCGAGACACCTCCGAATACGACGGCAACGCTCGAAACGCTTTCTGTAATGGCAAAGAAGGCGAAGCGGTTAGGTTTGGTGTCGCTCGAACACGACATGAAGAGGTTATCCGTGCCGCTGCTGATTCGCGGGCTTCGTTTAGCTACTGACGGCCTGCCGGCAGCTGACGTTCTGCAAACCATGCGCCTGGAAGTCAAGCTCAATGCGCGCCGACTCTACCGGCAAGCGCATGTGTTCGAAGCGGCGGGCGGCTACGCTCCCACCCTGGGCATCCTGGGCGCGGTGCTGGGGTTGATCGGGGTAATGAATCACCTGGACCAGATTGCGATGGTCGGGCACGGGATCGCGGAGGCGTTCGCTTCCACGGTCTACGGGCTCGCCTTAGCGAATCTGGTTCTTCACCCGATCGCTGGCCGATTGCGGTGCACGGCGGCGCAGTGGCTCGAAGCGCAAGAGATGCTGATCGATGGAGTGGCCATGCTGATGGATGGGGCCCACGCTATCGTGGTCGAAGAACGGTTGGCGCCGTATATAGGTGAAGCCGGCGAAACGCAAGCCAAGATGCGTCTGCCGAGCCGGGCGATGCCGATCTCGTTAGCTAAGGGCGCCTGAGCCAAACGATGGAATTGGATACCCACGGGGAAGCTGCCCTTCCTGAAGGGCGAGACCGCTGGTTGTTGTCGTATGCCGATTTGCTGACCCTGCTGTTCGCGTTATTCGTGGTGTTGTTCGCCTCCGCGTATGGCCGGAAGATGGAAGTTAAGGCGCCTTTGGTTTTGAAGCAAGCGCCGTCCCAACCAAAACCATTGCCTGCCCCGGCGATTACCGCACCGGCCAAGGAGCTAAGCAAGGTGAACGAACTGTTGCAGAGACAACTGGAGCAGGCGATTCAGTCAGGCAAGGTGGAGACGCGGTTCGAATCTCGAGGGCTTGTGATTGAACTGAGTGAGGCGTCATTCTTTCTCCCGGGAGATGATCGAATGCAGCCGGAAACCCGAGCGAGTCTGGGAGAGATCGCGCGCGCGGTAGGTACTCTGCCAAATCGCATCGCGGTGGAAGGCCATGCGGATTCCGCCGTGATCCACAATTCCCGCTTCACCGACAACTGGGAGCTTTCGGCCGCCCGTAGTCTGGCGGTGGTGCGGTATCTGACCCACGAACTCCAAATTTCGCCCAATCGAATCTCCGCGGCCGCGTATGCTGAGACCCGTCCCCGATCCGATAATTCATCGCCATCCGGCAGAGCAAGGAATCGGCGCGTGGACATTGTGGTTCTGGGAGAACCGGAAGTAGAAAACTAAGCCGGGCGCAAATTTTTTGCACCTGAGAGCGGAAAGCGGGTTTTCGCACCTTCCCTGTTTGGCACGGCAGGGCTCTTACGACATCTACCCTCTAGAATTGTTTTAGCTTGCACTGGAGGTGCTATGGCGAAAGACATGGAAAGCGATGATCTGGGGCTTCTGCGCGGAAGCCGGGAAGTGGACTTCTCGGAGCGGGGACTGGAAGCGAAGGCCAGCGATGGTGACGGTACCGATGGCGACGGCACGGACGGGGATGGGACCGACGGCGACGGCACTGACGGCGATGGAGCCGATGGTGACGAGACCGACGGTGATGGGACCGACGGAGATGGCGACGGGACTGACGGCGATAGCGGCGGCACAACTAAAACGTTGAAGATCTAGGCCGGCGTCTGATGACAGCAACGCCGAAAACGTTGGCCGAAGTTCTGGCCCCCGTTTCTCTCGATGAGTTCCGCACCTCTTATTTAGGACGGAACTTTTTCGTCGGCAAGGGGCAGCCCGGGAAGTTTTCCGGGTTGTTTCCCTGGGCCGATCTGAATCAAATTCTCCGACATCACCGGCTTGACGTCCCCCGGTTGCGACTGGTGAAGGAAGGGCAGGCGATTTCGGCCGAATCGTTTATCACCTACCAATCCAGCCGGCGAAAGCCATCGTTGAAAGTTCCGCGGCTACGCGCTGCGCAGCTCACGGAGCATCTGCGCAATGGCGCGACTTTGATTATCGATTCTGTCGACGAACTCCAAGAGCCGATCACTGAGTTGTCCGAGGACCTCGAGCGTGAGTTGCGAGCGCGCATTCAGGTGAACGCGTATTCCGGCTGGAGAACGTCCCGCGGTTTCGATCTCCACTGGGACGATCACGATGTGATTGTGCTGCAGGTGTCCGGGCGCAAAGAGTGGAAGGTCTATCCAATGACGCGCGAATACCCCCTGGCCGGCGACCCTGTGCGCGAGGCGACTCCGCCCGCAACTCCGCTCTGGGAAGGAATGCTGGAAGACGGCGATTTCTTGTATATCCCGCGAGGCTGGTGGCATGTGGCGGTGCCGCTGGACGAGCCGACTCTCCACCTGACGTTTGGGCTGCATCAGCTCAATGGAACGGACTTGGTCTCCTGGTTCGTGGAGCGGTTACGCGAGTCCCCGGCGGTGCGGCGCGACTTGCCGCGCTTTGCGTCGCGGGAGCAACAAGACGCTCAGCTCCAAGAGATCCGAGCGGCGTGGGAGCAGGCGTGGAATCCGGAGTTGATGCGGAACTACCTGGACGAAGTGGATGGCCGTACGCGATCGCGTCCGCATTTTGATTTGCCCTGGAGCGCTTTGCCGGCAGTGCTGCCGCCTGGAGAGGATTGGACTTTGAAGTGGATCGTCGCGCGTCCGGTTACGTGGGCCGAAGCGGACGAGAAGAAGTCCGTCGAGTTTTCGTCGAACGGAAAGACATGGACGTTTGCGGCGGAAGCTCGTCCGCTACTCGAAAGATTGGAATCGGCGAGAGTTTGTGCGGCTTCGGAGCTTCTCAACGGAGCATCGGGTGGACTGAGTCGCGGCACCGTGTTGGCATTCTTGAGGGAGTTGGTGACCTCTGGCCTGGCGGCTGTTGTGGACGACCGCGAGCGCTAATGGCGACGGCCCGGTTCTTTTGTGCGGCTGAGGCGCGCGCGAGAGATGAATCGATCTTCGGAACGGCAGCGAGGGTGGACACATGGCTTCTGCTGGAAACGCCGGGCGCGTGGAGCGCACAGGCGCTTCCTGTTGAGCGTTTGCCGATCAGCGTGCAGCGACATTTCGAGACGATAGCGAAGAGGCTTCCACGTAGCCGGCGGTTACTGATACGGCAACGACATGCGCGGCACGAGACGTTGAGCTTCTTTGTGGTGGAAAGCGCCGGACTGAGAAGACGGTGGCAGATCTCCCTGCGGGAGTATGAGGATCTGCTGAGCGTCGATCCCGGAGACATTCTGCGTCATGCCAAGCGGGCGGAAGACATGGCTTCGATCCCGAAGTACCTCGTATGTACGCACGGCCGTCACGATAAGTGTTGCGCTAAGTTCGGGTTTGCGACGTATTGCGCGTTGCGGGATCAGGCGGGCGATTCCGTTTGGCAATGTTCACATGTGGGCGGGGACCGCTTTGCTGCGAATGTTGTCTTACTGCCGCAAGGAATCTACTACGGAAACGTGTTTCCGGAAGAAGCGGCGGAACTGGTGGAGCTGAGTCGAGGCGGAAAAATCTCGCTGAAGCATTACCGGGGAAGGTCGAGTTACGGGCGCGCCGCGCAGATTGGTGAGTATTTAACGCGAAAAGAAACGGGTTTGATGGGGCTGGACGACCTGCAGCTCTTGGAAAGCCTACAGATTGAAGATGGATGCTGGCGCGTTCAGTTTGCAGGGACGCGAGGAGTGCATGAAGTGGAATTCCGCGCTCGTGAGAATGCCTTTACTGAATTGCTGACGTGCGGCGCTCGGCAACCCGCGCCGGTGACGCAGTATGAACTCTCGCGATACCGCTATCTCGAGAGCTGAAAAACGTTCAAGCTCTTAGAGGAATCAAAGCCTAACGTTCAAGGGTATTGTACGGAACGCATTACTTTCCAAGTCGAAAGTAAAGCTGAAGATTCAAGTCGATGGTGCGGCTGGCGCCGTGTTGAAACTCCGCAGAGAACGGCTCACTGGGAGAGCGTCTGCGATCCGATTCGCCATTTCCTCAAGCCGGTGCAGAACCTACCAAAGCTGACCGATTTGCATCGTTCGACCCTGCCAAGAAACCTCCGAGGCGGCCGCGAACGACGAGAAGGGTGAAGTGCAGCCCATTATCAAAAGAGCGTTTACCGCTGTCAGCGGATCAACTGTGGCTTCGCCCGGCGCCGCCGTAATTGCGGGCGAACTCGAAGAGCAGGGTTTCAGGGTTCTCGCCGTAGCCGCGGGCCCGCCATCGTCGATCAAACCGCTCGGGCTTATCGCGCTGAGCGACCCTCCCCGAGCCGACTCGATCTTACTCATTTGGGACCTTCAGGCATTGGACGTGCGCACCGTCTCGGATGTGCGGCGATGGGCGAACGATGCGCCCGCACTGCGTCAGGCTCAGATCGGCATTGCGGTCTCAACGGCAACCGATGTCGTCCACTCAGCGGCGTTGTGGCCGCCGTCAAGGAAGGCAGGACGACGTTTCAGCGCATCCTCACCTACACGCTAAGCTCGATGGTCAAAAGATCGCGCACGTCATGTTGCTGGCTATTGGTTTTATGACGGGACGTGCTGTTCTAAGTATCCTGATGATGATTACGGGCGATTTTCCCGCTATGTCCCTCACCGCCGAGCGAGTGCGGCCGCCGTCCACGCCAAACGCCTGGCGCATCGAGAGGATCACCAGCGCACCCGTGCTTTGGTTTCCACCGTCCACGGCAGCCAGGCCACGGGTTATGCGATCCGCGAACGCAGCGATCTTTGGGGACTACGCCCGACAATCTGGCTGCTCATCTCCGGTGCCGCGGACTTGCTCATCATCTCTACGCGGGCGGTGCGGGGTTAACATGGTTCCGTTGCCGCTAACGATACCGGGCGCAGTACTTGGAGCCGCAGTCGGTTTTTGAACTTATTCTGGATGCGATAAAGATACTTATTTCGCACGCGTACACCTGGCGTAGCGGATGCGGCTACAAGCCCCATTTCCAGTTTCGGATCTCCGGCAGATCCTGCCCGAATTTGTCGATATAAAGGCGGTGCTCGACTAGCTTGTCTTCCAGCTGCTGCTTCAGGTAGATGCCTTTATCGCCGGTCTGCGGCAGGCGGTCGATAGTATCCATCACCAAGTGAAAGCGGTCCATATCGTTCAGAACCGTCATGTCAAAGGGCGTGGTTATCGTACCCTCCTCTTTATAACCGCGAACGTGAATGTTGTGGTGATTGGTGCGGCGATACGTCAGCTTGTGAATCAGTGACGGGTACGCGTGAAACGCGAAGATCACCGGCTTGTCCTTCGTGAACAACTCGTCGAATTCGGTGTCGCTCAGTCCATGCGGGTGTTCGCTCTTTGGCTGCAGCTTCATCAAATCGACGATGTTGACCACGCGGATCTTCAGGTCCGGCAAATGCTCACGGAGAATCGAGACGGCCGCTAGGGTTTCGAGCGTTGGAACATCGCCGCAGCAAGCCATGACGACTTCAGGAGCAAGAGCTTGATCGTTGCTGGCCCACTGCCAGATGCCGATACCCTGCGTGCAGTGCTTAAGGGCCGCGTCCATCGCCAACCACTGCGGCGCAGGGTGTTTGCCGGCAATCACCACGTTCACGTAATGGCGGCTGCGCAGGCAATGATCCATAACGGACAGCAGGCAGTTTGCATCCGGCGGAAGGTACACGCGGACGACCTCGGCCTTCTTATTCACAACATGGTCGATAAAGCCAGGGTCTTGATGCGTGAACCCGTTATGATCCTGCCGCCAGACATGCGAAGCCAGCAAGTAGTTCAACGAAGCGATCTTCCGTCGCCACGGCAGTTGCAAAGTTACTTTCAGCCATTTGGCGTGCTGGTTGAACATCGAGTCAACGATGTGGATGAACGCTTCATAGCAATTGAAGAGTCCATGACGCCCGGTAAGCAGATACCCTTCGAGCCAGCCTTCGCACTGATGCTCGCTCAGCATTTCCATGACCCGGCCGGCAGGCGCAAGAAATTCGTCATTCGTCACGGTTGCGGCGTCCCACTGGCGATCCGTCGACTTCGAAGATCGCTTCAAGGCCGTTCGATAGTGTCTCGTCGGGACCAAACATGCGAAAGTTGCGCTGCTCGGTGTTCATCCTGGAAACATCGCGGAGAAAGCGCCCAAGCACGTGAGTGTCCCCGATTCCGGGAGCGCCCGGCGAAGGAACGTCGGCTGCGTAATCGCAGAAATCCGGCATTCGCAAGTCGCGCAGCAGAATGCCACCGTTCGCATGAGGATTCGCACTCATGCGCTGCTCGCCCTTCGGAGAGAGTTCCGCTAGTTCCGCATTAAGCCTGCCCTGCGCATCGAAGAGTTCTTCGGGGCGGTAGCTTTGCAGCCAATCCTCCAGCATCTTCAAATGTTCGGGATGCGTGGCAGGGTCGGAGAGCGGTACCTGGTGCGCACGAAACGTGCCTTCGACCTGCAACCCATCGACAACCTTGGGACCTGTCCAGCCTTTGGGCGAGTTAAGAACGATCATCGGCCAGCGCGGGCGCGTTAGATCGCCGCGGACGCGCGCGTTATGTTGAATTGCCTTGATATGCTCGACAGCTAAGTCGAGCGTCGCGGCCATGGCCTTGTGCATGAGCTCCGGCTCGTGGCCTTCCACGAAGTAGGGCGTCCACCCATAGCCGCGCAACAACTGCTCCAGCTCTTCGCGCGTGATGCGTGCCAGCACAGTCGGGTTGGAGATCTTATATCCGTTGAGATGCAGAATCGGAAGCACTGCGCCGTCAGTAGCCGGGTTCAGAAACTTATTAGAATGCCAGGCAGTGGCAAGAGGTCCCGTCTCCGCTTCGCCGTCGCCGACAACGCAGGCGACCGTAAGATTGGGATTGTCGAACACCGCGCCAAAGGAATGACTGAGCGAATATCCCAGTTCGCCGCCTTCGTGGATGGAGCCGGGGGTCTCCGGTGATGCATGGCTGGGAATACCTCCTGGGAATGAGAATTGCTTGAAGAGCCGCTGTAGTCCGGATTCATCCTGACTGACATTGGGATAGACCTCGCTATAGGTTCCTTCCAGATAAGTGTTGCCAACAACCGCCGGACCCCCGTGCCCCGGGCCCGAGACATAGATCATGTCCAGATCGTATTTTTTGATCACGCGATTGAAATGGACGTAGATGAAATTTTGACCGGGAGTGGTTCCCCAGTGTCCAAGCAGCATATGCTTGATGTCAGCCAGCACTAATGGGCGTCTTAGAAGCGGATTGTTACAAAGATAAATTTGCCCCACCGCTAGGTAGTTGGCGGCGCGCCAATAGGCGTCCATCTTCTGAAGCAGCTCCGGTGTGAGCGTGCCTGCATCGATGACTTCCGTGTCCGGATAAGTAGTGCTCATGGTTGAATGATTCTCCCTTTGCCGCGGAGCGGACGTTAACGATGCAATGGTTTCACTGCTTCGAAGACGACTCGCCGGTCGAACTGTCCCTTGTAAAAGGGAAAGGCTTCTTCGCTGGTTTCAACAGCGAGTAAACAGCGATCTGAGCCGATCGCACCGAGTATTCACCGGTGAATACGGCATCGTCAGGCAAATCCGAAAACTGCCCAGTGAAAGCCACATTCGTAGATCCTTTAGGTACAACATCGGGACGGTCGCCGCGACGTCTTACCAGGACTGAGTGTACTGTACGGCTTCACGGCTGATCGACACAAGCGCTGTTTGAAAATGGACAGGGTGAGTAACCAGGCCGGTTCTTTGCAAGCAATCCGACCACACTCCGACCCGCACCACTGCCGCTGAATGCCTTCATCAAAGTGAAGAATGTCGGGGATAGCTCACGGTCACTGTAAATGAATTCTTGGCGGTACTTCCTCGATATGACTGTTGAACACCGCCGGGTTCCGAACTCCGGACGGCCGACAGCGATCGATTCCCACAAAGCCCAGGCTCCAACCTTTTGTGGCCGCTCTTTTCGGGTGCGGAGGACATGGAACCGAAGCTCTTACTGGCGGTGATGGAGCCGTTCGTGAAAAAGACGCAATCATTTTCGTGAACTCTGAACTCATCGTCGCCGGCATCGGACCAGTAGTGAAGGCAGGTAACGGTTGTGGTGCCGGACAAGGCTGCGAACCGCAAGTCAGTCATGGTTGCACCCATCCGGAATGCAACACACGTTTTCCGGAGTTACTTAAGTAAGGGGAGCGCCATAAAGTCATATTGGTTGTAGTGTGTCCAAAAGATTCCTTCTTGCGTATCCATTGTGGAAACATGCTGTGTGGAAACATGCTGGATAAATCGCAATAACTAGCGTCTGCACTCGATTGCGCTATACCACCGTTCAAGGCAAAGAGCGCGTACCATTCGAACCAGAAGTGTGTTTGAAAAAAGCTATCTGCAAGCAATCTTCGATGCGCTTTGAATCGCGGAGATCGTTCCGACCGCGTCATCAGCGCGAGCACTTCAATACGATTCAGTTCGCTAAACCCCGGTTCATAGAACTGAGTGATCTCCCCGTTGCGATCTACCTGACGCGCCTTGTTGTGCCATCACGCATGTTTCTCCGCACGGTCTGTTTCTTCCTTTACGGAGATGGTGGGATCGCATTGAGAAGGAATGAACGAGAAACGATCGAGCCGCCAACATGCTTCTAATAGATTGCTCCAAGACGCACGATGTCCCGTCCGCTCACATCACGGTCGCGTAGTAGATACCCAGCGCCCCCGAGGCACCCGATTTCGGTCGCGGACAAAGTAGTATTTGCTCAGGGTAGTCTTGAATGGTCTATCGAGCGGCTAATAACGTCTCCTCAGCATGCAGCGCGAGGTGCGAGTGCGTTGTGTTCTGCAGTATTTCTTTCGCCTTAGCTGCGTCTGACGCGGTCCCTTGGACGATCAGCAGGAACTTGTCGCTCTTCACGGCGGCTTCATACTGCAGAACGCTGTCCTTCGGAACGCCTATCCCGAAAAGACCAGCACCAAGCGCACTAAGCCCTCCCACGAGTGCTGCGCCTTCCAGCCCACTAACGATCCAGCCAACCAACGGCCCAGCCACTAACAGCGGCCCAATGCCAGGAATTGCGAAGAAGGCGGAGCCGAACAGCAAACCCCAGAAACCGCCCCAGAATGCGCCTGTTTTTCCCCATCTTTTCATTCGATCGCCGGTGTTGTAATAACCCACGACTTGCTCATCGGTATGGTAGTCCTTCGCCACAATCGACAGGGTATGCATGTCGATTCCGGCATGCTGCAGTTCTTTTACCGCCTGCTCGGCCTCTGGATGTGTGTGGTATATGGCTACTACCGATTCGTTCTCGGACATTTGATCTCCTGTAATTTGATCTCTTACGATGTCGTTGAAACTTGACGTACGTTAAACTTCAGCATCCCAGTAGCGGAGGGAACAATCTGTTCCATTTTGCTCATCGAAAGCAGTTAGCCATACCGCGACTCCGAAGCATGGACTTAGGTGTACACTTGCGTCGCAGGGAGCGCCCAATGCCAGCAGATTCCCGCCGAGATGCACGAAGAGGCTGCTCACGCGCACCGCCCCGCTGCGGAGCATCACGGCAAGCAAGACCATCTCACCTCACGGGAGCTAG
>CAVTXC010000014.1:0-105234 GCA_963738525.1 Bryobacterales bacterium
CAGCCAATTGCTTCTCGGTCCGCGGTGATCTCAAGAAGGATTTGACGGGAACCATCACCTCGGTACGCCAAGATGGGTTACCAATGCGAAGAGTTCTTCGCGCCTTATTTCGATTGGACGCACGATCAAGCCAAAGAAGTCCGCAAGACGATGGACGCGGCCGGTGTTCGTTGCCTTTCGACGCATAATTCGTTGAAGTCGTTCTCGGGCGACGGGCTTCGGAACGCGATCGATCTGAATTCGATTCTGGGCAGCAAGTACATCGTGCTGGCGCATCCCGGCGACGTCAAGACGGCCGATGGTTGGAAGCACATTGCCGATACCTTGAACTCCGCAAACTCGAACACTGGAGGGGCACGGTTTGCATGCGGGATATCACAATCACGATGCGGAGTGGAAGCCTGTTGACGGTCAGAAGCCCATGGAGATTCTGGCGGCGAACACGGACAAGAGCGTGATGCTGCAACTCGATGTCGGCACGTGTCTTGAAGAGGCAACGACCCCGTCGCATGGATCAACAAAAACCCTGGCCGCATCCGGAGTCTTCATTTGAAGGACTGGTCGCCGGACAAAGGCTATCACGTGCTTTTCGGCGAAGGTACCGCTCCGTGGCAGAAGATTTTCACGCGGCGGAAACGACCGGCGGCGTCGAATTCTATCTGGTCGAGCAGGAAGGCAGCGATCATTCGGAGATGGAAACGGCGGAACTTTGTCTGGCGAATTTCCGCAAGCTCCGCGCGTGACCTTATAACTTCAAGCGAGAATCTTCGCGATGTACCAGATGTTGCCCGCGAGATCTGTAACTCCGGCCGTTCGTTCACCGTATGACTGGTCGGTAGGCGCTGTTAAGGATGTTGCGCCGGCAGTCAGCGCCCCGATTATAAGTTCCGTTGACGTCGTCGAGGAAGACGCGAATCGTGGCTTGCGGGGGCCGCCAGGGTGCGTGGGCGTCGCTCACTTCAACAACGGAATTGCCGATTCGCACGATTGCCTGCTGTACCGTGCCATTGCCCGCAACGACTTCGACACCTCCTCCGCGGCGAACGCGTTCCGCATGAAGGCGATCAGATTGGACGCGCTCTCGGGATTCAAATACATGGTCACGCTGCCCGTCCCTTCCGGTAGGGGATCTTTACTCGGGTCTAGACGAGTTGCGATCCACCAGATGTTTCCCGACTGATCTTTCACGCCCGCTTCACGATCGCCGTATGGCTGGTCAACGGGAGCCCGCTGCGAGATGCCGCCGGAGGCGCCGCTCCTTCAAAGAACCACGGGCACTTGACGAAGTTGGAAAGAGGCGGCTCGGGTAGTAATAGGCGTGCATTCAGTGCACCCGTTCGCCGGATGGTTCGGGGATTGCTTCCCCGATCGCCATGGGCGGTCCGAAATCCGGCATTCCATCCGGCTTCCATGTAAACGGCTGCGCGCGCGACGATCGATGATCTCCGCAACCTTGATGATCCTCGGCGTTCGCGTGGTAAATGATCCAATCTTGTTTGCCGTCAGGCGATTTGAAGAAGCCGTTGTGGCCGGTAGAAATCGCACGCGCCGATTCTGAGCCCGATAACACTGCAACGGAACTCTTGTGCCACGAAGATGCGTTCATCGGGTCGGAATTCTTGGAAGCCGTCAACATCCCGAGCGCATAATGATCCGTCCAACAGCCGCTCGCCGAGTAAGTCAGGAATAACTTATCGGCATGTTCAAGTATCTCCGGACCTTCATTGACATAGACGTGGTGGCCATCGTCGAATTTCTCCCAAACCAACTGCGGCGTCGATAGCAGCGCGCGATCACCGTGGACGGTCCATGGATTCTTGAGGCGAGCGATGTAAAGATTCTGAATGCCATCCACCGCGCCTGGCCAACCCGACCAGACCATGTAGAGCTTGGCCCGGATTTCAAAGACCGTCGCATCGATCGCCCAATCGTGACTTGGGTCCGACACTTGTCCTTTCATCTCCCACTTACCTTCAATCGGATCGGGCGACTTATTCTCGACAACGTAGATGCGATGTTTGGAGTTGTCCTTTCCGGTGTCCGCCGCGAAGTAGATGTACCACTTATTATTGATCCGGTGCAGTTCCGGCGCCCATAGGTCCGTAAGGTTCTGGTATGTCCCTGTCGGCTTCCAGACTTCTGTTCCAGGAGTTTGCTTCATGCCCTCAAGCGTGGGCGATTTCCAGATCGTTAAGTTAGTCGCCGTCGTGCAGATGTAATAGAAGTTGCCTTTGTAAAAGACAACCCAGGGGTCGGGCCCGTGTTCGTGGACAGGATTGGTGAACTCGGCCGCGAACGCCGTGAACGAGGTGCAGAGTAGGGCAACGATGGCAACAATATTTCGCATCGCTACGCACCATAGCTGGCATCGTTCCAGCGCAGTTCATTGCGAAATGCCCGAAGTTCGTATCCTTGTCGATAACCAGGAATTCGATACGCCATCATCGGCCAAATCCTCCATGTGCTGTCGTGAGGCACTACTGAACAGGTGTGATGTGCACCGCCGCATAAATCCAAGCGGTCGCGCCTATTTTCAGTGATCCGGTTAAGGAATCCACAACGGCCCGTGCCACAGGAAGTTTCGGCAGCGGCTGATCGGGCGCCACGACCTCCACTTCGTTCACGATTAAACGGAAACGGTTGCCCATATCGACCAGCGATGCGTTGACGGCCGGGCCACCGGGACGCCGTGAAGACCAGCCGAACCGGGATCGGCTTTGCCGCCAATACCCAGCGGATGAATTTCGCAGAGAGGGCTTGCCGGCGGCAATCGACGCGCAAATTTCAAGCATGTGCGATCCGAGCACCATTCGGCGTCCGCGCTCGAAGATCGTAGGTGTAATCCTCCATAAAAGAAGTGCCGCCTGTCAGACCGCTGCCATCACTTTCATGGCGCGCACCAGGGCGGCGGTTTTCCAATCGCCTTCGCCGCCAAAACCGTAACCGTCGGCCATCAGGCGTTGGGCCGCGATGCCCGGGAAGCTGCGCCATGCCGTGCAGATCTTCGAAACGTGTCGGTAAAGCGCCTGAAACCGCCCTCCTCAAGAAATGCGCGCAGACCGAGTTCGATCGCGCGGCTTCACGCAGCGACGATGCGCTGCGCCGCGCCTTGTCGCAAGTGCGCGGCGACGTAGTAAGTGTCGTCGTATTCCTGGACCAGCGTGTCGACATCGGCATCGGATAACTGGCTAATGACGTGTTCGACCAGGTCGCCCATCCCGTAGCCGTTAACGGAATAGCCAGATAGCATTTCGGCTGCCACTTTGTCGCCCTCGGTGACGGCAACATCGCGCATGTTGTCGCCAAAACGGGCGAACTTAGCGCCCTGCCAGTCGTGCCAGCCGCCGCGGCCGCTCTCATCCAGGCGCCTATCTGCGTCCAGTACATCGGGTCCTTCCAGTAACCGACCACCACCTTCCGTCGAAGCGCAGACGCGCGGTGCATGAAACCCGAATTCGCGGTCGCCATGCGCGGTCTGGTTCAGGTTCATGAAATCCATGTCGATGGTCGTCCATGGTATGTCGCGGTTGTATTGCGTATGCAGGTGCAGAAAAGGTTTTCGCAGGCGCTTCAGCCCGCCAATCCACATTTTGGCCGGCGAAAAGGTGTGCATCCAGACGATAAGACCGATACAGTTCGCGTGTTATTGGCGTCGCGACACACGGAAGCGATCTCATCGGCGGTAGTCGCCGTCGGCTTATAGACGACGGTCACGGGAATCGCTTCGGCATCGTCGAGAACGCCCGCCATCTCCTTAGCGTGTTCCGCAACTTGCCGTAGGGCGTCCTCACCGTAGAGATGTTGGCTACCTGTCAGGAACCAGACTTCCAGATCTTTCAAATTCGTCATGTTACTCCGATTCGCTACAAGATATTTCTATCAGATAATCAACGCGCGTTCTTAGAGAGCGACCGGACGTAGGTCTTCCAGATTTCCGCCAGGCGTTGCCACATTTCGTCGGGAACTTCTTCTTTGGTTGCTTCTGTCTTGTGGACGAAGTAAAGCGCGGGTATTCCAGCGATGGCTGGAGTTTCATGTAATTCCACCACTCTTCAAGATCGGTGGAAGACGCATTGTCGCAATCGACCAGCGGCCATCCGGCAGCGTGTGCGATCCGCGCGCGGAGAGTCATCATGGCGGGAACATCCCGCGCTCCGTACCAGATGTCGTTGAGACGGAGAACGTCCGAAGACTCACGGAATAAAGGGTTTGGCGTTTGGGTTTCGACCAGCGCGTCCGGTTTCCAGCGGTGCGATTCGTCGTAGAGGATGAACTGAAATCGGCGAATGAATTCAATTCCGAACAGCGGCGCGTGCAGTTCAATGTGCTGGAAGTCTCGCGTGCCGCCGATCCAATCTTCTTTAATCCGTTGACGCCGAGATCACTGACCAGGTGCTTGATCTGCTGCCGCAGCAAGGCCTCATACGATGGATTAGACGCGTCGGCGGCGATCGAATGTCCGTTGCGAAGGACGCATAAACGCGGCGCGAGGCCTTCGGAATGCGCGGCGGGCACCCATAGCAGCACATGGCGATTCTTCGCATGTTGACGCGCGATGAAGCCCTGTAAGTCGGGCCACTTGGTTTCGTTAACGTCGAAGGTTCCGTAGTGCTTTTGCCATTTGTCATCAATGACTATGGTCCCGACGGGCAGCCCGCGTTTCTCGAGAATGGCGATCCAATCTTCGTAATTTTTCTGCGTCGCGAAATCGTGAGCTTCTATTCCTGTCACACCTTCCGGCATCGATTCGACGGTCTGCTCGGCCCATCCGCAAAAGATCGGTAAGCGATGCCAGGGCGCGTTCGGAAACCGATGTTCTGTGCCGAATCCGCTTGCGTCGATCCACCTTACGTATGCCGCGAGCGCGTCGAATTCGGTTGCGGCAAAATGCACCGCGGCCACCGGGGAAGCGAAGCCTTTGACGGCGCTTTGGCGGCCTTGCTCGTTGATCCAGAACGAACCGCCGGCATAGCGCGACCCGGAATATTCCAGGGCGTTGAATTGATAACTTCCAGGCTCGGTCCCCACGCCGATAGTGGTCCAGGTTTGGCCTCGATGAAAAGCGAGCACCAGTGGGGGCGGCACAAATAAGCCGTCCATGCTCAGCGGATCGTAGCCTGCGCTTTCCGATGCTTCCGAAGCGATTCCGACGGATTGCGGCATTGCGATTGTGAAGTAATGCTGGTCGGCATGACTGACGCGCGGCGAGAAATAACGGTCGGCATAGACGGTCGTGTTGTAAGTGGCGCCTTGACTCTTGCCGTTGTTCCAGTTAGCGGAAATGCCGTTGGAGAAAAAGTAACATCGCTCGATCGAATGATCCCCCTGCGCGAATTGCTGAAACTCGATGTGATCGGGCCGGAATGTCCAGGTGAACCGGCGATCGGTCCAGAGAGAAGCTTGTCGCCTACGGATAACAGGTTGTCTTGCGTCCGGGGCGACATTTGAATGTTAGAAAGGATTTCCTCCTGACCCGTCGTCGAGAGACCGGACGCAACCGGTAGCCGGAAGACATGCTGACCCTCACTAAAGACAATGAGCGCGGGAACTGGTTTTTCTTCCAGGACAACCTTATACGTTGAATTGTCCACAATCGGCGTTTGCGCTCGCAGCAAAGTGAACGCACAGAAAAGCGGGAAGGCAAATGTGCAGCGAGACATTCGAAATTCACGTTATCATTAGCCTGCTCAGACTATACGAATCCCTTTCGATACGGTGACGGGCGACCCTTTGGCGAGGAACGCGGAGTCGGGATTACGCGTGAGCACTTCCGCGAACTTCGCACCGTAAAATCCAATCGCGTTGCCAGAAAAGACAGCGTGTTCCGCGTTCCAAACCCGCCACTGCGGGTGTTTCACTTCGTATTCTTTGCACCCGCCATCGCGTTGCGCCGCGTATCCCCAGTAGTGTTCGGTGATGAACTGACTTGCGGAATTGTCTGGCGGAAGAAAGCTTGGGCCGTCGATCCGCGTCCGCATGGAGCATCGATTCGGTCCGATGCCCCAGTGATACTCTGCGTTCGTCGGATTGCCGGTCGAATCGAAGTCAAGCCGGTGCGACATGGGGACCCGCGAATAGTTTTCGTTGAATGCCATGCGGGCGATTGCCGCCACGGCGAATTTCGGGACCAACTCACTAATAAAACTGCGCCTCGCTTTGCGCCTCGCCGTACGTAGAACCGGATGTTCACTTCGCTGAAATGCTGGTGGAATGGAACAGGCACTCCGAGCAATCGGGTATGTTCGAATTCAAAGCCGATCAGGCTGAGATACGCTTGCCCGTCAAAGAAATCGAGCTCGGTTCCTGCGGGCACGTGAGGCTGAAGCAACCTCGGGTCGACCGCGCAGTTCAATATGACAAGGTTGTTCCACTCGGCTGACAGGAAGACGTTGTCAGGCATGTCGTTGGGCAAGCAGCGCTACCAGTCGGAACTCCGCGGATCTCCTAAAAAGGACCGATGACATCGGGCGTGATCCGGCCACCCTAGAAGCCTGCCGGGATGTACCAGCTTGGCGTGAGACTCGATTCGAGCACGCGATACGCGGCTGAGAATTCTGGAATCAATTGCTTTGCAAAAAAGACGCGAACGAGTTTGGGCGATAGCTCCGACCGGGGCGGACACGGGTAGTCCCATACGGATTCCTGCCCTGCACGCGACTTCTCTTCAATCATGCTTCTTCGATGCTTACCGATTCCGATAAGATTGCAGTATGGAGTTCGACGAACTGCGAACGCGTCGTGAGATGGTGGAGCTCACCTTGAAAGCGGCGGCGCTTCCGGGAGCTTCGCTCTTTTTTGCAGCGTGGTCGAAAGCACTGAACGCCGCGCCCGCACACGAGCACGGTTCAAATACCGCGCCTCCCGAACCGCAGCTACTGCGCAATTACAAGCCCGAATTTTTTCCCCTGAGGACTTCGCAGCCTTGCAGGCGTTTACGGAAATTCTGATTCCGACCGACGACACGCCGGGCGCGCGCGAAGCGCATTGTGCGCACTTCATCGATTTGTCCTGCTGGCGTCCGACGGAGCACCGAATACGCAGAACGAATGGCGTAATGCCATGGAGGCTCCGCGAAAGCCGGGTTCCATAGTGCGGACGCCAAGCGACGAGCCGAGTTAGTGGCTGACAATGTCGCGGCCGGAACCGGAAAGTAACACCACGCATCCCGCGTACTCCGCCTATCGATTGATCAAGCGGCAGAACACGTTTGCGTTTTATACGTCGCGCGCGGGAATGATCGACGCGCTGGATTACAAAGGTAATTCCTACAACTTGGTTTTCCCGGCTTGTACCCATCCGGAGCATCAGGTCATTTAAGGTAACCATGAAATATGTATGACGCGATCGTAGTCGGTTCGGGCGCGTGCGGTGGTTGGGCGGCCATGGCGCTCACCCAGGCCGGGATGAAGGTGCTGATGCTGGAAGCGGGCAGGCCGTCGATGCCGTCGAAAGATTTTCAATCACACATATCTCTATCGAGATGGATTATCGCGGGCTGCGGTAAACCCGGTCTCACTGCGGCGCTACAGCGGCAGCGAGCGTAACTACCGCATCATGCTCGACAACCCCGAAAATCCATACACAACCTCCGGACACGGACTATCGCTGGGGTCGCTCGCGAGTGCTCGGGCGGCCGCACTCTGCACTGGGCGCGCGCCAGCGACCGCATGGCGGATTACGAATTCAAGGCTGCCTCGCGCGATGGCTATGGCATGGATTGGGCGGTAACTTATGCCGACATGAGCCCTTACTACGATCGCGTGGAAAGCTTCATCGGAGTGAGCGGCGCGCGAAGAAGGATTGCCGCAGTTTCCCGACGGCGAATTCCTGCCGCCGCATGCCGCTCAATTGCGCGGAAACCATCTTCACGGCGGCCTGTCAAAAGCCTGGGCTGGCCGACCACGCCGCGCCGTCTGGCGCAGTTGACGCGCATGCTCACAACCGGCCGCCTTGCCACTACTGCGGCAATTGCGTCAACGGCTGCGATGTGGGCGCCATGTTCAACACCGTCTGCCGTGACGCTGCCGCCCGCGCTGAAGACCGGCAACCTGGAAGTGCGCACCGATAGCGTGGTAGCGCAGGTGCGCATGAACGGTGAGAACCGCGCGCAGGGCGTCACCTACATCGAGCGCTTCACCAGAAGACCGTCGACGTGGATGCGCAAGTACGTGATCCTGGCCGCCTCCACGTTCGAGAACACGCGCCTGCTGCTGCTTTCGGCCAAAGGCGGACTGGCCAACTCCAGCGGCACGCTGGGCCAATACATGATGGACCAGGTCGGCGGTGGCGGCGTAACCGGATTTCTGCCGAAGCTGAAAGGCGGTCCCAGCCGTCTGGATGACGGCAAATCCGCCGGAATCACCATTCCCAATTTTCAAAACATCGACAAGAAAACCGCGCGCAAAGATTTCATCCGCGGCTACGTGATGAATGCCACCGGCGGCCAGACCGAATATCCGCAATTTGCCGCTTCGCTGCCGGGTTACGGCTCCGCATGGAAGAAAGAGGTGAAGTGCCGCTATGTCGCCCAGGCCCGCGTCTGGATCGCGGGCGGCGAAATGCTGGCGCGCAAAGAGAACTTCGTCGAACTCGATCCAGAAGTGAAAGACCACTGGGGCATTCCGGTGCTCAAGATTCACTTTACCCACTGCGACAACGACCGTAAGATCATCGCCGACTTCCAAGCGCGCCGAAGAGCTATTCCGCAAAGCGGGCGGTGAAATCATGACCGGCATGGGCAGAGGCGGGCCCACAGGATTTCCGGGCGCAGCCGGTTCGCCGGATACTCCGCCGCCGCAGGAAGGAGCAGCCAGGAATGTAACTCCCAACATTGCTTTAGCCGGATCCATCCACGAAGTAGGCACAGCGCGAATGAGCGCGAACTCGAAAGACGGCGTGTTGACGCAACTTGTCGGACGCATGACATTACGAATCTCTACGTCTTCGGAGGCAACGCATTTCCCTCCACCGGCGACAAACACCCGACTTTGACGATGATGGCGCTAACGGCGCGCGGTTGCGATCGTTTGTTAGAAGACGCCAAGACTTAGTGGCGAGCGACACGGTCGCTTTTTTGTTTTGGCGCGAAAGGAAGATTTTCGTTTGGACTGGCGATTCCCAGTGTATACTGGGGAACCTCTTGAAGCCAGGCAAACTGGTCGATCAACTGCGGCCTCTGGCGAACCGACGCCGGATTCCAATCAACCATTCAGATCAAGAATAGGATCGTCACCGGCCCGATTACGGCGAGGCCCGTACTGTTCATGTCCAATGGGACAGAGTACGATTTGCCGCCAATTACCCTTCCGGCAGCCGGCGTTACTACGATAAGCATTAATGACGCGCTTGCGAGGATCTCTCCTGGGGCTATTGGGATCACGAGTCACCTCTCGCAGTATGGCAGCGCGGCCATTCAGTTTACGGGCCTCCCGACTGCCATCGGCGCGCAAACTGCTTTCGGTAGCCTCAGTCTCAGCCTCAGTTATGTTTCGCGATTTACCCCTATCGCGACTAAGACGACGCCTTTCCGCTCAGACCTTGGAGGGAATCGGGTGGGCGCGCGATAACGGCATTGGGGTTTTGTTAGTTTGAGCAACGCTACCGCCGAGACTCGCGACGTAAGCGTCCAATCCGTATCAGCGAGCGGCCAGTCGCAGGTAGCGCAATCGTTCGTCTTGGCTCCTCACGCCAATCAAATGCTCGACCTTCTTTCGCTTGTTGGCTCCTCTCTAAACGCGGGGGATGCCGGTGGCTTGCGCGTTCAGTTCAACGGGCGGATGGGTGAGGTAAATGTTACGGCTGGCCTGGAGAACCGGCAAGAGGGTTATTCCGCGGTAATGCCGTTTTGGATGCCGCCCATGGCGTCCATGGGCGCGACGGCAAGTGCGTCAGTGACTCTCGGGCACCCCGGCAGTAATGGTGGGAAGTCGAGACCCCCTGATGGGTTTCCCCGTATCGACCCGTTTCGTTCCCTACCTCGCGCTTCGCAACATCACCGCTCACAACTCCGACGTGAACGTTACAGAGTACACCGAGCAAGGTGTATCGTTGACTGCCCCTGTGCAAACGTTACAACCCTGGGAATCTCGGCAAGTCGATATGGCCGGCGTTATGCAACAACTCGGTATGAGCGGCTTTAATGGAATGCTTACCTTGGCCCTCAGTCACGCCGGTCAAACGAATGACGTGATCTCAGCGGCGGGCAGTGTCGATTCCCGTGGAACCTACGTCTTTGAGGTAGAGGGTCGCGCGGTGGAGCAGAGGCTGAGTAAGCAGTCGCCCTATTGGACCGTAAAGAATGGAAACAACGCCATGATTGCTTTATGGAACCCAAGCCGGAATGCCGAAGATGTCGTGGCGACGCTGAGCTATGCCGGAGGGTCCGGTACCTATCATTTTCCCGTCCACCTGGCACCCTACGCCACCGCGAACCTCGACATATTGGATCTGATCAACGACCAGAACCCGGATGCGGCGGGGAACTTGATACCTAAGGGAGTGCAGGAGGGCAGCTCTAAGCTTCCACGGCGCCGCCGGCTTGCAGACGCCGGTATTTTTGAACGTGAGTGTCGGCATCTTCAATGTCGTTAAGGGAACCTGTTACTGGGGATGGGTGGACTGCGACGGGTATTCGGGCTTGTTAATCTACCCGAATCCAATTTCGCTGGGTGCGGGGGAATCGATCTACGCAACGGCGGACGGCGAGTACAGTGACGGGACCACACCCGAAGTAGACGCATCGTGGGGCATCAGCAATTCCTCCGTGGCAACGCTCAGTGACGATTATCTGACCGGAGTCACCGCGGGGACCGCTACGCTCACGGCGACCGCAAACCCAAGCTTGCCGGTTTCGGGGATGTACTACGGCTATAATCCCTCATGCGATGAGCTTCAAACTTATGAAGCTTTCAGTACCAGCGTGACCGTAACAGTGTTCGACCCAACGCCTGTGATCACCAGTGTCACTAATAATCTTGACCATTCGAATGCTTTCACGGTCGGAACTCCAGCCACTGCTCAAATCACCGGAAGTAATTTAGGGACTACCGCGTGCCCGATGCTGGCGTTCCCGTTTGCGTTGCAAAGCGGGTATTCGACGAGCGGCTGCTCGGACAGTGGACTCACAGTAGCTTTCACACCGAATGCCGCGGGAAGCGGTGACCTAACTCTAACTTCGGAGGGCTTCGGGGGCCAGCCATTACGATCACGGCTAACAATCCGCCAGTGCCTCAAATAACGGGACTACAGCAATACACCAACACAGGACAGTATATTAGTCCGTTTGCGCCGATCGTCGGTACTCCTCCAAGCCCGGTTCAGTATATGATCATTTACGGACCAACGCCATCAATGTCGCCTATGACTTCACTCCGTACCTGTCTGGCTCAACTTGGCATGCACGTCTTACCGTCGCGAATGGGTCTGCAAATGTATGGGCGACTCTGCTGCCGGGCGAAAGCGAAGCGAGCGTTTCGGCGGCTACATCGACGAATTACTGCGCGATGAAATGGGACTGTAAGCTCTCTGGGGTATGGTTCGCAGAAGTGGTATATGGTCGAAGCTGTCCAGGCGCATGAAAACGTACACGTGACGGAGTACGAAAGCTCTTACAACAACACATTTTCGAATGTTAAGAGCGGCACGGAGGCATTAACGACACCCTTTCAGTGCGGCGACACAATCGCCGCGGCCAAGCAGAGGATGCAGAGTGCCGCTACAGCGGTCTTTAATAACGGGAATACAACGGCGAGTAATGCGACGCGGCAATTCCAGATCCGAACGCTCAAACGGACGCCGCGGAACATGCTATCGTCGATCCGGTCGTAGCAGGAATCAACTCTAAGGCATCCGCGAATCACTGGACAGCTTGCCCGTGAAAAGAGGCACACTCATATGAACAACTGGATTTTCGTTGGCTCTTTGGTATTAACGTTTGCGGTGTCAAGTCTAGGCGCGGATTCGGTGCCACCGATATCTGTCACTATCGGTGCACAGGCGCAAATGAAACGACCGTTCGGGGATACCGTGATAGAGATTCACATCACCAATGTGACTAATCGAAGGGTTACGGTTCAGACAACCGATTTCGTTCCCCCAGTTCACTTGGTCGCCCTTGACGAAAAGGGGAACATGGCAATTCTTACTGTTCCTGCTCCTAAAGACCGTACGACCCGCAACTCAACATATACTTTGGAAGCGAATGAGACAAAGACTTATGCCGCGCCGATTCGTGATTTGTTGCGGAGGGGGGAGACGTTGCCGGATCAGCCTCCCTCGGGAGCAGTGACTGTTCGGGCTATCTTAGCGATCATCGAGAGCTCCGCAAAAGCCACGACGGTAAATCAAGTCTTCTCGAACACTATAACCCTAACTCCTTAGTGTCGATGGCCTCCGCGCAAGAGCCAGATTAGGGTAGTGTCGCAAGCAGCCGCCGCTCTGGTTTGGTAGGGTGAAGCGCATGGGTCAAAGCCGACCGGCGTTGTTCCGGGGACGACATTTCCAGGAAGAGATCATCGTCCTTTGCTTGCGTTGGTACCTGCGTTATCCACTAAGTTATCGCAATCTCGAAGAAATGATGGCTGAGCGTGTCAACTCCGGTTGAAAAATTCCTCATTCTGCCGGTTGAAAAATCCCCACCGTTTACCCGATGGCAGTTTACATTTCCGGCCGGTGAATACAAGATGGATACCAGCCGGTGAAGCGGAGGCGAGCAATGCAGGAGTGCAAGTGCGCCCCGGCATGTTGTAGGGGATGAAAGAGCCCGACAGGAAAGGAGCAGCGACTCTATTCTGACCTTGAGTCTTGCGTGGTGCGTCGCGAGGCGTACGGCGAAGCGTAGATAGAGGCATCGGTGGGCCGGGCGATTGAGCCCCGAAAACTGGAATCCCTCTTCACATCGACGTTGAGAGATACCTTCGGTTGCACCGAATACTGCTTCCTGATGTGTCGCTGCAGCAACAACTGAGCTTACTGAATCAGCATTATGGATACGACAAAGTCATACGGAAAGATATACTTCGGAATGGTGCTATGTACTCTTCTCGATACCTTCGTCCCTCGGTAACAAAGGAAGAGGAGGTCTTGGAGCCGCGTGCGAAGCGCGGTTCAGCCAACAACGGGCGATGGGACTTCGAACGGTTGAGTGAGATAGGTCATAAAGGCAGATATTGAAGCGATCACTTAGGCCAGACCTTCGGCCTAAACTGCTCGTCCAGTAGCGCGGTAACTGCAATTCCATAAAGGTGGCCTCACAATGATTAAAGCTTTCCAACTGTCAGTGTTATTCGTTGCTGGAGCTACCATGATCGGCGCTCCTGTACCGACGGCGGGGGCCCCCGCCTAGTAGACACTGCAATTCACGATTTCGCAGAGACGCAGTTTCCTGAGGGTGTTCTTCGTGCACTCGCGCGAATGGTTTTCCTAAAGGGAACATTTGGCGTAGAGGAGTTGAATGGAGAGGGAGAGGCGCTAACTGTAATTGGCAAAGAAACCACTATAGGGGCGGTACTGCACGAAATTTGTAAGCAGGAACCCCGATACCGGGTGGTAGCAACTGACGACACGCGTATAATAAATATCCTTGGAACCGACGAGAATACCCCGAGCGAGCAGATTTTGAACTTTCGCATACCCCAAGTGGATATCGAAACCGACGACTGGCCCGATCACTTACTGAGACAACTCCCGGACTACTCATCGACCCTCCGAGAGCACCTAAGAGCCATTTATTTGGCGGAAGGTGGAAAAGATCTGCAAGGCGGCACTCAAGGCGCAGGAATGACAACCGAGCTCAAGCCGCCGCATTTCTCGATTCATGCAAAGCAAGTCTCAGTTCGCGAGCTTCTCAATCTAATCTCGGCCAAGTCGCTGGACATGCACAACGCTATAGGACTAGACCCGCGGTCAGCAACGACCCCCAATCAGCTGCGGCTCGTGCCGACCGGGTGGGAACTGCGCATTGGAAACGCCAAGGAAAGCTCCTTCCTCTTGTGGTCGCATTCGATTTTTGACTTCTTTCAGTGATCAGTCGGCCCCTCTTACCCGCGCTCAAGACACCACTTAGTTATGCAACGGACTCCTTCACGCCAACCGATTTGGGCTTCGTTGGTCGCGCGCTTAGCGCCCTTTGGAAATTCGGAATCTTCCTTCTCCCCTGGCTAGACCCCATTCAATGGAGTTGCGCGGACGCCGGACCAGTCGGCCAAACTCTCGCACGAAACCGCTCATCCACGACCAAGCTCCTTGTCCCCGGGGGCAGCACCTGTAAGCTCTTCAAAAACTCGATCAAAGAATCCTGGTCGTACTCACTGGACCGAAGAAAGCTCTCAAGGCTGCTCTCCGCTTCGCCGTGGTGAGCGAGCACGGATTGCCGGAGCGTCGTAAACAGGCCATGGTTGGAAGTAAGGCGGCTGGTTCGCAGCACCCCACAAGCGCTTGGTTAGGAACCGAGTGTTCCCCTGCCGAAATTTTGGGGACCAGATCGCCTGGTTCTGGTCGAGAGGTTCGCGGTCACCACCGTCAGAGCTTCCAATATCGTGCAACTTTAAATCCGTGTAGGCAGGAACGTCAATGACCATGGCATTGTTGCTCGCGGGTAAAAGCCGGGGCTGCGGCAAGTCAGGATTGATCAAGTTGATCTTCACAGAACGCGTTTCGTCCACGCGCAGGTTTCCTCGTGGGTTGTATGGGTTAGGTTCTGTATAGATCCAATCCCGTTTCTCCAGCGGAAGCCTTGGAATGTGACACCCGGCGCACCCGATCCGCTGAAAAACGAACTCTCCATTGGCAATCGCTCTTTCCACCTCGGGGTCGTTCGGAATCACCCTGCCGGGCACCTGCATGACGGCTTGGAAAACCGCGATGGCGGTCAGATCCGCGAGTGTGAGTTCGTTCGTGATCCCGTCATGATCCGGATCGGTACCCTGTCCGAAGCGCTCCGTGCTCTGCATGCCGTGATGCTGGTTGAAGGCGTTATTCGAAAACTCTCGCAACGAGACTACGTTTCCGGATTGGTGCCATGGACGAATTACCAGAGTCGGCTTATCACTCAACGGAGTTGGAGAGAGCAAGCTCGCCCTCGGCAATCCTTCGACTGCGGAGACGTCCCACGAACCATCCCATCGAAGCGTGAGCGTCCCGAACGAGATCCGTTTCGAAGTCAGTTCCTTCTTTTCTCCCGCGTGCATCCCGTCGCGAATCTTTTGCAAATCCGCCGTGATCTCGCGAGCCAGCATTTCGATATATGCAGCGCCGAACAGGCCTGGGCTCGGACGAAAATTACCGATGTCTTGTAAGGAGACCTGACGCTATTCCGCATCCACCGCGCCCCGCAATGGAACCGCATCCTCGTGATCGAAGGTAACGAAGTCGAACCGCTGCCCTAAGACAAAGGTGCCAGCCGCGAAATCGGCGCTGCCGCCAGGGATTCCGTAAGGGGCGTTGTGGCAGCCGTTGCAGGAATTGGCATCCGGACCGGAGACCCGATTGAAAGCGCGTCGGCCGACCAAGGGAGAAGTCGGATCGCTGAGAGGCTGCCCGTTTCCTTTGCTAAGCGGCCGACCGGCTCCGTCCTGCTCCGTCCAGTTTGCCTCAAACACGCGACGTCCCCAATCCACCAGCTGTTTGGCGGCCATCGTGAATTCCTCGCCATCCGCCAAGCGGCGTTCTTTGGCGTGTTCTTCCCCGATCTTATGTGGAGCACTCGGGGCAATCATTCTCGGCGCTTCCACAAACAAGCTTTCGGCATTGGCTTTCGCGTCGATCACTAACTCCAGAAACGCGATGTGCATCTCATCGGTAGTTTGATCGCCCCAATGAATCGTTGCGGACGCATCAGGATTGAAACGGTTATTGGATGAGTTGTCGAAGTGCGCGACGGATTCTAGACGTGTACCCGCGGGCAGCGGAATCGGATCGCTGAAGGTGTAAGTCGTTTGCCAGTTGAAATCGTAGCGCGGCACACTTACTAACATGTCCGTGCGCCCGCCCGGGAAAACTGCACTCACTTCCATACTTTTCCCGCGCATGTGCATATGTGGTTGCACCGACAACAAACGGGCCGGAGCAGCGAGCGTCATGCCGGCGTGGGAGACGTAATTGGCTTCGTTTGGTAATAAGCGCAGATCCAGATCGCGCAAGGTATCGATTGCGAGGATGCGTTTCGCGGGTGCGGTCTTTGCGAAATAGAGCGCCAGTTTCGAATGATCGACAGCCTCTTTCCCGTTCGGACTGTAATGCATTTCCAAAACAATGTCGGAGCCGGCTTTGATTAGTTCCGCCCCGTCTTCAAGCCATGGATGCGGGTCGTAACCGGGTTCGTAGCCCAGCAAGAGCTCACGGCGATCGAAAACTTTTTCGCCTTCGCGCCGTTTGCCGCGTTCGGCTACGGTCGGGACGAAGATCTGATTTTGAGGGAAACCCGCGAGGTAACTGGACGACGGTGTTCTCACAAACGCATTGATGTGGTGAATGACCGCGCGCTGATCGATCTGAAATTCGGCTGCTCGAACCCAGGTGTCGCGATCCAGGTGCAGCGGAACGATGAGGAACGAATAGGAAAGCAATCCAGTCTTGGGAACCGCGAAACCGGGTATTTCGACTATGATATCCGGGTCGCCCAGTTTCCATCCGGCTTTCCGAGCCGCAGCCTGATAAGCGGGCAGGGGAGCGCCTTCCGGAGCCCCTTCGTTCGTCCACGCAACCAAGGTTTCGCGCTCTAATTTTGAAAGCGAGCGATCGTTTCGAAACGGGTGATCTCCGGGCGCGGCGTGCCAGGGAGGCATTGCTCGGGTCTGCACCGCTTCCTTAATCGCGGCTGCCCATGGGCGTACTTGTTTGTAACTCGCGAACGCCATGGGGCCGATCTCGCCAGGTTGATGACAGGTCAGACAGTGCTTCTGCAAAATCGGCCAGACATCTCGTGAGAACGTTGGAGCGGTGTTAGTGGAATCGTTACCCGCGCCCAGAAAAAGGAACGGAATGAATAACACCAGCAGAAGTCGACCCGCGTTGATCATAATCGTTCCAGCCCTTAGCTTATCCCGAAATCGACTTAGGCTACACTGCCACCGTGCGAAGTGAATTTTGGTTAATGGCCATCATGGCGGCGGCTCCGGCGTTCGGTCACGACCCGATCACGACGAATCTTACGTGGACCAAGGAGATCTCGCGACTGGTATACGCACATTGCGCCTCATGCCACCACCCGGGCGGGACGGCGATGTCGCTAGTGACTTACGCGGAAGCACGTCCATGGGCCAAGGCCATTCGCGACCAGGTTCTGCAACGGCAGATGCCTCCGTGGGACGCGGTCAAGGGCGTCGGAGAATTCCGCGACGATCCAAGCTTGACGCAAATCCAGTTGGATTTTTTTGTCTCTTGGGTAGAAGGTGGTGCACCGGAAGGCGACCCAGCCTACTTGCCTCACGAGCACGATTTCGGAACTCCACTCAAGCCTTCGTCGGAAGCGAAAGCCGGCGTTTTGCGCGTGACCCGTTCGATCGTGCTATCGAAACCGCTGCTCGTTCGAGGAATTTCTCCGGAAGGTCCATTGGAAGTGACTGCCTGCCTTCCCGATAAAACGGTTGAGCGATTAATCTGGATCAAAGACTTCCACGCGAAATGGAACCGCAATTATTGGTTTCGCGAACCCATGCAACTGCCGCGCGAACACGAATTCTGCTAACCTCAAGGACCAACGCCGCCGCCCGCCTGCTTACAAGTTCCGTACCGGCACGGTAAATGCGACCGTGTTAACGACTCCGTTGCGTTGAAGCTGAACCCAAACCCGGTAGGGGCGCGCGCGCGGGAAGAAGACATTGATCTGCATCTCGGCGCCGCCATCCGCAGTTGTCGGATGCGTGTGAATCATGTCGATCATGTCGTCGCTGACCGAGAGCACATGCGCCCATGCACCAATGTATTTCTCGAGTCCGTCGGACGGTTCGATGGTCAGAAAAATCATCGTCTTCTTACCCGCGACAGGTTCTTGAGGCTCAGTCCGAATCTTACGGTGACGTTCGCGCTTTTCTGCGGCGCGAGACCGGGAATCAAACGCGGGATCGCCGTCTCGAGAGGTGCGGTATATCCGGCTGTCGAGGAAAGTGCGGGCCGATAGCTGCGGCGTTCCTTCGATCGGATCGAAATCCGCCAGAAGGCGATAAGTGCCCGGTCGCGGCAACCGCGTCTTCAACGTGAACCAGCCGTCGGGAGTGAGCAAAGGATGTTCGTGGGAGAAGTAAGTGAGATCCTGGCTGACCAGAAAAAGGTGGAAGAGTTTCTCATGCACGATGTTGAAGCGCGTAACGGGCTGGTGCGATTGGGGATCGAGTATGCGGAAGCTGAGTGTGATTTCCGTTTGCGCTGGAATCTGACGCGGCTCGGCGCGGAATTCCATCGGATATTCGACTGGGTCGGGAAGATTGGCGACCAGCGTCATCCCGCAACGCGGACATTTGCCCGGCGTGGCGGAACGGACTTCCGGGTCCATCGGGCAAACGAACACGAGATCCTGCGCCGAGGCGCGAAGGATCAAAAGGCAACAACAGAAAGAGAATATGACGGAACGTAACAGACGATTCCATTGTATTTGGAACCTTCCGGTCGCGCTAGAGTCAGAAGATATTGACTCTTTCAGAATTGTTTTCGTCGCTACGTGCCTTTCGGATATTTGTTCCGGGCAGTCTCCACTCACATACACCATTACGACGTTTGCAGGTAACGGGACGGCGGGCTATACCGGGGATGCCGGATCCGCCGCCAACGCGGAATTGAACGGCTGCTTCGGCGTCGCGGTGGACGCGTTCGGCAACCTATACATCGCCGATTCCGGAAACAACGTCGTCCGGAAGCCACCACGGACGGAATCATCTCGACGGTTGCAGGCAACTCGACGGCCGGCTACATGGGCGATGGCGGCGCGGCGAACAGTGCGGAATTGAATTCCCCGCAAGGCGTGGCGCTCGATAACGCGGGCAACCTTTATATCGCGGACTCGAGAATAATGCCGTCCGTAAAGTGACCGCGAGCACCGGGGTCATCTCGACTGTCGCTGGGGATGGACGCTCGGATATCTTGGCGATAACGGCGCGGCGACAAGCACATACTGCAAACGCCCGCGGGCGTGTATGTGGATGCTGCCGGAAACATTCTCATCGCCGACACAGGGAATAACGTGATTCGCGAAGTTTCGACAAGCGGCACTATCACCACCGTCGCAGGTGACAGCGCGGGGACGGCGTTGGGCGATGGAGGCGCGGCAACAAGCGCGCTGCTCTTTAACGCCGAAGGCATCCTGGAGGACGCGACGGGGAACCTGTATATCGGTGACGGTGGCAATAATCGAGTGAGGTTTGTGAATAATTCGGGAATCATTTCGACCATCGCGGGGAGTGCATTCCCGGGATTTCTGGGCGATGGGGGACCAGCGGTTGGCGCCGAGTTGAGCGGCCCCAAGGGACTTGCGCTCGATAGCGCCGGAAATCTCTATTTCGCGGACTACTTCAACAACCGTATTCGGCGGGTGGATGCGAACGGGATCATTACCTCCATTGCCGGCAGCGCAGTTCAGGGTTTCGGCGGCGATGGGGGATCGGCGACAGCCGCCGAGCTCGATTTCCCGACTGGCGTAGCGCTGGGGCCGGGTGGGGTCATTTATGTTGCGGATAACTACAACAACCGCATCCGCGTTTTAACTCCTGTTTTACCTGCGCCTACGGTCGGTACGGGCGGCGTCATTAACGCCAGTGGATTCGGCGGCGCAACCTCCGTTGCACCTGGAAGCTGGATCGAAATCTACGGTACAAGTCTTTCCACCGATACGCGGAGTTTCAACGCCGCCGATTTCAGCGGAGTTTATGCGCCGACTTCGCTCGATGGAACATCGGTGTCGATCGGCGGACAGGCCGCGTTTGTTTCCTTCATAAGCCCTGGACACGTGAATGCGCAGGTGCCGTCCGGAGTAAATCTTGGGGCACAACCGGTAACCGTGAAGACTCTCGGCGGTACTAGCGCGCCCGTCACCGTGAACATCAACTCGGTCGAACCGGGCTTGCTGGCGACGCCGCTTTTCGATGTCGCGGGAACCCAATATGTAGGCGCCACCCTGACTGACTTCACGACTTTCATTGCACCGCCGGGGTCGCTCCCTGGACTTACTTCGCGTCAGGCTAATCCGGGGGAGACGATTGTGATTTACGGCATCGGATTCGGTCCAGTCGCGCCCAACACGCCTGCAGGACAAACAGTCGAGCTGGTGAACAGTTTGACTCTACCCTTCCAGATCTTTTTTGGAAACACGCAAGCGACCGTGACTTACTACGGCCTTGCTCCGGGTGCCGTCGGACTGTATCAATTTAATGTGGTGGTGCCGGTGATTCCCGACAGCGATGCGGTACCGCTTACTTTTAAGTTAAATGGTGTTAGTGGAACCCAGACTCTATTTACTGCCGTGAAGAGCCAGTAGCGGACTCCAGCACCAGGACGCTTGCCAACTTATCCGGAGCAGTTGCGGGCAGCGCCACCTGCAGGCCGCCTGCGCTTTGCGAAACTTTCAGCGCGGTATGGTGCGCGTCGGCCAACAGGTAAGCACGACTTACCTTCCCGTTCGTAGCGGGAAGAGTCATTTCCGCCCCCGGCCACTTGAAAATGCTCACGTAGACTTTGCCAGGTTTCGTAGTAGCCCGCCATTCCCACTTGGGAACCCACACGGGCTTACCTTGTTTGTCCTTTTCGGTCGGGCTGAACGCGCCGGCTTCCGCGCCGAACGGCGTCGGGCCGGTGCCGTAGATCGCTTCGCCGTTGGTCCTTCAGCCATCTGCCCATACGCGAGAGAAGCGGTCCTGCTCCGGCTGCGGGATACGCCGGTCGCATCGGTCCGACGTTCAACAGGTAGTTGCCGCCCTTACTGGCGATATCGATCAAGTTGCGAAGCAGCGTGTCGGTGGATTTGAAGTTCGTATCGTACGACTTATAGCCCCAGGTGTCATTGATGGTCATGCAGGTTTCCCAGTCTTTGCCGGGATAGCCTTGCGGCGGGATGCGCTGCTCCGGCGTCTCGGTGTCGCCGTCATAACCGCCGCCGAGCCGGTTATTCCAGATGAGCTTCGGGTGCTGGTTGAGCAGCGCGACGATCTCGCCGGCCAGAGCGGGAGTCATATCGTCGGTCGGCGTGTCGAACCAGATGACATCGGGCGCGGCCTCGGCCTGGTAGTTGGTCAGAAGTTCCTTGAGCTGCGGGATGGCTTTGGTGTGGAGGTAGTTGGCGAAATCGCCGTCCTGCGCCTTGTCCCAATGTCCGCCGTTGCAGGCCGCGCCGCCGGGCGCGGTCCAGTCCTGATCCTGCGAGTAGTAGAAGCCGAACTTCAGGCCCTGCCTGTGGGCGGCTCGGCGAGTTCCTTGAGCGGGTCGCGCTTGAAGGGTGTCGCATCCACGATGTTGAAGGCGTTGGCTTGCGACTTGAACATGGCGAACCCGTCGTGGTGCTTGGCCGTGATCACGATGTACTTCATGCCCGCGGCTTTGGCGAGCGCGACCCAGGCGTCGGCGTTGAATTGGGTGGGGTTGAACTGCGCGGCGAGCTTCTCGTAATCGGCCACCGGGATCTTGCCGTGGTTCATGATCCACTCGCCGATGCCGCCGATCTGCTTGCCGTCCCAGGTGCCGGCGGGAACGGCGTAAAGCCCCCAATGGATGAACATGCCGAAGCGGGCCTCGCGCCACCACGCCATGCGGGCATCGCGCTGAGCTTTGGTTTCGGTGTCTTGAATGGACTTGACGGGATGACTTCCGGCGGTGGGAGCAGCTGAAAGAATCAGCGCGGACGACATGAAGAAGGCTAGAGTGCGCATTTTTGAGCCTTCATCAATTAACTCGCGTTGGGCCGAATCGCGATTCGCGCAAGCATCTTGTCGAGCAGGCATCTACCGTCTGACAACCAGAGCAACCAAATATTCTTGAGCGATCTGATGCGCCCGTATCCGCAGCCAAAGCTGAAAGACTTTCTCCGCGGACTCCACTCGAGCGAGAGCATTTACGGGATCAAGATCCCTGGTGAGATCGTAGTCCGCGAAGTGCCCGTCTTGCTGAAGCTGAGTAAACGTTCGTGCAACGAATCGCAAATCTTTCACAGCCTGTGGATCTTCCCCATCGAAAGGCGATTGCTTAGGATCCGCCACGCGACTCGAAGCTTGTTTCATCGGACCGTGGTCGAAGGCCCGACCGAGCGTCGCGCGGAGAGCCACGTTACTCCAATTGGACGTCGCGTCAGCAATCAGGAGATGAAAAATGGAGTAGTATGCGTTCGACACTGATCTCCGGAGGCTCGCCTGAGTTTGAGGCGTCAGATGTACGAGGAGCAGCGCTTGGGCCAGCAGCTCGTCGTGATAGGTCACCTATCGCCGACCTTTGATTTCCGCCACTCAGCCTCACTCCCAAAATTAAGATATGGGTGAAGCCCCCAGTCGTACGGCCGGATCTCCTCGAAAAGTATAGCTCCTATCCGTTCAGTTACGTCAAGAAGATGATCCTCCTCCGTCGCCGAATCCGCCAGAATAGTGAGAAAAAAAATGGAAGGCTCGCCGGTGGAGTCCGTATCGAGACGATACGAAATGTCTACCGCGTCGGGACCAATCTTCTTTTTCGCCCGCTCAACGCCCGCCGCAATCGCTGCCTGACGTACTAATCCGCTCGGAAGAGTTGCCATGGATTCATTATCGCCGCATTCCGCCCAACTAGCTCGCTAAGTCAGAGAGTCGCCCGGGTGAAGCAAGATGACTACGTGACCTTTCTTGTTCCCGCTTCCGCAAGCCGGTGAGCTTCGGCGATCTCATTCAGTGAATAGAACCGGTCAATTACTGTTCTCAGGTTCCCGGCCTCGATAAGTTCCTTGAGCACTAATAAATCTTCGGGTGTTCCCGTGGCTACTCCGCTAATGACTTTCACCGTCCCCACCCGTGAGGTCCACAATTCTCGGAGCATTCCTCCGATAATCGAAGGCTCCCTCTCGAGACGCTCCGACGCGAACATAACAGCCGCTTTTCTTTAGGGACCTCAGACTGCGTGTGAAACCGCTCTTGCCGACAGCATCGAACATAACGTCATAGACTTTACCCGCGGCCGAGAAGTCCTGTTGAGTGTAATCGACAACCTCATCCGCGCCGAGGGATCGCGATAATCCCAAATTCGCGGCGCTGCTAACGGCGGTAACGTGTGCGCCAAAGTATTTCGCCAGTTGGACTGCGAATACGCCGACGCTTCCGGATGCCCCGTATATCAGAATCCTCTGCCCGGCTTGAACATTGGCGCATCTCAGGAAGTGCAACGCCGTAAATCCCCCAAAGCACACGGCCGCCGATTCCGTCAGTGTCATGTTAGTGGGCTTCAGAGCTAGTTTGGCGTCCTCCGCCAAGCAGACGTACTCGGCGTGAGTGCCGAAATCGAAGCCGGTTGCACCGAATACCCGATCCCCCACACCGAACCGGGTCACAGAATTGCCTAGGGCCTCGACCTCTCCGGCGAATTCCATCCCAAGCACGTGTACCTTCTTCGGTCTCCAGAACCCCATGACCAGCCGGATGAAGAATGGGTCTGCTTTCCGCATGCGCCAGTCCGCGGCGCAAACCGTGGTCGCGTGCACCCGAACAAGAACTTCATTGTCCTTCGGAATAGGTTTTTGCATCTCTCTGATTTCCACAACGTCAGGAGGGCCGTATCTGCTGTAGAAGGCAGCTTTCATAGACTCAGATCACCTCAGCCGGTCCAAGCGCGGCGTAAGCCATTGAATCACGCCCAGCGCCAGCAAGTACGCTCCGCCGCCCAATAAACAGCGGCCGGTACGATCCGTGTGAGAAGTCGAGCCAGTAACCGATCAGCGGCGCCGCCAGCATCCCGCTGAAGCTCCCGGCGAATCCGCCCATCCCCGTCACCGAGCCAACCGCGGGCGCTGGGAACAGGTCCGAGACCAGCGTGAACAGATTCGCCGACCAGCCCTGGTGCGCAGCCGCGGCTAGACGACAACAATGCCACCGCGGGCCAAACCGTTCGCGTGGATAACAGAAACACGATGGACAACGCCGCGCTCGCACAAACGAGCATCGCCATCTTACGCGACCGGTTACTTCCCCATCCGAGCGCGGCGAACTTACCCGCCAGCCAGCCGCCGCCGATCGAACCTAAGTCCGCCGACAAGTAAATGGCAATCAAGGGCGGCCCGAGCCGCGTCAGATCCAGCCCATAAGTCTGATTGAGAAAGCCGGGAATCCAGAACAGATAAAACCACCAGACCGGGTCGGTGATGAACTTTACCCAGAATGAACGCCCACGCCTGGTGCGTTCCGATGAGCCTCGCGTATGGCACTCGCGCGGCCGCTTCTAATGGCTGGCCGGCCTGGATATAGGCGCGCTCGGACGCGGAAAGTTTCTTGTGTTCCGAAGGACGGCGGTAGAAGTAAAGCCACGCCGCCAGCCAGACCAGATCCAGCGCGCCCGTCGCCAGAAACACCGGACGCCATCCCAGTCGCGCGGCGATGAACGGCACCAGCAGCGGCGCGGCGATCGCTCCCACATTCGAGCCGCTGTTGAAAATTCCCGTCGCCAGCGCGCGCTCCTGCCGCGGAAACCAGTCCGCCACCGTCTTGATCGCCGCCGGAAAGTTGGAGGATTCACCGATCCCCAGCACGAACCGCGCGGCCATGAATTGCGCCGTCGTGCGCGCGAATCGAATGCGACATCGACGCGGCGCTCCAGATCAGCACCGCCAGCGCGTACCCGGTGCGCTCGCCCAGCCAGTCCATCACGCGCCCCGCCACCGGCATCATAGATGCATAGGCCATCTGAAAACAGAAGACGATCCAGCCGTAATCGGACTCGCTCCAATGCATCTCGCGCCCCAGTACAGGCTTGAGGATTCCAAGACCTGGCGGTCCAGATAGTTGACCGTGGTCGCGAAGAAGAGGAGTCCGCAGATCACCCAGCGAAGGCGCGTGCGCGGGCGAAGCCGTACCGAGCCGCGATCGGTGCGAAGCGATGTCTGTTCGGCGCGGTTCATCGAATATTTGACCGGTCCAGTTCAAGAAGTTACCGCGAAACAATTGCTCCACGTTGCGTTTTATCTCCGCGCCCGCAACCACGCGTCCATCTTCTTCCAACAAACCGTACGCTTGCGTCAGAATCGGCGCTATGGTCCGCCGCGTATTGCGCCACTTATAGATCAATTGCTCGAGAATGCGCGCGTCCGAATGCTGCGGAATGAAGCTGAACCCGAGCATCTCAATGCGCTCGCGCGTGATCTCCTCCACGATGGATGGATTATTCAGAAACCACCAACATCCGAACGGCAGCAAGTTACGAAATTTACGCGCGTACACACACAGCTCGTGCTGATTTTCGCGGCTCAGCACACTGACTAAGAATCGGTTATCGGGAAAGTCGCGGCATAGCGCCGCAAGCGCCCGCAGATCGGTGAGTCCCGAAGCCATCGCCCGCCAACCGGAGCGCCGGATTCGCCTGCCGCCGCACGCCGATCATCAGCGCCAGGGGCAGGTCGCGATCGCGGCACGCCGGCAGCACGGCTTCGGCCAAGCAGTGCTACCCGTCCGAATCCTCGGAGGGTACGCAAAAGTACCCGGCTACGACACGGCCATGTAGCGCGGACGCATCCGTTCGCACCATCGCATCTAGAGAACCGTCGAATCCGGCGATCGTGAGCCGCCGAGGTCTCGGTTCTACGTTGAAACCCTCGTGCGCAGGATCTCAACCGCGCCGCCCAATCGTTCAGAAGCGGATCCATCCGCAGGGCCGAGTCGAAACGCGGATCGCGATGAACGTCAGGTTCCGGTCCCAATGCTCGGCTTCCGCGGCGTCCAAGGATCGTTGGTCATCACGATACCTGATCCACTGCCATCGCCATGACGGATTACGTTCGCGATGTGGTCGGGCAGGTTTCGACCGGCAAAGAACGCCCGGGCTTTCCGCAGGTCCGCCCGATCGGGTCGAGTCCCAACGCTTGCAGACCGAGGCCACGACCCCGCGCGTCGCCTCCGAGATCGGCGTATTCTCGACGAACAGGGTCTGCCAGATCGGGTCGGCCTTCTCGCGTTTGCTCATCGCCCAAAACTGCGGCGGCGGATGGACGAAGCGAAACAACTCCGCTATCAGATAGTGATACGTCAGCAGTTCATCGATTCCCCAGAGCCCAAGTTCGCCGAACTCCGCCGGAATAGATGGGTGTGAATATCGATGAAGGATGTCGTTCGAAGGACATCCTGCACTTCGTCGGATAAATCAGGAAGCTCGTTCATTACGCCATACCCATCTTGTTCTACCATCAGACGAGTTATGAAGATCCGAGACATTCGGGCCACCACCGTCACCGTACCGCTGGAAGCGCCGTTGCGGCATGCCAATGGGTGTCATTGGGGCCGCTTCGTGCGCACCATCGTCGAGGTGGAAACCGACAACGGCATCATCGGACTCGGCGAAATGGGCGGCGGCGGCGAATCCGCCGAAGCGGTGTTCCGCGCCATGAAGACGTACCTGGTGGGCCACGATCCAGCGCGGCTGGAAGAGATGCGCTTCCTGATCGCGAACCCGACTGCCTCGCTCTACAACAATCGCACGCAGATGCTGGCGGCGCTCGAATTCGCCTGCCTGGACATTCTCGGACAAGCCTGGGGCGTGCCGGTCAGCGAGATTCTCGGCGGCAGGCTGCGCGAGCAGGTGCCCTTCGCGGCCTACTGCTTTTTCCGCTACCCGACATCACGGAACGGGCCTCGGGCGAAGTGCGCACCGTCGAGCAATTGGTGGCGCATGCGCGCGCGAGCTGAAGCAGCGCTATCGGCTTCACCACCCACAAGCTGAAAGGGCGGCGTATTTCCCCCCGACTACGAACTGGAGGTATATCGCGCGCTGGCCGCCGCTTTTCCGGGCGGATTCGTTCCGCTTCGATCCGAACGCGCGCATGGTCGACCGAGCAGGCCATCCGTTTCGGCCAGGCCATCGAGGGCATGCGCAACGATTATTTCGAGGATCCGGTCTTCGGCCTGAACGGCATGCGCCGGACGCGGCAAATGGTGCGCGATTCCGCTTGCGACCAACACAGTGGTGGTGAATTTCGAGCAACTCGCCGCCAACATTCTGGACACCGCGGTGGACGTGATGCTGCTCGACACCACGTTCTGGGGCGGCATGCGCCCTGCATCAAAGCGGCGGCGGTTTGCGAGACCTTCCAGCTCGGCGTCGCGGTGCATTCCTCGGGCGAACTCGGAATTCAACTCGCCACCATGCTGCATCTGGGCGCAGTGCTGCCGAACCTTGCCTTCGCCGCCGACGCGCACTATCATCACTTGACCGACGACATCATCGAAGGCGGACCTATGCGCTATGAAGACGGCGCGATCCGCGTTCCTTCCGGACCAGGGCTCGGCGTTCGGCTTGATCGCGATAAAGTCTGTGCAGTACAACGAGCTCTATAAACGGCTGGGGAACTACCCATACGATCAGGATCCGGCACGCCCCGGCTGGGCGCCGTTAACTCCCAACGACCGGTGGGCCGATCCGAAGGATGACCGCCCGGTTTCGATTCCGTATTAGAAGCCTCGGTCGTCGCTGGTTTCGATGGAATCCGCCGCCCAACGGGGCGCGGTTTTGCATTTTAAATCGAGGGATTCGATCCCGAAGGGTCACCGTCAAAAATCGCGCAACGATGAAAGATCCAGAACCCGATCCTCTTTGCCGCCCGCAAGCGCCATTTCCCACACTCTGCTGGGCTTTTGGGCGGCCCCGAACGATGAAGGTGCTGGTTTTAGTTGGGAACGACCACGGTATCGCCCGGGCGCAGCGCGACATTCTGCTCCATGTGTTTGCCTCTAATCTCGGTCCCGTTTTTTGAACGGCGCCGACTAAGTAGATTTTCTTGCTGTGGACCTCTTTAACCACGATAGTCACGTTCGGATCTTTGAGAAACATCACCAATTTATCGACTAAGACGCGTTCCAATTCGTCGCTGGTCAGTCCCGCGGCGGCGACTTCCTTTATAAGGGGGACTACGATTATGCCATCCGGACGAACCACCACAGAGGGCGTAGATACTTCAGCCTCTTTCCAAACGTTGATCTGTAGAACGTCACCCGCGCCGATGCGATAGCTGGATGTCGGGGCTGCCGCCGCGGAGGTTTGTGCTGGTCCCCTCAGGTCGGCGGCCCGGAGGACTGACGCGGAAGTGCTTAGGGCAGAAATCGTCGAAAGCCCAAGCACGATATATTGAATCCGCGATTTCCAACTCGTCTTACTTACACGCAATCGACTCGCGTGAGGAACCAGCCTTGGCGGTTCAGTAACAACTCGCTGCGGAGCATCACGGCAAGCAAGACCATCTCACCTCACGGGAGCTAGCAAGCAACGCGCTTGCTCACTCCGCCTGCGCCTGTGAGCGGTCGCAGGAAGCACATAGAAGATCTTCAGCAGCCGCTGAAAAGTCTAAGTAACAACTGGTTCGAGGTCACCTTGGCGTGCCTTGGATTCAATCATGCAGAACCACATTCAGCAGTGATTTGTTCACCTGAATGCGGCCGTTGTAGTCGATAAAACCAAGCTTGCGGAATCGATTCATGAAGAAGCTCACGCGCGAGCGCGTAGTGCCGATCATCTCCGCGAGAGTTTCCTGCGTAATCTGTGGAATCAACGTCTCCGGCTCACTCTGCTTACCGAACTCGGCCATAAGTAAGAGAACTCTTGCCAGTCGCTTCTCGCTGGAGTTGAAAAGCTGATCGACAAGATCGGCCTGAGTTTTCATACTCCGGGCCAGTAGAAAAGAGAGAAATAGATCAGAGAACGCGTGTTCCTCGTGCATTACGCGGATCATCTCCTTTCTTTCGATTCTGAGCGCGGTGCAGGCCGTGATCGCCGTGGACGTCGCCATACGCAAACCGGCAACGGCGGCGATTGATTCCTCCCCAATAAAATCCCCCGCGCTCAGAAGCGTAATCGTGGCTTCCTTGCCGCGTTTCGAAACCACCGTAAGTTTTGCCCGGCCCTTTTGCAAAAAATAGACCGAATCCGCCGCATCGCCTTGCGCGAAGAAAACCCGCTTCGGCTTTACCTGGATGATTTTGCGGCCTATCCCGGCTCTCGAAAGAAATGCGGCGGGGTCAAATGTGTGATTACTGAGCTTGATTGTCTTCGACGTAATTTCGCCCGGCATGAACCATTATGAGCGAAAACGGGTCAGATCATTTGATCCTTAGCTTGCGACCCTGATGAGGAGCGAGCTGATGGGATTGATGCAGGCCGCAGTCGTCGAGCAGTTTGGACAACCCTTAGTACTTCAAGAGCGCGACATTCCTTCGCCGGGCACGGGGGAGATTTCGATCAAAACCGAAGCGTGCGGCGGTGCCACACCGAGCTGCACGCGGCGCATAGGCGATTGGCCTGTGAAACCGACACTCCGGTCTGTTCCGGGCAATAAGGCGATCGGTTTGGTGGCGACAGTTGGATCGAGCGTGCCGAGCGTAGAGGAGGAAGATCGCGTCGGAGTGCCGTGGCTTTACTCCGCGTGCAGACATTGCGAGTCTTGTTTTGGAGGCCTGGCACACATTCTGCCCTGAACCGCAATTCGGCGGGTACACCCGCAACGGAGAGTTTGCCGAATCTCTAATCGCTGATCCGGATTATGTTGCCCATATCCTGTCTGTCTTCCCGACGCCCAAGCCGCCCCGCTCATCTGCGCCTGCATCACGCCTTACAGGGGAATCGTGGAAGCCGCCGTAAAGCTGGGCGAGTGGATGGCGATATCCGGCGTGGGCCGACTAGGCCATCTCGCCATTCAAGTCGCCAAGGTCATGGGACTTCTGTCTGCGCGATCGATATCAATGACGGGAAGCTCGCGCAGGCCAGGCAGCTGGGAGCGGATCTCACCATCGCGAAAACCGGTTACCGTCCTGAAGCGCGAGACCGGCGGCGGAGCTTACGGCGTACTTATCACGGCCCCTTCGCTCAGCGCATTCAAGCAGGGCGTGAGCATGACGCGGAAATGTGGCACTTGTGTCTTAATGGGATTGCCGCCCGGCGAAGTTCCCGGCACCGCTTTTCGATGTAGTCGCTAGCTGTCTTACTATTCGCGTTCGTTCGTCGGCACGCGGCTGGATATGGCAGAGACGCTGGCCTTCGCCGCTGCGGGGAAGGTGGAGGCCGGTATCGAAGTACACCCTTTGTCGGCGATCAACCAAGTTCTTGACCCGCTGCAGCACGGGGATGTCGCGTCCCGCGTGGTTTTCAGTTCAAGTCCGCCTGACCAATCTCAATCGTGTTGCTTGAACTACGCATTTCTACCGAGCGGTTCGCGTGAAGAGCCGCGACTTGAGAAACCGAACCGAGCAGGAAGCCTTCGACCGCTCCGTGACCGTACTACCCACGACGATCAAATCCGCGCCAAAGATCCGCTTCTTCCAAAATCTTCCGCTTTGACGAGCCTTCGACGAGCGTGGTCGAAACGGTGAGCTGACGAGTCCTTCCGTGGGCATGTAGTCTTCCTCCGCGTGGTAGCAAGGTCCGCCACCTGTTCTGCAAACGGTTCCGGAAATAGGCGGTTCAACTACCGAAATGATAGCTATCGGTCGCAAAGTTCTGACGAGCAAGTTGATCCACCGTTTCTCCGCTCATTGCAGAACCGCTTATTGCCAAAAGTAGTTTCATTTCTTCTCCCTTTAATGTTTTGATAGCGCTTCAAATCCGGAGATGATATCGAACAACTCTTCGTCAATGGACTCCTGGCGAATCCGGTGAAACTTGCGGCTTAGTTCTTCCAGGATGTCTTTAATGTTTTTCTCCGCCCGCTGCATCGCCCCCAGGCGGCTGGCGTTCTCGCTGGCCAGAGATTCCGCACATGCCTGAAAAAGCAGGACAAATAAGTAGCCTTGGATGAACGCCTGGAGCGTCGGGTTGGCATCCCCGATCACTTCCGGTAACTCCTTGCTGACCCAGCGGATTGTAGCGATGTTGTTGCGCCACTTGTCATCGAGCGGCAGCAGACGTTTTCTGGCGGGCTCGTAAGCCGCCCCAGCAACAGGACGGTTGTGAAAGACATAGACCGCGTGAACGCCGCTCCTTTCACGGGCGCTTTCGATTTCAATGAGAAGCTGCCCGATAAGCGGCGTAATCGCCTCGATCGAGATGGGGGCGGGCAACAGAACTGCTGGCGGAAGATCGGAGTCAGCGATAAGCATACTGATTCGCTCCCCAATCGCCCAAAGTTTTGCCGTTTTGCCCGGAAGCGTTTTTAGTTCATTGAGCGCGAATTCGACGAGCACCTCGTTGAAGCGCCCCACCAATCCCTGGTCCGAGCCGAATAGGATGGCGCCTATGGGACCCCCGCGCTCGGGACCGATGCTTGGAACGAACGCTGGTCCCGCCTGCCTCAAGCAAACCGACAGTCCGAGTTCCACAGTTCGGTAATACTCATCGAGCGATTGGACCGCGCGTTCATACTGTCCTATGCTGGATGCCGCAAGGGCTTTCATGGCGCGAACCACACCTTCCAGATCTCCGGCGCCGCTGATTTGCCGACGCAAACTCTCGTTCGCGCCGCTCATGGCGCGGGCTTTGGAGCGGGTTCAGGAGCGGGCTGGAACGAAGCAAGCGCACGGCTGGCGATGTTTAGAATGGACTTCTTATCGGGGTCGCTCAATTTGTCCGGCGACACCAGCCTCGCAGATAGATCCGCCGGAACTGCTGCCGTCGCTTTCCGCAACGCCAGTTCGGCATCTCTCTGTCGTTCGAGAGGAATCGGGTCGAAAAGACCCGCCGTCAGGGCCAACAGAACGGCAATCTGTTCCGTCGTCGAGAACGGATCGGATTCCGGTTGTTTGAGGCACGCCCGAATGCGCTGGCCATGATCGATGACTTTCCGAGTGCCTTCATCGAGCCGTGTGCCGAATTTCGCGAAAGCTTCCAACTCCTCGAACTGCGCGTAGGCGAGTTTAAGATTACCTGCGATTCCGCGATACGCCGCTCGCTGCGCTGCTCCCCCGACGCGCGATACGGATTTGCCCACGTCCACTGCCGGAAGAATCCCCAGTTCGAAGAGTGTCGGGGATAGATAAATCTGACCGTCCGTAATGGAAATGAGATTGGTTGGAATGTAAGCAGAGATATCTTCCGCTTCAGTTTCGATGATGGGAAGCGCGGTGAGTGAACCGCCTCCGCGCTCCTTGGAAAGGTGCGTGGACCGTTCCAGCAGCCGCGAATGAATGTAGAAAATGTCGCCGGGAAACGCCTCCCGGCCGGGTGGACGGCGAAGCAGAAGCGAAAGCTCGCGATAGGCGCGCGCGTGATGCGTCAGGTCGTCATAAACGATCAGCGCGTCGCGGCCTTTCTCCATGAAATGCTCCGCGATGCTGGTGGCGGCGTACGGCGTGACATAGGCAAGGCCAGGTGCGTCGTTTCCCTCGGCCACCACCACCACGGTGTAGTCCATGGCGCCTTTCTCGCGAAGGTTTTCGACCGCTTTCGCCACTGCCGAAGCACGTTGGCCGATCGCGCAGTAGACGCAAATGACGTCCTGCCCGCGCTGGTTCAAAATAGTGTCGATGGCGATGGCGGTCTTGCCAGTCTGCCGGTCGCCCAGTATCAATTCACGCTGGCCGCGCCCGACGGGGATCAGCGCATCGATCACCTTGAGACCGGTCTGCAGAGGAATGGTCACCGGGGCGCGATCCATAATGGCCGGAGCAGGGCGTTCCACTGGAAGACGCTCATCCGCTGCAATCGGCCCTTGACCATCGAGCGGTCTTCCCAACGGATCGATTACTCGTCCCAGTAAAGCGTCGCCCACAGCTACATCCATCACGCGCCCGGTGCGTTCGACCTCGTCACCGGTATGCAGATCCTCATATTCACCGAGCAGGACCACGCCGACTTCGTCTTCGTCCAGGTTAAAAGCGATGCCCAGCAGACCGCCTGGGAATCGGACCAGCTCTTCGAAGCCCACGCTCGGCAGGCCGGAGATGGTGGCAATGCCGGTAGATACGTTCGTTACGATGCCGACTTCACGAGGGGTTAGCGTCGGGGTGAAGGCTTCGCGCGATTGCCGGAGACCTGTGAAGGCGTTTTCTAAAGCTGTCTGCAGAATCATGTTGCGGTCGCGTACGCCTGTGAAGTAGCGGGTGCGCCGTTCATTACTTCGCTCATCTTAAGATCGAGGGAAGTAATATAGCCGGCGATGCTCCAGCCGACTTTTTGCCCGTTGGCCGTCAGCTCGATTCCGCAAACTACTTCCGATGAGGTTTCAAACTGCACGTGCACATCAGCCGAGAAAGTTTCATTCAGCGCATTCTGAATGGCGGCACGCTGGTCAGGTGGCAGATCGAACGCGCTCTTAATAAGCGATGCCTCGGACGACGCCTTCAGCGCCGCCCCCAGCGTAGCCTTCGCATCAGCGTTCATCTCGCGCAGATGTCGCGTAAACACCTCGCCCATGCGCTCTTCCAAGCTGACTGTCGCCAGATCGGCGAGTGCTTTGCGCGTGATCGCGAAAACTTCGTCCGTGGTTAGCCGGGTAATCTGCGCGCTCATTCTGGTCTGGTCATTGCGCAGTGCGTCCGTCTGCGCCTTGCGAAAACCCTCCGCCGCTTTTCTTGCTTCTTCCATCAGGTGTTCGCGTTCCGCCTTGGCTTCGTCCGTCGCCTTCGTGAGAAGCGCGCCGCGCTGCTCGTCGAAGGCTTGAATCTTCTTTTGAAAGTCGTCCCGTTCGCCTTGCGCTTCCGTCTTCCTGGCGCTGGCGTCGGCAAGTTCATCGGCGATGCGTTTCTCGCGGGCGTCGATTGCATCGAGTACCGGCTTATACAGAAATCGTTTCAACAGCCAAACTAAGACAAGGAAGTTGATGAGCTGGGCGCATACGGTGAACCAATCGATAAGCATCGATCACTTTCCCCCGACTTGCGCGATGACGTGGGTCCAAAAAGGGTTGGCGAAAATGATGATGATGGAGATGACAAAGCAGTAAATCGCCATGGACTCGATCATGGCTAAGCCAACGAACAACGTCCGCGAGATAGTGGCCGAGGCATCCGGCTGTTGTGCCAGGGCGGTTAAAGCAGTGGCTACTGCGCGGCCTTGTCCCAGCGCCGGGCACATGCATCCGATACCTGTAGTTAATCCCGCTGTTACGATGGATGCTACTGCGACAAGAGTGCTGTTGTCCATCTAGAAGTCCTTTCGTATTTTCTCAATGTTTAGGGGCGAGTGTCGCGGCCCCGATATACACCGCCGCCAGAATGCTGAAAATGTAGGCTTGCACCATGCCTGTCAGAAGCCCTAGCGTCGTCATAATCACGGGAAAAATCAACGGCGCGATGGTGAGCAGGATGCCGACGATCATGACCCCGCTCATCATGTTGCCGAACAGGCGAACGGCAAGCGCCAATGTGCGGGAGAGTTCACTGATGATATTGAAAGGCAGCATGATGAACACGGGCTCGGTGTAGGTTCTCAGATAGCCCCAGAAGCCCTGTTCCCGGATGCCGAATAGCGGGACCGCAATAAACACGCATAGCGCGAGCGCCGCTGTTGTCGAGAGCGATCCCGTGGGCGGGTGGTAGCCGGGGATCACGATACATAGGCTGGAAATCGCGATGAACAGAAACAGCGTCCCTAGGAAAGGCAAATATTTGCGCGAGTCTTTCAGCCCGGCATCCTCGATCTGTTGCGCGATGCCGGTGACGATGATCTCCAGCGAACCTTGCCAACGCGAGATGTTGCCCTCGGTCGCAAGCCGGCGCGTGATGAGTTTCGCGCCCAAAACCATGACGAGCATCAGGACCCATGTCGTGACAATGGTTTCGTTCAGATTGAAGAAGCCGTGGCGCCAGAAGATCTGTTGGTCAGAAGTGAGATTCATGGTCGGGCTCCTTCCACATCCCGAGTAAGCCGCAGCACGAATACGCGCGCCAGGAAGAACCCCACGAGACAGGCGATCAATCTTCTCCAGTCGCCGCGTCCCACGAGAAAAAAGCCCGATAGGGTGATCGTTGTTCGAAAGATAAGGCCGCCCAACAGCCATACCGGTAGCCATTCAGAGGAGAGTTGCGTTCGAATGGTCCACCAGAGGCCGCCGAAAAAGAAGGTGCCGAGCAAGATTCCAGCGAGCGCAGCCAAGAGAAGCAACGATGACTCAATCATTTTTTCCCTCTTTGCGTTCCCGCATGGCCGCATCCTGCTGCGAGACCCAGTGCCACGCGTTGGCGCAACCGCCCGCTAACCCGATGATCAATAGCATGAGCGTCCAGGAATACCCGCTGGGATGACGGCTGTCCCACCACACGCCAAGCATCGCGCCGACAACCGTGGGCACGGCCACGGACCAGCCGATGAGTCCGGACATACCGAGACCGAACCAGACATGCTTCACGCTGGCCCCGGAGTTTCCGCGCAGCCTTCGCGCCCACTTGCCGAATAAAGGCCGACTCCTGTTCGGACGGCAAAGGTTTGGAATCATCACCCATGCTGAAGTTCCGCGAAGCGGCGCAGAAAGCCGCTTTCCATTTTGGACATCGCATCGCGCACTTCACGCTCTTGCTCGTCCTAGCGTCAGAAATTCTCGCTTAACGGCCTCGTGCAACTGGTTTAGATCCGTCCCCGCAATCGCGCGCCGCACGGAGACAAGCACGCTGGCTCCCTCTTTCACTAACACTCCTTCATCGATGGCAAGGTATCGCGTTCCGTCCCCCTTCGTTTCGTAAGTCAGAATTCCAGGGGCGAGCGCAGCTACGCAGTCCAGCCGATTTGGCAGCAAGCCGAACGACCCGTTGTGAGTCTCGGCAACAATGCGCAAGACATCCTTCTTCTCGGCGAATACTCCAACGGGAAGTAGGATCTTAAGCTGCAAGTGCCTTCGCCGCTTCAGGTTTCACTTGTGGCTCTTTGCCTCGCCGATCGCGCCAATCATATACAGCGCGCTCTCGGGATAATCTTTGAACTCGTCGCGGAGAATCCGTTCGCATCCATCGAGCGAATCCTTAAGGCTCACTAGCTTTCCTTTCAATCCGCTAAATTGCTCAGTGGCAAAAAACGGCTGCGTGAGGAACCGCTCCAAACGGCGCGCGCGTGCAACTGACTTGCGGTCTTCGGGCGAAAGCTGCTCCAGGCCGAGCATCGCGATGATGTCTTTCAGATCCTTATACTGCGCCAGCGTGCGCCGAATTTCCTGGGCTAGACTGTAATGTCTCTCGCCGACGATACCGGCGGTGGCCATCTTGGAGGTCGATTGCAACAGATCGATGGCCGGATACAGACCTTCGCTAGCCCGCTCCCGTGAAAGCACGATCGAGGCGGAAAGATGCGAAAACACGTGCACTGCCGACGGGTCGGTAAAATCGTCCGCCGGCACATATACGGCCTGGATGGAGGTTATCGCTCCCGCATGCGTGTTTGCAATTCGTTCCTCCAACCCCGATAATTCGGTGCTCATGGTCGGCTGGTAACCGAGTCGCGACGGCATCTGTCCCATCAAGCCGGAAACTTCCATCCCGGCCTGAATGAAACGAAAAATGTTATCGATCAGCAGGAGCACATCGCGGTGCTCGTCATCGCGGAAATACTCGGCCATGGTGAGCGCCGCATGTCCCACACGGAATCGGCTGCCGGGCGGCTCATTCATCTGACCGAAAACCATTACCATGTTTTCGAGCACGCCCGCGTCTTTCATCTCACGGTAGAGTTCTTCGCCCTCGCGGCAGCGTTCGCCGATACCGCAGAAGATGCTGATGCCGCGCTGGCGCCCAATCATGTTGTGGATCATCTCGGTGAGCAGCACCGTCTTGCCCACGCCCGCTCCGCCGAATAGCCCGGCTTTTCCGCCGCGTTCCAACGGCACCAGAACATCGATTGCTTTGATACCGGTTTCGAAGATTTCGGATTTGGTCGAACGCTCCGACAAAGGCGGTGGGGCGCGATGCACGCTGCGCCACTGCACGTCCTGCGGCGCCGGTTCACGATCGATGGCGCGGCCGAACACGTCGAACATCCGCGAGATGATTTGCTTACCGACCGGCACTTTCAGCGGGCCGCCCGTGATCTTCCACGGTCATGCCGCGTGCCAGGCCCTGCGTCGGCGTCAAGTGCAATTCCTCGAACGCGTCGCGCATCCAGTTGGGTCATCACTTCGATGACGATCTGATTCGCCGCTCCTGCGCGCAAAACCGATAAGATGGGCGGCAGCGCGTGATCGAATCGTACATCCACGACGCTGCCCCGCACCGATACGACTGAGCCGCTATTGACCGTCACCGTTGCCACAGAATCTGGGGAGCTTCCAGTGGCACCGCTACACCGGGGAAAAACGGAATGACCCGCGCCGTGTAGTCGCTAGGCGGCCGTTCCGCAGACACACTTGCTGCAAATAGGAAATTGTTTTCTGATCCTTCCAACGAACGCACCCGCTGCATTTCCTGCCGAACGGCCGCGCCGCCGTGTATGCCATTTGCGTAAAGCTCAACCCGCACTGCGCGAGGTGCCAGCCCCCCGCAGTGAACGTCGAGTTCAAACGCGTGGTGATTGTCGAAGGTTTTTAGTTTTAAATCACCGAAGCGCAGAGTGGCCCATTGCTGCTCCAAAGCGCGTTGCCAATCAATGACCTGTCTGCCCACAGCGGCTTTGTCTAGGGCGCGTTCAGAGTAACGTGTAGCCGCCGGAAGGTAGTATTGCTCCGTGTACTCCCGGACCGCGCGGCTGGCCGAGAATTGCGGGGTCAATCGCGCCATGCAGTTCCGTATGCGTGTCACCCATCTGGACGGAATACCATTCTCGTCCCTCATATAAAATTCCGGGATCACTTCGCGTTCCAACAGCGAGTAAAGCGCCTCGGCATCGGTAGCGTCCCAAGCAGGGTCGTCGCCATGTTCCTGGCCATCCCCCAAAGCCCATCCGACGTCCGGCGTGTAAGCCTCCGCCCACCAGCCGTCCAATACTGAGAGATTCAGGCCTCCGTTAACGAGCATTTTCATTCCGCTGGTTCCGCAAGCTTCCCAGGGACGTCGCGGCGTATTGATCCAGACGTCGGCTCCTTGAACGAGTTGCTCGGTCAGCAACATATCGTAATCGCTTAGGAAGACCACGTGTGGGCGCGCCTCGGCTCGACCGATGAAGCGCATCCATTCCTGAATGAGTGCTTGCCCAGGCAGGTCCGCCGGATGGGCTTTGCCCGCAATGATGAGCTGCACCGGTCTTTGGAAATCAGTCAACAAACGGAGCAATCGTTCCGGGTCATGCAGAAGCAAATTCGGTCTCTTGTAAGTGGCGAAGCGCCGGGCAAAGCCCAAAGTCAACGTGTTGGGATCGAAGAGATGTTTCGCCGCTTCAATGGCATCGGGGGACGCGCCCGAAACCGCAAGCTGTTGGGACAAGCGTTGCGCGAGCGACGTCAACGAGAGCACTCGCGGGCGGCGGTTCGAAGCTGCCAAATGCTTGCGTCGGGAACGCGGAGAATTTCCTCGGCCATGTTTTCGGACGGCCCCAACCACCGATCCTTGCCACAGATGTTTGTCCAAAGTGTATCTGCGGCAGCCGAGTCCCACGTGGGCATATGCACGCCATTGGTGACGTGTTGGACGGGGATCTCGTCCTCGGGCCAGCGTGGGAACAAGGGTAGGAAAATGCGCCTGCTCACCTTCCCATGTAAGCGGCTGACTCCATTGACAGCCCCGCTTCCGCGTATGGCGAGATAAGCCATGTTGAAATCCTCCGCAGGGTCATCGGAGTTCTAGCGGCCCAGAGCCAACAGATCGCGTACATTGATTCCGAGCTTCTCTTCGGCATACGGGGCAAGATATTGCTCGATCAGCGAAGGGGCAAAACGGTCGAATCCGGCAGCCACAGCTGTGTGCGTTGTAAACAAATTGCCAACGCGGGTAACAGCTAGCGCAACCTCAAAGGAAACATTCATCTCTTCCATGAAGCTCCGGGCACGCTCCAGAACGGCGAAAGCCGCATGCCCTTCGTTCAGGTGACATACTTCCGGCTGAATACCTAGTGCGCGAAGCAATTGCCACCCGCCGATACCCAGCACCAGCTCTTGCTGGAGGCGTAGCTCGGGGCCGCCTCCATATAGTTCGCTGGTGATTCCGCGGTGCGCGGGAAAATTCCCTACATCGTTGCTGTCCAGCAGATAAAGCTTAACGCGGCCGACTTGGACTTGCCACGTCCGCAGCCAAATGGAGTAGCCCGGCAATGCGATCTGAAGGCGCAGCCACTCTCCGTTTGGTTGGCGCACAGCGGTGATCGGCAACTGGCCCGGATCGTTATACGGATAGAGCGCCTGCTGCGCTCCCTCTCTGTCGATAACTTGGCGAAAATATCCTTGTTGGTAAAGCAACCCGATGCCGGTTAGCGGCACGCCGAAATTGCTGGCGGCTTTCATCTGGTCGCCAGCCACGTTACCGAGGCCGCCCGAGTAGATGGGTAGAGCTTCACTCAGCATGAACTCCATGCTGAAGTACGCGACCCCGGTAAGAGGCGCTTGCGCGTGAGTCTTCTGGAACCAAAAGGGCGCTTCAGCGGCTTGATGATGATTCTGCAGACATTCATCGACTGTTTGGCGGAAAACGGGATTCGCGAACACTTCGCCGATACGATCGCGCGACACCGTTTGCAGAACTGCCCAAGGATTCTGTGTTAGGTTCCATAGTTCCGGGTCGAGCTGCCGCCAAACATGATCGGTCGCGTGACTCCAAGACCAACGGATATTCAAGGCGAGTTCCGCGAGCGATTCAAACTGCTCGTCGTTTGCAGACAAAGAGCGGCCGCTGCTTGAATTTCTGTCGATCATTCGCGGGACGGAACCGCCGCGCGCACGGATTCGCTATGCTGCGGCTGCCAAAAGTCGGTGAGCGATCCCAACTCCGGGGCGCTCACCATTAACAGCCCGTTCTCCAGACCCGCGTGCACCTTATCCGCATTGATCGGAGCCGGCAAGTCGAACCGTTGGAAAGGTGTTTCCTCGCCGCGTGGGCAGACGTGAAAATCACCATCAGTTGGGGGATTCTCGTCATTTATCAGCGAGCGTCTTACATTTCCGTCCTCGCGAACTCTCTCGATTGCCATATAAGCCATGTCTCCTGTTCCGCTGGGCCGCTCTCTCGGCGATAATGTTTTGTCCCGTCAGCGGGATAGGTCGTCCTAAGCTTTACACCGAACCAGACCACTAATCTGTCCCATTTTGCTCATGAACAAGGGCGATCGTTAGCGCTCTTCCATGATCTTGAAGTCGAAGGGGCAGAATGATCACCCCTGTAAGCGTTCGAGCGCTTACTAAGGCGGAAAAGGCGGAGGATCTAAACCACAGACTTATCCCAGGTAACGCTGTTGACTTCTCACGCAGCTGATTGAGACCACTGTTTCTGCAGGTTAGATAATCATGCGCGCTGCGCAATCATCTGAAAGGGGATTAATGAATTTACAACTTCCGAAATCTCAGCGCTTGGGCGACGAACGCAGCAATTGGGGAACAAGCAATAAATCTGTCCGAGCGGACTGCCGCTCGTCGATGGCCATATATAGGTCTATCCTGATGCGTGCAGCCTGGGTCGATTGACCCACGATCAGTCTCAACAAAGGCATTCGAGCCGAGGCTGAGTCAATCGCAACGAAGTCCGCAGATCGCAAGAAGACGAGAGAATGGGGCACCCCTGGCGCTGGCCACCAACATGTTTGAGGTGAGCCACCTTAGGCGCATTTGAGTTCGGCAACTTGAGGCTGCTGGATATGTTGAATTTGACGCGCTTTGTCTGGCCTACGCCTCGTTCTGTGACATGCATGTGAAGCGATTAAATTGCCCACCGCAGCCGACATAGGCTCCTGACGCCCGATGCGATATCAACTCGGCCTTGGACTTGCCGTTGTTAAATGCCAAACATTTCAAATAGGCTGCGCTGTCCGGGAGGTTGGGTCACCTTGCCGGAACATTGGGTTGGTCTGAGAGTGCTCGGAATCAGTTCTGATCCGGCGACACCTGATCGTTTTCGCGGCTGCAAGGCACTACGACGAAAGTGTAATGGCTTGGGGATTCCTGATCGAAAAAAGTCGCATGCGTTTACGCGTCATCGCCTGCCGCAGTGCCAAGTTTGTCCGGCTTGCGTAGGGTGAATCAGGGAAATTGCCAGGCGCATTTTCATCAAAATCAGAGGGAGAATGATCATCTCTCAACTTTTGGCCCAAGTCTTGGAATCTCACCGCGAGATGCGCACTTCACGAGTTCATTATCGTCTTCAGTAGGACATCTACACGTCCGGTTTAACAGAAAATGTACCTCGGTAACGCGACTCGCGAGACGAGTGATGCTGCTCCCGTAACTTTTTACCGACCACTGGCCCGCGCTGGTCGGCCAAATGTGATCAGGTTCGCCGACTCACGTACCGCTGCACCCTGCTTAGAGTAACCCCGCTGTTCGTTGACCGTATTTCGAAACTCTCTCCAGCATGGAACCGCTCAGTTTTTTCAGCGATTGGCTTAGCGTAAGAATCTCGCCCCAACATAAACTTGCTCGACTCCGGCGAGCGTTGCGGCTGTGCTACACGTGAAACGCGTGCCGCAAAGTACGCGATCGAGAAACGATCATTCGCACAAATCTATCCAGAGGCGGCAAGAAGAAAACTTAGTTGGTGGAGGCGGCGGGAATCGAACCCGCGTCCGAGAAGGCTAGAAGTGAGAAGACTACGTGCGTTTCCGGTTCAGTTGTTTCGGCTGCCGCCTGAGAACCGGCAAGAAAGCGAACAACCTAGCCCGATTGTGTTTCGGCTCTCAGCTCCGGACAGAAGCCTTCGATACCTATCCCGTAAGATGACGCTCACTCACCAGCGCACGGGCTCACTGGCTGGAGCGGCTACCTAATTAATTAAGCAGCGTATGCAAACTGCGTGTTGGCAGTTGTGTTTTTCCGATCGTTTTACGGGAGCTCGGAACCCGGCACGACTTCCCTACCCTATTCCATCCCGTCGAAACCTGGGCGCCCCCACCTGCGCATTCATCTACTATCTAGCGCGTCGCGAGGCTCGTGTGGCTACGTGTTGTCGCGCCATTCGAAGTGGCTGAGCTCTGGGTGTACCGGATGCACGCCGCGGATACAGCGCTTCGGCCAGCTTCTGCCGGTATTCGGGCTTTGTCGAGCAGCGCTTCCTGCCGCGCGTTGGTGAGGAAGCCGATCTCCGCCAGCACCGACGGCATGGACGCGCCGATCAGCACCACAAAAGGCGCCTTGCGCACGCCGCGATTGCGAGCCGCCGGGAACGACCGCGCCGTGAACGCCTGCAGGGAAGTCTGGACCGCAATCGGCAAACTGCTTCGACTCTTCGATCTTGTCGTGCAGCGAGATCTTCTGGATCAGATCCTTCAGCTCAAAGACGCTCTTCTCCGATACCGCATTCTCGCGGGCGGCGACGTTCATCGCGTCCGGCGAATTGGTGAAGTTCAGGTAGTAGGTCTCGACGCCGGCGACTTCGCTGGCGGGCGAGGAGTTGGCGTGAATCGAGAGGAACAGGTCGGCATGGCTGCGGTTGGCAATCGCGGTCCGCTCCTCGAGCGGAACGAACGTATCGTCGCTGCGCGTGTAGACGACCTCCGCGCCCAGGCGTTCTTGCACTAGCTTTCCGAGCCGTAGCGCTACGTCGAGAACCAAGATCCTTCTCGAGCGAGTCCGCCTTACCCCGATGGTACCCGTATCGTGGCCGCCATGACCGGCGTCGATCACAATGCGGTTGATCTTCAGCCCCAGCGCGCGCGTCAGAGAAGAGGCCAGCTGCAGGTCGGCGGTGTGTGCACTGGGCCGAACGACGGGGGGATCAGGGAGAACCTGTTTCGTTTCCGCCGCGCGACGAAAGGCTTGCGCGGTAGTGGTGTCAGGCATGACGGCGACACGTACCGGCGCTTGTGGTGGAGGCGCTGCCGTAATCTCTTTGGTGTTAACTACGTTGGTGTTGACCACGGGAGCACCGGCCGGATGAATTTCCACCATGAGGCGGTTGGGGCTATCGAGTTGTGACGCGGTGAACTCGACGGGCGACTCCAGATCGATCACGATCCGGGTAATGCCCGGTTGCGTTTCGGCTACACGCACGCGCTTGACGAGCTTGTCGCCTATCTCTTTCTTGAGAAGCCGATGCGCACCGATCCGCGGTACCGCGCCGTCGAGGTCGAAGAAAATTCGTTCGGGGTTATGCGCGCGATCGGAATGGAAAGTGAAGTCGCCATTCACCTCAACTGCAACTCGAGTTATGCCGGGGAAAGACCAGGCGCGAACGGCTGTGACCTGCAGAGATCCCGCTTGCAGTGCGGCGCTCAAAAGGAAGAGAGCCGGGATCGTCAGCAGGCGGCGCATTTCATGGAGTCCGGTAGTACACTCTTCCGTCTGCAGTAAACGATGCAATCACGGGACTTGAGGTTTCGGTGGATTCGGCTGGAACCGAAGCTGCTTCCGCCACAATCGCAGGTTTTTCGCTAAACGCCCGCCGCTCTGCCGCCAACTGTTTCACCACTTGCGCCACGTAGTTCTGCGTTTCCTTGTAAGGCGGAACGCCGCCATATTTCGAAACAGCGGCCTCGCCAGCATTGTAAGCGGCAACGGCGCGCGCGTAATCACCGTGAAATAGATCAATTAGATACCTCAGGTATTTCACGCCGCCTTCGACGTTGTCCTTGGAATCGAAACTATCCTTCACGCCAAATCGCTTCGCAGTGGCGGGGATCAGCTGCATCAACCCCTGCGCACCTTTATTGGAGACCGCCACGGGATTGTAGTTGCTCTCCGCTCGGATAACCGAATAAACAAGCGGTGCTTCTACTTCGTTCTTGGCGGCCGCGGACTCGATGATGTCTTTGAGGTTCTGCGGCTTACTCGCGCTCGTAGCGGACGGCGAGGACGAAGTGACCGTGGTCCGAACCAGTTTGCCGGTTTGAGCGTCGGTGTGAACTATGGAGGTGACGACCCGCGTCTCGGCAGGCGAGATGGCAGCTGATCCAGCCAAACCTAAGCCGAGCATCAGACACCTGGCAACTATCGCGTTCGGGCGCATTTTCAAGGAAAACGTGATCCTCAATGTTATCATTTCCGCATGAAAGCGGGCGCCTACGGAGGCTATGTTCTGGCGGGCGGCCGATCTTCTCGTATGGGAACCGACAAGGCCATGCTGATGCTCGAGGGCCGCACCTTGCTGGAGCGCGCCGCGAGCGCTGTTGAAAGCGCCACGGGCGTCGCTGTGATCGTCGGAGATCCGACTCAATACGGCAAGTTCGGCTATCCGGTGATTCCCGACCACTATGTCGGCAGCCGGACCGCTGGCGGGTATTGCAGCTGCCCTGGAACATACCAATGCCGAGTGGAATTTGATCGTTGGCTGCGACATGCCTGGCCTTGACGCATGCTCGTTGCGAGACGTGCTCGATCTTTCGATCGATTCCGAGGCGGATGTTGTGCTTCCAGAGACAGAGGGAAAGGCGCAGCCGCTGTGTGCGCTGTATCACAAGGGGGCGCTCGCGGCGATCCGAAAAGCGCTCGAATCCGGATGCCGGAAGATTACCGAGGCCATTGCTCCGCTCCGTGTGATCGTGCGGGATACAGGAAACGCCGGGTTGTTCCGGAATGTAAACACTCCCGCGGAATGGCAAGCCGTTCTCGGGCGCTGACCGCTGATGGCCGACGACCAGTTTCCGCACTACATCGAGTTCCGGCACGTATACAAGACGTTCTCCAAGCCCGTTTTAGCCGACGTCAATTTTTACGTCGACAACGGGACGACGCTGGCGATCATCGGGCGAAGCGGCGTGGGGAAGTCCGTTTCTCTCGGCCACATCATGGGGTTCCTCAAACCCGATAAGGGCCAGGTGATTGTCGCGCATCAGGACATCACCAACTTCACGGAAGACGAGCTGGCCAAGATCCGGCGCAAAGTGACCATGGTGTTCCAGTCGGGAGCCTGTTCGATTCCATGACCGTCTCCGAAAACGTCCTGTTTTCGCTCGAGACGCGGGAGGACTACGACGAGAAGAACCGGGAAGATGTGGTCGAAGGGCTGTTGAAGATGGTGGATATTTGGGAGTCGCGCGACGCCTATCCGGCCGACCTTCCCGTGGGCATGAAGCGCGCTGTAGCGATCGCCCGCGCGCTGGCGGCGCAGCCGCAATGCATTCTGTACGACGAGCCGACGACAATGGTCGACCCTATCATGTCCGAGCACGTCGGGCGATCTGATGCTGCGCTTGAAAAGCAGCTCGGTTTGACTTCAGTGGTGGTCACGCACGACTTCGACTCTGATGCGCAAAGTGGCCGACTCGCGTCGTCGTGCTCTCGGAGGGAAAGGCGGTGTACTTCGGTCCGGTGAAAGACATGGACAAGTCTCACGAGCCGTTGATCAAGGAGTTTCTGGAGATGGACCGAGTGGTGAAGCCGTTCTAGCGGAGTTGACGCCGGCGCCGGCGCCGATCAGACAGATTCCGAACACGATCAATCCCACGGCAACGACTTCTGCCGAGTGATGCGCTCTTTGAAAAACATGCGCGACCAGATCAGAGTGCAGACATATCCAAGCGACACCATCGGATACAGCACGCTGAATTCGCCTTGACGAACGCCGGCACGAAGAGGAAGCTGGAAACGACGTAGAAGGTACGCCGGCGAAGCTTTGCCAGCTGATGACGTGAAGCGGAGCCCAGCTCGCAGCCTTTCGGCTCCGAGCTTCAGAAACACCGGCGCCGAACGGAGCCGACGACCGAGGCCAGCAACACGAGTCCCATAGCGCTAAAGGGTGTCTCATCGCGGCGACGGCCAGTACCGGCAGCTCCGAGAACGGACACGCCCGCCATGATGGCGAGGATGCCGCAAACCTTCCAGCGTTCATCTGTTCCCGGAAGAAGAGAACGCTGAGAACGTTCACCCAGACAAACGTCAGCGCGATGATCGGATAGAGCTTGGACAGTTCACCGTCCCGGAGGGCGATCATCAGCATCAGCGTATTGTTACCGTAAAGCGCATATCCGGCGAGCAGCTGCCAATCGGTGAAGCAGGGCGATGTTCAGTCCATGGAACTCGTGTGCCGCCGATCTTCATGAACACCTGGGCCGCGGCGCCGAGTACCGTACAGAAGAACACCAAGATGACTGACTGCATGCGAGTGAACGGTTTATGCTGGCTGGAGGGAGCTTAGAGGCGGAACTGATCATGCGCGGTGAAACAGCCAGAATAGCAGCCTGTTCGGTACAATAAGTTCCTGTGAGCCGTCAAAAGAGCGGACTAGTGGAGAAGAACTCGGGAACTGTGGACGTGCCGGCCGCGACTAAAGCGCCGCCGCCCGAAGTCTCGCGGGGCGTGATCGCGGAATGGACGGTCACCATCATCCTGCTGCTGTTCGGCACGACCACGCTGGTGCAGGCCTTCGTGATTCCGACCGGGCTCGATGGAAGACACGCTGCTGGTGGGAGATCACCTGCTGGTGGACAAGCTGGCTTACGCGCCGGCGGGCGCCGTTCAGCAAATACCTTCTTCCTTATAGCGACGTGAAGCGCGGGGACATCATCGTCTTCCGCTATCCCGATCGACATCGAGCAGACTTTCGTGAAACGAGCAATGGGCGTACCCGGAGATCGTATACGCCTCGTGAACAAGCAGGTGTTTCTGAACGGTAAAGCGTTGAACGAGCCGTACGTGGTTCACAAGATCTCTTTCATCGATTCTTATCGGGATAACTTCCCGAGCGAGCCGAATACGATGGTCTATCCGCCGGCGTCCAGTCATGTTGGAGAAGAACGTGAAGAACGGTGAAGTAGTAGTGCCGCCCGGCTATTACTTTGCGATGGGCGATAACCGCGATCTGTCTCTCGACAGCCGGTACTGGGGCTTTGTGCCCGCGCGAGAACATTATCGGTAAGCCACTGATCATCTACTGGTCCTATGACGCGCCGACTGAGCAGCTTTCCAATCCGTCTATCGGAATGGATCACATCAAGGATCTGGCTCTCGCACTTCTTCACCAAGACCCGTTGGACGCGCACTTTGCAGTTAGTACACGGCGTACACGGTTCAATAAGCTTCCATGGCAAAAAGCGCGCTACTACGGCCTGATTCTGGCGGGCGGGCGAGGCACGCGGTTCTGGCCGCGCAGCCGCCGGAAGACGCCGAAACAAGTGCTGAACGTGGTGGGCGAAACGTCGCTGATCCAGGCGACAGTCGCATCGGCTCGCGCCGCTGATTCCACCGGAGAACATGTGGATCCTGGCTAACGATCACGTGCGCGAGGAGATCGTTCAGCAACTGCCGCGAAGTCCCCGCAAGGAGCAGATCCTGGCGGAGCCGGAACAGCGCAACACGGCGCCTGCGATCGGACTTGCGGCGCACATTCTCCAATCGATCGATCCGGATGCGGTATTCGGAGTGTTCCCTTCCGACCACGTGATTGCGAACACCGAAGCATTACCTCGAATCCGTCAAGCCTGCGTTTGAAGCGGCGGCGAAAGGCTAGATCGCGGTGCTCGGCATTCAGCCGCGATGGCCGGAAACGGGCTACGGCTACATCGAGTTCCCGAAGGGCAGGCGAGCCGGGAACACACGATGTTCACCCGGTCCGGCGTTTCCGGGAGAAGCCGGATGCTGAAGACCGCAAAGAAGTATGTCGCGGCCGGACGGTTCTACTGGAACGCGGGAATGTTCTTCTGGCGCGCGGATGTATTGCTCGATAACCTTCGGAAGCACCTTCCGAAGACAGCGACGCTTCTGGCGGGATTACCGGCTTTCAAGGACCGCACGTTCATGGCTCGGCTGAAGGAAATCTTCCCGCTTTGCGAGAACATCTCCATCGACTATGCCGTGCTCGAGAAAGCCGAGAATGTGGTGGGCGTGGCGTGCGAGGAGTTTGGCTGGAACGACGTCGGGAGTTGGGACGCGGTTTACGAGCTACTGCCGCGCGACGCGTCGCACAACTCCGGCGCAGAGCTGGTGGTGCATGACTCGAGCGGGAACTTCGTTCATGCGGGGCAGAAGATGGTGGCCCTGTTGGGAGTGAAGGATCTGGTGATCATCGATACTCCGGACGCGCTTTTGGTAGCTGACCGAAAGCGGGCGCAGCAGGTCGGGGATCTTGTGAAGCTGCTGGAATCCCGAGGCAGGCACGAACTGCTTTAGGCGGTCTCGGCTTTTTGTAGTGCTGGTTCGAGAATGCCGATGGCGTGATCGACCTCAGCTTCGGTGATGATGTAAGGCGGCAAGAATCGCAGCACAGTGTCGTGCGTCGCGTTAAGTAGCAGCCCGTTCTTCATCGCTTCGTTCACAATCGAAGCGCCGGGGATGGAGAGTTGCACGCCGGCCATGAGTCCCGCGCCTCGTATCTCGGTGATGAAGCTGAACTTGGGTTGCAGGTCGCGTAACCGCGCGCGAAAATACTCTCCCACCCGCTGAATCGACGGAAGCAGTTCATCCAGGATTTCGAGAAATTCGAGAGCCACGCGACACGAAAGCGCATTCCCTCCAAATGTGGTTCCGTGCATTCCGGGGCGAATGGAAGCAGCCGCTCGCTCGTTCACGCAGATCACGCCTAGGGGCAACCCGCATGCCAGAGGTTTGGCCGCGACCATGATGTCGGGCGGCACCGGCGAGGTGGGCAGCTGGTAGGCGAAGTACTGACCGGTGCGGCCCACGCCGCACTGGATTTCATCGAATACCAGAAGCGCGTTGTACCGATCCGCGAGCTCGCGGGCGTGTCGTCCCCACTCGTCGGTAATGGGGAAGATACCACCCTCGCCTTGTACCCACTCGATCACAATTCCGGCAGTCCTGTCTGAAAAGGCAGCGTCGAGAGCGGCAAAGTCATTTGCTGGAACAAACCGAACGCCTGGCATAAGGGGTTCGAAGTCCTTGCGGTACTTGGGCTGGCCGGTGATAGAAAGCGAGCCGATGGTGCGTCCGTGAAAGGAATTTTCGAGGGCGATGATTTCGAACTTCTCGGGATGAATGCCGCGTCCGTGGGAGTGAATCATCTTAATGGCGCCTTCGACGCATTCGGTGCCGGAGTTGGCGAAGAAGGCGCGCTCCAAACCACTCACGTCGCATAGTTTCTTCGCGAGTGCGCCCTGGTAACGGTGGAAGTAGAGATTGGAGGAGTGAATCAGGAGTCCGGCCTGCTCGCGGATGATTTCCGTGATTCGCGGGTGATTATGGCCGAGCGCATTTACGCCGATGCCGGTGATGAAATCAAGGTACCGCCGGCCGTCAATGTCCCAAAGCCACGCGCCATCTCCGCGGTCCAGAACGAGCGGGTAGCGAGCATAGTTTTGGAGCAGGTACTGCCGCTCGAGCTCAACGATTTCTTCGGCGTGGGAAACATCGGGCAAGGAGGTCGCTCCGCTCATTTATCGATGATACGAGATTGACCTGCCTTGCCAGGAACGATCGGCTAGGCCGATTTCTTAAAGATGCCCAATTGGTTACAGAACGACACTACGTTGGAAGTGACAGCCTCCACGGTGGAGAGTAGCTTGTTTTGCGGGACGGCGCCCAAATCGGTCGAATCCACCTGGAGAGCCGATGAGATTGTATCGGTCACCAGCTTCAGTTTGGATGGCCCAGCTTTCGGTACGGGAGCCAGCGCTTCGATTTGCTGAATCGTCGCGAGAAGAAGTGGAAAGAGTTTCAAGATCAGGATCAGTATGCTCATATGTCTTCAGGCGCACGGCCGTATGCCGCGCGCTTCTGGTCCGATGCTAATGGGCAGATCTGGCAATGCCGGGCAAAATCGACGCTAAGCGATTTGGAATCAAAAGCGGATTTCCTGAAAGCTGCGTGACCGCCTGAGCCTTGCCTACCGGGATTGTGCAAGATTGTGCATAGGGCGGCGCAATTTGACCAATGGCTTTGTTCCGCACAAATTGCTGAAGCGTATGTGGGAGGCATCGGGATCGCTACGTTGATGCGCACCGGCGCAGCAAGCTCTAATGGAGAGGATGGTCCGCACGTCCCCCAGACCTCCGTGCACCGGAGCGAACATCGCCTGCTTTCTCCTGATTCCCGCGGCGGCGTGGGGAGCCGATGCACGCGCTCTTGTGGTGCGAGCCCTCCATGCCGACGAGGCGACAGCGCGCATTGCGAGCAAGTACACCTATCAGGAGAGCGAGGTGACCAAAGAAATGGATGCCGATGGTCATCTCCGGAAGACGACCACCGAAGTGCACGACATTCTGTTCCTGGGCGGCAAGCGGTATGAACACCTGCTGGAAAAGGGCGGGAAGCCTCTTCCGGCGAGGGACGCCGCACGCGAGGAGGCGCGGCTGGACAAAGCGGCCGCTGAAGCCAGTCGGCTGAGCGCTGCCGAGAAAGAGGCGCGCTTCGGTGAGTTCGAAAAAGAGCGAGCCCGGCAGAGGGAGTTTCTGAAATCGATTCCCGATGCATTTGCCTTCACGCTTTTGGGACAGCCCGTTCTGGATGGACATCCCTCGTACCTGGTCAAGGCGGCTCCGCGACCGGAGTATCGCGGAAAATACGGAAACATTCTGCGGAGCATCGAGGCCAAGATGTGGATCAATCAGTCGGACGATCAATGGGTCCGGATCGAGGCCACGGTTCTCGACGATGTGTCGTTTGGATTCTTCCTCGGTAAATTGCAGAAGGGCGCTCGTCTTGTTCTGGAGCGCACGCGCGTGAACCAGGAGGTCTGGCTTCCCAAGTATGTGCAAGTGAAATTTGCCGGGAGGGCCTTGTTGAAACGGGCCGATGTGGAACAGACCGTGGTGTACCGCAACTACCGCCGCTACTCGACCGATTCCCGAATCGTCAGCGTGGACGAGAACAAGCCGTAAAAGCTGCATTTCACAGCAGTGGAAAGCTTAACGGTACTTCAGCAGAAACCATGTTTCTTTTCAACGCTGTGATACGATCAACGTTACTTTTTCCTCTTCGGCAATACTCCTGAATATTCATGAATCTTCGTTCCCTCTTTAGCCTCTTCTCGTCCGATCTGGCGATCGATTTGGGGACCGCCAATACGCTGGTCTTCGCTAAAGGGAAAGGAATTGTGGTGAATGAGCCTTCCATTGTCGCGTTGAATAAGAACACCGGCGAAGTGGAAGCAGTAGGAAAAGAAGCCAAGGAAATGCTCGGCCGCACACCGGGCAATATTGTTGCGATCCGGCCCATGAAAGACGGCGTAATCGCCGATTTCAAAGTGACCGAGCGCATGCTGAATTACTTCATTCAGAAGGCGCATAACCGCAAGATGCTGGTGCATCCGCGGATCGTCATCGGTGTACCGAGCGAGATCACGCAAGTCGAGAAGCGCGCGGTGATGGATTCGGCTTACCGTGCCAAGGCGAGCGAAGTTCACTTGGTGGAACAGGCAATGGTGGCAGCGATCGGCGCGGGTCTGCCCATCACCGAACCGTCAGGCAATATGGTCGTCGACATCGGTGGAGGGACCACGGATGTGGCGGTTATCTCGCTGTCGGGCATCGTGTACTCGCGCTCAGTGCGCGTGGCGGGCAATGAGATGGACGACGCCATCATGCAGTATCTGAAGCGCAAGTACAATCTGCTGATCGGCGAGCGAACGGCGGAAGCGATCAAGATTGAAATCGGATCGGCGTATCCTCTGGACCGGCCGCTCACGATGGAGATCAAAGGACGGAACTTGATTGAAGGGGTTCCGAAGACGATCACGATTCAGGATGCTGAGATCCGGGAATCGCTCTCGGAAAACGTAGCGACTATCCTGAACGCGATCCGCGTCGCTCTGGAACGGACGCCTCCCGAACTCAGCGCGGATATCAGCGATCGCGGGATCGTACTTACGGGCGGCGGCGCTCTCTTGAAGAATTTGGACAAGCGAATTCGTGAGGAAACGGGACTTCCGGTATCCATTGCGGACGATCCGCTCGCATCTGTGGTGCTGGGAACCGGCAAGATGCTGAGCGATTTCCGCCTTCTGCGGAAGATTTCAATCGATTAAGGCTTTTTCAGGCTGGTCCATCGGAGCGGCCGTTGCGGTTAAGCTGAAGAAGGATGGACTCACTCCTTACCAGGTATCGCAGCATTATTCTGCTGCTCGTGGTGCTTGTAGCGCAGTTGATTTTTCTCGCGTACCAAGTCAAAACCGACAACGATGTCCGGGTAATTCGTATCTGGGCGGTGACGGTGATAACCCCCATCGCGCAGATTGCGGAAACCACCCGCGGGACGATTTACGGGATCTTCCACAACTACTTCGATCTCCGTCAATGCCCGCGACGAAAATCGCCGGATGCACACCGAGATGGACAAGTTGAAGCTCGAAAATCAGTTTCTGCGAACGGAGCTGAACACGGCGGATCGCGTGAAAGCGTTGGCGGCTTTTGAGAAGCAGTCGCCTTCGCGGCTGGTTGCGGCGCGAATCATCGGAGCGGCGACGACGTCGGCCAGCAAGATCGTATTTCTGGATCGCGGCTCCAACGCGGAAGTGGAAAAAGGTATGGCCGTAATCACGCCCGACGGCATCGTCGGCAAGATGCTGGACGCCTATCCCACCGCTTCGCAGGCGCTTTTGGCGACGGATCCGGGATTTGCGGCCGGCGTCGTCTCGCAGAAGAATCATGTGCGCGGGATTCTGCGCGGCATCGGATCCGGCAAATGCAAAGTCGACAATGGTGCAGAACGAGGAGAAGGTGGACGTCGGCGAGATGTTCTTCACGTCCGGCGACGACCGAATTTTCCCGCGCGGGCTGCCGGTAGGAAAGGCCGACGTCGTTCGCGACGGGCCGCAGTTCAAAGACATTCTGGTGTATCCGAGCGGGTTGCAAAATGGGCCCGAAGAAGTGCTGATCGTGTTGCAGGGCGTCGCACCAGATAATTCCCGAGCATCAGGAACCTTCGCCGACCGAGAAGGTTTATATGGGTGACGCCACCGCCCTGCAGACGAAGGCGGCGTTCGAGCCGCGACAACCGTGCTGTCGACGGATGCCGATCAGCTGGTCGGAACGGTACAAAGCGATCGGCGAGATGGAAGGGCACAAATTCGGCGAAGGAAACGTACCGAACTTCAATGTGCCGATCCGGCGAGCCGTCAAAGCGGCACGCCGCCCAAGGCACCGGGCCTAACGGCGGCTGTTACCGGACGAGAAGACTCCCACGCCAACATCCCTAAGAACGGCTGCAGCGGCAACCGCGGCTACCGGAGTTAACGGCGAAGTGCTCGTACCCCTGAAAAAGCAGCGGCCGCCGCGTCCCGCCACACCGCCCGCCACTGCTCCTCAAGCGCAGCCTACTGCTGCGCCGCCGCAGCAATGATTCTGAATCAATGAGCGTTTCGGGAGACAGAATCCTTTCCACGCAGCGGGACAGCCGCGTCGCGACGTTCCGCGCCTGGGTGCTGTTCGCGGTTCCGTTTGCGGCGATTCTTTTCCAGACTTACCTTCCGCTATTTTACCCGAAACTGGCGTATCTAGAAGCACGCTTCTGGTCACCATTTATTTCGCCATGATGCGGCACTCGCCGGTGGACGGAATTCTGGTCGGGGCGGCCATGGGTCTGGCTCAGGACGCGCTGGCGCACACACCATCGGGTGTTCGGAATTGCAAAGACGCTGGTGGGATTCTTCGCCGCCATCTATCGGCTTGCGGATCGACGTAAGCCAGCCTTTCGTCGGCTTGCTGGCCTGTTTCGTCTTTTATCTGTTTCACCAATTTCTCTACTGGTTGATCGCGCGCGCCTTGCTGGCCAGCAGATGGGCTTCGATTGGCGTCAGAACGCTGGTGGTCGGAGCGTTGAACGCCGTGGTCAGGAGTGGCGCTGTTTCATTCTTAGATAAACTGAAGGAGCGGGACTAACTCGCCGCTTCAGGCGTTCGTGCCAGAACCCTATCGCTTTACCCGGAGCTCATCGCTCCCCCCGACACCCCCAGCTTCGGGACGACCCGAAGCTTGCCTCCGGCAAAATCGCCGCTCTTTCAATACATTGCGTGGCGAATCTTCCTGTTTCTGATCAGCGGCTTCTGGGAGCTGCAGGTCAAGAAGCAGGAAAGCTACAGCGAGATGGCGGAGCGCAACCGCATCAAGGCGACGCCAATCGTCGCGCCCCGCGGCAAGATTCTCGATCGCGACGGCCGCGTGATTGTCGATAACCATCTGACCTGGTCGCTGCTGTTGGCGCGCGAAAATCTGAAAGCCGAACATCTGCCCGGGATCGCCGCCGGGCTGAATCTAGACCTGGACGATCTCGAAGCGAAGCTGGCCCGCTTCCAGCAAGCAGCCACTGTACGTTCCGATCATGATCAAAGAGGATCTTTCGCCCGAAGATCTGGCATTCGTGGAGTCGCACCGCGATCCGGAATTCTACCCCGAGCTGGAACTCCTTCAGGCCGCAGCGCCGCCTGTATCCGCAGAACGGCTTTGCCGCGCACATCATCGGGTACACGGGTGAAATCAGCGAGGCGGAGCTGGACGATCCGCTTAGTACGCCAACTACCATCCGGGCGACGTGATCGGGAAGTTCGGCATCGAGCGCCAGTACAACGACATGCTGATGGGCGTGGACGGCCAGCGCCAGGTGATGGTGGATAGCCGCGGCAATGAGCGCCAGGTAATCGGGACCAAGGAAGCCAAACCCGGGCAGCGGCTGCAGTTGACGCTCGATCTGGATCTGCAGGCCGTCGCCGAGCTTTCGATGGAAGGGCAGGCAAGGCGCGGCCGTCGCCATCAATCCGCAGAACGGCGAAGTGCTGGCGATGGTTTCGCGGCCCACCTTCGATCCCAACAAGTTCACGGTTCGTATCCGGTCCAAGGATTGGCGCGAGTATGCCGACGATCCGGACCGGCCGCTGTTCAACCGCGTGATCCAGGCGCAACTCGCGCCCGGGATCCACCTTCAAGCCGATCATGGCGGTGGCCGGAATCGATAGCGGCGCCATCGAAGAAGACACCATGTTTCACTGCGCGGGCGGCCAGTCGTTCTACGGGCATTACTACACCTGCCTGGAACATCACGGGGCCATCAGCCTGCATCGCGGCATTCGTGCAATCCTGCGACGTGTACTTTTATAATGTTGCCAACCGGCTGGGCATCGATCCGATCAATCATTATGCGGAGATGATGGGGTTGGGGCACAAGACCGGCATCGATCTGCCGAATGAAGCGCCGGGGCTGGTGCCGTCCTCGGCTTGGAAGATTCGGACGCAGCGCGCCAAGTGGTATGCCGGGCGAAACGATCTCCGTGGGCATCGGGCAGGGCGCGACGATCGTGACTCCGCTACAGCTGATTTCGGCGATCAGCTCGATTGCGGTGTGGGCGGCAAGTGGTATCGGCCGCATCTGCTGCGGCCGGATACGCCGAAGATCAAGCCGAAGATCATTCAGGCGTCCGGAGCGGGCCATTCAGGATTCGATCAGCGGCATGTGCGGCGTGGTTTCCGAGCCGGGCGGGACCGGGTCGCGTGCGCGACTTCCGGGGATCGAGGTCTGCGGCAAAACGGGGTCGGCGCAGGTCGCGTCGAACAAGTTTCTGGCCGGTAAGCACATCAAGACAAACGGCTGGTTCGTGGCTTTTGCGCCGCGCGAGAAGCCGGAAATCGCGGTGGTCGGGATGCTTGAGAACGCGGGCCACGGCGGCGTGGTGGCGGCGCCGATTGTCCGCGACATCATGAAGGCGTATTTCGACAAGAAGGCGGCGCGGCAAGGGCGAAGCCTCCTCAGCCCATCAAGATGGAGATGCCGGTTACCGAGCCGGACCCTTCGGTGCTGGACCGCTAATGACCGTCTGCCAAGATCAAGTGGTGCTCAAAGGATGCTTAGGCGCATCGTCCGCGATTTCGATTGGCCGATGCTGCTGATCGTTTTCGTGATCTGCGGCGTGGGCGTCGTGCAGATCTTCAGCGCCACGCGCGAAACCGGATTTCAGGATGTCCTGGTGGAAACAACTGGTCTACCTCGGGCTGGGGATTGTGCTGATGTGGATCATGACGTCGATCGACTATCACACGTTGCTGGAGCAGGCCAACGTGCTTTACGGGTTGTCCGTGGTGGGATTATTCGGCGTTTTGGTCATCGGCAAGACGGTTTTGGGCGGAAAACGCTGGATTCCGCTGCCCGGCGGCTTCAACTTGCAAGTATCCGAGTTCGCCAAACTGGTGATACTATTGATCGTAGCCCGGCAACTTACAAAGTTTCCGCTGAAGTTCTGGAACTTCGGGACTTGGTTAAGATTTGTGCGCTGGTGCGTGGTCCCGATGGGCCTGGTGGCGGCGGAACCCGACCTCGGGACGGCGCTGACGTACCTTCCGATTCTTGGCGAGTCGGGAGTTTTTTTGGCCGGGTCTCCGCTGGCAGTATTGGGTGGCGATCGCGATCATGGTGGCGGTGGTGGTGCCTCTGGGTTTTACCGTCATGAAGGATTACCAGAGGAATCGGATCTTGAGTTTTCTCGATCCGGATCGCGATCCGAAAGGGTCGGGCTATCAGTTGATTCAGTCCCGGATCTCGGTGGGCGCCGGGGGGATGTGGGGTAAGGGCGTGACAAAAGGGTCGCAGACGCAATTGGGCTTTCTGCCGATTCCTCATACCGATTTTATCTTCTCCGCCTTTGCGGAGGAGCACGGATTTGTCGGGGTAATCGTTGTTTTGTCGTTGTACTTCGTTCTGCTGATGCAAATCGTGCAGAACGCTCAAACCGCGCCTGATCGGGCGGGTATGTTTCTGTGCATGGGCGTCGCGGCTCTGTTGTTGTTTCATTTGCTTGTGAATGTAGGGATGGTAGTTGGACGTATGCCGGTTACGGGCATCCCGCTGCCATTGATGAGTTACGGCGGGTCCAGCTTGTGGTCGGTTTTCATGATGCTGGGTCTGGTAAACAACGTTCGGTTACGCAGATTTGTGAATTAGCAGAATAGAATTTCAGGGAGCCCGTAAGAAACTCTCGGCGATGGCTTTATGCCGCTGAATGAAGGAGCGGTTCCCCGGCGCGGTTCGGATGTGAGAAGACAGATTTCTGTTAGGTTAAGCATCGAACGTCCATCCGGAGCGGCCAGCGTGATGGCTGACTAGGTTGACCTGCTCGCGCCGCAGTTTAGCGGCGAGAAGCAGAAGGCACGCAAGGGCGAAACACTCCTCTTCGTCGCCGAGCTTCCTTAACGGGGCCCGACGGAGAGTGTAATGTCGAAGGAATTAATCGTCTCCGCGACGCGTCATGAAACGCGCGTCGCGATCCTTGAGGATGACCAATTGGTCGAGATTTTTCATCAGCGCGAGCAGGAGTATTCGCTCGCCGGAAGCATTCACAAAGGACGCGTGACCCGGGTTTTGCCCGGCATGCAGTCCGCGTTCGTCGATATAGGTCTGGAGCGCGACGCGTTCCTGTACGTGTCGGACTTCTTCGAAGATAACGAAGAGTACGACAAGATCGTTTCCGGCGTAGAAGAAAAGGTTCTCAAGTTGGAAAAAGGTGCTCCGGCGGTGCTGTCCAGTGTCGTGCCAGTGAGCTTACCGACACCCATTGAGCCCGAGATGGCGGCCATTCTAGGCGCCGTTCCCGGTGCGATTCCGACCGCTTCGCCAGTTGCGCCTGGCGGTGCGAGCGTAAATGGGGAAGTGCGGCGAGAACCCCGGGAGAACCGCGAGAACCGAGACGGACGCGGCGGGACGCGGGCGACGCGGAAGGCGACGTCGTCCAGGGCAAAGCGGCGGATTACCCGAATCGAAGTTCTTCTCGCCCAGGGAAGGACGAGAAACGCGGGAAACGCGCGAGCCGCGCGAAAGCAGAGAGCCACGTGAAAGCCGGGAGCCCCGCGAGCCGCGTGAAGCCCGAGCCGAGAATCGCTCAAGCGAGGGAGCTGAGATTTCAGCGGAGCCCGCGGGCGGATTGATGGTTTTGCCTGGCGAATCCATTTCGAAGTATGTGGGACAGCCGGCGCGGGAAACTGAACCGAGCGATTACGAACCGTCGCATTCAGCCGGGCTCGCTTCCGAAAACGAACAGGACGACGCTGAGGAGACATATCGTGCCGGTAGTACCGGCGGCGTCGAGGTAGAGACTTTTTCTGCTGTCTTGGATATTTCCGAGGAGCCACTAGTAGAAGCCGAGAGCGTGCCGGAACCGGAAGCGCGGTTTGCGGAAGACGAAACCGAAAGCGATTCGGACGACCTGGAGACGACCGAAGGCGAAGCTCCCGAAATGGAGATGAGTGTCGCGGCAGACGTTGATACGGTGGACGAATCGGAGACGGAGCAAGATGCCGCGGAAGCCGTGGAGACGGGCGTTGAAGGATGGTCGGTAGAGGCACAACTTGCGGCCCAACCGCTGGAAGCGCAGACCGGAGTCAGCCATTCGAGCGAGACAGTAACGTCGGAGACGGATGCGGCTACGGAAAGCGAAGGCCCCGAGCCGGCGCGAATCCCGCATAGCTTAACGGCGGCTTTGCGCGAACAGGGCGGGCGTTTGCCTCACCGCATGTCGCGGCGCATGCGGCGAAAGATGCGCGGTGACCGGGGCCCGCAGGAGCAGGAGTCAAAGACCGGAGACGCACTGCCGAACGGAGCGCCTCAAGTCGGGACGGCTGAAGGGAATCACCAGTGTCGCCACTCCGGCAGAGCGGCGCGCAAGCCGTGGAGGACGCGAGGAGCGCCATCCCGAAGAGCGCAATCGCGAAGAAAGGCCGAGGGAAGAACGCTCGCGCGAAGAGCGTCCGCGGGAAGCTCGCGAGGATCGCCCTCGTGAAGAGCGTCCGCGCGAGGCTCGTGAGGATCGTCCTCGTGAAGAGCGGCCTCGCGAACGGGAAGAAGTAGCCCGTCCCGCTGTTCCCTCGATCACTGACCTGCTTCGGTCCGGTCAGGAGATCATCGTTCAGATTGCCAAGGAGCCACTCGGGCAAAAAGGCGCGCGCATCACCTCTCACATCGCGCTACCGGGACGTTTTCTGGTGTACATGCCGACCGTGGATCACATCGGCGTGTCGCGCAAGATTCCTTCGGACGAAGAGCGTCAACGTCTGAAGCGCATCCTTCAAACGCATCGTACCGGGATCCCCGGCGGATTCATTGTCCGCACGGCGGGTGAAAACCGGACCGAAGAAGAACTTCGGGCCGACATGATGTTTCTGTACACGATGTGGATGGACATGCGCCAGAAGGCGGAAAAACGGCCGGCGCCGTTCTTGCTGCATCACGATCTTGACGTGGTCGAACGCATTCTGCGCGATCAATTGACCAACGCTTTTAAAACGGTCTGGGTAGACAACGAAACCGTGTATGAGAGCGTGCTGAGCTTTGTGCAACGTTTTCAGCCGGCCATGGTTGGGCGGATCAAGTTGTACACACGGCCCACGCCGATATTCGATGAATTCGGAATTACGCAGGAGCTCGAAAAAGCTCTTCGTCCGAAGGTCTGGCTTAAGAGCGGCGGATACATCGTCATCAACCAGACCGAAGCGCTGGTGGCAATCGACATCAACACCGGCAAATATGTCGGCAAGAGCAACCGGCTGGAAGATACAATCGTCAAAATCAACACGGATGCGATCAAAGAGATCGTGCGGCAGATCCGGTTGCGTGATCTCGGCGGCATCATTGTAGTCGACTTCATCGATATGGATGAGCGCAAGAATCGCCAGAAGGTGATGCAGGCGTTGGAAGAGTCGATGCGTGTGGATCGCGCTCCTTACAAGATTCTTCAGTTCAACGATTTCGGCTTAGTGGCTATTACGCGCAAGCGCGTGAAGCAGTCGTTGGAACGCACGCTATGCGCGCCGTGTCCTTACTGCGAAGGCGCGGGCTATGTGAAGAGCGTATCGACGGTGATCAGTGAAGTTCTACAGGAAGCGCACAAGATCTCTAAGGCGGCCGAAGGCGAAAACGTGATGCTGCGGGTAAATCCCGGAAGTGGCCAAGGTGCTCAAGAGCAACTCCAACGATCATCTCGAGGAGATTGAAGCGATTCTTGGAAAGACGGTCATCATCAAGAGCGATCCGCTTCTCCATCAAACGAAGTTCGATCTCGCTTAGACTTGCGGAGGCGCCCTGGTGAACAGCGCGCCTCCTTCCTATTGTTTTTTCAAAATCAGAGGGTTGAGATTCTGGTCGGGCAGGATGTCGCGGAAGCTCAGTTGCGCGGCACTGTCGCTCGTGATGCGAAATTCAACGGTATCGCGCTCGGCTCCATCCTGGTCCGCATACGTTTCCCAATGCCAGCTCGCCCTCCAGAGGTAGCCAGCTTTAAAGATCATTCCGGCAGTAAACGGTCCTTTTCAACTGTGCCGTCCACGTCACGCAATAGCTCGGTCCATTGTGCGCCTGAATCCCGATTAGGCTGAATAGAACGGCCGTAGGGGGGCAGAATCTTTCTAATCACTCCAGACGGGTCAATGTCAAATCCTCCGCTGCTCCACACAGATTCTGCCTTTTTCCAAGGGTTAATGGGCAGTCTCGTCGCGGAACACTTCGCCGCCCTTCATCACGAAGCGGACTTTCTCGAGGGTGTGTACGTCGGAGAGCGGATCGCCGTCGACTGCGATCAGATCCGCCCATGAGCCCGGGGCAACGACGCCAGCCTTGCCGGCCCAGCCCATCAGATCGGCGGCGTTTACGGTGGCAGCCTGAATGGCTTCGATAGGTTTCATTCCAAACTCGACCATCAAACCGAACTGTTTTGCGTTATCGCCGTGAGGGTAAACACCGCCATCGGTTCCGAACGCAATCTTCGCTCCGCCTAAGTAAGCGTGGCGGAAGTTCTGTCGCTGAAGTTTTCCCACGGCCTTTTCTTTCTCGATGGACTCGGGCAGCATGCCTACTTTGAGGCCTTCCTGCAGAATGAAGTCATCGTTGTAGATGTCAAACACCAGATACGTTCCATGCTGCTTGGCGAGTTGGATGCCTTCGTCGTCAATCAAGCTGGAATGCTCAATGGAATCGATGCCTGCGCGAATGGCGTCTTTGATCGACTGGGTTCCGTGCGCATGAGCGGCGACTTTGCGGCCGAGTTTGTGCGCTTCTTCCGCAATCGCGGTCATCTCCTCTAGCGTGTACTGAGGTGCTCCCGGCAGATCACCTTTGGAGAGGACGCCGCCTGAAGCGCAAATCTTGATCAGATCCGCTCCATACTTGATGGTTTCGCGCACCTTCGCGCGAGCCGGCCAAGGACCGTCCGCAACACCTTCGGCTTTGTAATGGAACTCCGGGGCAAGGAAGTTTTCATCGCAATGACCGCCGGTGATGCCGAGCGGCGGCCCGGACACGAGGAGACGCGGACCGGGTATCTCGCCTTCATTGATCGAATCGCGTAGGGCGACATCGGTAAAACCGGATGCACCCACATTTCGAACGCTCGTAAAACCGGCCCTCAGGGTAGTGCGAGCGTTCTTAGCGCCTTTGAGAGTTTCGCGCGGGATCGACACGCCCAGCGACTTATAACCAGAGTCCGAAGGATCGCCTGTAAGGTGATCGTGAACATCAATCAGCCCCGGCAGGCAGACCGACTTGGAGAGATCCAAAGGTGTGACTCCCGTGGGAACGGTGGTGTTAGACGCGGGGCCAATCGCTTTGACTATGCCGTCTTCCCAGATGACGATCGCATCATTCACATACTGGCCGCTGCGACTATCGAGAAGGCGGCCGCAATGGACAGCGCCGGACTTAGCGGCGTGCGCCGATGATGATGCCAGGCACGCGAGGAGAGCGAACGCGAGGGAGGTTAATCGATGCATGGAGATCTAGTGTGCCAGACTCGGCAAATACGCGCTACGTGCGCAATTGTGAGCGATGCGCTACGGTCGACCGTTCCCCGCTGTTGCAAATCCCATGGGTCCAATGTAGATTCAACAGGTTGCGTGTTAGCTTTCACTACATCACAGGAGTTTGCACACCGAAATGCGAATGCTTTTGACCCCGCTGGCGCTCTGGTTACCAGCCGACGACACGGTGGGGAATGGTCAGGCGTACCTGCTTACCGTGCTTGGGATTTGTGTCGCGGCGTTGCTCGCGGCTTTTCTGCTGGCCCGCTACGTGATCCGTCAGGATACGGGTTCGCCGGAGATGCAGAAGATTTCCAATGCCATCAAAGCGGGCGCGGAAGCATTCATGCGGCGGCAGAATCGAACAATTCTCCTGCTGGCCGCGGTTCTGGCTGTGATCATTTTTGTCAGTTACTACGTTGGAAACGGAAGCGGAGCGCTGGCATTTCGAATGACGGTCTCGTTTGTGGCCGGGGCGGCCTGTTCAACGATTGCCGGACTTAGTGGGATGTGGGTCTCCATTCGCGCCAACATCCGGACAGCCGCGGCCGCTCGTAACTCTCTCAACGGTGCTCTTCAGGCGGCCTTACGTGGCGGAGCGGTCACCGGCTTCAGCGTCGTGGCGCTCTCCTTATTGGGCGTCGCGACGCTGTTCTTCGCGTTCGGCGGTCTGCAAGATCCGATTGGCGTTCCGGGACAGATTGTGGCGTTCGGTTTTGGCGCAAGCTTTGTCGCGCTATTTGCTCAACTTGGCGGCGGAATATACACGAAGGCTGCCGACGTGGGCGCCGATCTCGTCGGCAAGGTAGAAGCCGGCATTCCCGAAGACGATCCGCGCAATCCCGCAGTAATTGCGGATTTGGTAGGCGACAACGTGGGCGATTGTGCCGGCCGCGGCGCCGATCTATTCGAATCGACTGCCGCTGAAAACGTCGGCGCGATCATTCTTGCCGCAGGCGTGTTCCCGGCGTTTGGAATCCGCGGGATTCTGTTCCCTCTCGTCGCCGGTGCATTTGGTCTTCTCGCCTCCATCGTGGGCGTGTTTTGCGTACGGGGAACGGAGGACGGCGATCCGATGCACGCGCTGAATCGCGGATTCTACATCACCACGGCACTGGCGATTGCGGGATTCGGACTGGCGGACTATCTCCTGCTCGACGGGAACTGGCACTTCTTCTTTGCCGGGCTGGTTGGAATTGCCACGAGCTTTGCGTTCGTCTTCATTACGCAGTACTACACCGAGTACAAGTACAGACCCGTGCGCGACATTGCCCAAGCCTGCACCACGGGGGCGGCGACCGCGATTATCTCTGGTTTTGCCGTAGGTCTCGAATGTGTGGCGCTCCCGGTGCTGGCGATCGTCGGAGCGATTCTGGGCTCTTATTATCTTGGGCACACCGCTGATCTGCCCGGAGTCAGTGCGGCGGCCTCGGGGCTTTTTGGGACGGCAGTGGCCACCCTTGGGATGCTCTCGACCGCCGGATACATCCTGGCAATGGATACGTTCGGGCCGATCACCGATAACGCAGGCGGAATCGTGGAGATGTCTCATCAGAATGACGCCATCCGGGTACGAACGGATCGCCTGGATTCTGTCGGTAACACGACCAAAGCGCTAACCAAAGGCTACGCAATCGGCAGCGCTGCGCTCGCCGCATTTCTACTGTTTTCGGCCTATATCGACACCGTCAAGAGGCTTTTGCATTTACCGCAAGACGCAGCCTTCCCCATTGACCTTGGTCAGGTTCCGGTGTTTGCTGGAGCGTTGTTGGGCGCCATGCTGGTTTTCCTGTTCAGCTCGTTCGCCATCAAGGCTGTGGGCCGATCGGCTCAAATTGTGATCAAAGAAGTGCGGCGTCAGTTTAAGGCAAATCCCGGTATTATGGCCGGCACTTCAGATCCGGATTATGGAGCGTGCGTGGACATTGTGACCCGATCGGCGCTGAAGGAGATGATCGTTCCCGGACTGCTGGCCGTGGCAAGCCCGGTCGTTGTCGGTTTGGTGTTTCGCCAGTTCAATATGGGCGCGACCGCAGTGGCCGCGTTCCTGATGGTCGGCACCATTGCAGGTGTGCTGATGGCCATGCTGATGAACAACGGCGGCGGGGCCTGGGATAATGCAAAGAAGTTTATCGAGATGGGGAACTACGGCGGAAAAGGCTCCGACGCGCACAAAGCCGCTGTAGTCGGCGATACGGTCGGAGATCCTTTTAAAGACACGGCGGGGCCGTCGCTTCACGTGTTGATTAAGCTGTTGAGTACAATTACGCTGGTCGCCGCGCCGCTCTTCCTGTAGTTCGCTAGGCGTTCTCGAGGCGGTCGAAGACCTCGTTGACGCGATCGAGCGGGCTTGCCATTCCGGCGACTTCTTTTAGCTCTAAAAGCAGCGGGTATTGATCCGGGCGCGAACGGATCAACTCCATTGTCTTCTCCCAATTGATCGTTCCGCCTTCCGCCAGGAAGGGAAAAAGGTGGGAATCGCTCGTTCCGTCGTTATCGTGAATATGGAGGGAACGGATCCGATCCTTCATGATCTCGAACTCGTGCTCGACGCCTTCGCCGATGTTGGCGTGCCCGGTGTCGAACACGTAGTAAAGATCGAGGTGCGTGATGTCCAGGAAATACTTCAACCGTGACGCCGAGGAGAGGGCGTTGGGGATGTTCTCGAGCAGCAACTGCACGCCGCGCTGGCGAGCAAATGTCGTGAGTTCGTCAAGCGAGTTGAATGCGGCGTCGATCTTGCGGTCGTCAGATTCCTCGCCGCCCACGCCGATGTGCTGAATGAGGTATTTGAATGGGATCGTCTCCGCAACCTCAATTGCTCGTTTGATTTCGTCCACCATACGCACGCGCTCATTTTTCACCGGCTCGGTGATGGTGAGATGCGATTGTGGCCCCGACCGTCCCCAAATCTCGTCCGTGTACATGGGCGCGTGCAGGGAGTGGAGCTGCAGGTCGGAGTCGCGGAACCAGTGACCGAGCTCCGTGATCTGCGCCTTGTCGCGATAGTCGAGATGCTGGCGCGCGCAGAAGATTTCTACCGCGGGAATACCGGCCTGGAGAACTCGATTCAGCCAAGCGACAGTCAAACGGTGGTTTACAAATAGGTGTGTTGATAAAACGCGATTCACTTAAAATCCTTTAGCCGTACCCTCGGTTCGACCGTCCGGCGCACCTTGAAGCCAACCGTTGTCTACCAGGATCACCGCCATTTCGCCGATTTTGCCGACCAGATGAATTTGATGCCCGCGCTGCCGGAGAAGGTCGAGAGTATCCGGAGAGATGGTGTTTTCAGCGAGGATCTCGTCAGGCATCCATTGGTGGTGGATGCGCGGTTGGTCAACCGCTTCCTGCGCGTTCATGCCGAAATCCATCAGGTCGAGCGCTACCTGCAGGACAGAATTGATGATGGTTGGGCCACCAGGCGTGCCGAGCACGGCCCTGAGCTTTCCGTCGCGCACCAAAATGGTGGGAGTCATTGAGGACAGCGGCGTCTTGTGAGGCACGATGGCATTGGCTTCTCCCTGAATGAGGCCGAACAGGTTTGGTTCTCCAGGCTTCGGGGCGAAATCATCCATCTCGTCGTTCAACAGAAAACCTAGCTTCTCGGCAGTCACGCCGCTTCCGTAACTGTTGTTCAGCGTATAGGTAACGGCCACCCCGTTTCCCTCGCTGTCCACGATGGAATAGTGAGTGGTCTGCGAGCTTTCATACACGCTGAGATTGCCCGGCTTGATGTCCGCGCTGGGCGTGGCTTTGTCCGCGTTGATGGATGCGCGCAGCGTCTCGATGTACTTCGAATTGAGCAGAGCCGCGACAGGAACTTTGACGAAATCGGGATCGCCGAGATACGCGCTTCGATCGGCGAAGTAGCGGCGCATGGCCTCGGCAAGGTAGTGATATTCGCGCGCGGAGCCAGCACCGCCGCGGGAGTAATCCGTACCATCGAGGATGCCCATCATTTGGAGGATGCCGATGCCTCCGGAACTGGGCGGCGGCGCCGTGATGATGGTGTTCCCGTGATAAGTCCCAATGAGCGGCTGTCTCTCGATGGCTTTGTAATCTTTAAGATCTTGTTCCGTGATGATTCCGCCGTGCGCGCGCATGTCTTCGGCCAGCAGGTGCGCTGTTTCGCCCTCGTAAAATCCGGGAGCGCCATTATCGCGGATGCGCTCAAGCGTGGATGCGAGCTCAGGCTGTACCAACACTTCACCCATTTCATAGTGGGCGCCGTTCTTAAGAAAGATACGCTTCGACTCGGCGAATCGGGAAAGACGGTCGTTAACCGAATTGCCGCGGAGCCCGCTGGCCAGGTCCCAGGAAACGGGAAATCCCGTACGCGCCAGATCGACTGCAGGCTGAACCAACTCTTTCCACGGCTTTTTGCCGTATTTGTCGTGCGCGTAGACGAGTCCTGCAACTGTGCCAGGAATGCCGGAAGCCCGGTATCCCACTATGCTGTCCTCGGTGGTCTTGCCGTGCTTATCGAGGTACATGTCGTGTGTCGCCGCGGCGGGTGCGCGTTCCCGAAAATCGACAAAGGTCGAGCGACCGTCGGCGAATCGAATGAGCATGAACCCGCCTCCACCGATGTTGCCGGCAGATGGATGCGTCACGGCGAGAGCCAATCCCACTGCAACCGCCGCATCGATCGCATTCCCGCCGCTCTGCAGCACCGCGAGACCTGCGTCCGTGGCGTGACTTTCAACCGTAACAACCATCGCGTGGCGAGCGCGAACGGGTTGCCGCGCGGCGACTGGAATCGCGCTGATCGCAAGACTCAGCGTTGCCACGACTGCGGGTAGGCGCATGGAAGTTGATTTTAGCGTGAATGCGGCGTGGGGCTGCCAGCTTTGGAGTCGGATCCAACGAAGAAGGCATCGATGTCCACCAGATCATCAGTCGATCGCGGGTCCTTTTCGCCTGATACGGAGACAACGATCCGGTGCGGTCCGTCGGGCAGGGAAGAGAATCTGTTGGACGACTGCCAGGCAACGCTCGGGCTGTAAAGGTCCACTAAGCCTTTGTCGAAGCTGTCGATTTGAATGGAAGCCTTCCCACGATTGAAAGCCTTGGTGTAAACGTAGGTGACTTCCGTGCCGCTGAAGAACAACGTGACCGCGGCATTGCGATCCTTGCTGAACGTTAGTGTGTTGCCGCGGGCTTCGCGAAACATCCCGGAAGTCCAATCCCCTGTCCAACAGATGGCAGGGTCCGAATCGTCGACCTCGAAGGTATTCGCCAATTCGCCGCATTTTGCGGGTCTGGGAGGTAATCGCGTGATCACCGAAGGCGAGGAGAAGGTGAACACGTAATCGTAGGACACCACATGCGGTTTCGTCTTAGCTCGGTCCACTTTTATCTTCTCGTCACCGTACATCGCCGGCAAAAGAAAGGATAAAGTGCCGTCGAGCGGAGTAAAGGGATCGTCAGTGAAAAGGACACGGGCCGACCGGGCCGGATCGGGGAGCAGCCGTTTCAATTGGGATGCCGTGCTGCGAATGAGGAGGTTCGCGCGCTGAAGCGAAGGAACCACTTTCTTGCGTTCCCGTACGTGCGCGGGGATCAGAACGAGTAAGACCACCGCTCCCGTCGCGAGCTGCGAAATGCGGATTGTCCTTTTATCGATAGCTCCCGCGTAGCGGAGATAACGCGCAGCGAGGGAGCGGCGCACATGCGCGATGAGCGCCCCCGCATACAAAGCCAAGCCAAGATATGGGATATACAGGACGTACGCTGCTCGCGCCGGAATCACGCCGAGGGGAATAGCCGTGACGATCCAAAACAGAAAGCCAAACAGCATCGTTCTACTTCGGAACAAGGCAGCCAATCCCAGGGCCGTCATCCAAAGCACCAGGAGAACTGTGATCGATTCGGGAGAATCGATATACAGGATCTTGGACTGGTAGCTTGCCATCGTCCGCAGGTAGTTGCCTAGCGAGAAGACGGGGTGGTACAGCGGATTGCCGCCGAGAACATTCGGCGCCGCAATCCGGTGCCAAAGGATCGAAACTGCCAGCGCGAGCAGCAAGAGCAGCGGGATGATCACCTTCGGCTTTGCCCACTCACGATCCCGTTTCGCAAGCGTCGTCTCTTCGAGTGCCAACACAACGGGAAGCATGCAGGCGATCTCTTTTGCTTGTAACGCAAAGATCAGCAGACCCGCGCACACTAAATATGCGAGCCCTGGCAAACGCCTCGCGGACAGCCTTGCTCCGTGGTAAACGAGAAGCGCTCCCACGAAGAAGGGAAAACAGAGAAGGTCGTAGATCGTCGCCGAATCGAAATAGATGTCGGCCATCTGTGCGTTGTAAGCAAAAAACAGCAGGGTGAAGACCGCAATCTCACGTGATCGCGAGACGACCAGCGCAAGCCAATACGCCAGCAACAAATTACCGCACAGAAGAAGAAAGCATAGAATCCGCAAGGGAAGCGGATGGAACCCGAAGGACGCAAAGAATGCTGTGTACCAGAGTCCGCCCAGAGGCCGATATTCCAGCGTGTACGGGTTCAGAGCGAGGCTGGCGGAAGCAGTTACTGTTCTGGTGAGCGAGTGATGAAGGCTGAAGTTCATCAGATCGTCCCGGGAGAAAAAGCTCTGCAGTCCTCCGAAGGAAAGCGTAAGTAGGAGAGCGGGGCCGATCAGCCAGACGTATCTCCTGGCGATGAGATCGATGGGCAGCCGCGCGGGTATTCGGATGGCGCTCCTTTCGAAATTATCCGGCGAGGGCTTCGTTCAGCAGACGATCCGCAACGGCCACAGCGCGCCCATCCGCATCGCAAACAGGATCGAGAGAGGCGAGTCCCACGGCTTTAACCGGCCGGCGGCGTCTCGCCTCGCGAATGACGTGCACAACTTCGTCGGCGAGCAGACCCTTCGGTGGCACCCATTGGTTTGCCGTCGCTTCCTGCGGATCGAGCACATCCAAATCGAGATGGATGTACCAGTGATCCACCCGACCAGCGACTTCCGACAAGACCGCTTCACAATTTGTAACCCTGCTGACCTGTCGAACCGCCGAGCGATCCAGAGCCTCCTGTTCTTCGGTGTCGGTTTGTCGCACCCCGACCAGGATGAGGTTCTTTTCGGGAAGAAGCGAAAAGTGTGGAATCGATCTTGCGAGCCGCGTCCAACACCGTCCCGTGGCGACTGCCAGAGGCATTCCATCGAAGAAACCGCTGAGGCTTGTCTCGGGTGTATTGAACTCAGCATGAGCATCGAACCACAGGACGCCCGTCCGGTGCGGATCGAGCCCCGCGATCGTGCCCACGGCGCTACTGCAATTGCCGGACAGCACCACCGGCAGGTCGCGGGCCGCGGAGATGGCGTGGACGCGCGCTGCGATTTTTCGCGCCAGGTCGAACGCGCATTGGACTTCGGGTAAACAGTCCGATTCCACCGCCTCGACGTGTTCGCCGGCCAGAACTCCTTTGGAAAGCAGGTAGCCAGGCCCGCGCGCCATTCGCTCGCAACGATGACCAGAGTCGTAGGGAACCTTCAGAATATGAACCATCATCGTTCTCCGTTCTTTTCCCGCCAGGCAAAGAGGACCACACCAGCAGCTACGGAAACATTCAGCGACGCGATTTTACCCGCCATCGGAATGCGTACCAAGACGTCGCAATGCCGGCGAACCTGCTCATGCAGCCCCTTGCCTTCTCCTCCAAGCACAATCGCCGCTGGTGCAGACCACTCTACATCCGCGTAACCAACCGTGCCGCGCTCGTCCATGCCGTAGATCCAAAAGCCCTGTTGCTTCAGCTTTTCGAGCGTCCGGTTGATGTTGGTCACGCGCGTTACCGGCAAATGCTCGAGCGCACCCGCGGCAGCCTTGGCTACTGTCTCCGTCAGCCCCGCCGCACGTCTCTCCGGCACAACGACTGCGTCCGCGCCCGCCGCGTGCGCCGTGCGGATGATCGCTCCTAAGTTGTGCGGATCCTCCACTCCATCGAGCACGACGACCAGCTTTGCGCCGGGCGCGATTTCATCGAGATCGGCATATTTCTTCGCCGCTCCTAGGGCGACTACACCCTGGTGTGTTCCGCGGCCAGCCAAGCGATCCAGCGCGTCCCGCGGTTCGAACCGCAGAGGCGTCGAGTTGGCCCGAGCGAGCTCGACAATCTCCTGTATCCGCGCTCCACCCGCGCCGCGCGCCACCAGCACGCGGTCCAGGGGACTCCGGGTTCGCAACGCTTCCGCGACGGGATGAATCCCCATCAGAACAGCCATCGGGTCTAGTTTGGCATGGGCATCATAATCGAACTTGATGAAAATTCATCTTCTGTGCACGGGCGGCACAATCGAAAAGATTTATTCCGAGCAGTCCGGCAAAGTCGAAAATCTGGAGGCTAAAATCGAACGGTACCTCCGGCTCCTCCGGCTCCCCGATGCCGAGATTCAAATCTCTCACCTGATGAATAAAGACAGCCTGGAGATGACCGATACCGATCGCGAGACCGTTTTGAAAGCAGTCGCGGATCTACTTCCGGAAGGCGCCCCCATCGTGATCACGCATGGGACCGACACCATGGTGGAGACCGGGATGTATCTCAAGCGCGGTCTGGACAAGCTCGAGCAGCCGATTGTATTTACGGGCGCCATGTCGCCTCTCGGTTTCGAGCGGTCCGACGGTTTGCAGAACCTCACGGAAAGTCTGCTTGCGGCGCGAATTTTGCCCCCCGGGATTTGGCTGGTGATTCATAACCAGGTTTTTCCGATCGACAGCGTGCGGAAGGATCGCGAGCTGGCCCAGTTTGTCAGCACACGCGCTTGACAGGGATTCCGAAATCCTTCTGAGAGCAAGGCGAATTTTTCGCTACGTCTCAATTGTCATACGGACGCATTGCTTATGGATCTTCGCGAACGCCAAAAAACCATCGACCAGACGCTGATCTCTCTTGAGAAGCAATTCGGAAAGGGCTCCATCCTCCGGCTCGGTTCGAAGGTCGTAACACCCGTCAGTGTCATACCGACTGGTTCTATTTCGATTGACGCCGCACTCGGCGTCGGGGGCGTGCCGCGCGGACGTGTCATCGAGATCTACGGTCCGGAATCCTCCGGGAAAACAACGCTGACGCTGCAAATCATTGCCCAAGCGCAAAAGCTAGGCGGCGTGGCGGCTTTTATCGACGCTGAGCATGCGCTAGATCCCGGTTATGCCCGAAAACTCGGCGTGGATACGGATAATCTATTGATCTCTCAACCGGACCACGGCGAACAGGCGCTCGAAATTACGAATGCCCTCGTAAACTCCGGAGCCGTTGACGTGATCGTGGTCGATTCCGTAGCAGCTTTGGTCCCGAAGGCGGAACTGGAAGGGGAGATGGGGGACAGCCACATGGGCCTCCACGCGCGCCTCATGTCGCAGGCTCTTCGCAAACTGACCGGCACCGTGTCGCGTACTAACACGTGCCTGATTTTCATCAACCAGGTTCGCGAGAAGATCGGCGTGATGTTTGGAAATCCCGAGACGACGACCGGTGGCCGCGCTCTGAAATTCTACTGCTCGGTCCGCATGGAAGTACGCCGTACCGGCGCCATTAAAGATGGCGACAGCACGGTCGGGAATCGAACCAAGGTTAAGGTCGTGAAGAACAAGGTGGCGTCGCCTTTCCGCGAAGCGGAGTTCGACATTATCTACGGTGAGGGTATTTCCAAGGAAGGCGATCTTCTTGACTTGGGTGTGCAGAACAACGTCATCGAGAAGTCGGGATCCTGGTTCAGCTACAAGGGCGAACGGATTGGCCAGGGCCGCGAAAACGCACGGCAATTCCTACGCGATCATGGCGAAATGACGCTGAAGCTGGATGGGGAACTCCGCGGCGTTCTGCAAATCAACGCCAGCGTGAACTGATTATCAGCGGATATCGGGCTTGCTATCCGCAAGCTTCTGCAGCCACGCGCGGAAACGAACGAGTAGACCCTCGGCGTTTCCGCCGGTTTGTAACGATTGCAAGCCAATGGTAGGCACCGCGCTCGAAAAGAATCGGTAACGCATTCTTCCGGGTGCATCCTCAAGGTCATCCAGCATGGCGCTTTCCTTTTGGTCGGTCGCTTCCATGGATTCGAAAACCGACAGCAACGCGTCGGGCTTAATCGTCCCAGAAGCAACTTTCTGGAGCGCCGTTATCGACTGCTTCAAATCTTCGTAGGCCCGGTGGCGTCCAGCCAACAACATAGCCACGACATCGTCTTCTCCCTCAGTTGCTCCGTCCGCATAGATTGCTCCAAGGACGCGGGTTGGGCCGGGCACGGCCCCGCGAGGCAACGGTCGGCCCGCATCCGCTTCACCTCCCGCGGGAATGGGGGACTCCTGACCGTTCGTGAAGCCCAGCGTGTCTCCTCCCAGTGCGGTGTGCCGCTCCCGGAATCCGTCCGTGTACGCAGCGTCAGCCAGGTAGGCAGTGACGGGCGCGGAACGCCGGTTCACCAACATGGCGGAATACACGCCAGAGGAATTTTTTCGGTACTCGAGGCGTAGATCGTTGGCATTCGCGGCGTGGAGAGCAATCCCACTTATGAGTACAAGCGTAAAGCACCTTAAGGGAAGCAACTCCGACCTCCGCTTGCATTCTACGATTTAAAGTTTCTGTATGAACGGGCACATGGGAAAAGCGGGTGCATTTCGCCTGATATGCCCGCTCATGTGAAAGCGCCTGATAACCGCCCCGGGGAAGGCGAGATGAAAAACTTCTTCCAAGTGATGTCCCACCGTCCAGAGATTATGGAGGCGTATCGACCCCTCCACGAGGCCGTAATGGGACCTGGTCAGCTCGAGAAACGGATCAAGACTATCGCCTATCTGGCTGCTTCCTATGTAAATGAGAGCCCCTACGACGTGGCGCGAGCTCACGCCTTGGCAGTCCAGGAGGGTTTCAGTGAAGACGATATCCGCGCCATCCGCACGGAGCAGAATCACAATTTTCAGCCCATGGAGCACGCCGCTCTGAAGATCGCCCGAGAACTCACGCGCACGTGCACGCTGGACGATATCGAGATGAACGAACTAGACCTCTTCACCAATCCGCAGATGGTGGAGCTTGTTTCCGTGGTGGCGATGGCCAATTTCGATAACCGGTTTAGCACCGGGCTTGAGGTAGAGAAGGACCCCACACCCGACGCCAAAACGTAACCGGCAGCCTATGGGTAGACCTGATCAAGGCGTTACAATCGACTTTAACCCCTTGGTTTGCGTCTACCTTTCGGGCTTCCTTCGTGGCAACAACCTATTTCTTCCGGGCGGTAGCTCCCGACGGTAAGCTACGAACCGGGTCCATCACCTCGGAATCCGACCAGCTTGTATCGCGCGAACTTCGTCGTCAAGGGCTGACTCCGCTTTATGTGGGCGCGCAAGCGCAAAACACGGGAAAGACCTTCAGCCTCGCCACGTTCGGCCGCAGCTCCCGTAAAGACGTTCTTTACTTCACCCAGGAGCTTTCTACACTCCTGAATTCCGGCGTGCCGGTGGATCGGGCTTTAACCATCGCCGGGGAGTTAACGGAACGGCCGCAGTTTCGGGGCGTCATCCAGGACACCCTCCGCGTGCTGAAGGGTGGTAGATCTCTTGCGGATTCGCTCGCTACCCATCCGGAACACTTCTCGGACCTTTACGTCAACATGGTACGCGCCGGCGAGGCCTCGGGCAGTTTGGCTACTATTTTTGACCGGCTTGCCGAATTCGAGAGATCGCGTGATGATCTCCGGAACTACATCATCTCGTCGATGGTTTACCCAGCGCTGCTCGCCTTAGTGGGCGTAGGCGCCATTCTGGTCCTTCTTACCTTTGTCGTCCCCCGATTTGCGTCGGTGTTCGAGGACGGCCATATGAAGATTCCCGTCCCTACCATGCTGATGCTCGAGGCCAGCAAGATCCTGACGAATTGGTGGTGGGTAGGCGCGCTCGCAATCACCTTATTCGCGGTCGGCTTTCGATTTTATATCCGCTCCGTCTCAGGCCGTATCTGGTGGGATACTATTCGCTTGCGCGTGCCTATTTTGGGCGAAGTTTTGCGTAAGGCGGAGACTTCCCGTTTCGCCCGCGCGATGGGCACTCTGGTCGCCAATAGTGTTCCCCTCGTTGCTGCCATTAATATCTCCGCGGCAATCTTGAACAATGGGCTGTTTACGCGCGCCTTGAAGGAAGTTGCGGTGGGAGTGAAGCGGGGAGAAGGCATTGCAGGGCCGATTCGGCGCGCTTCCGTTTTCCCGGCGCTTGCCGGTCATCTCCTTACTGTCGGGGAGGAGACGGGCAGACTCGATGCAATGTTCACTCGCATGGCCGACATTTATGAAGCGGAGACACGGGCCGGAATCAAGCAGTTCACCGCGCTCTTTGAACCGCTCGTGATCCTTGTTATGGGCATCCTGGTGGGTGCTCTCATTTTGAGCATGCTGCTGGCAATTACCAGCATCAACGACGTGGCTGTTTAGGAGATCGCAAAACGAAGATGCACAAGACTCTCATGACCAGACGTTTGCGGCGGCAAGCCGGTGTAACCCTGATCGAAATGTTGGTCGTCGTGACGATCATTGCGCTGTTTGCCGCTCTGGTCGCTCCGGCGATGTTGAAGCGCGGTGATCAAGCCCGTGTGGTTCAGGCGAAAGCTCAGGTGAACTCGTTCAGTACCGCGCTCGGCTCCTATAAGTTGGATACGAGTCTCTATCCGACCAATGAGCAGGGTTTGCAGGCGCTGCGCTCACGGCCTGAAGGGCTAACTCAGTGGAACGGTCCCTACCTGCCGAAGGAGGTTCCAAATGACCCCTGGGGCCGACCTTACATCTACAAATATCCGGGCGAGCACGGCGATGAACCCGACATCATTTCGTATGGCGCCGATGGTCAGCCCGGCGGCGACGGCATTAATGCCGACATTGTCAGCTGGAAATGAGCGTCAGCTGGAAGTGAGGAAGCTCTCGAACGGCGGAATTCGGCGCGGCGTCACGCTGATCGAGATGATGGTGGTGGTCGCCATCGTGGCCATGATGGCCGGCATCGCCTTTCCCGCTTTGACGTCAGGGTTGGATGGCATACGTCTCCGTTCCGCGGCGGATTCCGTTGCTTCGTTCCTGAATACTGCGCTGAACCGGGCCGAAAGGCGTCAGGATGTAATCGCTGTCGTGGTAAGTCCGAAGCTAAACCGTCTCGCTCTCCTTTCCAGTGAACCGGGTTACGTTCGCACCCTCGAGATGCCTAGCGGGATTGCGATTGCCGGTGACGCGGAACGTCGGTTGGTTCTGATGCCGGGTGGATCGTTCCCGCGGTTCTCAATCGATCTGGTGAACAGCAAGGGCGCCAAGAAGCGTGTGGCCATCGATGCCATTACGGGAGCGCCTCAGATCACCGATTTGCGGGAGCCGGCATCTTGAAACGGCGATCGAGAGAGGGGTTCACCCTTCTCGAGGTGCTGGTCGCCACCTCGATTATGGGCGTGGCTGTGGTCAGTCTGCTGGCTGCGCTGAATGTGTCCATGCGAAATGCGGCGCGCCTGACAGACCACGACCGCATGGCCATGCTTGCGCGGTCGAAAATGGACGAAATTCTGGTGGATTACAGCACGCCGCTCGAAACTGCTTTCGACGGGAAGTTCGATCCCGCCAGTACTGGCGGAGACCCCGCCGGATACCACGTCGAGATGGGCGTGTTCGAAGCGCAACCAGGCGCGGCGCCGGGAATGCCTGTCCTGCAAAGAGTCGCAATGCGCGTATGGTGGGAGAGCGATAAACGCCGGACCCTCGACCTGGAAGCTTTCCGGCGAAACGTGATTCCGAAGGTCACCCAGCAGTGAAGGGCCGCCGAGCGGGATTCACGTTGATCGAAGTTCTGATCGCGATCAGCCTCGTCAGTCTCCTCTCGGTCGCCATGCTGATCTCCATCCGCATTGGCCTGAATTCGCAGGAGAAAGCCAACACGAGGTTAGCCCGCAACCGTCGCGCTGTCGGCGCGCAGCGCGCGCTCGAACAGGAAATGAATGGCTTCATGCCCGCAGTCGCGCTCTGGCCGACTCCCGACGGAATGGCCGTTCGCCGCATCTCTTTCTTTATCGGGGATGCGCAAAGCATGCGGTTTGTCTCGTCTTTCTCGCTGAACGGCGCCAATCGCTCTACTCCGCAGTTACTCGAGTACGCGGTCGTACCGGGCGAGACCGGAGCGGGGTTTCGCCTGATCGTCAATGAACTTCCTTATCGCGATGGATACTCCGCCGGAGCCCGCATCTCTGGCTTTGAGCAAGATGCGAACGGCATTCCCGTTCCAGCATTCTTTCCGATCGAATTGGGACCGCATTCGTTTGTGCTGGCCGATCGCCTCGCTTACTGCCGCATGTTGTACCTCGGGCTGGAACAGAATCCGGTTCGGCGCGAATGGCGCGACGATTGGAATCGCCGCCGCTGGCCCCTTGCCGTTCGCGTGGAGATGAGGCCTTTGGAAGTGGACCCCGCGCGACTGGCCCCGATGACCGTTACCGTCCCGATCTTTGCCGAACGGGATCCGGACAAGACCTACAACGATGACCCCGGCCTCAAGTAAACCATCACGGAAGACGTCACGGGGAAGCGCTCTGCTGGCTGTGCTTTGGCTTTCCGCCGCCTTGAGCGCAATCGCGTTCAGCGTCGCCCTCACAGTTCGCGGTGAGACCGAACGAGTGGCCACCGGTGAGGAAGATGTGCGGGCTGATTACCTTGCAAAAGGCGCCATTCAGCGCGCCATCTTGTACATGCAGTGGGGCACGCTGCAGCAGCCCAGCGGTGGTCCCTACTTCGTGGCGGGCCAGCCTGCACTCCAGTTCCGATTCCCAACAGGCGATGCACTGGTCGAACTGATCCCCGAAACGAGCAAACTGGATTTGAATTACGCAAGGCCCGAGATTCTCGAGAACCTGATGCTCGCATTGGGAGCCGCTCCCGACCAGGCCGCGGCGATTGCATCCGGAATAGTTGCCTGGCGTTCTCCCAACGGCGGACAGGCCAATGCATCGTTGCAGTCGTCTTTTCAGGGCCCGCATACGTCATTCCATGATGTTGAGGAACTTCTCAATCTGCCAGGAATGACGCCGGACTTTTTCTACGGAACGTGGGTGACCGCCAACGACCGGCTGGTGCCGCGTATCGGGGTGCGCGATTGCGTCTCGGTCTTCGGAGCTGTCGATCATTTCGACGCCAACACCGTGCAGCCGCCTGTACTTGCAGCCGTAGGAGTTCCCCCCGAAGGTATTCAAGCCTTGCTGGCGCGGCGTCACGATGCGCCCTTTCTCGTGCAGCAGGACCTGGCGGATTTCGCCGGAATCGGCAGCCCACTCGCGAACCACTTGGGCGTCGGATTCCACACGCTCTATACAATCCGCGCTACCGCTCGAATGCGCCGGCCGGATGGTTCTCTTTCCGATTTGCGGCGAATAGTGTCCGCGACCGTGAAGATGCTCCCTGGGGGCTTGAGTGAAAACGGCTATCACATTCTGAGGTGGTATGACCGCGGCTGATTCAACGGCTGACACAGCAGTAGCCGTAAAGCCGCCCTCCCGTATCTCCGGGCGCGCGATGTTGGCGTGGGGCACCGGGGTCGCTATCGAGGTCACCCGGGACACGCTCGAACTCGCGCTCGTGCGGGTGCGTCCCTCCGGTCCAGAGGTACTCCGCAGCGGAAGTATCGCGGGGATTCACGATCGCCCAGTTGCCGAATGGTCGACGGAGTATCGGGGATTTGTTCAAGGGCACGTTCCGGCTGGAGTGACTGTCCTTCTCCCCCGTCGCGATGTTATCGTGCGGCACCTGCAGCTCCCCGGCGTCCCGCGGCGTGATCTCGCCGGTGCGCTCGCCTTACGGCTAAGATCTCTCCATCCGTTTGCGGATGACGATGTGGCCTGGTGCTGGGCGCCGGTCGGCGATGGCGCGCTCGTTGGTCTGATCCGGCTTTCGATTCTGAGCCGTTACGAGACCCTCTTTGCGGAAGCGGGCATACCCGTCGCGAGCTTTACTTTCTCGGCTGCGGTGCTCCACTCGGCTCTGCGGCTCTACGGAGCGCCGTCTACGCCGTTTCTGGCGCTGTCGGAAACGGCTGGGAATCTGTTCGAGGCATACGGCGAGAATTCGGCCGGAGCCATCTTCTCGGGTGAGTTTCCCGGCTCCGCAGCACGTGCCGCCGCGGCTGGGATCGCTGACCTTCGGCTGCCCGGCGATTTCCAGCCCACCGGCTTAGCGCACAGCCTTCCCATCAAGAAGGCTCCGGAATTTACTAGCCCCCCGGACCGGCCTCTTGCCTATGCCGCCGCCCTTGTTGCCGCTGCCCCGCTTCTATCGCGCACTGCCAATTTTCTTCCGGCGGAACGCCGCGCGGGCCGGTCGCGGCTCTGGTTGATACCCACCGCGATTCTTGCCCTGGTACTGCTCGCCGCAGTGATTGCTCTGTTTGCCATGGGACCCTACCGGCAGCGCCGGTACGCGGCGGCGCTACAGGACGAGATCAGCGCGGGTTCAACCGGTGGCCAACCGCGCGGCTTCGCTCGACCGCGCCGCCGATCGTGCCCGGAAGAACATCGATCTTCTCGATAGCTTTCGTGGACGCTCAAAGAGCGATTTCGATGTACTCAACGAACTCACACGCATCCTGCCGCCCCCTACCTGGGCGACCGTAGTGGAGGTTTATCCCGATTACGTGATGATCGGCGGGCAGACGCCCCAGGCCGCCCCACTGCTCAGCATTATCGATAGCTCGCCCTTGTTTCACGATTCAGCCTTTGCCAACTCGGTCACCCGCAATGGAAAAGACGAGGTCTTTCGCATCAAGACCTTCCGGAGGAACAAGTGAAGCTTTCAGTCACGCGACCTTCGTGCCTTGGCACTGCTGATCCTCGCGGTTCTAGGGATTGTGGCTTACCGTTATAGCTCCTCCACTCCCGAGGTTGTTTCCAGTGCGGACTCTACGGACCTGTTGGAAAGACGACTGGCTAAATTGCGTGCCCAGGCGGCCTTGGTGCCGGCCAAGACGGCCGCGTTGAAGGTTGTCCAAAGCGAATTGCAGAACCGCGAGAAGTTTGTGATCGCCTCCGCGACCGCGCCGCAGGCTCAGGCGCATTTACTCGATGTGATCCATCGCGTCGCGGCTGCGAACAAGATTGAACCACGCGGCGGAGACTTCACGCCTCCGTCTCTCTTCGGTACGGACTACGGGCAAGTGGCCGTATCAATCCTCTTTGAATGCCGGATCGAGGACTTCGTGAACTTTCTGGCGGATCTGTCCAAAGAGCCCGAACTGATTTCCCCTTCCGAGATACACATGAACGCAGGAAATGCAAAGAACAAGACGATCAACGTACGCATGACCCTGGCTGGCGTCGTGTCCAAGAAGCTGGTGCCGGAGAAACGGACGCTAGGAATCCTATGAAGCGCAAACTGATCTGGCTGAATATCGCTCTCGCCGGGCTGATCGTGGCCGCCGGGTACAGGATCAACGAGGAATGGACTGCTCAAAGGAACGCGGGAAGACCAGATTCGCCAATCGCGTATCCGCCCGGCGGCCAGAAGGCGGTCGCGCCGTTCAGCCCGCCACCGGCGCCGGTGACAGCGGGCGGCTTACAGCGATATCGCAACAAGATGCTCTTTTCGCCGGAGCGCAATCCGACGGTGGTCGTCGAAATCGCCAGTGAAGCCGCCGCCCAAGCCAATGCCGCCGCTCCCGCTTGCTCCATGGCGTGATGGGTCTGCCGAGCGGCAACCTCGCGCTGATGAGCCTCAAGCCGGATTCGCGCAGCGTGGGGCGTCAAAGTGGGCGAGAAGATCGGCGAATTTGAGCTGGCTTCGCTCGACCGAGACCAGATTTCTTTCGAGTGGGAAGACAAAACGGTCACCAAGAGCGTCTCAGAGATGATCTACCATGCGCAGGAACAAGCGCCCGCCCCAGCGGCTTCCGCCGCTACCGCGGCAGCCGGGCACTGCACCGCCGGCGGGTGCTGCGGCCGTGGGCAAGACCGGAGGCAGCGTCTCCGGGAAGGAAGGCGTGAAAAGTTGCGCCGCCGGCGATACGTCGCCAGCCGGAACGATCACGGACGGTTATCGCAAAGTCGTGAATCGTACGCCTTTCGGAAGTACCTGTCTCTGGGAAGCTCGTGAAGTAAACGAAGAGGAGCGAATGAAATATATCTTTTGCCTGGCGCTCTTAAGCGCCGGGACGGCGTCGTACGCCGCACAGACTACCCCTCCAGCCGGGAACACTGGCGCGGCCCTGCAAGCGCAGCGCGTCAATATCAAGGCTCACCAACCAACCAAGCCGGTGACCGCCGCGGCCAAACCGAAGGTTTCCCCCGCGCATCCGGCTGCCAAGCCGGGGCATGCGATGCAGGTTCCGCCCGGCGCAGTCGAAGCGGGTGACGGAACATTCCATTTTAAGGATGCAACCGGGAAGTCATGGGTTTATCGCAAGACACCGTTCGGGGTAACCCGCGCTCCCGAAGGCGGTCCCAAGCCGGTGATCGCGGCAAATGCCGCCGGCGACACGCGGACACCCTTCGGCGTAACGAAAACTTCTAACAAGCCTTCTTCCACGCCTCCGCCCTCCGCCAATCGCAGCGCGCAAGTCACAGCCGTAGCGGAAGGAAATCAAATCGTGTTTCGGAGAGAGACTCCTTTCGGCGCTTCCTCCTGGCGGAAAAACAAAACTGATTTGAACGAAGACGAACAGAAGATCTGGGAACAAGAGCAATCCAAGAGGAATCAATAGAAGTGAATTTTCAATGGAGCATTGCGCTGGGCTGCGCGCTTCTTTGCGTGGGTGGGCCGCTGTTTGCCCAAGTACGCAACCCGAATGATCCGAACCGGTTCAAACAGGCGCAATCTCCCTTTCAACAACACCCGCCGGCATCGACCACGCCCGTTCCTGCAAGGCCTGCTGTGACTTCTCCGCCAGCTGCCATTGTGGCGTCGCCATCTACTTCTACCGCGGCTGGTGCAACCGAAGCCGTTCCTGCCGCGCCGAGAGCAACGGTTCCCGCTGGTCTGAACTTGACGAATGCCTCGCTCACCGAGGTGATCGATATCCTGGCGCGCGCGCTGAAGATCAACTACATCCTTGATCCGAAGGTGCAGGGCAAGGTCACCATCAACACCTATGGCGAATTGCGCGCCGTCGATATCCGCAATCTGCTCGAGACCATTCTCCGCATGAACGGCTACACGATGGTTCAAGTAGGCAACATGTTTCGGATCATGCCCTCGGCCGATTCTTCACGCCTGCCCGTCTCGCCGGGCATGAATCAGAAGGAGTTCAGCGACTCCGAAGCGCCCGTGCTAAACCTCATCTTCCTCAAATACGTCACCTCTGCCGAGATGGCGAAGCTGCTCGAGCCATTCATGGGTGAAGGCTACAAGATGGTGTCGTACGATCCGGCGAACCTACTGATCATCCAGGACAACAGCCGCAACATGAAGCGAACGGTTGAGCTGATCGGGATGTTCGATGCCGAATCCCTAGCCGGACAACGCGCCAAAGCTTTCACCGTCACGAATGCCGGCCGAGCGACTGTCAAGGAGCTCGACTCGATTTTCAAGGCGTACGCCTCATCCGAGAAAAACTGCCGATTAAGTTCATCCCGATGGACCGGATTAGCACGATCATCGCGTGGCTGGTAATCCGCAGGTCTTTCAAGGAAGTTTCCGAATGGCTTGAGAAGCTTGACGTTCCGGTCAAGCTGACCGCCGGTGGCGGTCGACAACCACGTTTATAAGCTGAAGTACGGACGCGCCGAGATCGTCGGCTGCGTGATCGTCGCAGCTTTATGGCAGCCACAATCCCGCAGGGTTTGAGAGGCTACGGACTCACCGACTACGGCGGGTACAGCGGTAGTGGTGGTATGGGCGGGGGCGGCACACTGGGGATGTCGGGCGGAAGCAATGGCGGGTTTGGCGGCGGCGGTGGCGGGGGTTACGGTAATTCCAGCACGGTTCGGCGGAGTTCGGCCTAGGAGCAACAGCGCGGCTGTTCGGCAACACCAGAGCGGCGTATTCGGCAATGGCCGGCGCGCAGAACCCGCTTGCGACGGGGGCCGCGGGCGTTACCGAGTGCGGCGAATAACGGGGTGACGAGCACCGGTGGGGTCACACCGGCGGTCGACTACGCCGTTTGGCAGTGCGGGCCTCGACGCACGGCGACGATCAGACCGGGCAATACTTATCTCCGCGTCGCGGCAACGGGACCGAACGCACCTCGTATCATTCCGAATCCTTTCGACAATACCCTTCTGGTGCAGAGGAATCCCGAACAGTGGGAGTCGATTCTCCGGCTGCTCGATCAGCTAGACGTGCCGCCCGCGCCAAGTGTTGATCGATGCCAAGATCTACGAAGTGAACTAACGGGCGCATCTCGTATGGCGTCGAATCGCTTCTTCAAAAAACGACAACGCGCCAATCGGCAACTGCTCGGAAGCGCCGGCGGATCGACTTCGGCGGGAAATCCAATGGGTATTGTTCTCAGCGCCGGCACGCTTGTTGGGCGGTCGCGCGAACTGCTCTCCACGGTGAACGCGCTGGAAACCGCAGCCTTGCGAAACGGTTTCTGCCCCCCAACTCATCGCGACCGACAGCATCCCGGCATCGATCACGGTCGGCGATGAAGTTCCGACCATCTCCGGAACCTCGATTTCAACGGGACTCGGCGGCTCGACGACCTCCGCGATTCAGACTGTCGGCACCGGAGTTAGCCTCAACCTGATTGCTCGCGTGAACTCGAGTGGCATCGTCACTCTCCTGATCGATCAGGACATTAGCGCTCGCTACCGAACCTCTTACGGCGCCGTTGATTCGCCTACGTTTTCGCGCCGGAATGTCAGCACTCAAATCACAGTCGAAGACGGTGACACCATCGCAATCGGCGGGATTATGACCGAGACAAACAACACCAGTGTGAGCGGAGTGCCTTTCCTCGATTCACATTCCCTACATCGGCGGCGTTTTTGGATCTAAAACATACTCCAAAATCGCGGACGGAGCTAATTTTGTTTCTGACTCCGCACGTCATCTACGACACAAATCAAATGACGGACGCTGCCGAAGAATTGAAAAGCCGGATGCGGCTGTTAAAAAAGGAAATTCGAAACGAGTAAGAAGTCCGCGCGGCATCCCACCGCTTAAACTCGTTTTTGAGCCGATTCAAGGCAGGGTTGTTGATCCGGGGTGCTCGTCAGATTGTAACGATGCGCGGACCTGCCGGACCCCGTCGTGGTTCCGCTCTTCTTGAAATTGGATTGATTTCGGATGGGGCTATTCTTATCCGCGGACGAGCAATTCAAGCTCTTGGGCCCAGCCGCCAGATTCAAAACCTGGCCGCGGCGCGGGATTGCGAAGAGATCGACGCCACCGGACGGGTCATTTTACCGGCGTTTGTCGATCTTGAAACCACCATCGCTCACGCTCACCTGGCGCCGCGTAACTTCGAGCGGCTATTTCGCAACTATGGAAATCCAGACCCCGAGTCTTTCCGCGATATCGTGCAGGAAGGCGGGCGGGGAATCGCCGCGCTGTCTTCCAAAAGCTTGAAACATCGCGCCAATGTCATCACAAGGCGCATGCTTCAACACGGAACGGGAACGGTCGAAACGCGCGCCGGATATGTTCTCGAAGAGAGCGACATCCACAAAGTTTTGCGGGTGCAAACCGAATGCGGCGAGCCGCTGGATGTCTATTCCTCGCTCTTATTGCAACTTACTCGCGACATCAACGCCGCAGCCTGGTCGAGCACTACCTGCCAGGAATACTTGCCCGCTCTGCATCGCCGGCGCCTCGCTCGCCTCATCGACCTGCAATATGACCGCAACACGATTCCCGAGGCGGCTGCTCTCAACGTTCTGCATTGCGCGAAACACCTCGGCTTCATCACCCGCGCAAGCACCGACTTCTTCTCGTCTTATACAGCGGTTGCTGTTGCCTTACAAGCCGCCGCGACATCCGTTGGCTCTCTGCGCTGTATCACCAAGGCGGAGGTCGAAGCGCTGGCCGGACAAGCCGTGCTTGCTATTTTGAAGCCGGGCTTCGCGCTTCAAACCGGAATGACTTATGCGGAACCCGGGCGAGCCATGGTGGACGCCGGTGTAGCCCCCGTTCTCGCTTCCGGTTATCATCCGGAACTGAGTCCCTCGTTTAACATGCAACTGATCGTCCTGCTCGCCTGCCGCTTCTATCGATGGCGTCCGGAAGAGGCGCTAAGTGCCGCGACCATCAATGGAGCCTGCGCGCTCCGCGCCGAATCCAGGATCGGCTCGCTCGAATCCGGAAAACAGGCCGATCTCTTGATCCTGAACGTCTCCGATTACCGCGAGGCCGCATACTATGCCGGAGTAAACGTCGTCGATAAGGTCATTAAGCGCGGTGAGCTTGTCTACGATTCCAAGAGCTCTGTTCACGATGAGGAGTAGCCATTCCCCTATCATCGAGTGCGTTCCCAACTTCTCGGAAGGACGCGACCAGGAAATCATCCAGGCCTTGATCGCTGCGGCCAGATCCACGCCCGGCGCCGCCTTGCTCGACCACACCTCCGACCCTGACCATAACCGCACCGTTCTAACAATCGCGGGTGCACCGAAGCCGGTTGCGGAAGCTGCGCTCCGTGCGATTGGAATCGCGGCAGAGCGCATCGTTCTTCCGATTCATCAAGGTGTTCACCCCCGCATCGGTGCTGCCGACGTCGTCCCTTTCGTCCCCGTCGCCAACTCGTCGCTCGCAGCTTGCGCGGATCTGGCCCGGGATGTCGGCCGCCGCATCTGGCAAGACTTTCAAATCCCCGTCTTCCTCTATGAGGCAGCCGCCGTCGAACCTTCCCGCGCGCGTTTGGAAGTTTTACGATCCCCGGCGTTCCGCGGCGACCCGGATTTCGGCCAGGGCCGCCACCCCACTGCCGGAGCTTCCATTGTTGGTGCGCGCAACTTCCTGATCGCCTGGAATATCAATCTCGACTCCCGGGACCTGACTGCCGCCCGTGAAATTGCCCGCAGTATCCGCCAGTCGTCCGGCGGACTACCATTTGTGAAGGCGCTCGGGCTGGAACTCCGCTCACGCGACCAGGTTCAGGTCTCCATCAACCTAACCGATTTTGAGCAGACGCCGCTTCACTTTGTCTTCCGTCGCGTACGGGAAGAGGCCGCTAAACGGAAAATTCAAATCGCCGGCAGCGAACTGATCGGGCTCATCCCCCGGCGCGCGCTCGACGCCTGCTCCGGACACGATCTCCAGTGGCTGGTTGGCGACCGCATCCAAGACTTCGTACTAGAAAGCCGCCTTGCGCCGCTAGAATAGAGTTAGTGCTCGTTACTCTCGAAACAAAACCAGCGCGACCGGCATGGCTTCGCGCTCCGGCCCCGGTTGGCCTGAACTACCGCAATCTGCGATCGCTGGTCACCGATCTGAATCTTCACACCGTCTGTGAGAGCGCGGCCTGCCCGAACATTGGGGAATGTTGGAATCGCGGTACTGCGACGTTCATGATCCTGGGGAACGTCTGCACCCGGCGTTGCGGATTTTGTGCCGTTCAAAAAGGCGCCCCGCTCGCCGTCGATTACGACGAACCGCGCCGCGTGGCGGAGGCCGTGGCCCTCATGGGACTGCAATACGCGGTTGTGACCAGCGTTAATCGCGATGACCGGAAGGACGGCGGAGCGGAGTTGTTCGCGCTCACCATCGAAGCCATCCGCCAGCGGGTCCCTGGATGCAAAGTCGAAGTGCTTGTCCCCGATTTTCAGGGGCGTCACGAAGCCATGGATATTGTGATGCAAGCCAGGCCCGACGTTCTCAATCACAATACGGAAACGGTTCCACGCCTGTACCGCCAGGTGCGGTTGGGTGCGCGCTATGAGCGTTCGCTCGACATGCTTCAGTACGCACGCTCGTTATCTCCAGAAACGCCCACCAAATCGGGTCTGATGTTAGGACTGGGAGAAACGCAGGAAGAAGTGATTCAAGTGATGCGAGATCTAAACCAGCATCAAGTGGGTATTCTGACATTAGGCCAGTACCTTCGGCCCTCGCCTCGCCACTTGCCGATCGTGCGCTACGTTTCCCCGGCGGAGTTCGCCGAACTCCGCGCCATCGGAATGCGCATGGGCTTCGCGCATGTCGAAGCAGGGCCGCTGGTGCGTAGCTCCTACCACGCCAGCGACTCACATTCCGAAGCGACCGCCCCTACTTCTTCTTGTTGAGGTACTGAACGTACATCGCCAGCTTCTGCACCATTGGATCGGGCAGAGTGGGAGAAGCAGGCATCGCTGTGCCTGGAATCCCATGTTTAATCACTCCTGCTATGTCGGGAGTGGTGCGATGCGCCAGTTTCCCTTTAAAGCTGGCCCCTATCCCACCGGCGCCATCGGGACCGTGGCAGGGCGAGCACTTCACGGTGTAAAGCCTGACCACATCGGGCCCCGGCGCTGTGGGCATTCCGGCAAAACCGGCTATCGTCGATAACGCGAAAAGTAAGCAAATCTTCATGTTTTACTCACAGCAACCGTAGTAGTATCGCACGCAAAACCTTTACTCCGAAGACATCCTCGCACGTCTTGGACCACTACGCGGCCGCCCTCGCGAGGTCATCGCGCAGACTTGCCGCTGACTCTTGGTCCAACGGCCTTCCGCCATCAGTCACGTAAAATACATCGATTGCCTTCCGGCCTTCGGTGTCGATCAGAACCACCTCGATGTTGAATCCCTTCGCGGAGATGGACCGGGCAAGATCAAACAGCAACCCGGGCCTGTCGGAGGCCGTGATCTCAAAAAGCGTGGCTCTTTCGGATGCCGTGTTGTCGAAGGCGACGCGTGTAATCTCTTCCGTTGGATGCCGTTTGGGATTCGCCCGCGCCCGCAAAAGATGCTCGACCTGCCGGCGTCCCTCGACCGCGTCCCGCACCATCTCTTCCAGTCGATTGATTTCAGTCGGGTTCAACTCCAGCGCCCGCATCGGGTCAGCGAACGTGAAGGTTTCAATTGCTACGTGCCGCTCATTGCCAAATGCCTCCGCCCGAAGGATGTTCATGCCGAAGCTGGCTAGCGCACCCGCTACACGCGCGAACTGATAGGGCTTGTCCGGTGCGATCACTGTCAGTTTGTACGCGCTCTCTACTCGCTCCAGCTTGGTCACCGTTCCGGTGCGTTCCATCCGGTGGTGCTCTTCGATCTCTTCGGCCGTATGTGTCAGCAGATATCGAGTAGGCAACCCTTCTTCCGCGATTTCGTTCCGCAACGCGCGCGTTAAGTGCCGAGCAGTGGCCGCGTAGAGTTGCCACAACAAAGTTGCTCGCCACGGCGTCAAAGCCTCCGGATTCACCGCGGAAATATCGCAATATGTAAGCACCGTGAGAAGCCGCAGCCTCTCCACCGTTCCGACGATCGTGGCCAGGGCTTGCGCCGTACCCGGATCGGTAAGGTCACGGGTTAACATCAGCCGCGACATCTCCATGTGCGAGCGGATCAGAAACAAAACGGCTTCCATGTCCTGCGCCGTCGCGCCAATCTGATGGAGGGCGCGGCTCGCGATCTCCACCGAAATCTCGGCATGCCTGCCCCCGGGAAAGCCTTTGCCGGAGTCGTGAAAAAGCAGCGCCATGAACAACAGTGCGTAGGGGGACGTCTCCTGCGATAACTCACCGAACGGGCTCTTTTCCTGACGTAAGTTCCCCGCCACCTCGATGGCCAGCAAGGTGTGCTCGTCGACCGTGTATCGATGGTAGAAATCCCGCACCACCAGCGACTCGATGCCTTCGAGCTCCGGAAACAGCCTCCGCAGATAACCCGTGACGTGCATCGCGCGAACGGCTCGCGGCGCGGCGGGTAAGTCTAAGATTTGCCGCAACTCGCCCCAGGTAATACTCACCGTTTCAAACGCCGACGCGCGATCCTCGGTGTCGCGCGCCAAAGGAAGTCCATGCCGGCTCACGAATTCGAACAACCGCACCAGTACCGTCGGGTCCGATGGAGGAACCCGGAAGTAAACTTGTCCCCCAAGCACGGAAAAATCCGCATTCGATAGCCGCGAGGCCCGATCCCGGAATGCCGCAAAGAGACCGCTTCGCTTCGATTCGGCATCGCTGAGTTTACGCAGCGTTGCACGGTAAATTGCCGACGCCTCCCGGTAGTAGGCGCGCATCAGCTCGGCTGCGTCCCTGAACTGCAAGAGCGCCGCACACTTATCCTGCATATCGTAATGAAGAACGTTTTGATCCCGCCGCGCTGCGACATGAAGCGCAGTACGGATCCGGAAGAGCAACTCGTAAGGAGGGGTCTTCGCATCGCCTCCATCCAGCTTGGCGAGCCAGCGAAGCACCTGTAAATCCCGCATTGCGCCTGGAGCCTCCTTCACATGCGGCTCCAGGTGAAAGATCGTGTGACCGTACTTGGCATGTCGCTCGCGCGTCAGCTTCGCTAACGCCGGAGCCAGTCGCTCCCGAGGCGGATCGCGAAGCTTCTCGAAAAGATCGACAGCCCCCGTAAGGAATCGCCGGTCGAGCAAACTCACGCTAAACTCGACATTCTGCTCGCTAACGCCCGCGCACTCTTCCGGACTATGAACGGAGTGGCTAACCCTTAGACCTTGGTCCCAGAGCTCCTGGAGAAAGGCTCCCAGGGGTGCTTTCAGATCATCTCGATGGCTGAGAAACAGAAGATCGATGTCGGAAAAGGGAAAGAGCTCGGCCCGGCCATATCCTCCGACCGCTACCAGTGCTACACCGTCCAGACCTTGCCAGCGTGCCCGGACGGTCTCATCCACCTCGCTCGTGCGTGCACGGGCAATGGCGGATGCGTCTTTCAAAGCGCGCCTTCTCCTCGATCGCCATTCCGGATACGGATCGCGTCCAGTACATCTGAAACGAAGATCTTGCCGTCGCCGATTTTGCCCGTACGCGCGGCTGCGGCAAGTGCCTCCACTACTTCGTTGGCGCGCGCATCCGTTACGACCAGCTCAAATCGCACTTTTGGCAGCAGGTCTACTTTGTACTCCTGTCCGCGGTAAACCTCGGTGTGGCCCTTTTGTCTTCCATGTCCGCGCACTTCCGTGATCGTCATGCCATCCACCCCGATCGACTTCAGAGCTTCCTTCACATCCTCCGATTTAAATGGCTGCACGACGGCGTCGATCTTCTTCATATTTGCTCCAAATGGTCGCTCCAGGTTGATGGCTCGGCGGGCCGGGTTGGATAGCGCCAGAGTTGGAGTAGTTTAGCACTCACAATTTCAAACGGAGCACGGCTCTCAATACCCGGCAACTGGCTCTGGATGACACTCGTGATCCTCAAGACACTTGCGAACAGGCGGTGCCAGGGCGGCAAGCTATACTGAGGGCTCGGTCCCCCAAGTCACTGACCGGCTTATGACTTCGGCCGTTTTGCCCAGAAAACAGTCCGTTTTAGGCTCCGGTATCAGCGCCACCAGCTACTCTGAAGTCGCCGATGTATGTGCACGATGGGTAGGCGAACGGCGCGCCGGACTTGCACCTTCGCGTGCGCGCTTCGTCACGGTAACGTCAGTCCACGGCGTGATTACCGGCTTTTTTGATCCGAAGTTCCGGGATATTCTCAATGCCGCCGATATGGCGACTCCGGATGGAATGCCCATTGTCTGGGCGATGCGCTCCTTTGGAGTGCAAAACCAGTCGCGTGTCTACGGGCCTGACCTGATGCTCCATCTCTGTCGCCGCGCCGCGGCTCTTGGCCAGAAAATCTTTCTGTACGGCGCAAGCCAAAAGACACTGGATGCCCTGGCGGTCAAGCTTCCGGCGAGTTTTCCGGGGCTTCAAATTGTGGGGTCGATATCGCCTCCGTTTCGCGCGTTGACGCCTGAAGAAGATCAGCAGTATGTGCGCGAGATTCGCGATTCCGGCGCCGATATCGTGTTCGTCGGGCTCAGCACTCCCAAGCAGGAGCACTGGATGATGAATCACCGCGATCGCTTGCCTGGGCTGATCCTATTCGGTGTAGGCGCGGCCTTCGACTTCCACGCCGGACACCTCGAACAGGCGCCTGCGTGGATGCAGAGCCGCGGACTCGAGTGGTTCTACCGGCTCACCCGCGAGCCGCGCCGCTTGTGGAAACGATACTTGCTGATCACTACCGTGTTTCCACCGTTGTGGGTCATGCAGAAATTGAAGATTCTTCGCTACTAATCAGGAGAAAATGAAAGCCATGTCGAAACGAGTGCTCGTCACCGGTGCCGGTGGGTTCATTGGTCATCACCTTTGCCGGTACCTGGCCGCCCGTGGCTATTGGGTCCGCGGGGTGGATATCAAGCTTCCCGAATACGAGCCGACCGCTGCGCATGATTTCCAAATATTGGATCTTCGCCGCTGGGACAATTGCCTCCAGGCTACTGCCGGTATCGATGAAGTCTACGCGCTGGCGGCCGAGATGGGCGGCATCGGATACATCGAGCACAACAAGGCGGTCATCGTTCGCGACAGCACGATGATCAATATGCACTCGATCGAAGCGGCGCGCGTGAATGGCGCTCAGCGATTCTTCTACACCTCGAGCGCCTGTGTCTACCCCGGCTACAAGCAGCGGGAAGCCAACGTCACGCCCCTAAAAGAAGAAGACGCCTACCCGGCCGACGCCGAAGACGGCTACGGCTGGGAGAAGCTCTATATGGAGCGTACCTGCCGTCATTATCGTGAGGATTTTGGGCTTGAAACCCGCGTGGTTCGCTTCCACAACATCTTCGGTCCGCTCGGCACTTACGACGGCGGCCGCGAGAAGTCGCCTGCCGCGATCTGCCGCAAAGTCGCTTTGGCCGAAGACGGCGGCTCTATCGAAGTTTGGGGTGACGGCCTGCAAACCCGCTCTTACTGTTACATTGACGATTGCGTCGAAGGCATCCACCGGCTAATGCGCTCGGACTATCCGCATCCGTTGAACTTGGGCCAGGATCGTCTCATCTCCATCAACGAGTTGGTGGATATCGTGTCCAAAATCGCCGGTAAAACGGTACACCGCCGCCACAATCTCACCGCACCTCAGGGCGTGCGTGGCCGCAACAGCGACAATTCCAAACTCCGCGAAGTGCTCGGATGGGAACCTCAGGTCTCTTTGGAAGACGGGCTTTCCAAGACCTATCGCTTTATCCACGGCGAACTGGAAAAGGCCGGGCGGATCCCGGCTCTCGCTCTCCGCTAACGCCCTGGATTGCGTCGTAGCGCGATCGCGCGTGCATCGGACGCCGCTTGCACGGCCTGCCTTGCGGTTGTCGTCACTTCATTCATGGCGGTGTGATGAGCGTACTGAGACTCCGCGTCGGCCAGGTATTGCTCGGCGCGTCCAAAGATGTCGGGCGCCGCTTGATCCGCGCCGTCGGCCTTCGCGATCTGCACTGCGTTACGGGCCTGGTACAACTCCAGAACGGCTTCGAACGCAGGCATCGCCACCGCGTTTTCACGCTTCATGCGCGCCGAGGGAAGATCCTGTGGGCGAATATTCAGCGTGTACTGCTTGCGCGGCAGTAGCTCCGCCTTCGCCTCGATGTTCTCCACGCGCCCCACCGTATCCGGGCGAATCACGTTTTCCATCACAACCAGATCGCTCGGGTATGGCACCGAGAAGTACGGTTCCGCGGTGACGAGCAAACCGAACGTGGAGTACGGACAAGTCACGCGCATCTTGCCTTTATTCGAACCATCCGGAATCAGTTCGCCCAGGTTGATGGCGTGCCCATCCGGCGTGATCGCCCACAGTACATAGGTGAGAAACTCCGTGCCGAATTGAGTTGGCGCATCGACGTGCTTGAACGTCGCATCCACTTCCGTGTACCCGTTCTTGGTCTCCACGCGGGCTTCTCCTTCAGCATGGGGAAGCAAGACTGTCCCTTGAAAATTCACCTTCGTGGAGCCCCCGCGATGCTGGTAATTGACAGCCTTCAACGCGCGCGACACTACTTGAATGCTGTATATCGGTACTGTGTCGTTGCCCGGTGATTGGGCCAACACCAGCGGACCGAGGGCTAAAGCAACAAAGGAAAAGCGGACCAACATGCGCTTCAAATAGAAACCTCTGTTCGAGTGTAACGTTGCGGAACAGCTGAGCAGGAGTTTGTCGGGACCAAACTTCGCAAGGGAATTCCCCTAAACAGCCCCTCGGGTATTCTTCCGGTTTTCATTTCGCACGCCCTTCTCAGCTAAAGCTTGGCCATCTCTCCTCCGAATAACATCCCGGAAGTTATCCCTGGAGATCACCAAATGCAACGTTTCCTTCTCGTTATTCTCGCCGGTGCGGCTTGCCTGTCCGCGCAAACGAAATTCGCCTCGGTACCCGCGGCATACCAAGACATCTATAGCAATTTGTCCACCCAGATCAGCTCCTTTCGCACAGCGGTGTTAACAAGTTCAACGGGCGCGGCGTCGCCCGCCATGAGCGCCCCCCAGCTGATCAGCGCTGACTCTTGCCAGTTCTCGCAACTGATCGCTCCTGGTTATTACAACAACTTCGTTATCCCCGCTCTCGATGAGTTGATTGCGTTGGGCGCGAAGGCGGTCACTGTCCACATCGATTTTCCGGTTCTTTACCAGCCCTATTACGTTTCAAACCCCTCCCAGTATCAGGAGTACGTGAACTTCTACCAGCAACTCGCCGTCGACGTCCACGCTCGCGGCTTGAAGCTGATCATCGAGTCGAGCATCGGCCAGGCATTCCCCGGCAATGAAGCCGATACCTTCGCGACGTATCTTAAAGGCCTCTCCTGGACGGCCTATATGGCAGGCCGGGCGCAGAACGCCCTGAACGTAGTGGAGTTGGTGCAGCCCGACTACATGTCTGTGATCACTGAGCCTGACAGCGAAGCCACTGCCTCCGGCCAGCCGAATGCCGGGACAGTCGCCGGCAGCACCCAACTTCTCAAGACCATCCTGAGTACGATCCAGGGAGCTGGCGCAAACAACGTCTTGATCGGAGCGGGCGCCGGTACGTGGATCACTTCCTACGTGCAGTACATCCAGAGCTTTGCTTCCACCTCCATCGCGTACGTGGATATGCATATCTACCCCATCAACAACAACCTGTTCAACAACGCCATCCTCGCCGCAAACATAGCTCGGGCGGCGGGCAAGCGTGTCACCATCAGCGAAGCGTGGGTCTACAAGATCCGCAACTCCGAACTCAACAAACTGAGCTACACCGAGATCTACGGGCGTGATCCTTACAGCTTTTGGGCTCCGATCGACATCGCCTTCCTGAACGCCCTAGCCGACTTCGGTAGCGCCAAGCAGTTGATCTTTGTGTCCCCGTTCTGGAGCCACTACCTCTCGGCTTACCTCGATTACAACGCGACCAGCGCGATGAGCACCGCCGATCGGATGACCGCTTCGTATCAGGCCGTCCGGACCGCTAATCTGGCCGGAGCCTTCACCCCCACGGGTATTGCCTGGCTGAATCGCTCCATCCCCGCGCCAGACTCGTCAGCTCCTGCTGTTCCAGCACCGCCTACGGCCACTGCGGTCCTCGGCTCCAACGCCTACCTAGCTTGGACGAACGACACGGACAACGTCGGCGTGGCGGCTTACCGGATCTATCGCAACGGCGCCCTGATTGGCACCACGAGTCTTCTCGGAATGAATGACCAAGGTCTGGCATCCGGCACCAACTACACGTACACGATCAGCGCATTCGACGCATCGGGCAATGTCTCCCCGCAATCCGCGCAACTCAAAGTCAAAACAGCTGGCTCATTGGTCCGCCACTAACCCCCGTTTTCTTCGATCCCTCCAGGGGCAAGCGCCCGACCGGTTTTCTCGATTTGAGGAGCCGGCCGGGCGTTGTGCTTTTTCAGACCGGATTCGAAGGGTCCGAACTTTTCCGCCCCTCAAGTGTTACCTTGCCTTTCTCCCGGTCGCCTATCGTAGTTACATGGGGAACCTTCCCGGACTACGTCCGTCTTACGTTGTAGTAGCTGTCGCCGCAGGCCTGCTTTGCGGAGGGATTTTGCCCTTGTCTGCTCAGGATGCGGCGGCCAAACAGCCGTTCAACAAGGTAATCGGCGCGGTTGTGTCCGTGGATGCGGACGGTAAGAAGATCACGGTTAAGGACGATAGCGGGAATTCGACCGATGTTCTCCTCAACGAGAGCACGTCGTTCATGTTGGTCCCTCCCGGCGAGAAGGACCTCCGCAAAGCGACTCGCATTGAACTGAAAGACATCGGCCCCGGTGACCGTGTGTACGCTCGCAGCCGTAAGGTGGAGGGCCAGGATCAGTCCCCCGCAACGTCCGTGATCGTGATGTCCAAAACCGATGTGGCTCAGCACCAGGAGAGGACCCGGGATGAGTGGCAGCGGCGCGGTGTGAGCGGCAAGGTGGCGTCAGTCGACCCGGTTGGCAAGACGGTGACAGTGTCCATGCAGAGCGCAGGCGGACCGAAGACCATCACGGTCCAAATCGACGACAAAACCCGATTCCGCCGTTATGCCCCCGACAGTGTCAAGTTCGCCGATGCCCAACCCAGTCAATTCAAAGACATCGACATCGGAAACAACCTGCGCGTCCTCGGAGACAAGAACGCCGACGGTACGTCAATTCATGCCGAGGAGATCCTTTCCGGATCGTTCCGCAACATCGGCGGCACGGTGATCTCTGTGGACGCTGCAGCTAATGAGATCAAGGTGAACGATCTGGTCACCAAGCAGCCGGTCACCGTCAAAGTGAACGCTGACACCAACCTACGCCGTCTTCCGGTTCCCATGGCGATGATGCTCGCACGGGCGAGTGGCGCCGGGCCCGCTGGTGCGAACGGTGGTGCCCCCGCCGGTTCCGCGGTTCCTGGCAATAATCCGGTGACGCCCAAGGGCCAAGGCGGTCCGGACAGCCATCCCGGGTTCAACGGTCCTGGCTCGGCCAGCCCGAGTACGCCTTCGGCGGCCGGATCCAACCCCGCAGCTCCCGGTGCCGATCATCCCGGCCCGGGGATGAGCCGCGGCCACATGGACGTCAATCAGATCCTCGAACGAGCGCCGCATATGGCGATCGCGGATCTCAAAGCTGGAGACGCGCTCGTCATCTCCAGCACCAACGGGGCAGACCCGTCGCGTGTCACCGCCATCTCAGTAATCGCCGGTGTGGAGCCGATTCTGGCTGCCGCGCCACCCACTTCACGGCAAGGCGGCAGGTCCGGCAACGGCGCCTCCGGTTCGTGGACTCTCGAAATGGGGATGCCCGAGTAGGGTTACTCGGACCCCGCAACCGACTAATGATCAGGAGCACGATGTTCGCCCGCTATACCTCTATCCTTCCCCTCCTCGCGCTAGTGGCGCTCCCTCTCGCCGCACAGAACACCGGTTCTGTGACGGGTGTGATCACCGATGAAACCGGCGCCTCCATTCCGGCAGCCAGCGTCTCCGTCCTCAAAGCGGGCGCGATCGTTCGCACGGTCGAGACCGACATACAAGGGGCGTTCGCCGTCCCGAATATCACGGCCGGGACCTACTCGGTGCGTGTGAGTCACGTCGGCTTCGGCCCAATCGAACTGCGCGTGCAGGTCACGCCCGGCGCGAAGGCCGTGGTGAGCACCCAGTTGAAGCTCCAGACGCAAACCCAATCGGTCACCGTGCAGGGCGATGCCCCCGGCGCCGTCAGCGTTGACGCCACCCAAAACGCCAACGCTCTCGTGCTCAAGCAGGCGGAGATCGACGCGCTGCCCGACGATCCGGACGATCTGGCCAATGACCTTCAGCAACTCGCCGGACCAGCCGCAGGTCCCAATGGCGGACAGATCTACATCGATGGCTTCACCGGCGGACGCCTGCCTCCGAAGGAATCCATCCGCGAGATCCGTATCAACCAGAACCCGTTCTCTTCCGAGTACGACCGTCTGGGCTACGGCCGTATCGAGGTGCTGACCAAGCCGGGCAGCGACAAGTGGCATGGCCAGGCCTTCCTGAACGATAGCGATGCGGCGTTCAACGCCCGCAACCCGTTCCTCACCGTTAGCCCGGACTTCAGCTCGCGCCAGTACGGCGGCAACCTGAGTGGTCCGCTGGGCAAGAAGGCGTCCTTGTTCTTCGATGTCGAAGAGCGCGACATCAACGACTCGGGTGTGGTGGCGACCCAGATCCTGAATCCAAATCTGACCATTTCGCCCTTCAACGAAGCGATTGCCACTCCGCAGAAGCGCACCGACTTCAGCCCCCGTATCGACTACCAGCTGAATGATAAGAACACGCTAGTGATGAAGTACAACTTCCAGCGCAACACCATCGACAACACCGGTGTCGGCCAGTTCTCGCTAGCTAGCCAGGGCAGCAACTCGATCCGAGATCGAGCAGTCGCTGCAGGTCACCGAGACCGCCGTTCTGAGCGCGAGCATGATCAACGAGACTCGCTTCCGCTGGCTCCGCGACACTGAGACCATCACGGCCGTGTCTCCCGGGACGACCATCAACGTCCAGGATGCCTTCGTCGAAGGGGGCAGCTCGACGGCAAACAACAACAGCAATGAGACCAACTTCGAGCTCCAGAACTACACGTCGATCACTCACGGCACGCATGCCGTTAAGGCGGGTCTTCGCCTCCGCAGCTATCAGGACAGTGTTTACAACCCGTCCAACTTCCTCGGAACCTACCTGTTCGCGGGTGGACCCGCGCCGGAACTGGACGCGAACAACAACCCTATCCTCGACTCGAGCGGGAACTACATCCTGCAGCAGGAGACGTCGATCGAGCAGTACCGCCGCACGTTGCTGTTCGAGCAGCTGGGCTACTCTTCCGCGTTGATCCGCACGTTGGGCGGCGGCGCCTCGCAGTACTCGATCAACGGAGGCAACGCCTCCGCCTCGATTGCCCAGCTCGACGCCGGGCTCTTCGTGCAGGACGACTGGCGCATCAAGCCCAACTTCACCCTCAACCTGGGCGTGCGTTACGAGATCCAGAACCAGATCAGCGACTACCGCGATTGGGCGCCCCGCGTGGGGTTCGCGTGGTCCCCGGATAGCAAGGGCAACAAGACCGGCAAAACGGTGATCCGCGGTGGCGCGGGCATCTTCTACGATCGTTTCAACTACCTGTACTCGCTGAACGGCGAGCTTTACAACGGTCAGAACATACAGAGCTACGTCGTCAACGCGCCCGATACTTACCCCAACGTTCCGCCGGCGAGCTCGCTGACTGGCGCGCCGCTGACCGTGCAACAGGTGGATGGCAACCTGGCCGCGCCGTATGTGCTGCAGACCGCCATCGGAGTGGAACGTGCTCTTCCGCGCAGCACGCGGCTCTCGATCAACTACATGCATTCACGCGGGGTCCATCAGCTGCGCACCGTGAACATCAACGCTCCGGATGCTTCGCTCGGCGCCGGTTCGCCGCAACCGTATGGGGCGGCGGCGGGCAATATATACGACTATCAATCCACGGGCTACTTCAACCAGAACCAGTTGATCGTCACCGTCAACACGCAGTTCAACAAGGCGGTGTCCCTGTTCTCGTTCTACCAGCTGGGGTCGGCCCATAGCGATACGGACGGCATCGGAACGTTCCCGTCGAACCAGTACGACTTCCAGGGCGAGTACAGCCGGGCGCAGTTCGACATACGGCACCGCATCTTCCTGGGTGGCTCGATCACGACGAAGTACGGTCTGCGGTTCAGCCCGTTCGTTGTCTACCATTCGGGCGCTCCCTTCAACATCACCGCTGGCGACGACTACCTGGATCAGAGCGTGTACACCGAGCGGCCGTCCTTCACGACGCTGCCCTGCACAACGCCCACGGTGGTGTGTACCGCTTACGGCAACTTCAACACGGTGCCCGGCCCGAACGAGGCGGTGATCCCGCGTAACTACGGCAACGGCCCCGACTACTTCTCGATGAACCTCCGTGTCAGCAAGACGTGGGGCTTCGGGGAGCGCTCCGGCGGCAATGTGGGCGGCGGCGGTTACGGTGGACCGAGCGGCGGCTTCGGCGGCCCGCGCGGCGGCGGTGGACGCGGCGGTCCGGGCGGCATGTTCGGCGACGCATCGACGGGCCGCAAATACAACATCACCTTGACGGCACAGGCCCGCAACCTTTTCAACAACGTGAACTACGCCAATCCGATCGGGGTGATCACGTCCCCGTTGTTCGGGCAGTCGAACCAGATCGCCAACTTCGGGCCGGGTGGCTCGAGCGCGGACAATCGGCGTCTCGAATTCGGACTGCGCTTCGCCTTCTAAAGGCCGAGCCGCGAGTAGAGCAGAGTAATCGGCCTGATCGTCAGAGCGAGGGTAATGCTTCGCCGCAGCGTGAAGCGGAACAGACGAGCATCCTCGCGGTGCTCGTCGGGCTGATCATCTTGCCTATCCCGCCACCGCTCGAGCTGGCAGAGGCTATCAGCACGGGGCCTCACGGTTGCGCCTTCGGCCGAGCCGCGAGTAGAGCAGCGTAATCGGCCTGATCGTCAGCGCGAGGGTAATGCTGTGCCGCAGCGTGAAGCGGAACAGACGAGCATCCTCGCGGTGCTCGTCTGGCTGACCATCTTGCCTATCACGCCGCCGCTCGAGTTGGCGGAGGCCATCAGCACGGGGTTCATCCCCAGGTGCTGAGCGCTCACGGCCTGCAGGTTGCCGAAGAGCGCGTTGGCCGACGTGTCGCTCCCGGTCAGGAACACGCCCCAGCACGACGCCAGCGCGAGCATCGCGGTTCGCTCTGTCCGCGCCTCGCCGTCTAAAGGCCGAGCCGCGAGTAGAGCAGCGTAATCAGCCCGATCGTCAGAGCGAGCGTGATGCTGTGCCGCAGCGTGAAGCGGAACAGACGGGCATCCTCGCCGGGCTTGAGCGACGTCGCGGCGACCGCGACCGCGATGCTCGTCAGGCTGATCATCTTGCCCATCACCCCGCCGCTCGAGTTGGCGGAGGCCATCAGCACGGGGTTCATCCCCAGGTGCTGAGCGCTCACGACCTGCAGGTTGCCGAAGAGCGCGTTGGCCGAGGTGTCGCTCCCAGTCAGGAACACGCCTAGCCACCCCAGCAACGCACTGAACACCGGGAAGGCAGCGCCGGTGGCGGCGAAAGCGAGACCCAGCGTCGCCGTCGCTCCTGAGTAGTTCATCAAGAAGGCCAGCGCGAGCATCAGCGCGATGGTCGCTTCGGCGACGGCGAGCTGCCGGGCGGTGGCCTTGAGCACGCGCAGGGACTGCGCCGCTGACACGCGCAGCACGAGCGCGGAGGCGAGTGCGGCGAGGAAGCACGAGGTGCCCGCCGCAGCCAGCCAGTTGAACCGGAAGATCGCCGCCTTGCTGGCGAGTCCCGGCCAGGGGAACGTCAGGGTGACCGCTTGCAGCTCCCGCTGGATCGGCCGGATGCCCCACAGCAGGACGAACAAGACCAGCAGGGCGTAAGGCGACCACGCCTTCCACATCGCGGCGCGCGAGACTTCGGGCGCGGGGTGCGTCCGCCCCGACAAGCGCTCGACCACGATCAGCGTGCCCATGGCGGCGAGCGATGCCAGGATGTCCGTCAACTCCGGGCCCACGAAGTTGGAGACGACGAACTGCGTCCCCCCGAAAGCGAGGCCGCAGGCGACGGCTGCGCCGAGCGCACCGCGGAGCCCGCGCCAGCCGCTCATAACCACCACAAGGTACGTGGGCAGGATGCACGAGACCGGGGCGCAGATCCGGCCGACGTCGGCGCTGAGCCGGGCGAGCGGCAGTCCGGTCACGGTGGCCAGCGTCGCCAACGGGATGCCGATTGACCCGAAGGCGACCGGCGCCGTGTTGGCCAGGAGGCAGACGGCCGCCGCTTCGAATGGCTCGAAGCCCAAGGCCGCCAGCATGGAGGCGGCGATGGCGACGGGCGCTCCGAAGCCCGCCGCGCCTTCGAGGAACGCGCCGAAGGCGAAGGCGATCATGAGCGCCTGCATCCGCCGATCGCCGGTCAGGGTGCGAAGGGAGAGCTTGACCACCTCGAACTGCCCGGTCTCGACCGTCAGGTTGAACAGCAGGATCGCGGCGAACACGATCCATCCGATGGGGAAGAGCCCGAAGGCCGCTCCGTAGGAGATGCAGCTGGCGATGAAGCCGACCGAAGCGTGATAGGACAGCAGCGCCACCAGGGCCGCGCTACCCAATCCGCAGAGCGCCGCCAGCCAGGGAGGCCGCCGCAGAACACCGAGCAACAGCAGCAGTACGGCAATCGGGATGGCAGCGATTGCAGCCTGCGCTCCGTTCATACCGACCGGAAGGCTTCGCGGAGCTTGCCCACGATCTCCTGCCGGTGGTCGTCGCCTTCGTAGGGGCGGCGCGGCCAGAAGAAGCCCTTCATCCCGTCCTTCTTCTTGCGCGGGATCACGTGCGCATGGAGGTGAGGCACGCTTTGGCTCACCTTGTTGTTGATGGCCACGAACGACCCTTCCGCGCCGAGCGCAGCTTCGACCGCCTTCGAGGCCCGCTGCACCTCCTTGAGGAAGGGCGCCATGCGGTCGTCCGGCAGGTCGAGCAGCGTGTCGACATGCTCGCGGGGGATGATCAGGAGATGCCCGGGGAACACCGGGCTGTGATCGAGGAACGTGAGCGTTCCCGCAGTCTCGTCGATGATGTCGGTGGCCAGCTCTCCGCGCGACGATCCGGCAGAAGATGCAATCGGCTTTCACGGCTGCTCCGGGACGATCCGATCGGCGAGCTGCTCCAACCGATCCACCAGTATGTCGGGCGGGAATAGCGCCAGCGTTTCGGGCTGGAAGCCGTAGGTGACGCCACAGGAGCGCACGCCCGCGTTGCGCGCGGTTTCGATGTCGAGGCTGCTGTCGCCGACCATGATGGTGTCTTCGTGCCTCATTCCAGCGTCAGCCATCTGGCTCACCTTGTTGTTGATGGCCACGAACGACCCTTCCGCGCCGAGCGCAGCTTCGACCGCCTTCGAGGCCCGCTGTACCTCCTTGAAGAAGGGCGCCACGCGGTCGTCCGGCAGGTCGAGCAGCGTGTCGACATGCTCGCGGGGGATGATCAGGAGATGCCCGGGGAACACCGGGCTGTGATCGAGGAACGTGAGCGTTCCCGCAGTCTCGTCGATGATGTCGGTGGCCAGGTCTCCGCGTGAGATCCGGCAGAAGATGCAATCGGCTTTCACGGCTGCTCCGGGACGATCCGATCGGCGAGCTGCTCCAACCGATCCACCAGTATATCGGGCGGGAACTAGCGCCAGCGTTTCGGGCTGGAAGCCGTAGGTGACGCCGCAGGAGCGCACGCCCGCGTTGCGCGCGGTCTCGATGTCGACGCTGCTGTCGCCGACCATGATGGTGTCTTCGTGACTCATTCCGGCGGCAGCCATCGAGCTTCTCGATGCCGACCGGATTGGGCTTCTTGAAGGGGAAGCTGTTGCCGCCGTAGACCTCGAAGAAGTGTCCGTCGAGGCCGAGCTCTTCGACGATCGCCTTGCTGATGCGGACCGGCTTGTTGGTGAGCACGGCCATAGGGATGCGGGCGGCGAGGAAGCGGTCGAGCGACTCGCGAACGCCGGGGTAGAGCTCGGTGTAGTCGAGCTTGTGCTCGCTGTAGTAGCCGAGGAAGAAGGGCAGGGCCTTATCGACGTTCTCGGCGGAGCCGAGATCGCCAAGCGCCCGCTCGATCAGCATGGCCGCGCCGTTGCCGACGTACTTATAGACGGTCTCGTGCTCGAGCGGATCCCGGCCCATGAAGGCGAGCGTGGCATTGACCGAGTGCGCCAGATCGAGGCGCGAATCGATCAGCGTGCCATCCAGATCGAAGATGAGCAGCGGCATCTAAGAGGACTTGCGCCGTGGCCGCGGGACGGCTGCGCTTAACGGCGACAGGCGGTTTGCGGCGACGGCTTCCCGTCGAGTTGGTAATGCACCATTTTGCGTTGGAGGGTGTTGCGGTGGATCCCAAGGATTTTGCTGGCGGCGGACTGGTTTCCGCCAGCTGCTGCGAAGTGCCCGCTCGATGAGAGTTCGCTCCATGAGCTCAATCGCTTCTTCGAGGAAGAAGCCCTTCTCCATCAAGTGCGCGACGAGCACTTCGAACTGTTCTTTCATCGCGGTTCGGCCGTTATCCTGCCAGGCGTGCTTCACCTGATCGTAGCGCTTATGAAACTCGTCTTTGAGTTCAAAGGGCGCGAACTGGGTAATGACTCTGGATACGCCGATGACGTAGGGAGCGAGCCGGGAGTTGACGACGGCGGCGGGCGGAGTGGCTGCGGTGGAACCCGGGGCGAAGGCGACGAGGATCATGACCAGCGCGACGGACATGACCAAGCCACGGGCGATGCCGAAGGCGGCGCCGAGAGCGCGATCGATGAAGCTCAGGCCGACCGTACGCAGGAAGCGGGCGACGACGGAGCTGAGGAGCGCGCCGACGATGATCACGCCGAGAAGACGACTCATGAAGCCCAGGAAGTTGGCGACATTGACGGAGCTCACGTACGGATGGAGCCAACTGCCGGCGACGCCATAGAACCAGAGGCCGAGGACGAGGCCGACACAGGGCGGCGACAGCCCGATGACCTCACGCGAGAAGCCCTTGCGCGCGGCGCTGAGGATGGACAGCGAAGGATCACAGCAATAGCGGCATCAAGCCAGTCGAAGTTCATAGCGATCTCCCGGTGAGGACGCGATACGCCTCAAGATACTTTACGCGTAGTTCTCTCGATAATGTTCGCCGGGAGATGAAGGGGCAGGCGGCTGCTTGTTCCAATCCAGGGTTTCGAGGTAATCGCGCACAAACTGCTTATCGTACGACGGTCTGGGGTCCGCCGGGGAGCCAGGTAGCGGCGGGCCAGAAGCGGGAGGAATCCGGCGTAAGGACTTCGTCGCACAGGCAGAGCTCGCCGTCGATGAAGCCCGAATTCGAACTTGGTGTCGGCGAGGATGATGCCGCGCTCGCGGGCATAAGCTGGCGGCGCGGGTGTAGATCGCGAGGGTGAGGTCGCGGAGGTGCAGCGGCCAGTTCGGGGCCGGTGAGTGGCGGCCATCTCGGCGAAGGAGATGTTTTCGTCGTGTCCGGAGGCGGCTTTGGTGGCGGGGGTGAAGATGGGCTCGGGTAAGCTGGCTGCCATCGGGGAGACCGGGGGAAGCGGAATGCCGCAGACGGTACCGGTGGCCCGGTACTCCTTCCAGCCGGATCCGGCCAGGTAGCCGCGGGCGACGCACTCGACTGCGATCATATCGGCGCGGCGGACGAGCATGGATCGGCGCGCGATCTGGTGGCGGTAGAGGCGAACGGGCTCGGGATAGGCATCCGCGTCGGCGGTGAGGAAGTGGGTCTTGGTGAGGTCGCTCAGGAAGTCGAACCAGAAGACGGACATCTGGGTGAGGACCTCGCCTTTGCGCGGGATGGGATCCGGGAGGATGCAATCGAAGGCGGAGAGGCGATCGGTGGCGACGATGAGGAGGGTTTGATCGTCTACGCGATAGACATCGCGAACTTTCCCGGACGCGAGGAGTTCGACGTCCGGGAGGTTGCTGGTGTGCAACGGGGCTTGGGGCGCAGTACTCAACGCGTATGAACCGCGCTTTCGGAGGCGGCAGCGTTCAGCTTGCTGTGCTTGCGGCTGTAGGCGAAGTAGATGACCAGGCCGATGGCGAGCCAGATGATGAGACGCGCCCAATTGACCCAGCCGAGCTTGATACATCATGTAGCCGTTGAAGAGGATGCCGAGAATGGGGACGACGGGCATCCAGGGCGTGCGAAAGGGACGGGCCTGGCCGGGGTTGGTGACGCGGAGGATCATGATCGCGACGCAGACGATGACAAAGGCGAGCAGCGTTCCGATATTGACCATTTTGCCGATGTCGTCGATGGGGGTGACGCTGCCGACGATGGCGGCGAGGAGGCCGACCAGGATGGTGTTCTTATAAGGCGTGCGGAATTTGGGATGGATGGCGGCGAAGAACTTGCTGGGCAGCAGGCCGTCTTTGGCCATGGCGTACAGGACGCGGGTCTGGCCGAGGAGCATGACCAGCATGACGCTGGTGAGGCCGGCCAGAGCGCCGGCGGTGATGATGTCGGAGGCCCAGACCAGGTTGCGGTCGAGGAAGGCGCGAGCGATGGGGGCCTCGATGTTGACCTCGCGCCAAGGCACCATGCCGGTGAGCACGGCGGCGACGCCGATATAGAGCAGGGTGCAAACGGTGAGAGAGGCGATGATCGCGATGGGCAGATCACGCTGCGGGTTCTTGGCTTCCTGAGCGGTGGTCGAGACCGCGTCGAAGCCGATATAGGCAAAGAAGATGTATGCGGCGCCGGTGCCGATACCCGCGAATCCGAAGGGCGCGAAGGTGGACCAGTCATGACCCCAGTTGCCGGGGTGGATGTACTGGGAGCCAAGGGCGAGAACGAACAGGACGACCCCGACTTTCAGGACGACGATGGAGGAGTTGAAGCTGGCGCTTTCCTTGATGCCGATGACCAGAATGGCGGTGATCAGGAGAGCGATGAGAAAGGCGGGCAGGTTGACGCCGATTTCGACGCCGAAGAGATGCGGCGCGCTGAGGAGTTGATGCGCGCGAGCCATGAGGTCGGCGGATGGTGCGGCTTTGAGCGCGTCGAGCTGGTTGAGGAATTCCTGGGTACCGGGAACGAGGTTGGGATGAGTGGCAATGAGCTGCTGGCGGGCGACCTGTCCGAGGGCGGTGCGAAGTCCGGTCCAGTGATCATAGGCCAGCCAAAGGGGAATTTTGAGATTGAAGATGCGGAGCAGCTCAATGAAGTGATTGGACCAGCCGGAGGAGACAGTGCTGGCGCCCATGGCGTACTCAAGCGTGAGGTCCCAGCCGATGATCCAGGCGATCAGTTCACCCAACGTGGCGTAGGCGTAGGTGTATGCGCTTCCGGCCAGCGGGATCATGGCGGCGAATTCGGCATAACACAGGCCCGCAAAGGCGCAGCCCAAGCCGGAGAGGACGAAGGAGAGCATCAGGCCGGGGCCGGCGTAGTGCGCGCCCAGATCCGGAGAGGACGGCGCCGCCCGGTTCCGCAGGGGGATATTCAATTGCAAACCAACTCCCTTATCGGGAGCCGTCGAGTTGATCAGTTGGTTAAAGGTGCCTCCCAGCCCAACCGTGGGCGCTGGCGGAATCTGTCCAGCCGCTTGGTCAGTCCCGGCGCAACCGAAGCCTTGCAACGAAGGATCGAGATTCGAACAAAGGTTGGCTGCATTCTGTGATCCACCCACACCCGCGCCCCCGTAGTAAGCAAACAGATCCAGGGTCGGAAGCAACGCGCTGCGCACCGCCTTGTTGCTGAGTTGACGGCTGTTCAAGTCAATGCGGGACTCCACCAGTTCCGCGCGATGTATTTGACCTATATTTTATATCACTTGCTGACTAATGGGTTTTGTGTCAAAATGGTTTGACACAAAACTTAACATGTTTTTGCAAAATTGCGGTTTGGTTTTGGTGTGGATTTATATAGTTCATCTACACCAAACCGCAACATATGGTATACTATTGTTTAATATCTGGTTACATCAAATATTGGTATAATAATAGAGACATACACTTCTGTGGTTTAACTGGTTTCATATGTGTTACTGAGTGTCCAAAGGTGTATTTAATATTTCACGTAATGTGTAGCAAAGTATATTAGTTGTTTTATAGTGCATGTCCTGTAGTGTTGATTTAAATAAGGTTACTTG
>CAVTXC010000015.1:0-410793 GCA_963738525.1 Bryobacterales bacterium
GCGGAGAGGGGGACTTGAACCCCCACGAGATTGCTCCCGCTAGCACCTCAAGCTAGTGCGTCTGCCAATTCCGCCACCTCCGCAGGTGTGCTGACAATGATGCTCTGATTCTACTTCTTCGGCGCTGATGGTGTTGCCGGCGTCACAGCAGTGGTGGGCTTAGGCGTCGTCCCGGGCACTACCGGAGCCGACGTCTGCTTCAACGGTTTACGGTCCAGCACGGAACTCCCTGAGCTTGATCCCCGTGTCGCCAAAATCGACAGTGACATGGAGGTCGCCATGAACAACACCGCCGAAATCGTGGTTGCCTTGGAGAGCAGCGTCGCCGAGCCGCGCGGTCCGAACGCCGTTTGCGAACCCATACCACCAAATGCACCCGCAAGATCCGCGGCCTTCCCGCTCTGCAGAAGTACAACAATGATCAGGAAGACACACACCACGACGTGCAAAATTGTCAGAAGAATCAGGATCACAACCCCAAAAGTATAGCAAGAAACGGCTATGCTACGATCCTCACCTGCGGATGAACGAGTCGCCTTCTCACCCCGCCGCCGAGCAGACGCCAAGCATACGAGGAACAGCGCGGGACTGGCTCCATCGGCCTTGGCTCGAGCGCTGGCGTCTCACCGCCATCTTCCTTGCGCAGACCGAAAGCCACGTCTACGCGCTCTCCATCGCGGCCAGCGTGCTTCTCTCCTTCTTCCCTTTTCTGATAGTGGTCGCCTCAATCTTTCGCTACACGCTCCACTGGGAGGGCGGGGTAGACGCCATCAAGATGGCGTTAATGGACTACTTCCCTACGGAAGTCGGAGCTTTCGTGGCGCGAAACCTGAGCGCGGCCGTTTATCGCAATGGCCCCACACAGGTCATCTCGGTGATCCTCCTCCTGTTCACGGCGAACGGTGTTTTCGAACCGCTGGAAGTCGCGTTGAACCGCGTCTGGGGTGTTAAAGAAAATCGCTCCTACTTCAAGAATCAGATACTTAGTCTCGGCTTGATCCTGTTCTGCGGCGCGCTCGTGATGGGCTCGCTGCTGCTGACTGCGAAAGATCAGGAGCTGGCTCGTGACATCCTGAACCTGCGCAGCCTGCCTTGGTGGCTCACCTGGATCTTCTTTAAACTCGCTGCGCTCCCGATGACGGTCCTCGCGCTCCTTTTTGTTTACTGGGCGCTCCCTAATCGCCGGATTCCCGTGCGGCCTCTGATTTCCGTCAGCATTTATGTGGGTTTCGGATTGGAGGTCCTAAAGTATATCTTCCTGTTGTTGGGCCCTCTTTTGATTGCCAAGTTGCAGCGGGAATATGGCCCCTTTCACAACTCCATTGCTATTCTCCTGCTCAGTTTTCTTTCGGCGATGGTCGTGTTGGCCGGGGCCGAATGGTCCGCGCGGAAGATAGAATAGCGCGATGACCGACTGGAAGCTTCTGGCCAAAGCGCGTGGATTCGATCTCCCGGATGCGGATCTCGATCGCGTTGCGCCCGTCCTCGCTTCGCTCGAAGCCTCTTTCGAGCCTCTACTGGCCGCGCTCCCTCACCAAACTGAGCCGGCGATCATCCTGTCGGAAGGAGCCATACTCGGCGAATGACCCTCACCGGGGCCGCTCTTGCGCTGCGCGAGGGGCAGGTTTCGAGCGTGGAACTCGTTCGTGAGTCGCTCCAGATCTGCGCGCACCTGAACCCCCAGCTCAACGCCTTTATTACCATCTGCGCCGATGCGGCGCTCGAGCGCGCCGGCCACTTGGATCAGCTGCGGGCGGAGGGTGCTTCCTGCGGTCCGCTATGCGGTATTCCGGTCGCGCTGAAAGACGTATTCTGCACCGCTGGCGTCCGCACCACCTGCGGCTCCAAAATCTTTCAGGACTATGTGCCTGATTTTGATAGCGCGGTTGCCGCGAAGCTCGAAGAGGCGGGCGCCGTTCTGATCGGGAAAACAGGACTTCACGAGTTTGCCTACGGGATCACCTCCGATAATCCACACTTCGGAACCATTCGGAATCCCTGGAAACCCGCAGCCATACCGGGCGGTTCGAGCGGCGGTTCCGCCGTTGCGGTAGCGTCCCGAATGGTATTCGCCGCAATGGGTTCGGATACCGGCGGATCGATTCGCATTCCCGCGGCGTTCTGCGGAACGGTCGGGCTCAAGCCCACGTCCGGCCGGGTGAGCCGGTTTGGCGTGCTCCCCCTGGACTTCAGTCTGGACCACATGGGTCCTCTCACCCGCTCGGTGGCGGACGCCGCCATGATCTTGAACGTCATTGCGGGCCATGACGAACGGGATGACACCTCGTCCCGCCAGTCTGTCGACAATTACACCCCCGCTGTTAGCGGCTCCCTGCGAGGCGTTCGCATCGGTTGGCCAGTATCCTTCTTTCTCGATCGGGTCGATGCCGCCGTGCGTGAAAGCGTGCTCGCCGCGGGTCGCTTGGCGGAACAACTGGGCGCTGAGATTGTTCCCGTGAAATTGCCCGATATAGCCGCACTGAATGTTGTCGGCCGCCTCATCCAGATGTGCGAAGCGTCGGCCGTTCTCGGGCGCTTCTTTCACCGCCGTGAGGATTTTGGGGACGACCTGCGGCTTTTGGTGGAGCAAGGCCTCCTGTTGTCAGCAACCGACTACATCAACGCTCAGAGATTGCGACGAAAGATGCAGCGCGAGTTCGCGTCCGTTTGGACACGTGTCGACTGCCTGTTTACCCCATCCGCTCCCATTACTGCCCCCCGGATCGGCGAGAGTCTCGTGGAAATCGAGGGAGAACGCGAAGACACCCGGATGGCGTCGACGCGTTTCGCCAGGTGTTTCAACGTCTTGGGGCTGCCGGCCATTTCGCTTCCGTGCGGAATCAGCAACGGAATGCCCATCGGGCTTCAAATCGTCGCGGAGGCCTTCCACGAGCGTGAACTCTTACGGATTGCGGTTTTGATGGAGGAAGCGCTCGGATTTCGCGGTCGCGGTGCCGCTTCATATATGATGCGCGTTATGCACCCAAACCTCTTGGTCCTGCCCGTCGCCGCTGCTGCCTTTTTCTCCGCCGCGCTCAGCCCAGCCGCCGACTCCGTTTCCGAGCAGCAAATTAAAGATCTCGAACAGTCGTGGGCCTCCGCTATCGTTTCTGGGGACGTGAAGGCGCTCGACCGCTTAATGGCTTCCGATCTCACCTATGGGCATGGCAGCGGGAAGATCGAAGGCAAGCAGTCGTATATAGGCCGAATTCAAACCGGCGCTCAGAAGTACTTGGCCTTTGATTTTGATCAGGGCTCGCTAACGGTCAGGCTTCTCGGTGAAGTAGCGCTCGTCAACGCTTCGGCGCAAGTTAAATCGATCACCGACGACAAACCGAACTCGCCGCATTTACGGATGCTACACGTCTGGGTGCGACGCGACGGGCGGTGGCAGTTGTGCGCTCATCAGTCTACCCAGTTGCCCCCAGCGTCTTAGACGTTGACGACCACCTCCGCGATTACTCCGAAGGAATATGAGCATTAGAATTCCAGGTGCCTGTCCTTCCAAAATTGGCATTTGATGAAAAATTCCCGTTCCTAAGTAACTGAAAACAAAGATTTGTGAGTTGGCACCCCAAGTGCGAACTCAGTTGCCCATGAGCAATAGCTTTTTCCGTAACCTATGCGTTACGGCTATCGTCATCGGGTTTCTTGTTCCGATCTCGAGCTTCGCGCAGTCGACCAGCGGTGATCTGACCGGAGTCGTGTCGGACGCTTCAGGCGCTGCCATCCCAAACGCATCGGTGGAAGCCACTAACGTTGCGACTGGCGTCAAAACCAACGCGTCGTCGAATGCAAACGGCGAATATCACCTTTCTAACCTCCCGACCGGCAATTACGAGTTAAACGTCTCGGCGGCAGGGTTCGGCCCTCGCAAGTTAACCGATGTCACCGTCGATTTAAATAAGATCGGCACAAGAAATGTCATGTTGCAGGTTGGGACTGCGAGCAGCACGGTGGAAGTGTCCACCTCCGCGGTCACCATCGACACATCCACCGCGCAGATCACCAACACCTTCGAAACGAAGATGACGTCAGATCTTCCGAGCGCAACCGTCGGAAACGGCGTTCTGAATCTGTCACTTCTCAGTGCTGGGGTTGTGAGCAGTGGCGGCGTCGGCGCGGGCGCCGGCCCCTCCGTAGGCGGTCAGCGCCCTCGCAACAACAACTTCACGATCGAAGGTATTGACAACAACAGCAAGTCCGTAACTGGTCCATTGGTCTTCGTTCCCAACGATTCGGTCTCGGAATTTACCGTTCTCCAGAATCAATACACTGCGGAATACGGCCACTCCTCGGGCGGCCAGTTCAACACCACCGTGAAGTCGGGAACCAACTCCTTCCACGGAATGCTGTACGACTATTTGCAGAACCGGAACTTCGATGCTATCGATCAGCAGGTAGCTAATTCCGACATCGCTGGCGGCGTGAAGCCCTCGAATACCCGTTACGACTACAATCGTCTCGGTGGTGAGGTCGGCGGCCCCATCATGAAAAACAAGCTCTTCTATTTCGCGGATTTCGAATACAACCCGATCGGCTCGGCAGCCGTACCCGCTTCCATCTTTGCCCCAACTGCGGCGGGGTTCAGCACACTGAGTTCCCTTTCCGGCATCAGCAGCACCAATCTGGGAATCCTCCAAAAATACCTTCCCGCCGCTTTAAATGGCACGGATACCGATCCGATCGTAGTAAACGGCGTCACCTATAACATTCCGATCGGTCAAATCAACGTCATCGGACCGAGCTATCAGAATAACTATTACGGTGTCTCCTCAGTGGACTACAATTTCTCGGAGAAAGACCAAATCCGAGGACGGTTCATCTACAACAAAAACCAAGGGATTGACACGGCGGCATCGCTCCCCACGTTCTTCCAAGCGCTTCCCACCACCTACTACCTGGGTACGCTAACCGAATTTCATAACTTCAATCCGGGCGTGATCAACGAGTTCCGCTTGGGTTATAACCGCTATAACAACTCCACCCCGTCCGGCAATTTCACCTTCCCTGGTCTTGACGCCTTCCCGAATATCGATCTTGACGACCTCGGATTGAGCATCGGACCGGACGGTAACGCGCCCCAGTTCACCATCCAGAACACCTATGAAGTGACGGATAACCTGAGCTGGGTTCACAACAACCACACCTTCAAGTTTGGTTTCGATGGCCGCAAGCTCATCTCGCCCCAATCCTTCACACAGCGGTCACGCGGCGAGTACGAGTACAGCAATATCGGTGTTTTCCTCACCGATCAAAATCCGGACGTATTCGGCGAGCGCAGCACGGGAAATTATATCTACTACGGCGATAACGTAAACCTTTACGGTTACGCGCAGGATACCTGGAAGGCCACCCCGCACCTTACGATGAACCTCGGAGTACGCTACGAGTTCACCAGCGTTCCTTATGCCGAGCGTCAGCAGGCAGTCAACGCAATTGCGAGCGTTCCCGGTGTCCTCACCTTTGCTAAGCCGGCTCCGCAATATCTCAACTTCGTCCCCCGTATCGGAATCGCCTATTCGCCAGGCAATAGCGGCACGACGTCCATTCGAGCGGGCTTCGGCATGAATTACGACACGCTTTATGACAACCTTGGGATTCTATCCGCTCCGCCGCAATTCCAGCAAACGGTTGATGTAGGCGGCACCACCGGCAGCAACTTCCTGGCAAACGGTGGTATTTCGCCGAAGGCTAGCGCAGGAACCCTGGATGCAGCTGACGCCCGTGCATTCACCTCCGCTTATGTTCCCGATCAGAAACTTCCCTATTCGATCCAGTGGAATGCCGGTATCCAGCACGTGTTTGCAAACAATTACACCTTCGAAGTTCGCTACGTTGGAACTCGTGGCATCCATCTTCCTGTTCAGGTGCAACTTGATCGCGGTCCTCTCGTGACCCCAGGCAACTCGCTACCGTTGTTCTTCTCCCAACCCAGCCAGGCGACTCTGGATTCGCTTACACTGACGCAGGAATCGCTTCAATCTGAATTCAACAATACAGGCGCGATCCTTCCTCAGTATCTGAACGCCGGGTTCGAATCCCCGATTACTTCGTTCCAGCCGTGGGGTAGCTCCACTTATCATGCTTTGGAGACGCAGATGGAGCGCCGCCTCTCGAACGGCTTAACCTTCCGGGCTGCTTATACCTGGAGCCATGCGATCGACAACAGCACCGCCGATGTTTTCTCGACTGTGCTCACTCCTCGCCGGTCGGAAGATGGTACCAACTTAAACTTGGATCGGTCCTCTTCGGCGCTTGATCGTCGCCAGCGCTTCACGCTCGCCCTGGTATACGATGTCCCCTTGTTCGCTCATAGCAGCAACTTCATCATGAAGAACATCGTGGGGAACTGGGAAATTGCCCCCATCTACACCTATCAGACGCCTGAATATTACACCGTTCAAAGCGGCGCCGATGCTAACTTCAACGGTGACGCTGCTGGCGATCGCACTTACGTCAATTCGAGTGGTGTCCCCGGAACTGGAACCTCGACTACTCCGCTCACCAACAGCGCCGGCGATGTAGTGGCGTTCCAGGTCATCAATCCCAATGCGGAATACGTTTCACTTCCCAAGGGTGTGCTTCCCAACTCGGGTCGCAATACGCTCGAAGGCCGTCCGATTGATGACTTAGATCTCACCCTGGTAAAGCGCTTCTCTATCACCGAACGGCTGAAGATCGAATTCCAGGCACAGATGCTTAACGCCCTCAATCACCCGCAGTTCGTACCCGGTTACCTGAATGACATCGGGTCTATCGGTTATACGAGCGGCGCGGTAACGAACTTCCTCCGTCCGCAGACCTCACTGTTCAACCAGCCGGAAGCCGTATTCTCTTCCCAGCCCCGGACCGTGCAGTTCGCCGCGAAGTTCTCCTTCTAAGTAAGCTTCATCCAAGAAAAAGGAGGTCCGAAAGGACCTCCTTTTTTTCGCTAGACCCATCGTCTTCCAAGCCCTATTCGATCTTTTTCCACGAACGCCCATCCCGCTTCATCAGCTCCTCAGCCTCTTTTGGGCCCCAAGTACCGGCCGCATAGTTCGGGAACGTTCGGGCCGGCAGCGCCTTCCACACGTCCAGAATGGGTCCCACCACGGTCCAACCCGCCTCGACCATATCCGCGCGCTGGAACAACGTCGCATCCCCGATCATGCAGTCATAAAGTAACCGCTCGTATCCGGTGCTAGGCTCGCTGCCAAAGTAATCCACATAAGCAAAATCCATGTCGACGGAGCCCACGCGTACCAGCGGTCCCGGGATCTTAGCTCCAAATCGCAGAGAAATGCCCTCATCGGGCTGGATCCGCAATACGAGCATATTAGGAGTTAATCGCTCCACAGGCGTATCCCGGAATAAAACGAACGGCGCCCGCCGGAACTGAATCGCGATCTCCGTTTCCCGCTTAGCCATTCGCTTTCCGGTCCGGATATAGAACGGCACATCCGCCCATCGCCAGTTATCGATGGACAACTTCAGAGCAACAAACGTCTCCGTATTCGATTGGGTATTCACGAGCGGTTCCTCTCGGTATCCGGGAACGCTTTCGGTGCCTTCCGTACCAGCCCCGTATTGGCCCCGGACCGCTCGCGTCAGAACCTCCTCCGGACTCATTACCTGAATCGCGTGAAGAATTTTAGCTTGTTCATCGCGAACCGCGTCCGCCTGAAAAGAGATTGGCGGCTCCATCGACGTCAGAGAAACTAACTGCAGAATGTGGTTCGGCACCATATCGCGCAGCGCTCCGGCGTGGTCGTAATAGCCTCCACGCCGCTCCACGCCCAGGCTTTCGGCCACCGTGATCTGCACATGATCGATATAGCGGCGGTTCCAGATCGGCTCGAAGATACCGTTCGAGAACCGGAAAACCAAAATATTCTGAACGGTCTCTTTACCCAGGTAATGATCGATCCGGTAGATCTGCTTCTCCTTCAGGCTCTTCAGCAGGTCGCGGTTCAACGCTCGCGCCGAATCCAGATCCGTGCCAAATGGCTTTTCGATCACCACCCGGCGCCAGTACCCATCGCTCTCTTCCGCCAAACATGCAGCCCCGATTCGGGACGGCACTTCGGCGAAGAAGATAGGCGCGGTCGCCAGGTAATAAAGGTAATTCCCCCGCGTGTAATGCCGCTTATCAAGTTCCGCCAGGCACTCCTGCATCTTCTGATAAGTCGCGGAATCCCGAAAATCTCCCGATAAATAGTAGACGCGCTCCGCAAACCAGTCGCAGTGTTCACACTCCTGCGGAGCGTTCGCGTATTCGCGAATGTCCTGGCGTACTTTCTCCCGGAACGCTTCCTCTGTCATCTGATCGACGGCGATTCCGAGCAGCGCAAACTCGTCGGGAAGAAGATTATTCCGGCGCAAGTTATAAAGAGCCGGGATCAGCTTTCGAGTTGTTAGATCTCCCGAAGCCCCGAAAATGATCATCACGCACGGATCGCCCGGGCGTCCTTGCTCCTCTGTCTTAACCTTCTCGACCGGCTTACTCACTCGGAATCTCTCCTAATTGCCGGACTTCAATTCCACGTGGCCGCCAAACTTGTTCCTCATCGCCGACAAAAGCTTTTCCGAGAATGTATGATCCTGGCGGGAGCGGAAACGGACAAATAGCGCGGCCGCCAGAACATCCACCGGCACGGCCTCTTCCATAGCGGCCTCAATCGTCCAGCGCCCTTCACCTGAATCCTGAACGTATCCTGTGTACCGTGCAAGCTGCGGATCCTCGATCAGCGCCATTGCCGTCAAATCCAGTAGCCAGGACCCAACCACGCTGCCGCGCCGCCAGGTCTCTGCCAGATCCGGCAAGTTGATGTCATACCGCAGATCCGGATCGAGCGCCTCTGAATTCTTGTTCTTCAGAACGTCGAAGCCTTCCGCATACGCCTGCATCAGTCCGTACTCGATACCGTTATGCACCATCTTGGCAAAATGACCAGCGCCGCTCGGTCCGCAATGTAGATAGCCTAGATCCGCGGTGCTCTTGCCATCTCGTCCCGGCGTTAACGGCACTCCGCTTTCCCCCGGCGCAAGCGACCGGAAGATCGGATCTAAACGCTCGACGACCTCTTTCTCGCCGCCAATCATCAGGCAGTAGCCGCGCTCAAATCCCCAAACGCCCCCACTGGTGCCGGCATCCACGTAATGGATCCCCTTCTCTTTGGCGAGCTTCGACCGGCGCACGTCGTCTTTGTAAAAGGAGTTCCCGCCGTCAATGATCGTGTCACCGGGATCGAGCGTGTCAATCAGCGTCTTCACCATGGATTCCGTCGGCTCTCCCGCAGGCACCATGATCCAAACCGCGCGCGGGGCTTGCAGCACGCTTTTGAAATCGCCAACTTTGGGAGCGCCTTTCGCCCCCTCTTTCCCGAGTTCTTGAATTCGCGCCGGATCCAAATCGAACACGGCGCACTCGTGCCCCGCCTTCATCAACCGCTTCGCCATGTTGGCGCCCATGCGCCCAAGTCCTACCATTCCCAGTTGCATCTCTTCTCCTTAGACGGCGGCTTGCATTGCCTTCGACAGCTCTTCTAGTCCGTGCTTGAGATCCGCGGGCAAGTGAACGCGCAAGGCCCGTCGTTTACGATCCGATAAAACCTGAAAATCTCCGCGCGCCTGCGCCGCCTCGACGATCCCAAACGTGAACTTCTGCTCGGGAACCGGCAGTTCAACCGAAGCATCCGCGGTGATCTGTAGAAATACGCCAGAATTTGGGCCGCCCTTATACGCCTGCCCGGTTGAGTGGAGAAACCGAGGTCCAAAACCCAAACATGTAGCTACCCGAAGCTTGTCTCGCACGTGCGTTCGAATTCGCTGCAGCACCGCATCGTGCTCCTCGTTCATCTCGATGTAGCCCAGCAGTGCAAAGTAGTCCCCAGGAGAAATCTGCTGCAAGTGAGCGGCCAGGTAATCGCTCAAAGACTTATGCGATCCCAACTCCGCCGCGTTGCGTTCGTCGGTGAACAGTTTGATGCCGTTCGCTTCAAAGATCGGCGTCTCCGCGGGTAGTGAGCCGGATTTTTCATACGCAGAGGTCAACGCCCGCGTCACCACCTTGCTCGCTTCCACATCAGGCTGGTCGAAAGGATTGATACCAATCACCGCGCCCGCCACCGCCGTCGCGATCTCCCACCGGAAGAACTCCTGCCCTAAGTCGTACTTATCCGCTAAGTCGAGCCAAACGACCGTGTGTCCCGCATGCTCAACGGCTTTCAATGCCGTTTCTTGCGAAGCTTCGGGACCCGGAAGATACCGCTCATGGGCAAAGATCCGGTCGTGCCCATACACGCCCGGCGACCCGAGCGCTTCCCGATCAACCGGTATCAAACCCTTGCCGATCTTGCCGGTAGACTCGGCCAATAGCTGCTCCAGCCACGCTCCCAAATCCGCGATAGCGGGCGATGCCACTAGCGTCACCTTATCCCGCCCGCTCAGCGCGTGTTCTCCTAGCAGCATCCCCAGTGCAACACCCGGATTTTTGGCCGCATCAGGCAGTTTGCACGACTCCACCATCTTCTTCGTGCTCTCGAGAAACCGAGGGACGTCGATTCCCATCGCCGCAGCCGGAATCATTCCAAAATCGGACAAAGCGGAGTAGCGGCCGCCAATGCTCTTCAGGCCGTAGAAGATCTTCCAAAATCCATCATTTTTCGCCACCTGCTCCATCTTGGAACCCGGATCGGTAATAGCAATGAAGCGCGACGGGTCATTGGCCAAATGAAAGAAATACTGTTTGAAAATGTTCGGTTCCAGCGTGCTGCCGGATTTACTCGAGACGATGAAGAGGGTACGAGCAATGTCGATCTTCCCTTCCACGGTCTTCACCTGTGAGGGATCCGTCGAATCCAACACGTAGAACTGCGGAAACCCGTCGGCTCTTCCGAATGTCTTCTCCAGCACCTCCGGGCAGAGACTCGATCCACCCATCCCCAGGAGCAAAGCATGCGTGAAATTCCGTGCTTTTACTTCCTGCGCGAAGGAGACAAATTCCTGTACGCGAGCTAACTGCTGATCGACAACATCCAACCAGCCCAGCCAGTCGGCTTCGTCCGCGTTCGTCCAAAGCGACGCATCGCGATCCCAGATCTTCCGGCTAAACTGCGCCGGATCGTGCAAAGCAGAGAGTTCCATCCAGTCTCCTTTTACTTGCCGTGCGTCTCTTCGAGCTTCAGAACCTTGGCTAAACGGCGGGCGTGCCGCTCTTCATTGGTGAAATTGGCCGAGAGAAATGCGTGGGAAAGTTCCTTCGCTGTCTCCACCCCAATCACTCGAGCGCCGAGAACAAGCACATTCATGTTGTCGTGCTCCACGCCCTGATGCGCGGAATAGAAGTCGTGTGTAAGCCCTGCGCGAATCCCGTCCATCTTGTTCGCCGCGATCGACGCTCCCACCCCGCTGCCGCAGATCAAGATGCCCCGGTCCGCTTTCCCGCTCAGGACGGCATGCCCGACTTTCTCAGCAAAATCCGGGTAATCCACCGCATCGTGGGTGTACGTTCCGACATCCTCAACTTCGAAGCCGCGCGCCTCTAAATCTTCGTGTACAACCTGTTTCAAGTCCACGCCGGCATGGTCGGAACCAATCACAACTCTCACGTGCTCACCTCCGCTCGCAAACCCCAACATAATAGCGCCTTGTCTTGCAGGCACGCGAACGGTCTGATTATGCGCCATTTCGCGTTTCTTTCGGTATACAAGTTGCCTCTGTCTTGCCGAAACTTCGGGGGTTACACAGCATCTAGAAATGAATACTGACGAAAAATGAGATTCGTGCACAACAGATTTGCGTGGGGATTAGTTAGCTTGCTCGGCGTATTTTCGGCCGCCGATCCGCTTGCGGGCCAACTGGGGCCGCCCGTTGGCGTAAGCCAGAAAGCCCCGCCCATCCAACCCCCGGTCGTCCAATCCGAACCGAATAATTCACAATTCCAGGGAAGTGTGGCGGAAGGTCAGGCTACCGCTACGCCCATCGATCTTTCTTTGCGGGATGCGATTCAACGTGGACTGAAGAACAATCTAGGATTCATCAGCACAACGCGCTCCAATGTAAATGTTCGTGCACAAAGGCTTCGCGTCCTGAGCGAACTGCTCCCCAACCTCACGGGCGATTACACGCAGAGTTACAATCGCGTCAATCTCGCCGCCGAAGGCTTTCGAATTAGCCTGCCCGCCAATAGTCCCTTTCAGATTCCGCAGATTGTCACCTTCGGCGCAATCGACGCGCGCGCAAACTTGGTGCAGCATGTCTTCGATTTGTCGCGTCTTCGCAACCTGAAGTCGGCGGATGCCAGTGTGCGCGCCTCGCAGTTCGATCTCGAGAACAGCCGTGATTTAGTCGTGCAAGCCGTGAGTAACGCCTATCTCGTGATCATCTCGGATGCTGCCCGCGTGGATTCGGACCAAGCGCAGGTCGACACCTCGCAGACTCTCTTCCAGCGCGCCACTGACCAGCGGGCTGCGGGAACCGTACCGGCCATCGATCAGCTTCGTGCGGAAGTGCAACTCCGTACGGACCAACAAGCCCTGTTAGCCGCGCAGAACCAACTTGCTAAAGACAAGCTCTCTCTCGCTCGCGTGATCGGCCTTCCGCCGGGCCAGCAGTTCCATCTCACCGACACTCTTCCGTTTGCGCCGTTGAATAGCATGACCACTGAGGACGCCCTTCGCCAGGCCTTCGCGAACCGTGCAGACTTCAAAGCCGCGCAAGTGCAGGTGCAAGCCGCCGAGGCAGCCCGTCAAGCCGCCGTTGCTCAATATTTCCCCACGATCGACCTGAATGCGAGCTTCGGCGATTCCGGCGTGAATCTGGCTACATCGCACAACGTTTGGGGCGTAACCGGCGCCTTGCAGTTCAATATCTTTTCCGGAGGCCGCATCAAGGCGGAGGTCGAGCAAGCCGACGTGGCCGTCCGGCAGCAGCGTGATACCCTTGCCGATCTCCGAGGCCGCATCGATCAGGAAGTGCGCTCCGCCCTCCTAGATCTGCAATCCGCCCGGGATCAGGTGCTCGTTGCTCAACGGAATGTGGATCTCGCGCATCAAACGCTCACCCAGTCGCGTGACCGCTTCACCGCGGGCGTAACCGATAACGTGGAGGTCGTGCAGGCCCAGCAGTCGGTCGTTACAGCCGATACCAACCTGATCAACGCGACCTATCAGCACAATCTCGCGAAAATTGAGCTAGCCCGCTCACTCGGCCTTGCCGAAGAGAATTTGAATCGCTTTATCGGAGGAAGTAAGTAGCAGCCCTGCATGGCCACCGCCGTCGAAAGCCCGCCCACTCTTAGTCCGGCTAACCCGGCGCCAAAAGTTTCCGCCGATCAGTGGAAGCCGAAGCACAATCCCTGGCTGATCGCAGTCACTGTCACCATGGCGACTTTTATGGAGGTGCTCGACACTTCCATCGCCAACGTCGCACTCCCCCACATCGCCGGCAACCTCTCCGCCGGACAGGATGAGAGCACCTGGGTGTTGACATCCTACTTGGTCTCAAACGCGGTCGTCCTACCGATCAGCGGCTGGCTGGGTACCATCTTCGGACGTAAGCGGTTCTACATGACTTGTGTAGCGCTGTTTGGCATCAGTTCCTTCTTGTGCGGCTTGGCGCCGTCACTAGGCTGGCTCGTGTTCTTTCGTGTGCTCCAAGGCATCGGCGGCGGTGGACTCGCCCCCAGTGAACAAGCCATTCTTGCCGACACGTTCCCGCCTCAAATGCGCGGAATGGCGTTCGCTCTTTACGGATTCGCTGTCGTACTTGCTCCGGCTATCGGTCCCACCCTCGGTGGGTACATCACCGACAACTTCAATTGGCGTTGGATCTTCCTGATCAACATCCCGGTCGCGATCCTTTCCCTGATCCTCACCCACCGCCTGGTTGAAGATCCCCCGTGGATTAAGCGCGCCTCCAACAAGAAATATCGCATTGACTTCGTAGGCTTGGGTCTAATCGCAATTGGCCTCGGTTCGCTTCAAGTTGTCCTCGACAAAGGCGAACGTGACGATTGGTTCGGATCCCACTTCATCGTTACCTTTGCCACCTTCGCAGTGATCGGTATCGTCGGAACGGTCATCTGGGAATACTTCCACAAAGATCCGATCATCGATATCCGGCTGTTTAAGAATCGGACGTATGCAATCGCCTGCGTCATGATGTTCATGCTCGGGTTGGCGCTGTTCGGCAGCACGGTGCTGATTCCCCAGTTCCTCCAATCGCTTTTGGGCTACACCGCCGAACGTGCCGGAATGGTGCTTTCTCCCGGCGGACTGGTCGTCTTACTGCTCATGCCCGTTGTGGGAATTTTGGTGTCTAAATTAGACGCGCGTTACATGATTGCCTTCGGCTTTGGGGTAAGCGCTCTCGCGCTCTACTACATGACCTCGATCGACTTGGAGATTAGCTATGGCGTCGCTGTCCGCTATCGCGCGTTTCAGGCGGTGGGTCTCGCCTTCCTGTTTGTACCAATCAACACCATGTCCTACGTAGGCGTGCCTCGCGAGAAGAACAACGCCGTGTCCGGTATGACGAACCTCGCCCGTAATATCGGCGGGAGTGTCGGCATTTCCATGGTTGAGACCCTCCTCGCGAGGCGTTCCCAATTCCACCAGGATCGGCTCGCCGGAAATTTTAGCTTATACAGCGAACCGTTTCGTTCTGCCGCTCGAGGTACCGCGCAAGCCCTCGTCCATCGCGGCGTCAGCGTGGCCGATGCGCCGCAACAGGCTTACGGCGAGTTGTTCCGGGGACTCCAGCAGCAAGCCTCCGCGCTTGCATACATCGATACGATCTGGATCTTCGCCGGGGTCTGCGCTGTCATGGTGCCGATCGCCTTCCTCATGAAAAAGAACGTACCCGGCGCGGGACCCAAGGGCGCTCACTAGGCAAACCTGACTGCCCGCCGTGTTGCGCCGCGCTAGCCGGGCCCATGTTATTCTTCGGACATCACTCCAGGCCTCCCGATGCGGGTCCGATTCGCATTGCCGGCAATCGTCGTGCTCGGCTGCTCGCTCACCGCTGTATTCGCTTTCCAGGCGCAATTCAAGGAATATCCCGGTCAGGAAGACAATCCGACCGCAGTCCCGCCCAATCCGTTTGAGCGCACCGAGTGGACGTTTGCCCGGTTGAAATATCCCTCCGGACGCTACGCCGAGTACGCCGGCGAGCGCGGCACCTGGCCCACCGATTTCCCAAAAGCCGACCGCCAGTTCCTCCAGGGCGTCCGTCGCCTAACTCGTATTCACACCCGCTCCACCGAGCAGGTAATCGATCTCGATACCGACGAAATCTTTAATTGGCCTTGGGTCTACGCCGTTGAAGTCGGTCATTGGGACCTCACCGACAAGCAGGTCAGCATGATGAGGGAATATTTCCTCCGCGGCGGATTCCTCATGGTGGACGACTTTCACGGCACTCATGAGTGGGACGTCTTCACCGCTAGCATGAACCGCATCTTCCCGGACCGCCCCATTGTCGAGATCGAGAACGCCGATCCCATCTTTCACGTACTCTATGACCTCGAACATCGCGTCCAGGTACCTGGGCTCCAATATGTGTATAGCGGAAAAATCTATGAAAAGGACGGCATTGTCCCCCATTGGCGCGGTATCTACGACGACAAAGGCCGCCTCATGGTCACCATGTGCTTCAATCAAGATGACGGCGACGCATGGGAACACGCCGATAACCCGCAGTATCCTGAAAAATTCACCTCGCAGGCTTATCGCTTAGGAATCAATTACATCATCTATGCCATGACCCATTAAAGGGGTCGCAGTCATGTTTGAGTTCCTCTTCAAGTACCCTCCAGCGGTTTTTTCCCGTGGCCACTACCTCCTTCTCGCGCCTTGGCCCGCGTGGTTGCTGCTGCCTCTGATCCTGATTGCCGCCGGATTCTTGTTTTGGAATATCCGCCGGCGCCACGAGATCCTCAGCCGCGCTCGTTCTCTCGGCATCTGGCTGCTCCAAACCGCTCTGATCGCGCTGCTTCTCCTTCTTCTTTGGCACCCTGCAATCAGCGTCGCCACCCTGCGGCCGCAGCAGAACATCATCGCCGTTCTGGTGGACGCCTCGCGCAGCATGGCTATCCAAGTTACCGGCCGCTCTCGTTTCGAAGAGGCTTCCCGGCTCCTCAAAGGCGGCTTGCTCGATTCGCTCGGGAAGAAGTTTCAGGTTCGTCTCTACCGCATCGGCGCGGACGCGAAACGAGTCGATCTCACCCATCTCTTGGCCCCGCCCGATAGCGGCGTCACCCGCATCGCGCAAAGCTTGAACAGTATCGCCTCTGAATCGGCTTCCTTGCCCTTTGGCGCGGTGGTGCTCCTTACCGATGGCGCTGAAAACGCCGGCGGCATTGATTTTGAAACCATTCAGCGCATTCGCCAAAGCCGCATTCCTATCCATACCGTCGGTTTCGGAAAAGACAAACTCAAGCGCGATGTGGAAATGGAAGACTTCTCCGTGCCGCAGAAAGCATTGGCCGGATCTCGCCTCGAGGCCCGCGTTGCACTCCGTCAAACCGGTCTCTCGGGTGAACATGGCCGCGTCACGGTACGCGACGGCGAAAACGTGCTGGCCTCACGTGACTTCTCCTTCGACCGCGAGTCGCTTTCCGTTCCCCTTGTCTTCAATGCCGGCCCTGCGGGCGCGCTCAATCTGACTGCCCGAATCGATCCCGTTCCATCCGAAGAGAACACCGCCAACAATCAACTGGCCCGTGTTGTCAACGTCTCTTCCAAACGCCCTCGCGTGCTCTACGTTGAAGGCGAACCACGTTGGGACTACAAGTTCCTGCGTCGCGCGGCGGATGACGATCCTCAAATTGAAGTCGTCAGCATGCTGCGCACGACCCCCAATAAGATCTATCGGCAAGGTGTGCGGGACGCAGCGGAACTCGAAGCCGGATTCCCCACCAGACCGGAAGAACTGTTTGCCTACGATGGCTTGATCCTGGGCAGCGTCGAGGTCTCTTGGTTCACGCCGGCTCAACAGGAGATGATCAAGGAATTCGCCGGTCGACGCGGTGGAGGCGTACTATTCCTCGGTGGACGCTTCGCCTTAGCGGACGGGGGCTACGGCGCTTCTGCGCTCACCGAGATCCTGCCGGTCCGCCTTCCTAACGCGAACGCAACCTTTCAGCGCGTCTATTCCACCGCGGAACTCGCCCCCGCCGGTATCGATAACGCGCTCTGTCGCTTGGTGGATGATCCCGTCAAAAACGTCGAACGCTGGAAGAAAATGCCGGAAATGGCAAGCTGGCAACTGGTCGGTGATCCCAAACCCGGTGCAACTTTGCTAGCCGAGATCATTCCCCCCGGACACCGCCGCTCGCCCCTGCTCGTGACCGAACCTTATGGCCGCGGGCGCACTGCGGTCCTCGCTACCGGAGGTATCTGGCGATGGCAGATGCGCTCCGAACACACGGACAAAACACTCGCCACCTTTTGGCAGCAGATGCTCCGCTGGCTCGTCAACGACACGCCTGGCCCAGTCACCGCCACCACGCCACGGCAGGTGCTCGCTGACGAAGACCAGGTTCATCTCCGGGTCGAGGTGCGCGATAAAAGCTACCAGCCCCTCGGCAGCGCCATCGTTGACGCCCATTTCATCGGCCCCGATAACCTGTCCGACACTCTGCGGCTTGCGCCCGTACCCGCCGAAGAAGGTGTCTACGCCGGAGTCTGGACCGCGTCCCGTCCCGGCGCTTATCTCGCGGAAGTCAGTACATCCAGCGCGGCTGGCGATAGCGGACGCGATGTGGTCACCTTCCGACGCGATGACGGAGTTGCCGAAAACTTCCGCACTACCCAGAACCGCGATCTACTCCAAAAACTCTCGGAGCAGACCGGCGGCCGCTACTATACTCCCGATAGCGCACGACACCTCGCCGACGAAGTCGCCTACTCGGAATCCGGGATCACCACCCGCGAGACATTGGATTTATGGGATCTACCCATCCTCTTGCTCCTCGCCTTCGCGCTCCGTTCTTCCGAATGGCTGCTGCGTCGCAAGTGGGGTGTCGTATGAGGCGACTCCCGCTTCTGCTTTTCGCGCTAGGCGCAACTTTGCAAGCAAAAACTTTCTACCTTACCGTCGCCGGACTCGGAGGCGAGCCCGATTATGAGCAGCGCTTTACCGGCCTGGCCGATGAAGCCGAGAAATCGGTGCGCGATCCCGGCGGTGACACCGAAGTCACCACTATCAAAGGACCTCAGGCCACCAAGGCTAACGTCCGTGCCGCGCTGGACCACATTGCCCAAACCGCATCCGCAAAGGACACACTCGTGTTTCTCTTGATTGGTCATGGCAGCTTCGACGGCTCCGAATACAAATTCAACCTGCCCGGGCCGGACGTATCCTCGTCCGAATTGGCCGCGCTTCTTAACCGGATTCCGGCTGCCCGGCAGCTGATCGTCAACACATCCAGCGCGAGCGGCGCCACGCTGAAACCTCTCGAGCATCCTGGTCGTCTCATCATCACCGCGACTCGGGATGGAGCCGAGCGCAATGCCACCGTTTTCGCGCGCTTCTGGGTAGAAGCGCTCCACGACTCCAGCGCCGATACCGATAAAAACGAGGTCGTTACCGCACTCGAGGCCTTCACTTATGCGCAAAAGAAAACCGCTGTTTTCTATCAGGACCAGCAGCGCATCGCGACTGAACATCCCGCCCTTAGCGACAACTCTCGAGCGGCTTCTTTCCCGGTCGTGCGCTTCGGCTCCGCCGTCGCCGCTGCGTCCGATCCCGCTAAGAAACAGCTGGTAACCAAGCGCGACGAACTGGAAGCCCGCATCGATATGCTGAAGCAGCAAAAGAACGCGCTCTCCGCCGACGACTACAAGAAGCAGCTCACCGCGCTACTCGTGGAACTCGCGCGCACGCAGGGGGAGATCGATAAGTGAAAACGATCTTTGCCGTTCTCCTGCTCGCCTCAGCACTCACCGCCCAAACGCTCGATGAAGCCGAATCGCTTTGGCGCGCCCACGACTACAAAGGCGCGAACAACGCCTTCCGCGATCTCGTCGCGCATCACCCCACCAACGCGAACTACAAAGTGCGCTGGGGCCGTCTGCTGCTCGAACGCTTTAATCGCGCGGACTCATTCGCTCTGTTCAACGAAGCGCTCGCCATCGATAAGAACAACGCCGGTGCATTTCTCGGTCTGGCCCTGGTTGGCGCTGCCGGTTTCGAGGGCACTTCGAGCGACTTAGCCCGCAAAGCCCTTCAGTTCGACCCGAAACTCACCGAAGCCCAGGAACTTATCGCTCGATTAGCCTTGGAAGACGACGACGCCAAGCTCGCGCGTGACGAAGCCGGCAAAGCTCTCAAGCTCGATCCGCATTCGATCGCTGCGGAGTCCGTCCTCGCTAGTGCGGAGCTTCTGGAACACCGGCCCGCGTCCGATTGGCTCTCGCGCATCGAGGCCGAACATCCGCACGATGGCCGCGGCTACGAAACGATCGCCTACTTCCTCCAACTGAATCGCCGCTACGACGATGCCATCGTCTGGTTCCGCAAAGCCATCGCTGTCCAGCCCGACCTGTGGAGCGCTCACTCGCAGCTCGGCGTTAACCTCATGCGCCTCGGACTGGAGAAGGACGCCTACAAAGAACTCGAACTCGCCTTCAAAAACGGCTGGGACAACGACGTCACCACCAACTCCCTACGCCTGATCGACAGCTACAAAAACTTCCAGACGTTCCGCTCCAACACGACGGTCCTCCGCCTCCATCAAAAAGAGGCCGCTGTCCTCAAGCTCTATATGGAGCCCGAGCTTCAAAAGGCCATCGCCACCTATCAACGCAAGTACGAGTTCAAGCTCCCCCGCGCCGTCCAATTAGAAGTCTATCCGGACCACGAAGATTTTGCCGTCCGCACCATGGGCATGCCCGGATTAGGCGCGCTAGGCGTCACCTTCCAGGATGTCGTCGCCATGGACAGTCCCTCCGGCCGCGTCCCCGGTGAATACCATTGGGCCAGCACCATGTGGCATGAGCTCAGCCACGTCTACATCCTCTCCATCACCGGCCAACGTGTGCCCCGTTGGTTTACCGAAGGCCTCGCCGTGCACGAGGAAACGCAAGTCGCACCCGATTGGGGCGATCGCCTCACCCCCGATGTCATTCAAAGCATCAAAGAAAAGAAGCTTCTTCCCGTCGCCTCGCTCGATCGCGGTTTCATTCATCCCAAACCCTCTTCGCAGATCATCGTCTCTTATTACCAGGCGGGTAAAATCTGCGACTTCATCTCGAAACAGTGGGGCGAACATAAGCTGCTCGATATGGCTCACGCCTTCGCCAAAACCGATTCCACCCCCGAAGTCGTCGAACAACAGCTCGGCCTAAAACCCGAACAGTTCGATGAAAAGTTCCTCGCTTGGCTCGGTGCTCAAACCAAAACAACAGTGGACAATTTCAATAAGTGGAAGGCGGACATGAAGACTTTGACGGCTGCCGCATCTTCCAAGAAGTTTGACGAGGTCCTCGCCAAAGGCCCCGCCGTGCGCGATCTCTATCCCGAATACGTAGCGCCGGGCAGCGCTTATGAGCTGATCGCCGGCGCGTGGAAGGCCAAGGGAGATGAGACCGCCGAAGCCACCGAGCTCTTGCGCTACTCGAGTGCTGGGGGCCGGAATCCCGTCACGTTGGAATACCTCGCGAACCTCCTCGCTAAGCAGGGCAAAACAAAAGACTCCGTGGCCGTACTCGAACGTCTCACTTACATCGCTCCGCTCGACGAAAAACTGCACACTCTCCTTGGGGAGGTTTTCCTGACCATCAATAACCCCGCCGGCGCCGCGCGGGAATATCGGGCGCTCATCGTCGGCAAGTCGCACGACCAGGCGAGCGCTCACTTTGGGCTCGCCCGCGCCCTGCTCGCCGCCCACAAAGATGCGGAAGCGAAAGATGAATTGCTGGAAGCGCTCGAAGCCGCCCCGGACTTCAAGCCCGCTCAAAAAATGCTTCTCCAAATGACGGATAAACCATCCTCGGACTGAACATGTCGACCACCGTTACTCATCAGCTGGACCCGGAAGTTCTTCAAAGCAGAGTGGCGCGCTTTCGCGCAGCCGAGTCGGATATCGTCCGCCAGGTACGGCGTGTCATCGTCGGCCAGGAGGAAGTGCTCGAACAGGTGTTGATCGCCTTGTTCGTGGGCGGCCATTGCCTCATTACCGGTCTTCCCGGAACCGCCAAGACGCTGCTTGTTCGCACGCTCGCCCAAACGCTCGGCCTCGAGTTCAAACGCATCCAGTTCACTCCGGACTTGATGCCATCAGACATCACCGGGACCGACATCATCGAAGAAGAACCGGGCACCGGCCGTCGCACTTGGACCTTTGTCAAAGGGCCGATCTTCGCCAACGTGCTGCTCGCGGACGAGATCAACCGGACTCCGCCTAAAACCCAGTCCGCCTTGCTCGAAGCCATGCAGGAACGCGCCTGCACCGTGCGTGGCAACAACTATCTCCTGCCGGCTCCGTTCTTCGTGCTCGCCACGCAGAATCCCATCGAACTCGAAGGCACCTACCCGCTGCCTGAAGCCCAACTCGATCGCTTCCTCTTCAACACCGTTCTCGACTACCTGAGCGCCGAAGAAGAATTGAAGGTAGTCGATCTTACCACCACCACTCACCAATCCGTCGCCGACCCGGTCACTACCGCTGAGGAGATCCTCGAATTTCAGCAGCTCGTTCGCATGGTGCCCATCGCCCCCACTGTCGCCAAACACGCCATCGAGATCGTTCGCGCCACGCGCCCCCGCGATGCCTCTGCGCCCGACTTCGTGAAGAAGTACGTCAACTACGGAGCCAGCGTTCGAGCCGCCCAGTTCCTGGTGCTCGCCTCCAAGGCTCGCGCTCTCATGAAAGGCCGCTACCATGTTGCCTTCGAGGATGTTCGCGCCCTTGCCACCCCCGTGCTGCGCCATCGCATCCTGTTGAACTTCCATGCCGAATCGGATCGCCTCAGCACCGACGATATTCTGAAGCGTCTGATCGACGGCAAGCCCGCGCCCAAAGAGTAATCACGGCCTGATTCGCAAATGCAGCGCTACTTGGATCCCGCGGTGCTCGCGTCCATCTCATCCATCGAGCTCGTCGCTCGTACGGTAGTGGACGGCTTCGTCGCCGGATTGCATCGCTCCCCCGAATTCGGGTTCAGTCAGGAATTTGCCGAGTACCGCGCTTACACTCCCGGTGACGATCTCCGCCATGTCGATTGGAACGTCTTCGCCCGAACCGAGCGCATGTACCTCAAGCGCTTCCGCGGCGAAACCAATTCGCAGCTCCTGATCCTTCTCGATACCAGCGGCTCGATGTCGTACGGCTCCGGCCGCGTCTCCAAACTTGAATACGCACGCTTTCTTGCCGCCTCTCTCGCCTACATGGCCAGCACCCAGCGTGACGCCACCGGAGTTATCGTCTTCGACGATGACGTCCGCTCTTACGTGCAGCCCTCCGCGCGCCAGGGCCAACTTCATCGCGTCTTGCACGCCATCGAATCGGCCGAGCCCGGAACTAACACCGACTTCGCCAAACCGTTCTTTCACTTCCAGCAATACCTGCACCGCCGTGGCATCGTCGCCGTAATCTCCGACTTTTATGACGATCCCGAAATCGTCATCCGCCACATCGAGCCACTGCGTTATCACGGCAATGACGTCGCTCTCTTTCACATCGTCGATCCCGCCGAACTCGACCCCTCCTTCCGCGATCCCGTCGTTCTTCAGGACCTCGAAACCAAGACCACGCTGGAAGTAAGTCCCGAGTACGCGGGCAGTGAATACCGCAAGCGCTTTGCCGAGCACATCGAGAATCTGCGCTCCTTCGCCCAGCGCGCTGGCCTCGATTACCAGACCATGAACATCACGCGTCCCCTCGATGCCGGATTGCGCGAATACCTGACCCTTCGCCAAAGGAAACTATGATGGGATTTCTCGCGCCCCTCTTCCTCACTGGCCTTCTTGCCATCGGTCTGCCCGTTTATCTGCACCTCCTGCGTCAGCACAAAACCACGCCGCGCCCGTTCAGTTCCCTCATGTTCTTCGAGCGCCGCATCCAGAGTTCCATCCGTCACCGTCGCCTGAAATACCGGGTCCTCTTCGCCCTGCGCGCCCTTCTGTTCGCGCTTATCGTGCTCGCGTTTGCCCGTCCCGCGATCGACAGCACTGGTGTCGCCTCCGCTCACAGCGGCCGTGTGATCGCGCTCCTCCTCGATGACTCGTTCAGCATGAGCCAGTCCGATCGTCTCGAGCGTGCCAAGCAGGACGCACTGCAAACCGTAGGCGCCATGCGCCCATCCGATCGCGCGCAGCTCATTGCATTCGGCGGCCCCACGCGTCTGCTCACCAATCTCACCAACGATCGCGCCGCGCTCCAGTCCGCCATTCGGTCGGTTGAACCCGGGGATGGCGCGGGCTCCTACGCCGAGGTTGCTCGCGCGGTTCGCTCCCTTGCGCAATCCTCCAAGTCGCCCGTTGAGGCTCATCTGTTTTCGGATCTTCAAAAATCGGGCGCTCCCGCCAGCTTCACCGACCTTCGCCTTCCCGAAGGCGCTCAACTGATCGTGCATCCCGTCGGTGAAGCCATCCCGAACTTCGCCGTCGAAAATGTAATCGCCCCGCGCCGACTCTACACCGCGAAAACCGGTCACGTCCAAGCTACGATCGTCAGCTATTCCGTTCAACCCGCTACCAAACAGGTCTCGCTCCTCATCAACAATCGCGTAGTTGAGACCAAGTCCGTCAGCCTTGTTCCCGGCGGCCGCGCGACTGTCGATTTCACCGGCTTCGATGCGCCTTACGGCCTGAATCGCTGCTCCGTCTTGATCAACTCCACCGACGCGTTTCCTCAGGACGATCACTTCTACTTCGCGGTCGAGCGCTCCGACCCCGCTCCGGCATTGTTCCTGCATGACCTCTGCCGACACGCGCAGCGGACTCTTCTTCCAGAACGCTCTCGCGGCCGTCAACCAGCCCGCTTTCACCCTCAACCAGCAGACTTATAGCCAAGCCTCCAACACCGACCTGAGCCGGTTTGCTTTCGTTGTCCTCAGCGATCCTCAACTTCCCCCCGGCCTCGAAGCCGCCGTAAATCAATACGTGCAGCGCGGCGGAAGCGCACTTTTTCTGCTCGGGCATAACGCCAGCGGAACATCGCGCGACACCGGCTTTGCCTCTGTCTCGCAGGTCGACACCACACACCCGGTCCTGCGCTCTGCTTCCCGCTGGGATGGTGTTCGCTTCTTTCGCACTGCGACCGTAACTCCTGGTACCGCGTCCGTTCTCCTGCGTCTCGATGACGGAACGCCACTCCTCGTTGTCCATCCCCAAGGCGAAGGCCGCATGATGATCTTCGCCTCTTCGCTCGACAACGTCGACAACGATCTTCCCGTCCATCCCATCTTTGTTCCGTTCATGCAGCAGCGTCACGGAATACCTCGGGCCGCGCCGAAACCGCCACTGGCAACTACACCGCCGGCGCGTTCTACGATCTGCGTTCGACCGGACCGCAAAGACCGACGCATCGCCTATCGAAGTAACGGGCCCGCGCGGCGAACGCGTTCTCTCGCTCTCCGAATCCACGCGCGTGCGCAGCCTCCGCTATGGAGCATCAAGGCTTCTATGACATCCGCCGGCAGAATGGCCGTCACGAACTTGCCGCCGTCAACCCCGATCGGCGCGAATCGGATTTCACCACCCTCCCCGCCGATACTCTGGCCCTCTGGAAAAATACAGGTATGACCGCGGGGCGCCGGGAAGGCGGTTCGAATCCGCACGAGCAAAAAAATGAACTCTGGTGGTATGTGCTGTTCTGCGCGCTCGCTCCTGGCCGTCGCGGAATCAGTGCTCGGTAACCGGCATCTGGAAATGAAAGAAGGTACGTCGTGAATCCACTTCAGCAGCTGAGCGAATATCTGCGCCGCCTCGAACGCAACCTTCGCTTGCTCACGCTAGCGCGCGGCTCCGCCATTCTGTGCGGCGCCGCGCTGGCCGTCACCATCGCTGCTCGTCCTGGTGATGAACCAGCTCTCGTTTTCGGATCCGAGCGTCTTCTATTCGCGCGCATCATTCTGTTCTTCATCGCTGGCCGCCGCCCTCAGGCTCGCGCTCATCGATGCCGCTGCTGCGGCTCAATCAGAAGCGCGTGGCGCGTGAAGCCGAGACGCCGCCACCCCGAACTCGGCGAGCGCCTTCTCACCTTCGTCGAGCGCCGCCATGCCAACGATCCCTTCCTGCCTCTGCTCGCGGCCGATTCGCTCTCCCTACGCTTCCGCCGCGGGTCCCGACGCGATCGCCGCTCCTTCCGCGCGCCATGGCCTTCGGTTCGCTCGCCCTGGTCGCCGCCGCTGCTTCTGCTCTGGCTCGGCATGCGCGGCCCGGGCTATTTCGGCTACGGCACTTCGCTGCTCTGGGGCGTTTCCGAAGGATGAGCGAAGCCTTTCTACTCCATCTCGGTCGAGCCCGGAACGCAGCGCGTGCGCCGCCATTCCGATCAGATCGTCTCCGCGCATCTGAACGGCTTCTTCTCGCACCAGGCCTCGCTGTTCGTGCGCTACGCCAGCGCCACCGCTGGGAAGAAACCGCCATGCGCCCGCAGCCCGATGGCGCGGGCTTCCAATTTCTGCTCGTGGGCGTCCCCGAAGACGTCGAATATTACGTCGTCTCGAACGGCATTCATTCGCAGCACCGCAAAGCTCACCGCGGTCGATCTTCCGCAAGTCACGCATCTCCGCGTCACCTATCATTTCCCCGCCGCTTACGGCCGCAAGGATGAAACCGAAGATCCCGGTGGCGACCTGCGCGCCATCGCCGGCACGGTCGCCGATCTCGACATCGAAACCGATAAGCCGCTCAGCGTCCGGCTCCATCGTTCTCGATGACGGCAAGCCGTATCGAACTGACCGGCTCGGACGGTCAATCACGCAAGCCTCCGTCCCGATCGAGAAGGACGGCGCTTATCACATCGCCGTTCTAGACGGCGGCCAGCCGGTGCGCCTGAGTGACGATTACTTCATCGAAGCCCGGCCGCGATTCTCCGCCCACCATCACCATCATGCGGCCCAATCGCGACGCCGCGCGTTACGCCCATCGAAGAAGTTCCCGTGGAAGTTGCAGGCGCGTGACGATAACGGCGTGCATGGCGCTCGATCTGCATTATTCCGTCAATGGCGGCCCGGAGCAGGTGCGCTCCGTCCTCAACTCCAGAGGCGCGAAAGACGCGCACGGAACCACTCTGCTCTCGCTCGAAGATTTCAAGCTCGTGCCCGGCGACATCGTCAGCATGTACGCCACTGCGCGCGACGCGATCACCACTGCGCGATCGGATATTTACTTCATCGAGGCCCGCCCGTTCGAGCTCAGCTTCCACCAGGACCAGGCGTCCGGCGGCGGCAGCGGGGGCGACAGGATCAGCCGAAGATCGCCGAGCGCCAGAAGGAAATCATCGCCGCCACCTTCAACCAGCTCAAAGGCGACAAGCACGACGCGGCCGCCGAATGCCGAAAACGCCAAGTACCTTTCCGGCGTCCAATCCAAACTCGCGCGACGAAGCCCAGTCGCTCGCCAACCGCATGAAAGCCCGCCAGCTCGCAGGCGGCAGCGCCGCGTTCCAGCAGTTCGTCTCCAACATGGAGAGCGCGGTCGCCGCCATGGGGCCCGCCTCGACGAGCTCAAAGGCCGAAATGGAACGATGCCCTCTCGCCGGAGCAGAAAGCGCTCCAATACCTCCTGCGCGCCGAAGCCATCTTCCGCGATATTCAGGTCAGATGTCGCAAGCGGGGGCGGCGGAGGCGGCGGTGGCGGAGCCAGCCGCGATATCGAAGGCCTCACCAATCTCGAACTCGATACGCAGAAGAATCAATATGAAAGCGGCTCGCAATCGGCTGCCGATCAAAAGCAGAAGGCCGCCGACGAAGCTCTGAAGAAGCTCGAAGAACTGGCCAAGCGGCAGCAGGAACTCGCGCAACAACAGCAGATCCAAGCAGAACTTCCAGCAGCGCTGGGAGCAGGAGATGCTGCGCCGCGAGGCCGAACAGCTTCGCCGCAAAATGGAAGACCTCGCCCGCAATCAGCAGCGGGAGCAGCAGGCTCGCAGCAACAGCAGGCAGCTCTTCGCCGCAAGGCCGGTTCTAAGCAACAGGGCACAGGGCAAAGAGCAATCTTCGTCCAGCCAGTCTTCATCTTCCGCCGTTCAAGCAATCGTCCTCTTCCGCAGAGCGACCGGCAGGCCGTCTCTCGCCAGGGACGCAGCAGGCTCTCGAACAGGCTCTGCAGAACCTCTCGGAAGCCGAGCGCAAAATGAGTGACGCCGCTTCGCATCCCGATTCGTCCGACGCTCAGCGCGCCGCGGAACAGCTCAATCGCGCCGAATCCGCCATGTCCCAAATGCGTAGCCAGCAGAACGGATCGCAGATGGGCGACGCTATGCAACAGGCGCGTCAGCTTGCCGAAAAACAGAGAAACTTTGACGACCGTTTGCGCCGCGAATTCGCCAACGGAGCGTCCGACAAGCGCTCCGACCAACAGAATCAACAGATCGCCTCTCACATGGCGGAAGAAAAACGCCGTGAGATCGACGATCTCCATCAGCTCGAGCACTCTCTCCAGCAAGCTGCGCGGGGTATGCAAAACACTCAGCCGGATACCGCCAAGAAACTGCGCGACGCCATCGGCGAGATGCAGCAGAACGAACTGGAATCCCGCATGCGGTGGACGGCCGAAGCGCTCCCTAAAGGGCTCGGCAGTTATGCCGTCATGCGCGAAGCTCCTGTGACGCGCCAACTCGAAGAACTCCGCGATAAGCTCAGCGAAGCGCAAGGCGCGATGACCGCCGGTTCGAAATCGGCTACCGGCGACCAAGCGCTCCAGCAAGCTCTCGAACGCGCTTCGAAACTTCGTCGCGACCTGCAAACCATGGCCGCCTCAGGCAAGCCCGGCAATCAGACTGGAAAGGTTGGCGATCAACCTGAAAAGCCCGGCGATCAGCAAAGGCGCTCATCCGGCCAAGCCAAGGACGGCGAGCCCGGGTCGCAACCCGCCAAATCACAATCCCAGTCGGGTTCCCCGTCCAATGGCCGGCAACAAGCGCAGGTGCAAGGCCAGCCCGGCGGTCAACAGCAAAGTGGTCAACAACAAAGCGCTCAACAACCCGGCGGCCAACAAGGCGGCCCAACCCGGCGGCCAGCAACAAGCCCGGCAATCCGGTGAATCCTCAACAGGGAGCGCCGGACCCGTCGGCCCCGCAAGCGGTGGCAGTTGGGATGCCATGAATCGCGGTGGACGCGCGCCCGATGCCGGCACCGCTCAACGCGAGTACGACCAAGCCGTCCGCGAACTCAACCGGCTCGCCCAATCCATGCGCTCCGATCCTGCGACCGCCAAACAGATGGGCGATCTCCTCCGCGAGCTGCAACACCTTGACCCCCGTCGCTTCGCTGCTGATCCCCAGCGCCTCGCGTCGCTTGAGCAGCAAATTCTGGCCGATGCCGAACAAGCCGAGTTGATCCTGCGCCGCAAGTTGGATGACCAGCGCGGCGCGGTCCGCACCACCGCTCCGCAAAATGTTCCGCCCGGCTATGCCAACGCGGTCGCTGAGTACTTCCGCCGCTTGAGTCAGTAATCGCCGATCCCCGGAGGATGAACGTTCCAAATAAAACGCTCCTTCTCCTTAACAAGCGCAAACAGATCGTGGCGCGGCGGCATGTACTGTGCCTCCGCCGTCCACGGTCCCGCGAATTGATCGCCCAGGCAATCCTGCCGCACAAAAAACGCGTTGTTGCCGCTTAGATCGCACCCCACGAGCGCATAATTCTTCACCGCCCCCAACTCTTCGAGAGCCGCCAAACTCGCCCCGTAGTAGTTCGTCCCGTTCCACGCCGCATCACGCTGATACGCCTGCACCAGTTTGACCGGCGGCCGGAACGTAGCGTTGAATTCGATCACCACGACCCGCGGACGGATCGATTCAATCGCCTTCCAAACCCAATAGTCATTCCCGTCGATGTCCAAGCTCAGCAGATCCGGTTCCGCGTTCCCCGTGATCGTCTCTTCCACGTTCTCCGCCGTAATTGCGCGCTGCATCAGCTTCAGCCGGCCGTCCTGCAGCGCTTTCCCGTGCAGCCGTTTGCAGGATTGTATGTTCCCCTCGTCTGCATCGATCCACGAACCCGACCAACCCGACAGCAGAAGATAGAGCGTGTTGTTCTCGAGTCCTTCCCCGCAGCCAATCTCGATAAAGATCTTAGAAGTCGTTCCAATCCGCCGGAAGATCTCCTGAATCATCCCGTCTTCATCGTTTTGCGAGAACACCTGGAACCCGAATGCGAACAGCTTTACCGGATGGGCTGCCTTCAACCGTTCAATCTCTCGGCGTGCCAGCACTGCCGCGATGTAATGGTTCTTCTGGATCGCGAGGTAGCTCGACCGGATTCGCTCCACTAGTTTGCGGATCACTTCTGCCTGTTCAGCACTCCCGAATCCACCGTCTCTCCCGCTCCGGAAATCGTCTGAAAGTAGAGTTGATCGCCCGCAATCTCCACCAGCATGAAGTCCCGATCCGTGTCGAACCCTTTGTCGATCTCCGGCGATTGCGCTAAATTATGCGCCCGCAACTGCCCCGAGTTTCCCAGCACAAAATAGTAAATTCCCTTTTGCGGCTTGATCCTCTCGTAAATATGTTCGTGTCCGCTGAGCACCAGGTTCACGTGCTTGCTAATGAAAATGGGTTCCAGTTCAGCCCGCAGATCGACGTCTGGCCCGTGATATTTCGCATGGTCATAGAGCGGGTGATGGAAGAAGCAGATCTTCCAATCGGAACCGCCCTCCGGGATCTGTTTGTTAATCCAGTCAAGCTGCGGCGGATCCATGTAGTTACTATCCAGCGCAAAGAACTCCGCATTGCCCTGCTGAAACGAGAAGTATCGCTTGCCGTTCATGTGAAACGGCTTGTACAACGTCTCCGTCGCCGTGTCGTCATGGTTGCCCAACGAGGCGTAGAACTCCACGCCCGCATCCAACAACGGCTTATACGGATCTTCGAACTTCTTCTTCAAATCCGCCGGCGAGTGCCCCCCATAAATGTTGTCTCCAAGCATCACCACAAACGTGAACGGAAACACCGCGCGATACTTCTCCATCCATTGCGCGACCTGATACTCCTCGCTCTCACCGGTCCCGTTATCCCCGATCACCGCAAACCGCACGGACTTCTCTTTCAGAGGCAAACGGAGATCGACAGCCGCATACGATGTGATACCGCACAGCAGCAAAAAGGAAATTCGTCTAAGCAATCGCATCGGGCACAAAGTCAATAATAAGATTCGCCGCAACATCGCGCAGCACCAAGGCCCGTCCCACAATCCGGTATTCGAGCCCGGGAGGAAGAGCCGGCAGATTTGCCAGCAGACTCGGCGGCGTGGACTGCAGAGGCACGTTCGCTGGGTAACTCTGGTTGATCCGCACCACTACAACTACCGGTTCGGCGTGTTTCAGGCTCGTTCGAATCCGCGTGGCGTCCGCGCCTAACGCAATCCCGATCAGCCGCCGGAACTCCGCCGCAATGGGAGGTGCGAAGAGATCTCCCGCTTTTGCCTGCGCTCGCGCGCTTCGGATCCGGTGCGCAAACCCGCGCTGCCGTTCGGCAATCGCATGTGCCGAATTCGTTGGCTTGATGGGCAGTTCTGCCTGAATCTTCTTATGGAGATCCATGTAAGTCGACACCCGGCTCTCGAAGTCCGCTATCAGCCGGGCATCCGGATTGACTTTCTCTTGCGCCCTCACGCCGCTCACTGCGACACCCAAAATCGCGACGCTCACCACTAGCCTGCTCATGGCGTATCCCTTGTCACGGCGTCTTGCACCACTTGTTTCACCGCCTTCTTAATGGACTCCTGAAGCTCCGTCGGATCAACCTCTAGCGCCGCCTCGCTGCCGATCGCCTCTTTCACCATTTCAATCACCGGCTCCACATCTGGCAAACGCTTCGTGATTGCCTTCGCCAACTTCTTCGCAACGCGCGCCTCCGGAGTCTGCTCGGCAATGCCCTCCACCGCCTGCGTCTCGCCCGAGATCTTCCAATCCGCTTCAAACACCTCAACCAGAGTCTTCGCGATCTCCGGATCCTCGAAGATGATCCCTACCTCCCGTCGCGATTCCAACTCGTTCACGCGCAGGCTCTGACTACCCGTGAAAACCCACTGGCGATCCCGCACAATCGATCGCGTATGGAGCCGCATCGGCCTCAACTCACGGGCGTCCAGTTCGTACTTCCGGTTCATCTTCCCGATAACGCGCACAGCGACTCCAGCCTTCGCGCGATCTTTCAACAGACGGATCATCGCCGGATCGCCAACCTTCGGATCATAAATCAACAGCTCTTCTTGAGCCCCGGAGATAAAGGCGCTTAACTCCTTCCGCGCATTGATCGGGCTCACCACGAAACAGTTGAACTGAGGTTCAAACGGCTGCCGCTTGGCGTCTGCCTCAAACAGCCGGATCGCCTCCTTGACGAAATTCTCGTGGTCCGTGACGATGCCGAAACTCCGGCTCTGTTCCATATCCAAAGAAGTGAAGTTGAAAGCCAGCAGATGCAACTCCCGCCGGTCAATGATGATGTACTTCGCGTGATACCGGATCAGATCGTCAGCCGTGCGTCCTACGGTTATTCCCTTTGCCAGGAGCCGCATCTCTAGCTGCCGCAGGTTCTTCTCGCCGCCACGATTCGTGTAAGCGATCAGCGCGTGCACAAATACGCCGCGCTCCGCCGCGCGCATCAATGCGGCTTCAATCTCCGTCCGGTCAAACCGGAAAATTGCAATCTCTACGTACTCTTTGGCGTTGTCGATCGCTTCCACAAGCGGTTGAACGCCAGCTCCGGGTTGGGTAAGAAGTTTCAAAGAGTTAGCCGATATTCAACCAAAGCAAGCTAAGGTCCGTTTCGTACGATAGTGAATAACACGTATCCCATGAACAAGGTTCTTTCCCCGTTCCTCACAGCCCTGACGGTAATCGTCAGCGTGTCTCCCTCACCCGCGAAGGACAAAATCCTGTCTCCGCGCGCGAAAGACGCTCCGGTTGTCCTCTGGTCGAAGCCCGCCGACATCTCCCAGCAGAACCTCATCTACGGGCAGGGTGGCGAACAGCACCAGCCCCACGGTCCCTTTACCTTCATCGACGAAGACATGGACGGCACTACCCCCAAGTTCAACGTCCGCGACGCCGATGGCACGAAATGGAAGGCCAAGCTCGGTATCGAAGCTCAGCCGGAAACCGCCGCCACGCGTCTGGCCTGGGCTGTGGGCTACTTCACCAACGAAGACTATCTCCTGCCGGAGTTCCATGTCCAAAATCTTCCCCCCAAGCTCAAACGCGGAAACAATTTCCGCAGACCCGACGGATCTTTCCTTAATGTCCGCCTGAAGCGCAGCACCAAAGATATGGACAAGGTCGCCTCCTGGAAATGGATGGATAACCCCTTCAAAACCACGCGCGAACTGAACGGCTTGCGCGTCATTCAGGCGCTTCTCAACAACTGGGATCTCAAGACCGAAAATAATGGTGTCTTCGAAGGCACTCTTCAAGGACGACCCGCGCGCGTCTATATGGTCACCGACTGGGGCGCATCGTTTGGCGGTACCGGTCTCGGCGCCAGTCGCGCCAATTCAAAGGGCAACCTGAAGACCTTCGAACACTCGAAGTTCATCACCAAGACCACTCCCGCGCACGTGAGCTTTGCCACGCCTAGCCGCCCGAGCTTACTGCGCATTTTTATACCGACCGAATACTTCAGCCGCTTGGGCCTCGAAAAGATCGGCCGCAATATTCCCCGCGATCACGCTCGTTGGATTGGTCAGCAGCTCGCGCAACTCACGCCCGCTCAGATTCGCGACGCGTTCCGCGCGGCCAACTATTCGTCGTCTGAGGTAGAGGCTTTCGCGTCCATTGTGCAGACTCGCATCCAGGAACTGAACAAGCTCTAATCCGCTCCGACGAGAGTGTCTTCGCGCCGGAACTGGATCTCGTAAAGGTCCGGGTACACACCACCCGCTTTGCACAAGCGTTGGATTGGTCAGCAGCTCGCGCAACTCACGCCCGCTCAGATTCGCGACGCGTTCCGCTCGGCCAACTATTCGTCGTCTGATGTAGAGGCTTTCGCGTCCATTGTGCAGGCTCGCATGCAGGAACTGAACAAGCTCTAATCCGCTCCGACGAGAGTGTCTTCGCGCCGGAACTGGATCTCGTAAAGGTCCGGGTACACACCACCCGCTTTGCACAAGCGTTGGATTGGTCAGCAGCTCGCGCAACTCACGCCCGCTGAGATTCGCGACGCGTTCCGCGCGGCCAACTATTCGTCGTCTGATGTAGAGGCTTTCGCGTCCACTGTGCAGGCCCGCATCCAGGGACTGAACAAGCTCTAATCCGCTCCGACGAGAGTGTCTTCGCGCCGGAACTGGATCTCGTAAAGGTCCGCATACACACCACCCGCTTTGCACAAGCTATCGTGTGTACCGCTCTCTACCACCTGTCCGTCTTTCACCACGAAGATCACATTCGCCCGCCGGATTGTCGAGAGCCGATGGGCGATCACGATCGAAGTCTTGCCCTCCATCATCCGGTCCAGCGCCTCGAAAACAAGTTCTCCGAAGCCGCGTCTAAACCCGAACTCGGCTCGTCCAGGATCAGCAGCGGCGTGTTCCGGATCACCGCTCGCGCAATCGCGATCCGCTGCCGCTGCCCGCCCGACAAGGTGATCCCGCGTTCTCCCACTATGGTGTCGTAGCCGTCCGGCATCTTCTCGACAAACTCGTGCGCATTCGCCAGCTTCCGCGGCCTCCAGAATCTCGTCCGGCTCGCATCCGGTTTCCCATAAGCGATGTTCTGCCAGATCGGCGCCTGAAACAGCACCGTCTCCTGCAAAACAAAACTGATCTGCTCCCGCAGCGACTTTTGCTTCAAAGTCCGGACATCGACTCCATCCACCTTCACCACGCCGCCGGTCGGATCATAGAACCGCGGAATCAGGCTGATGATCGTGCTCTTCCCCGCGCCCGTCGGTCCCACCAATGCCGCCACTTGCCCCGGCTGGATCTTGAAGCTTACGTCCTTCAGAATCGGATGATCCGGAACGTAGCTGAAAGTCCACATGCTCGAACTCCACTTCGCCCGTGAGCGGTCGGCGCCTGTCGCGCGCCCGGCTGATCCTTCACCTCGCCTTCGATGTCGTAATCACTTCTCGAATCCGCTCGTATCCAATCACCGCTTTCGAATACGTGTCCGTCATCTTCGAAAGATCCTGCATCGGCTTATACATGTTTGCCGAGATACATGATGAACACGACCAGCGACCCCGCCGACAACGCGCCGCTCAAGCACCATCCGCGCGCCGAACCACAACACCAGGCCGTCCCAACGCCACGATGACCCCACGATCGGCGCCAGCTTGCGCCTTCAGACTGCGCGCCCGCAGCGCCACTTCCACCCTCTCCAGACTCTCCTCCTCCAGACGCCGCTGCTCGTAAGTCCTCCCGCGCAAAAGCCCGCACTACGCGGATGGACCCCAGCACTTCCTGGATCACCGAGACGATCTCGCCTTCTTTCTTCCGCAACTCCCGCGACGCCTTCTTGATCTTCCGCGTATAAGTGAAGACCACCATCCCCAGTCAGCGGCGCCACCGAAAGCGCAATCAGCGTGAACTTCCAGTTGATGTAGAACATCACGCCGACCATTCCCACCAGCGTGATCACATCGATTAGCGCGCTCAGCAACCCAGAAACAATGAAGCTCTGAATGGAATCGATATCGCTCGTCACCCGACTCAGCAGGTCGCCGCTCTTCTTCTGGTCGTGATACGCCAGCGACAGCCGCTGTACATGCGAATACAACACGCGTCGCAGGTCATGCGTCACCCACTGGCCCACGCTCGTCGTCACGTATTTGTCGATGTAGGAACAGATCGCGTTCAGTACCGCAATCCCCAGCACCGCCAGCGCCGCAAACCGCAGCACCGCCAGCTTGTTGTCCCCGAACGTGTGTAATAGGTAGTGATTCAGCCACCCATTGCCCTGCTTCGCGCGCAGGACATTGTCGATCACGATCTTCAACGGCCAGGGTTCCAGTAGATCGGCAACCCCTTCCCCCGCAATAGCTGTGATGCCAATAGCTAGCGATCGCCAGTGTGGCCGGAGAAGATCGACGATCTTCAGCGCCCGGCCTTTCTGCTCTTCTTCGGCCACTTGTAATGTGATGTTAACGCTTCACAGTGAGATTGCGCGATGGAGACTCGACCCCCGCGTACTGGGCTACTACCCGGTACACGCCAGCGGGCGTATCGGATGGCACTTCTGCATTCACTTGTCGCGCGCCGTTCTCGTCCGGCTGGCCCACGAAATCCACGCGCAACGGTAAACCGTCTAACACGATCCTGGTATTGCCCACGTCGCTGTTCTCGCCGAGCCCCGTCACCCACGCGCTCACATGGGGGGAAATGTCATCCAGATTGATCTCGTCCCGAACCCACGTCCGTCCATCGCACAACGTTCGAATCTCCACCGCTCCCGGCCGCGACTCCACGCCCACTGCAATCGAAATTGGTTCCGTCCACGGCCCACTCCTCACGGACATCCGCACCGTGTGCCACCCCGCATCCAGCCCATGTGGAAACATGCTGCTCGCGAACCAGAGTCCGCCCGGCGCTTGCGCCGTGTAAATCACAGGCACGCCCAAGTCCCCGATCTCGATCCGAATTTCGTCCCGGTGTAAGTCCGCCCCGTCATATTCGAACCAGTAAGTCAGATACTCTTCCCGGTTCCTTCGGAAGTTGATCCCGCCCCGCACCGCGTTGCGCAGGGACTGCACTCGCACCGCCGGAGCGTTCCCATCCACCTCGAAGCGCGGCCACTTCCGGTAACATGCCAGCGCTGCTCGGTTATCTTCAACGTGCAGAACCTCCACCCGCGCAAAACCAGCCGCCCGGCACATCGCCGCCATGCAGCCCACCGTCGGACCGAACCAGTTATCTAATTGCCCGCCTAACTCGTCCGCTTCGTAAAACTCCATCGACGGTATTTCGTCGCGGTGCTGCTCCCAGGTCCCCGCATCCGTGACGTAGCTCTCCACAATGGCTACTTCGCGCGTCAACCCGCAAACTGTCTCTAGCGCCAACAACGGATAACGCGTGTGATACAACACGCCTAGAAAGAACACATAATCGAACGTCCCCAAATCTGCGTCGGGTATATCAAACACGTTCAGTTCGCGATACTTCACCCGCGAACGAAGCTTCCGGTGTACCTTCCAGAAGTTTTGAACCTCCACCACATCGAGCGCGGTCACGTCCGCCCCATGCCGCTCCGCCTCAAAGCTGAACCAGCCATCCCACGCGCCGATGTCGAGCAAAGTCTTTCCGCGCAGATCTGCCGGAATCGGAAACTTGCTATATCGGTATTCGGATAGCTCCACCGGCAGAATGCCGCGGAACTCGCTTCCATCTTCGAAGCGAAAGCTGTGGTACCAACCCAGCTTGTCCAGATCCGCGCGAACCGCATTCTGCTTGCGCAAGTTGCGCAGTGCTTCCGGATCCATCAAACGCCCAGTGTAACATCGGCCCTTGGCCGAAGATCCCGTAGAATGAATAACATGGCTGGCCCTGACGTTGTCGGCGCGATGCGTGAGGATTGGAATCGCCGCGCCCGTGAAGACGCCAATTACTATGTCGCCTTCGGCCGCCGTAACCAGCCCGAAGACGAGTTTTTTGCCTCCGGCGCCGATCAAATCCGTCTTTTCGAAACTGAACTCAAACGCCGTCCCGCCGAATTCTGGAGCACCGCTACCGCTCTCGAAATTGGATGCGGCCCGGGTCGTCTCCTGCGCCCCTTAAGCCGCCACTTCGCCCGCCTTCACGGGCTCGATATTTCCGACGAAATGTTGCGCCGTGCCGCCGAAAATCTCCGCGGCATCACCAACGTGTCCCTTCACCACGCCTCGTCCTCGAGCCTCGCCGAGTTCGCGTCCGGGACCATCGACTTCATCTACTCCTACGCCGTCTTCCAACACATTCCCAGCCACGCAGTCGTCTTCAACTACATCTCCGAAGCCGTCCGAACGCTAGCCCCCGGCGGCCTGTTTTGCTTTCAAATCAACGGCCTTTCCTCCCACGATCACGTACCCACCACCTGGGCCGGATGCCGCGTCAGTGCCGAAGAGATTGTCGACTTCGCCCGCCGCCACAACGTCCTCCTGCTTGCTCTCACCGACAAAGACACGCAGTATATGTGGGTAACGCTCCAGAAGCCTTTTCCCAGTCCTCCCGCCACGCCGCCGCTTCGCACCGAAATCTTCCAGGTCACCAACGCCTATACCGGCGAGCCTGTTGTCCCCGTAAGCGGCCGCTTCGGCGCTGCTTCCGTCTGGCTGACCGGCCTCCCTGCCCACGCCGACCTCCTAAGTCTCCAGGCGCGCGTAGACGGCGTCGAGGCCTACTGCAGCTACGTCAGTCCCCCCACCAACGGCCGCCGCTTCCTGAACATCATCATTCCCGCAGGCACGCGTACCGGCCTTGTTCCCGTCGAGGTGCTCCTCCACGGCCAACCGCTCGGGCGTCCCGCTCGCGCGCGCATCATTCCGCCCGCCCCCAAAATCCCCAGCGTCTCCTACATCGCCGACGGCATCAATCTCCTCTCCACAAACCGCATCGAAAGCGGTTGCGTCAAACTCACCATGGACGAAGTGCCCGATCCCTCTAACCTCCGCCTGACTATTGACGGACACCCAATCCCCTACGATTTCTTCTGCGTCAACCCCTTGCACGAACGCTATGAATTTAACTTCCGCCTCCCGCCCGGCATCGGCGCCGGCCCCAAGCATCTCGACCTCGCCGTCGGTGGAAAACAGTTCGCGCCTCTTGCCATCCGGATCGAACCCACTCCCGAGACATAGTTACTAATCGACCATTTCCGCCTCGCCCGCTGGCTGCCTGTGTTCTCCTTCTTCCAGTGGAACCCGAATCGCAACTACTAAGTGGAGGCCACCAAATGCTACGAAATCTCTCCGCGCCGCTCGTCATCGGGCTTGCCGGAACTTGTCTATTGCTCGCTGCGAATATTTCGAGCGACTACGACCACAAAGTCGACTTCGGCCGCTATCACACTTATTCGTGGATCAAGGTCCAAGCCGAGAATCCCCTCTGGAACGACAGAATCACCGCTGCCGTTGACAATGAGCTTATGGCCAAAGGCTGGCAGAAATCTCCCTCCGGCGGAGATGCTGGTATTGCCGCCTACGGCTCCACGCACGAGCAGCGCTCCTTTCAAACTTGGTACGACGGGTTTGGCGGCGGCTGGGGGTGGCGTCGCGGCTGGGCGGGCGGTCCGGGCATGACGACCACCACCGTTGAGCGCACTCCCGTCGGCACCCTCGTTGTCGATATCTTTGATGCCCAGAACAAGAATCTGATCTGGCGCGGAATGTCCAGCGACTCTCTTTCTGCAAACAAACCGGAAAAGAACGAGAAGAAACTCGAAAAGGACGTAGCCGACCTATTCAAGAAGTTCCCGCCGCCGTCCAAGGGCTAATTGCATAGCAACGTCTCAATAAATATCCTCTTCTCCGGCGTAACTTCCCTCTCCGGTGGAGCGAACACTTAGCGAGATCTCCTCCATGGAGATCTCGCACGCTCACATCACGGAGAACAAATTTGCCGATCATCAGACCCCGTCGTTCTTACTCCCTCATCGCCTTCGCCGTGCTCGCCGCACTTCCCGGCGTCGCTCAAACCTCATCCACTTCCACTGCCGGTGCGGTATTCACCATGACCAATGCTGTTCACATGAACGAGGTTGTCATGTACAGCCGTTCCTCCTCCGGTCAACTCACCGCCTCCGGCCGCTTCAATACAGGCGGGCGGGGAAGCGGAGGGACAGCCGATCCTCTGGAATCGCAGAATTCGCTTATCCTCACCCAAGACCACTCGTTCCTGCTCGCCGTGAACGCCGGCACGGGCGACATCTCCGTCTTCGGTGTCACCAATTCCGGGCTCAATCTCCTTAGCGTCACCCCGTCCGGTGGCGGTGGCCCCATCAGCCTCGCCGTCTACGACAACCTCGTTTACGTCATCAACTATGTCGGCAATTACCACACTGCGGGCTTCACTCTCCTGCCCAATGGGCAGCTGCAAGGCATCGTGAACTCGCGCCAGCCGCTCAGCACGCTCGACGTTGGCGCTTGCACGATCGGCTTTACTCCCGACGGAACCAAGCTCGTTGTCACCGAGCGAATCTCCAACAAAATCGATGTATTCACCGTCAACTCGGACGGCTCTCTCTCAAACCCCGTCTACAATGCCTCGGCCGGCGTAGCTCCTTTCGGGCTTGAGTTCACCGCCTCCGGGACACTCCTCGTAACCGAGACCAACGGCGGCCCACCCGCGCCCGGCACCACCTCGTCTTACTCCATCAACCCCGATAACACCGTCACCGTAGTCTCTCCCAAAGCCGATGCCGCCGGCCAGGCGACCTGTTGGATTCGCATCGCTAACTCCTACGCCTGGGTGTCCGACTCCGCCACCGGCAACATCGGCCTGTTCCAGATCGCCTCCGGCGGCGCACTCACCTCGCTCGGCTCCGTCGCCGCATCCAGCGCCACATCCGTTCCAGTCGATTCCGCCCTCTCCGCCGATGGCAAATTCTTCTATGTCTTCTACGCCGGCCTCGGAAAGGTCTTCGGTTACTCCATCGCCTCCACCACCGGCGCACTCACCCCACTGACAGCCGCCGTGGCTGGCGCCCCCAGCACCGGCATGACCGGCCTCGCCGCCTACTAGCAAGCAACAAAAAGGGAGCGATCTCGCCACGCCTAAGTGGCCGGATCGCTCCCTTTCTTATTCAAACCCGAATTATCGAGTTACTTACTAATCACTCCGCACGCAATCCGATCGCCCGCGTTCCCCGCCGGATCGCTCTTCAAATCATCCGCTTTCGCATGGATGATCAGCGCCGTCCCCCCATTCGCGTACACCGAGTGGTCCCCCTCATACAAATGCACTCGCGGATCCTTCACCGTTACCTTCGCCGTCCCATTCGCCTTCACCGTGAAGTTCGGCATGTCCCCCGCGTGTGGACCTTCCGGATTGTCCAGCCCGTGATGCTTCTGATCGGGATTAAAATGCGGACCCGCCGATTTGAAGTCCGGCGCATCGCACTTTGCCGCGGAGTGGAAATGCAGCGCATGCTCGCCCGGCGGCAGATTCTTGAAGTTCGTCTTCACCATCACTCCCGCGCCCTTCTTCTCCGAGAGCGTCGCCGTTCCCACGCTCTGCCCCTGCGCGTTCTTCATCTCCACCGTAACCGGGCCTACCGCGGCCCACACGCAAGCCCCGGCCAGTAAACCCAAACCTGCCACCCGCATCATTCTCTCGATCACGCTCTCGATCATGGTTGTGCCCTCGTAAGCGATTCTTACACAGACTCCGCGCCGCGCCTTACTCCCCCTGCTTCTCGAAAATGCGGCACTCGAACGCCCCCAGCGCCATCGCCGGCGCCCCCGCCGCTCCCACTTGGTGCGTCGGCAATTCCAGCTCTTTCCACTCGCCCGCACTCCCTTCCGTGGTCCCCTTCACAGGTGTATTTGAAAGATTCACCTCGATCAGAAACGTCTCCTCCCCGGACCGCCGCAGGTAAGTCACCACATGCTGCTCGTCCGAGTTATGCACCCACTCCATCTGCCCGCTCTGCAGCGCCGGATGCTGTTTCCGCAGCGGAATCAACGCCGCATAGAACTTCCCGAACTCCGGCCGCTCCGACGCCATCGGCCACATCACCTTCAATGACTCAAACAGCGCCGGCGCGCGCGATTCCGTCGTGTCGCCCACCTCCATCCCGTTATAGAGCAGCGGCACCCCGTCCATCGTGAACAGCAGCGCCGATGCGGCCAGCGCTCCTGCCGACCCGTATCGCTCCACCGCTCGCAGTTCGTCATGATCGTCTGATACCCGCATATGCAGCGCGCCCCTCGGAAACAGCGCCTGCTGCTGCTCCAGCGTCTCCCGCACCGCGCTCGCCGGTTCCCCATGAAGGAAAACCTTGTTCAGCGTCGCCATCAGCGGCCATGCATAGTCGATATCGAATGCACTCCGCAGCAGCTCCGGCTTCGACGCCTCCGCCAGCATCATGATGTCCGGCTTCACGCCCTCTAACTCCTTCCGCGCCTCCTCCCAAAAGTCCGTCGGCACCTCGCCCGCCGCGTCGCATCGGAAGCCGTCCAGATCGAAATCCTTAACCCAATAAACGAGCATGTCCGTCATATACCGCCGCAGCTTCGGATTGCTGTAATCGAGCGCCGCCACATCCGTCCAGTCGTACGGCGAAAGAATGTGCCCGGCCGGATCGCGCTTGTAATAGTCGGGATGCCGCATCAATACGCTGTCCCACGAAGTGTGGTTCGCGACGATGTCAATGATCACCTTCATCTGCCGCCGGTGAGCCTCGTTCACCAACTCCCGCAAATCGTCCTTGTTCCCGTACTTCGGGTTGATCCCGTAGTAATCCCGCACCGCATACGGGCTGCCCACCGTCCCTTTCTTCTTCAACTCGCCTGCCGGATGGATCGGCATCAGCCACAGCACGTTCACCCCGAGGCTCCGCAAATCGTCCAGCCTCTTCGTCACGCCCTGAAAATTCCCCTCCGCCGAAAACGCCCGCGGAAACACTTCATAGATCACCCCGCTCGTCAGCCACGCCGGCGAATTCCGCGCGCTCCCCGCGGCAACGCTCGCATCCGGCTGTTGCCCCCACGCCATCGCCCCAGCCAGCCAAACCATCGCGAGTCTCAGCTTCATAGACCACAGCATATAGCCCCGCCCACCCGTTCGTGCATCCCTTTCGTCACGCCCGCATCCAACCAATCACTCCGCGCCGAGACACACATGCCCACCACCGAATCCGCACCCACCGTCAAAATCGTCCGCTTCCATCGCCCCGGCGGCCCCGAAGTTCTCCAGCTCGACGAACTGCCTCTGCCCGAACCCGGCCCGCAAGAGGTTCGCCTCCGCGTCAAAGCCATGGGACTCAATCGCGCCGAAGTCATGTTCCGCATGGACCAATACCTCGTCGCCCCGCATCTCCCTTCGAAGATCGGGTACGAAGCCTCCGGAATCGTAGAAGCCGTCGGCCCCGGCGTTGACCCCGCCTGGATCGGCAAGACCGTCAGCACCATTCCCGCCTTTCTCATCAACGCGTACGGCGTCTGCGGTGAAGTGGCCATCGTCCCGTTCCACGCCATCGCCGAATACCCCGCGCGGCTCTCTTACGAAGAGGGCGCCAGCATCTGGATGCAATACCTCACCGCGTACGGCGCGCTCATCCACCAGGGTCATCTCGCCAAAGGTGATTTCGTCCTCATCACCGCCGCTAGCAGCAGCGTCGGCATCGCCGCGCTCGAAATCGCCAAAGCGGAAGGCGCCGTCGGCATCGCCGCTACCCGCACGTCCCAAAAGAAAGCCAAACTCCTCGAACTCGGCGCCGCTCACGTCATCGCCACCGAAGAAGAGGATCTCGTCGCCCGCGTCGATGAAATCACCGGCGGCAAAGGCGCGCGCATCGTCTTCGACCCCATCGGCGGCAAAGGACTCGAAGCGCTCGCCGCCGCGGCCGCCCCACTCGGCATCATCTTTGAGTACGGAGTCCTCGCGCCCGAACCCACGCCCTTCCCCCTGTTCGCGGCCCTGAGCAAACACCTCACGTTCAAGGGCTACACGCTCTTCGAGATCGTCACCGACCCTGCCGTCCTCGCCAAGGCCAAACAATACGTCTTCGACCACCTTGCCTCGGGTGATTTCCAGCCGCGCATCGATCGCACCTTCCCCCTCGACCAAATCGTCGAGGCCCACCGCTACATGCAGTCCAACGCGCAAATCGGAAAGATCGTCGTGACTACCGGAAACTCACAGCCCTAATCGTCCGCCATCTCTCCCATCCCCTTCTCCAGCGCGGAACCTAACTGCCGGATTACCCGTAACGCGGTCGCGAGTTCCGCCGGCTCAATCCCTGCCGTCAACTCCGCGTGCCACTCCTGAGCCTCCCGCGTGATCTGCACCAGAATGCGCCTCCCCTGACCGGAGATCTCCACCAGCGCTGACTTCTCGTGTTTCGGATTCTTGACGTACCGCGCCAAGCCGTCGTTAATCAGCTGATCCGTGGTGCGCTGCACACTCTGCCGCGCGTAGCCCAGTCGCCGCGCCATCTGTGCCACGGTCTGCGGGCCGCCCGAAGCCACGCTCAACACCTGCCACCGCGCCTGCGTCTGCCCCACCTTCGCTGCAATTCCGTCCCCCAATCGCCGGAACGCGCCGGCTAGCTGGAAAACGTCGGCGACCAGCAGCGCCGCCAACTCAGCCCCTTTTCTGCTCTTAAGCCTTGACAGCATGCTGTCATAATTGCACAATCGAAGGTGACAGCATGCTGTCATATTGAATCGGAATGAATCCGCCTATGAGCCAAGCCATCTCAAATCTTCAAAGTGCCCAGGAACGGGCCATCGCGGGCCGTCCCGCCGTCGCTGGCTTCCCCTACCTCGCCGAAACTCTTCGCCGCGCCGGCGTAACCCGCAATATCTGGACCCTGCCCGCCTGCCAAAGTCTGTACTTAACGACGGAGGGGCCGGTTGTAACCCAAAGCCCATCTCTCATCTCCGGGATGACCGATGTGCCCGCCTTCGACCGCGAAGCGCTAATTCGTGCGCTGCGGCGCGACCAGGCGGGTGAGAATACGTTTCCTGAATTCCTGGCCGCCTCCTGGCACGCCGGCGTGGTCCGCTATGATGTAGATCTCTTGGCGCGTACTGTGGCTTACTACGGCAGTAACGGCGAGGAATACGTCGAGAGTTACCCCGACGCCAAGATAGACTGACGAAAACTACGTCTATAAGTTCCTGACCAACTCCCGCTAAGTCTTCTACTGCTGCCCCGCAAGCGGCCGGTCCGTATTCGTCATATCCAACTGCACCTTCCATTGGCCGCCTTCTTTTCGCCACACCGTAAGGTACTTGCCGTGATCCTCCACAGGATTCCCGTCCGTCCCGTTGAACGTCATCTGATAGGTCCCGCGCGTGTAACCCAGCTCTCCGGACTTCGCCACCTGCGCCGTCGCCAGCGTCCAGCTCATCCTCAAGCCCGGAACCGCGAATAGCGAGCTCAACATTCCACCCACCGCTTCCTTGCCGGACAGCATCGGCGTGTTAGGCGCGAGCAGCGCCATGTTATCCGTGCAATACGCCATCGCCGCCGCTGCGTCATGCGCGCGAAACGTCTTCTCCCACGCCGCATCCGCTGCACGTAGCGCATCCGTCTCGGCGTCTCCCCTCGCGGTAAACGGCGCCGCCGCCAGCACCAGCAAAATCAAACCGATCTTTCGACAAGAGTCCATTCACGAATCCCTTCGGCGCGAATTATCCCATGTTTCGCCGCCCTCGTCGGCTCGTGTGTTAAACCTGTCAGCGGATCGATTCATGACTTTGAGATACACACTCGGATGCTTCTCCCTCGCGCTCACCCTAGCCGGCCGCGTCGCTGCCCAATCCCCGTCGGAGATCCCCAATCCCGACATCCACTACCACCTCGGACCCGACTCCATGCCGGAAGACGGCGTCCCCAAAGGCGAAGTCCGCGGCCCCTTCACCCTGCCCAGCAACGCCTATCCAGGCACCTCCCACACTTACTGGGTTTACGTGCCCTCCCAGTACAACCCGTCGATCCCGGCCAGCCTGATGATCTTCAACGACGGCCAGGCCTTCAAGAATCCCGACGGCGACCTCCGCGCGCCTAACGTGCTCGATAACCTCATCTACCGCCATGAAATCCCGATCATGATAGCGGTCTTCATCAACCCCGGCCGTACTCCCGAGCAGCCCGAGCCCAACCCCAAGGAGTGGGGCGACAAGACCACTAACCGGCCCACCGAATACAACACTCTTGACGACCGTTACGCCCGCGTGATCGTCGACGAACTGCTGCCCGCGCTCTATAAGGACTACAACCTTTCCCGCAATCCCGACAACCACGCCATCGGCGGCGCAAGCTCCGGCGCGATCGCGGCCTTCACCGTCGCCTGGGAGCGCCCCGATCAGTTTCATAAGGTGCTCAGCATGATCGGCAGCTTCACCAACATCCGCGGCGGTCACGCCTATGCCGACATCGTCGCCAAATCCGACCGGAAGCCGATCCGCATCTTTCTCCAGGACGGCCGCAACGATAACCGCTCCCTCAAACCCGATGGCACTTACGATCAAACGCGCGACTGGTTCTATCAGAACGTCCGCTTGATGAAAGCACTTACTGCGAAAGGCTACGACGTGAACTACGCGTGGGGCATGAACAAGCACGGTCAGAAGATGGGTGGCGAGGTACTGCCCGAGATGATGCGGTGGCTATGGCGCGACCATTCCCTCTCCACCGACCCGCACGACATGACCGAACGCAACTTCGCCGAGCCGTTCCCCAAACAGTCTCGTTAAAGGGACCAGCACAAACGGGACTCAGCGCTGGAATCCAAAAAATCGCTTGATGTTTCAGACGATCTGGATAACAATACACAGCCATGAGCCTCGATTCGCTCTCCCCGCCACGGGGCTCGACGAACTTAAAATACAAAGGATTTATTTCGTACAGCCATGCAGGGGACCAACGGTTTGCACCGGCCCTTCAACATGCTGTGGAAACATTCAATCGATCGCTGCTTCGCCGACGGACTATTCAGGTTTTTCGGGACGATACAAACCTGACGCTGTCGCCCCACCTCTGGCCAGATATTGAAAACGCGCTTCGTTCTTCAGAGTTCTTTCTACTGCTTGCTTCTCCCGAAGCAGCAGGCTCGAAATGGGTTCGAAGGGAGCTTGAGTTTTGGCTAGAGTTCCGCTCCCTTGATTCGCTCCTTCTGATTGTAACTGGCGGCCAGATTGAGTGGGATGACAGTACGAATGACTTTGATTGGGGTACAACAACTGCACTCCCCCAGACGCTCAAGGGACGCTATATTTCCGAACCGCTTTATTGCGACTGCCGTTGGGCTAACGCTGACGAATTAAGATCACTCCCACAAGAAAAATATCAAGATGCGATTGCCACAATCGCTGCAACTCTTCAAGGGGTTGAGAAGGCGGTTCTGGTCAGTCGCTCTCTTAAAGAGCAAAAGAAAGCTTTACGGATCACAATCGGTGCTGCCGCCGTGCTAGGGCTGCTGTTTTTGGCATCGTGTTTGGCAGGATGGTGGGCACTTAAAGGGCAGAATAGCATTGTCCAGAACCTCGGCCGCGAGAACTTGGTGAGTATCAAGGCGAACTTTGATGCAGTTATGGCCGGGCTGCGGGGCGATATCGCCGAGGCTGCAGGGAAGACGGCCATTAAGCAATGGACCGCTGCGGAAAGCCAACGAAGGCGCGCCGAGGAAGAAAAAAAGTTAGCCCTGACCCGGCAATTGAGTGCTCAAGCAGAATACCTGTACACCAGACCCGGCCAACTTACTTTAGGATCCCTCTTAAGCATCGAGTCAACGCGTCACTTTCGGATAATAGACAATAATCGCATTCTCGCGTCTGCACTATCCCTGACCGGTCATGCGGGACCAGAATTGAAGCATAAATGGGCGGTTTCAGATGTTGCAATTAGCCCAGACGGCAAATGGATTGCGACGGCAAGTAATCGCACAGCAAGCGTATGGAACGCAGCCACGGGCTCGCTTCGTTATTCGTTCGATGAAGCAAAATATATCACTAAACTCGCTGTTAGCCCTGATGGAAGGTGGCTTGTCACTGCTAGCGCTGATAAGAGCCTGAGAATCGTTGACTTTTCAACGGGAATCGAACATCGATCTCTGCTAGTGCCCGAAAGCGCTGTGTCAATAACGATTAGCCCTGATTGCACCCAGGTGTTGGTGTCATTTAGGCGTTCGGCGCAGATTTACAACTTTCCTTCAGCAACTATCATTACTACGCTTCGTCCTCTAGAACGGCAAGTCTCAGGTGGTAGGCCAAATGACGGTCCCGTGGATGTCAAGCAGGTAGCTTTCAGCGCCGACGGCCATTGGTTCGTCACTCTCAGTCCAGACAGCGCTAATAGCATTAGCGTATGGGAATCAGATACGGGGCAAGAAAAATTTGGCGTTGGTAGGCAAAACGAATTCTACAAATTTGCGTTAGACAATTGTTCTAGGTGGATTGCGGCAGGCGGTTCGGGAGGGCCCGTCAAAGTGTTCGCCTCTGATACGGGTAAAGAAATAACCCATCTAGACAACTTGAGTGTTGTCACGGGGTTAGCATTCAGTCAGGATGGCAATTATCTCGCAGTAGGAAGCATGGACGGGTCAGTGGGCCTGTGGGTTACTAAAAACTGGAAACAGGTTAGACAGTTTCGACACGAGGATATAGTTGGACAGTTAAAGTTTAGCCCAGATGGAACATGGCTGGCCGTTAACTGTCAAGATAACTCCATTCACCTCTGGGACACATCTACAGGCGAGGAAAAATCCCGTTTGCAGCACAGCGATCGTATTAATTCATTTGCTCTAAGTCAAGGCGGTAGCTTACTCGTCACTGCGAGTCGAGATTCGACAGCTAGGGTGTGGAAGACGGACCGTGGTCGGGAGCGCATTCACCTTGACCTCCAAGGTTATGTATTCTCTACCAGCGTCAGCGCAGAGAGTGCTTGGGTGGGTGCAACCGGGGAAGATAACGTCAGAGTGTGGAGTATGTCAGATCCAGCGCAGATGTATGAAGTAAAGACCCCACATCCAACGGCAATCGGAGTGAGTCCTGAAGGCAAGTACCTAACCACCGTAGATGATTTCGACCCTATGGTCAACATCGACTCAGGCGATTCAGGTGTTTCTACGGTTCGTCTTTGGAATTTGGCGACCGGCGTATCACGAACGCTTTTCGCAAGTCGTTTGGACCACGTTGTTGTAGGCCGGGCCGGGCGAACTCTCGTTGGCTCCAAAGGCTCACTAATAACTGTTTGGGACACTCTGGCCCAGAAAGAAAAATTTCATCTCAACGCGGGCGCTGTGGATGCCATGGTTCTCAGTCTGGACGAACAGTGGATCGTTACCGGAGGGGGCGAAAAAACTCACGTGTGGCGTATGGCCGACGGAGGTGAACAGTCTGTCGTTCGGCACCAAGGCGTGGTAAAGTCTGTAACAATTAGTCGCGACGCAAAGTGGATCGCCACTGGTGGCGAAAGCGGCTTAGCCCAGATCTGGGAAACAAAAACGGGAAGAGCAGTCGTCGAGTTTAATCACGGAACGGCGGTGGATTGCGTCGCTATCAGCCCGAGCAGGAGATGGATTGCTACTTGTAGTAGGGATCGTTTAGTTCGGGTCTGGGATGTACTCACGGGGAGCGAAGTTTCCCAACTGGGTTTTCACAGCGCACTGCGGTTTGTCCAATTCGCAGTTGATGAGAAATTCATTATTGTTGTGACCGGCGACTCAATCCTGCTAGAACCCTGGAAAACCGAAGACTTAGCACGGGAACTTTGCACTCGTTTGCCTCGTCAGGTGATGACGCCTAACGAGTGGAAACGATACCTGGCGTCCGAGACATATTCGGCAACCTGCCCTACAAATGGTGTTGTTCTCGAGTCGCGCGGATTGAGCGCCGGCACATCTGGACAACTCCTTAACGGAGTTCCGCATTTCAAATAGTTCCGCATATCAAATAAGGAGCGATATCAGCCTATTTGCGCAAGGTCGGCTCTCGTTGTGTGACGTAAACGCGATCTGAGGCACCGGACACTTCCAACAGGGGGAATTCGAAATTTCGTGCTCGCAGCAAACCCGCGCGCACAAAACCGTCGAAAAAGGCGTCAAGTGAGTGACCTGTTACTCCAGTTCACAAAATTCAAAAACATTTGACCTTGAAATCAGCTACTTACATCCCGCACCCCAGCCCGTCCCCGAATCCGTCCTGTAGTTTGGAGCCAGAAAGAGACTTCAAACACATGACACCCCCGACCAACACGAATCGCGCCGCCACCAACCTTGCCAACGCCCAGCACTCCACCGGCCCTGTCACCGATGCCGGCAAAGAGAAAGTCCGCTTCAACGCCTTGAAGCACGGCGTCTGTGCCAAGGCCGTCCTGCTTCCCCACGAGGACAAAGAAAAGTTCATCGAGCTCGGCGAATCGCTCCGCCGCGTCTGGCGTCCCGACACCGAACTCGAAAACAAGCTGCTCGCCGAACTGCAGGAATGTGAGTGGCGTCTCGACCGCATCCGCAAAGCCGAAACCAATCTCCTCTCCCTCGGCATCCGCGAAAATCTCGCGACCTTCGCCGATGAAGAAGATCTTGAAGTCCGCCGTGGACTAGCCGAAGCCGCCGCTTGGCGCGCCAACGCCCGCCATTTTTCCCAATTCCGCCGCCACGAAAATGCGCTGCTCAAGGAGAAGGACTCGCTCGAAGGCATGCTCACCCGCCTGATGCAGTTCCGCGTCAAGCAGATCGAAGAACAGAAAGCCAAGGCCGCGAGCGAATTCTCCCTCCGCCGGCCCGGTGGCTTTGTTCCGCACGCGGCGCCGGCAGCCTCCCCCAACCCCGCCGCACCGGTGTCTTCCGCCGCGCTAAACGTCCCCGGAACAACCCGCGGCCGGTGAACGCCGCCGTCCGCGACCGAACTGTGCCGCACCCACTCACCTGGGCCGCTTCCGCTCCGTATTGGAAGTCGTCCATACATGGGATAATTAGGCTCATGCATCCGAAGTTTTTGCTGCCGGCAGGCATTTTGTCCGCCTGTCTGAGCCCCGCCCTGCTTCCTGCCGCGAATCCGTCCGTTCCCCCGCCAGCGCCCTCGGCCGACGTACGCGTCGTCGAAATGATCGTCGCCAAAGTTAACGGCGAAATCATCACGCAGACTGAACTCGAACACCAGCGCGAGTTGATCACGGCCGAACTCAGTAAAGATCCCGCCAACGCCTCCCGCCTGGAGACCGCCGTAAAGGAAAAGCAGGCCGACGCCCTCCGTGATCAGATCGATCAGTTGCTCCTCGTCCAGCGCGCTAAAGATCTCAACATCAACGTCGATCCCGAAGTCACCAAGGAAATCGCCCAACTCCAGGCCGAAAGCAAGAAACTCGATCCCGAAGAGTTTCACAAGTGGGTGCAGGAACAGGCTGGCGTCAGCTTCGAGGACTTCAAGAACCAGACGAAGAACATGATCCTCACCCAGCGCGTCATCAGCCAGGAAGTCGCCTATAAGATACAGATGCCGCAGGCCGAGCTGAAGGACTACTACGAGAAGCACAAAAGCGAATTCGTCCGCCAGGAACAGGTCTTTCTGCGCGAAATCCTGATCAAGCCCAAAAGCAACTCTGAAGCCGATGTGGCCGCTCGCCGAGAAGAAGGCTAAGGACATCTCCGCCCGCGCCCGCAAGGGCTCCGAGAAATTCGGTGACCTTGCCCGCTCCTACTCCGATGCTCCTACCGCTCAGCAGGATGGCCAACTCGGCTCCTTCAAACGCGGTGACCTCCGGAAAGAGATCGAGGAGATCGTCTTCAAAGCCAATCGCGGCTACGTGACCGAACCTATCCGTACCCCCGATGGCTTCGTAATCCTTAAGGTCGAAGACCGGTACGAAGCCGGTCAGGCCTCCTTTGCCGACGTCCAGAACGAAATCATGGAAAAGCTCTATGCGCCTAAGATGCAGCCGGAGATCCGCAAGTATCTGACTGAGCTTCGTAAGGATGCGTTTATCGAGATCCGCGGCGGCTATGTCGATAGCGGCGCCGCACCCGGCAAAGACACCAGCCTGGAAAGATCCCGCCACGCTGAAGCCGGAGACCACGACAAAGGAAGAGGTGGCGGCGCGCAAGCGCAAGCGCATCCTGGGCGTGATCCCGCGCGGATCCTCCCACGGTGAGCTCCTCCGATCCCGGCTCCGGCGCCGAAGATGCCCGGCGCCCACGCCCGGCCGCCGCCCGGCTCCGCGTCCGGCAGTTCCAGCTACCAGTCAGTTCAGCTCGTCGACCCCCGCTTCGACCGCCCGCCCACTCAATGAAGCCGTCGTACGTAAATCAGCTTGAACCCAATCAGACCATCACCAATTCCTTTCTCGTGCAGTCCAAAGAGGTCCGCGAGAAGAAAACCGGCGAGCCTTATCTTTCGCTGCTGCTCGCCGATAAGTCCGGCCGCATCGACGCCAAGATGTGGGACAACGTCGCCGAAGTGCTGGACGCCTTCGATCGCGACGATTTCGTCAAGGTCAAAGGCCTCGTGCAACTCCACCAGAACCGCCCCCAGCTCACCATCCACAAGATCCGCCGAAGTGGAAGACGGCGAGGTCGATTTCGGCGACTACTTCCCGTGTTCCGACACGCGACCCCGAAGAGATGTGGCGCGAGCTCGACGGCATCGTCGACGGCGTGCGCAACCCCCATATCCGGGCGCTGCTCCGAATCGTTTCTGGACGATCCCGAAATCGCCGTCCGCTATCGCCGCGCTCCCGCCGCCAAAAGCATCCACCACGCCTACCTCGGCGGGCTGCTGGAACATGTGCTCTCGCTCTGCAACCTGAGCCGCGCCGTCGCCGCCAGTATCCGCACATCGATGTGGATTTGCTGATCGCCGGCGCGGTGCTGCACGATGTCGGCAAGATCTACGAACTCACTTACGACCGCGGCTTCGGCTATAGCAGCGACGGCCAACTGCTGGGCCACATCCCCATGGCGTTCCGCATGATCGGCGACAAGCGTCTGCAAGCTGCCCGGCTTCCCCGACGGCATCCGCACCCTGATCGAACACATCGTGCTGAGCCATCACGGCCATCTGGAGTTCGGCTCTCCCAAAGTGCCGCTGTTTGCCGAGGCGATGCTGTTCCACTACCTCGACGATCTGGATTCCAAGATGGAATGCATGCGCGCCACTGGTGGAAAACGATCGCAATCGACGGCGTCTTCACCGCGTACAGCAATCCGCTTGAGCGCGCCGTTCTGAAGAAGGATCGGTTTCTCGACGGCCCGGCGCCTGTCGACCCCGCCCGTGCCCGCTACGTCGCCAGTCGCCGCAACGCCGTCCGTTCCCGCGGTTGCTGCTCCCGCCGCGCCCCGCGCCTGCGCCGGAACGCCTCTCCGGCAACACCGTCTTCGCTTCCAAACTCCTCGAGCGCTCTCCAAAACCAGCAATGAACGATCCTCGGCGAAATCCTGATCCGGGCGACGAATTGGATCGGCGACGCGGTCATGTCCCTGCCCGCCCTTCGCGCCGTCCGCGACCGCTTTCCGGATGCGCACATCGCCGTCCTGGCGCGGCCCTGGGTGGCCGATCTCTATGCCTTTGAGCCCGTTGATCGCGTCATCCCCTACACCGCCGCGTCCGGCTTCCATGACCTCGCCGCCAAGTGGAACGCCGCCCGTGCGCCTCCGCGCGGAACGCTTCGATTGCGCCATCCTGCTCCAGAACGCCTTCGAAGCCGCTGCTCGTCGCGCGCCTCGCCGGCGCTCGTCAGGTCATCGGCTATAACCGCGATGGCCGCGGGTGGCTGCTCTCCCAAGCCGATTCCCGTGCCCGCGCCCGGCGAGATCCCCGCGCACGAGCGCTTCTATTACCTCGAACTCCTGCGCCGCGCCGGGTTGATGGCCCTTCCGGAGAGCGGCGCCATCCGCCTGGAAGGATCGCCGGCTTCCGCTGCCGCCGGCAAACGCGCCTTCAAGGAGCGCGGGATCTGCGTCCCGGTGATCGGCGTCAGCCCCGGCGCGGCCTACGGCACGGCCAAACGCTGGCTCCCCGAACGCTTCGCCGAGGCCGCCGCGCGACTGGCCGCGCGAACACGGGCCTCCGTCTGCCTCTTCGGCTCCGCCGTCCGAACGCGCGCTCTGCGACGGAGATCGCCGGCGCTATCGCCCGCGCCATCCCCGGCGTCCCCGTTTACAACCTCGCCGGTGAGACGACCCTGCGCGGCTTCATCGAGGCCGCCGCCGCGTGCTGCTCTTCCTCACCAACGACTCCGGCGCCATGCACATCGCCTCCGCACTGGGCGTCCCCACCGTCACCGTCTTCGGCGCCACCAACCCCATCACCACCGGGCCCACCGGACCGCTGTCCCGCATCGTGCGCGAACCCGTCTCCTGCAGCCCATGCCTGCTGCGCGAGTGCCCCATCGACCACCGCTGCATGACCGGCGTCTCCGTCGTCGCGCGTCGTCGCCGCCGCCGACGAACTCCTCTCCATCGGATCGCGACACTGACCACACCTAATGGACACCCGCCGCAAGATTCTGACCCTCAGACCGCGCCGTCGAACTCGCCGCCGCCCTCCGCGCCGAGGCCGCCGCCTCCGCATCGTCTCCGGCTACTTCGACATCCTGCAGCCTGCCATCGTGCGCGCTGTCGAACAGCTCGCTGGCGCCCGGCATCGCCCTGTTCGCGCTCGTGCTCGATCCGCCGCGCCCCGTAACGTCCTCGGAGCGCGTGCCGAACTCGCCGCCGCCCTGCGGGTGATAGACTACGTGATTTCGTCGGACAGCGACCCGGCCGGGGCTGGTCGAACGGTTGCAGCCCGCTGAGTGGATCCGCGCAGGAAGTGCCCACGCCGCAAGCACGGAGCGACTCATCGAGCATGTCTTCGAACGGCACGCTGGCGAACGCGACCGGGAGGCAGGCTCATTAGCTCCGGCATTCTGGTCGTCCGGCTCGGCGCCATGGGAGACATCCTCCATGCGCTCCCCGCCGCCGCGTCGCTCAAACACAGCTTCCCCTCCGCGCCCGCTCACCTGGGTGGTCGAGAACACCTGGGCGCCGCTGCTGCAGCAGAACTCGTTCATCGATCGCGTCATCTGTCTCGACCGCCGCCATCCCCGCACCTGGCTTCGCACCCTGCGCGAACTGCGCGAGCAGCGCTTCTCCATCGCCATGGACTTGCAGGGCCTCTTCAAGTCCGCTCTCACCGCCTCGCTCGCCCGGCCCGAACGGCATCATCGGCTACGACCGCAAACTGGTGCGGGAGACGATGGCCGCGTGGTTCTATTCCAACCGCGTCTCAAGCGCCGCCGCCCATGTGGTGGACCGGCACCTCGAGATCGCCGCCGCTGCCGGAGCCGTCAATCTGCTGCGCTCCTTCCCGCTGCCCCAGGGCGTCCCCGAAGGCGACCTGCCCGATGGGCCATTCGTTCTCGCTAGCCCGTTCGCCGGCTGGAAGAGCAAGCAATGGCCGCTCGAGTACTTCGCCGAAACCTCTCGCCTGACTCGAAGAGCGCTGGAATCTCCCGCTGGTGCTCAACGGCCCGCCCTCGGACCGTGAAGCTCTGCAGCAGGTCCCCGGCGTGTGCGTCAATCTCAGCGGCATCGCCGGCCTGATCTATGCCACGCGCCGCGCCTCCGCGATCATCGGCGTCGATAGCGGGCCCATGCACCTTGCCGCCGCTCTGGCCAAGCCCGGCGTGGCCATCTTCGGCCCCACCGATCCCCAGCGCAACGGCCCTTATGGCGGCTCCATGCAGGTCCTTACCAGCGCCCGCGCCTCCGTCGAGGTCCGCCAGCGCGGCGACTACACCCGCGGCTCCGTGGTCGATCAAAGCATGCGCGACGTCTCTCCCGCCCAGGTTGTGCGACGCCCTCGCGCCAGTCCTGTCGTCTCTCCCCTGATGCGCCGTTACTGGTTTCCGAAGCCCTATGCGGATCAGGTTGCCCGCATGCGCGTCCCCTCCGGCTTCCTGCTCGTTGCGTTGTTCGCCTGGCTGTCGCACCCCACGCGCCGTTCGCTCCTGATCGGCTTCCCGGTCTCGATGCTCGGCCTCTTGCTGCGCGGCTGGGCCGCCGGACACCTCGCCAAGAACCGCAACTCGCCCAATCCGGACCCTACGCCCACACGCGCAATCCCGCTCTACATCGGCACGCTGCTGGTGGCCTGCGGCCTCGTTCTCGCCGGACGCAGCATCGTGCTCGCGGCAGTCTTCGCCGCGGTGTTCCTTCTGGTTTATCTGCCCGTGATCGAGCTCGAGGAGCAGCATCTCCGCGAGCTCTTCCCGGCCTATGACGAGTTCGCCGCGCCGGGTTCCCGTCCTCTGGCCCCGCTTACACCCGCCGGGGGCGACCGCCGTTTCAGCCCGCCCTCTACGTCCGGAACCGCGAGTACCAGGCCCTCCTTGGCTTCCTCCTCGGCGCCGGCTTCCTCGTCGGCAAGCTCCTCTGGCGCGGATGAGCCTTGCCGTCGTCCTCGTCTCCCCGCGCAACCCCTTGAATATCGGCGCGGCCGCGCGCGCCATGAGCAACTTCGGGTTCACCGATCTCCGCGTCGTCAACCCCTACGAGAAGGCTTTCCGCGAAGCCGTCAGCGCGGTCGGCGGCGCGCCCGTTCTCCAGTCCGCCCGGGTTTACGACAACCTCGCCGAGGCGCTCGACGATTGCGTCCCTCGTCGTCGGCACCACCTCCATCGGCAACCGCGAGCTCCAGCACCCCATCGAGTCCCTGGAGACCGCCGCCCCTGCTCTCCGCGCCCACATGGATCGCCGGCCCCGCCGCGCTGCTGTTCGGCTCCGAGAAGTTCGGCCTCTCCAATGAGGACATGAGCTTCTGCCATAGCCTGATCCGCATCCCGACCGTCCCCGAGACCCCGTCCATGAACCTCGGCCAGTCGGTCGCGGTCTGCCTGTACGAACTCGTACGCACCGCCCCTGCAGCGCCCGACGCCGTCATGCGCCGCCCGGTCAGCGGTGCCGATGCTGAGCAGCTCACCCGCATGCTCCTCGAGTCCCTCGAAGCCAGCGGCTACACCAACCGCATCATCGCCACCTCCACCGAGCAGAAGGTGCGCCGCTTCCTCCGCCGCATCTGCCTTGAACAGCGCGATGCCCGTCTCGTCCTCGGCATCCTCCGCCAGTTCCTGTGGAAGATGCGGGAGGGGAGGATGCGAGAGTAGAGGCATGAGAGCGCTCCTCCTCTGCGCCGCCCTGTGCCCGGCGCTCTTCGCCGCTCAACCGGTCAGCTTCCGCGCCTCGGACGGCGTCACCGTATACGGCGAGTACTCGCCCGGAGACCAGAACAAGCCGGTCATCCTGTTGTTCCACCAGGCCGGATCGAGCCACGCCGAGTACAACCCGATCGTCCCTCGGCTCCTCGGCATGGGCTTCAGTTGCCTCGCCATCGACCAGCGCTCGGGCGGCAGCATGTACGGCCGTAACCGCACCGCCAAAGAGGCCAAGGGCAAGCCTTCGTATATAGACGCGTTGAAGGACCTCGAAGCCGCCGTCGAATGGACCAACCGGCACGGAGACACCGGTGGCGTCATCCTATGGGGCAGCAGCTACTCCGCTTCCCTGGTGTTCCTTGTCGCCGCCGCCCACCCGGAGGAGGTCAAGGCCGTCATGGCGTTCTCCCCCGGCGAGTACCTCGACGGCGCCGATACCGTGCAGACCGCTGCCGCTAAGGTCAACTGCCCGGTCTTCATCGACTCCGCCAAAGACGCCAAAGAGGTCGCCGCCGCCAAGGCCATCTTCACCGCCGTCGCCTCCAAGAACAAGACCCAGTTCGAGCCCGGAATCGGCGGCGTCCACGGATCGTCTACCCTCCGCGCCGACAAGGATCCCCAAGGCGCGGACGAGAACTGGAAGGCCGTCGGCCAGTTCCTGTCCCAGTTCCGCTGAACCCTCTAAACTGGGAGTAACCTCCCGATGATTCAACTCACCGGCGCCGGACGCCGCTTCGGCCCGAAGATCCTGTTCGAAGAGTTGGACTGGCTCATCACCCCGCGCGAGCGCGTCGGTATCGTGGGCGCCAACGGCACCGGCAAATCGACCCTGCTCAAGACCCTCGCCGGCATCGACGGCCTGGATTACGGCAGCATCGCGTTCAGCAAGGGCATCACCGCGGGCTACCTTCCGCAGGACGGTCTCTCGCTCTCCGGCCGCAGCGTGTTCGCCGAGTGCATGTCCGTCTTCGACGACGTCCGCGCTCTTGAGGACGAGCAGGAGCAGCTAACCCGCCGCATGGCGGAACTCCCGCACGACAGCCCCGAGTACCGGCAGGTGGCCGAGCGCTTCCATCAGTCCCAGTCGGAGTTCCACGCCCGCGACGGCTACACGATCGAGGCTCACGTCGGAACCGTCCTGACCGGCCTCGGCTTCTCCCGCGACGACTGGAAGCGGCGCACTGAAGAGTTCTCCGGCGGCTGGCAAATGCGCATCGCCCTCGCCAAGCTCCTGCTCGAGAAGCCCAACCTGCTCCTGCTCGACGAGCCCACCAACCACCTCGACCTCGAAGCGCGCGACTGGCTCGAGAGCTACCTGTCGGAGTACCCCCACGCCTTCGTGCTCATCTCCCACGACCGCTACTTCCTCGACCAGACCGTGAACCGCATCGCCGAGGTCTGGAACAAGCGCGTCCACTTCTACGCGGGCAACTACTCGAAGTACGAGACCCTCCGCGTCGAGCGTCGCACCCAGCTCGAAGCCGCCTACAAGAACCAGCATGGAGAAGATCGAGCAGCTCGAGGCGTTCATCAACCGCTTCCGCGCTCAGGCCACCAAGGCCAAGCAGGTGCAAAGCCGCATCAAGGAGCTCGAACGTATCGAGCGCATCGAGATCCCGCCCGACGAGAAGACCATCCACTTCTCCTTTCCCCAGCCCAAGCCAAGCGGCCGCATCGTGGCTGAACTGCGCGGCGTCTCGAAAGACTACGGCCCCAAGCACGTCTTCAGCGGAGCTTCGTTCCTCATCGAGCGCGGGGAACGCATCGTCCTCTCCGGCGTGAACGGCGCCGGGCAAGTCCACCATGATCAAGATCCTCGCCGGCGCCGAGCCGGTCTCCGCCGGCGAGTTCACGCTCGGCCACAACGTCCAGGCGGACTACTTCGCCCAGGATCAGTACAAGGAGCTGAACCCCGAAGCCCGCATGCTCGACGATCTGGCTGAAGTCGCGCCGCGCGCCAGCCAGACCGAGCTGCGTACCATCCTCGGCTCTTTCCTGTTCTCCGAGGACGACGTCTTCAAGCAGATCGGCGTGCTCTCGGGCGGTGAGCGCAACCGCTACGCGCTCGCCAAGATGCTCATGAACCCGAGCAACTTCCTTCTGCTGGACGAGCCGACCAATCACCTGGATATGCGCGCCAAGGATGTCCTGCTTGAAGCGCTCCAGAAGTTCACCGGCACGCTGGTCTTCGTCTCCCACGACCGCTACTTCCTCGAGAACCTCGCCACGCGCGTGATCGAAGTCGCGGGCGGGGAAGTGCACGTGTTCCCCGGATCGTTCCGGGAGTTCGTCCTGAGCCGCAACGGTCACGCGCCGCCCATCGCCGCCGCACCGCCTTCCGAGAAGGCGTCCGAAGCGTTCACGCCCCTCGTCCCCGAAGCCGCGGCCAAAGCCGTCCGTCTCAACCCCATTAAGCTCCGCCAGATGGAGGATCGCCGCCGCGCCATCGAAGACGAGGTCACCCGCCTTGAAGTCGAGATCGCCGAGTACGAACGTGCGCTCTCCGACTACAAGAGCGTCGAGCACACCATCGAAGTGAACGATCTCCTCAACGCGCGCCGTCACGATCTCGACAACCTCATGACCGAGTGGGAGCAGGTTGCCGAGACCATCGAAGCCAATCGCTGACCACTGTTATAGAATTCGACTGATTGATGTCCATTACGAAAACGGGTGCTGTCCTACTCGCGCTGTCGGCGGGTGCTCTTCTGATTCGGGCCGATTGGCCGAGCTTTGGCGGTGGTCCCCGGCGTGACGGCTGGAACCGCGCCGAAGATACCTTCAACACAACGAACGTCAAGAACATGGCGTTGGAATGGAAGCTCAAGGTCGACAACACGAGCCTCGAACTCAACGCCCTCACCGCCCCGGTGGTGATGGAAGGCGTGCTGACGCCGCACGGGTTCAAAGAGTACGTCATCGTGGCCGGATGCTTCCGACACGCTCTTCGCCATCGACGCGGATACCGGCAAGCTGGTCTGGAAGAAGGCACTTCCAAGCGGACACGACGCAAGATGCCGAAGAACCCGTTCTGGCTGTGTCCCAACGCGCAGAACGCCACTCCGGCCGTGAATCACTGGGAAGACAAACACCTCCCCAATAACACCGTGTTCGCCCTGGCGAGCGACGGCAAGCTGCACTCGTTTGAACGTCAACGATGGCGAAGACAAGTTCCCGCCGACTCAGTTCACCCCGCCCTACGCCAAGCCGTGGAGCTTGAACGTCCATGACGGCGTGATCTACACCACCACCTCTCAAGACTGCAACGGTGTGCGCGCCGGCATCTGGTCGATGGACTTCCGCACCCCCGACCGTAAGGTCACCTTCACCGCCGCAACCACCGCGCATGGCGCCGGATCCTGGGGACGCGGCGGGCGTCGCTATCGGCAAAGACCGCGCCTTCGCCGAAACCGGCGACGGCAAGGAGTATGACATGGAGAAGGGGAATTTCCCCGATACCGTGATCGGCGTCTCTCTCGAAACCAACAAGATCGTGGACTACTACACGCCGGCCAACCCAACTTCATTACCCGCAAGGATCTGGATATGGGGAACATGACGCCCGGTCGTCTTCAATTACAAGAACAAGGAACTAGTCGCCGCGGCGGGTAAAGAGGGCGTCATCTACCTGCTGGATGGCGCAGAAGCTCGGGGGCGACGACCACCGGACGCCCCTATTTCGAAGTCCGCTGTACGCAAATGAAGGAATGCGACTTCTCCGGACACGGATTCTGGGGGGCCTTCGCGAGTTGGCAGGACCCAGGCGGCGCGCGTTGGCTTTATGCGCCCGCGTTAGGACCCGTCGCCGAGTCAGGCTCCCCCGTTCGCCATGAAGAACGGCGACGCGCCTCACGGTTCCATCATGGCCTTCAAGGTCGAAGACAAGGACGGCAGCCCGGTGTTAACTTCCATGTGGACTTCGCGCGACATGAACGTTCCCGAACCCCCGGTGGTCGCGAACGGTCTGGTGTTCGCTCTGTCCAACGGCGAGTTCACCGGCCAGGCCAAGGACAACGGCGGGCTGTACTCCTCGAAAGAGCGAGCGGACCTCCATACCGGACACGCCGTTCTTTACGCGTTCGATGCGGCGACGGGCAAAGAGCTGTTCTCGAGCGGGGACGCCATTGGGAGCTTCACTCATTTCAGCGGAATCGCCGTTGCTAGCGGCCACGTGCTGGTAACCACCTACGACAACACCTGTACTCGTTCGGACTGAAGCCAGTGAGAAGGACGGGAAAAAAGGAGACCGCATGAAGCGCAGAGAGTTCCTCCTACACGGGGTGCGGCCGGCGCGGTCGCGCTGCACGGAATTTCGGCCACTCCTTGTTCGCAGACACGGTGCAAAGAAAGAGGCTTCGGATCGCATCCATCTTGGGCCGCGCAAGGTGAGCTGCAGCCGTTGGCTATGGGCACCGGTACCAACGGTTTCAACGGCAGCTCCGATCAGACCCGCAAGCTAGGCGTTGCCGGCGTGGCCGACATGTTCAAGTTCGGCTACGACAACGGCGTGACGTTCTGGGATTCGGCGGATCAATATGGCAGCCACCCGCATCTGCGTGAGGCTTTGAAGAGCGTTCAGCCGCGAGAACGTCACCATCCTGACGAAGACCACGCCTCCACAGAAGCCGGAGATGAAGGCGCGAATCGATCGGTTTCGGCGCGAGCTGAACACAGACTACATCGACATCCTGCTGCTGCACAACATGCAGGATGCGCGACGTGGCCGGATGAGAAGAAGGGGGCGATGGAAGTCATCGACGACGCGCAAGCGCGCGGCATCGTCCACACCAAAGGAACCTCTTGCCATACTCTGGAAGCGCTCAAGACCTCTGCGGCCAGCAAATGGGTCGAGGTGGATCTGGCCCGCATCAACCCCGCGCGGGTCGCGATGGACGCCGATCCCGAAGTAGTGCTCGGCGTATTGAAGCAGATGAAGGCGTCGGGAAAGGCGTGATCGGGATGAAGATTCTGGGAGCCGGACGTCTGCGGACCAAGGCTGACGAGTGCCTGTCAATATGCGCTGGCGCATGGCGCGAGTGATGGATTGCTTTCACCATCGGCGCGGAGGGCCCGTCAGGAGCTGGGCGATCTGATTCGGAAAATTCCGGCTGCGAGCGTGCGCGGCTGATGAGCCGTGGCGGCCCTACGGCGCGGGCGGCCGCTCTCCTTCTTTTTGCGGCGATTGCGATGTCGTGCAATCGCGGCCGGTGACGCCGAATCGGCATCGTGCCGAAGGGCCGCGCGCAGATCTTCTGGCAATCCGTGCACGCCGGCGCGGTGAAAGCCGCGCGGGAGAAGAAAATGAAGCTGATTTGGAACGGCCCCGCCTCGGAGACCGATTTCAACGGCCAACTGCAGATCATGGATTCGATGATCAATCGCCACCTGGATGCGATCGCGCTGGCGCCGATCGACCGGACGGCTTGGTCAGCGTCGTGAATCGCGCTTCGCGGCAAGGGATCCCGGTGATCATTTTCGATTCGCCGGTTGACTCGCCGAACTTCGTCGCCCAAGTCGCGACCGACAACTACCGCGCCGGGCGATTGGCGGCGCGGCGCATGATCAGATTCTGGGGGTAAAGGCGAAGGTGGCGATCGTCGCCGTGCAGGCCGGATCGGCTTCGACGATGGCACGTGAAAAGGGATTCGAGGACACAATTCAGAAGCGGAGCGCCGGGCATACAGATCATGGACAAGCGCTATGGGAACGCGGATTTCGCTCAGTCGCTGGCGGTTTCGGAGAACATGCTGACGGCGTACCCGGACCTCGACGCGCTCTTCGCCTCCAACGAATCGAGCGCCGTCGGCGCGGCGCAGGCTCTGAACGGCCGGCACAGCACAGTGAAATTGGTGGGATTCGATTCCAGTCCTGCATTGCTCGAAGGTTTAAAGAGCGGGGTGATCGACTCCCTGATCGTGCAGGATCCGTTCCGCATGGGGTATGACTCCATCCTGGCGGCCACCGAGAAGCTGAACGGGGGAACGCCCCAGAAGATTCAAAACATAGATCCGGCCGTGGTTACGGGAGCGAACCTGTCCGACCCGGCCATTCACGCCCGTCTCTTTCCAGACCTCAAAGCCTACCTTCCGTAAGCGTGAGACCGACAGGCGCCAGCGACAGCGGTTTTTACAAGCCGTTCACTCGCGCCCGCCAGTCTCCCGTCGCCGAGCTACGGATTAGTGATTGCCGGATAACGGATCACGGTAAAGTTCGCCAGACTGACCGAATCAGTCCCGGCTGAGCTCAGCGCGCCCGAAAGTCTGATCGTGATTGGCGATGCTATCGAGCTATTAGCAGACGCCAGAAGGAGCAGATTGGGAAGAACGGTGCCGAAACTTGCGCCGGAAAACAGCGTTGCGCCGGTGGTCACCGCCCCTTCTGCGAAGCCGGAGATTATGGAGTCCGCCGTGCCGCCCACCCGCTGAAGAAGGGTTGTGGAACCCCAACCCAGTGCATAAGTGAAGCCCGAGGAAGATCCCGAATGCGAGAACAGAAACTGGATCTCGACCCGATCCCCTGCGCTCAGGAAGTTCGCGGGAATCGTGCAGGTGCCGAGAGCCGCCAGCGAAACGGCCGCCGTTTGTGATCCCGGGGCGCTGCAGATCACTTGCGGACCAAGCGTGGAGAAACCGACTCCCGGTGAGCTTAAATTACCCGACTGGACGATACCTGCCGTGGGAGCGAGCCGGTACCAGGCGAGCAACGTATCCCCGGGCTGAGGAACGGCGGTCGTTGGGAACTGCATCGTCACTCCGCTGAGCGTGAAATCCAGACCCTGCTTTTGCGCCATTCCATTTCGGAAAAGGATCAGCGATTGAACCGGCGAGGGCGTACCCGCCAGCAGGAAGTTGGCATTCGATCCGTCCACGACGCCGGCGGGAGTCTCCCCGTCCGAGTACGTGGGCAATTGAGTGGGATCGAAACACGGACCTGAGGTGCCATTCACGTAGACGCAATCATTGTAGTTCCCGACCACGGTATCCAAGGCGCCGTTCGCATCTACCAGGGCGACGCGTCCGGTGCCGTAGGCCGGTCCCTTGAGTGGCCGCGCGGCGAGATCGGCCGGCAGCCCAGTGACGGACGATTCGGCTATGGGGCCCGATCCGCTGGACCCGCCGCTCACATTGCCGCTGCCGCCTGAGCTCGGTACGACGGTGGTTGAACTTGTACGCACATCGCGGACCCGCAAAGGGGATGTGCTGGGGGGAACCATCCAGGTCTCTTGAAATTGAATCATGCCGTCCGATGAATAAGTCACCGTATAGGCATAGTTGGGATTGGCGGTCGTATTCGGTACCAGTTGCACATACAGCGCGCCGTTCACGATCTGGGTAGTGAGTGTTTGCATGCCGATCGCGGAGGTGTCGGAGGACTCAAACGAGTTCCACGTGATCACCGCCGTCGCATTCATGCGCGTTCCATCGGCTTTATAAAGGGTGTCCTGAATTGTTGTCAGGGCCGGTCCTGCGGCAAAAACTCTCACCGCGATAAAAATAAAAAAGGCCACGAGGCGGCCGTTCGACATTGCTGACCTCCGAAAGGATCACAGAAGAATTTCTGCTGCCTTGAGTCTAGGGAGGGGGGCTCGGAAATGGCGGGTGCCCAAATTGCCTGGGACAGTTCAACTAGTGGGAAGGAAAGTGGTTAACGATATTCCAATTTCGCGTGAATCACTCGCCGCCTCCGGCGACAACGAGGGATGAAAATGGCCTCAGCGAGAAGTAAGCAGCCGGGTGCCGGGAGGCAGGTTGAAGAGCACCAAAACTGAACTTCGCTTCCGTACTCTCGCCCCCGCCCAGTCCCTTACCTATGGCGCGCTCGTCAACACAAACGAGAGCGTCTCGCCGGGCAATTCGCGATTGGGCACGAAAAATTCGATCGTGACCTCAGCGCTCCCCAGCACCGGTGCATTCTCGGGGACAGAAGACTTCCAAACGTCACCGGCGACGTAAACGAAGCTGCCACCCGCAAGCCGGGACTCCCGGCTCCCACTAGCGACGTGCTGGTGTAACGCTCAAGGAGGTTCAACGAGCTTTTATCGAACAGAACTTCGCCCGAACGTCTGCGAGTTATATGTCCGGCGAACGCCGTCCACCGAGATCAGAATCAACACGGCTCGCGGTGTCTGGGGAAGGCCTGCTACGTCGCGAAGGTGCCGTAGGCGGCGTGAAAGCGTATCAATCGTAAATTGCCCCGTCACTTTCCCCGTCTCGGTTTTAGAGATCATCGTCGCGCACGAGCACTCCAGCGCGAGCAAAGCATCGCGGCAACAGCAAAAAATAGTTCCAATGATTGATATGGTTCTTTTTTGACGAGCCTTCCGTCAAAGGTAACTGCTCGCAGGTTTTTCGATGCGATACGCCGGATCCGGTTTCTAGGGGCATGCATCCCCAGCGACCTTCAGTGCATCTTATACGGTACGCACGCTCAGAAGTTCTTCGGTCCCGTTAGTCTTCCACTCAAAACTAGTTCGCTTGCAAATGGACTTTCCCTACCATTTGCTATCGCTTCAGTCAAATTTAGTTTGCGAAGATTGCGCGCGCTTTGCTACGATCATTCTGGCAGAGATCGGACCCCTCCTTTTGAAGTGCCAAATCCCCAACCTGACGGAGAAACAAAACAACTGAATGAGCTTTACCGTATTTCTTGGTAATCTGCCCCCCTGGGTAACCGCCGACGACATTAAACAATGGCTGACAGCGGACGATCTGGTCGCAGATTCCGTGAAAGTCATTCGCAATCACGAAACGCAAGAATCCAAAGGATTCGCGTTCGTAGAAGCGCCCACGGCTGACGAGATGCAGGCGATTATTCGCCGCTTCGACCGCGCGCCGCTTGAAGAGAAGTTGCTTCGAGCGAACCCGGCCCAGCCGTCCAAGGGCAAAGGACAACCCGCAACCCCAATCACTGCCGGCCGCGATCAACAACAACGGCCGGGTATGACCAACCGCAAGTTTAAGAAGGGACGCGAGCGGAGTTCGGAACCGCAAAGTGCGTTCGCTTCCGAGCTGGCGAAAGCTCTCTAAACGTTCGTAATCGCTGCCCTGGACCGGACACCTGTGACCGAAGCTCACACTACCCCGGACCTAAAACCGTAGTGAATCAGGTTGTTAACGGCTGGCACGCCGAGTGCCTGTCAGGCACACCATGAGATTTCTGCTGATAAGCTCTCTCTTCCTCGGGGGAGCTTTTCTTTTCCCGCAACCTTCCCGCGGGAGTCAGCAGCCCTCACTGCACCTGGTGGCCGAAGACAACGTCAATCACAACTACACCGTAGAAAGCATCGAAGTCGCCGGGGACGCCCAGCCCGAACTACCGCTGTCTTTGCGGGACCGGGTGGCTAGTTTAATCGGCTCGCGTTTTGATCCGGCCAAATTCGACGAACTGGCAGGGGAGGTCCGGAAAGAACTGCATTTGCGTTCCGTGCGGCCGCACGTAGTACGAGGCAGTGCACCTGATCGCGTTCGTGTGCTGCTCGAAACCGAACGGCGCTCCGTCGAGTTCGACGTCAGCGTGCCGAAATTTCTCTATCACTCGAGCCAGGGCTGGAGCGCTCAGGTGCAGGCCAGCACCACCATTGCCCGCAATAATGTCGTGCGTTTCTCGTTGATCAGCGACGGTGACGAGCTCACCGAACGTTTTGCCGGCTTCTCGGCTGCCTACGAGAACCTGCACACGGGATCGAGCCGCATCCACACCGAACTGCTGGTCGAGGAGTACCATGAGCAGTGGAACCCGACAACCGAGCGGGCCGACACTCCCGCCGAACCGGACCTCTATCGCGCCCGCCGGAACATTCAGCCTGTCGCCGTCTTCCTGGTCTCCAAGTCTCTGACCGTAACCACCGGCGTAAGCTTTGAACAGCTCGAAATGGAGACGCCTGGCGCGCATCAGCAGTCGGCCAACGCTCTCTTGCTCCAGGTGCGTTACGACAAGCATCTGGAATCCGCCGGGAGCACGCAGCAGGAGATCGAAGCCGATTACAGCCTCCGGAGCGGGATGGCTTCCCTCGGCAGCGACTTCTCGTATGAACGGCATTCCGCCGGCATGCGCTATACGGCTTCCTGGGGCCGCAACCAGTTGAGCGACGAAGCTCTCGCCGGCACGATCGCGGGAACGGCGCCCATCTTCGAGCGGTTCGTTGTAGGTACCAGTTCTCTGCTGCGCGGGTGGAATCGTTTCGAGATTGATCCACTCGGAGGCAACCGTTTGGCTCACAACGCCGTCAACTATAGTTTTCACGTAGATCCGGGAACGATCCAGGCTTTTTACGATGCCGGCATGCTTTGGAATCAAGGGCAGCCGGCTCCGCTGCGCCAGTCGGTCGGGATCGGTTATCGGCAGAGTGTGTTCTCGCTTGCCGTGGCGTTTCCGCTGCGGGGCGGACGGATGGATCCGGTTTTGATGATAGGTATGAACTATTAATGGCGTCGCCGACGCGAAGAGAGTTGCTGATTGCACTGCTAGGTGCGCCGGCGGCAATGGGACTAAGCGCCCAGTCGTTGACGGCGCGCCTTGACGGCGACTATCTGCACATCTCCGCGCCCCGGCTCCGCTTTCTAACCGGAAGAACTCTCGAACGGCTCCACGACGGCGCGTCCATTGGATTCATTGCACAGCTCAGCCTGTCGCTGGACGGAAACGCGACCGTGCAATCGCGATCGGTAGCCCGCTTCGCCCTGAGCTACGACATCTGGGAAGAGACCTTCTCGGTCATTCGCATTCAGCAGGTACGGCGCACGGCTTCGCACCTTTCGCTCGATTCGGCCCAGAACTGGGTGATCGACAATCTCGCGCTAGACGCCAGTGCGGTGCCGCAAGCCAAACCGTTCTGGCTTCGATTTGAAATCCGCGCCGAAGATCCGCGAGACGGTCTCGATATTATCGGCGGATCCGGGATAAATCTAACCCGGTTGGTCGAGGCGTTTAGCCGCCCGCCGAAATCCACCCAACAGCGCTGGGCCGTGGACGCCGGACCGTTCTCATACGCCGACGTAAAGGCGAGGGTCGCCGGATGAAGACGCTGCGCGCTCGCCTCACCATCATCTTCATTGCCGCTACCCTGGTTCCGCTGGCAGCCACACTCTGGATGGCTTCGACGCTCCTGCAGCAGAGCCTGAATTACTCGTCGACCTCGCGTCTGGATTCCATCTCGAAATCGCTTGAAACGGCGGGACGCGAATACTACAGCAGCGCGCGCCAAGCGTTGAAGTCGGACGCGACGGCCGGGCGGCTGCGCGCTAAATTCGTGAATCCCCCGCAGTTCGATGCGGAGCTGGAACAATTCTGGAGCAGCGGCGCAGCTGAGCGTTTCGTGCGCGCCGGAGAGCGCGGGCAGAATCTCGAACTGCTGCAGCGCCGGCCCGACGGAATCGCGGTTTACGAACGTCCCTTACGGCTCGACTTGACGGAACTGTCGGACGAATACAGGGCCGCACGCAACCTTGTGGCGCATGCGCAATCGCGCGATTTGCGGCGCGGCTTCAACACCACACTCATTCTGCTCGCGGCTTTGATTTGGCTGGCGTCGCTGCTGGTGCTGGTCTATGTCGCGCATCGGGTTAGCAAGCCCATCCGCGATCTGACTGGTGGCCTGAGCGAACTGGCTGCGGGAAATCTAAGCGCGCGGCTGCGGCCTCTGGAGGACGACGAGATCGGTCTCGCGACCCGCGCCTTCAACAACACCGCGCTGCAACTCGAGCAAAGTCGCGACCGGCTGGTCTACCTCACCCAGATTGCCAGTTGGCAGGTGCTCGCCCGTAAGACCGCGCACGAGGTCAAGAACTCCCTTACTCCCATCCGGCTGACCGTGGAAGAGATGGTGGCGCGCCACACCAGCCCGACCAGCGACGGGGACGGAGCTTTCATCGAACAGGCCGCGCAGATTGTGGTGGATGAAATCGAATCTCTGGAGCGCCGCGTACGCGCCTTCTCGGAGTTTTCGTCGGAGCCCCCGGTTTCACCCGAGCCGCTGGACATCAATGCCGTGGTGGAAGAGCGCATCGCGTTCCTGAAGCGGAGCCATCCCGAAATCGAGTATGCGGTCCGGCTCGCCGAACGAACGCCCACCGCCATGGCCGACGAAGATCTGTTGAAGAGCGTGCTGGTGAATCTGCTCGAAAATGCGGCGGAAGCGGCGGGCGAAGGCGGCCGCGTGCTGGCCCGCACGGAGACTTCGGGCGACAGCATCGTCATCGAGGTGCATGATTCCGGCCCGGGTTTGAGCGAACTCGCCCGCCGTTCACTCTTTCAGCCCACTATTTCTTTCAAGAAGCGCGGCATGGGCCTGGGTCTTTCCATCGCCCGGAAATGCGCTCTGCTGACCGGCGGTGACATCGTCCTGGTCGCGGGCGAATTGGGCGGCGCTGCCTTCCGCGTGGTGCTGCCTCTCGCCCATTTGGAAAGCGGATCCATATGAATCAAAAGCGCGTTCTGATCGTGGACGACGAGGAAAATATCGGTCGTTCGATGCGCATGATTTTGGAGCGCGAGGGATACACCGTCAATACTTTTCGGTCTGCCAAGGAGTTCCAGGCCTTCCCGGATTTGGCGCGCGCGGACGTCTTTGTCTTTGACGTGCGTCTGCCGGACGGCAACGGAATCGACCTGCTGAAACACATTCAGGGGCGCGATGTACCTGCTCCGGTGGTGATGATTTCGGGGCACGCCACCATTACCGACGCGATCGACGCCACGCGCGCGGGGGCCTTCGATTTTCTCGAGAAACCGCTCAGCCGGGATCGTGTTCTGCTCGCTCTCAAAAACGCGCTCGCCCAATCCACGCTGCGGAACGAGAATCAGAAGCTGCGCGAAATCGTCGGTCCCGGCGCTAAAATGATCGGCTCGAGCCCGGTCTTCCTCCGCGCTGTCGAGCAGGCCTCCATGGCCGCGCAATCGGACGCGCGCATCCTGCTGATCGGAGAGTCGGGAACCGGTAAGGAGCTTCTCGCCGAACACGTTCACACCAACAGCCCGTTCTCCGGGGGACCGTTCGTCAAAGTGAATTGCGCGGCGATTCCGACCGAACTGATCGAAAGCGAGCTGTTCGGACACGAAAAAGGGTCGTTCACTGGCGCTACTTCCGCGCGGCGTGGCAAGTTCGAACTCGCCGACGGCGGCACGCTGTTTCTCGACGAAGTCGGGGATCTCCATCCCGGATCACAGGCGAAGCTGCTGCGCGTGCTGCAGGAAGGCGAATTCCACCGCGTGGGCGGCGAACAGAATATCCACGTGAATGTCCGGGTGATCTCGGCAACCAATCGCGATCTGCTGCAGATGGTCGCTCAAGGAAAGTTCCGCGAGGACCTCTACTATCGTGTCAGCGTCGTTCCGATCCGTGTGCCGGCCCTGCGCGAGCGTCCGCAAGATGTCCGGCCCATGGCGGAGTACTTCCTCGAAGACTTTGGCCGCCGCAACAACTTCCGCCAGCGTACGATCGATCCCGAGGTTTTCGAGGCGCTTGAGCAATATGCCTGGCCAGGGAATGCACGCGAGCTTCGCAACGTGATTGAACGCATGGCCATCCTCACGCCGGGCGACCGGATTGGCCGGTCCGCCATCCCGATCGAGCTGCGGCTCTCCCGCGAGTCCGGTCCCAAATCAAGCGTTCACGAAGCGCGCGAGAGCGCCGAGCGGGATCATCTGCTCCGCGCCCTTGAGGAATCGCACTGGAATGTCTCGGGCGCCGCGCGCGCTCTCGGGATGGAGCGCACTAATCTTCATAAGCGCATCCGCGCGCTCGGCCTGCACCGGGAACGATAAACTGAAGGGTTCGTGTTTCCCGTTCAGTTTTCGTCTGTTTCCAAAAGCTATCCCGTCTACGATTCGCCCGGCGACCGGCTGAAGGAGCTGTTGACCTTTGGGCGCATCTCCCGTCACCGCGACTTCTGGGCCCTCCGGGATGTAAGCTTCGAAGTCCGCAAGGGCGAAACGTTCTGCATCGTCGGCGAGAACGGATCGGGCAAGAGCACGTTGCTGCAGATGGTCGCCGGCATACTCCGGCCCAGCACTGGCGTAGCTACGATCGAAGGTCGCGTCTCCGCTCTGCTGGAATTGGGCGCGGGTTTCAGCCCGGAGTTCAGTGGCCGGGACAACGTTTACCTCAATGGCTCCATCCTCGGCCTGAGCCGCAAGGAAGTGGATGCGCGATTCTCCGCCATCGAGCAATTCGCCGAAATCGGAACGTTCATCGATCAGCCGGTCAAGACCTATTCGAGCGGCATGCTGGTGCGGCTCGCGTTTGCCGTGGCCATCCATGTCGACCCCGAGATCCTGCTCGTGGATGAAGCCTTGGCGGTCGGCGATATCTACTTCCGGCATCGCTGCATGCGGAAGGTCCATGAACTGCGCGATCGCGGCGTCACGATCCTGTTCGTCTCCCACGCCACGGCGGACGTGAAAGCCGTGGGCGACCGCGCCATGTGGCTCGAACGCGGCAGGATGCTCGACATCGGCCCTACCGAGCGCGTCGTTTCGCGCTACCTTGCCGCTATGACGGAGAAGGATTCGCGCTACCTCCAGCTGAAACACACGCGCGAACCCGAAGCGCATGAATTAGTTCACGCGGCAGAGACGGTGCAGACGATTCCTAACATTGATTTCCGGCATGGCGACGAACGCGCCAAGATCATCGGCATTGCCATTCTCCATGAAGACGGACGTGCGCTCCACGTCATAGAGCCGCGCTCGACCATCGTTGTGAGAATCAGTGTTCAGGCCGCCGAGAACCTTGCGGAGCCGAACGTCGGCTTCATGATGCGCAATCACCTGGGCGTCGACTTCGCGGGCACCAACACGCTCCGGGAGGATATGGAACTGCCTCCGATGCAGGCCGGCGATATCTATACGGTGGACTTTCACCTCAACATGCCGGAACTCTATCCCGGGTTCATTCTCCTTCTCGCCCGCCATCGCCGACGGTCCCCTCAACGGCTATCGCGTGGCGGACTGGATCGACAACGCCATCACCGTCCAGATGGGCCATGCGGAGGCGAACCCGTCTACGGCTACATTCACCTGCCTTGCCGAGTGGAAGTGAACGCGCGGCTCTGGGAGAAGAGCCGTTGTCTGATTTCACCGGCGAACGCCTCGTTCCCGGCGAAGTCGACGCGACCTTTGGAACGAGCACATCTCCCGTTACGCGTTTGCCGCTGTACTGTGCGCGGGCCGGGACAAAGTGCTCGATGCCGGATGCGGAACCGGCTACGGCAGCAAATTTTTGAGTGAGCGGGCCGGTTCCGTGTTGGGCATCGATTCTTCCAGCGGTGCCGTCGAATTTGCGCGCGCGCCACTACGGCAGCGATACTCTCCATTTCGCAACAGGTGTCTGTGAACGCCTCGAACTTCCCGACCAAGCGATGGATTGCGTGATCGCCTTCGAAGTGATCGAGCATCTCGCTGAATGGCGCAAGTTTCTCGAGGAGTGCCTCCGCGTGCTGTCTCCGGACGGTATCCTGCTCGTCTCGACGCCCAACAAGCAGCTCTACGCGGAGGCGCGCGGAGAGGCCGGTCCCAATCCGTTTCATGTGCATGAGTTCGAGTTCTCCGAATTCCGCGATGAGCTCGCACGCGTATTCCCGCATGTCCGGATGATTGGCCAGAACCATGCACCGAGCGTCGTCTTTCGCTGACGAGGAAAGCGTGGGACTCGAAACGTACATGGCGGCCGTGGCAGCGAGCACCGCGCGAGGCGGGCTTCTTTGTCGCCGTCTGCGGTGCGCGAGATCCCGGCCCGATTCCCGCCTTCGTCTTCGTCCCCCGCGCGGCCAACCTGCTGCATGAGCGCGAGGTGCACATCCGTCTGCTTCGCGAAGAGTTGCAGATGAAGGACGACGAACTGCACTTCCACGCTCGCCAAACATTCCGGTCTCGTGGAAGGCTTCCGCGCGGTAGAGAAGGAACTGGAACGGAGTAACCAGTGGGCGGAATCGCTGAATCGTGAAGTGGGCGAGCGCGGTGCGCGCATTGAGGAATTGCAGGAACAACTCGCGGAAGAACAGCGCAAAGCCGTCGGGGAGTTGGAGCGAAGAGACGCTGAGTATCGCCACAACATCTCCGTTCTCACCGCGCTGACTGCGGAGCTCAGCCAAACGGTCGAAGAGCGTACCGCGTGGGCGCGCGGTCTTGATGAAAATCTGGCCCGCCAAGTCGAGGAACTATCCCGCTGTGTAGAAGCGCTGCACGATGCCGAGCGCACGCTTGCGGAGCGTACGCGATTGGGCCCAGCGCGCCCAGGCCGAAGCCGATCGGCAGCGCGCTCGGTCTGAGATGCTCGAAGGGCGCGTCCAGTCTTTGAGCTCTCGCGCTGGGTGCGCCTGGGCCGTTCATTGCACCTGGGCCCGCTCTCTTCATGAGAAAGCTTCTTCGCACTTGTGCGGAGTTCGCCGGTTGTCTGCTGCTCGCTCCGCTGCTGCTTCTGGTGTCTGCGTTAGTGCTCGCGGCATCCGATCTGTGGTTCGCGCTCGTCGGTCGCAAAGTGCTCCCGCGCAATCAGAAGGCCGCAGACTGAGTCGGCGAGCGTCGTCATCCCCAACTGGAACGGCCGCGATCTGCTCGAGAAGTATCTGCCTTCCGTCATCGCAGCCATGGCGGGGAATCCTGCGAATGAAGTCATCGTGGTGGATAACGGCTCGACCGACGGCAGCGCGGATTTCGTCCGCGAATGCTTCCCGCGAAGTCACACTGCTTGCGCTGCCCAAAAACCTCGGCTTCGGCGGCGGTTCGAACGCGGGCTTCCGGTCCGCGAAAAACGATGTAGTGGTGCTGTTGAATAGCGACATGCGCGTTGAGCCGGGCTTTCTCGCGCCGCTGCTCGACGGCTTTCGCGACGCTTCCGTCTTCGCCGTCACCTGCCAGATCTTCCTGAGCGATCCCGCTAAACGCCGCGAGGAGACTGGGCTCACCGAAGGTTGGTGGGAGAACGCGGAAACTGCAGGTGAGCCATCGCGACGATCCCGCGGTCGATCGGCTGTTCCCGTGCTTCTATGCAGGCGGTGGCTCGTCCGCTTACGATCGCGCGAAGTTCCTCGAACTGGGCGGCTTCGATGAGTTGCTCGCGCCCTTTTATCTGGAAGACACCGACCTCGGTTTTCTCGCGTGGAAGCGCGGATGGAAAGTACTCTATCAACCGGCGAGCGTGGTCTTTCATGAGCATCGCGGGACCATCGGGAAGAAGTTCAGCTCGCGCTACATTCAAGCCGATCCTCAAGAAAAATTACCTGCTGTTTGCGTGGAAGAACATCCACGGTTGGCGGCGACTTGCGGGCAATTTCCTCAGCGCCTGGGGAGGTGCGCTCGCATCCAGCGTGGGGGAAGAGCGCCCGCTGCGCATGGACCTCCCGGGTATCTGGCGCGCGTTTTCGCAGCTGTCTTCCGCAGTCCGTTCGCGATTCCATGCGCGCGCGCTCGGCACCGTGGATGACACTGAAGCATTCAGGCGGTCGCGCGGATCTCATTTCCGCGATCGCTTCCTGCCCGTAGCGCCACCGGGCGTCAAACTGCGCGTTCTGTTCGTCTCGCCCTACCCGATTCTGCCGCCCGCACATGGCGGCGCCGTGTTCATGCTGGAGACTCTCCGTGAACTCTCGAAGCTCTGCGAAGTGCATGCGCTGGTGCTGCTGGACGAACCCTCGCCAATCCGAAGCCAATCTCGCTCTCGCGGATATCTGCGCCACGGTGGATCTCATGGTCCGGCCCCGCAGTTCATCGCCCCGCTTCCATCCTGCCGCACGCGGTGGAAGAGTTCGCCAGCCGCGACATCCGGTGGACGATCGCGCGCCTCATCTACCTTCATCACGTCGATATGGTGCAGATCGAATATACGCCCATGGCCCAATACCTGGAGCCCTACCGGCATGTACTCACCGCGCTCTTTGAACATGATGTCTACTTCCAATCCATCATCCGGACGGCGCAGTATTTCAGCAGTCCGGTTGCCCGTCTGAAGGCCCGCTTTGAGTATCTGCGCGCCCTCCGCTACGAACTCGGGAAGCTGCGGGAAACCGATCAGGTGCAGGTGTGTACGCGGGCGAACCGCGATTACCTGCTCGAGTTCGCTCCCCAATTAGCGCCCACGATCCACGCGGGCCTGCGCGCTGCCGTCGATACTTCTGCGTACGGGTATCCCGGAGGCAACCGTGAGCCGAACACGATCTTGTTCATCGGCAGTTCGCGCCACGAGCCCAATGCCGTCGGTGTGGAATGGTTTGTCAATCAAGTCTTCCCTACTGTTGTCGCCGGTTGCCCGCAAGTGCGGTTCTATCTGGTTGGATTTGATCGCGAGAAGAATCTGCAACTCGGCGCCGACGAGCACATCCGCCTGCTCGGCTTCGTGGAGGACGTGAAACCTCTGCTCGCTACCTACGCTGCCTTCGTGTGCCCGATCCTGAGCGGATCCGGCGTGCGCGTCAAATTGCTCGAAGCCTTCGCCGCCGGAATACCGGTTGTGTCCACGCGGGTCGGCGCGGAAGGTCTCACCCGCGGGGACGCGGCGCTCTGCGCACTATCTGACGATCCCGCCGAGTTCGCGCGTCACATCCTCGCCATTTTCGAAGAGCCGGAAGAGGCGCTTGCGATGGCCGCCCGCGCGCGTCGCGAAGTTGTGGAAAATTGGGATAGCGCCGCCGTAACGACGCGACTGGAGATCAGCTATCGCGAAGGGCTGCGCCGCAAAAACCCATCTCCTACCGAGGAGGCGCGACCGCCGAAGGAGGCAGCAATTCTTTCTTAAGCTCCGCAACCGAACGGTGCGCCGTCTTCTCCAATTGCTTCGGAGACGAATCCCTTGGCACCGCAATACCCCGACCACAACACTTCCTTTGATCGGCTGACCAGGAACAATGTGCCCTTACCCTGACTGAAAGAACCACGCGGTTCGCGCTCGTCCGACTTCGGCTTAACGTCCAGCACGCGCTGTTCGAACGTATACTCAAATGCCGGACCCATGCGATCCGTGAGTACGGCATCGGCGGTCTTCGGATCGGACACCACCTTGAACAGGTGTTCGTGCGTCAACTGGTTCACCAGATACTGATCAAACGCATTGCGCATCGGAAAAACATAGACGGTCTTCACGTCTTGGAGCACAGCTCCCGGCAGCAGACCCGCCGCAAGCGCAAGAACGCAGATAAACTTCATTACAATCATCATGCTACGACATGTATAAAGGACTGTCGATCACCGTCATCATCCCTTGTCTCAACGAGGAAGAGGCCATCGAGCAGGTCCTTAGCGGAATTCCCGAGTTTGTCGACGAAGTCATCGTGGTCGACAACGATTCGACCGACCGCACGGCGGAAGTGGCGGCGCGCCTCGGCGCTAAGGTCATCGGCGAACCGATCCGGGGTTATGGCCGTGCATATAAACGCGGCTTCGCCAACGCCACCAGCGACCTCATCGTCACCCTGGATGGCGATCACAGTTATCCGGTCAGCGGCATCTCGTATCTCTCGAAGCCTTCCTCCATCTCCGCGTCGACTTCCTCAACGCCTCCCGCTTCCCCGTTCGCGACGCGCGACGCTATGAGCCTTAAACATAAGATGGGAAATCTGATTCTGTCCCTTGCCATGTCTCTTCTCTTCTTCCGTTGGGTGCAGGATTCCCAATCGGGGATGTGGGTATTCCGCCGCAGCATCCTTGAGGAAATGAAGCTGATCTCCGACGGCATGGCGTTCTCCGAGGAGATCAAGATCGAAGCTCTTCTCAGCCCGGCGTCCGCTTCGGCGAAATATCGATCGTCTATACCTCGCGGCAAGGTGAAACCAAATTGAATCCTTGGCGGGACGGCTTCGGGAACCTGTGGTTCCTGGTGAAGAAGCGATTCGCGCGTTGACGTCCGAAGTGACAGTCGTAGTGCCGGTGTGGAATCGCGCCGATCTCCTGGCGCAAATTGCTCACCACCATTTCGCGCCCAGACGCTTACAGCCCGGCGAAGTGATCGTCGTTGACAACGGCTCTACCGACATGCTGCCGCTGTAGCGCTTCAGGGGGGCGCCCGGGTCATCTCCATGGGCGCGAACAAGGGTTTTGCATGCCGCGGTGAATCGCGGAATCGAAGAGTCCCATAGCGTCGTGGGTCGCCCTGGTAAACAGCGATGTCGAACTTCGCCCGGATTGGTGGAGGACTTGATCCGCGCCGCGCAAGCCGGTAATGCCTGGTTCGCCGGACGGCAAGATTCTGATGGCCGCCGATCCCCACGCATCGACGGGACTTTCGACCTCATCGCACGAAGCGGCTGGCCTTGGCGCGCCGGCCACGGGCAGCCTGACGGCGATGATTTCCGCCACCCGCGCAGCGTCGCCATGGTCTCCGCCACCGCTGCTCTGTACCGTCGCGAGCTCTTTCAACAGATCGGGATGTTCGCGGAAGAGTACGGCTCTTACCTCGAAGACGTCGATCTCTCTTTACGCGCCGCGGCATCCGGGTTCGCCGGACTCTTCGTTCCCAGTGCCATCTGCACCCATCAGGGCAGCGCGTCATCTGGTATGTGGAGCCGGAGCGTCGTCTTTCAACTCTCCCGGAACCAACGCCTTCTTATTCGCCGTCTGTTTGCACCCGAACTGCGGCGCGCTTGGCGCTGGAACATCGCCGTGGGGCAGTGTCTCTGGTGTCTGCTCACCATCCGTCATGGTCGCTTCGGATCCTGGCTGCGTGGCGTCACAGCGGCGCGGGAGGTTCCTATCGATCTGAATTCCGCTCAACACTCCCGCACTTGCCGCCATCATCACCGAATCGGAACGTGAAATCCGCAGAATGCAACAAACGCGGAAACCCGATACACTCTGGCGCTTGTACTTCTGGAGCACAGGCCGTGGGTCGCGATGACACAGGTGCCCGCTACTGCATTAATCGTGTCTCATAATTCGGGCCGTGTGATAGCTTCCTGTGTCCAAGCCGCGGCTCGCATGGGGCTCGAAGTTCTGGTGATCGACAACGCCTCGCGAGATGATACGGTTCCAGTTATCGAGCGGCTCGGATTCCCACTCATCCGCAACCCTGTGAATCGCGGGTTTGCCGCCGCTGTGAATCAAGGCGTGCTGGCTTCTAGCGAGCCTTTTCTGCTACTTCTCAACCCTGACGCCATATTGTTGACCGGTGTCGACTCACTAATCGCGGCCTGCCAAAGACCGAACGTAGCTGCCGCCGGAGGGAAACTCGTCGACTCGGGCGGTGTTCCCCAAAAGGGCTTTAATGTGCGTCGACTCCCTACCCCGGCGGCTCTTTCTCTGGAATTATTGGGAATAAATCGTCTTTGGCCTAGCAACCCCGTGAACTGGCGATATCGTTGCTTAGACCTCGACTTGACCAAGCCGTCAACGATCGAGCAGCCGGCCGGAGCGTTCCTGCTATTCCGGCGGGATGCCTGGGCGCAGATTGGCGGCTTAGATGAGGGATTTTACCCGATCTGGTTTGAAGATGTGGATTTCTGTAAACGGATTCGCGACGCTGGAAAGCAAGTGTTTTACATCCCGGATGCTTCCGCGGCCCACACCGGCGCTCACTCCATCGAACAGCTTGGCGCCGCGGATCGGATGAGCTATTGGTATCGTAGTCTACTGCGTTATTCGATCAAGCACTTTGACGTTATTGGTAGAATATCTGTCTGTCTGGCGGTTATTGTCGGTGCTCCTATTCGCCTTTTGTTCAGGAGTTCGGGTCAACGTCGCGCCGGAATGCTTCGTCTTCATCTTGCAGTCGTAAAACTAGCTTTTCGTTCCATCTGGATGCGGAAAGTGCAGTTAGGCGAACCTGTGTCGTGAGCACCTTCGCTTCGCATATGACAAAGTCCGATAAGGCCAAGGAAGGTAGCCAAATCTCTAAGCATGCCAGTTAGCGACTCCGTCTCGGTCACGATTGTCACTTATAACAGCGGACGTTTTATCAAGCGTTGTCTCGAGTCGGTTCTCGATCAGCGCTATCCTTTCTGCGAAGTCATTGTTATCGATAACGCATCCAATGACGGCACCGTCGATATTCTCGAGCAATTCGAAAATCGCGTTCGCATTATTTATAACGACGAGAATATCGGTTTCGCCGCAGCACAAAATCAGGCAATTGCCGCTTCCACGGGCGAATGGGTCCTCACTCTGAATCCCGATGTTTTACTTCTTCCGGATTTCATCGAAGCTCTTGTACATGCCGGAACTCTCGATCCGCGCGTGGGCACTGTCTGTGGGAAGCTGCTCACCATGTCATCCGGATTCGATTTTCCGGACATGCCCGTCGTCGATTCCACCGGCATCTACTTCACCCCGAATCTTCGTCACCTTGATCGCGGCAGTCTCCAGGTCGACAACGGCAGCTATCGCCAGTACGAATATGTGTTTGGCGCCACCGCCGCCGCCGCGCTATACCGGCGCAAAATGATCGACGACATCTCCATGGACGGTGAGTTCTTCGACAGCGACTTCTTCGTCTATCGCGAGGATGCCGATGTCGCTTGGCGCGCGCAGTTAATGGGATGGCGCTGCCTCTACGCCCCCTACGCTCGCGGTTACCACGTGCGCAAGGTGCGTCCACTCAATCGCCGCGCCCTGCCCAACGAGATCAACATGCACTCGGTGAAGAACCGGTTCCTGTTACGCATCAAGAACATCACGTGGGATGTCTATCGCAAGAACTGGTTCTCCATAACTATGCGCGACATCGTCGTGGTCGGATGCTGCCTGATTCGCGAGCAAAGTTCATTGAAAGCCTTCTGGTTTCTCGCCCAGAACTGGAAACGCGTCGTAGCCAAGCGCCACATCATCATGCAGCGCCAGCGCGTGGATGATGAGTACATGGCCAGCTGGTTCGGCTTTTCTCCCGTAACAAAGCCTGCGCCCAAGAAGTTCACCACCTCCGCTACGCGAGCACGGGCGGCCCGTCGTTAAAGGTGCGCATTGCGCTCCTTGGCACCCGCGGCATTCCCGCAAATTACGGCGGCTTCGAAACATTCGCAGAAGAACTCTCCGTCCGCCTGGTGGAGCGCGGCCACTCGGTCGTTGTCTGCACGCGCGCGAAATCCTCTGAATCCATCTATCGCGGTGTGCGCCTCGTCTGGCTTCCCAGCATCAGGCACAAATACTTCGACACGCTCGTTCACACGCTGCTCTCCACGCTCTGGCTGCTGTTTCAACGCTGTGATGTCGCGCTTTACTGTAATGCCGCCAACGCCGTCTTCACCATCCTGCCGCGGGTGCGCGGTATTCCCATCGCCCTGAACGTCGACGGAATCGAGCGAAAACGGCGCAAGTGGAATTGGTTCGCTAAGACCTGGTACCTCGTATCGGAGTACCTCGCCGCAAGCTTCCCCAACAGAATCGTCGCTGATGCTCTCGTGATCCAGAACTATTACCTCGAACGCTACGGTAAAGCGTCCACGTACATTGCCTATGGCGCCGACGCCCGGCGTGAAGTCACGGAGGATGCGCTCCGCCGCTTACGGCTCATCCCGCGGAATTACTTCTTGTACGTCAGCCGCTTTGAACCGGAAAACCATGCGCTCGAAGTGCGGCGCACGTTCGAGAGACTTGAAACGGATATGCGCCTTGCGCTGGTCGGCGACGCGCCCTTTGCCGGTGAATACATCCGCGAAGTCCGCAACACGCACGATTTGCGCATTGAAATCCCCGGCGGCATCTACGGCACAGCGTACCGCGAGCTCGGGTCGCATTGCTTCGCCTACATCCAGGCAACGGAGGTCGGCGGCACGCATCCCGCTCTCATCGAGAACATGGGACGAGGCGCTCTTGTGATCTACCGCAACACTCCGGAAAATGCCGAAGTCTGCGCTGACGCGGGTCTGCCCTTTGAAGACGAAGACGGGCTGCTCGACGCCATGCGACGGGCTCTTCTCATGCCCGAAGAAGAGCGCCAGGATTACCGCCGTCGCGCTGCTGCGCGCGTGCGTGAGCGTTATGATTGGGAAGCGGTGACTACCCAGTACGAACAACTCTTTAGTTCACTGCTCTCCTGATCCCAATCTCGTGTCCAGTACCGCCCGCTGCTACGTCGAAATCTCGCGCGGTCAGATCCGTGCCAATTACCAGGCCGTGCGCGAAGCGGTTGGGTCCGACGTCGATGTCATGGGCGTCGTGAAAGCCGAAGCCTATGGCCATGGCATGCTCGAAGTTGCTCGCATCCTCACCGCCGCGGGTGCGCGCTGGCTGGCCGTGAGCACCGTCGCGGAGGGCGTGGTACTCCGCCGGGCGGGAATCGAGTCGAATGTGCTCGTGATGGCCGGCCTTCTCCCCCAGGATCGCGAGCCTGCCGTGGCGTTCAACCTCACTCCCGTGGCTCACTCGATCGAAGACATCCAGGGCTTCGAAGAAGCGGCTGCCGCCTCCCAACGCCCGCTTGCCTTTCATCTCAAGGTCGATACCGGTATGGCGCGTCTCGGCACACGCGCTAAGCCCGGTGAAATCGCCGAAGTCTTGCGTGGTTTACAGTTCAGCCACCTAGACGGACTGCTCACGCACTTCGCCTCCGCCAGCGACTTCACCGTACCCCAAACAGACCGGCAGATCGCCTGCTTCGAAGAAGTGACCGGCGCTCTGCGCGCACTCGGCGTCAACCCGCGGTACCTGCACCTGTCGAGCACCAATGCCATCGCCTACGCCCGCCCCGACGCCTGGCGCGCCATCGTACGCCCCGGCCATGCGCTCTATGGCTACGTCTCTCCTGCCAAAGGCCATGCACCCGCGTGCTCACTGGAGGTAGCCCCGGCTCTCTCTTGGAAGGTGAAAATCGTAGCGGTGAAAGATGTACCTGCCAATACCCTGGTAGGTTATGGCGGCAGCGCCTGCACGCGCCGTCCTACCCGGATGGCCATCCTCGGGGCCGGTTACGCCGACGGCATTCCTCATCGCCTCTCGAATCGCGGAAAGGTGATCGCCGGAGGCAAATTTGCTCCCATCCTCGGCACCGTATCGATGGACCTCACCACCATTGACATCACCGACTCGCCTGCCTTGCAACCCGGCGATGACGTCACCATCCTCGGAAGCGAAGGAAACCTCTCGCAAAACGCTCAGGAAATCGCCCGAGTCGCGGGTACCATCTCCTACAACGTCCTCTGCGGAATTAAGTCCAGAGTCGAACGTGTATACGTGGACTGATCTTCCGGTACTTCCGGGGGAGACAAATCTCTCGATTTTCTGCACTTCTTCCCTCCTTCGACCTTCCCCCCTCAATCCGTTCTAGTATTTGGCCCGGGTACTTAAGCTTTTTTGCAAAATAGCCAAAGTGTTGCGCCCCAATTTCATGCCCTGTACAGTCGTGATTGCGATAGGCGATTTGTAGTTCGCACAACGCAGCCGGGCTTCAGAGGAACTGCTTAGTTCTCTCTACCGCGCTGCTTAGGGCTCACGAACAAGTCGCAAATCAATCCAAACGCAAGTGCGGGCGCAGCGTCGAAGGACCAGTTTTCTTCGCTGAGGACTCGTGTGCAGAAACGAAGGAACGGCTTTGCAGAAACTATTGACGACCCTCTTCTTTACTTCCCTGGCAGTGAGTCAACTGGCAGCCGGAACCGTGAACGTCCAATTCACGGGAGCAAATGGCCAAACGGATAATGCCGGTTACTTGATCAGTCCGTACTCCGGAACCATCAATGGCGTCAGCACGACCATCTATTGCGATGATTTTGCAAATGAGGTCAGCAACGGCCAGACCTGGACTGCCAACGTAACCAATCTCGCGAGCGGAGATCTCAGCAACACGCGCTACGGCGCCATCTCGCAGACCCTCAGCACCTCCGCCACGACGTCCGCCACGTACAACTCGACGCAGCTCTACGAGATGGGCGCTTGGCTCACCACGCAATTCTCGCCCTCCGGCACGACCGGCTACGCCGCTAATGGCGACATCCAGGACACCCTTTGGAACCTGTTCAACCCCAACTCGCACAACACCGGCGCGATTCCGCCCACGCCGAGCTCGAACGCCTGGCTCTATGCCGCGGAGGCAAACTACAGCACGATTAACCTCGCGAGCTTCAACGTCCTGACCAACACCTCACCCACTTTCAGTGGTCAGCAACAGGAATTCATCTTCGCCACGCCCGAACCCTCTTCGGTTCTCCTGCTCGGCGTAGGCCTGATCGGAATGTCGATGTTTGGAAAGCGCCTTATGCAGCGCCGCAAGGAGGGAGCTCAAGCTAAGTTTTGAAGCGGTGCAATTCGAGCAATTTGGTTGCTCAAAACAACCACGGCAGACGTTACCGAGCCCGTCTGCCGTGGATTCAAGGTTTACCGAAAGTGATTACCGTCGATAGCCGAACCGATGCCAGCCGCCGTAAACTCCAATCCCAATCCCTAAACGCACCGCTGGATAGTAGCCGTACGGGTAACCGTAACCATATCCGTAGCCGGCATAAGGATAGCCGTACCCGTAACCGTAGTAGTCGTACGGGTATCCGCCGTAATAGCCGTAGTAACCGGGGTAGTAACCTCCCCAGCCGCCCCAACCGATTCTGCCGTAACCCCAACCGCGTCCGTAATATCCGCCGTAATACCCGCCACGATACCCACCGTAATATCCACCCCGGTAGCCGCCGTAATATCCGCCGCGTCCGCCGTAATACCCGCCACGCGAACCTCCGCCATAATAGTTGCTGTGGTATCCGCCACCGCCGCTATAATGGGCGCCACCCCCGCTGCTCATGGCATGTCCGCCACCACCGCCCCCGTGTCCACTACCGCCATGCTGGGCGAAGCATGTGGTACTTACCATCAGAAAAAGAACTGCTAGCCACTTGTGCATAATGTGCTTCCACGGATTCCTACGCAAGTGGATTTCCACAGATCCAAACGCCTCCACCAACCGCTATTTCTTATCGCAGTAGCATGGAAGTTAGATGATTCGAGCTATATTGACCGGCTTCGCCGCCGCCACTCTCGCCTGTGCAGCCGATACTCCTCCGCCCACTGTCCTGCTTTGGCCGGATGGCGCACCCGGTGCTCTGGGCAATTCCGACGCGGATCAACCTCGCTACACCGTCTATCTCCCCCCCTCCACCGTCTCCCATACCGGGGTTCTCGTCTGTCCTGGCGGCGGCTACCAGAATCTAGCTATGGACCACGAAGGGCTGCAAGTTGCCAAATGGCTGAACGGCTATGGTGTCGCGGCGTTCGTGCTGCAATATCGGCTCGGCCCCAAATATCATCACCCCGTTGAAATGAACGACGCCAAACGCGCCATGCGTCTGGTTCGCGCCCATGCAACTGAGTACAATATCGATCCGGCCCGCCTTGGTATCTGGGGCTTCTCGGCCGGTGGGCACCTCGCGTCCACCGTCTCGACTCACTCGGATATGGGAAACCTCGGCGCGAAAGATCCCGTCGATCGCTTCCCCAGCCGTCCCGATTTCGCTATCCTCGCCTACCCGGTGATCACCATGGGTTCCTCGACCCACGGAGGCTCGCTGCACAACCTTTTAGGTGAAAATCCAGATCCTGCGCTGGTCGAGGAGCTGTCCAACGAAAAACGTGTCACTCAGCAGACGCCACCCACTTTTCTCTTCCACACCAGTGACGACCCGGTCGTCCCCGTCCAGAACAGCACTGCTTATTATGAAGCCTGCCGCAAGGTAGGAGTGCCCGTCGAGATGCACATCTTCGAACACGGTCCGCATGGCGTCGGACTGGCGTTCTATGACCCCGTGCTGTCTGCCTGGCCTACACTGCTAGCCGGCTGGTTACGAAGCCACGGCTTGCTTTCCCGGTCTACTCGGTCTGGATTGTAGCGTTGTGCTGCCCGCGCGGTAGTAGCAAAGCCGCACCGGCCACATTCGCCTTCACCTGCACGCCGTCCACCTCCACCCGCAGCGGGTTGCGGTCCAGCAAAGCCACCGCGCGACTCGAACTCGTATAGCTGATGTCGATCCGCCGATCGCTGCGCGCCTCCGCTCCTTGCAGCGTCCCGTTGAAATCCAGCAGGTGCGCGGAAGGAGATTTCGTCCCAGGCTCCACCGAATGCGTGCCCGCCGGCAGCCACAACGTCGATTCGCTCAGCGCCGGCCACGTCTTCCCGTCCACCAACGCCTGCCCATGCCACGGAATTCCCACCCCGTACGGGGCGTCGATGACCGTTTTCTGCCCTACACGCTCCACCCGGTTCACCACCGCCGCCGCCGAAGGCAGCAGAGCCAGATCCGGACGCAAAATCGAATTCTCGAAGTAGAGCGTCACCCGTGGGAAGGCCGCGGACGCCAGGTGAACCAGCTCGAACAACTCCGTGCCTGTCTGTTGCTTCGTTGGATAGACGTCCTGGTACCGGTCGACAACATTGATATCAATCGCCAGCCGCTCGGGCTTTGGAGTCAACGGCGCATAGCGTTTCGCGATCTCGGGATAGCGCTGCGGCCCCAGGTTCCACACCGTCGCCGGGTCTTCGATCAGAAACGTAAAATCCCGCGTCTTCAGCATCGGCAGAACCCGTTCCGCATCCGCTCCGATCGCGTCCTTCATCCCCGCGTCGAACCGGTCGTCCACATGCGTCAGCACGATGTCGAGATCCGGCCGGAAGCCCCGGCATTTCTCGATCTCGGCCATCCACTCCTCCTGCATCTGCCGCACCAGGTCCGCCCGGAAGTCTAGGAACGTCCGCAGCGACGCGGCATCCTTCCGACTCCCATAAATCTCGATCGGATCCCAACCCTCTTTGCGTCCGGAAGGCAGCTCGCACATCGTCGTTCATCGGGGTGAACCTTGCCGGATTCGAAGCTCCCTCGAGCGATTCGAAATACAACTCCGCCAGATTCACCCCATCCCAATCGAAACGGCGCACCATATCCTGCACCCCGGCGCTCACCGTCCGAAAACACTCCCGATTGGTCAGGTTCATCAGCTTGCGCCAATCCAACTGCGCGTCTTGCAGAACCCCCGTCTTTTCGCGCCACTCCGGATGCTCGTTCCAGAACTTCTCGCTGACGTGCGGCAGCTCCACCCACGCATACACCGTGATCGCCTGCTTATGGCATGCCTCGATCAGCTTCTTCAAATACGCGTCCCGCTCCGCATCGGGCTCATAGAAATGCCAAGCCGCCACATGCAGGGCGCCCACTCCCGCCTTTCTCCATCGCGCCGCAAAGTAATCCGCATCGACGCGTGTACGATAGGAATAATCGAAGAATGCCCAGAGCCGGCCCGATTGGTACGGCGTCTCCATACCCAGGTCGCTCATCGCGTGAAGAATGTAGGGAAACCGTTCGTAGCCGCTCGCGCCCGGGCTCGTCGCAATCCACAGCACCGCGCCTGAGCCACGCCGCAGACCCGCAATCAACGGCGCACCCGTCCAACGCTCCTTCGCAAACACCTGCGCGCTCGCGGGAATGTCGAAACGGTGAATGTCCACCGCGTGCTCAAAAATGATCGGTAATCCCGGACGGTGTGTATCTTCTACGCTGGTCAGATGAACGATGTCCGCGGAGCGATGAAACCCAAAGCTTGCAGCCAGCGGTGACTCCCCTTCCAAAACCAACATGCAGCCGCTCGCCAGCTTCGCCGTCCAATTCGATGACGCCGGTGCCCCGGGCCGCCCGACAAATATCCGCGCATCCACGGCCGGCGACGCATGGTGCCCCACCGAGGTCAAAATCTGTGCCCAGGGTCCGGGTTCCGTACCGATCACCGAAAATCCCGAAGCCGACAAACACGAAGGAAGCGCTAGAACGGCCACGAGAACAGCGGACTTCAACAGCCGGTCCCACCCCTCGCTCAGATGGTTCGGCTTGGGATGCTTGACCTCCACCGGCTCGCCCGCGTTCGCATCCGCTAAAAGTGTGAGGCCTTCGATGACGCGATCGAGTGCGGATTTCACTACCGGAATAATGGACAAACTCTTTACCTCGAAGGGAAAGTGCGTCCACATATCTAATTTCTCGCCTATCTTGTCTGTCGTTTGCGGTACACAAAAAAGCGGGGCGTCTGTTGCCAGACGCCCCGCGCGAGAACTGCTTCCGAATTGTCGATTTCCTACTGAGCGGCTTTAACCGTCAGGTTATTCGTTACGTTTCCGCTGCCCGCGACCGTGGTAGCTTTCGCCTCGATGTTTGACTTTTCATCGTCCGAATGCACAGGTCCGCGCAATGTCACTTTGCCGCCTTGCACGATGACCTTAACGTTGTGGCCATAAGTCGAAAGCGACTTGTCCGTCACGATGCTTCGACGGATACGACGCGCGATTTCAAGATCGCTCGTGTTGTTCTTGGAATTATCGGCTGTTGGTGTACCCGTGTTGGCGTCTACCCGATTTTTCTTCGAATTATCAGGCTTTGCTCCTGTAGTGGAAGTATCGGATTGGCCACTGGCAACGAAACCGTTCGCGTCCGCCGTGCCATTAGGAGCCGTCGAAGCGGCGGTATGCCTTCGAGTCTTTGCCGGAGCCATACCCTTACCGGAGAAGCGCTGCACCTGTGCAAGGAAAGCACCAGCCGAGGCCGGGCGCTTCGCTTCGCCGCGCAGAATCGCCTGGTTGTTTACCCCTTTGCCATAGAGCTCGGCATTGGCGTCGTCATCCGGACGCAACGTCGCGCCATCTAATGAGAGACCGGCAAACAACCCACGTGCGCGCGAATACGACAAAATCTCTGCCTTCAACAGCACGTCAGTGTTAGCCGTCAAAGTTCTGCCCACCGGACCAGCTGACGCACTCGCGTCGCCGCCGATCGTGAACTTATCGGACATCAGCTTCGTCATTCCACCCTGATTCATCACCAGCATAATTACGTCAGTCGAAGAAGCCCCCAACTGCAAGCCAAAGCTCCCGCCTTCAATCCGCACGGCGCCCGGACCGCTCCATCCATTACTCGTCATGCACGACGCGAATCCCTTACCGAATTTGCCGCCGCCCACAAACGCGATCTTCTTGAGACCCGGTACAACCACAATGCACTGCGCCCGCTCCAGCAACTCATGCGGCACGCCCTTATCCGGTGTATTCCGAATTTCGTGTAGCACTGCCGTCGCTTTCGCCAAACGCTGCGGTGCGCTATCCGCCGCACAAAGCAACGCCGGTATCGTAAGTCCAACTGCGAGAATTGTTTTATTCATCGTTAACCTCGCGAAACGTTGGATCTTGAATCGACAGAAGCTTCACCTGCGCTCGAAACATCTTCAGCGCCCATGCGCTTCAACGTTTCTTCAGCAAGCTTGATCTCTTCCGACGTATCGCAATGCACCGAGAGAAGCACACCGCCTTTGTTCACCAGGCCCTCATAGCGCTTTGCCTCGAACTCGGGAATACCCAAGCCCACCAGGCCGCCTACGATTCCGCCCGTAGCAGCGCCTACGCCTAAACCGGCCAAGGAGGCCATGATCGGGCCTGCGGCAATAAGTGGCCCGACGCCGGGGATTGCCAGAAGTCCAACTCCTGCAAGCAGTCCCAGCGTTCCGCCGACTACACCGCCCGTGGCCGCGCCAGTCGTCGCGCCTTCCGGGGCCTTCGTATTCTTCTCATGTGCAAAATCTTTCGAACTCTGTTGATCCTGCATCAGAACCGAAACATCGTTGCTGCTAAATCCTGCGTTCACAAGGGAGTCCACTGCCGCTTCGGCCGTCGCTACACTGTGGAAAACTCCGAAAACCGCTTTATTCTTACTCGCCATACACTGTTCCTCCTAAAAATCTAAGTCGGGGTTCAACCGACTAAATGGAAAGCAGTTTTAAGGCCGAATTAAAAAAACTAAGGCTAAGTTCCGGTAACAAGCGAAGGTCAGAAATCGTCTGCCGTTGGTCCGTCTAAACTTCTATATGCCGCTGAATCAACACCGCGGTGCGCCGCAACCTGTAATATCAGGTCGCGGTAATCTCTACACCACCTCGCGCATTACCGTCGGACGAGCCTTGCGAACTCCAGCAACGCGCACCGTCTCCTATGGGCCGCAACCAAAAGGTTCTCGCGCCAATCAAGCAAGCCGAAATCCGTCATCCTTCTTGATCGCGACCCGCCGATCTCCGCGGAACGGCATTGCCGGAAGTCATGGGCATCAACAGTCGCCAGGCCGGCTTGGTCGCCACCAGTCATGTCATCCGTCTCGGCGCGTGCCGGATCGGCTTCATGGTTTACCAGCGGCTGCGCCATAACTACGATTCATTCCCGCCATGCCGGCTACCGCGACGAGCCGGTCGCCCATGGTCTGCCCAATCAGCCTGGCGCCCGCTTTCCGTCTGCGACAGCGACGCTTCGATCCAAAATACGATGCGTACACATTTCTCAACGACGAGTGGCAGGAGAGCTCATCCGCGTCATCCTCGCGCGCGGCCGCCTTGAAGACCTTCGGATTGTTGGCATCACAACGTCAGCTTCGCCGCACTGTTCCCTGTGTCGCACACCATCCATCAGCCCTGCCCTGCCATTGGCGAACCGCGCTCCCAACCATGCTCGATCGCGAACTGGTCGTGCGCAGTTCCTGCGGCGCGAACCTACGTCCCGGGTGACACGAAGTAAATTCCGAACCGCGCGGAAAGCGCCTCGATCTCCGCCAAGTCCGCCGGTATTGCGAGGGGGCTTAATTGCTCAAGATAATTCTCCATTCCAGCCGGAGACGCAGATACCAGAATCCTCCCGGTCGTCGTCCCCGAATTCCGGAACCCATGAACACTTCCGCGCCGCGAGAAGTACACTTCACCCCTCGGCAGCGGATGCCACGCTGAGCCATCGAACACCTCAAACTCCCCGTCGGCGACCGTGAAACTCTCATCCTCCAACGTGTGCCGGTGAGGCGGCGGCCCTCCGCCCGGCGGACAGGTCTGCCTCAGAATCATCATCGAACCCTGCGACTGTTCCCCATCGACCAGGATCTCGACCGGTTCCCCTAAAACTTCAAATTTCTTCACTCGAATTTCCCATCCCGCCCACCATAACCTGCCGTGCCGCCGCATCTCAAGTCGCAAATCTCCGTGCCCTTGCCGCCCGGCGTACACTACCGGAGAGAATGCTAAGCCCGCTCGAATTCCCTCGGAAGTTCCCGCAGATCTTCCTGGTCGCCGCCCATTGAGCACTCCGGTCAAACCCAGTCCGCGGAAGAAAGCGCGATCGCGCCGAAGACGGACTACCCCCAACTCACCCGGGGCCCCTGGTTCTGTTCTGCTCCTGACCCTGGCCGTCACTGTGGTCTTTGCCATCTGGTTCGGATGGTTCCACGCCCGCTATACCATCAGCCTGCAAAACCCCCTGGTCGTGCGCCTGCAACTGCCCTTCGTCGTCTCCGAACGCAACGACACCGTTCTCGCCCATCAAGCCCAGGCCGATCAGCATGGCCGCCGCCTTTCCGCCTGGCAGCAGTACGCCTGCCGCAAGTTTGGGGAGAACTGCCGCGTCGCCCTCGCCATTCAGCGCGCGGAAAACCCCCAAGGCAAATGCGAGATCTACCACTACAACTCCAATGGAACTCTCGATTGGGGTTATTTCCAAATCAACACGGTTCATCTCCAACGGCCCGGCCTCAACCTCCGCGATCTGCTCGACTGTCAGGCCAACATCGACTTCGCCTATCAGCTCTATCGCGAAAAAGGCGGCTTCACACCCTGGAGCACCTATAACAGCGGCGCTTACCGTAACTTCTTCTCCCGGTAAATCGGCCTTCCGAGCCTTTCCGCATCTTTACTCTTGCCCAACTTGAATCGCGCGGTTATAACTCAATGACAAATGCGACTCCACTTACTCCCTTCCCGTTTTTTCTCCCTTCGCCTCTGCGCCTTAGCTCCGGCTTTGCTTCCCGTTCTGCTTACAACTGTCACGCCGGCGCAAACTCCCTTACCCCATCCCGCCCTCACCCAATTCCTGGTCGGCAAAGAACCCTCCGCCATCGCCGTCGGCGACTTCAACAACGATCACAAACGCGATCTCGCTGTCGCTAACTACGGCTCTAACTCCGTTTCGATCCTCCTCGGAAATCAGAACGGCACGTTCGCCCCCGCTGTCTCTTATCCCACCGGCAACCTCCCCGGCTCACTCGCCGTTGGCGACTTCAATCGCGACGGCAATCAGGATATTGCGGTTGTGAATCAACTCGACTCGACGGTAACCCTACTCCTCGGCAATGGGCAAGGCGTCTTCGCTCCCGCGCCCACCATCCCTTGCGGCGGTTTCCCGTCTTTCGTCATTGCCGCCGACGTGAATGAGGATGGCAACGGCGATCTTATCGTCCAAACCTCTTACGACACCAATGTCTTACTCGGAAACGGCGACGGTACGTTCCTCCCGCCGGTAACTGTCGGGTCACTCTTACTGGCTTATTCCGTCAGTCGAGGCGACTTTAACCGGGACGGTCACGCGGATCTCGTCGTCGCCGGCTTCGGCGCCGTTCTCGTGCTCCTCGGCAACGGCGACGGCACATTCTCGTCCAACCTGGTTCCCCTGAGCCTGCTCGCTGCCGCGCCCACCGTCGCCATCTCCGACTTCAACCTCGACGGCAAACTCGACTTCGTGGTCAGCGATGGCTTCGGTTACTACTTCGCCTCCGGAAACGGCGACGGCACATTCTCCTTGTCGGGTTACAACACGATGAACCCCAATGACGTCGCCATCCTCGCGGGCGATTTCAACCGGGATGGCCGACCCGATCTCGTCGCCGCCAACTACGTCACCGGCAACATCGACGTCTTTCTGGGCAACGGTGATGGCACTTTTCAATCGCCGCCCATCCAATCTCCCGCCGGCGCCTCCCCCGTCAATATCGTCAAAGCCGAACTCAATACGGACTTCAAACGGGACCTCGCCGTCGTCAATTACTACTCCAAAACACTCACTATACTCATCGGCAATGGCGACGGAACGTTTCAGTGAACTTGTTTCAGGGCGTTCGCGCTATCTCGCTCATCAGCGCTAAGTTGTTTCCGTCCGGGTCCTGAAAAAAGCTCATCCATAAATCGTGGTCGGGCATCCGCGCCACCAGGTGCGGCTCCCGCACGGAATGGACGCCGCGGCTCCGCAGTCCTTCATGCACGCCGTGAATGTCTTCCGTGCGGAAATACAGGATCGTGGCCCGGTCCGTCGCGCCCTGCTCCGATGTCCCGATCATCAGCCGTATCGACCCGCATTGAAAAAATGCCATGCTTCCCGCGCTAAACAAAAACGGCAGCCCGAGCGTGTTCTGATAAAAGTCTCGTGCCCGCTCCACGTCCTGCACCGTTAACGCAATCTGTCCGATCTCGCTCAAACGAACGCCCGTTGCGCCCGCGCTTCTATTGCTCTCGCTGGTGTTGCTCTCCATGTCCGCCTCCAGGTAGTTAGCTCAGCTAACTACATATCGGACAACCGAGCTGATGTCAAGCCAATCCTCATCGGAATCACAGGAAATTGCCGACCGGCTCCACTCCGTCGCCATTCATCTCCTGCGCAAACTGCGTCGCGAAGACGAGTCGAGCGGCCTGAACGCTCCGCGACTCTCCGCTTTATCCGTGATCGTCTTCGGCGGACCGGTCACCCTCGGCGATCTCGCCCGCGCCGAGCAGGTCAGACCCCCCACCATGACTCGCATCGTCCACGCACTTGAAGACAGAAAGCTCGTCACCCGGACGCCCGACTCAGCTGACGGTCGAAGCTTCCACATCACCGCCACGCAAGCCGGCAAGACGTTACTCCATGAGGGCCGCGAGCGGCGTGTCCGCGTCCTCGCTGCTCAACTCGCCGGACTCCCGCCTGAAGATCGCAAGACCATCCGCCAAGCCGCCCAACTCCTCTCCGAGATCGTCCGCGCTCTCTAGCAACGCCAGGCGTCCGCCGCTCACCCCGTGGCTTCACGATCAATACCCGACGGCCCTCGTCCTTTCGCTCGCTGAATGGGCCGTCTTCGCCCTGTAATGGAGTGCGGCAGATCCAGGGCAACTCCCGCGCAGCACGCTCCGAGTTTCCCTGCTCCCGCCGCACACATGAAATCCTTGTCAACCTCGCACTGCCTCTTCGCTCTGCCGGTGCGCTCGCTCCTGCCACGCCTCCCCCCTGCTACGTCCTCCGTCGCCTACGTCGGCCTCGCGCTCCAAACCGCATCGCTCACCTTCGCCATTTGGGCGCGACGCCACCTCGCGACCTATTGGTGCGGAGCCATCACGATCCAAGCCGGCCCGTATGGCTCTATCCGTCACCCGATCTACGCCGCCATACTCGGCATGTTCGTCGGATCCGCTATCGTCTCCGGCCAAATCCAAGCACTTCTCAGCCTTGGCCTTACCGCTCCTGCTTGCCGACGCAAAATTCGACTCGAGGAAGCCGCCGTCCGAGCCGCATTCGGTCCTGTCTATGACCGTTACTGCCGTCGCACGGGCTCTCTGCTCCCTCGCTTGACCGGCTCTAACGAACCCATCTACACCGCGTGCCCATTCCGCCGGGGTAAACATGAACCGCGCCGCAACACGGCTTCTGCTCTAGCCGCGCTCGCCCCTTGCTGATTTGAGCCTCCCTTAGTGCACCGACACCGCTCGCCCTGCATACCGCACTTCCTTCGATCCCGATCCATCCGGAAACACCACCCGAAACGTCCGCTCCGCCAGCATCCCGGGAAAACTCCCCACGCGATCTCCGATCGTCACCGTTCGCGTCGCATCATCCCAGCGCATCGGAATCGTCGCCCGCGCGCCCTTCTCATACCCATACCCGTCGTTCTCGTCTTCATACAACGTGAACGTCCCATCCGCCCCCGGATACACTCGGAGTTCAATCGGATCTGCCGGCTTCTCCGCCGCGTACTGCACATCCGGACCCATCGGAATAATCGACCCCGCCCGCACATACAGCGGGATCCGCTCCAACGGCGCCGCCGCGTCCACCATCCGCCCCCCATCCGTCAATTCGCCGTTCGCGAAGTCATACCACTTCGTCCCCGCCGGCAAGTACAGATGCCGCATCGTCGCCCCCTGCTCCGTCACCGGGCTCACCAAAATCGCCGGCCCAAACATGTACTCGTCCCCGATGTTCAACACCCGCGAGTCCGCCGCGAAGTCCATCACCAGTGGCCGCATCGGTGTGTACCCCTCGCTTGTAATCCTCCACGCCATCGAGTAGATATACGGCATCAGCCGGTACCGCAGCTTGTCGTAGTCCGTCAGGATCTTCTGCGCTTCCGGCCCGTACGACCACAACTCGTTCTCGTCCGGTGCGCGCGTCCCATGCACCCGGAAAATCGGGCAGAACGTCGCAAACTGGAACCACCGCACAAACAACTCCCGGTACACCGGATCCCGCGGATGCCCCATGAAGAACCCGCCCACATCCGACGTCCAATACGGAATCCCCGACACCTCGAAGTTCAACGCCGCCGGAATCTGCCGCCGGTACGTCTCAAAATCCGCCAGCACATCCCCCGACCATGCCGTCACACCGTTCCGCTGGATCCCCGCGAACGCCGACCGCGACAGAATAAACACCCGCTTTTGGTCCGACTCCGCTCGTTGCCCCTCCGCCACTGCCGACGTCGTCATCAACGGAAACAGGTTCGCCACCCGCGCCCCGCTCTCCGCCCCACCCGCCACCTTGTTGCTCAGCAGCAGGTTCTCGTCCGTGCCTTCCGTCTCCGGCTCCGTCGTATCCATCCACCACGCATCCGCTCCGATCCGGAACAGCGCCTGATCGATCAAATTCCAGTAATACTTCCGCGCCTCCGGATTGAACGCGTCATAAAGCGCCGTCCCTTTCGGATGAAACGACTCCGTCTTCGTCCGGTCGATAAAGAACCCGCGCCGGTCCATGTCCGCATACGTCGCCGTCCCTGGATCGAAGAACGGCCACACCGACATCATCAGATGCACGTGCTCCCGATGGAGTTCGTCCACCATCCCTTTCGGATCCGGGTAGTTCCTGTTGAACACGAACTCGCCTGTATGCGTCCACCAGAACCAGTCCTGCACGATGTTATCGAGCGGAATCCCCAGCTCCCGATACTTCCGCGCCACGCCCAAAATTTCAGCCTGCGTCTTGTACTTGTTCTTGCACTGCCAGAATCCATACGCCCACTTGCCGTACAGCGGAGCCGCCCCCGTTAGCGTCCGGTACCCGGCGATGATCTTGTCGAACTCCGGCCCGAAGAAGAAGTAGTAATCGATCGTGTCCGCCACGTCCGAGGTCACGTACAAGTAATGAACGAACCGGTTATTCACCTTGGAGACTGACGTGTTATTCCAAAACAGCCCGTAGCCCTTGCTCGACAACAGCATCGGCACCGCGATCTCGGTGTTCTCCTGCGACAGGTCCACCGACTCTCCCCGGTAATTCCAAACGCCCGCCTGATGCTGCCCAAGGCCGTACAGCCCTTCCTCCGAGCCGTATATCTTGAAGACATCCTCGGCATGGTGCGTGGCCTCGCCGTTCACCGTCGCCGGAGTCATCTTGCGCGGACCATCGGTCAACAGCACATGCCCGCTCCGATCGCTCCACGTGATCAACCCATCGGCCTTCGCGACCTTTACCTCCACCCGCGCCGTGGTCACGGTGAAGTCTTTCTCGGACGACGCGAACTGCCACTCCGTCCGCGGCCAATCGCTCTTCACCACCACCGGATCGGGCTTAGCCGGAAACTGTCCATCCGGCGAGTAGCGCACCCGTACAATCGAGTCGGTACATACATCGAGCCGCAGCGCGCCCTGCGCCATCCGCGCGACCACGCCGCCCTGCTCCCGCTCCACTCCCGTCACCGGGTTATCGGCAATCCATTGCGCGGGAAGCACCCCCGCAAACGCCACCCAAATCCACACCAGCCCGTAACGCATGGCTCTCAGTCTCTCACCGCGAAGCTCCCAAACGCGACACAGAAGCCGAACTGCTTCTTTGTACTTTGGCCGGACCATTTTTGCGGTGAGAATGGCTCGTACTCCACGAGTGCTTCGTGAGTCTCCCGGCAACATTGGGCTCGAACGCTGCAACAAAAGACGAGACGGGACTCATCTTCTCTGGAAGGCTTGCACACGGTATCAGGACCCCGCCAGCACCTAGGCGCTTGTTGTCGAAGTTGCGCGCACTGCTGGAAGCTCTACAGGCCGCGCTCCCTTGATCATGAGCCAGACCATAACGACTCCGTCGCCAATAGGGCAGGGAAAACGATCCTGGACACTCGATCCACGTACTCCGGCGTCAGTAAACCAACAAAGGCTATAACCAAATACGCAAACCATTAATGATCAGTCCGACACCCAACAGGCGCGGAAGAAAAATCGACCGAAACACTAAAATCCCAAAAGGAAGGCGCCACAGACCGGCAAAGACTTTGTTGGTTAGGAAGCCATGATCGTGAACACGCAAAAACAGCATCGCGAGCGCCGCCTGCTGGGGTATTCCAATTACCGAGAGGAGGGGCTACCACGCACCAGCAGGAGCGCATCCACATCGTTCAGCACGTTGAGGAAGTCGAGGACACAGGGCATCACCCCACCCAGGAATCCCGGAACGGAATAGCAGTTCGTGTGTGGCGATGTTCCTCACCGTCGTGGTCGCGTCGTCACGTACTATCAACCTGCCCGCAATAAAGATGGGACGGAACACGGAGAAGCCGAGAAAGCAGTTAAAAAATCCCGGCGACCCTCCCGGGTTATAGCTTGATCGCATACCCGTCTCGCCGACAGCTTTTCACCTGGAGCTTTGCACCCCCTTTTTCCCCAACTATGCTCAACCCCAATCCGCTTACCCAGATAGGGGACAAACGACTGTAGCTACCGCCGAGCACTAGCGCCCATAGCGCGTCACGATCGTGCCGGGATATTCCGAGGCATCATTCAACAATCTGCCCATTCCATGCTGTAGATATTTATCGAGGAAAGAGCGTGTAAACGCTTCAGTCGAGCGCAAGTTATAAAGCGCATCTCCAGTCTCCTTCGTTTGCCCGCTGGCGAAAAGAAGGGGCACATCGCTGAAACTCCCGTGATTTAAGCCGGCGGACTTCAATACGACGTCGTAACTTCCCGGCGGGCACGCATTGAGCTGAGCTTCTTTCTTCTTTTGATAGTCAGCCCCTTGCGCTTCTGTAAATCCGCCTCGTTGGCCCGAGTGATCAATTTCGAGAAGAAGAACAGGCTGAGTGAATCCGTTGCCATATTCTGGAAACGCGGCGACGGGGGGCATCGCTCCATCCAGACTGATACAGGCTTTGAAGCGCGGATCCATCTGGCAAGCCAGCGTCGCAAACGCTCCCCCGGAAGAGTGTCCGATTGCCGCCACCCGCCCTAAGTCGAGTCTTCCACCAAGTGGAAATGACGGTGCCTTGCGTTCGTTCATCTCCGTGAGCTTGTTCAGCACGAAGACCACATCACCCGCGCCCTCGGTAATCGTACGTCCGGCAGAAGCTTGCATCCGTTCAAATCGCTGGCTAGGTGTAAGGTCCACGGGATCGGGGTCTCGATGGAACGGAACGACTCTGCCGTTCGGAAAGACAACACCCATGGCAGTGTAAGTATGTTCAATTGCTGCAACAACATATCCGTGGCTGACGAGGTCTTCGATCAAAGAGGTGTACGCGAAGCCCATGCCTCCCAATCCATGGGAAAAAAGCACGACCGGAAAGCTCCCAGGGGACTGTGCGACGGGCGCGTCGTCGACCGCATGCGAGACGATCTCTCCTGCAACGATCAGCGCCCAACTACCTCCAAACTCATCCCCGACCAGGCGCTGAACTTCGGAGTTCCCGTCCATCTGCCTCGCACCCGGAAGGTACGGGCCTGTTCTCCCTGCGTAGGTTCGCGGTGCGGGATACCAGAGATACACCATCAAATCGCGGTGTGCCGCTGGCCTAGTCGCGTATGTGTCGGGACGAGAGGGATCAACCCATTCGTAGCCAATTCGCCCAATTCCAAACGGCCCGGATGACGCAGGCAGCGTGGGCGCTGCCGCCTTGGTTCCGTTGACGTCATTCTGGCCCTGCGGCCCAAAAGCGTTGCTCTGCGTCCCGATAAGACTGAACAGAAGAGCGCCAGAAAGCAACGCGCCTTGCCATCGAGGGCGTCGGCCACAAATTGACGTGAGCACTGCAGCTGTATTCTACGCCCCCGCAAGTAACCGCCAAGCAGTGCGAGGGAACTTTCTCCATAAACTGGTTTCTAATCAAAAGCGGCCCGCGGGCTGCCTAGAAGCCTCGTGCATGGCACAAACACCCAGGTCACCGAACATCGAGGCCCAACGGGCAGCGATGAAAAAGCTCGCGTTTCTGGTCGGGGAGTGGTCGGGCGAGGCCTCGGTCCTGCGCGCTGCGGGACAGTTCCTGGACTTGATGCAAACGGAGTCGGCTTACTTCAAACTGGACGGACTGCTGCTCGTGATCGAAGGTGTCGGCCTTACCAAGACCGACGGTCGCCCGGCCCTTCAAGCGCTCGGGCTAATCTCCTTTGACGATGACTCCGGAATCTATTTGATGCGCGCCTTCAACGACGGGCGATGGCTCGAATCCGAGGTCAAGTTGGCCGATGGCGAAAACTCGATCTCTTGGGGCTTCGCGCTTGGCGAGTTCAAGACTGGGACAGTCCTGCGCATCGATGAACAGGGTGAATGGACTGAGTCTGGGCAACTAACCATCGGCGATCGCCCGCCGCAAAAGCTAATGGAACTGAGAGTCCGCCGGATCTCCCGCTGAGCTGACGAGCCGTCCCCGATTTCCCTGGCCGAACCAAATCGGCCAGCCCAACCATCCCGCCCGCCCCTGCCAGACCCGCAAATGTTCGTTATGCTGAACAGGTGAGACAACTCGTTCGGGATCTCGCCCTTGTCGTGATAACTGCATACCTTCTGGACAGCGGAACGCTCGCCGCGCAGTCAATACAAAAGCTGAGGCAAAAGTATGGCGACCCGGTATCCGAGGAATTCATCGTTCGGCCCGGCATCAAGGTCATCGCGACTTTCGGAACAGACGGACGGATCAGGGAATTTCTCGTTGCGCCCCAAAATACCGCTCTGATCAAGTCGCAAGGGATGACGCTTCCGATAGCCGATGTGAATGCGGTCGTGGACGAGTTAGCTCCCCCTTCCCTTCGCGGAAAACACTTGGTAAGCGAATTCATCAATGCGGATTGCCTTCCTGCAAACGATTGCAACGGCAGTACCGATAACTTCGAGAAGGTCAAAATTTACTACAATGCCGCTCGAGACGGACAGGTGCACTATGCGGTCATCCAACTGAAGGAATAACCCACGTCCTATCCACTTACGAAGTAGCTCTAACCGCCGCATTTCGGTGGATCGGGTATTCTTACCGATCGCCTGTACACGCGAATCGCAGCCCAAAACCTCCGCGGCATTGGACGAAACAGACCAGGGCCGATACCCAACTCGCCGTTCTTTTGATTCCAATCGACACTTGTATAATCCTCAGATGCGAGATAACCCCGGGATCACGATTGCGCTCGGCTCGCTGTTGCTCATCTCGGTCTGCGCAAAAGGAGGACAGGACGTGTCATCTCCGCAACCTGAAAGCTCGAAGCCGCCTGTCAAGGTGGAGCAGCGCGGGCGCATCCTTGGAATCGGCGGTGTGTTCTTCAAATCCGCGAACCGCGATCAGATGCGTGAATGGTATGCGACGCATCTTGGACTCGCTGACAAAGGCCAAGGCGTGATGCTTCCGTGGCGTGAACACGACAACCCGCAAAAGGAACACGTTACGGTGTGGAGTCTCTTTCCCGCGACCACTAAATACTTCGACCCCGGCCACGCACCATTCATGATCAATTACATCGTGGACGATATGGATGCGATCCTCGACCGCTTAAAACAAGAGGGAGTAAAGATCGACCCCAAGCGAATGGATGAAGCTTACGGTCGCTTTGCCTGGATCTATGACTCGGATGGAAACAAGATCGAACTCTGGCAGCCACTGCCGGCGAAGCCCTAGAGACCTTCATCAGCACTGACTCGTCAACTTTCGATCCGCGTTTCGCTCTTTCCCTAAACCCGATCACAACAATTCCAAAAATATTTTCACCCAACTTCTTTGGCATTTTGGCCTTTTTCCCCATTCGGTGCCGCTCCAACCGCACCCGCGAGCCATACCCTTGAGCCGAGAGGAACTTCATGCCGACCACCCACCTTGAACCCACCGCCACCGCGACCGCGGACTGCATCGCCGACGCCACCACCGCGCGTACCCTCGCCAACCGCAGCAACGCCCAGTCCTCCACCGGACCCCGCACCGATGCCGGCAAAGACCGCGTCCGCCGCAACGCTCTCCAGCACGGCATATATGCGAGCGACGTCGTGATTCCCGGTGAGGACCTGGCTGCCTACAACGCGCTCGGTTCCCAGCTCCGCGCTCTCCACCTTCCGCTCGATCCCGCAGCCGAAGAACTCGTTCAAAACTTACAGGACGCGCAATGGCGTCTCAAACGGATCGTGCAGCTCGAGAACCGCATGCATGCCTACTGCGCTGCCCGCGAAGTCGAACCGCTCCTCGAAGAGTTTGGCCCCCTCGACCCCGACACTTTAAAAGGATTCGCCTCCGCCGCCGGTTATCGCGCCAACTCCCGCCTCTTCGAACAACTCCATCGCCAGGAAGGCCGTCTCCGCCGCCTGATCGACAAGACCCTCCGCGAACTCGACGCACCCCTCGCCTCCTCCGCCGAACCGGCCCCTTTACCCATCGACTCCGCTAGCGAACGGATTGCCGCCGCCCCGATTGGCTTTGTTCCAGCCATCTGCCAAACGCCGCTCGTGCCCGCCGCTTCCCCCGTCGGTTCTCCATCGAAGATGCCCAAATTCAGCGGTCCCCAAGCCGCTCAGCATCGCAAAAACTGGCTCCGCAAGCAGAAACAGCTCGGCAACGTCGCCTAATCGCAGCTTGGCCGGCCCGGCAAGTCTCCGGCTCACCACCGGTGCGCCTTCCCGCTCAGCCTCCCAGCACGTCCCGGTACAGTTGCTCGTACTGCGGAATGATCCGCTCGGTCGAGAAGCGCTCGTGCGCCGTCTCCCGCGCCTTCAAAGCCATCCGCCCATGTAGCGCATCGTCGCTCAGCAGTTCCACCACGCGCCGCGCCTGCGCCGCCACGTCCCCCACCGCTTCCACAAACCCGTCCACTCCCTGCGTCACCAGTTCCGGAACGCCGCCCACCCGCGTCGCCACCGGTGGCACCCCGCACGCCATCCCCTCGAGCGACGCCAGCCCGAACGACTCCATCTCGCTCGGCATCAGCAGCACATGCGCCAGCGGAATCAACCGCTCCACATGATCCTGCTTCCCCAGAAACGTCACATGGTCCGCTACGCCAAGCTCATTCGCCAGCCGCTCCGCCGGTCCCCGCTCCGGCCCATCTCCCGCCATCAGCAGATGCGCTGCCTGCTGCTTCCGCACCTCGTGCAAAATCCGCACGCAGTCCAGCACCCGCTTCACCGGCCGGAAGTTCGAAAGATGCAGCAGCAGCTTCTCCCCCTCCGGCGCGTACCGTCGCGCGCCCAGCTTCTCCGCGTCGGGGTGATACAGCTCTGTGTTGACGAAGTTGTAGATCACCCGGATCGGGTTCTTCATCCCAAACACCTCTACCGTCTCATCGCACAGGTTCTTACTAATCGAAGTAATCCCGTTCGATTGCTCGATCGAGAACTTCGTGATCGGGAAGTAACTCCGGTCCGTCCCCACCAGTGTGATGTCGGTGCCATGCAGCGTCGTGATGAACGGCAGCCGCCGCTTGGGCGCCAGCATCTGCTGCGCCAGCAGCGCCGAAATCGAATGCGGAATCGCGTAGTGGACATGCAGCAGGTCCAGATTGCGCCGCTCCGCGACTTCCGCCATTCGCGACGCCAGCGCCAACGTATACGGCGGATATTGGAACAGCGGATAAGGCGTCACCTCAACTTCGTGATAGAAGATGCGCGGCGTCCCCGGATCCAGCCGGATCGGGTTGGCATACGTAATGAAGTGGATCTCGTGGCCGCGCGCCGCCAGCTCCAACCCCAGCTCCGTCGCCACAATCCCGCTGCCCCCGTAAGTCGGATAACATGTGATCCCGATCTTCATGGCTTCACCGCCATCGCCACGCGACCCGTCCCAATCTGTCCGTCCACGTTCTCATCCGGACGCGCCTTGTCTCCGCCCCCAAACCACAGCCGCACCCCAGCGCCTTCCACCACCACCGTCGGATCGCACACCACTTCCCGATCCCAAGCGGCAGCGCCGTGCACCGTGCCCAATCGTGCCCAATGCACACCGTCTGCCGACCGCGCCCCGATCAAGGTCCGCTGCTCCGTCGCACTCCGTCCGGTGAAAATCATCCAATACCATCCATTCCCCTGCCACACAGCCGGCTCGCCTAGGCCGTTCTCGTCTGCCGACCCCGTCCCCGGCCACGGCATCGTCAGCACCGGGTTCGAAAGGAGTTTGGTCCAATGAACTCCGTCCTCCGACCGCGCCACTCCGATCTGCTGCTGCCGCGCTCGGTTCTGCCCCAGGTAGTAGATGTAGAACTCTCCGCCGAGCTTCAATCCATATGGATCACCTACCCCGCGCTCATCCCAGCTCCCGCGCGGCCCCGGTTCGATTACCGGCTTCGGCGCCTTTCGCCATGTCCGCCCATCCTTCGATCGCGCCAGCCCAATGTTCGGGACATCATGAGCCCCGGCCTGATACCAATACCAATACTCGCCGCCCTCAAACAGCAAGCTTCCATTCGCCGCGATGTAGTTGCCTTCCCAAGTCCCCGGATCGGGCGAAAGCACGCGCCCTTCTTTCTTCCACGCACGGCCATCCGCCGACGTCGCGCGCGCGGTATGCCACGTCTTCCCGTCGAACTCCGAGTACAGGTTCATCCATCCCGTACTCGTCCGGACGACCGATGGGTTCAAAATGTCCCGCTCCCCGGTCCGCTGGATCACCGGTTCACTTTGCAACTCGATCGTCATCGTTGTCACGCGCGTCCCCGCCAACGGGGGCAGCGTAAACTCGGCATACCGCCCGCAGCCGCTCAGAGTAAGGACCGCGAGAAGCAACCCGCATGTGAGGGGCAGCACTTCCTTGCACCGCCATTCGTGCGATGATTTCGCCAGAACCCCATTCGAGTTCAATCGGTTTGTGAACAAAACATGACAGACATCGTCTCTGCGCAAGGCAATCCTCTTGACCCGGAAGAACTCCGGAAAATGCACGCTTACTGGTCTGCCGCGAATTACCTTTCGGTCGGTCAAATCTACCTGCTCAAAAACCCCATGCTGCGCGAGCCGCTGAAAGTCGAAGATATCAAGCCGCGCCTACTCGGTCATTGGGGCACTACGCCCGGACTCAACTTCATCTACGTTCACCTGAACCGTGTCATCAAAAAGCTCGATCTCAACATCATCTATGTATGCGGCCCCGGTCACGGCGGCCCCGGGATGGTGGCCAACACCTATCTCGAAGGCACTTATAGCGAACTCTACCCCCACATCCCGCAGGACGAGCTCGGCATGCGGCGGCTAATGAAGCAGTTCAGCTTCCCCGGCGGCATCCCCAGCCATGACGCTCCCGAAACGCCGGGATCCATCAATGAGGGCGGGGAACTCGGTTACTCCCTGGTCCATGCCTACGGCGCGGTCTTCGACAACCCCGATCTCATCGCCTGCTGCGTCGTGGGCGATGGCGAAGCCGAGACCGGAGCGCTCGCCACCAGTTGGCACTCCAATAAGTTCCTCAACCCTGCGCGCGACGGCGCTGTCCTTCCCATCCTTCACCTCAACGGCTACAAGATCGCCGGACCCACCGTGCTCGGCCGCATGGAAGACCGCGAGCTCGCCGACCTATTTCAGGGCTACGGATACAAGCCCTACTTCGTCGAAGGCCACGAGCCCGAGCTCATGCACCAGAAGATGGCCGCGACGCTCGACCAGATCACCGGCGAGATCCGCGACATCCAACGCGGATGGCGCGGAGAACGGCGCTACCGAACGGCCGCGCTGGCCCATGATCGTCTTGCGCTCCCCCAAAGGCTGGACCGGCCCCAAATTCGTCGACGGCAAAGCCATGGAAGGCACGTGGCGCGCCCACCAGGTCCCCATCGATGACCCCGCCAAGAACCCCGCTCACCTCCAGATCCTCGAAGAATGGATGCGCAGCTACAAGCCCGAAGAGCTCTTCGACGAACACGGCACGTTCCGCTCCGAGTACGCCGCGCTTGCCCCGCAAGGCGATCGCCGCATGGGCGCCAATCCGCACGCCAACGGCGGCGTGCTCCTCAAAGGCCTCCATCTCCCTGACTTCCGCGACTATGCCGTCACCGTCGACAAGCCTGGCGCCACAATGGGCGAATCCACCCGCGAACTGGGCAAGTTCCTCCGCGATGTCATCAAGCTCAACCCCACCAGCTTCCGATTGATGGGGCCGGATGAGACTGCCTCGAACCGCCTCAACGCCGTATTCGAAGTCACGGAGCGCGTGACCATGGAGCCCATCCATCCCGGCTGCGACGAACACGAGTCCACCACCGGACGTGTGATGGAGGTGCTGAGCGAGAACATGTGCCAGGGCTGGCTCGAAGGCTATCTCCTCACCGGCCGTCATGGCTTCTTCTCTTGCTACGAAGCCTTCATCCACATCATCGACTCCATGTTCAACCAGCACGCCAAGTGGCTCAAGGTCACCAACGGAATCCCTTGGCGTCGCCCTATTGCGTCGTTGAACTACCTGCTCAGCTCCCACGTCTGGCGGCAGGATCATAACGGCTTCAGTCACCAGGATCCCGGCTTCATCGATCACGTCATGAATAAGAAGGCCGACGTCATCCGCATCTACCTGCCGCCCGACGCCAACTGCCTCCTCAGCGTCTCCGACCACTGCCTCCGCAGCCGCAAGTACGTCAACGTCATCGTCGCCGGCAAGCAGCCCGAGCTTCAGTACCTCGACATGGATGCGGCCATCAAGCACTGCACCGCCGGCGCGGGCATCTGGGATTGGGCGAGCAACGACGACGGAGCCGAGCCCGATGCGGTCGTCGCGTGCGCCGGCGATGTCCCCACCATGGAAGCGCTCGCCGCGGTCGACCTCCTGCGCCAGCACGTCCCCGATCTCAAGCTCCGCTTCGTCAACGTCGTCGACCTGATGACCCTGCAGCCCCAGAGCGAACACCCGCACGGTCTCTCCGATGCCGACTACGATTCGCTCTTCACCTGCTCCACCCCGATCATCTTCAACTACCACGGCTACCCGTGGTTGATCCACCGGCTCACCTACCGCCGCACCAACCAGCACCTGCACGTGCGCGGATACAAGGAAGAGGGCACCACTACCACCCCGTTCGACATGTGCGTGCTCAACGAGATCGATCGCTTCCACATCGCCATGCAGGTCATCGACCGCGTGCCGCGCGTGCAGAACACAGCCGCCCATGCCCGCGAGCTCTTCCGAATGAAGCTCATCGAGCACAAGCACTACACCCGCGAGATCGGCGACGACATGCCCGAGATCAAGAACTGGAAGTGGCCCCGCTAGTGCACATCCTGGTTCTCAACTGCGGCAGTTCCTCTCTCAAATACCAGCTCATCGAAACCGGAGCCGAACAGATCCGGAACAACTCGGACCGCGCCCTTGCACACGGCGCGGTCGAGCGTATCGGTTCGGAGGACGCCAAGGTCACCTTCCAGCTCGCCGGGCAGGATAAGGAGACGAAGACCGCGTCCGTGATGCAGCACAAGGACGCGATCCAGATCGCCTTCGATCACCTCAAAGGCGTTCACGACATCGAGGCTGTCGGACATCGCATCGTCCACGGCGGCGAGCGCTTCCGTGAGTCCGTCCTGATCGACGATGCCGTGCTGAAGGAGATCGAAGCCGTCTCCGACCTCGCGCCGCTGCACAATCCGCACAACCTCAAGGGCTACTACGCCAGCCGCGCGCTGCTGCCCGACGCCCACCAGGCTGCTGTCTTCGACACCGCCTTCCACCAGACGCTTCCCCCACGCGCCTACCTCTACGGCATTCCTTACGAGTTCTACACGCGCGACAAGCTGCGCCGCTACGGCTTCCACGGCACGTCCTTCCGCTATGTCTCCTGGCGGTACGCCAACCTCCACAACACCACCCGCGACAAGCTCAACCTGGTGGTCTGCCACCTCGGCAACGGCTGCTCGATCTGCGCCATCGATCACGGTAAGTCGGTCGACACCTCGATGGGCTTCACCCCCATGGATGGTCTGCTCATGGGGACGCGGCCCGGGGAGATCGATCCCGGCGCGGTGCTCTACCTCGTCGACCGCAACCCCATGGGCGCGCATGGCGTCGAGGTCATGCTCAACCAGCAGGCCGGGCTCGCCGGACTCACCGGCGGCACCAGTGACATGCGCGACCTCCTCGCTCAGCGCGACAAGGGCGACGACCGCGCCCGCGACGCCATCGACATCTTCTGCTACCGCATCGTCAAAGACATCGCGGCTTACCTCGCCGTCCTCGGTGGAGCCGACGCCGTCCTCTTCGCCGGCGGAATCGGAGAGAATGCCGCCCCCATCCGCACCCAGGTAGGGGAAGGACTGCGTTCGCTCGGCATCGCGATCGAGGCCGCCCGCAACGAAGCGGCTATCGGCAAAGAAGCGCCGATCTCCACCGATAGCTCCCGCATCCCCGTCTGGGTCGTCCCTACTAACGAAGAGCTGCTGATCGCGCGCGATACGTTCCGCCTCATCCACCCGGACGCTTGTGTTTCAATATGAACGCATGAGCGACGGACAGCCGTTTACAGTTCTCTGCTTCGCGAGTTACGAGAAGGGCTTCGATTTCATGCAGGAGGCGAAACGGCAGGGATGCCGCGTGTTCCTCCTGACCTCCCTCAGTCTCAAGGACGAGGCCCGCTGGCCGCTCGAGAGCATCGACGAGATCTTCTACATGCCGGACGAAGGCAATGTCTGGAATCGCGAAGACACGCTCCACTCCGTGGCGTTCCTCGCGCGTCACCATCGCATCGACCGGATCGTTCCGCTCGATGAGTTCGATCAGGAGATCGCAGCCTCCATCCGCGCCCAACTCTGCATCCCGGGCCTGGATGAGACCACGGCCCGTCGCTTCCGGGACAAGCTCTACATGCGGCATGCGGCGCACGCGGCGGGCATCCGCGTGCCGCCCTTTGTAGGCGTGGTGAACCATGACGAACTCCACACCTTCACCCAGCACGTCCCCCCGCCTTGGGTGCTCAAGCCCCGCCTCATGGCCGGGGCCCTCGGCATCAAGAAGATGCACTCGGCTGAGGAGCTGTGGGAAGCGGTGAATGTGCTCGGCGACCAGCAGACCAACTACCTCCTGGAGCAGTACATTCCGGGCAACGTCTGCCATGTGGATTCGATCGTCTGGGACGGGAAGGTCGTGTTTCGCATAGCCAGCGCCTATGGCCGGCCACCCATGGATGTGTCCCACGGCGGCGGCGTCTTCACCACCTCCGTTCTCCCGCGCGGATCGGAGCTCGAGCAGGAGCTGGTCGCGCTCAACGAGCATGTGATCCGGGCCATGGGCCACTCCCGTGGCGTCAGTCATACCGAGTTCATTGTCAGCAAAGAGACGGGCGACGTGTTCTTCCTCGAGACCGCGGCCCGGGTTGGCGGCGCGCACATCGGCGACCTTGTGGCGGCTGGAACCGGCGTGAACCTCTGGGCCGAGTGGGCGCGGGTCGAGGTAGCTACCACCGAGCAGCCTTATGTGCTGCCGCCCGTCCATGACGGGTATGCCTCCCTAATCGTGTCGCTTGCCCGGCAAGAGACGCCCGACATGTCGGCCTACAACGCGCCCGAAGTGGTCTGGCGCATGGACGAGAAGCATCATGCCGGGTTGATCGTCGCCTCGTCCGACCACGACCGCGTCGCTGCGGTTCGAGACGAGTACGTGGTCCGCATCGCCGAGGAGTTCGGCGCCGTGCTGCCGCCCAAAGAGCGGCCGAGTCACTAGAGTACGGTTTGCCCTCGCCCGCGATCCTCGTCGCCATCCCGACGCTCCATGGAGGGCCGCTGCTCGACGCGTGCCTCGCCGCGCTCGACCGGCAGACCGAGCGCGACTTCGAGGTGGTGGTGATCGACAACGGGCAGGCCGGCGTTGCCGAAGCCCCGGGACGGCGCGTACTCCGCAATACGGTGAACGTCGGCTTCGGCAGCGCCGTCAACCAGGCCTGGGCCACGACTACGGCCCGTTATCTGGCGACCCTAAACGACGATGCCGAGCCGCACCCCGGCTGGCTCGCGGCACTCCGAGGCGCGATGGAGGCGTCGCACGACATCGGCATGTGCGCCTCCCAGGTACGTCTCTTTGGAACGGGGACGCTTGACTCGGCGGGAATGCTGGTCTACGGTGACGGATCGAGCAAGCAGCGCGGCCATGGGGACGATCCAGCCCGCTGGAGTACCCGTCGCGCGGCCTTGTGTCCCAGCGCCTCCGCCGCGCTCTACCGCCGCGAGATGCTCGAAGACGTGGGGCTCTTCGACCACGAGTTCTTCCTCTACTGCGAAGACACTGACCTTGGCCTGCGCGCCCGTTGGAATGGATGGGACTGCGTCTACGTGCCGGATGCCGTGGTGGACCACCGCTACTCCCAGTCGGCCGGCGCCGCATCCGCGCTCAAGGCCTGGTACATCGAACGCAACCGTCTCTGGGTCGCAGCCAAGAACTACCCGGTTTCCACGTTCTGGGCCATGCCTTTCTATGGCTTGTGGCGTTACGGGTGGCATCTCTGGTATCTGCTGCGTGGACGCGGCACCGCGGCCCGCTTCCGGAGCGGCGGCGAGACGATGGGAACGCTCCTGAGCATCCTCCTTCGATCGCACTGGTCGCTCGTCACCAACTTCGGCGCGCTCCGGCGCAAGCGGCGCGCCATCCAGCAAGCGGCGCTGATTACTCCCCGGCAGTTCCGGAAGCTCATGCGCGAGCACGCCATCTCGGGCCGGGAGATCGCCCGCCTGTGATCACCCCTCACGGTCCGAACTCGCTTCTGGTGATCGTGCCCGCTCTGAATGAGGAGGGCGCGATCGGCGGCGTGGTCGAATCCATTCATCGCGAGATGCCCGGCATCCCGGTCCTCGTGATCGACGACTACTCGAGCGACGCCACCGTCGCCGTAGCGAAGGAAGCCGGGGCGGAGGTGCTCTCGTTGCCCCGTCACCTCGGGCTCGGCGGCTGCGTGCAGACCGGCTACAAGCTCGCTTTCGAACTGGGGTTCGAGTACGTCGTACGGGTGGATGGCGACGGCCAGCACGATGCCCGCGATATCCCGCTGATCTACCGCCGGCTAGTCGAATCCGGCGCCCACATGGTCATCGGTTCGCGCTTCGTTGAGCGGAACGGGCAGCGCACCACACCCATGCGCGGCATCGGCATCCTGTTCTTCCGCTGGATCTTGCGGATCGTGCTCGGTAAGCCCGTCACCGATCCGACTTCCGGCTTTGTGGGGGTGAACCGCACCGCCCTACAGGTCTTTAGCCGAACGTTCCCTCTCGAATACCCCGAGATCGAGGCGCTCGTCGTGCTGCAGCGGCGGCGGTTCTCCTTCGAGGAGGTGCCTTGCCATATGCTGCCGCGTAAGGCGGGCCGTTCGTCGATCACCGCGGCCCGGTCGGTCTATTACATCGTCCATGTCCTTCTGGGAATCGTGGTCAACGTGCTGAAGTATGATGCTCGTAGCAGCCGTTCTCCTGACCGAAGCTGATGTCGCGCCTCCTTCTGTTCACCAGCACCATCAGTGTGCTTCTGTTTGTCCTCGTGCTGTTCTCGGTGCGCCGTTCGCGCATCCGCGCTGAGTACTCTGTCGGCTGGCTGCTCGCTTCGGCGGCTCTGTTCGGGTTGTCCGCTCTCGGACCGCCTGCTCGATCGCGCGGCGAGCGTCCTGCATATCGAGCAACCGCCGGTCGTCCTGCTTCTGGGCGTCTTCGGCGTCTTCCTCCTGCTGTTCTTCTGGGCGTCGATCCTGATCTCGCGCCTGCGGGACGATACGATCGCCCTGGTGCAGCGCATTGCAATCCTCGAGTTTCAAGTGAATCACCTGCGGAATGGCGCGAACGGCAGCGAACGTTAGGAAGAAGGGCGTCCGCGCGACGCCTCCCCCGCAGCGCGCTACCCCCAACTGGATCATCGCGTCCGTCCTGTTTGTCGCGGCGCTGATCCTGGCGTTCATCGTTTATGCTCCCGCCCTGAATGGGGACTTCGTCTTCGACGACCGCGGTCTGCCCATGTTCCAGACCAACGCCGCGACGTTGCCGCTGCGCGCCTGGCTCCACGTGCGCCCGCTGTTGATGGCGACCTACTACGCCAACTTCCACCTCTCCGGGCTGGACCCCAGCGCCTATCACTCGTTGAATGTCATCCTCCATGCGGCGTGCGCGGTGCTGATCTTCTTCGCCGTGCGGCGGCTGCTCGAGATGGCCGGGATCGAAGAGAGGCGGCGCTTGATCCCCGCGCTCTTCGGCGCTGCCCTCTTCCTGCTGCATCCGGTGCAGACCGAAGCCGTCAGCTACGTGGCCAGCCGCTCGGAGACCCTGAGCGTCCTCCTGTTCCTCGCCGCTTTCAACGTGTTCCTTTACCGGCGCGAGACCGACGTGACTTGGAGGACGTCGCTCATCATCCTGGTGCTGTATGGCGCCGCGATGAGCTGCAAAGAGCACACCGCGATGCTGCCGGCCGCCCTGTTGCTCACCGACTACTTCTTCGGGGCGCCGCGCTTCTCGACCGTGGGTATCAAGCGAAACTGGCGGCTCTACGCGCCGATCGGCGTAGCTGCGCTGGCCGGGTTCCTCTTCATTGCGAGTTACATCAACCCCTCTTCGAACGCCGGCCTGGGCATCAAGAACCTTACGCCGTTCGACTACCTGCTGACCCAGTTCCGGGCGATCTTCGTTTACCTGCGGCTGTTTCTGCTACCCGTCGATCAAAGCGCGGACTACAACTTCGCGATCTCGCGCGGCTTGCTGGAGCACGGGGCGATCTTCTACGGCATTACCTTGCTGGCGCTTGTCGGCGCGGCGGTCTTCTACCGGAAGCGCGCCCCATTGGCGGTGTACGGGTTCCTCCTCTTCCTGATCCTGCTGGCTCCGACGAGCTCGTTTCTGCCGATCAAGGACGCGCTAGCCGAGCGACGCTTGTACCTGCCGTTCATCGGGCTGGTGCTGATCACCTCGGACGCGATCCTGCGGATGCGATGGAGCCGCCAAACAGGTACAGCGGTGATGGCCGGGATCTGCGTGCTATTGAGCGTAGCGACGTTCCGCCGGAACCAGGTGTGGACCGGCATGGAGACGTTGTGGCGCGACGTGGTTGCGAAGGACCCGGGCAACGTGCGCGCCGTCATGGGCCTTGCCGACGCCTATGCGCTTCGTGGGCAGTGCGTCGAGGCCATTCCCTACTTTGAGCGGGCGCAGAAGCTGGAACCAGGGGACTACAAGAACACCTACAACCTCGCGAGCGCCTACGATTGCGTGAACCAGAATGGCCCCGCCATGGCCTGGTATCGCAAAGCTCTCGCGCTGAAACCGACGGCGGAGTCCTGGACCCACATCGCCATGCTGCAGATGAAGAGCGCGCAGTTCGATGACGCCTATAAGTCGCTTGACCAGGCGCTAAAGCTCGATAGCGCGTACCTGCTGGCGTTCGACTACCGGGGCATACTCGATCTCGCTATGTCCCGCTTCGATGAAGCCGCAGTCGAGTTCCAGAACGTCTTGAACGTCTCTCCTGCGGACCAGATGGCGCTGCGCGGGATGGATCGGGCGCACCGGCACGAGCGCCAGTTTTGAGGGTCGGCGTCAACGCGCTTTACCTGATCCCGGGCAAGGTGGGCGGCACCGAGATCTATCTGCGCAACACGCTGCGCGCGCTAGCGGACGTGGACGCAGGGAATGAATACTTCGTGTTGCGGAACAGCGACACAGGTCCGGACCTGACGCCCGATGCGCCGAACTTCCACGACCAGCCCCAGCCGGTGAGCGGCGCTTCGCGTCCCGCGCGCATCCTTTATGAGCAGTTCGTGCTGCCCCGGGTTTGCTCGCGCCTTCACCTCGATGTTCTGTTCAACGCCGGCTTCACCGCGCCGCTGCTATGGAACGGGCCGATGGTGACCGTGTTCCATGACCTTCAGTACAAGCGGCATCCCGAGTTCTTCCGCTGGTTCGATCTTCCATTCTGGAGCGTTCTGTTGCCCTGGTCGGCGAAGCGGTCGCAGCGCATTGTGGTGCTATCGGAAGCCGTTCGCGCGGACCTCGAGAGGTACTACGCGTATCCCGCGAGCCGCATCGATGTGATCCCTCACGCGCTCGAGCCGGAGTTTGCCAGGATCGCGGCCAGTCGTCACGTCGAGGCAAAGCTGATCCTGAGTGTCTCGACTCTTCATCCGCATAAGAACCTGGAAGCGCTAATCGAGGCCTTCGCGCGGTTCTGCGCGAAGTGTCCGGGCTGGCGATTGGTGCTGGTGGGTTTGAAGGGCTTCGACGCCGCCAATGTGGAGGCACGGCGGCGCGAGTTGGGCATTGAAGACAGCGTGACGATCACGGGGTGGATCGAACGGGCTAAGCTGTACGAGTTGTTCCGGACGGCGGCAGCGTTCATCTACCCGTCTCGCTTTGAGGGGTTCGGGATACCCGTTCTCGAGGCGATGGCCGTGGGGATCCCCGTCGCGTGCTCCCGCATTCCTTCGCTGGTCGAAATCGCGGGAGACGCGGTGCGCTACTTCAATCCCGACGATGTGGGAGACATCATGATGGCGCTCGAGCAAGTGACAGCGAATCCGGATAGCGGTCGCGCCGGCCTCGTTCGGGCACGAGAGTTCAGCGCGGCTGCATCAGCTCGGCGACTGATCGAGGTGTTTCAGGCGGCGATGCGCTCGAAGAAGTCCCGGGATTGACGTGGCTAGCGGCCAGCGAGAGGTAAGAAGGCGGCGCGGCGCCGCGCTGATCTTGGTTTCCGCATACGGGTCGACCCCTAGCGCGCTCCGTCCGGACTGGCGAATGATGTTAGTGGGGCTGATGGGGTCCGATACCGCCAATGTGGAGGCTTGGCGGCGCGAGTTGGGCCTCGAAGACAGCCTGATGATCACGGGGTGGATCGCACGGGCTGAGCTGTACCAGCTGTTCCGGACGGCGGCCGCTTTCCTCTTCCCTTCCGCGGTTTGAGGGGTTCGGAACACCGATGCTAGAGAAGCGGGGGAGACGCGCGCTACTTTGATCCTGACGATGTGGAGACATGACGGCGGCACTCGAGCAAAGCACGGGGAATCCGGGTGGCGGTCGCGCCGGCCCAAGTTCGGCCCGGAGCGCGGGAGATGTCAGAAGCCGAAGCAGGGCGGCGCGGATCTTGATGTCCGCATAGGGGTCGACCAGCAGCGTGCTCGGTCCGGGCTGGCGATTGGTGCTGGTGGGTTTGAAGGGCTTCGACACCGCCAATATGGGGGTACGGCGGCGCGAGTTGGCCTTGAAGACAGCGTGATGATCACGGGGTGGATCGAAGGGGCTGAGCTGCACGAGCTGTTCCGGACGAGGCCGGTTTCCTCTACCCTTCCCGGTTTGAGAGGTTCGGACCGCGGCACGGGAGCAAGTCACGGGAGATCCGGATAGCGGTCGCGACGGCCTCGTTCGGGCACGAGAGTTCAGCGCGGTTGCATCAGCTTGGCGACTGATCGAGGTGTTTCAGGCGGCGATGCGCTCGAAGAAGTCCCAGGATTGACGCGCCGCTACCGGCCAGCGGTATTGCTCTACCGCGAACGCCTGGCCGTGCCGTCCGAGTTCGGTCCGGAGCGCGGGGGATGTCAGAAGCCGAAGCAGGGCCGCGCGGATCTCGCTCTCCGAATAGGGGTCGACCAGTAGCGCGCTTCCTGCGGCGACTTCGGGCAAGCTTGAGATGCTGGACGTAACTGAGGGAACGCCGCAAGCCATGGCTTGCGCGAGCGGGAAGCCGAAGCCCTCATAAAGCGACGGGTAGGCCAGTGCGGTCGCGCCCGCGGTAAGGCTGGGCAAATCGGATTCATCGACATAGCCGAGGTAACGAACGCCCGGCGGACTATCAAGCAGTCGCGAAAGCGTCGCTTCCGCCTTCCAACCCGCGGGCCCGGCGATGAGGAGATCGTATTCAGCCCGCACATCGGACGGCAGTTCGAGCCACGCGTTCAACAGGCGATCGATATTCTTGCGCGGCTCCACGGTGCCGACTACCAGCACATAGGGCTTTCCCGCCGTGTTCGGCGCCGCCGAGAAGTACGCATCGGGAACACCGTGATGGATCACCTGGATGCGGCGTTCGTCGAGACCAAGCAGACGGACGGCATCGTCGCGCGCGCTGCCCGAGACCGCGATCAATCCGTCGGCTTTGCGCCAGACGTGTTCCGCCATTTGGTGAGCGGCGTGATTATTGGCGGCGGTGTGGAACTCGGGCAGGAGCCAGGCGGTGAGGTCGTGGATGTGGGATGTCAGGCGTCGTGCGCGAGGCGGCAGGCGCAATTGAGGCGAGCCGTGGAATACATCAGCGGCTGGTACGAACTGCCGCGCGGCGGGATGAGTGAGCGGGTAGTTCATGGCCGCCGCAAGGAAGAGACGCCAATTCGGAATACCGGCTTCGAGGCCGCGGTCGTGATGAAGCGACTCCGGACTATGGAGGAACGGGTAGAAGTCGAGTTGGTGTTCGCCGCGGCATTGTTGCATCGCGCGGGCCCAATAGAAGAGATGGTTCTTGACGCCGGCGCTGCGGAGCAGAGTCGGCGTCAGATCCAAAGTGAGCCGCATCATTGAATTGGAGCATGCGGATCTGGTGTGATGGAGAGCGCATGCCGCAATTGGAAGATTCGCCGTTCACCCGCAGAGCCCTCCTGGCGGGAAGTATTCTCGTGTGGGGAAGCCAGGGTCTGATCAGAGCAAAGGAGAGCATGTCTCAAACGATCTTCATCGGCACGTACACCCAAAAGGGGAGCAAGGGTATCTATACGGCTCAGTTCAATTTGGGAACGGGAAGTCTATCAACCCCCGTGTTGGCCGCTGAGACTACCGATCCCTCGTTTCTGGCGCTGCATCCCACGAAGCCGCTGCTTTATGCGGTGAATGAGAGCACAGGAAAGGTGAGCGCGTTCACGATTCAGCCCGGCGGCGCAAGTTTGCGTTTGCTGAATCAGCGGCAGTCGAACGGGACGGATCCGTGCCACCTGGCGCTCGATCATACCGGGCGCATGCTGATCGTCGCGAACTATGGTGACGGGAGCTTCTCGACTTACCGGGTCGAAGCGAATGGAGCGCTGAGCGAACCAGTGGCCTCAAACAAGTTTTCGGGGTCGGGACCAGATCGCTCGCGACAGGAAGGCCCGCATGCGCATTGCGCGATGATCACGCCAGACAACCGTGAGGTGTTGATCAACGACCTGGGAACGGATCGAACGATGATCTACCGTATCCATCCGGAGAGTGGGGCCGTGGAGCCGAGCCAACCCGGATTCGCAGCGGCTAATCCCGGCGTCGGACCGCGTCATCTGGCATTCGACCCAGCGCACAAGTACGTGTACGTGGTGAACGAGATGGGATCAAGCGTTACGCGATACCGCTACGGAGCGGCTCAGCCCACGTTAACCAAGATGGACACGGTTTCCAGTTTACCGGCGGACTTCCATGGGAAGAGTACCGCGGCTGAGATCGACGTCAGCCGGGACGGCCGTTTCGTGTACGCGTCGAACCGGGGACATGACAGCATCGCGGTGTTTGAGGTAGAGCAGGATGGCGCGCTGAAACTGGTGCAGAACGCCGCATCCGGTGGAAAAACGCCGCGCAGTTTCGCGTTGGATGGTTCGGGCCGGTGGCTGCTGGCCGCGAATCAGGATGGGGACAATATAACGGTGTTCGGGGTGGATGCGCAGACAGGCCGATTGACGCCATCCGGCAAGGCGACACCGATTTCGTCGCCCGTTTGCGTACTCCCGCAGAAATGAGCTGCTGATGACCCAGGACTTTTGTTTGCCAAGAACTGTCGTCTATCTGTAAATCGAAGCCGCGCACGGTTATAATTCGGATTCAAAAAGAACCACAATTCAAGGAGTGTTTGTGAAGCGTCATGTCGTCGCATGCATTTTTTCCGTCTTTATAGCCGCTTTACCGGGGTTTTCCCAAACGCATTTAGTAGGAATCGGAGACAGTCTCGGAGAGGGTGATCAATCCGCGAATGCCTTCACGGATAGCCAGCAGCAGACCTACTTGAACTACGTCGCTATCCAGGCGAAGGTGCCGTTGCAATTACCTTTGATCCAGAGCAATCCACTGGGGTTTGTGGGCCTCGTGAATAACCGCTCGCGTATCTCGCCCACCACGCAAGCCAACGATTTGGCAGTGTCCGGAGCGAAGGTGGCGGACGTTCTTAACACGGCGGCCAACTCGACCATTCAGACCGAAGCGGACCTCGTGCTTTCACCGAACTTCGGAATGACTCAGATTCAGGTCGCCGAGCAGTTACAGCCCGGGATTGTGTATTGCTGGGTAGGCAACGACGACCTGATCAACTATGTTTTGGACTTTACGCACCTGAACGCACCAACCGGCGTTACATCGCTGGCCGATTTCACAGCGTCCTATCAAGAACTCATGACGCGGCTGAAGGCGACCGGGGCGAAGGTGGTGGTAGCCAACACCCCGGACTTAACCAAGATCGCCTTCATGATCGACAACGACGATCTCACCAAATACACGGGGACCAACTACAACCTGCCGCCGGGATCGCTGACCACGCTAGGCACGATGATCTTGCTGAAGCTGGGACTGGTGGATTCGAGCGTACTTTCGGATCCCGCCTATGTACTCGGCCCCGACCAGATTGTCAGCATCCAGGCGCAGATCGCGCAATATAACCAAGTCATCAGCCAGCAGGCGAGCGCTCAGGGATTTGGATTTGTGGATGCCTACGGGATTCTGAATTCGTACATCACCAACCCGGTGACCATCGATGGAGTGACGATCACGGTCCACTTTAACGGAGGCGCGTTCAGCCTGGACGGCATTCACCCGTCGGATATTGGTTACGCGATCTTCGCGAACGCGTTCATCCGTGCTACGAACCGGACGTACGGGACGGCGATTCCGTTGATTTCGCAGAGCCAGGAGCTATCGATCGTGCAAGCGGATCCATTTGTCGATCATGATGGAAACGGCGTTGTGCCGGGCCGGCCGCGCACGGGCTTGTTGGAGACACTTGCCCCGCTGCTCGGATTTTCGGGCGATAAGCGAGAGCACTCTCCGGCGAATGCAGCCACCTTCATGCGAGCGTTTTTCTCCGCCACGGGACGCGATCCGAATACTTCTTGGACCAAGCAAGACGCTATCCAAGCGGTGAAGCAGATGCTGGGTTCGCGGCAGTAGCGACCTTCCTTGCTACTGGTTGACGCCGCTGGCGAGGAACCCCCCGTCGACCGGTAGCACCACGCCGTTAAGGTAGGTAATGCCATCGGAGGCGAGGAAGACCGCGGCGGCGGCGATTTCTTTGGTTGTGCCGAACCGGCCGAGCGGCGTGCGGACCAGAAACTCCTGGCCGCGCTGCGTTTCGTCGAGGAGCTTCTGAGCTACTGGTTGACGCCGCTGGCGAGGAACCCCCCGTCGACCGGTAGCACCACGCCGTTAAGGTAGGTAATGCCATCGGAGGCGAGGAAGACCGCGGCGGCGGCGATTTCTTTGGTTGTGCCGAACCGGCCGAGCGGCGTACGGACCAGAAACTCCTGGCCGCGCTGCGTTTCGTCGAGGAGCTTCTGATTCAGATCCGTGCGGACCACACCGGGAGCAATGGCGTTCACGCAGATTTCGTATTTCGCCCATTCGATGGCAAGCGACTTGGTCAGCGAAGCGATGGCGGCTTTGCTGGCCGAGTAGGCGGCTACTTCAAACAGCGCCACAAAGGTGGAGAGCGAAGCGATGTTGATGATGCGCCCGTAGCGCCGGTCGATCATGTGGCTTCCAAAGATCTGTGAACAGCGAAGCGCTCCCGTGACGTTGGTGTCGAAAATGGCGTTCCACTCCTCATCCGTGACGTCGAGCGTGGGTGTGCGTTTGGTGGTGCCGGCGCTATTCACGAGAATGTGAACTTGTCCGAATTCTTCGAGCACGCGGTCGCGTAGTTGAGTGATTGACTCACGGCTAGAGATGTCGACCGGGTGAGCGAGAGAGCGGCGACTGCGCGCCTGAATGGCTTGGGCGATCTCTTCGCACTGCGCGGCGCGGCGTCCCGTACCGACGACATTCGCGCCGGCATCGGCGAGCGCAAGCGCGATCGCCTTTCCAATTCCGGAGGTCGCACCCACAACGACTGCGTTTCTTCCTTCCAAGCTACTGATCGCGTTCATGTCAATCTCCTACTTCGATGAGGATCTTGCGGTAATGAGGCGGATTCCCGCCCCAGGCGGCAAAGGCTTCGCCGGCCTGCGCGAATCCGAAGACGTGGGAGACCGCGGCGGCCGCCGGAAAGCGTCCATTGCGCATCATGTCGATGGCGGCGGCAAAGTCCTCGGGCTGGGCGTTGCGCGTTCCCAAAATATCCAGCTCTTTCTGGACAAACCAACGTGTTTCGTAGCTGACCGGCTGCTTGGCATAGCCGATGTAGACGACGCGGCCGGTCCAGGCGACTTCGTCTACGGCCGCACGAAACGTTTCGGGAAGTCCGATGGCTTCTATGATCACGTCGGGGCCGAGACCTGAAGTCAAGTCCTGCAAGCGCTGGTGGAGCGGCTCTCGACCGGAGTGAATGGTTTCGGCGGCTCCAGCCTGACGAGCAATCTGCAGTTTCCCGTCATCGATATCGACTGCGATCACGCGAGCTTGTTTGAAAGCGCGCGCCTGCCACGGCGCCGAGGCCCACGCCGCCGCAGCCGAACACGGCGACGGTGTCTCCGGCTTCCACACGGCCGCGGCGAACGGCATGAAACCCGACGGTGAGCGGTTCGATGAGGCTGAGATGGCGAAGTGGAAGGCCTTCGGCGGGGAGCAGGCGGGAGAACGGCGCAGTAATCCAGCGCGTCAACGCGCCGTCGCGTTGGACGCCGAAGGTTTCGTTGAACTGGCAGGCGTTTTCCCGCCCCCGGAGGCAGGCCGCGCAAGTGCCGCAATTCCGGTAAGGGGATACGGCGACGTTCAAGCCAACATGAATTCCGCGAGGCGCCTCCCCCGAGAGTTCTTCTATAGTGGCAGCGATTTCGTGTCCGGGGACACGCGGGTAGGTGACCAGCGGGTTGCGGCCCAGGAAGGTGCTGAGATCGGTGCCGCAAAGTCCCACGGTACGAACGCGTAGAAGGGCGTGACCGGGTTGAAGCTGAGGATCGGGCCGCTCGGCGAAGGAGGAACGACCGGGCTCATCGATGACAAAGGAGAGCATTCCCCCTAGAGGATACTTGACGGGACTCGTTGTGACATATTGAAACGCCGTCTATTCACGTTTTGCCGAATGCTCTAGTAGCCTAGAGTTACGTGACCAGAGCGACGACCAGTGTAGGTGGAGACCGCGCGGTTTCGCTTTCACCTGCTGCGATCGAGTCGCCGGGCGGATACTTCCGCGCTGCCCTTTACGTGCTGATTGCGTTTGCCTGCATCCTTGCTGGAATAATCGCGCGCGCGGTGTGGCTGTGCGACGGCCATTTTGGATATCCGATGGACGACACGTATATCCACATGGCGATGGCGAAGAGCTTCGCGCTGCATGGGGTATGGGGCGTTACGCAGTATGGCTTCACCTCGTCGACGTCCTCGCCTCTTTTCACGCTTTTGGTCGCAGCCTGTTACCGGCTAACCGGAGTGCGGGAAGCGACTCCCCTGGCAATCAATATTGTGCTTTCGGTCGCCGTGATTGGTTGGTGTGCTTTCGCTTTGAGGAGCGCGCGTCTCAGCGTTTCGCGCACGGGATGGGCGATGCTGGCGCTGATGTTGAGCATCCCGCTTCCAATTTTGGCAATCAGCGGGATGGAGCATATTCTGCAGGTTTTGCTGGTGCTTATATTCGCGCATGAGGTATGCCGTTCGCTGGCGGAGGAGCGTGCTGGAGCGCGTGACTACGCGGTAATTTCCGTGCTTTCCGCGCTGCTGGTGGCCACGCGTTATGAAGGGGCGTTTCTTGCCTTCGCGGCGGGTTGCCTGCTGGCGGCAAGGCGAATGTGGGGAGTCGCGGCGACGGTGGGAGTGGGATCCATCGCGCCTATCGTGGTGTACGGCGAAATCGCGAAACAGCAGGGCTGGCCGTTCTTTCCCACCTCACTTCTCTTGAAAGCGAACCTGCCGGACGGGTCGAACTTGGGAACGGTACGCGCGTTCCTCTGGGGTTTGGGAAACAACTGCGTGCGGGCGCCGCATATTGTTTTTCTGTTTGTGGCCGCCGCCTTCCTTTTGTGGGTGAGTATCCGGAAATATCGCACGATCTGGCGCGCGGAACAGTGCGCGCTCATTCTCTTTCTTGCAACGACGGCGTTCCACATGTCGTTGGCGCGGGTGGGCTGGTATTTCCGCTACGAGGCTTACCTGGTCGCGTTTGGGTTGATGGCGTGCTTGCTGTGCTTGGAGAGAGTAGGTCTTTCCGCCGTTTGGGAAAGTTGGAGAGTTCCGACCACGGCGCTGACGCTTTGTCTCCTCGGGGCGATTGCGTTTCGAACCGTGCGCGCGGTTTATCTGACTCCGACGGGCATTCGCAATATCTATGATCAGCAATATCAGATGGGCTTGTTTCTCCACGAATACTTTCCGCGAGCCGCCGTGGTTGTGAACGATATTGGAGCGGTTAGTTTTCTTTCGGACGTGCGGTTGCTGGATGTACAGGGTCTCGGGAGCGTAGGGGCAGCGGAAGCGCGCTTTCACGGGCAGTATTCGCCAGAGTGGCTGCGAGATTGGGCTGTGCGCGATCATGCCCAACTCGCGATTATTTACCCGCATATTGGTCCGCCGCCCGACTGGATACATCAGGCGACATGGACAATCCCGGATAACTGGATTGCGGGCCGGCCCTCCGTAGGCATTTACGCGATCGATCCCGCGGTAACGCCTTTGCTTCAGTCAAGCCTGCGCGAGTTCCGGTCGAAGCTTCCGCGCGGCGTGAGGCAAGCCGGGTTATAGGAAGGCACCACGGAGCCACACATCAGAGGAATGGTTTCCACGCCACGGCAACGAGGCCGCGCCGATTGGATTGCAGCGATTTTCCTCGCCGTGTTTCTGATCGTTATCACGGCTGTGTGCATGGGGAGCGCTTTTCGGGATAACGATCAGGCCATGTTGGTTTACGGTGGGTTGAATCTGGCGCAAGGGCATGCCAACCCGCTGCGGACCGACTTCTACAACTACGACAAGCAGTGGGGCTCCTATCTTTTGCTCGCCGGTATGTTTCGGATTTTTCCGGGCGCCGATCCGGTGTTGATGGGCAACTTACTGCAGGCCGGGTTGCTGGTTTCGGCGCTGCTGTTAGCGCTCTGGGCGGCGCAAAGGAGGCACCGTCTTCCCCTTTGGGCCGCGCTACCGATATGGCTCTCTCCGGCGCTGGTGTTATATGTGCCGTTTCTGGCGACGGCTTCCTTATCGCTTGCTTTTCTGCTGTTCGTGTTCGTGTTGCTGCGGCGGCGCGGCGGGCGCGTAACCCGCTTGCTTGCTCTTTCGGGATTAGCTGCCGCGGCGGCATGCCGCGGAGATGTCGTGCTGGTCTTGCCGATTCTGCTGTTGTCTACGATCCCACGAAGCCGCCTGATGGGGCTGGTCCGCCGCAAATGGTTCTGGGCTTACGGGGTGGCCGCCGTCGCGCCGGTCTTTCTAGGCAGACTGCTGGATGTCTACCAAGAGTCGAACTTTGCCGGATTGGTCTTCTCTCCCCCGATGTTCGCGGGCTTCCTCGCGTTCGCACTAGGGCCGGGAGTGGTTGTGGTGCTTGCGGTTCTGGTTGGGTCTCGCATCTGGTTCTGCGTGCGGAAGCCGCGCTGGATTGCGTTCTATGTGTTGGAACTGATCGCTCTGCTGATCCCGATTGCGTTCTACTGGGCGCAGCTTTTTTCGCCGCGTTACTTCTTCTTAACGCTCGCATCCGTGCTCTTTATGGCGTCGAGCCACAGAAGCGCGGTGGTGTGGCCAAAGGTTCCCGCAATCGTGCGCTATGGGGTGACGGGCATGGCGGTGTTGTTCTGGATCGTGGGAGTCCGCATGCCGGACCGTCATCACGTCGCTCCAGTAGTGACGCGGGCAACGTTGTTTCCGACCGCGGATGGAGCTTTTCCGATGGGGGCTTTCGGAGCGTTTGCGATTGACCTCGGTACGGGCGATCACTTCGAAGTGGATCATAACCAGAGGACCTGGGATAGTGCGCGTTCGGTGAATTATGTAGCGTGTCCGGATGGATCGGTCCCGATTCTCGCGACTGCGATGCGGGACTACTTGTTGCTTGCGGTGTATCTGCAGAGCAAGCATCCGTTGTTTGTGGGAAGCGTGAATGACTCCTCGTGCGGGCGGGCTTACTTAGATCTCCGCTCGATTGTGCGAGGTGAAACTGAGCCGGCGGAGATAAACGGGGCGGATCTGCAAATCGTTTCTCGACGGGCTGCACTCGGCCGTCCGATTCTGCTAGCGGATAAGGGTGCGAAGCCTTCTTCCGAGACTGAGCTGTTCTGGGAGGCCCGACGCGCCTTACACGGATTAGATGCGGAGATGTTCTTGGGAACGGGTAACAATAAGGCGGACCTCGGGTCTATTCACTTGGTGCCCGGCACGACTTACTGGTTCTTCTCGGTGGAACAAAGTTGCCCGGGAACTCTGCCGAATCGAATCGACCTAAAGAGGGTACCCGAACTAAAGCGCGTCTGTTATGAGTGGCAGGGGAAGACGCCGGCTGAAATCTCACCGGCGAGTTTGCCGGGTCTTACAGGGTGGGGACACACCATTTTCCCTGATTACATCGGAAGATAACGTGGTTTTTGGCGCGCCCGGAGAGATTCGAACTCCCGGCCTACTGGTTCGAAGCCAGTTGCTCTATCCGGCTGAGCTACGGGCGCGCGTACCCGCTATTATACGATTGGCCGTGTCCCAGAGCTCACCCAATCAGGAGACCGAGATCAAGCTTCGGGTGCCGCGACCAGCCGCGGCGGAGCAGTTGCTGGTCGCGCATGGGTTCCAGGTGTCAAAGCCGCGCGTCTACGAGCGCAATTCGGTGTTTGACGACCCGGCAGGTAGCTTGCGAGCGTCCGGAAAGATTCTGCGGGTTCGCGAAGCAGGGAAGCATTGCAACGTTACTTTCAAAGGGAAAGGTGAGGCCGGACGGCATAAGGTTCGCGAGGAGATCGAGACCGAGGTGTCTGACGCCAAGGTATTCGAAGAAATTTTGGTGAAGCTCGGCTACGTCCGGACGTTTATTTATGAAAAGTACCGGACCGAGTTCAGCGTATCGGGTGAGAGCGAGAAGGGCACGGCGACATTAGACGAGACACCGATTGGCACGTTTCTGGAACTCGAAGGTGAAGGTGAGTGGATCGACCGAACCGCTCAGACATTAGGGTTTCAGGGGAACGACTACGTTTTGGAGAGCTATGGCGCGTTGTACCTGGCGTGGTGCGCCGAGCACGGGGTCACTCCGGGAAATATGGTTTGGAAGCAGAGCGCGAGCAGTTGATTCAGTAGACCAAAGACCAATCCTTACGGGTAAAAGCGCCCTCCCGGTGTTAAAGTAGAAAATTCGCTTACCAACGTTTTCCCGGGCCTTAACCGAATCTTGTAAATGAGAGCTTGCCTATGCCTTCAGTAGTTCGCCGCCTTCTCTTCTCCCTGGTTTTAATCGGGTTGTTCTTCGCGGGGGGGGCGTCGTTGATGGCATATCCCGTTGCGATCACGATTAATGCGACCTTCTCGACGATTCCGGGGGATTCCGATCCGCTTGGTCTTGGATCGGTGGTGCCGCCGGCTACGGCGACGATCACGACTACAGTGAGCAGTTCAACACCGCAGGCAAGCTATCCGGTAACCGTTTTGTTGAGTGTTCCCGCAGCGGGACTGAACAATGTGTCCGAGAGCGGCACGCTTACGATCAACACGAACGGAACGATTACTGCAAACTTCTCAAACGAGCAAGGCTCTTTCAGCGCCGTACTGGCGTTAAGCGGTGTGACGTTTCCAAGTCCGGTGCCGACGGCTTTCGGAAACGCTAGCTTCAGCTCGCCTGCCTCATCGGTCGCGTACAACTTCCTCGGTGCAGTCGGAACAGTTGGGATAACCGGCACTGTCTCGGCAGTGGGCTTGACTGCTTCGCCCACGACGCCGATGGTGGCCACTTATCAGATCGGGGGAACTGCTCCGGCAGCTCAGGCGATCTCAATTACTTCGAACGATCCGTCCAACTCCGCAATTCCGTATTCGGTGACGGTGGTTCCGACGAACGGCACGCCGGCCGGGTTTATCACGCTCTCCTCAGCGGGTGGAACGACACCGGAGAACGAGATGATCACCTTCAGTACCTTGCTCGGAGTGGGGACTTACACGGGGAACATACAGATCAACAGCGGCAATACGGGTTCGCCGATCAGCATACCGGTGACTTACACCATAACGAACGGGACCGGGGCGAGCGGCTTCGCGGCGAGCCCGTCTTCTTTGTCGTTCTCCTATATATCCGGCGGTACGGTTCCGGCGGCTCAGCCCATTGCCCTCACGGCCACAGGATCGAGCCAGCTGAGCTTTACGTTCAGTTCCACTGTCCCATGGGCGACGGTGACGACGACTTCCAGTACCACGCCAGCCACGTTGACGGTGACTGTCAGCCCGGCCAATTTGCCGATTGGTACGTCGTCGGGAACAATCAATATTGCGTCCTCCACAGCGAGTCTGTCGATACCGATCAGCATCGTGGTTTCATCTTCCGGCGGGGGGGGCGGCGGATCGCTAGCAGTAACTCCGTCGATGTTGACCTTCCAGTTCTACGCTCCGGCGAGTACGGGTTCCACACAAACGGTATCGGTGACTTCGACGGGCTCCGCCCAGAGTTTCACGGCGTCGGTCGGGAGCGGATCGTTCCTGAGCGTCAGCCCGGCAAGCGGAACAACGCCGGCGAGCGTGATGATAACCGCAAGCCCGTTGGGGTTGTCCCCCGGGACGTACACAGGCTCGGTTCTGTTTACCACCAGCAGTGGAACGGTGAGCGTTCCGGTCACAATGGTTTACACCCAGACGGCTCAAGGGCCGCCGATCAGCGTTTCACCTGCTAGCTTAAGCTTCAATTACACAATCGGGGGCACCGTACCGTCACCCGAGACCGTTAGCGTAACGGCTACCTCGCCGGTTCACTTCAAAGTGAACACCGTCGGGTTCTATTTGCCCGTGACGCCGAACTCGGCGACCACGAACGCGGACGTATCGGTATCGCTCACTCCGGCCGGGCTGAGTCCAGGCATGTACACCTTCAACGTGGTAATCGTTCCGGATGCGGGCACTTCGGTCAGTGTTCCCGTTACGGTAACGGTGAGCCCGGCGGCTGCGCCTGGAACGCTTACGGCGACGCCCTCTTCATTGACATTTGCCTATCCTGCCACGTCTGCTTCCCCAACCTCGCAGACGATCTCGATCGCAGGTACGTCCGCGACGGCCTTTACGGCGACTACATCTGTTCCATGGTTGACCGTGACACCCACAAGCGCGACTTCCGCGGCAACGTTGACGGTGACTGCTAACGCGACCGGACTTGCGTCTGGCAGCTATACCGGGAATGTTCTTGTCGCTGTGGGGGGAACGACCTCGCTTACCATTCCGGTGACGTTCAATGTTGCCCAAGCGACTGCGCCGAGCCTGACGTTTGCCCCGTCAGCGGTAGCGTTTGCTTATCAGATTGGTGGGACGCCCCCGGCGTCACAGGTGGTTACGATCACTCCCAACAGCCCGGGTTTGACGTACACGGTTACACCGGTCGGAGCGGCTTGGCTCTCGACTTCCGTCTCGTCGGATCTTACGCAGGCGACGGTAACGGTGAATACTGCCGGTGTACCGGCCGGCGTTTACTACGGATCATTGAAGGTGACGGGTTCCAGTCTTACAACGTCGCCGCTTTACGTGCCGGTGACGTTGACGGTTTCGGCCACGCCGACCTTAGGCGTAAGCCCGAACTCACTCGTTTTTGCGGCACAGCCGGCGGGCACGGCGCCCACTCAGACGATCGCGGTTGCAGGGTCGTCTGCCATTCCGTTCACCGTTACCTCGGATTCCTCCTGGTTGACGGTGTCGCCTTCGAGCGGAACGACGCCAGGGTCCGTGACCGTGACGGCCACTCCCGGAGCTTCGGGAGCCGGGCAGTATCAGGCGAATGTGGTGATCACTAGCGGTGGAGACACAGCACAGGCGATTACAGTGCCTGTTTCCCTCTATATCAGCTCGACGGCCACCCCTGTAATCTCGGCGATCACGGATGCGCTTACTTACCTCCATCAATATGGCGCCCCCGGGGCGATTATGGCCGTGTGGGGTCAGGGTCTAGGCCCGGCGACGCCCGCTCAACTGCAGCTGGCTAATCCGACGACGTTGGCGACTACCGTGGCCGGCACGCAAGTACTTGCAGACGGCATACCTTGCCCGATTCTATTTACGTCCAGCGGGCAAGTAAACGTGGTTTTGCCCTTCTCGCTTGATGGGGCGACAACTACTCAGGTCCAGCTGATTTACCAGGGTGTTGCCTCGAATACGATCACCCTTCCGATTCAACCGGCGGTACCAGGAATCTTCAGTCTCGACGCGACTGGCCAAAACGGCGGAGCGATTCTGAATCAGGATCTGAGCGTAAACACAGCTGCGAATCCAGCACCTGCCGGCACGATTGTAGCGGTGTATGGGGGAGGCGCGGGCTCCATGAATCCAGCGGGGAGCGACGGAGTTCTAGTGTCTACTACGGCACCGTTCCCGGTCCCCGTGCTCACTGGAACAGTAACGGTAGCGGGCCAACCCGCGACCGTCGACTACTTCGGCGCTGCCCCCGGTCTCGTTTCGGGTGTGCTTCAAATCAACGTTACGATCCCGGCCGGGACTGCTTCCGGCCCACAACCAATCGTGCTTACCGTTGGAACGGCAACCAGCCAACCCAACCTCTTTGTCTACGTAAAGTAGGCTTTCGAATCACGGGGCATACGGTTCATCGAAAACCGTATGCCCTTTTTCTTTTTGCTCGAAGAAGCTTCCGCTCCTCCGATAAGTCTTTGTGAGCCGGTTTCTAGTGGATGCGACGGAGATTTTCGAAGCTGCTTCAGTGGCGCCCTTTGGCAGTTCGCCAGCCATGACGATCCTGATTCATCCTCAAGGGCAAATTCACATCGTGGACGGGGACGAAGTTCCGATCGACTCTCTCCAGGCTAGACATGGATGCCGAACGGCATTCCGTGTAACGCGTGGCGTCAACGGTGTTCGGGTGGACGGGCGCGATGGGTCGACGCGCTGCGTCCTGCACAAGGCAAATCCCCCAAAACAAGCGGCCACGCTTGGTCTATTTCACGACCGTCCTCTTTACTCGATGATGGGACCGCTCGCTATCCAGTAATGCCTCACGCGAGCGAGCATCAGCCCATAAAAGACGTGGGCGATGATGATCTGGCGGTCCGGGCTATATAACGGAATGAGCGGATTGACGTGCTTCCAAACGAAGCCGTACATCAGGTAATAGAATCCGATCGAAACGAGAATACCGAGCAGCAGTAAGCGCGTATAGGCCAAGCGCGGCGAAATCAAGGCTGCGAACACAGCGCCCAATGCACTGTACTGCACCAGGTGTAAGGCTAGACCCGCGAGGGAGTATTTCCCGAAACCGGTCTTCAGCGCCGGGTCTCCGCCGAAAGTTGTGGCCATCAGATTCGGAAACCACCATACCGAATGCATAGACCAGACTGTTACGATTAGCAGCCAGCCTAGCATGAGTAACGCGCCCGCCATCCCCGCCTGCAATCCCGCGAGCAGACGAGACTGCGTTCCGTATGGCCTCATTCTGTCACTTGATCCCCAAGTCCGATGTGCGCGTCTTCACCGTAAGATTGAAATGAAAGATAATCCAAAATACCAGCATCCAAAATACGCATGAAGCGCCAGGTTGTGGTCACCGGGATAGGGGCGGTCAGTCCAAATGGAATTGGAAGGGAGAGATTCTGGGAAGCGACGAAATGCGGGGTAAGCGGAGTTAAGAAGATCACGCGTTTTGACACATCGGGGCATTCGGTTCATGTTGCAGGCGAAATAAGAGATTTCGACGAGAGTCTCTACTACGGCAGTAAGGAGCGCCAGCACGTTTCGCGCGTAGCTCCTTTGGGAGTGGCGGCTACGGCCGAGGCGCTCGAAGACGCTGGGTTAGAGCCTTCGCGGATGTCGCGGGAGGAGTTGCGGGGCATTGGAGTGTTGGTGGGATCCGGCGGCGGAAGTTGGGAGTTTTCGGAGGAGCAATACCGGCTCTATTACACGGGTCAGCAAAAGAACTGCAGCGTGTATACAATCCCGACGTCGACAATAGGGACGCTCGCCAGTGAGATCTCGATGCGGTTTGGGATGCGCGGCATGAGCCACGTCATTTCCACGGGCTGCACTTCTTCGACCGACGCGATCGGGTACGCGGTGCGGAATATCCAAGCGGGCGTGCTGGACTGCATGGTGGCCGGTGGCGTGGATGCGCCGATCGCGCCATTGATCCTGCGAGGCTTCGGGTTGATGCGTATTTTGGCGACGCGCTGGAGCGAGTCTCCGGAGCGAGCGTCCCGGCCATTCTCGCGAGATAGGGACGGGTTCGTGATCGGGGAAGGCGCTTGGTTTTTCGTTCTCGAGAATCGGGAACGCGCCGAGGCGCGGGGGGCCCATATCTATGGGGAAATCGCTGGATACGGGTCTACGTGCGAGGCTTATCACCGGGTGCGGCTGGAGGAGTGCGGGGAGGAGCCGGCGCGAACGATCGGGATCGGACTGGAGGAAGCGGGTATTCCGCCTGAGGCGGTGGCGTACGTGAACTATCACGGAACCGGCACCGAGCTGAATGACAAGATCGAGACCCGAGCGATGAAGCTGGCCTTTCAGAAGCACGCATACCGGCTGGCTGGATCGTCCCTGAAGAGCCTGATCGGTCACCCGCAAGGCGCGTGCGGCGCAGCGGGGATTGCGGTGACGCTGCTGGCCATGCGCGACAAGATCGTGCCGCCAACTCTGAATATCGATGAGGCTGATCCGGAGTGCGATCTCGACTATATTCCCCACACTGCGCGGCCGCTCGATTTCGAGTATGCCGTGGCGAACTGCATCGCTTTTGGGAGCAAGAATTCCGCGATCGTTCTCCGCGCCCTCTGAAAATCTCCACATGATTGTCATTGGGGGTGGACCAGCGGGGGCGGCGGCCGCGATCTCAGGATGCCGCGAAGGCGCCGAGGTGCGGCTGTACGAGCAATCGTTCTTCCCGCGCCACAAGGTCTGCGGGGAGTTTCTGTCCCCCGAGGCGATGCTGGTTTTCGAACGACTCGGACTCGCCGGGAAATTCCAGGAACTGCGTCCATGGGCGGTACGTGAAGCCAACGTCAGTATTGGTCGCGTGACTAAGAAGTGGAAATTGGCTGAACCGGCGTTTGGTTTGAGCCGCTTTGCTCTCGATCAGTTTCTGCTGGAGCAGGCCCGTGCTGCGGGGGCAGTGGTGGTGCGTGAGCGCGCGGACGTCACCGAGACCCCGACCGTCGTCGCAAGAGGACGTCATCAAAAGGCCCGAACCGGCGGGAGAACATTCGGATTCAAGGCTCATTTTTCAGGGCCAGTCAATGACCGGATCGATCTGTTATTCGGCCGCGATATGTACGTCGGCATCAACTGCGTGGAGAACGGAATCACAAATGTGTGCGGGCTCGCAACGGAGCAGATGCTGCGTAGTTTTGCGTTTGAGCCCGATGAACTGATGGCGGCAAATCCAGCGTTGGCGCAAAGACTGGCCCCGCTGGCGCGAGTAATGGATTGGATCGTTACCGGCCCGCTCGTGTATGGCGGAAGTTTCCGGGTTCCGCCGGACGATGGGATCTATTTGGCAGGGGACTCGTTGGGATTCGTCGATCCGTTCACCGGATCGGGGATGTTGGCGGCGGTCACTACCGGTTTTTTGGCTGGCCGCTCCTGTGCCCGGCTTCGCCCGGCCGGAGAGCATCTGCAGGATTGCCGACGGTTGCTGCGCTCACAGTATCTGGCGGCCAACCTATTTCGAGCGCTGCTCCGATGGGGAATTGCGGACTCGCTCGCCTGGCTTCTGCCCGGGGATGAACTCTTCCGGCTGACCCGCCCGGCAGTCAATCAGCTGATTTAACAAAAAAAAACCGGCAAACGCTCGGAGGAAAGCGTTTGCCGGGCTGGCGCCGCAACTGTAGGAAAACCAGCCAGGAAACCCTGAGCCGCTGGCGCCAAACTTGCGTAAACTTGTTCTGAAACTGACTTGGTTAAAAGTCTCTAATCTTTCAGATGCACCATCTTAACAGAATGTTACTAAAAAAGTTATGTATTTCGGATACGAGCGTCTCAAATCAAAAATACCGCTAACGCAAGTAAAACAAACTCAGACGGGGAAGTTTGACCCGCTCCAGGAGTTTCCGTTCCAGGAACTGGCGCTCTAGCATATCAAGTTGCGAGGCGGTCATCTTCGATCGGTATGGTTTTAATTGCGCATCGAGCTCCCGCCGTTCCTCAACCACGACGCCAGGGGGATCGGTAGCTCGCGCGATGGCTATCATTTGCTGTTCCAGTACGGTGAGGTTCCGTTCCAGATCCTCCAGATCGCCCAACGAGCTTGTCAGTAGCGCTTCTAACGCACGAGCTACCTCTTCGTAGCTGCCCAGCTCTTGCAAAATCCGCAGGTTCTCGCGGAGAAAAGCCTCGATCTCTCCTGTCTGGAACGGCTGGTCGGGCTCTTCCGGCGGCGATCCCGGCGCGCGCTGTGCTTCGGTCAGCACCGCCTGCGCGCAGAACGCCAACGAGTTCACTTGCTGTGTTTTACTACGCCGGGATCGCCATTTTTCGAATGCCGCGTCAATTCCCCGGAGAACGGCATCGAGTGGAATCGAAGCATTTTTCCAGCTCTCAATCAGCGCCCAATCGAGCGGTGAAAGCAGGAACAGACTGGTCCCGCGCGCTTTCTGAAAGTGCTCCTCGATTTCCGTGAAGTAATTGAAGTAGTTAGGGAGTTCGCTCAACTCGTTACGTTTCGCTCCCAAATGAGGCGGAGTCCTTCCAAGGTAAGGTGCTCGTCTACGATCCGCAGGTAGCGCGACTGCTTGGCGATGAGGTGCGCCTGCCCGCCCGTAGCGATCGTTTTTGTGTCTTCGCCCAACTCCTGATGAAGACGCTGAACGATACCGTCGATCGCTCCCAGCGCGCCGAAAAACAATCCGGACTGCATGCTGGCTACGGTGTTCGTGCCAATTACCTGTGCAGGCGTCTCGAAAGCCACGAACGGCAGCCGCGCGGTTTTGGCGAAAAGCGCTTCGACGGAAATCCCGATGCCTGCGGCAATGACGCCGCCGAGATATTCGGCGTCGCGCGAGATCGCGTCGAAAGTGATCGCGGTTCCCAGATCGACGACGACGCAGGGTCCACCGTAGCGATGAAAGGCAGCTACGCCGTTGACTAGGCGATCGGCTCCGACGTCCTGGGGATTGTCATAGCGAATCGCCAGCCCGGTATTGGTCTCATGATTCACGAACATCGCGGTCGTGGCGAAGTACACCTTGGCCATTTCGGCGAGCGAAGAGTTGACCGGAGGAACGACGCTCGCCACGATGATGCCGCGGATGCGCGAGATGTCCAGCTTGGCCAGAGCAAACAGGTTGCGCAGGAGGATACCCCACTCATCGGATGTCTGATCGCGGATGGTTCTCAGGCGGCGGTGATCCACCAGGCGGTCGCCCTCAAACACGCCAACGGTGACGTTCGTATTGCCAACATCCAGGGCTAAAAGCATGGGTTCTCAACGATTGTATGCGGCGGCGAAGTGCAGATCGGACTCATAGCGGACGCACGCCTCCGGCGACGATCACTTCCACAGAGCCGTTCTCCTGGCGTACCCGTAGGAAGCCCGTTGGATCGAGACCTGCCGTGACCCCCGTAATCGTGCGATTGCCCATATCGACTCGGACAGGTTTTCCCAGCGCCCAAGTGGACGCCTGCTCCCAAAGTCTGATGACCTGATCCGTGCCGAGGGGTGCAAACCGTTCAATGGCAGGCAGAAGGGCTGCGAGGATATCCTCCGCCCGGAAATCGAGCTCGGTTTCCATAGCTAACGAAGTGGCAATCGGAACCAGTTCCGGGGGGAAGCGTCTTTGTCCGACGTTGACGCCGATGCCGGCTACCGCGCGATTGTCGTGCAGCTGAACCAGGATTCCTCCGAACTTGCGCCCGTTCAACAGGAGATCGTTGGGCCAGCGAATATCACAGTCGAGCGAGGTCACGTTCCGTACTGCGGCGGCGGCCGCCAAACCCAGGGCGAGGGTCAGGACCGGGCTCGGGGTCAGGACAATCGAAGTGTAAAGGCCCGAATGGCGCTCCGAATCCCACGTGTGTCCATGCCGACCGATGCCGCTCGTCTGCTCCTCAGCTACAACGACTGAGCCAATGGGGAGTGGCGCCGCGACGCGCATCGTAGAGTCAACCGAAGAGTAGCGATGAATGGTCCAGTTCAAAGCAGCTGGAGCCGAAAGCTGAGATCCATGGCGCGCGCGGAGTGCGTGATCGCGCCTGAGGATACAAAGTCCGCGCCTGATTCGGCATAGGCGCGAACAGAATCCAGAGTTACACCGCCGGAGATTTCGATCGTGGCGCGGCCATTGACGAAACGAACCCATTCCACAGCCTCGACGGGCGTCAGGTTATCGAGCAGCAGATGTTCCGCGTCATTCTCGAGAGCCTCGATCAGTTCTTCCTTGGTTCGAACCTCGATTTCGATCCCCACGCCGGGCGCCTCGCGACGAGCGCTTTCCAAGGCATTGCGCACCCCGCCCGCGGCCGAGATGTGATTGTTCTTGATGAGCACGGCGTCGAACAAGCCCATGCGGTGATTGGTAACGCCTCCAGCGGCGGCCGCGGCCTTCTCCAGCCGGCGCAGACCGGGAGTGGTTTTGCGGGTATCGAGCACGCGGCATTTCGTATGGCTCACCGCTTCCGCAAACGCGCGCGCGAGGGTAGCGACCCCGGAAAGGCGCTGGAGAAAATTCAAAGCCACGCGCTCACATTCGAGAAGGGTGCGGGCGAGTCCCCGTACAGTTGCTACGGTTTGGTTGTCCTGGCAAGTGTCGCCGTCTCGCTTGGGTATTTCCAACATCTCGACACCCCCGCATGCGTCATAGATCGGCGGTAAAAGGTCAAGTCCCGCAATCACCAAGGTTTCACGGGCCAAGAAGCGTCCGCTTGCCATGCGAGCCGCCGGAACGCAGGCCTTCGAAGTTATATCACCGGTGCCGATATCTTCTGCGAGCGCGCGGTGAATAGCGTCCAAAATCTCGGGATGCAAATGGCTCATGCCACGCCGTCAAGGGAGCCTTGAATCTTTCGAAGCTGTGTTTCGTAACCAGTAAGCTTCGAGCGGATCGAGTCAACCACCTTCGCCGGCGCTTTGCTCAGAAACGTCTCGTCGGCTAGCTGCCGTTGGGAGTTCTCAATCACCTTTCGCAGCTGTTCGGCTTCCTTTTCCAGGCGTTGGCGCTGCACACCGAGCTGGGACTCGGGAAGCTCGAGGACCAGGTCGAAATCCGAAGTTGAGGTGGCGCCCGGAACACCCTGCGGCGCAGACCCGGCAAAGAAAGTCAGTTGCAGCGAGGCCAGCTTCTCGATCGCCTCACGTTCCCGCTGCGCCGTCGCGAGCGGTTCGGTGGAGGCGTAAAGGACGCCCGCGACAACTTGCTTCGGATCCATCTTCATCTCAGCTCGCAAATTGCGAGCCGCGGTCACGATGCTTTGCACGAGGGCCAGTTCGCGTTCCGCCGCTGCGTTTACGAGCTCCGGCCGGAACACAGGGTACGCCGCTAGCGCAATCGAAACGGGGCGCCGTTCCTGCTGGGGCACTACCCGCTGCCAGAGTTCTTCCGTTAGAAACGGCATCACCGGGTGGAGCAGCCGCAAGGCAGTCTCGAAGGCGGCCAGGAGGTTGCGCCAGTCCGCGTTCAACCCCGAGTTCTCCCGAAAGCGCAACTTCTTCAGCTCCACATACCAGTCGCAGAAGTCACCCCAGAAGAAATGCCAGACAGTTTGGGCAACTTCGTGGAAACGGTGGGTTTCCACTGCTGCGTTTACGCGTTCGGCACCGTCATTCAGGCGCGCGAAGATCCACCGGTCTTCAACGGCGTCGCCCTCCGGGCGATAGTTAGCAAGGTCTGGGGCTGCCCACGACTCGACGCCACACCGTTCCATGTTCAGGAATAGGAAGCGGGCCGCGTTCCAGATCTTGTTAGCGAAGGCCCGCGAGCTTTCCAGGCGATCCGACGAGAATACAATGTCCGTGCCCGGGGCGGCGCCGCTTAACAAGGCCATGCGAACGGCATCTGTGCCGTACTGTTCGGTGACCACGAGCGGATCGATCACATTGCCGCGCGTCTTGGACATCTTCTGGCGCTCTGCATCGCGCACCAAGCCGTGAATATAGACCTGCCGAAACGGAACCTCATGCATGAACTCGATGCCGAGCATGATCATGCGCGCCACCCAGAAGAACAGGATGTCAAAACCTGTTATGAGCAAGGTGGTTGGGTAGAAAGTCTTGAGGTCTTCGGTTTGATCCGGCCATCCCAGAGTCGAGAAGGGCCAAAGCCCGGAGCTAAACCATGTATCGAGAACGTCAGACTCCTGACGCAGTTCCGTCCCGGCGCAAACGGGACAAACCGAGGGGTCCTCCCGGGCCACGATGATCTCGCCGCACTTTTCACAGAACCAGGCCGGGATGCGGTGACCCCACCAAAGTTGGCGGGACACGCACCAATCACGGATGTTGTACATCCATTCGAAGTAGGTCTTGCTCCAGCTCTCGGGTACGATCCGAATCGCTTTACTTTCAACCGCTTGGATGGCCTTCTCGGCCAGTGGCTTCGTTTTCACAAACCACTGGTTGGAAACTAGCGGCTCGACAACGGTTTTGCAGCGATCGCAGATTCCGACGCTCAAGGTGTGTTCTTCAATGCCGTCGAGCAGCCCTTGTGATTCCAGAGCTTGCACGACGCGGGAGCGTGCCTCGAAGCGATCAAGCCCGGCGAACTCGCCTGCCTCCGCGGTCATCCGGGCGTTTTCGTCGATCACCTGAATGCGTTGGAGGTTATGGCGCTGCCCGGCAGCGAAGTCGTTCGGGTCGTGCGCGGGAGTGATTTTGACCACGCCGGTGCCGAACTTCGGGTCGGCGATTTCATCGAGGATGATCGGGATCTCACGGTCGGTAAGCGGTAACCGAACGCTCTTCCCGCGCAGGTCGGCGTACCGGGCGTCATTAGGGTGGATCGCAACAGCCGTATCGCCCAGCATGGTTTCGGGCCGCGTGGTTGCGACGGTCAAAAACCTTCCGGGAAAGCTCACAACCGGGTAGTGGATCCGCCACAGATTTCCGGAAGTCTCCTTGTGGGCCACTTCGAGATCAGAGATGGCCGTGAGACATCGCGGACACCAGTTGACCATGTACTGGCCGCGGTAGATCAGACCCTTCTCATATAGAGAGACGAAGACCTCTCGAACCGCGCGGGAAAGGCCAGGATCAAGGGTGAAACGCTCGCGGCTCCAGTCGCAACTAGCGCCCAAGCGGACCATCTGGCGTTTGATGGTGTCGCCGGACTCGGCTTTCCACTCCCAAATTCGCCGCTCAAATTCGGCACGCCCCAAGGTGCGGCGGTCCAAACCCTCCGCGCTGAGCTTTCGCTCGACCACCATCTGGGTAGCGATTCCGGCATGGTCAGTCCCAGGAAGCCAAAGCGTGTTTTCTCCCCGCATGCGATGCCACCGGACCGCGACATCGATCTCGGTGTGCTCCAGCATGTGACCCATATGCAAGGAGCCGGTGACGTTGGGCGGAGGAATGACCAGCGAGAAAACCGGGCGCGACTTGTCGGACGCGGATGCCGTGAAAATCCCGGATTCGATCCACCACTGTGCCCAATGCGGCTCAAACCGCTGGGGCTCGTACACCTTCTCAATTTGCATCGGGAAACTTCGAGTTTAGCAAGCGGGAGCAGGTACTCTACCTATTTACGCCATGCGAGAAAGCCCAAAACACGGCGTTCAGGGACAACGTAATCAGCAGCGAGAGGAGAAGTCCTCTCCAGAATCCACGCCGGCCAAAACCGAGAAAGAACACTGCGGGCGTGAGTAGATACCAGCGCTGGGCGCTGAACATTCCGAACCCGAGCCCTACTACGAGGAGGAACAGCACGCTTGCCGCCAGGAACCCTGTCCCAAGGCCCCACGCCGCGCCTTGACGGAAGGCGGGATCTTCCCGCATCTCAGCGCACACGCGCCAGCAGATGGTTCACTTCCATTTCGGCTCCGGGCCTTTCATGCGGTACCCGGACATAAGCAAGGGCGGCGATTTTGTGGGTTTTGGGGGAGAGTACGGCCGAAGTGACTTCGCCGATCTCTTTCCCATCTACCACCAGCTTGGAACCCCGCGCGGGAGCCACCTCTCCGTCTATTTCTAACGACACGAGTTGCTTGTTGACGTGTCCTCGCGAACGAACGCGTTCTACAATCTCCTGCCCCAAATAGCAGCCTTTTTGGAAATGAAGAGCTTGCGACTGGCCGGTTTCGGCGACGATCTGGCCACTCGAGATATCTACCGAATAACGCGGCTTTCCATGCTCCACGCGAACGATCTCCGCATCTTCGTGAGTCGCCGGAATCAGATAAAGCAGATCGAGTACGGCCTGTTTGCGCTCAACGGGCCCGAAGATTCGCCAGCCGGGTTCTCCGGTTGAAGATAGATGCGCGACCGTGCAGTCCATCCAGGATTCATGCGCCCAGTCGTTGGCAGGAACCGGAAGTCCCGCTGCGCACAGGCTCGCCTTGGCCTGGGGACCTTCGACGCCGAGCGCGAACGTCGTCTCTGTCTCATCATGCAGATTAACGTCGTCGGCAATGATGTAGTGATCAATATGCGCGCAAAGCGACTCGCGGACTTCCGGTTCGGCGTCGAGCAGAATGGACTCGGGAAACACAAGAACATTCGCGTCAGCCAAAATGCGCCCGTTCGCGTTCAGGAAAAACGCATAACAACCATGGTTAGGGAGCAGTTGCTGAATGTGATTGGTGGTGAGCGCGTGCAGTAGTCGCGCCCGGTCTTCACCGGTAAGACGAATGCGGCTACGGTTCGACAGGTCGATGGCTGCCGCTGCTCCCGTTAAAGCTTTGAAGCCTTCGGTCATGATTTCGGCACTAATGCCGCAAGTCCGAGGTAGCGCATCCAGGCAGAGAGAAGAATAATCACCAAGCCGGAGATAACTACCCCGATAATCTGTCGATGCCGCTTGGTATTCCCGCGATTCAGCGCGATCCAACCGACCGCGAATACATGGAGAGCCAGGAGGAACTTCATCCCGAACACCATGTGGTACATCGAGGGAACATCTTTGGCGGCTGCGTGACGCAGGTAGTTGTAGAAGCCGGAGACCAGGAGGCCGACAATCGCCAGCGCGAGCCACGGACGGAACTTCACCGCAATCGCGTCGCTGATCGATTGGGTTTCGGAACCTGTCGTCGAATTCAGGGCGGGCAGCCACGAAGTCGCGGCGAAGAACATACCGCCCATCAGCGTGATGGCGCTCGCAATGTGGAGCACGCGAGCCAGGTAAGGAAGTATCGGGTCCATGTGATCGTATGATAACGACGAATGATCCACGAAGTTCTACCGGTTGGTATCCTCCGTTGCAATTGTTCCATCTTCGGCGACGAGCAAACGCGGGAGGCGATCGTGATCGACCCCGGGGCGGACATCTCAAAGATCGAGGAGATACTCGCCAGACACGGCCTCCAGGTGAGGGCCATCGTCATCACGCATGCGCATATCGATCACATCGGTGGCGCGGAGAAATTGCGCACTCTTACCGGAGCTCCTATCTGGATGAATTCCGCGGACGACGTGATCGCTATGAGTCTGCCTCTTCAAGCCGCCTGGATCGGGATGAAAGTGGCAAAAAATCCGGGGATCGACTTCAACGCTAAGGAAGGTGAAACGCTCCGGGCGGGGGCCACTGAATTTCACGTCCTTCACACGCCGGGTCATACCCCGGGCAGCATCAGCCTATTTATCCCAGCGGAGGGAAAGCTGATCGCTGGAGATACTTTGTTTCGCGACAGCATCGGGCGCACCGATCTGCCGGGTGGCAACAGCAAGAAGATTATCCAATCCATTCACGAGAAGTTGTTCGTGCTGCCCGATCCTACGGTGGTGGTGCCTGGGCACGGTATGAACACGACGATCGAGCGCGAGAAACAGCTCAATCCATTTGTGGGCGCTTCAGCTCGGCCATAGCGCTGGCCACCAGTTCCTTCGCATCGATGATCCCTTTGGAGATCAGCTGAATGTCCATGGCCGGTTTCCCCGCCTGTCTTGCGCTTTGGCAATAGACTCCGTGCTGGCCTACCAACACCAAGGCGTCCGTGAGTAGGTCGAGGGCAACGGCGAGCCGTCCGCGCGGTACCCCGAACATGAATTCGTGCTTCTCGAGTTCGCTGCGCTTTTCGTCGTAGACGCTCATCGGTCCTCTATTCTTGTCAGTATGAACGTTCCGAAGTGGCCTGTATCCACGGTGCGCGAACGCGAGCTGTTGGAACAAGTGCTGGATAGCGAACGCTGGGGCGGCTATCATCCCTTCGTTGAGCGTTTGGAGCGTTCCTTCGCCGAGTTCCAACAATGCCGGCATGGCATCGCGGCGGTGAATGGCACGGTCACGCTCGAGATGGCGCTCGAGGCGCTCGGGATCGGCGCAGGCGATGAGGTGATCGTTCCGGCAATCAGCTTCGTCTCGACGGCCACGGCGGTATCCCGAGTGGGTGCGACGCCGGTATTCGTCGACATCGAAGGCGACACATTCAACATTGATCCTCACGGCATCGAGCGGGCGCTCACCAACGCGACGAAGGCGATCATGGCGGTTCATTTCGGCGGGCCAATGGCAGATATGGACCGGATCTGCAACCTTGCCGCGGCGCACGGTTGCATCTAATCGAGGATGCCGCCCACGCTCACGGATCCGAGTGGAACGGCCGGCGAGCGGGAAGCTTCGGGGTAACTGGCTCATTCAGCTTTCAAAATTCGAAGGTGATGACCGCGGGTGAAGGCGGAATGCTCACCACCAACCAGGACGGGTTCGCCGAGCGTGTTCGATCCATCCTCGACCAAGGCCGCCAGCGAGACGGCGGATGGTTTTTCCATTACGAACTCGGCACGAACTACCGCATGACCGCATGGCAAGCCGCGGTTCTGATCGCACAACTGGAGCGCCTTCCCGAACAGAACGGGACGCGCGCCGGGAACGCTGCCCTGATCCGCGGCGAGTTGAAGGATGTAGCCTCAATCCGCTTTCAGCAGGTTCCCGAACCGGCGCAGGTTCATACGAACTATCTGTTACTCGGCCGGACGCGCAACCGTGACGCGTTTCACCGGGCGGTGGTCGAAGCGGGAGTGCCCTGTACGCCGTTTTATCCGCACACCCTTTACCGGAATCCGCTTTACGAACGCGGCGGCTGCCGAATCGAGCCTTGCCCGGTCTCTGAGGCTTGCGTTCGCGATGCCTTCTGGTTGCCTCATCGAGTTCTGCTCGGCTCGGCAGCCGATGCGCGGGAAATCGCGCAGGTTCTTCGGACTGCGGCCGGCGCATGACAGACCAGACACTGTTCGTTCTTTGCAACTGCGCCGTCGTGCCCGCCTGGGTATTGCTCCTGGTCGCGCCGCATTGGAGGTGGACCTACCGGCTGGCGATGTTCACGCTTCCGATGCTCCTTGCAGCCTTGTACATCTGGCTGTTCATCGCAAGTTTCGAAGGTCTGCACGTCAATTTCCTATCGTTAGGCGCCGTGCAATACGCGTTACGGTCGCCCGCGGTAGTGCTCGCCGCCTGGATCCACTTTTTGACCTTTGATCTGTTTGTAGGAGCGTGGATGGTTCGCGATGCGCGTCGTATGCGGATCGTTCAACTCGCTGTTATCCCGTGCCTTCTGCTTACTTTTCTTATGGGCCCGGTGGGACTGCTGATCTACCTTTCGATGCGCTCCGGCTTGCGGCGAAGCGCTGACGCACAAGACTAGATTGGTAAGATCTCCAGCATGCCGAACGAGTACCGATTTCCGCCCCAGGAGTTTTCCGAGCGGGCCCATGTACGCAACATGGACGAGTACCGCGCATTGCGCGATCGGGCAAAGAGTCAGCCCGCCGCTTTCTGGGAAGAATTGGCTGAAAAAGAGCTCTTCTGGTTTCAAAAATGGTCGCAGGTATTCGACTGGCAACCCCCTCTGGTGCGGTGGTTCATCGACGGTAAAACAAACGCCTCATACAACTGCGTAGATCGTCACTTGGAAACCAGAGGCGAGAAACCGGCCTTGATCTGGGAAGGCGAGCCGGGTGACGCGCGGACTATTACATACCGAGAGTTGCACGCCTTGGTGTCCCGGTTCGCGAACGTCCTGAAGAGCAGGGGATTGAAGAGCGGTGACACCGCCATCATCTACATGCCAATGGTCCCGGAGTTGCCCGTTGCGCTGCTCGCCTGCGCCAGAATCGGGGTGATCCATAGCGTTGTCTTTGGAGGTTTCTCCGCGGAGGCGTTGAAACAGCGCATTCAGGATTTAGAAGCGAAGGTTGTCATCACTTGCGACGGGGGGTGGCGGCGGGGAAAAGAGATCAAGCTGAAGCCTGCGGTGGACGAAGCTCTGGAACACTGCCCTACGGTGAAGAACGTCATTGTCTACCGCCGTACCGGGGGGCAGGTGGCCATGAAACCGGGCCGGGACCACTGGTGGCATGAACTCGCCGAGTACGAGAGCGCTGAGTGTCCCGCGGATCCCATGGATTCCGAGGCGCCGTTGTTTGTTCTCTACACTTCCGGCACTACGGGACGGCCGAAAGGCATCGTGCATACAACTGCGGGCTATCTGCTGCAGGCCACCGTATCTATGAAGTGGGTCTTCGACCTTCGCGAGGAAGATATCTACTGGTGTACCGCCGATGTGGGTTGGGTGACGGGACACAGCTACCTGGTCTATGGGCCGCTTTCCGCGGGGGCAACCATCGTGATGTACGAGGGCGCGCCCGACTACCCGAAGTTCGATCGCTTCTGGAGCATTGTCGACAAATACCGGGTGAGCATTTTCTATACTTCGCCCACGGCAATTCGCGCCTTCATCAAGCAGGGAGACCACTGGCCCGAATCGCACGACTTGTCGAGCTTGCGGCTTTTAGGTTCCGTTGGCGAGCCAATCAATCCGGCGGCTTGGGACTGGTACAACCGTGTGATCGGCCACAACCGTTGCCCGATCGTAGATACATGGTGGCAGACGGAGACGGGGTCTATTCTCATTTCCCCGCTACCGGGAGCGACTCCGACCAAGCCCGGTTCGGCGACCTTGCCCCTTCCGGGTATTGACGTAGAGATTGTCGATTTACAGGGAAGGCCCGTCGAAGCGAACAAGGAGGGGTACCTGATAGTTCGGCATCCCTGGCCGAGCATGTTCCGTACCCTCTGGCATGATCCGCAGCGCTACGAAGAAAACTACTTCCAGAAGATTCCCGGCGCCTATATGACCGGCGACGCCGCCCGCCGAGACGAAGATGGCTACTTCTGGGTGCTTGGGCGCGTAGACGACGTCATGAATGTAAGTGGTCACCGGCTCAGCACTATGGAGTTGGAGTCAGCTTTGGTAAGGCACCCGGCTGTGGCGGAAGCCGCTGTCGTAGGCAAACCGCATGAAGTGACGGGCCAGGCTGTGGCCGCGTTCGTCACCTTGAAAGAGGGGAATTACGACGAGACTCAGCTCGGGGAAGAGTTGAGGCAATGGGTGTCGAAGGAGATCGGTCCGTTCGCCCGCCCGGAACAGATCCGCTTCACTGAAGCGCTTCCCAAGACGCGGAGCGGCAAGATCATGCGACGACTGTTGCGTGAGATCGTTACTTCGAACGCGGTGACCGGAGATGTTACCACGCTGGAAGACCTATCGGTGCTGGCTCGACTCTCTTCCCAGACCGATGAAGATTGAGGATGGCGTCCCCAGGGGGACTCGAACCCCCGTTACCGCCGTGAAAGGGCGATGTCCTGGGCCACTAGACGATGGGGACTCGGACGCCGGCTACTTCTCCACTTTAGCGCATCCCCTCGAGCAACCCCAAATCACTGGGAGTACGTCCGCGGTGATCTTTAAAATCCGCTAACATATCGACGATTTTTAATGATTTTCGGAGCCGGATCGTTGATCTTTTGGTCGGGGCGTTGCACTCGCGTGCGGTGAATGAAACGAGCTGCACAACATCTGCCAGCTTTGCCCATCACACCAACAAGGACTCTCATGAAACCGGTTCGCTACGCAGCTTTCTCCCTTCTGGCCACTGCAGCCAGCTTTTCTTCAGTTGCAAATGCTCAGACGCTGTATGACAAGGTGATCGTCGATCTGCCGTACCCAGTCACTTTAAACGACACGACTCTTCAGCCGGGACATTACGTGATCCGTCAGCTTGACACGCAGGGCGGCGGAAGCCGTGTTCTGCAGATCTTCTCGGACAAGGGGATGAGGATCGAAACGTCCGCGTTAACTATCCCGACCCTCGATAACAACACGCCCGAGAGGACAGATGTGATTCTCCATCACTACGGCAGCAGCTACTTCTTTGACAAAATCTGGGTGCAAGGCAAGAACTATGGATATGAATTTCCGCTGCCCTCTTTGATCAGATCGCGGCAGAAAGAACGAGCCGAGCCCTATACAGTCGCCGCTCGCTACGAACGCACTCAGCAGCCTGTTATGGTGGAGGCCGCGCCCGAGCCCGCTCCGGTTCCTGCTCCCGCGCCGGAGGTGACGGCCGAACCTGTTCCCGCTCCGGAGCCGCAAACGGTGACAACTGCTCCCGAAGCTGCCCAGGCACCGGCGCCGGTGTCCGAAGCAGCTTCGCCCGCGCCTACTCGCGAAACGAACCGCATGCCGACGACGGCGGATGGCTGGATCACCGAGGTCGCCGCGGGCCTGGTACTCGCTTCCGCAGCGTGGCTGCTTGTTCGGCGCCGTATAGCATAGTAATTCTAGGATGTGGGTCCGCATGACCAAACGGGTTTCGGCACGCGCTGTTAAGGTCTCACTAGCGCTGATACTGGTCAGCGCTGGGGCTTGGCTCGTTTTTCGCGGACTCCGCGAATATTTTGACTCACAGGATTCTCAGGAAGAAGCCGCAGCCGTGTGGCACGGTCCAGCAGCACCCGCTTCCCCGAATCCTGTGACTGCGGTACGGAAGGCTAGGGAGCAGAAGGTTGTGCCCCGCTTTCCGACTGAGGGAGCATTGTTTTCCCATCTCGAAGTCCCCCGTTTGAACAAGTCTCTATATGTGGTGGAAGGGTCTGACGCAAAGTCACTTCGAAAAGGTCCCGGACACGTTCGCGGCAGCGCGTTCCCGGGGGAAACAGGAAACTGCGTGATTGCGGGACATCGCGATCTGCATTTCCGCTTTCTGAAAGATATCGAGCCCGGCGATCAGATCTTGCTCGAGACCGCTACCGGCCGGTTCTCCTATCGCGTAACGGGCACCAAGATCATTTCTCCGGCGCAGATCAGCGTTCTTCAGCCTACCCGCGATGCAGAATTGCATTTGATTACGTGCTATCCGTTCTACTTCTTCGGCCACGCGCCCAAGCGCTTTGTGGTCACCGCTGAATTGGAAGACGCCGGTCAGCGGGATGCGGCGTCCGCCGAGCAGTCAGCTTATGTACAGCCTTCCGTTGCGCCGGCGATGTCTACTCCGCGAAGCAGATTAGTCAAACCGGTTCGTCATCCCGAACCGCCGCGCAGAAAGAAGCGCCATCTGCCTTCCGTCGCGGCAATACATGCGCGGAATCAAGCGGGGGCGGGTGGTTTGTAAGATGGTAATTCATGCAAGCCGGTTCTGACGATTTCTACCGCATTCAAAAGCTCCCACCGTACGTTTTCGCTGTCATCAACGAGATGAAGGCGAAGGCTCGCCACGACAATCTGGACGTTGTCGATCTGGGCATGGGCAACCCGGATGGCGCTACTCCGCGCGCAGTGGTGGCTAAGCTTCTGGAAGCAGCCCGGAATCCGCGGAATCACCGCTACTCCCAATCAAAGGGAATCCCTCATCTTCGGAATGCCATTGTCGAGCGTTATGCGCGGAACTACGGAGTAACTCTCGATCCGGCCAGCGAAGCAATCGTAACGATCGGGGCAAAAGATGCACTCGCTCACCTCCTGTTTGCGATCGTTGGGCCAGGCGATATCGTTGCGTCTCCTAATCCGGCGTATCCGATTCACCAATATGGTGTGTTGATGTCCGAAGGGCAGGCCTGTTTAGTCCCGATGCCCGACCCCGCGACTTTCTTGAGCCGCCTCGAGGAGATTTACCGGACGGAGAAACCGCCCAAGATCATCCTGATTTCTTTTCCGCATAACCCGACCACGATGTGCGTCGACCTGAACTTCTTTCGGGAAGTGATTCGCCTCGCCGCGCGCTACGGCTCGTGGGTGATCCACGACTTTGCGTATGCCGATATCTGTTTTGACGGCTATCGTGCGCCCAGTATCTTGCAGGTGGAAGGGGCGAAAGAGATAGCAGTGGAGATCTTTTCGCTGTCGAAAAGCTATAACATGGCTGGCTGGCGAGTTGGTTTTTGCCTCGGGAATCCGCGGCTGATCAACGCGCTCGCCAGAATCAAGAGCTACCTCGATTACGGAGTGTTCCAGCCGATTCAAATCGCGTCGATTATCGCCTTGCGGGAATGCGAAGGGGAAACGCAGAAGATCTGCGCAATGTATCAACGCCGCCGCGACGTTTTGGTGAAAGGCCTAAACCGCGCTGGGTGGCCGGTTGAACCGCCTAAAGGTTCCATGTTTCTTTGGGCTCAGATACCCGAGCGCTACCGGCATCTCGGTTCGCTGGAGTTTTCGAAGCTTCTCATGGAGAAAGCTTTAGTGGCTGTTTCGCCTGGGATCGGATTCGGGCCGATGGGGGAAGGGCACGTTCGATTCTCGTTCATCGAGAACGATCAGCGCCTGCGCCAAGCCACCAAGTCGATTCAGCGACTGCTGGCGGAATAGCCGGGCTTTACTTGATTGTGAGCGGGACTTTGACCTCGACGGTCTTGGGCGGAAAACAAGCGCGGTCATTACAGGCCTGATACCGCAGTTTCCCTGTGAGTGTACTGGATCCTATAGGCGCGTTCGCCGCCGCTGCAAACTTCGTCGTCAAATCAAACCCGCCGCTTACTACGCTTAAGGGCTTGTCTGAAAATGGATACTTCTCCATCTTGGGCTTGGGATAGACAACATCTTTGGCTGTTACCGCACCCGGCTCCCAACTCAGCTTCAATGGAATCAGATTCTCATCGCTCGGCGTGTGGCTATTTGCGTGGAAGCCCTCGTTCAACTCGGCCTTAAGCGTAAGGTCCGCGGTCCCGCCTCGCTTAACTGTGACGGGCTGCGGGTCGGACACCGTTAGTTTCGGCGCTTGCGCCATCAGGCCCGGAACGAGAAGCAGAGGAAGAATGGCCGTCTTGTAAAAGCTGCTCAATTGCATTCTCAAATTCCTTCTTGGGAGTCAAACCGATATGAGTGGAAGCGATGCGCCCATCCCGGTCGATGAGGTAGGTAGTCGGAAGCGCCTCGATCCCGCCATACTGGTCGCTAGTCTTATCATCGCCGATCACCACGCGGTAATTAACGGAAAGCTCTTTTAGGAACGGCCGGACGGATTCCCATCCATCGTCGTCCATGGCAACGCCCAGCACCGCAAATCCGCGGTCTTTATTCGAACGCTCGAACTCGGTGAAGTATGGGATTTCCACGCGGCAAGGCCCACACCACGTAGCCCAAAAATCCAGCAGCACGACCTTACCCCGGTAATCCTTAAGATGAACCAACCGTCCATCGCTATCCCGGAGAGCAAAATCAGGAGCTTCTTTCCGTGCGTCCGAGGCTTTCAGACGCGTGCCAGCACGGACTGATCCAGTCGAACAGGCCGTCCATCCGATCAATCCTGCCGCTAATACGGCAAGGATGGCCGGCGCCGTGCGCTTGATAGGCTTCATTTCCTAGTCTGATTATAGCGGCGACATTCAGATACGGACGGGTCTCGACGCGAGGAATCCGCCGACCCAGCGCAGTCGGCGATCCCTTTCGCGTTTCGGCAGTGTGATCTCGTCGTGAATCGACAAAGACAGGATGCAGGCCGAGACTGTGTCGCAGAAGCTCTCGCAAAGGTATTCCCGAAACGAGCGGGTGGCCTCGCGTCGGTGTCTCTCTCCGAGACGGACTTTACGACTTTCGGCGGACCATCCCATCTCGCCCGGCACTCCGGCTACGAGTTCTTCTATCACCAATTCGCGATATTGCTGCCGCCTCACACTACCGGCCTTCCACCAAATGAAATGCGCGATCTCATGCGCTAGAATTCGGTCCCGCTCGCCTGGGTTTCGGAGCAAAGCAGAGTCCAGTACGATCCGGCGCTCTGGCAGGAAGCTCGCGGCATGAACCTCCTGACCCCGCGCTTCCAGGGAGAGCAGCTTGCCACGAAAGGCGCGCAAGTTGGGCCTGAACTCTACCAGAATCGGCTCTCCAGACACTACGAAACTTTTCACGGTACGAGCGCTGAGCCGGTTCCTCCCAGCATCAAAACGGCAATGCGTCCGTCGGTGATCAAGGGATCGCCGGTAGCGTTGGTCGTGTGAGGAGGAATGTTCACGCGGTCCACCAGCTCAAAGGATCGAACCTTCCCGGTGTCAATGAGATCGTTCACGACTTTGGCACGCTCTACATCAATATGCGGGTCGATTTTGTGAATGAACGTCTCGTCACGATCGGAAAACTCGATTCCAATATCATGGGTTGCACTAACCAGCCAGATCGGCTGGCCATCAAAGCTTCCGGGCCGGCGCCACACCCGCAGGTGGTGGCGTGCGGCAAAGGTGTTGTTGGTCTTTTGAAACACCATCTCCGGAACTCGCCCTTCCAACAGAAGCAACGAGACCGGGCCTTCCTTGTACCCCCGATCTTCCATCAAGGCTCGAAAGGTCTCCAGCTTCGACTCGCCGTTGAGGGAAGCGGCTGTCGACCAGCCGGATTTTGCGAAAGCCTCCGCAATCTCCCTTTCGGAGCCGACCAGGAGAATATTGGTCAGATCGGAAGGGCGTGGTGGACTCGCGGAATAAGCTCGAATAGGTTGGTGCGCCACCATATCGATTACGCTTGCCGGAAAAGAGAAGGGCTGCAAGTAAGAAAAATGGTTTGTGGGGAGCGCCGGGATCCTATCAGCAATCAGCGTCATCTCAACTCCTGCGGGGTAGTCGATTTCTGGATCAACGGGCTTCACTACTGCGGTCTTGGCAACCTGTAAGACAGCTGCCAAACTTTCATACCGTTGGCCCAACTTCGCGATTCCGCGGTCTGCTTGAGAAGTAAGCGCCTCGGTAGCCTTGATCCCCACAATGCGGCCTTGATCGTCGACGGTCTCGCGCGCATTGTCCACCTCCTTTATCCGCGCAGTAAAGGGAATCGGCGTTCCTGGACTGGGTTGCATACCGGTGAAGTCCAGCCAAAGCATCGCAGGCTCACTCTCGGACGATTGGCGGCTTTGCTTCACGCACCCACTTAGGACTAAACCTGCGGGCAAGCGGTCAACCGGGGCGAGCAACGCTGCTCGGAACAATTGATTTAACTTAGCGGTTCTGGTGCTGACCGGATCCAAAAGGCGCACGTGCAGTTCGGCCGCGCGACATGCAAGCGCGCAAGCGAATAGGAACGCTATCCGGCTACTTCGTCGTGAGATCGAGTTTAGGGCCCGTAACATCTTCAATCACAACCTCAAGATCCTGTCGGCTCTGAACGGCGCTCTCCGGAAGATCAAAGCGCACGCCCGTCGACGTTAGAAGCGTTTGATGCGGCGCAATGCGGTCCCGATCGCGAAGAGGAGCGTTCGCCAAAGCTCCGAGTTCGGCCTGGTGGTAGCGAAACAAGGTTGGCAGGTCGGTGGCAGCGATTGGAATACCTTCCGGGGCGGTCCCGTCCTTTTGATGAAGTAGAACGGTGATCGATCGGATCACCATCTCGCGATCCGACGGATTCGTAATGGCAAAGTCGACCACGAGAACAGCGGTGGTCGGATCGAGGGGGACACTTCTGACGTGAAGGACGCGGCCTGTCGGTTCTAACAGATTGCCGCGCTGAGTATAGGAGTAATACCCGACGCCGGCGGCGATCAACACAATAGCTCCGGCGAAGGCGATCAGAAACGCCTTACTCATCTAAACTGATCATATCGTGGCGTCGGATAAGACGGGGTTGGTCATTCATGCGGATTCAGGACCTGGGATTCTTCACCGCTTATCGGGCGTGATTGCGCAGCATGTGGGAGACATTACTTCTATAGCCATTCTTGAAGAGGCTGCCGAAGGGGCACGAGTCTACTTCGAACTACTGGTCGCCGAGCCCGATAACCTGATTCGAGATCTCGAAGGACTCGACATCGTGCGCGACGTCGAGCGGGTTCGGGTGATGGAGAAGATCTACGGCAAACGGATCATCATTATGGGAGGCGGCGCGCAGGTGGGGCAAGTCGCCATCGGCGCCATCTCCGAAGCAGACCGGCATAACATTCGCGGGGAACACATTTCAGTCGACACAATTCCCCTTGTAGGAGAGCAACCGCTGGCCGAAGCAGTTCGCGCCGTGAGCCGTCTACCGCGAGCGCGAGCGTTGGTATTAGCCGGAGCACTGATGGGAGGCGAAATTGAAATTGCCGTTCGGGAGGTTCGTGCAAAGGGGTTGCTAGTGATCAGCTTGAACATGGCGGGGAGTGTTCCGCAAGCGGCGGACTTGGTGGTTTCGGACCCGGTGCAAGCCGGGGTGATGGCAGTTATGGCGGTGGCCGATACCGCTCGGTTCAATATCGGCCGTCTGAGCCGCCGTGAATTCTAACCTACTACCTACTTGACGTTTAGCGCGAACTCGCGAGCCGGCTCCGTGGCGTCCGCTCCGTACACTCTGACGAAATATCCGCCGGGGTTTAACTTGATTCCAGTGCGCATTTCGATGCTGTCTTCCACGTCAACGGCTGTAGCTTCTTCGATCATATGGCCACGCGCGTCCACGAGTTCGATCCGGCTATGCGCGCCGAGGTCCAACCCGCGGGCATCCAGCTTCAAGTTCAGTACGCGATGTGCCGGGGCGGAAATCGCGGAACCGCGTTCCGCAACCAAGTTGATCGAGATCGGGTTTCCGTTGTTCACGTGTCGCAACTGAGTCAAAGAAATGAGTGCTACAGCGAAGACGGCAACAGCGGCCGCAGCCCAGGTCGGAGTCGGCATCCGAAACCAGTCCAGTGAAAACCAACGGCTTGCGGGTTGAGAAACCGCTTCCTTTTGAAGTGCTGCCGCTCCAGTGCGCATCGCATGCACGTAATGGTCCGCCGCATCCAGGCGAATTCGACAGTTTTCGCAAATCAGGATGTGCTCTTCCAAGTGCTCGGAATTACCTTCATCAAGGCGATTTAACGCGTAAAGTTCAAGAGCTTCTTCGGTGCAATGCTCGAAACTAGATTTCATGCTGACCTCCATACTGCTAGGGCGTTCCAAACCCGTCATGCAGTCTTAGTACGCGGCCAGGAAGGAAAATCTCGAAAAAAACATTAAAACTTCTGGCTTTAGAAAACGGCAAAGTTCTTCCTGGTCAACTTCCGCCGTCCGAGTTCGCCGAACCTAGCCTTGGCTCTGGACTTTAGAAGCCGAAACTGCGTTTCTGTGAGCTTCATGTCCCGGCAGATCTCCTCTTGCGTTTGCTCCTCCAGGTAAAAGCGGGTGAGAATCTCGCGGTCCCGTTTTGAAATTCCCTTGAGTACCGAGACAGCAAGCTGTTCTTCCTCTTTCGTCATCGCCGCAGCTTCTGGATTCATCCCAGAGTCTGGGAGCGGCGCGGAGGTGTCCAAATCCACCTGCTGCCGCCTCTGCTGAACAGCTACATCGATATGTCCCGCAATCTGGCGACGCACGATGGTTCGGGCAAATCCCATCAGCCGCTCGGGTTCGCGAAGATCTCCTTTCCGGATTGCCTGGACGACGATTAGAAAGCTGTCATGAACCTTGTCGTCGAGGTCCTGGGGACCGAGTTGACGGCAGAGGTAAAACCGCATTCCACGCGAAAAGATCCGGTAGAGTTCCTCTAACGCGTACTGATCGTCTTGCCGGATCCGGTCAACGAGCATTGCCCAGTCCGGCTGAGGGGCCTCGCCCTGATTGTCCGATAAACGATGTTCGATTGCTTCAGCCACTAAGGACATAGTCCCTCTTTTCCTCAAGATAATAGAAGCTTTTTCCAAAATTTCACGCTTTTCCGATCAGAAAGTATGTGGCCCAATAATCTGGACTGCTCCGGAACGACTGTGACCGGATCATTTCCTGCTGCGTGAGGTGGAGCGCCTCAGCGGCTCCCATGTTTGGATTTCTGCGAAGATTTGTGTAAAAACTGCGGAAAAAAGGGCCATTATCATCCAGGGAAGGCCACCGGGTCGCCAGGACTTCCTGCGCCCCGGCCCCCAGCCACGCCCGGGTTAACCCCATTAAGCCGCTGGCGGGCAAGGCAACAGCATCGCCGGAAGCGCAACCACTCATCACCACTAGAGACACATTTGCAGGACGAAGCAGAATATCCCTCATGTCCAGCAAATCTGGCTGATATTGTGAGTTCAAACCCAAAACGATCATCCCCGAACGATCCTTGCCAGGGGACTTTATTACGTGCGTAGCGAGATGCAAAATCGCCGGTGGATTCTGTAAAGTTCGCCATAATGTCGCGCGCGTAACTTCTGCGCCTGTCAATGTCGCGCCATTTCCCCAAGCCGCAACCGCCGTACGCACTTCCTTTCCGCTTCCGGATAGCCTCGCTAAACGGCAAAACTCCGGGATTTTCGGGTTGCTGAACCAGCGATCTGACCCTTTCCAACGAGGATCCGCGAAATTGTAAATAGCGTCTCCCAGTCCCACTAAACGCCCCTGGATCGGGCTCCTCGAGGGTCCGGCGGCCATTAAACTGATGCTCGGCGTTAGTAGCAGGGAATGTTCCTCAGCCAGATAATGCCCGTTCCAAAGGAGAGCGCCTAGTGGAAGTTCAAACAGATCCTGATCGAGCGCCAGAATCCAACGGTGTTTCTCATGAATTGCCGCCGGAAGTCTCCCAAGCAACTTCTTTCCCAGTTCTTCTCCAAGCCGCGCCGAAGGCATTCGTTCCTGGATGGAGTTGCTGAAGCCCAAGGCCTCCATGGAAAGCTCTTGACTGGAAGGAAGCTCGTACAAATCAAACCGCTTATCGGTGACTGCCCAAACCCAAGCACCTTGTTGTCCGAGGTGGAATGCGAGAAATGCGGTGTTGGAATCGAGGGCGGAACGCACCTTCGTTAAAGCGGATATATTTCCAACTTCGCCGCCCGCTCCGGCTCGCAACTCAGCCTCATTCAGAGTTGCGCGCAAGAGGCGGATCTTCGACTCCTCTTCCGGTGACTCTTGTACAAGAATGCTTCGTTCTGCTTGCTGCAAGCGAGCCAGAGCCTCTGTGTAGTCGAGCGGAAGTCGCGTGCGCCAGCCATGCGGCTGAGGGACAATGGCCCGCAGGCTTGTTGCGCGGTTCGCCTCGGCTGCTTCGAAGATCTCGGCTTTAAGTTCTTCATCGTGATTTTTCAGGTAAAGGCGATTTCCCACGTTTATGAAAAGAGAGTACAATTCCGCCAATCCTGATTCGAACGTCACGCGGTCATCATCTGTAGGGACTACGTCCAGGCGGCGAGCAAGATCAAGGGCCATGCGCAGGTCTTTTAAGGAGCGCTTCAGGTCGCCCTGCATCATGCGAAGCTCCCCGCGCGCCTGGAAGAAGTACCATACCGGCGCGGTGCTTTTCGGGTCTCCCATCGTGGCCAAAGCTCGATCCATCAGAACGGTCGCATCTCTTAGATCTCCCTCGTAAGCCAGAACCCTCGCCAGATCCCGTAAAGACTGATCGAGGTCCGTAAGGTGATGCAACTCGCGAAGACGAAAGGCTTCGGTGTCGGCAGCCTCAGCTTTGTCCAATTGATGAGCTTCAAAGTAAGAGACCCCCAGCAAGTGCCACGCGGAGGCGGCGCTTGTCAGGTCCCCCTGGTCCACGGCATGCGTAATCGCGTCAAGAAAATGACTTTCGGCATTAGGGAGATCGCCGGATTTGGCAAAGATAAAGCCACGGAGAATCACCGGCGCTGGATCGTATTTGCCAAGAGACCGGCTGGCCTCCAAAGCTTCATCTGCAAATTCGGCCGCTTGATCGAGATTATTCATCTCGAGATAAATCCACCCCACGTTGTTGTTAATCCGGTAAAGGTTGAAAAAGTCGTGATGCTTAATGGCGAGAGTTCGTGCTGGAAGGAGCACACGAAGGGCTTCGGGATAATGGTTTGAGCCCAGCAACGCTCCGCCTAACAAGCGGCGCACGCGTATTTCTCGCCTGGCATCCGACGACAGTAGTGCGACTTTCAGTAATCGCTGGCCCGCTGGGATGCTGGTCTTATATTCCCTGCGTCCTACGGCTGCGGCAAGTGCATCTATCTGCTTATCAAGAGCTTGGGGTTGTTTGGAAAGGAACGGAGCAAGCGCTCTGTTGCCACCCGTCTGGGCAAGAATAGCCATTCCAAGCGCTCCGCTAAGGAACAGGATTCGAGATTGCCTGAGAGTGGATCGAATTTGCAAGCACAGCCTCTTTGGTGATATTTAATACAAATTATACCACCAAAGCGCTGGGGCGCAACACTACTTACAGCGATAAAAGTAAAAGTTTAAAAATTCAGGAGAATTGTGAGGCTTTCGGCGTCAATGTGCCGCGCACATTAGAAAATCCAAGGAAATACGGTGTGGATGATCAGTACGATAGGTCCCTGTCCCATGGTGGTGTCCTCTTTTCGTCAGTTTTTTGTGCGCCGCTCGTGCGCCGCGGTCTTTCTGACTCGAGACTAAAAGGGAGATGTCGCCTGACTTGGCTCTGAAAAGTCTATCTAGTTGAAAAAGAAGAGTTTAAAATTCTCCAAACCGTGTGAATGTATTATTTAGTACAAATACTGTCTGGTTTCTCACCGGTTGAGCGAAGCTCAAACCTTTATCGATTCCAGTTCGATCTTCGACCCTGGCAACACTACTCCGTTCGTTAGCACTGCCGCATAAAAACCAGAAAACCCCCACAGAGGTGATGTAGTGTCACCGGCTCTCACCTTGGGGTCGAAAATGGCCTTTTTAATAGAGGCGCCGTAAATGTCCAGCTTGGAACACGGTACCCGAATCTTGGTGAGTTCGATGCGCGCTGTGCCTGCCCTAAATATCTGCCCGGGCCGCCATTGACGTGGATCTAGGCCCGAAACCGTTATATTTTCGCCAAGAGCGCCGAAAAAAACCGGATATCCGTCACCTTTCAGCCCATCGAGAACTTCGCTGGCCATCAGGAGAATGGCTTGTTGTGGACCGCCGTGATAGCGCCGGTTCGCCCACGAATCACCCTGGATACCGGTCGCCGTGGCGAAACCAGCTGAGACTGGCCGCTTTGGAATGCCACCAGGGGAGACGTTCACCTGAACGATTAATCCTGTCACGACCGCCCAGTGAATCTAGATGTCGTAGTAGAGCGCGAATTCATACGGGTGCGGGCGAAGGCGGACGGCCTCCGACTCGTATTTCCGTTTGTAAGAGATGTAGGTCTCGAGTAACTCTTCCGTGAAGACATCTCCTTTCAAAAGGAACTCGTGATCCTGCTCCAGGCAGTCCAGCGCCTCATCGAGAGACGCCGGCATCGAGGCCACGCTTTTCATCTCTTCCGGAGAAAGGTCGTAGATATCTTTATCCAGAGGTTCACCGGGATCGATTTTGCTGGTGATTCCGTCGAGGCCCGCCATCATCATCGCCGCAAACGCGAGGTAGGGATTGGCGGCAGGATCGGGAGGACGAAACTCGACGCGTTTCGCCTTGGGGCTGGCCGAGTACATCGGAATGCGGCAGGCAGCCGAGCGATTACGCCGGGAATAGGCCAGATTCACGGGCGCTTCGTAACCGGGTACCAAGCGCTTGTAGCTGTTCGTCGTGGGCGCAATAATTGCCGATAGTGCCCTGGCGTGTTGCAGCAGGCCTCCAATATAGTGAAGAGCGATCTGGCTGATTCCCGCATACCCGTCACCGGCAAACAGCGGCTTCCCTTCCTTCCAGATGCTCTGATGGCAGTGCATTCCGCTGCCGTTGTCACCGAAAAGTGGTTTCGGCATGAACGTGACCGTCTTTCCGTTTTGCGCCGCTACATTGCGCACGATGTACTTGTACAGCATCATGTTATCGGCGGATTTCAGCAAGGTATTGAAACGCTGATCGATTTCACATTGACCGCCGGTCGCAACCTCGTGATGATGACACTCGATTTCTAAACCGCATCGGATCATTACTTCAACCATCTCAGCGCGCAAATCCTGATGGTGGTCGGTCGGTGGAACGGGGAAGTAGCCCTCTTTCTGCCGTGGCCGGTAGCCTAAGTTGTCGCGCCGGCGCCCGGAGTTCCAGCGTCCTTCTTCGGCATCGATAAAGTAGAATCCAGAGTGGGCGTTCTGGTCGAAGCGGATATTGTCGAAGATGAAGAATTCAGCCTCGGCGCCGAAAAACGCCGTATCCCCGACGCCCGAGTTAGCTAAGAAGAGCTCCGCTTTCCTCGCAATCCATCGGGGATCTCGCTCATAGTTCTGCTTCGTAATAGGATCTTTGATGTCCCCGATCATTACGAGTGTCGGAATCTCGTAAAAAGGATCCATGAACGCGGTCGATTTGTCCGGGATGAGAAGCATATCGCTCTCGTTGATCGCTGCCCATCCCCGAATGCTCGAGCCATCGATTCCGAACCCACTTTCGAGAGAATCCTCGTTCACCTCACTAATCGGATAAGAGATGTGGTGCTGCAGCCCGGGGATATCGGTGAATCGGATATCCACCTGGCGCGCCCCATTCTCTTCGGCAAACCGTAGGACGTCAGTGGGACTCATGCATTCTCCGGATATTCCCCTTGTCTCGGAAGCAAGGAACCAGCATATCGCGCACTGGAATCTTCGGAATTTTGTCCTCTCGCGCGCGACGCAGAAGATAACCGGACGATAATAAGGCATGAGCAGCGGGCGTTCCGAGGCGACCGGGGAGCGAGTTTTGGACGCGATTGATCACATCGCCATCCCCGTTACCAACATTGCGGAGGCGGTAAATTGGTACATACGCACGTTCCAGTGCACGATTAGTTATCAGGATGAGACCTGGGCCCTGCTGAACTTCGCAAACGTGCGCCTTGCCCTCGTAATACCGGAACAACATCCTGCGCACATAGGTTTAGTCAGTGAAGAGGCGGAGCGGTTTGGAGAATTGCGGTTACACAGGGATGGAACTCGTTCCTGCTATGTGCACGACCCGGGCGGGAACTCCGTTGAGATTCTCGACGTCCGTTTGATGCCTGCCGCAACTAAGAACGAAAGTTCCATCGCGAGGTAGCGCGCTCCCGTTAGATCCTTAATTTCGATTTTTGAGTTAGTCGGAACCATAGCTGACCGTTGACGATTCATACATGCGCATGAAACTTCACAAATGGGTACGCCGTCAGGATGTGATCTTCCTGCTGGCTATCCCTATCATGCTGGTGAGTGTCGGTTTTAGTTATCGAAGCTTGCGGCGATTTGAACAAGCCGATGAAGAAGCGTCCGAGACGCGCCGCTTTCTTCTTCCCTGGACCAATCTTCTGATGAACGTCGGGCGAGCTGAATCCGCGCAGCGCGGCTATCTGCTTACCGGTCGCCGGGAATATCTCAAGCCCTACGAAATCGCCCTGCCGCAGATTGAACGCGGGCTTAGCGATATCCAAACGCTTAGTTCTCAAGACGAAACCCAGATGGCCAGGGTGGCCACGATTCACACGCTAACAGAGCAGAAGCTGAACGAGCTTAGACAGACGGTTGAACTCTATAGCAAGGGACAAAAGAGCGCCGCGTTAGAGATCTTGAACTCCGATCGCGGCGATGAACTCATGTTGCGGATCTCGACGTTGATGATGCAAACGCGGGAGTTCGAACGCGAGCGATTGAACGTTAGCTACCAAAGCGCAGCTGCCCAGGGCCGCAACACATTTGTGGTGAGCACGCTCGGCGATTTCTGTCTCCTGATTTTTCTCGGAGTTGCCGGGCTTGCTATTGAACGGGATAATCGGCGTCGTGCGCGCGACGAAGAAGCTATTCGCAATTTGAACGAGCAACTCTCGAAGGAACTCGCGGCTAGAACGACGATTCTGGAGAGTATTCGAGACGGGTTCTGCGCGTTTACCTCTTCGTGCAATTTGACTTACGCCAACCCGGCTGCGGAAGGTATGCTTGGGCCGCGCCATGGAAGCCTTGCAGGCAAATCGTGCCACGATCTCCTGGACGTCGACGAGGCGAAGCAGTTGGGGGAGAAAATCGACGCTGTCCTCCATCAGCGAATCGCTGTTCAATGCGACGACTTTCTTCCCCTCTACGGCCGATGGTTTCGCATACGCTTTTACCCGGCCGCCGACACGGGATTTACCATATATTTCAGCGACATCACGGACGAAAAAGAAGCTGAAGCGGAGCGAAATCGCCTTCACTCCGAAGTGGAGGAGGCGCGCACCCTGCTCGACACCTTCTTCGAAAAGGCTCCGGTGGGGTTGGGATTTTGTGATCGTGGCCTTCGTTTTATTCGAGTGAATCAAGCGTTGGCATCGATAAACGGAGTCGATGCGGCTCAACACGCCGGAAGAAGGATCACAGAAATTCTGCCGCAGATTGATCCTCATGTGATGGAAGCATTTCGACAGGTGATTGAAAGCGGGGAGTCGATAACGGGCAGGGAAGTGACTGGCTTCACCCCCGCTAAGCCTGAAAAGATTCGCACATGGATTGTCAGCCTCTACCCTATTCGCATCGGAGAAGAGACGGTGGGAGCGGGAGCCGTGTGGGAGGAAGTGACGGAGCGAAAGTTGATGGAAGATAGCATGCGCCAAGCCGCCAAGCTAGAGAGCCTGGGCGTACTTGCCGGCGGCATTGCCCACGACTTCAATAATTTGCTCACGGGAATTCTCGGAAATGCGAGCTTGGCCGCCGACTCGATCTCACCCAGCAATCCCGCCCGGAACATTCTTAATGATGTCGTAGCGGCTAGTGAGCGTGCAGCACATTTAACTCGCCAGCTTCTCGCCTACGCGGGGAAAGGCCGTTTTGTGCTCGAGCCTGTAAATCTCTCGGAACTGGTGAGAGAGATCGCAGGCCTGGTCCGCATGTCGATTCCTCGGAATGTGCAGCTTCGATTTGAACTCGCCGAGCACCTACCCAGCGTTTTGACGGACCCAAGCCAGGTACAACAATTGATTATGAACCTTGTGATCAATGGCGCGGAGGCGATTGCCCCGGGCGTTCCTGGATCAGTATCGATCGTATCCGGTATTCACGAGGTGGACGAAATGTATATCCGCCAAACGTTTTCGCCAGGCGAGATTGTGCCCGGAAAATACGTTTATCTAGAGGTGCACGATACCGGAGTGGGAATGGATCAAGCGACGATTGCGCGAATCTTCGATCCGTTTTTCACCACCAAGTTTACTGGACGAGGTTTGGGTCTAGCGGCCGTGCTGGGCATCGTGAGAGGCCACAAGGGAGCGCTAAAGGTCTACAGCACTCCGGGAAAAGGTACCTCTTTTAAGGTACTTTTGCCAGCTGCCATGGAGGAGGTTGTGCAGACCAAATATGAGATAAGTGCTCCCGATCTCAGAGGGAGTGCACTGGTGCTGGTTATCGACGATGAAGACGTGATTCGGCGGACAACCAAAGCTACCTTGGAGCGATATGGCTACACAGTGGCCGTCGCGGAGAACGGACTTGCGGGAGTCGAACTATTGCGCGTGCTCGGGGCCAGCGTCGCTCTAGTAGTTCTCGACTTAACCATGCCGGTAATGTCGGGCGAGGAGGCTCTACGGGAGATCCGCGGAATCAACTCTGAGGTTAAAGTAATTCTCTCCAGCGGCTACAACGAGGCCGAAGCAATTCAAAAATTTACGGGCAAAGGGCTGGCGGGATTTCTTCAAAAGCCGTACACCTCGCGCGCGTTGGCGGAAGCTGTGCGCGATGCGTTGGAGCGCGACCAAGTTGCGACGACAATAAAATCGGACTACTAAAATGTGCTGAACTGTTACTTAACTGCTGGAACCGTTTCAGCCGACCGTGCAGGTATGCCCGACGCCACTTGCGCGCCCACTCGCATTTCTTTCCAGTTGTAGTCGAACTCTTTGCCGCAATCGAGACAAACGACGTAAGTGCCGTTCCGCTTTTGCCCTGAGAAGTTACTTCCGGAAAATCCGCTTCTGCGCGACGGCGTTTGCGGAAAGCTTGTTCGACGGTGACTGCATCCGAAGAACGTGTTCATTAGAGCGTCAATCATATTCTTCTCCCCTTACCCACCTACATAGATTCAGAAGATGGCACTCCGGGTTCAAACGAGCAACTTGGATGCCACACCTATCGTAGTGATCTGTGCTGTAAAACGTTACACAGTCCGCGCGGGTTCCGGAATTAATGTACTAGGCCTGAAATGCTCTCAGCGATTTGTAGGCCGTGAAACCGTCCGTTTTCAATGAAGATTTCGTTCGTGTGCATCCCCGCGACGATTACGCCGGCCAGGTACACTCCCGCACGTTCGCTCTCCAGGGTTTTTGGGTTGGTTCGAGGCCGTAACGTGCTGCTTTCCAAACGGATACCGTTTTCAGCCAGGAACTCTAAGTCGGGTCGATATCCCACCAGAGCAAACACGAAATCGTTCTTCAAGTTGACCGGGCCGGAGGGAGTTATGACGTCCACTGACCCGTCATAAACGCGAGTGAGCTGTGACTCGAAATATGCCTGAATTTCGCCACTTTTAATCCTATTTTCAATATTAGGCTTTATCCAATATTTCACATGATGGTGAATTCCGGGACCACGGTGTATCAAAGTCACACGCGCTCCAGTCCAATGGAGTTCCAACGCAGCGATTGCTGCTGAATTCTTTGCTCCCACGACGATTACATCCTGGTCGTAGAAAGGGTGGGGCTCCTTGTAGTAATGCAAAACTTTGGGTAGCTCCTCGCCCGGAATATTGAGGCGGTTAGCGACATCGTAATAGCCAGTAGCGAGCACAACCTTTTTAGCGGAGTAAATATTCGCACAACCATACCGATCCGTGGTCGCGACTTCGAATGCGTTGTCCTCCCCGCCAATCCGGTCGACGTTCTCGTATTGTCGAATCTCGAGACCATAATGGCCCGCTACCCGCCGGTAGTACTTCAGCGCTTCGGTTCGATTCGGCTTCTCATTGAGGCTGGTCATTGGAATGTCACCGATTTCGAGAAGCTCCGGTGTCGTAAAGAAGACCAGGTTGGTGGGGTAGTTGTATATCGAGTTGACGATGCAGCCCTTATCGAGGATCAACGCGGTACAACCCCGTCGCTTCAGTTCAATCCCACACGCCAACCCCGTAGGCCCCGCGCCCACTACGATTGCGTCCCAAGTTTGGCGCATAGAATTCGTCAAAGTGCGGAACGCACCTGCGTACGCGCAGCGTCGAGAGCCGAGTTCAGAGCCGCGGCATCTTTCCCGCCACCTTCGGCGATGTCCGGCCGGCCGCCGCCTTTCCCGCCAACTGCCAGCGCGACTTGAGCAACCAGTTTGCCGGCCTGCACTCTGGAAGTAAGGTCTTTCGTCACCGCGGCAACAATTGACACCGCGCCGTCTTCGCCTGAGCCCAGAATTACCACTGCGGATTTCCACTTATTGCGAAGCGTGTCGGCGAGTGCCCGCATCTGAGCGCGATCTAAATTTTCCACCCGGGCGGAGAGAACCTTTACGCCGTTCAGGTCCTGAGCTTGGCGCTCCAAATCCCCCGCGGCGGATTGAGCCAGCCGGTTCTTAAGCTGATCAACCTGACGCTCCAGAGAGCGATTCTCGTTCAGCGTCTTTTCCACCTGTTCGACTAATTCCGGTTCCGCAACCCGGATCAACTGCGCAAGCCGAGAGACCGCATCGGAAGCTTTCTGGAATCGATTGATACCCTCTTCGCCCGTCACGGCTTCGATCCGGCGCACGCCAGCCGAGATGCTTCCTTCGGAAGTAATCTTAAACACTCCAATGTCACCGGCCCGCGACACATGCGTGCCGCCGCACAACTCTTTGCTGAAGCCGGGGATTGTCACCACTCGCACTTCGTCGCCGTACTTCTCGCCGAACAGGGCCATCGCGCCTGTAGCAAGAGCCTCATCGATCGAGAGGATTGCAGTTTCCACCGCCGCGTTCTCGCGAATCTGTTCATTGACAAGCCGTTCAATCTCCGTGATTTCGCTGCGATCCATTGCAGCGTAGTGAGTGAAGTCGAAACGAAGTCGCGGCGGTTCCACGACACTTCCGGCCTGCTTCACGTGCGTGCCCAACACCTTTCGAAGGGCGGCATGCAGCAGGTGCGTAGCTGTATGATTGCGCATGATCGCGTGCCGTTCTCTTCCTGCGACGTGCGCCTTCAATTCATCTCCAACGCGGATCGAGGCCAAAGCTCTTACCCGGTGCGCGGTCAAACCGGGAATCGCGGGGTATGCCGTTTCGACAGTCGCCACCGCCTCGCCCGCTGAGTTAACCAGCGTTCCGCGATCTCCAATCTGGCCGCCGGTTTCGGCATAAAACGGCGTCTGATCGAGAATCAGCTCCGCAGCCTCTCCTGCCTCCAAACACTCCAAAGGCTTACCGTCGGAAACGATCGCCAGAACTTCGGACGTCGCGTCGAGCTGCTTATATCCCAGGAACTTTGTGCGACTGTTTTTCTGAATCAACTCCTGCCAAATGGGAGCCGCAGTTGTCTTGTCAGCACCTTTCCAACTGGCGCGCGCGCGATCGCGCTGCTGGCGCATCTCCGTTTCGAAACCTTCGGTGTCGATGGTGAGTCCGCGCTCCCGCGCCATGTCTTCCTGCTCATCGAGCGCCAGACCGTAAGTGTCGTAGAGCCGAAACGCTACGGGACCGGGCAGGACTCCATTCGACAACGTTTTCACCTCGTCATGAAACACCTTCTCGGCCAGGTGGAAGGTGGTGGCGTAGCGCTGCTCCTCCTCACGCACAATTCGCGATACGCGGCCGACACTTTCCATCAACTCCGGGTAAGCCGGGCGCATCAGTTCCGCCACGAACCCCGTCAGCTCGTTCAAATAGGGCTGTTCCCGTCCAATCAAGCGTGCGTTTCGCATAGCCCGGCGCATGATTTTTCGGAGCACGTAACCACGTCCTTCGTTGGACGGCATCACCCCGTCATGAATCAGAAAGGTAGTCGCGCGCACATGATCGGCGTTGATCCGCAGCGCGGTATCCACCTTAGAATCTGCACGGTAAGCAACGCTAAGAATCTCCGCTGCTCGTAGAATAATTGGCTCAATCAGATCCGTGTCGTAATTCGAAATCTTGCCTTGAAGCACCGCGGCGATGCGCTCAAGACCCATGCCCGTATCGATTGACGGGCGGGGAAGCGGAGTCAGCGTCCCTTCCGCATCCCGGTCGTATTGCATGAAAACGAGGTTCCAGATCTCGACGAAGCGACCCCCGCCATCTAAAGGGAACTGTTCCTTCTCACGCCCGGGTTCGGCCGTCTCTGGACCGAGATCATAATGGATCTCGGAGCACGGTCCACAAGGACCGGTCTCGCCCATTTGCCAGAAATTGTCCTTCTCGTCTAAGCGGAAAATGCGGTCTGGAGAGACGCCCACCACCGATTGCCACAACCGCTCGGCCTCGTCGTCTTCTCGAAAAACGGTAACGTAAAGCCGATCCTTCGGCAGGCCAAACACGCCCGTGATGAGTTCCCAAGCGTACTCGATTGCCTCCGCCTTGAAGTAGTCGCCAAACGAGAAGTTCCCCAGCATTTCAAAGAACGTGTGATGACGCCGCGTGTACCCGACATTCTCCAGGTCGTTATGCTTCCCGCCCGCTCGCACACACTTTTGTGAACTGGCAGCGCGGCTGTAATCGCGCCGTTCAAGACCCAGAAAGACATCTTTGAACTGGTTCATTCCCGCATTAGTGAACAGAAGCGTGGGATCGTTGGCTGGAACGAGCGAAGAACTCGGCACTGTACGGTGGCCGCGTTCGGCGAAAAAATCGAGAAAACTTTGGCGGATCTGATTACCTGTCACGAATTCCCTTTAGCGATACGGATACTTCAATTATAGGAAGAAGCGTGAGTTAGCCGGCATTAATGCCCGGTCTTCCACGCGCTCGTCGTCCAGTTGTCCTTTGAACCCTCACGTTTGGACCACGGCGGCAAAGGCATTAGGAGCATTTCGCCCAGTGCAAACGCGTAGGGTTCATACATGTCGCGCAACTGCTTCAGATGCGAGCAAGCATCGTCACTATCGGCTAAACGCACCCCTGCGGCATGTAATTCGCTCCGCAGCTTCTCGAATTCCGCTGCGGGCAATCGGTCTTGTTCCATCGGAATGGGCGCGCGATGGAACACCTGCGTGATATCCACCAATGCATGGCGGCATATCGCGAACGTCAGCCGCGCCTGCCAAGCTGGCACACCTTCGATTCCGGTCATCACCAGCGAGCACGTGTCGAGAATGGACGTCACTGCCCCCAGCCAACTTTGGTTGGCGTGCTGCGATCGAAAGTGGCAGAGGACCGGATACGAGATGTGACTTTCCATGAGCGCCGCCGACCACTGCTCCCACTCGGAGAGCAAGGCCGTTAGGTTGTTCAAATCACCGAAAAGGGCATGCCGTCGCAGCAGCTCGCCGGCGGTCGCAGGTGAACCCGCGCGCGCGTCGAGCAATGAGATATTCACTTCTCTCTGGGAAAACGCTGCATAGAGCGTAGGCAGGTAGGCGATTACAATGGCGATAAAACCCATGCCAGTTCCGGCCTGAATCACTGTCAACACACGGCCCCTGGTTGAAAAGGGAATCACTTCCCCCAGCCCGAGCGTGAAGAAATTAGTCCCGCTGTAATAAAGATCGGTCCATACTGTGTTCTTCAGGCCTTCATGCAACGTGAACTGGGCGCTAATTCCCCAGAACAGCAGCCCAAATCCCACCACCAGCCCGAACGCCCAGATTGCGAAAAGCATGAGCAGAGAAGCTGGTCCGAAAAAACTGAGCAGTTCTTCCCGCATCTTCGTGTTCCGGATTCGCGGAGCAACACGACTCCAAGGCAGCCAGGTGCTGAGGTAAAAGAGACGGGTAATCCGGATTCTTCGCTGCACTCGCCGAGGCAGAATGATCGTCTCGAACACCTCCCAGATGATGACGGCGATCAGTAAACTACCGATCACAGCCGCGATTGGACGCATGCCGCGATCATACCCTGCGTAGACGCTGACGCCACTGCAACACCACCCCCAGCATCAATCCGCAACCCGCAAAGGCGCATAATCCTCTAGTGATCAGGGCCTCCGGCCCGCCTGTATACCGAAGGGTAATCGTACATGGCCCTTCGCATTCCGGCTCGATGACCATCAGTCCCAATCCGTCCGATCGAACATTCCGCGGCTGATTTCCCACCGTTGCATTCCATCCCCGGTGGTCGCTGACTTGCACCGACAGAATCTGCTGTTTCGTCAAATTGGCCTTGATCCTCGCCGTGTGACGATCCATCCACTCAAATGAAGCTTCTGGGTAAGCGGTGCTATCCAGGGCCGCCACATATCGCGCTGCTTCCTCTACATCGGATCCGCTCGACGGCGGACGCACCACAACGTCGCCCGATACCACGACATGCGCAAGCGAATGCGATCGGACCGGGATCTCATAAACGGCGTCTCCTCCTTGCTGCCATATTTTGGTGCCAATCCGATCGAATTTGGCCGGCTCCCGGTAGGGCTTGAAGTACTCACGACTGTCCCGGTTGCCCACCAGAGCAAGCTCGGCCCCGTAGGCTTTCAGCCAAGTCAGCGCCAATCTTCCGACGGGATCCGCTGGTTCTGAGCCGTGACCATATATCGTGCGAATGGCCGTTCGAAGCTGCGGCGTGGGCAAACCCTGATCGGCGCCACCACCTAGCTGCGGCACATCCGAAAACGCATTCAACCAATAGGAGATCGTCCCCACCGCGAAAACCCGCCTCGTCCCCGCATGCTCCTGAAGCCACTTTGCCATTTGCCATTCGATCGTCGCCTCCATACGAACTGGCTGGATGAGGGCGGTCATGAATAACTTGGTCGTGCGCGTTTGCCAAAGGGCGGCCAACGTGAGAATCCCGATTGCGAGCAGGGTAACGAACCGGGGCGACCGCGCTAGCCCGGCGGCAATCGCAAGGACCAGAAGGAAGCAGATTGTCATATCCAACTCGAGCTGATACCGGTGAGGCTGCGTCACCAGGTCGACGTTTCCCCACTCCGCCAAAACAGGAATCCCGCCCAAAACGAAACACCAGAGAATCGCAAATTGAACGACGGACGAGACGTTGAACCTTTCAAAGATCCACTTCAGCGATGCCACGCAAAACAAAACGAGAAAACCGTGTGAAGGTAACGACTGCAGTGCTGCGCGATAGTCGTAGTCCAACCACGCCGCGTTTGCGGGGATGAGCCGAATGGTCGAGGGCGGGATCCAAGGGCAGGCCAAACAATAAGCCATCAACGCGACTCCCAGAGATTGAATCCACATTCGCCAGTCCGCTCGACCCCGCGTCATTGCGACCAAATAGAGAAACGCTGTAACCGCCAGAGCAAACGTCCCGATCCAATTCGTAAGCGCGACGGCTGCGAACGCGATCACGGCTGCCGCCAAGCGTAAAGCGGTCCTCCGATGCAGGAATCGGTCGAGTGCCGTCAAAGCCAGCGGCAAAATCGCGAGCGCCGCGATATGTGGCCCATCTCCGTTCAGCACCAGCGTGCTGATCCTCCAGGGACGGAATGGTGTTCCCAACTCAGTACGCACCCACGGGATCAGAAAGGCCGTAGGCGAAATCAAGCTGTAGGCGATCGCGCTCCACATGGCCCGTGGGAGCGATCCGGTCAGCTCCCAACAAAGCACAAACAACGCCACCGGTCCCAGGCAGTAAAAGCACGCGGTAGCGATGTGATGCGCGTGAGCTACGGTGACGTGGAGCGCCACGGATGCCACCGCAACGATCGCATGCAGGAGCGGCGGATATGTTTGGTGAACAGGAATGCCGCCATACCAACACGGCCACCACGATAGATCCCTCCAGTAGTCGACCATGTAGTGGCTGATCGAAATGAAGGACGACTCGGCGGACTCAACCCGCGCGCTGTAATCCAGCTGGAAGAGCGGCCAACAAAGCCACGCATTCAATGCGAAGATTGCAAACGCGATGAGGGCTGCGCGGCGGTGCACAGCTAAGCGCGTTCCACCGGCTCTACCAGGAAGCGCGCAATGGCCCGACCAAAGTGAATCTCATCCCCGTCCTGCAGTGCCACTCCGCGGGAATTGCGGTGCACCGGCTGGCTCAACCCGTCGCGCACAATCCATAACCCACAATTTGCTTCCGCATCCACGCCCATGGTGTACCAGCGATCGTTGAAAAGACGGTACTCGCCCGTATTCTTGTCGCGCGTGATGTGTGCGTGCTCGCGAGAAACGGTGCGGTTAATAGCCGTTTCGCTTGAGAATGCCACATCGTTTCGACGGGACGGCCCGGCGGTCTTGAACACGTCCACGCTTCGCCCGATGTTGGTCCGCGCCTTCTCAAGGGGGATCTCGGCCTGATCCGCTGTCCCCTGCTGCACCGCAAGAACTGCGGTTGCGAGGTTGGGACTCTCTTTCGGGGAGATAGGCGTCGCAGTCATTTCCGTGCTCACCGAAATCCATGCCTGCTTTGGACCTGGGAGGTCGGGCGTGGTCTCGATCTCTACGCGAAGGTCGTCCGGATACCGGTAGTTCGACCTCGTCAGCCCTGCCCGCAACTCCCCATCAAAATACTTCTCCATAAAATCGCTATGGAAGGTCTCGGCCTGTTTTTCCGGAATCCCAATGAGATGAATTCGAACGACGTTGAACGGAAACACCATCTTCCCGGCCACGCGGTGGCTCTTGCCCTTAATCGCATCGAGCGCGGCCAGTCGAATCTCGGCCAGTTCTGGAACTTCTTCGGAGACGCGCGCAGCCGTAAAAGGCGATTCCAGAATCGCGCGGCCCAGTTTTTCAAACACGTCGGAGAGCGGCAATCTTACCTCTTTTGCGAAACAAGATCAGAACCAGAAAGAATACCGAGATCCCGGGATGCTTCCACGATCTCGCGCGCGATAGGTGCCGCCGCGCGGGCTCCATAGCCCCCGTGTTCAACCACAACGGCAAACGCGATCTTAGACGACGCGGGCTCATCGAAAGGAGCAAAACCGGCGAACCAGGAATGCGGCTCACCATCCTCCACTTGCGCCGTTCCCGTCTTTCCCGCGACGGGGATGTCGAGTCCAGCCATCGCACTTCGGCCGGTTCCGCTCGTTACGACGGATCGCATCGCTCGAGCGAGGAACTCCGCGGCCTGCTCGGAGACAACAGCGCGTGGCGCGTTCTCGCGTGAGTTCCCAGCACCCAAAACCCATCGTCCTTGCGGCATGGAGCCGCCGTTTGCAATCGTCGCAGCGACGCGCGCCATCTTGAACGGCGTAGTCAATACGGGCCCTTGACCATAGGACGAAAACGGAAGCATCTTCTTAAATTCACGAGGATCCCCGGTAGGAATCTCCAATAGACCAGCCGTGTCGCGAAGCATGTCTGCACCGACATTGAAGACTCCCAGCTGCGCGAAATAGGCGTTACACGAAACCGTTATCGCGCGAAACATATCCAGCGTGCCGTGCGCGTGGTCCTTCACGTCATCCCGTATCGGGCGGTTCCAACCTTTGATCTGTGTGCCCGCACGTCCGTCGGGAAGCCGGATACAAGCAAACGTCTGTTCGGTGGACGCGGGGTCCTTTCGGAGAGCCGCCATTGCAGTGACCAGCTTGAACGTGGAACCTGGCGGATACTGCCCGTATCGGGCTCGATCGAGAAGCTCGTCCGGCGTGGCGGAATAGCCGTCGCCACCGGGTGCGGCACGCTGGCCATCGCCAGCACATCCCCGCTGCCGGAATCCAGAATCACAGCTGCGCCTTTCGTGCCTGCGGTTTCCATCCTTCTATCCAGAATCGACCCCAGTCGGAGCTGCAGGCGAATGTCGATCGACGCTCGCACATCGCGTTCTCGGTCCAGCAGCACCCGCATGTGGGGGGCTTGAGGGTAGTGACGGTAGCGGACAGCCGGCGCGAGTTCTTGGAAGTCCGTGTAGCCTTGCAGACGCACATTGGAGTCGTGCTCGATCAGGGAGGCATTCGAAGCATGAAAATTGTCGCCGGTCCGGAGATCCCCGACCGATTGTGCGAGCGATTCGCCGAACGGGTAGTGGCGGCCTTCTAAACGCGAACAAGCCTGTTCGAGGGAGATCCCAAGTTTTTCATACGCTGCACGATTCTGCTCCAGTCGGTCCCAACTGCTGGTGGCGAGAAGGACACCGTTGCGATCGTAAATATCTCCCCGCGGAATCTGTCGCAGAAGCGAGTTTAAACGCGGGTTGTGTTGAGGCCTTTTAACCCCGTCTTCGGCGATTACCTTCGCGTCGCGAATAATCAAATCGCGATCGGCGAAGACCTGGAAATAGGCAGCGCGCGCCAATAGAGCCGCGCCCAACCCGGCAAAGACCACCGCCGCCACTCGCATCGGGCCGGCAAATGTAGGCGCGTCTTCCGGCGTGTTGCTCCGGCGTTGACTGGAGATCCCGAGCACTATCCCGAAGATCAAAAAATTGGCGAGCATCGCCGTGTTGCCCAAACTCAGAAAGGGCGAGACCACTCCCGAAAGCGGGATCGCGTCGAGCACACCCCCAGACACGAGAAGCATCTCCCACGCGATCAGCGAGCCAAGACCAAATGCCAGAAATGTAGAGTACTCGTCCGGCGCCTCTCGGGCGATCCGAAATGCGCGTTGAATAAGCAGCGTAAACAGCGCGAACACGATCAAAGTCCCGAGAAAACCCCACTCCTCCCCGATCGAAGAAAGCACTAGGTCTGTGTGGCCTGCCGGGATCATTCCTGGATCGCCCATCCCGGGACCGGATCCCCACGTTCCGCCCGTGGCTAAGGCCCAGAGAGAATGCGCCACCTGATCACCGCCACGCAGGTCGTTATCCCACGGGGAGAGCCACATATGGATGCGCTCCACCACCGTGTGTGGCGTGCCGAGGCGATAACCGAGAGCCACTCCACAGACAAGCAGCGCCACTCCGCAGAATGCCAGACCCACACGGCCGCGCGCCACCGCGAAAATCGAAAGGAATAGAAATCCGATTACCAGCGCCGGCCCCATGTCCTTCAGAACAAAAAACAACATCAAGGCAACTGCAACTCCTACGATCACCGGAAGCAGGTGCTCGATTCGTGGGATTTCCGGCCAGCGAAGCCATCGCGGTACAAGCCGCTTCTCCCGCAATTCCCGCAGCCACTCCCAGCGGCGCGAAAAGTATCCAGCTAGGAAAAATACAAGAAGAATCTTAATCAGCTCGACTGGTTGAAATGGTCCAAGGTTGACCTTGGCATCGCTGCCCGTGGGGCCGGAGCCAGCGACCAGAAGTAATCCGAAAAGCAAAAGGCTGGTGAACAACGGAGAGTAGATCCATCGCGAGAAATGGCGGGTTTGAAACACTCGCAGCAAAGGAAGCAACAGCATCACGCATCCCGCCGCTGCTCCCCAAGCGAACTTCTTGAACTCCAGCGAATCGCGAAGCGGGTCTCGCAGGCTCACGGCCAGCATTAATCCTATGCCGGTGAGCAGATGCAAAGCGGGCAGGATCGCGGGATCACCACGGAACCGCCGAAGACGCCATGTAAAATGAACGACCCAGAAAGCCAGGAGATAGATCCCGCACCACGTCATGTACCCGCGCCGATACTCGGCCGGAGTGCGGACCACGAACGTCGGCTTTAATTTGGAGAGCGGAAGCAGCGCTATTTGTTTTGAGGCACGCTTCTCTTCCTGATCGCGTAGCGATGTCCAGCGCGGATCTCCAGCGATCGTCGCGGCGGATACCCGGAGTCGTGCCAACGCGCCCACATTAGGAAGCGGCCGTATTCGCCCGATGTATTCCGAAACGGATTGCGCCGCAAGCGCGCGTTCAGCCGGGTCGTTGAAATTCTGTAGGAATGGAGCGATCTGCTCAGCCGAAATCGGCGCGTTCAGATCGAGCAACTCGCCTTTCGCCACTCGCGCGGAGAATTCCGGAAAGCTCTGCGTCTTGGCTGCATACACCAGCCCAAGCCCCCACAGAACCAGCACCGATGACGCAAGAAGAAAGGGAAACTCACGCCTTCGTTCCACCGGCGCTGCTTGCTTGATCGCCTTCGGAACGACAGCGGATTCTTCCCAGCTCTTAGTTATTGCCATTTGAGGTGGCTGAAAAACTTCTGGAACGCACTCTGCGGAACGTGGTGCCGATACGGCTTCGATTTCGCTTTCGAAATCGTCGGTTCCTCGTCCGTTGCGGCATCCTCTTGCTCGAGATCGTCTAAGCGATGCTCATCCTGTTCCAGGCGATTAAGATTCGCGCTCACATTGGAAAACCCGGAAATGGGCTCATACAGATTCCGCGCGCGCTGGAAGTCCGATCGCGATAGCCGCGTCAGCTTATCCCTGTCATCGTTCTCCGCGCCTTCTGCTCTTTTCGCGCCGCGCAGTTCGGATTCGCCACGTAGAAGATATCCGTCGCCCTGCTCTTCGATCTCACGGGGTCCAAAGTGAAAGCCGAGCCTCTCGGCCTGATGAAACTCGGCTAACGCTTTGCCCATGTTGGTAAACGAATAAACGTACAAGCGCGCCAGCGCCAGATGTGGATCGGGAGATTTCGGCAAATCCGCCGCAGCCGTCCGAAAGCTCTCCTCGCTTCGTCCCGCATTAGGAAGTTTCCCGCTTTGCAGCAGATTCACGTATCCGTCGCACAACGCGAGTCTCCCGGCCACAGCCCGGTCGGACGGGTCGAGTTCCGCAGCATGTCGCAAACACAGCTGCGCCTTTTTCCAGTCCACGCTCTGCAGGGACGGATCGGAATTCCTGTTGTATGCATCGATCACTTCATCTGCTGAGGACACGAGACTCGCTTCCAGAATCTTTCCGCGAAACCGCGCCGGGGACAGCCGGCCCAGAAAGCGGTCGCGATCCCGCAAGCTCTGGTATCTATCCCAATCCTGATTGATCTCCTGGACGGTCGCCCGCGAATAATCCACCGGACTCCTGGCCGGCCAGATCTCGTCGCGGAGTCGGCCCACCAAGTACGCAAACAGGAAGATGGTAATGATGGTGAAGCAAATCGATCCGAGCCGCAGCCAGTCAGTGCTGGCCCGGGTCTGAACGCGCCGCGTCAGATTCTGATAGGCCACGCGCAGCCGCGTCGGCCTCGCAAACGGTTCGGAGAAAGACGTCGTAACGATCTCAGGTTCAAACTTTTGAACCGTTGCGTTGCTGTCCCAAGAGGGCCGGTGTTCTGCCATCGCGCGGGGCGGCTTGCCTTGGAGGAACGTTCGCAGATCGCGTTCAAAGTCCTCCGCAGATGGGTACCGCCGGTCAATCTCCGCCGCCAGCGCCTTAGAGATGATCGCGGCGAGCGGCGCGGGGCAAGTACCCGGCAATGACCTCGGCGCTCGTTTGGACTGAATCAGATTTTCCAGTTTGCGCGTGTCTTGGGCCTGGTAGGGCGGCATTCCCGACACCATCTCGTACAAGCTGACGCCGACTGCCCAGAGATCGGACTGCGCATCCACGTTTCCCTTGGCGAGCCTCTCGGGTGAACAATAAGTGGGGCTCCCGAGATTATGCCTGGTCAGATTGCGCGTCGAGGTGATCACTTTGGCGATGCCAAAGTCGAGAAGCCGCACCTCGTCGTTATGACCGACTTGAATATTGGACGGCTTGACGTCGCCATGAACAACCGCGCGCTGCTTCCCCTCCAAGTCGGAAACAAAAGAATGCAGCCGCTCCAGTTGGCTGCACACCTCGGCGGCATAGCGCGCCGCGCGCTTCGCATCGAGCCGCCGCTCGATCAGCATAATCTCGTGGAGGTTCTTCCCCTCAAAGAACTCCATCGCCACAAAGAAATGACCCTGCGTCGTGCCGCACTCGTAAACTTCCAAAATCCGCGGATCGATCCGATGCAACTCGGCCTGAATCTGCGCGCCCCGGCGTTCGGCCTCAATCACCATTTGGGTGAAATCGTCCCGTGACTCTTCAATCAACTTGAGAATCACGCGACGCGCCATTCGCGGGTCGAACGCGAGATACACGTCCGTCATGCTCCGCCCCAGCTTCCGGATAATTTCGTAGCGCGCGAAACGCTTGGTCTGGGAGACGGCCGTATCCATGGTTTACTTTGCCTGCTCCATTACGTTGCCTGACAGAATCGGCCGAGCGGGCGGACGTACATCCACGATCCCGTTCGATATCCGGTTGGCGATTACGCGGGGAGAACTTTCTCCATCGATAAGAAGAGCGCACTGCCCGTTACCCTGTATCGTGCTTGCTCGCAGCACACCCGCGGAGTTTCCGATGAAGCTGACCGCGCACCCAGTCTTGTCGGAGACGCTAACTTCATTCACCTCAACACTTGAGCTGTCTATCACCAAAGCCCCTTCGATGCGAAACCCAGTCAGCCGCGAAGACTTCAAATTGTGCGCACGCACCGGCCCGTGAATCACTGCCTCGCCAGGGCTCGCGCTGTTCAGTTCAACGCCTTCCCGCATCTCGACTGGATCGGCATAATCCCCCCGAGGAACGTCGATCACATCTCCCGCCCGCGCCGACGCTAAGGCTTGTGTGAGCGAGTGTGCGTCGCTTGCATTAACGAGAGTATGCCGCGGCAGAGAACTTATAGCTGCCGCATTCGGATTGCGGCGCAGTAAGAAATGATCCAGCGTAAGAAGAGCCGAAATGCCGAGCAGCGCGCCGATCCCCATCCAGAGCAGACGGTTCAAGACCTGGGCCCACACGCCACCGCTACCCCGCATCCGCGTCACGGAATGACGCGCTCTCGCCTCCGTTACGGCCCGTGTATCCACGCCCGAAAACTCCGGTCCCGCAATGAAGATTACGGTGATGTTGTCTTTGCCGCCGGCCCGGTTAGCCGCTTCCACCAGATCCTGTGCCGTGTGCTGAGGGTCTCCATCGTAGCGCTGAATGATCGCGTTGATCTCCACGCTTGTCAGCGCGTCACTAAGCCCATCGGTGCAAAGCAGGAACGCCGCATCCGACCGAAACGGAAACGTTTTTACGTCGATAAACTCCTCGTCGGAAGATTCGTGCGGGCGTGTACCGACATCACGGAACACCTCGTTCCGTCGCGGGTCTTGCATCGCTTCTGCCTCGGTGAGATCGCCGCGGTCCTCACGCTCCCCCACGGGAGAATGGTCCGAAGTCAGCTTGCGCAAGCCGCCGGTCCACGCGAGGTATAGGCGCGAATCTCCGACATGTCCGACGGCAAACTTCTCCCCATCCGCCACCGCCAGGGTAAGCACGCAGGCCATTCCTTCGCATTCCGGGTTCGCTTGCGCAAGCTGGAAAATCTCGTTATTTGCCGCGGTAATTGCTTGCCGGATGCGATTTTCGGTGCTCCCTGACGCTAACTCGAGTTGCCGGGGAATCGTCTCGACGGCGATCGCCGCCGCACGCTCACCGGCAGCATGACCTCCCATGCCATCCACGACGAGGAAGACTCCGGCCCCCTCGTCGGCATGCGCCCGGTCTTCATTCACCGATCGCAGCCGGCCCGGATCGGTGGCGGACCCGGCCCTGTAAACAGGAGGAGCCTTCGTCATGGCCGGCGTCCTCTGCGATTTACAAAGAACAATCCACCAGCCACGATCGCATACAGCAGGAGGAACGGAATGTGAAAGCCGTAAATCCCGATCATTTCCTTAACCGAAATGAAAGGGTCAGTACCTCCGCCAGCCCGATCACCGAAGCGTCCCCCAGGAACTCTTGCTCGCCCTTTTTCAGTCGGCGGCCATTCAGCCACGTCCCGTTCGTGCTCTTATCGACAATCAAAAAGATCCCGGTCGCAGGATCCCGCCGCAACCTCAAATGTTCGCGCGACACGTCGTCGGGTGCGTATAAAGCCAGATCCATCAACTGCCCATCGCCGCCCCGGCCGATTGACACCTCGTTTTGCGTGACCAGGTAGCGCTGTGGTCCAGAATCGTCCTCATAATGAATCTCGGCGAACACCCGGTCCGCGGACTTTCTCGTCTCCGCGTGCATCCCGGCCGTCCCCGTCGTTCGTTCCTGCACAACCGACGGCTCGCGGTCGATCAGGGTCGTTTTTGTCCCCCGGAAACCCGGCTCTGCTGTTTCGTTCAACTCCGAATGAATTTCGATATCGCCGAACGGAACTTCGCTATTGGCCAGGAATTCAATCACCCATTCCTTGCAGGCGATCTTGTATTCCTTAGCGGTTTTTCCACCCATTTTGATCCCGAGCAGTCCGCGGCGCTGATTGAATTCCGTCACCCGGGCCCGCAATGCCCGGCGAGCGTCTTCGCTAATCAGCGGGAACACCCCCGCTAAACGAGCGTGATCCTCGGGATGAAGATAAACATGGAACACGCACGGCAACAAAACGCTATACGCAAGCTCAAACCGCCCGAGTTCCATGTTTCGGAGCAGCTCGCCTACAACAGTTTGACCGCTTAGATTACGGGCGCCAGTATCTTGGCCGTTCTGACCCACAGAAAACCCCTAGTACGTGTACGTTTAAATATAACCGGAGTTTCCTAGAAAGCGGGGATCGCGCGTTAAAGTCCCTTCACCCGGAACGCTGACTAATGGACCAGCGGGCTTTGGTCAGGCCGGTCCATCGCTTCCGATATCTGTCGTTTGCGGCGTGCAGCTTGTGTACGCTCGAGCTGTTTCGTCAGTTGAAGCAGCATCTTCGTCAAACGCTCTTCCTGCCGGGCCGCCATCTCGATATGTTTGGTCTCCGACTTCATCGCCGCCATCGAATCGGCGATACTCTCCATCCGGTTCAATCGCCAGGCGGTTCGGACTATGCTTCGCACCAGGCGAACTTCAATCGCTCCACGAGGCTGCAAATCGGCCATATATTTCGCCGCTAATTCGGAGTAGGCGCGCGCATCTGCCTCCGTGAGCAGCATCGCGGGACTTTCCGGATCTAACTTTACGGCTGTGAGCTTCAGACTTGTGTCTTTCATACGTGCAGCGATTCGCCGTTCTTCAGAATAACGAATGGAGCGGAGCCGGGTTGCTGGCTCGCCACTGAGGAAAGCTCCTGCGCCGGAGTGTCCAGCGATTCGTTCGTAAGCTGGAATGTACCGTGGTGAATCCCAATGCTGGTTCGCGCACCCAGAATCTGATGCACGCGAAACGCATCTTCCGGATCCATGTGAACCGAACCCATCACCCATTGAGGACGGTAAGCCCCTATCGGAATCAACGCCACCCGAGGCGCCCCATGTTTTTCCCGGATACCCTGGAAATGCGCCCCGAATGCGGAATCGCCTCCGAAATAGATGACGCCGGAGTTCGTTTCGATCACGTATCCGCACCACAGCGTTTCGTTTCGATCGAACGGGCCCCGCCCGGAAAAGTGAAAGGCCGGCACACAATGGATTCGGCAATCGCCGATCTTGACCGAATCATCCCAATCGAGTTCTCGGTTAACCGTGATGTTGTGGGATTTAAGCAACGGCCCGACCCCGATCGGAACCACGAATTCAGGTCGATGCTCTTGGGCGAGCCGGATCACGGTCGGGAGATCAAGATGATCGTAATGATTGTGGCTCAGCAGGACCAGGTGAATCGGCGGCAGAACATTCCACTCCACTCCCGGCGCTCGATGACGCTTCGGGCCGGTGAATGAGACCGGGCTCGCGCGCTCCGACCACATCGGGTCAGTCAGGATGTTCAGGCCATTGTGTTGGATCAGCACCGTGGCGTGGTTCACCATTGTGATCCGTACGTCTTCACCCTCAATTAGACGCGGCGGCGTCGCTGGTCGGACATCTGCGATGAAATGAGGAGACTTCTGCGGGCGCGTGGTCAGCTTCCACCGGAGGATATCTTTGAACCCGGGCGCCTGTCGGCCTCCCGGGTTAAAGAAGTGCTTGCCATCGAAATGGATCAATGGAATTGCTAGCCGACAAGACGTCGGTTGCGGAGATACGCGGGTGCTTCCAGATCGTTCGGATCAAAATCGTCCATCACCACCACCGCCTCTTCTTCCTCGACGGCAATCACCTCGATCGGCTGAGGTGCCGGCTCGGGATCTCGCCTGCTCTCGACAAATATCTCCTCCCGAGGGGCGAAGAAGCCCCGCTCGGATTGCGGCAGGAGTTCTTCGGCACGGAAGCCCGTCGCAATCACCGTCACCTTTACCGCGTCACCCATCCCGTCATTCGCAATCACGCCGAAGTTGATCTGCACATCGTCGCATTGCGCCGCTTCACGAATGATCGAGCAAGCTTCGTTCACCTCGTGCAAGCCCAAATTCGAGGAACCGGTCAGGTTAATCAATATCCGCCTTGAGCCGGCAATGCGCGTGTCTTCCAGCAACGGACAATTGATCGCCTGACGTGCGGCTTCGACTGCGGCGTTCTCGCCACTGGCCGTCGCCGTACCCATCATGGCGTGACCCATGCCGAGCATCGTCGCTCGGATATCCGAGAAATCCAGATTGATAATTCCCGGAGTCAGGATGATATCGCTGATCCCTTGCACCGCCTGACGAAGAACATCGTCCGCCACTTTGAATGCCTGCATGAAGCTGGTGCCTCGCGGAACAATCGAGAGCAGCCGGTCGTTCGGAATTGTGATCAGCGTGTCGACGCTCGACGCGAGCTCGATCAGACTCTTCTCCGCCTGCTTCATGCGATTGCCGCCCTCAAAAGCAAACGGCTTTGTCACCACCGCAACGGTCAGCGCATCGAGCTCCTTGGCGAGAGAGGCCACGACCGGCGCGGCGCCTGCACCAGTGCCTCCGCCCAAACCCGCGGTCACGAACACCATATCCGCGCCCTGAAGAAGTTCCAATATCCGCTCAGTGTCTTCGAGCGCCGCCTGCCGCCCGATATTGGGGTCGGCGCCCGCGCCTAACCCTTGCGTCACCTTCGCGCCGATCTGCACCTTGCTCGGCACGGGCGATGAGGCAAGCGATTGCGAGTCCGTGTTCAGCACATGAAACTCCGGACCTTCCAGCCCTTCCTGCATCATGCGCGCAACTGCGTTTGAGCCGCCGCCGCCCACACCAATGACCTTGATGCGGGCGCCTTTACGGGCGTCTTCCTGAATTTCGTACTTAAGTGAATTGAGATCGGTGGAGATGATTGGCATAATGCATCCTTTAAATGGGCTAGCGCAGAATTCGTCCGAGCAGTCCAATGGACTGGCGTTCAAGATCGACAAGGCTGTGAAGGCGGGCGGAGTACATTGCCAGGCCGGCGGCCACCGTCCAATCCGGTGTGTCTAGATCTTCTGGCCAATCCATCAACCCCGTGGGCAGGCCGAGGCGCACCGGGCAATTGAGCACGCGCTCGGCGATATCGCACATCCCCTGCAGTTGTGAGCCGCCCCCTGTGAGAACCACGCCGCTGGTGAGCACGCGGTCCATCCCCACGCGTGCCAGTTCCTGTTTCACCAGTTTGAAAAGCTCCTCCGCTCTCGCTTCCAGAATCTCGTTCACGATCTTGCGGGATGCCTCGCGCGGCTCCCGGCCATTCGGTGCGGGCAACTCGATAAATGAATTCTCCGCCGTGAAATTCGAACTGGCACTGCCGAATTGTTCCTTCACCAATTCCGCATCCTGATAGCTCACCCGCAGGAAATGAGCGACGTCACGCGTAAAGTGGTCACCCGCGACCGGAATCGTGGAAGCCAGTTGCGTCGCGTCCCCGTAGTAGACGATCACCTGTGTAGATTGCGATCCGATATCCACCAGGGCCAGCCCTTCCCGCCGCTCTTCCGGAAGTACCGACGCGTAACATGCCGCTACCGCCTCAAAAATCGTTTCATCCACCGTCAGGTGCGCGTGATTGACCGAATCGACGATTGTGTTGTGCTCGAGGTTGGAAATAGTGATCAGGTGCGCATTCACCTCAAGACTGCTCGCCACCATCTTCCGGGGATCCCGAAATCCCGGACGATCGTCCAGCGCGAACTCCTGTGGACATAACTGCAGGATCATTCGATCATCCTGCAGTTGTACACGTGCCGCCCGCTCGAAAGCCCGATTCACATCGCGTTGTTCGATTTCCCGCGGGCGCCCCGTCTCTGTTCGGCTTCGTGTATTGGCGCCCCGCACCGTGAGCCCGCCGCATCCCACAACAATGCTCTCCAACTGAATGCCGGCCTCTGCTTCGGCCATCTGAACCGCCTTGAGCGCAGCCGCCGAGACAGCTTGCCGGTCCACCACTCTGCTGCGCGTCCAACCGTTTGATGGAACAGCGCCCGCGCCCGCAAAATGTAGGCGCGACCCATCCAGCCTCGAAATGACGCAACGTGTAGCAGCGCTCCCGAGATCGAGACCGGCGGTATATATCGATTTGTTCTGAGTTGTGGTCTTCATCCGTTAGCTGCCGTCCCGCCCCTGACCTCTACTGTTTCGCCGTAATGCGATCGTCAATCCGCAAATCGAACACGCTGGCATGTGGCGAACCCGCGCGAATGTCTGCAAAATGATCCATGAAATTTCGGTACCGCTGCCCAAAATTGCTGTCCCCCAGCCACAATTCGACCGCTTTTCCCTGAACGTCGGTGGTCACTCGGATGTCGTCTAAGGACGCGGTGTTGATCTCCGACACATCCTTCGCCACCGGCCCCAGATCGTCCAGCAACCGTAGCGCGGTCTGCACGCGCACCTTGCGATCCGCTTCGTTTTGGTTCACCCAGACGCCGCTCAACACCGGAAACTCAAAGTTGGCGCGGGGCGGCGGTGACAGCAGCACTCCTTCCGCATCGATCAGAAGAAACGCCTGGTGCGGAACGTTCACGAAAGCCACCGGATGCCTCTCCCGCACGCGCACATAAATTCTGTTCGGCCAAACGCGGGATACGCTGGCGTCTTCAATCCAGTCGATCGCCAGCAGCCTCAGCCGCCTTTCCGCGATATTCACATCGAAAATGCTGCGCCCGTAATCCTGAGCGAACACCTGCTGCACGGTCGCGGGAGATGTATAGCCAGCACCCAGCACCGCCACTCCCTGATTCTTCAATCCAGGGAGCGGCTGCCGAAGCACAAAACGTGGATCGTCTGCGAGAAACTTGCGCACCGTTCGCGCGCCCCAAGCCGTCGATGCGAACACGGCCACCACAGCGATGGCAATGAACCAGATCCGGAATCGCGCGCGCGGCTTTATCTCAGGAACCTTGGGCATGCGCCATCCTCCCGCGCAACTCCTGCAGTATCGGCTCACCCGCCAGCGAAACGCTTCCGGCGCCCAGGGTGATGATCATGTCGCCGTCGTCAACGCCCTCGACTACCGCCTCGATACCCGCCGGCATAGAGGGCGCGTACTCCGCGGACTTGTGTCCGAACTGCCGCATCCGCTCCGCCAATGCCTCGGCGGTCACGCCTTCGATCGGCTGCTCCGATGCTGCGTAGATGTCCAACACGAACACGCGGTCGGCTTGCATGAACGCGCGGGCGAACTCATCCATCAGATGAAACGTGCGGGAGTAGCGATGAGGCTGAAACAGCACGTGAATACGGCGGCAACCACACGCGCGCGCAGCCGAGAGAGTCGCGCGAATCTCCGTCGGATGATGCCCGTAATCGTCGACCACCGCAATGCCATTTTCCCGGCCTTTGACCTGGAACCGCCGGTCCACGCCTCGAAACGTTGCGAGCCCCTCGCGGATCTTCGCCACATCCACATGCAACTCCAACGCAATCGCGATTGCCGCTGTCGCATTCAATACGTTGTGCACGCCGGGCACGTGGACCGTAAACTCCCCTAACTGTTCTCCGCGCGCGCGTAGTTCAAAACGCGAATGGAAGTCTCCGCACGTCACTCCCTGTATCACCAGGTCGGCCTGCGTGCTGCGCCCGTAGGTAGTCGTTCGGCGGCGGACGTCCGGAAGAATTCTCTGCACGTTCTCGTCATCCACGCAGACCATCGCTGCCCCATAGAACGGCACTTTATTCACGAACTCGGTGAAGGCTGCCCGGATCACCTCGATCGACGCGTAGTGGTCCAGATGTTCGCGGTCGATGTTGGTGACCACCGCCAGAATCGGAGCAAGCTTCAGAAACGAACCGTCGCTCTCATCCGACTCCACCACCAGGAAATCGCTGCGGCCGATGCGTGCATTCGCGCCGCCCATGGTGGAAACCTTGCCGCCCACCACCACCGTCGGGTCCTTGTCCGCAAAGCTGAGGATCGTCGCGATCATGGAGGTGGTCGTCGTCTTTCCATGGCTGCCCGCGACGGCAATGCCGAACTTCAGGCGCATCAACTCGGCCAGCAGTTCGCCCCGCGGAATCACAGGGATCTGCAACCGCCGCGCCTCGATCACTTCGGGATTGGATTCATCCACCGCCGAACTGACCACCAAAGCCTTCGCGCCTGCGACGTTTCCCGCGTCGTGGCCTTCATATATGATGGCCCCTAACTTGGCTAATCGATCGGTCGTAGGCGAAAGCTGCAGGTCCGATCCACTGATCTGGTAGCCAAGGTTCAGCAACACTTCGGCAATGCCGCTCATGCCGATTCCCCCAATTCCGGCGAAATGAAAGTGTTGCTTGGAAAAAAACATTAGCTTCGCTTATTGTTCCGGCGAAAAGATCCGCCTGTCAACGAGTTTTTCGCGCGACTCCTTCCAGAATGTCCGCAGCCCTACCAGCCGCGCCCTGATGGCTCAGCTTCCGTGCCGCGTCACTCATCTTCCGCAGACGGTCCTTCTCTCCGGAAAGCTCTCGAATCACCTCGAACATCTTCTCCCCGGTCCACTCCCGATCCGTGAACAGCAAAGCCGCGCCAGCATCGCGGAACTGCTCCGCGTTGCGCAATTGATGATCGTCCGCCGCATAAGGAAAGGGAATCAGCACGCATGGTTTCCCCGCCGCCGCTAATTCGGAAACCGCTCCTGCACCTGACCGGCAGATCACCAGGTCCGCTCGCGCGAAGGCGCCTGGCATATCCGGTATGAAGGCCGACATCTCGCCCGGTACTCCCGCGCTCTTCCAACTTCTCTGCGCAGCGTCTCGCAGTGCGCCGCGCCGGCCTGGTGAATGAGGTACACGCCGTCTCGCCAAGGAACGGAGCTTCCCCCACGCCGCCTGCTGCTTCATTCAGCGTCCGCGATCCCTGGCTGCCTCCCGTGATCAACACCGTAAACGGCTGGCCTTCCGGCGCGCGCCGGCAATTCAAAAAACTCCTCCCGCACGGGCAACCCGGTTACTTCCGTGCGGCCCGACGGAAAAAAGCCGCGAGTCTCGTGGAAGCTCACCAACGCACACCGAACAAATCGCGCGATCCATCGATTGGTCAATCCCGGAACCGCATTCGGCTCCATCACCACCACCGGGATCCGGCGCATGCAGGCCCGCCAGAACAGGAGGTCCCGCAACATAGCCGCCCTAAGCTGAAAATTGCATCTGGCCGGCGCGCACCCATTTGCCGCACCTGACGCACAATACCCGACACTAGAGAAGCCATCCCGGAAAGCTTGCGGCGCACGCTCACGCCTTGCAGTCCACCAATGCGGATCGAACTCCAAAGGAAAACCCGCCTGCCGGCACCAGCCGCGCTTCTGCGCCTCGCTCCGTCCCGACGAAGAAAGCCTCATGGCCCCGCGCCCGGAGTTCCTTCGCGACTGCCAGCAGCGGGAATCACATGTCCGCCGGTTCCTCCGCCGGCCATCAGAAACAGAAGCTTATCCGGCATGCTCCGAAACGTTCAGCAGAATTCCCAAGACAGGCCAGCGTACTCAGCAGCGAACTCCCGCCGAAACTGATCATCGGCAGCGGAATCCCTTTCGTCGGCATCATGCCCAGCACCACGCTCATGTTGATAAACGCCTGCACCACCAGCATGGTCGTGATCGCCCAGCGCCAGATAGCGCCCGAAGTCGTCCGGCACCAGCACCGTTGCTCGCACGCCGCGCCACAGAATCACCACAAACGCCAACAGCACGCCTGCCGTTCCGAACAGCCCGAACTCCTCGCCGACAATCGCGTAGATGAAATCCGTATGCGCCTCGGGCAGAAACCAGCTTCTGCTTGCCCTGCATCAGACCCTGACCCAGCAATCGCCGCCCGACCCCACCGCGATCTTCGCCTGCTCCGACTGATAGTTGGTGTCCTTGCGTCGTCAGCGACTTCTTCAGGTAGGCCTGCAGACCCACGTGGAACTTGGTGTCGATCTTTTCCACCATCTTGTAATCCGGGATCGATGTAGCCGATGATCGCGCGTAAGCCGATACGGCTTGGACGCGACGGCAAACAGGCTGCCCAACAGAGCCATCAACAGCGCCAGCATGAAGAATCGCCACTCCAGACCGGCGATGAAGAACAGCGTCGCCGCCGTGGCGACCAGCACCACCGCCGTTCCCAAATCGGCCACCACCACCGCCAGCGTCACCAAGCCCACCGCCACCGCCGCCGGCAGCAGCGTGTAGCGCGTGTTGATGGCTCGCGAGCGCAGCGCAATAAAAAACGCCAGAAAGACGATCAGCGCCGGCTTGGCCAGTTCCGAAGGCTGCACGCCGAGAATCCCGCCCGGTCCCAAACGAATCCAGCGATGCTGTTTCGGCGTCCAGGAAAAAGACCGCGATCAGCAGAATCATCACGACGCCCATGCTGACGAACGCCACTGCCGGGTGTTGCAGCTTGCGGTAGTCCATCCGCTTCAATGCCATCATGACGGCCACGGCGACCACAATCCAGAACACCTGCCGCAGCACGAAGTAAGTGCTCGATCCCATGCGCGGAGCTCGGCCACCACCGACGACGCGCTGTAAGATCATCACCGCGCCGAAGAACACCATCACCACGATGGTGCCGAACAGATACCAGTCGGTTTTAAGCCGTTGCGCCATGTTCCCTAGATTCGAACGCGCTCACCAGATTCTTTGAAAACCCGCCCGCGATGCTCGTAGCTTTGAAATTGGTCGAAACTCGCGCACGCCGGCGCAAGCAGAACGGTGTCGCCCGGGCTTGCCCTCGATCCGCGGCTGTCCACGAGCGCGCCTTCGAGCGTGCCGCGCGCGAATCATGCTCAACCGCGCCCTCGAGTTGCGCCGCGATCTTTTCCGCGGCCGCGCCGATCAGCAGAGCCGCGTGGGCTTTCGCCGCAGCGGCTCGCGCAGCGGCGTGTAATCGCTGCCCTTGTCTTTGCCGCCGAGAATCACCCAGAAGCCGTCCGATCGAACGCGTCGAGCGCTTTCAGCGTGGCGTCCACGCTGGTGGCTTTCGAATCGTTATAAAAGTCGACGCCCTTCCACTTGCGCACGAATTCCAGCCGATGCTCCACCGCGTGAAAGGTCCGCACCGCCGCCGCGATCTGCGGTCGAGCGCGACGCCGGCCAGCGTGCGCCGCCGCCGTCGCGGCCATCGCGTTTTCGAGATTGTGACGGCCTCGAATCGGAACATCCCCGGTCGCATCACAGGTTCGCCATGCAAACGAATCTCTCCCTCTCCAGATGCAGTCCGCCGGCTCCGCGCGCTGCTGAACCAGAGCCGTTGCGCGCGTCCGCGCGCTCGCGAAACGATCGGCAGAACGGGTCGTCCGCATTCAGGACCGCATAATCGTCCGGCGTCTGCTGATCGAAGAATTCGCGCCTTGGCCTCCGCGTAATTCTCGAACGTGTAATGCCGGTCCAGATGGTTCTGCGTCACGTTCAGACAGCATCGCCACGTGCGGCGCGGAACGTGCGGATGGTCTCCAGTTGGAAGCTGGAAAGCTCCAGCACATTCCACTGCTCGTCCCGCGAAGTCTCGACCATCGCCGTGACCGGCGTCCCGATATTGCCGCCCACCTGCGCCGGCATTCCGCGATTCCTGCAGAATATGTCCCGTCAGAGCCGTCGTCGTCGTCTTTCCGTTCGAGCCCGTGATCCCGATCGTCGGCCCTTGCAGAAAAGGCGCGGCCAGTTCCACCTCGCCGATCACCGCCACCCCCGGCCGCGCGCCGCCGACAACTCTCTGGCAGGTCCGCCGGCACGCCGGGCGACAAGCACGATCAGATCGAACTCTCGAAGCCGCCGTCGGACTGCAGTCGGAACTGCACTCCGCTATCGCGCAAAGCTCTGCGCCACGTCGCTCAGCTGCTCGAAGGCTTCTGATCCGCGGCGGTCACATCAGCTCCCCTGCCGCCAGCAGCAACTCCGCGCTCGCCACGCCCGAGCGCTCCATGCCGACCACCAGAACCTTCTGCCCCTAAGTTCCACGCTTCATCTCAATTTCAAAGTCGTCAACGCGAACAGCGCCAGCACCAGTCCCGCAATCCAGAACCGCGCGATAATCTTCGATTCCCGCCAGCCCAGCGCTTCGAAATGATGGTGAATCGGCGCCATCTTGAAAATGCGCTTCTTGCGCAGCTTGAAGCTGCCCACCTGCAGAATCACCGAAACGATCTCGATCACGAACACGCCCCCGATGAAGATCAGCAGAACCTCCTGCTTGATCAGCACCGCGACCACGCCCATCGCGCCGCCCAGCGAGAGCGAGCCCACGTCGCCCATGAAAATCTCCGCCGGATGCGCGTTGTACCAGAGAAATCCCAGACTCGCGCCCGACCATCGAGCCGCAGAAAATCGTCAGTTCCGCGGTGCGCGGATTGCGCGCCAGATCTGCAGATAATTGCGCGAACTCGCGATGGCCGCTCATGTAAGCCAGCACCGTCAGCGCGCCCGCCGCGATCACCATCAGCCCGATCGCCAGGCCATCCAGGCCGTCGGTGATGATTCACCGCATTCGACGAACCCACCACCACCAGCACCATGAAAAGAAAGAACGGGAGGAACGCCAGCGGATAAGTCCACGGATTGTGCAGCAGCGAATGGATCAGCAGATCCGGCTTGAAACTGCTTGAAGAACGGAACGTTCATCGCTGGTCGTGTAAGTCGCCGTACGGCTGCATCACGACCAGCACCGCCGTCAGCAGCCAGCGCCACCAGCATCTGCAGCCCGAACTTCTGCGCGGCTCGTCAGGCCCAGATTGCGCTTGTTCAGCATCTTCGCGTAATCGTCGATGAATCCGATCGCGGCCGAAGCTGACCAGCGCGAACAGCGCGATCCAGACGTACGCGAAGTCGCAGATCGGCCCACAGCAGCGTCGGCACGATGATCGAGATGACGATCAGCACGCCGCCCATCGTCGGCGTGCCCGGCTTTCTTCTGATGCGACTTCGGCCCTTCTTCGCGAATATGCTGGCCGATCTGAAATTGCGCGCAGCTTGCGCGATGAACCACGGGCCCATCACGACGCACAGAAACAGCGCCGTCAGGCTGGCGAAAGCGGCGCGGAACGTGACGAACCGGAACACGCGGAACGGGCTGACGTACGTGATAAAGCTGCTCGTAAAGCAGGTAGTAAAACATCAGCACGCCGTCCTCCAGTCAGCGTTTCGAGCGCGCGTTCCACGCGCACTCCGCGCGATCCTTTAAAGAGAATCGCATCGCCCGGCTGCGAGGAGCTGTTTCAAAGCCGCTCCGGCCTGCTCCGGGATCTTCGAAGAATAACGCGCGCTGCGACGGCATCCCGGATCGGCGTCGCCTCATCCACCATCGCCCGCGCCGTGCCCCGAATGCCGACCAAAAGATCCAGCGATCCTGCCCGCGGCGTGTTCTCCCACTGCGCGGTGCAACGACTCGCTCTGTCCGCCCAGCTCGAGCATCTCCCCCAGCACCGCTACCTGCCGGCGCGCGGCGTGTCGCCAGCACGTCGAGCATCGCCGCATCGCTTCCGGGTTCGCGTTATAGGCATCGTTCAGGATCGTGAATCCGTTCTGCTCGAAGCGCTCGCCGCGCATCTTGCCCGATCGGAATGGTCTGCGCCGCATCGACCAGCTCTGCGGCCGCGATCCCGAAAGCCTGCGGCCATCGCGATGCCGGCCAGCAATTCTGCACGCCATGCCGTCCCGGACAGCGGCGTGTCGAAACTCGCACGCCCCGGCAGCGGAAGCGACGCCCTCGCCGGCGAGATTCCAGATCGTTCCGCGCGCACGTCCGCATTCTCGCCGAACCCGTAGGTGATCGTGCGGCCCGCGATGCATCTGCCCAAACCGCGCACGCGCTCATCGTCGGCATTCAGCACTGCCGTCCCGTCGCCGGAAGCGCTTCGATCAGTTCCCGCTTCGCCGCGCGCAATCGCCGTCGATCGAATCGAAAGAACTCAATATGCGCGTACCCGACGTTCGTGACCACGCCAACCTGCGGGTCGCGCGATCGCGCACAAGCTCCCGAATCTCGCCCGCATGATTCATGCCCATCTCGAGCACGGCCACGCGGCATTCGTCCGGCAGCCGCAGGATCGAAAGCGGCAGCCCGACGTGGTTGTTGAAGTTGCCGATCGTCTTTCCCGTCGGGTATCTGCGTCGTCAGGAAGTGCGCGATCACGTCCTTCGTGGTGGTTTTTCCCGCGCTGCCCGTCACGCCGACCACGCTTGCCGCCCCACGCTCGCGCGCGCATGCCGCGCCAATCGCTGCAACGCCGCGAAGAGTATCGTCCACCAGCAGCAGCGGGCCTTCCGTCTCCACGGCACGATCCACCACCGCGCAGCGGCGCCGCGCTCCGAAACTGCTGCTCAAATGATCGTGTCCGTCGTGCGTCGGACCGCGCAGCGCAAAAAACAGATCGCCCGCGTTCAACGGTCCGCGAGTCGACGCTCCACCCGTGAAGCAGCCCGTACCCTGGCCTGTGGCGCCCATCCATCGATCCGCGTTGCCGTCGTGCTGATGCGCATCAGGCGCGTTCCGATACCCAAATCCCGCGAGCACTTCCCGCGCCACTTCGCGATCGTCGAAGTGAATCGTGCGATCGTTGAAGATCTGATACGTCTCGTGCCCTTTGCCCGCGATCAGCACGAGATCGCCCGGCGCGGCCTCCTGAATCGCCCGGCGAATCGCCGTCGCCCGATCCGGCTCCACGATCATGCGGCGTGTCGCGTGCGCCGGATCCCGACCAGCACATCGTTCATGATCAGCAGCGGATCTTCGCTGCGCGGATTATCGCTGGTCAGGATGACCAGATCGCTGCCCTCCGCCGCCGCTTGCCCCATCAGCGGACGCTTCGTGCGGTCGCGGTCGCCGCCACACCCGAACACCGTGATGATCGCGGTTCGGATTCAGCCCGCGCGCCACCGACAATCGCATTCCGCAGCGCGTCGTCGGTGTGGGAGTAATCCACCACCACCGCAAACGGCTGGCCCGCGATCCACGCGCTCGAAGCGTCCCGGAACGCCCGCCGCATGCCGCGATCCCGCTGCACAATGATCGTCCAGCGGAATTCCGTAGCTCATCCCAACGCCGCACGCCGCCAGAATGTTATACACGTTGATTCGCCCGATCAGCGTGCTCTCGATCTCCGAACGCGCGTTTTGCCGAACTGCAGTTCGAACCGCAGCCCGTTGATGCTCGTCGAGACATGCCGCGCGCGCAACGATCGCATCGCGAACCCAACCCGTAGCAGCAGCACGTGCGTGTCCGCGGCCGGTGCGATTCGCGCGCCGTACTCATCGTCCGCATTGATCACGGCAAACCGCGGCGCGGGCGCGCCGTTGCCGCCATCGAACAGGAGCGCCTTCGCCGCGAAGTAATGCTCCATCGTCTCGTGGATAATCCAGATGATCCTGCGTGAGATTCGTGAAGACCGCCGTCTGGAAATCGAACCCGTACACGCGCCCCAGGTCCAGCGCGTGCGAGGAAACCTCCATCGTGGCGTAGCGTCCGCCCAGCGTCGCGAAGTTCGTCCAGCAGCCGGCAGCAAATCCAGCGATTCCGGCGTGGTATTCGACCGCCGGCAGCACGCGGTCGCGCAGATGATATTCGATCGTCCCGATCAACGCCGTCACATGGCCCGCCGCCCGCAGCACCGAATCGATCAGAAAGCTGGTCGTGGTTTTCCCGTTCGTTCCGGTGATACCGGTGAGCGCGACGTTGCGGTCGGGATGGCCGTAAAAGTTCCGCGCTGCAGTCGAAAGCGCCCGGCGCCCGTGCTCGACCTCCAGCCAAGGCCCGGTAAATCCCTCAACGGCGCGGGAATTTCGCTCACCACCGCAATAGCGCCCCGCTCCAGCGCCATCGCGCGCAAACTGACGCCCATCGATTTTGGAGCCGGGAAACGCGAAAAACAGCCAACCCGGTTCGATGCGGCGGGAATCGTAATCGAGACCGGTGATCTCGCGATCCTTAAGCGCTTCCGGAATCTGTTTCCGGAGACCGACATCCGCCAGCACCTGTTGTAGGTTCATCGCGACGAACAGCACCCGGATCTTCTCGCCCGGGCGCAGCGGCATTCCCGGCGCCGGCGCCTGCACGCGCGCGATCCCTGTCCCCTCGGATTGAATGCGCAGGCCCTTAGCATAGGCCTCGCGCACGACCGCCCGCATCGCTTTGCCCCGGAAATCGGGAGCGACCGGGCCTGTGTAGATCGGCGTCGTCCGGGGATCGCGCCTGCTGCCGTATTCTGCGCCGTCACCTGCGGCATCCCACTCACCGGTACGATCGCCGCACCTTGTTCTTCCGCCGGCACATCCGACAACTTCGGCATCGCCGACGGATCGTCCTCCAGAATATTCGGACCGGTCTGGCCTTCTACATCCGCAACTTCGATTAGCTCCTCAGCTCGCGCCGGCTGGGCTTTCGGATCCGGCACATACGGTAGATCTTTCGGAACGTTGTTCAGGCGGAGCGCCTCGCTCATCACCTTCGACCACACCGGGCCTGCTGCCGATGACCCCATTCCCGAGTTACCAGCGGATGCCATTGATCGTCACAATAGCCACCAGCGCCGGATTGTTCACCGGAGCAAAACCCATAAACGAAGCGTTGTAAAGGTGCGTGTAGTGCCCGTTCTCGAAGATCTGCGCGGTGCCCGTCTTGCCGCCCGCCGTCCATCCGTTTAGCTTGATGGTAAAGCGGCCCGTCCCGCGAAGGACCACGCCTTCCATCAACGTGCGCATCGTGACCGTTGTCTCCGGCCGTAGCACGCGCCGTGGTGCCTCGGTCGGTGTCGGCTTTCCACCAATCTCGGCAATGAGCTTGGGTTTAACCAGCAATCCGCCATTCGCCACCGCCGCGCACGCCCGGATTAACTGCAGTGAAGTTGCCGCCACCTCCTGACCCATCGACACCGACGCTAAGGACGTCGTTCCCCAGCGATTCAACTTCCGCAAAATCCCCGGCGATTCTGCCGGCAGCGTGATTCCTGTCCTCTGGCCGAAGCCGAAGTTGGTCAGATACTCGTAGAACTTCTCGCGCCCGATCCGCGCCCCAATCTCGATTGCCCCGATGTTGCTCGATTTGGCCAGCACGTCCGCCATACTCAACATCCCGTAGCCGCCATGCGCTTCGTGCACCACGCGGCCGGGTAGCTTCAGGAAGCCGTTATGGCAGTTGATCATCGTCTCGGGCCGAATGTTCGTCGTCTCGAGCGCGGTGGATAGGGTGAGCACCTTGAAAATCGATCCGGGCTCGAACGGTACTTGTGCCCCCAGGTCGAAGTGTGCTCGCCGTTCCTCTGCAGTCATCGGCGGCTTATTTGGATCGAAGGTTGGATAGTTGGCCAGTGTCAGAATCTCCCCCGTGTAGGGGTTCATCACGATTACGGTTCCCGTGCGCGCGTGTTTAGCCTGGACTTGTGCCGCCAGTTCCCGCTCCGCTAAGAACTGCAGTCGCGAATCGATCGTGAGTTTCAGTTCTTTGCCCGGCACTGCGGGGTCGTCCACCCAGCTGTCGATTCCATTTCGCTTGACGTCGGTCTGAATTGTAGCCGTGCCCGGCGCGCCTGCCAACGCAGCGTTGATACCCTTCTCGATTCCTTCCGCGCCCTTCTCACCCTGATAAACCGAACCCACCACGTGAGCGGCAGTGGAGTGGTTCGGATAAACGCGCTTACTGTCTTCCTTGAAATCCGATCCAGTCCTGGTGCACCAGATGCAGCCGCTGCGATTCATCTACGGAGATCTTCTTCTTCACCACCAGAAACCCGCGATGCCGGTTGGCTGCGTCCGTAATTTGCTGCTCGAGCCACTGGACGTCGATACCCAAAATCGACCCGAGCACGTCCGCCGCAACCGAGCGGTTCGGCACCAGCATCGGATTGATCACCACCGATTCCACGGGTTCGCTCATCGCCAGCGCTTCACCATTGCGGTCGAAGATCGTTCCGCGAGGGGCGGTCAATGTGATGGAGTGTTCCTGCTGCTTCTGTGCTTTTAAGAGATAGTCGTTGTGGTGAACAACTTGAAGGGAGATTAGTTTGGCGAAGATTGCTGCGCCCCAAAGCAAAAGTCCGGCGCCGAGCCATGTCAGACGCCGGATTGCTTCCAGCCTTGCGCCGGGATTCACTCCTGCTCCTTCTATTGAGGCGTCGTCGCGGTCGTAGGTGCCACGTTCATGGCGAACGCGGCATCCTTCGGCTGCAGGTGAGTCTCCTGCCCGCGAACGGGATAAGAGAGGTTTTGCCGGCTCGCGAATTCGTCCAGCCGCGCGGGGCTCAGCAGCTGCGCTTCGTCGATTTGCAGCATCCTGCGTTCGTCCATCAGCTGCCGGTTCTCCGCCTTTAACTTCTCCATCTGATAGCCCGCGAGAACCCCGCCAATCCGCGGACTAACCGCCGTCCCGATCATCGCGGCCAGCAAACACGCCGTGGCAATCGCCGACCAGCAATCCTTCCGCATCTTAGGATCCGCCGCCCGTACCAACCGCGAGTTGTCGATGCGCTTCGAATAAAAGTAAATCTGATCGCCGGGAAGGCTCCGCAGCCGATAAGGATCTGCGGCTTCCCGTTCGGTTGTAAAATCCGCGGCCATAAGTTCCGACCGTCGGAAAAATGTTGCGAGTGTGGCCATCCTGCCTCCGTTAAGCTACCTGCTCCCCGACTTCCACCTGCTAACCAGCCCCTCTACTGCATCGCAAAAACCCGCAACTTCGCGCTACGCGATGGCGGATTCCGTCGAACTTCGTCCTCGCTGGGCACCAACGGTTTCCTGGTGACGATCGTGCCCAACCCCTGCACCTGCAATTCCTTGAAACTTCTCTTTGACCTTCCGGTCTTCGAGCGACATGAACGAGATCACCACGATCCGTCCGCCCGGTTTCACCAGACGGGGCGCAATATCCAGCAGCGCCTCCAATTCGTCCGGCTCTTGATTCACAACCATGCGCAGCGCCATGAAAGTCTGAGTCGCGGGATGCAGACGGCCCGTTCGCGGCACGGCCCGCTCCACTACATCGGCCAGATGTAGTGTGCTCCGAATGGGCCGTGCCCGAACGATTGCTCTGGCTATCTTCCGCGCCCTCCTTTCTTCGCCGTACTGGTAGATCCAGTCGGCAAGCGCCTTTTCGGCACTCCTGTTGACCAACTCTTCCGCTGTATCGCCGCGCGTCTGATCCATGCGCATATCCAGCGGGCCTTCGGTCATAAATGAAAATCCCCGTTCGGGCGTCCGTCAGCTGATAGCGGCTTACTCCGAGATCCGCCAGCAGCCCGTCCACCTGTCCACGCCCGCCATCGCCACCGCTCCGGCCAGCATCGAAAACGGTCCGTGATGAAACACAGATCCGTCCGCCACGTCCACGCGTGTTCGTCCGCGCGAACTCGATCGCCGGTGAATCCCGATCGTTCGCGATCACCAACCCCGTCGTCAGCCGTCCCGCGATCGCTCCGCGTATGGCCGCCCAAACCCGGCCGTCGCGTCCAGATACACGCCTTCCGGCCGGATCGCCAGATCCCTCCAGCGACTCGCCGAGCATAACGGGAAAGTGTTCCGGTGGGGCATCGCGCATTACTTCAGCCCGGCCCGTTCCAAAACATCGCACATGATCGCCCGCGGATTTCTGCGCACGCTGGCGGCGCTCCTGATACAACGCCTCCGTCAAAACCTCCACACGCCCGCGATACGAAAACAAGTGGAGTTGCGTATTCTCCATGTCCAACTCCCGGCGGAGGTCCGGATTTACCGTAATCCGGCCCTGCCCGTCGGGCTCCGCATCCGCCCCCAAATCGTTCGCGTTGAACAGCACTGCTTCAACGGCTTCGGGGTCCTCCCGGTACGTGTCAAAAAACTTCTCGTTCTCACGCCAAGCCGCGATCGGATAAATTTGAGCTATGCGTCGATCCAGGCTAGTGACGAACAATCTCTTCTCGGCTAAGGCTCCGAAATATTGCTGGAAAGCGGCGGGGAGCTTCATGCGTCCTTTTTCGTCAAGACGAGCCGGGTACATCCCACGAGGGGGCTCGACCGGCGGCGCGATGCTCTGACCCGTTACCTCTTCCACCTTAGATTTCTTCCACCTTTACGCCACTTTTTCTCCACTTTCGGCCACAACAGATTGTGGCATGAACCTGCTCAGCGTTGCAACCGGATATTTCGAGATTTCTTTTTGTTTTTAAGCGCTTAGCGCCGCTACTACAAGACGGGGTTGAAGTCTTGACAGCACTACAGGTAGAAGGTTACGGCGAACCTTAGGCGAAACCGCCAGCAACGTGATACCCGCCTCCTACAGTCCACACACCGAGGTCCGACGAACACCTCAGCTCGTCACGAAGTTGTACACAGCCGCCTTACCGATCGGAGTGCATCAACTCACCGCCACGTCGAGCAAAGCCACCCAATGTTGCAACGACTGGAACACGAATCCGCGCAGCACCAGCCAAATCCCAAACGCACCCAAGCGGCGCTCGGGAAGGTTGTCGGCATAAAACTCAATGAAGGGATTAACCGTGGCCCCTATTCCGGTCACGAGCCCTGTCACCAAGCCCACCCGCACCGCAAATATCCAACGACCGGTTGCTCTGTTTCGTGATCGCCCCGCAGACGAGCGCCATGACGATATACCCCGCCGTGCGCACCATCGTTCCGATGAACTGCCGCTGCGTAAACCGCGGCTTAAGTGAGGTTGCGTAATCTGCTCGGCCGCATTCCGCGTGTGTAGACAATTCCTTGCCCGGCCGTCACCAACGCCGCGAAAGTGATCCCATAGGTAAACCCGAGAAGTCGGCCGAGTGCTATGCCAAATCCGATTCTTCGAACCGCGCTGAACATAAGCTCCGCAAGCAGCGGGTAATGATTCCCTCTCCTCGCCGTTCGATCCATCTCCGCACTCACTGTAATCCCCGTAGTTGTGCCGGGCAGAATGCCGAACAACAAACCCAGACCTGCGCCATACCCGATTCCGAACACCAGCGAATACGTCACCGCCTTTGTTAACAAGCGCAGCGGACCGTGCCGCCCGCCCAGCAGATCGTACGCTAAGTACAGCCCGCCGAGCACGTCCAGACAGATGCCCGTGATGCTTACCGCGGCAATCGTATGGGTGGTCCATCGCACGATTTGTAAATCGTGCTTGGCTACCGTTCACCGGGGGTTCAACGTGCATTGCATGTCCTAAGTCCAATGTTATGCAAAGGCATGACAAGCCCATTTTTCCTAAGTGAATAGGTGTGATAACTGTGTGACATTATCCAACGCACTTATGCCTGGACCAACTTACATCTAAGTCTTCATTAATCCCCCCGGCGTAAAACCGACAACCATCTAAAGGTAATCGCCAATTAGCCGATCCACTACGCAGTGAGCGCGAACCCGTATACACGCCGTGCCAGTCTCGGCCTCGCTGCCTTGTTTATTGGAATACTCGCCGGGTGCGGTCCTCACCGGCCGGCCTTTGAATCCTTTTCTACCCTCGCCGAAGCTTCGCGCGTTGCCCGTCGCGATACCGACTCCGAAGTTCCCGCTCGCATCCGCGGAGTCGTCACGTTCTTCGACAGCGTGACCGGCGATTGCGTGCTCCAGGATCAAACCGGTAGCATCCGTTTTAGCCTCCGTCGCGGTGAGCTTCAACTCACACCCGGCCAGTCCGTCGAAATCACCGGCGTCCTGCGCGCCAACGATCAATCGACCTTCCTGGTTGAACCGTCGGTCTCCGTGTTAGGCTCTGCCGGACTGCCGGACGCCGCTTCCATCTCTCTGAAATCCGACTTAACTTCCTTCATCGACAAACGCGTGAAACTCAGGGCCGTGATCGAAGCGGTTAAGTCCGAGCGAGCCGGCGGAGTCTCTCTCGTGATACGGTCCGACGGAACACGCGCTACCGCCCGCATGAGCGACGGCTCGCCCATGGCGTTCAAGCACCTTGCCGACGCGGAAATCGAAATCACCGGTGTTCTAATCGAAGCCGGTCTGCCTGGCCAGAACAATCCAGCCTTCTCGATCTGGGCGCACGATCTTCCCGACATCCACATTTTGAGCGCACCGCCCCAGCACCTGGCTACCCGCCTCGTCTCTGCGCGCGAACTTCTGGCCGCTGACCCAAATTCGCTCCCCGATCATCGCGTTCGCCTCCAAGGTGACTTCCGCTGGTCGAAGCTGCACGAAATTGAACTGGTGGATGCAACCGGAAAGGTTCCCGTCCACTTCATCGGGATGTCGGACGCCGCGCCGTCCGGCGCCGCGGATCTCATCGGGTTCGCTCGACGGGATAATTCTCGGATTACGCTCGAAGACGCGCAATATGTTGTCGCACCCGGCACGGTCCGCGAAACCCTGCGAAATGCCAAGGCCGTTCACCGGCTTTCGGCCGCGGCCGCGGATATGCAGATGCCCGTCGCCATCCAAGCCGTTGTGACCTATGTGAATCACGCATCCGTGGCGTTCGTCCAGGACTCCACCGATGGAATGTTCATCATGCTCCGCCCAGATTCGGTGCAGCCCCACTTAGGCGACATTGTGGAAGTGAATGGTGAGACCGTGCCCGGGGACTTCGCCCCTAGTGTCTCCAACTCCGTTATCCGTGTAGTCGGCCGCGGCCGGTTGCCCGAACCGGTCAGCGACATAGAAAGCGCGTTCGCCGGCCAGGAGGACTGTCGCTGGGCCGAACTGCGCGGCGTCGTGCAACAGGCCGCCTCCATCACAACGGGAACATCCCTCGTCGTCCAGTGGGGAAGTCATTCCTACAAAGCTCTCATCCCCGATCAGTTGGACCATCCTCAGCAACTGATCGATCGCGAAGTTACCGTTCAAGGCGTTCTCGGAAGCGTGTTCAATACCCGCCGTCAACTCCTGGCCGTGCAACTCTACATTCCCGGACCGGAGTACATTCACGTCAACGCCAATAGCACCGCCGATGCATTTACTCTGCGGTCCCGCCCTAGCGCCAGCCTCCTCCAGTTCACCCCTGGTGAGATTTCGGGTCATCGCGTCCGCGTCCAAGGCGTCGTCACAATGACCAATCCTTCCGGACCCACATTCATCAAGGACGAGTCGGGTGGTCTCCTCATTTCGAGTCACGCCCCGGTTGATCTTCGACCCGGTGATCAGGTCGACACCGTCGGTTTCCCCGAAATGTCGCCGCTCGGACCGCGCATTCACGGGGCTTCGATTCGCAAGCTTGCGTCCGGCTCACCCGCGGAACCCGTCAGCGTTGTCGCCGGCCAACTCACTCACGGAGAGTTTGAATCCCAGCTGATCCGCATCGAAGGGATATATGTAAGCTCCTCGCTCACTGCTTCCAGCCGAATGATCACCCTGCGGTCTAGCCCCTACCTGTTCGGCGTTCGCCTCCCCATCGACTTCCGTTGGAGCGATTTGCCTCGCCTTAAACCCGGCGCGCGCCTCAGCGTGGTCGGAATCTGCACGTCGACCGAGAAGGAAAGCCGTGACTTCATGGCCGGAGCCGGGTTCGAAGTCGTTCTTCGATCTGTCGGTGATCTCCAGATCATTCACCCTGCCCCATGGCTCAGCGTCGACCGTCTGGCCTTCCTCCTCAAAGGAGTGCTGCTTTTGGTTGTGGCCGCGCTCTGTTGGATCGTGCTTCTGCGCCGTACCGTTCAAAACAAAACGGAGGTGTTGACTCTTAAAACAGAAGAACTCGAAACCGCGAACCGCGTCGCCAATGACGCCCTTGAACGCACGCGAGCCGCCGAAAGCCTGGAGTTAGAGCGCAAAGTCATCCTCGAACTCATTGCCCGCAATGAGCCGCTCGAAAATACCCTCGCCGCGATTGCCCGAACCTGCGCCAAACACCTCGTATCCGGCGGCTGTTCGATCCAATTGGACTTGCCTGATGGATTTCGGATCTCCGCAACCTCGCAGCTTTCCGACCGCGAGGCCGCTTGGCTCGCGCATACCGAGATCGCCGCGATTCGCGAAACGATACTGTCCGGATCGACCACGCCGCCGGCTCCTATTGCTGAATGGCCAACCTGTGGAACTCCCTTCGCGGACAACTCGGGTGCCTCCACGTACCGGGCCGTCCCCATCTTTCGCGAACGCAAGATCGTGGGTTTCTTTATGGTGCTTTCCGATCAGATAACTCGAGATACTCGCAAAGAGTTAGAGGAACTTCAGTCTTGGGCTCGTTTGGCTGGTTTAGCCGCTGAACGGCGGGGTCTCTTCGACGAACTCTCTTACCGCGCGCAGTACGATAGCCTCACCTCTCTAAGCAATCGCGAGTGCCTCTACGACCGTCTGGAACGGAAGCTATCGGAAGCATCTCTCGACGGCACTTCCCTTGCTGTCGTATATATCGATCTCGATGGTTTCAAGCAGGCCAACGATCGCTATGGACATGATGTGGGCGACGAGGTGCTTCGACAAACGGCCCACCGCCTTCAAAAAAGAATCCGCAACACCGATTTCGCCGCGCGCGTAGGCGGAGATGAATTTGTCATCGTCCTTCCGGGACTCTGCGACCGCGGCGAAGGCAAGCGTATCGCAGCCCTGATCCTCGATGCCATTCGTGAACCGCTGGAAATTCGCGGTCTTATGCTCCATATGGACGCAAGCATCGGAATCGCTTACTATCCCGAAGATGGTCTCGAACGCGATACGCTATTGAAGCGCGCCGACCAGGCGATGTACCGGATGAAGTCCCAACGCAAGAGCTTGCGGTGGGCAAACGAACTGGTGGGTTCAACGTCTTGAGGAGGGCCGCCGTGCGGCGGTCCCTCAAGATTCAATGCTTGCAACCGCTCAACTAATTGGAGTAAGGATTCTTTGCGCCCTTGGGTACGCTCAACGCGCAAGCCGAATCCGCGGCGCCTTCGAGACCGAAAGTTGTCGCTTGCTCCTTCCCGATCATGCTGGCTCCGAACACATCCGCCGGCAGTGCCTTGCCGCCTACCGTCGTGCCCGTAACAACCAGATTCAACCCACCGCAACTAATGGCAGCCGACCACACGGAAACTCCGCCCGGCCCAAAATTCACTTGCGAAAAGGGCCCGCAATCGCCGCAGCCATCGGAACAGACTTGGGTCGCCGAGAAACGGAAACAGTCGTGGAACGGAGTATAAGGAGGGCCGGCGAAGCTCTGGGATACATAAACATCGTAAGTAGTATTCGCCACCGAATCCTGCGCACGCGCTGCGGAAGCGCCGAGCAGAAACATCGCGGAAATTGCCAAAACACTGGAAGCGTATCTGACTGAACTCATTCTTTCGTCCTCGTTTTCTGAGAAAACAGTTATGGCTCTCCACACACCGGAGCGCCATGTGAAAACGCCATGCTTGGCCGGCAGATCGAAAATGCAAGTCCAAGCGGATAGTTGCAACAGCATTCCACTCCAATGCTGCTGAGTTGTTGTATCACGAAATCATGCAAATTGGTACTATCTCTGAACAAAAGTTTTCTCGCTTGAGGCTGCACCGATCACACTAACTCTTTTGCAACTGTGCAAATCTGTTTGCCTCCCTTGTTAACCTCTGTGTTACTCCACACCTATGCCTAAGACCCTGCTCCGCTCCCGTCTGCTCCCCGCTCTCCTGCTGGCCGTTTGCGCTGCCACTCCCTCCGTTGCACTCGAGAATGGCTTAGCCAAGACTCCACCTATGGGCTGGAACAGCTGGAACAAGTTCGGCTGCGACGTAAACGAAAACCTCATTCGCAGCGTTGCGGATTCCATGGTCAGCACCGGACTCAAAGATGCGGGCTACCAATACCTGGTCATCGACGACTGTTGGCAGGTCTCCCGTGACGCCGCGGGAAACATTGTTCCGGATCCACAGCGCTTCGCGGGAGGAATTAAAGCCCTCGCCGATTACGTCCACTCCAAAGGCTTGAAATTCGGTATCTACTCCGACGCGGGCACCGGCACCTGCCAAAACCGGCCGGGCGGACGAGGCTACGAATTTCAGGACGCTCGCCAATACGCCGCTTGGGGTGTCGATTACCTCAAATACGACTGGTGCAATCACAGCACGCAGAACTCGGAAGCCTCCTACTCGATCATGCGCGATGCGCTTGCTAAATCCGGTCGGCCGATTGTCTTCAGCCTCTGTGAATGGGGCTCCACGAAGCCTTGGCTGTGGGCCAAGGATGTCGGCAACTTATGGCGGGCTACCGGTGACATCGTGAACAGATGGAGTGGAAGCGAAAAATGGGGTGGTCTCGGCGTCGTCGAGATTCTCGATCAGGTGAATGGGTTGGAAGCTTTTGCGGGCCCCGGGCATTGGAACGATCCGGACATGCTCGAAGTGGGCAACGGAGCTCTTACCGATACCGAGTCCCGGGCTCACTTTGCTATGTGGGCGATTCTTGCCGCGCCGCTCATGGCCGGCAATGATATCCGCTCGATGACACCCGAAATTCGCGCCATCCTCACCAATAGAGACCTCATCGCCATCGACCAGGACCCGCTCGGGATCCAAGGGCGACGCGTCAAAAAGAACGGCGGTCTGGAGGTCTGGTCGAAACAATTGGCTGACGGAGGTCGCGCCGTTGCACTCTTGAATCGCTCCAGTTCGGAATCGCAAATCTCGGTTGCCTGGCAGGATCTCGGCTATCCTCCCTCGCTCGAATTCTCGGTCCACGACGTCTGGACAAATAAGACGGCCGTAGCAAAGGGAATCTACTCAGCGGCAGTCCCCAGTCACGGGGCTGTGGTAATCCGCTTGATGCCTTAGTCCGATCAGACAGGATCGATGTTCGGGGTTGCCGCGGCCGCAGTTCCATCGGCAACCCTATACAGACTCGATCCATTCATTGCCAGAATGACTTTGGACTGAATGGCCGCCGGGTTGTAGGGCTTCTGCAGAAACCCGGCTATTCCCGAGGACGCGAACCGCTTCGAAACCTCGAACTCGCTGAACCCGCTCGAGAGAATGATGGGCAGATTTGGACGCGCTGACTGGATCAGCGGAATCGCTTGTTCGCCCGTCATCACCGGCATATTAAGATCGAGCACGACTGCTGAAAACGCGCGGTCGCCCTTAAGCGTTTCCAATGCGGCTGACCCATCCGCGGCCAGCATCACCCGGAAACCGCAGGACTCGAGCGCCATGCAGGCGGCCCGTCTCACAACCTCCTCGTCATCCACGATCAGTATGGTTTCCCCGTTCGGGACAATGGACACGACCTCCCGAATTTGGATCGGTTCTACGGGATGATCGGAAAACGGTAGCAGCACACGAAAGGTAGTGCCTGCGCCCACCTTACTTTCTACTTCCAGATCTCCCCGGTGTCCTTTCACAATTCCGAGCACTGCGGCCAAACCCAAACCGCGCCCTGTGAACTTGGTCGTGAAGAACGGATCGAAAATGCGCTTCAGAGTCTCAGGGGTCATTCCGCTTCCGTCGTCGCTAACTTCAATCAGGGTGAACCGGCCCGGATCCACTGGCGACTGCAGATGCGAACTGATCCGCGCCCGTTGGATCTCGGTAACCGCGGTTCGGATGGAAACTTGACCCGGCCTGTTCCCGATCGCCTCGGACGCGTTGATCAATAGGTTCATCACGACCTGTTGTATCTGGCTGCGATCGCCTTCGACCAAACACGCTTCCGCAGCGAAATCCAAGTGAACGGTAACTGTGCTCGACAGGGATGTCTTCACCAACTGAAAGTTCTCCTGAATCAACGCGTTGATATCCACGACTTCTGTTTCAAAGCGCCCCCGGCCTGAATACGCCAGCAACTGCTTGGTGAGATCCGCGGCGCGTTGCGCGGCGAGCACGATGTCACAGGCTGCCGAACGGTTGCATTCGGACGCGTCTTCCGTCAGCAGACTGGCATTTCCCAGGATTCCGGTCAGCAGATTGTTGAAGTCGTGAGCAATTCCCCCGGCCATGATCCCGAGGCTCTCCAACCGAGCGCTCTCGAGTAGCGCGGTCTGCCGTTCCCGCTCCTGCGCCTCAGCCCGCTTACGATCCGCAACGTCCCGCGAAGATCCCGCTATCGCTTCGATCTCGCCGCGATGATCGAAAATGGGCGACAGTATATATTCCCAGAACTGAGCTTGTCCATTGTTGTCGTCAAAGGACACTTCATGCCGGACCATCTCCCGCGTGGCAATCACTTCTCTGACGTCGCGATAAACCGAATCGGCAATATTGGAAGGAATTCCCACCTCACTCGGTCTCTTACCAAGGAACTCTTCTGTCGGCTTGTTCCACGTCGAAAGAAGCGAGCGGTTGGCGTACACGAACCGGCAATCAAGATCCAGAACGTAAGCGTGATCCGGTATATGAGACAGGAGAGCATCGAACATACGCCACTGTTCATGGAGTTCGGATTGGCCTTTTCGCTCGTAGCTCAGCTGGTTTCTTCTTTCACGATCATGTATTGATCGAGTGCCGGATTGTTCACCCGTTGCACCTTCCCGCTCGGCTTGGGCCATGTGATTTCCACCCAATCGATCTTTTCTGCTTTGCCGGCCCCAAGAACCTCTCGCGGATCGTGCGATGACAGATAACTGCCTCCGTTGTTCTTCAGCCGGGAGCGGTCACCTCCCCCGGCCGACCACGTGATCTTCGCTCCGATCGCATCCCGGTTGCACTTGACGCCCTTGCAGCTTGAGCCCCAGCCAGTGATTCCCGCTTGCCCGCCTTGTTCCGCAGCAGCACGGGAGCGCCGCCGTTATTCCCGATCAGGACGTCGAGCAGTCCGTCGTTATTGAAATCCCCAATCGCCAGTCCGCGCGCCGGGTAAGACTTCGAAAATGCCGGCCCCGCTTCGCGCTCACGTTCCGCAGCTTCCCGTTCTCCTGATGAAACAGAACGATCGGCTCCTTATACTTCACCTGCTGCGAATAGTTTTCGATCATATCGTCGGGATGCCCGTTGGCCAGCAGCAGATCCACGCGAGCCGTCATTATCGTAATCGAAGAACTTCAACCCCCAGCCGCTCAGCAGGCGCGTCGATTGCGCCACGCTGTTGTCGCGCCACGTCCTTGAAGATTCTCGTTCTTCTTGTTCCGGTAGAGCGAGAACATCTCCTGATCGACGTTCGCCACGAACAAGTCCTGCTAGCCGTCGTATCGAACACGTCGGCGGCATCGACGCCCATGCCGGACCGCGCCTGGCCATTCTCGCTGAACCCTACTTCCGCCGCCAGCGCGATCTCTTCCCACTGCCACTTGCCGCTTCTTATCCGGGCCCGCGGTTGACGAACAGGAAATTCTGCACGGTATCGTTCGCGACGAACAGATCCATCAGCCCGTCGTTATTGATGTCCGTCGCCACCACGCCCAGGCCTTTGCCCAGCGGCTTCTCGATATCGGTTCCCGCTCTGCGTCTGCGTGAACGTGCCGTCGCCGTTGTTGTGATAAAGAAGACTGGAAGTGGGCTTGAATACGCGCGGAATGCAGTAGATAGTGCCTGCCCAGCTTGTTATCGCCGCAGGAGTAAGTGGTTGGTCTTGCCGTAATCGACGAAGCTGCACACGAAAAGATCCAGCCTGCCGTCATTGTCGTAATCGAACCAGACCGCGCTGGTGGTCCAGCCCGGAGTCTCCAGCCCCGCCTGCCTTCAGTGACATCGGTGAAGGTGCCGTTCCGTGATTGTTCTTATAAAGAATGCAGTTTCCGTAAGCCGTGACGAACAGATCCGGCCAACCGTCGTTGTCGTAGTCGCCAACGGCCACGCCCATCCCGAACGTTCCGCCCGCCACCCCCGCCTTTTCGGTAACATCGGTGAACGTGCCGTCCCGATTGTTCTTGTACAGCGCGTTGCGAATCGGCTTGGCGGGCTTGTAGAAATCGCAAGGCCCGCTGTTGACCAGATAAATATCCATCCACCCGTCGTTGTCGTAATCGAAAAAGGCGCATCCCGGGCCCAGCGTTTCCGGCAGGTAGCGCTTCGGCGACATGGCGTTGTCGTGGACCCAAGTGATGCCGCTCGAAGACGCGGGAATCTCCACAAACAGGGGCGACGCGGGCCCCGCACCAGATCCCTTGACCGCGGCGAGTGTCCCCAGACCGGCTGCATACGAAAGAAGTTGTCGGCGTGACCACTGCGGGTAAGACATCGGGAGGTTGAACCTCCAATCTTAACCGCTGCTACTGCAAAAGTCGTGGCGCTTTGGATAGTCGCCCGTCCTAAACGCACTGCCCGCGCGATTAGTACTGGGTTCTCCTGTCACGCGTTCCAGAACTCGCAAACTCTACGTAAAATCAACCTCGATCTTGCGCTCCTCTTCCAGACGCGCCGCTTCAAACGACCTTAACGGCTGCTATTGCAAAGTCGCGACGTTTCGATCGGCGTCGTTCAAGGCGCACTGTCCCCGCGATTAGCACCATGTTCTCTTCCACTGCAAGAGTTTCTTCCAGCGCTGGCGCCCGCCACCCGTTCCGTCATCCACAATCTACGTAAAGGCCGTAAGGCTGCAGCCTCGATCTCCAGACGCGCCACCTCAACGACCTTAACGGCTGCTATTGCAAAGTCGCGACGTTTCGATCGGCTCCGTTCAAGGCGCACTGCCCCCGCGATTAGCACCATGTTCTCTTCCACTGCAAGAGTTTCTTCCAGCGCTGGCGCCCGCCACCCGTTCCGTCATCCACAATCTACGCCAAAGCGGTAAGGCTGCAGCCTCGATCTTGCGCTTCTTCTCCAGGCGCGCCACCTCAAACGACCTTAACGGCTGCTATTGCAAAGTCGCGACGTTTCGATCGGCGTCGTTCGAGGCGCTCTACGCCCGCGATTAGCACCAGGTTCTCTTCCACCGCAAGACGTTCTTCCGGCGCTGGCGCCCGCCAGCCTTCCGTCACACACAATTTACGCCAAAGCGGTAGGCTGCAGCCTCGATCTTGCGCTTCGTCTCCAGACGCGCCGCTTCAAACGACCTTAACGGCTGCTATTAGAAAGTCGCGACGTTTCAATCGGCGCCGTTTGAGGCACTCTACGCTCGCGATTAGCACCATGTTCTCTTCCACTGCAAGACGTTCTTCCGGCGCTGGCGCCCGCCACCCTTCCGTCACCCACAATCTACGCCAAAGCGGTAAGGCTGCAGTTGCGCTTCTTCTCCAGACGCGCCACCTCAAACGACCTTTACGGCTGCTATTGCAAAGTCACGGCGTTTCGATCGGCGCCGTTCGAGGCGCTCTTCCCGGGCGATGAGTAGTGGGTCATCTTCCACCCGCAAAGCTTTTCCCGGTCATCGCCAGAGCCATTCCGTAAATTTCGTTCCGATGTTCGCTGTACCAACCCCCGCAATTTCAACCGAAAAGAGCTAAAGCGGCAGCCTCGCTCTTCCCGCCTCTTCTTCAGGCGCGCCACTTCGAACGGATCCTAACCGCTACTACTGCAAAAGTCTTGGCGCTTTGGATAGTCGCCTTTCAAGACGCGTTGCCCGCGCGATGAGTACCGGGTTCTCTTCCAACTGCAGAGCGTTCCTGGTCATCTCCAGAGCCATCCCGTAATTGCGCTCCCGATGCTCGTAGTACTTTGCGAGCTCTTCCAAGGCGCGTGCCCGCCAGGCGTTCCGGCAACCTGCGATCTCCACAAAGAGAGCTAATGCCGCAGCCTCGTTCTTCCGCTTCTTCTCCAGGCGCGCCACTTCGAACAGCGTTTGAAACAAAAGATGATCGGGAAGCCCAATCTCGACGGCACGCCGCTTCATCGCCATTGCTTCTTCCGTTCGCCCGGACGCCAGAAGCCAGCGGCTGATTCCCAGCAGGTCGGCTCCGTGCCGCGCTTTCAAACTCGCCGGATCGCGGAACGCCTGCGGCACCAGCGCCGTCAAACACGCGAGTGTGACGATGTCCATCACGTTGTGATGAAAGATTGGAACCAGGCTCATCGCACGCTGCGTCCGGACGAATTCAAAGTAGTAGTGCGGGATCAGCTCCCCTGGCAAGTCGCCATGCCGCTCGACTCCCAAAATTTGCTGCTCCAGAAACGACAACCGGCAGTCCTCAAGCCGCAACTTCCACAGCCTTCGCGCGCCGTGGAGAATGTCAAGGTGCTCCATCCGCCCAAACGGGTGACGCGCACGCGTCATCGTGTACCGCGTCTCGAGCAGTGGCTGGTCGTACGTCTTGCCGTTGTACGTGATCAGAACGTCAAACCGGCTCAGGTACGCATGCACCGCATCTAATTGCGAAGGTTCTTCCCCAAAATCACGCATGAAGAATTGACGAACCCGAAAGCCGCTCTCGTCGATACTCCCAATGCCGATCAGAAAGGCGTAGGTCCCACTCCCACCCATCAGGCCTGTAGTCTCGGTGTCGAGAAACGCCCAGCGCTCCGGATGGGCGTCAGGGATCGCGCCGCCCGAAAGCGCATCCAGAAGATCCGGCGGCAGATCAATCAGGTCGGAGATCTCGACCGTGCCGTGCCTCCGATGACGCTCATAGAGCTTCTCCGTCTCGAAATGCCGCCCTTTGTCGGTCTCGACAATCGATCCAGGCAGGACAGTGTCGATTCCCTCGGCGTGCTCGGGCAGGCGCGGCGGCTTCGTAACCACCGGTCCGGCATACTTCCGGTCAATTCGCGCAATCTTCGAGCGAAGTAGCGCGAGCTGTTCTGCGAGATCCGCCATCTTCGCTTTTTCTTTGCCCAATATACTATACGGCTAATGCGAATGCGCCTGTTGTCCGCTGACCTGTTTTGGACGCTTCTCGCCGCTGGCTTCTGTCCTTCGAAAACACTTTGGGTCAGAAGCTGAATCGGGCTTCTTGGTCGCTCATTCCCGGATGTACACAATGGTCAGGAACTGATGCGCTGCTGAAATAGTCTCTCTTCGCCTCGCGCCAGAATCAGTTCCGGGCGCCGATGGCGGAAGCGCCGAGTGCCTGATCTGTCAAGCGCACGGGATCGCACGTTTTCTTCGCAAGCAGGTCCAGCATCGCTCGCCCACTCTTGCCCACGATGTTCGACGCCACCGAACCGAGCTTGATGTTCACCGTTTCGAGAATGCTGCATATGCCGCAACGGCTTCGGGTGGAACGAGGTCCGCTATCTGCTGCCGTGCAATAGGTTCGCGCGCTGGGCTGGCCGTGCCCTTTCGATCAAGTATGGATGGGGCTCCTATGTCCCAAGCGCCGGATGACTGGCCGGTGATCCAACCACCAACATGGCACCATCAGCTTGAAGCCGCCACCGGCTGTACTCCGGCAACACCGTGCTAGCTCACTTCCAAACTAGCGGCCGGGAGTGCCGCTCACGATGGAGGGCTTGGGCGTTGGAACTCTGCCGGTGATGAACCTGCCCTACGGCTCCACAGGTCAGGTTGCCGCATCCTACCAGACCATTGCCGACTTCCTCCCAGCATTCCAGTGGAACAGCCCGAACTCCGCCTGCCAGATGTACATCCTGAGGTGGAGCGATACGTCGATCCTGGTTGTGCCTAACGTGGAGACTGGTCCCACGAACGGAATGGATACGGCACTTTCACTACTCACAGAAAGCAATCCGCTGGCCTAGCCCGCTTTCGCAAGTTGCCCCGAAATGTGACGGAAAGCATCACGGTTACGGTCACCAACCGCAAACAGGGGGCTCGTATGCACTCCCACAAGCTGTAACCGTGCACACCTTCACGGGCCAACTAAACTGACTATCAGTTTCCGGGCCGGTCTTCAGCCTGCCCGGACCCGATCCTGTAAATTACGCCGTAATTTGCCGGCCCGCCATACGAGGTCGGCCCCTAGAGTTGAAGCGGGCTCGGCACCGTCCGTTGCGCCCCCGGAGAACGTATGCAGAACTGCATATGATCCAGAGGACTTAAATTCTTTCGAAGACCACGCTGCAGCCGACCGGAGCGCCGTCGCGAAGTGGCGAGCAGTTTAGGTCGCCCCCCTCTCGCGTTGTCCCGTACAGGTTTCCGGCTGCGTGGAGCGTGACGCCTGTCGATGGCCCTCCTTCCTCCAACGGACGCATAAAGCAGCTGATGGACAACGACAAGCCGCCGAATGCTAAGGCGTGATTCTGTAGATTACGCCGTAATTCGTTGGGCCGCCAGCGGACGTGGCGCCATAGACGTTGCCCTGATTATCCACAACGGGTGCCCAGGACGGGTTCGCTCCATCCGAGTTGCCTCCGCTAAAACGCGTGGAGAACCGAATATGACCCCGTAGCCGAAAACTCGAACACTACGCCGCAGCCGACTGGAGCGCCGCCGCGAAGTGGCGAGCAGTTTAGGTCGCCTCCCTCTCGCGTTGTCCCAAACAGGTTTCCGGCTGCGTCAAGCGTGACTCCTGTCGATGGCCCCCCGCCCTCCACGCCCCCGACAAAGGCATAAAGCACCTGATAGACGCCACTTGGAGAAATTTTGTACAGCACGCCTTGAGCGTTCGGTCCATCGCCCGCAGTGGCCCCGTAAATATTGCTTTCAGAGTCGAGCGCCACACCATTCCCGGACGGTTGCGCGCCGGTCTGGGGGACAAAGTCATGAAGAACCGTCTCTACACCTACCGAGCTGACGCGGAATATAACCCCTCCTCCCGTACCACCGTAAAAAGTTGTTCCATAAACGTTCCCTTGCTTGTCCAACGTGAGCTCGGGATTCGGGCTGCCTCCGTCGCTCCCTCCGCTGAAAATATGTAGCGAGGTAAACTCCCCGGCATTGCTCACCCGAAACACCTCGCCCTGCGGCGCGACCCCGCCCTCCGATACACCGTAGACGTTCCCGTCGGCATCCGCCGTCACCCCAAAACAATTGCTGCCGTCGGTGAATGTATGCAGCGGTGTCGAGTCGCCGGACAACGTAATCTTGTACAACGTACCGGACTGCTGCTCGATCGATCCTCCACAGAGATAAACGTTGCCGTGAGCGTCCTCGCCAAACCCCGATCCGACGGCGCTGAACGGTAAAGGCACGACGTGCTCACCGCCCGATCCAAGGTAAAAAAATGTTCCCGCGTTCCACGGACCGCCGCTGCCAGTCAAACCGAAGATCACTCCTTTGGAACTTCTCGCAATTTGAAACGGCCCGGAGCCGCCCGGAGCCGACGGAAATTGGTACAGCGTGCTCTCCGCGCCCGTCGACGCTGCGATCTCAAAGATCCCGCCCCCCAGCCCAAACCGCTGTGAGCTTCCATAAAGGTTACCCGCCTCATCCGTTACCACCCCCGGCGCTGCCCCAAATCCCTCTGGACAACCGCCGCTGAGTAGCGGAGCACCCTCATCTGGCGGGCCCGGAAAGACATACAATACGCTGGCATTCCCCGACGCCACATTCACCTTGAGAACCGCTCCGAATTTGGGATACTCGTTCTGCCCGCCTATCACCAGGTACAGGTTTCCCGCTCCGTCCAACGCCGGGATTCCGGTAGCGCTGACGTCCGCGCCCCGGGGCAGATTGAACTGGGTATACGCTCCGCTCGCGCTTAGTTTGAACGCCGCCCTCTCCACCGCTCCGTACAGATTGCCCGCGCCGTCCATCGCCAACCCCGATTGCGGAAACGTCTCCGGAACCGTTGTGAAATTGTGCAGCAGCGTAATTGCGCCGGCCGGAGTCAACTTGAACACAGTGCCCAGGTTTAAAGTAACCCCGCCCAGCGACGTGGTCCCGTAGAGATTCCCCTGCGCATCCAGGATCACGCCCGCATCGGGGTTCGCCCCATCGCCCGGAGCGCCCGCAAAGTGATGGAGCACCGTGAACTGCCCCGCCGCCGAATACTTCCACACCACGCCGTCGTTCAGGCTGCCGCCCGCTTCCGCTGTGCCGTAGAGATTTCCGGCCGGGTCCACGGCGACCCCGCCGTAAATATTCGCTCCGTCGCTGCCGCCCGTGAATGAGTAGAGCACCGTCTCCACGCCGGCCGGTGTCAGCTTGTAGATCGTGCCTTGGTTGAACGCACCGCCCGCTGTGGTGGTGCCGTAGAGATTGCCCGCCGGGTCCTCGGAGACGCCGGCGTTGGGCAGGCCGCCGTCCGGTTGGCCTTTGAAGCTGTAGAGGACCTTGTACTTCCCCGCGGGACCGCGCTCGAAGACCACGCCGTTATCGGTCGCGCCGCCGAGGAGCGTGGTCCCGTAAAGATCGCCGGCGGAATCCCGGATTACCGTCCCGCACGGGCCCACGCCTTGGGGAAAGTAGCCGAAGTTCTGGAGAATGGTTTCGGTTTGGGCCTGGGCCGGCGCGCGGAACAGGCAAACCATGCACAAAGCAAAATATATACGCAAAGCAGCCATGCCGAAATTCCTCCTGCGGCTTCGCGCAGACTAGCATGGTTCCGGCCGACCAAACGTGGCAGAAGTGTCATGACCGGCCTCGCGACGCAGCCTCCGTACTGCCCTCCCAAAGCTGGCAACCAGTGCGCTGCACCTAGGGCTGAAACGCGACTTCGTCCGCGACATCCGCCATCTTCGCTTTATCTTTGCCCCAGCTACTATCGGCTAGTGCGAACGCGGCTGTTCTTTGCTGTCCTGTTTCTAACGCTCCTCGCCGCCCACCTCTGTCATTCTGGCGTCCTTTGGACCGAAGAAGACCTGCCGCTCGCGGCCGCCAAGCAAATGCTTTACGGCAAGGCTCTATACCGCGACATCTGGTTTGATAAACCCCCGCTGGTCGTTTTGGCCTACCTTCTGTGGGGTGCCCGGATTGGCTTTGTTCTGCGCTTTTTTGGCACCCTATACTGCTTCGCCTGCTGTTTCGTCGCCTGGAAATTCGGCCGCCTCTGGGGCGAACGTGAGGGTCTGTGGGCAGCCGGTCTGCTCGGCTTCGCACTCACTTTCGACATCCCCTCGGCGGTGCTCCCCCTAGCCGCGGATCTCCTGCTGCTCCTGCCTCACCTTCTCGCCGTCTACTTGGCCTACCGGGGCAGGGCATTCCTGAGCGGTCTGTGCGCCGGAATCGGATTCCTGACCAACGTGAAGGCCGCCTTCGTCCTGGTCTCCTGCGCCCTATTTGTCTGGCCCGCGATCCTGCCTCTGACCCTTGGCTTTGTTTCGCCAATTGGCACCGCCGCGCTTGTGCTCTGGGTAACAGGGTCGTGGCCCGCCTACGTGAATCAGGTCTGGGTCTGGCCTGCCGCTTATGCGGAGAGTTCTCACGTGGCTCACCCACTCCTCAACGGGGTAGTCCGGACGCTGAACTGGGCCGGATTCCACCTCGCCCTGCTTCTCGGCGCCGGGTTGGCTTTGTTCCGCACAAAATGGGGCGGACGATGGAAGTGGTTTATCTGGTTAGGTCTATCGCTGGCCGGCGTGGCTATGGGCGCGCGATTCTTCCCGCGCTACTATTTTCAGCTACTTCCAGCGCTAGTCATCCTGGCGGCGCGTGGCTTTGTTCCGCACAGTGGCTTTGTTCCGCACAATGGCTTTGTTCCGCACAAATTCCGTTCGATCAGCAGTCTGGTTCGGCTAGCGGCATTGGCTTTGTTCCTCATTCCGTTTGTGCGTTTTGGACCGCGCTACCTCTTGCTGGCGCTTCATGCACAACCGGATTGGCCCGATTTGGCCATGGATCGGGATTCATTGGCCGCCGCCCAGGAGATTGAAAAGCGTGCACAATGTTGCACAACGCTCTACGTTTGGGGGTACCGGCCGGACATCTTTGTCTACACCGGAATGCGCGCCGCTTCGCGCTACCTGGACTCCCAGGCTATGACCGGCGTCCCCGCGGACCGCCACTTGGCCCAGTCCCAGCCGGTCGCCTTGGCGACCACGGCGGAATCGCGCCGTGAACTCGCCCGATCAAAGCCCGACTTCATTGCCGACGGGCTCAGTCTCTATAACCCGCGCCTCGCCATGCAGAACTATCCGGAGCTCCGCCCCTGGTTGGCCAATTACCAGGAGTTCGCCCGAACCCGCACAACCATCCTCTACCGCCGGGCTGTTCGATAGAATCGCTCTGTGAGTAAACCCGGCGAAGGCAAACGGATCGTAGTCTCTGGAGGTGCTGGTTACATTGGGAGCCATACCGTTCTCGAACTGCTCGAGGAGGGCTACGACGTTACGGTCATCGACGACCTCTCCTACGGGTACCGCCACAACGTCGAGACCGGACGCCTAAGGGAGGTCACCCTCCGCGATACGGCCGCCGTCGAGAAGGTCCTTCGTGAAGCTCCCACCGACGCGGTGATCCATTTCGCCGCGTTCATCTCGGTAGGCGAGTCGATGAAACGTCCGGAGATCTACTTCGACAACAACGTCGCCGGTTCCCTCTCGCTCTTCGAAGCGATGGTCAAAACCGGCGTCAAGAAGCTCGTCTTCTCCTCAACGGCCGCCGTCTACGGGATGCCCGAGAAGGTGCCCATCAAAGAGGACTTCCCCTACGCCCCCGTCAACGTCTACGGCGAGTCGAAGGTGATGGTCGAGAAGATCCTCGGCTGGTTCGACCAGATCTATGGCTTCCGCAATGTCTGTCTTCGGTACTTCAATGCTTCGGGCGCCGACCCGGCCGGCCGCCGCGGCGAGGAGCACAAGCCGGAAACCCACCTTATCCCGCTCTTGTTTCAGGCCGTCCAAACCGGCAAACCAATCACCCTATACGGTGGCGACTACCCCACTCCCGACGGTACCTGCATCCGCGACTACATCCATGTGACCGATCTAGCTCGCGCCCACTTGGCTGCACTCGGTCACCTGTTGGGCGGAGGGAAGTCCGACAAGTTCAACGTGGGTACCGGCCAGGGTGTCTCAGTGAAGCAGGTGATTGACGCTGTGGAGCACGTAACGGGACAGAAGGTGCCCTACACGATTGGCCCCCGTCGCGAAGGCGATCCGCCCGAACTGGTGGCGGATTCGCAGAAGCTGCAGACGCAGCTCGGCTGGAAACCGCAATTCGGAGATCTCGCTAGGAACGTAGAAACCGCGTGGCGCTTCCAGCAAGCCCACAAGCCCGCGTAAACGGCCTATCTGCGGTCCCAAACCAGCGTGCTAGTGTTGTTCCCGTTCGGGCTCTTCAGCTTGATCTCTTCCGTAGCGGTGCGTCCGTCGGCCGACAAAGTCAGATGGATGACCTCGTCGTAGCTGTTGTCTTTGGACTTCCGCTCACTAACGAGTGTCTTTCCATCCCACTTGCTCATGGACGTCATCGCGCCATCTGAGCCCAGCGGATGTTCCTTTGCATCGAGAAACCAGTCGCCTTCGACGGCGTTCGGACCGCCCGCCTGATCGTAAGTCGTTTGCACGGCATGCAGCACTTCTCCATGTCGGACCGCCTGGAGCGTCATCCGCGTGGGCTTTGGCGACTTCCCGAATTTGGATTTGGAAACGTTCAGCTCCCAATTTCCGGAGAAGTTCGGCTTCCCGTCGGCCCCCGTCCCCGTATCGCGCCCTGCGGCAATCAGCCCGATGCCCACTACGGCGGCGATCAAGACCAAGGCTGAAGCATTTCTCGTCACATTAAGAAGAGAGCATTTAGAGGTCCCAAAACGCTATCATAGACAAGGGCGTGCTCTTAGGCTCGTGTTGGCTCCTCATTTTTGATCCGATACTCAAAAATGCAGGGGGCTGGCTCAAGCAGCGCTGGTGTGCTAGTTCCCGCCGGTCTCCGGTGGGTGACTCCTAAAGGCGTTCGGTTGGCTCCCACCCTTTCTAAGAAGGGGTCAAAACAGGGAGTTGGCACGGCTTATTTGTGCGCCCGCACCATTCGGAAAGAGATACACAACGGTCTCACCGGGGCCGAGGGTGACTGTCTGCCTGCGCATCCCAGCGTTGAGCACAGAGCTCGTAACCCCAGTCGAGCGTAGCCGATACTCGGTAGTTCCGCCTGATGTCAGGTATGGCCGGAAATCGACCGGGATCGTTCGTGCCCAATCATTTCCATTCACCACCATCAGCATCATTCCGTGGCCGCTCGAACGGACCGCGGTCACGATGTTGCGGCCGTACGCAGGTGAGTTTCCCGCCGTCCCCAGAAGATAGGGTTGGAGCACTCCGCCGAGCAGGGTTGCCGCGTAGCTCATCGCTTGCCACGAGTCGCTCTGCAGATTCATCGGATTCGATCCGGTTTGAAGCTGGGTACCCACACGCGCCCCCATGCGGGATTGCAGATTCGAGGGCGGTTCGAAGTAGTAGAGCCGGACCCCCGCTCCGCCCAGTGCCGCGGCGGTCATCATCACCGCGCTTACGTGGTCAGGCCCGACACCGGGCTCATCCAACAGATCCGTGCCTGCCTGGTACGTGGCCGCCGCAGGAGCCTCCTTCGTGTAGGACGGACCGGCTAGACTGACCAGCATCAATTGCGGTCTGTCCAGCATCAGGTACGGCTGCCGATCTTCGAATTGCTGTGTCAGTGAAGAGACCATCTCCTGAATCCCTTCCGACCAAGGATAGGTGGTGCGAGTCTTGACCGAACTGAAGTAGTTGGAAGCGTAGTCGCTGATGCTCCCCGGTCCCATCCACGCTCCATGAACCGTGGGTGCGTCGACTGCCAGAGGGGGAAAGGCCATATGAACGCCGTTGCCGCCACCTCCATTCATCCAGCTACGTATTGTGGCTAACGCGTTGTTCGGAACCTGCGGATTGCAGACGCTTCCACCTGAACACGAGTTGCCAGCAAACCAGAGATACTCGAGCCCCGGGTCGCATGCTTGGGTAGACTTGCCGGTCACAGAGCCTTGCGAAGTAAACTGAAATCCATCGCTCGTCGCTTGAGACACCGTAAAGAGCGATCCCGCAGCGGTATCGAGAGCCGGCGTTGACGAGCCTGATAAGGCGAAGGCTGCCCCGGTTGGAAGTGGATTCGAAGGCCAGTGAACGGTGCATAAACCCGCCTGGCAATTGACCTGATCGAAGACGTAAGGAGCCTGCCCGATTCTTCCCTCCGGCACCGGGCGAGGTCCCCAAATCGAACTCGCTTCATCGATGCCCTCAACCCCAATTCCGACACCACTCTCGAGAAACTTGCGCATCGCATACTGCACAGCCTCGGGAGCATGTGGCCAGTTGAGCGTGAACCAAGCGTCACCGCCGATGCGGCGGAATATGTCGTCTCCGGTGAGCAGCAGATGGAATCCGTTCTGCGCCGCCCAGGCCATCTTGGGAGCTACAACCTGGTCATAGCTTGCCTGCCAATCCGCGAAAGATGTGGTCGTGTTCCACGGGTTCTGATAGATCCCGAACGTGAGTGTATTGACCCCGTCCCGAGACATCTGCTGCTGCAGCCCGACATCTCCGGACAGAACATTGGCATCCAGAAAGAACGGTGCGATCACAAACAGGCTTGAGCCAGGCAGGTAGCCGCGGCGCATCTCCCCATTCCCGGCAAAGTGTGGGATGTGGTGATCGGTGTCCACCCAAATGCGAGCCGTGGCGCTCTTGGCGCCGTCACCTACCGTAACGCGAGTGAAACCCGCGCTCGCAGCAGTCAACGTGCCTGACGGCCCGATTTGCGCAATTCCGAAATCTTGAGACGAGTAGGTCGGTGCCCCGCAAGCGCTGTTGACGCCATCCGTGTACAACCTCGTGCAGCCCAGTTGCGTCTGGGCGCCCGGGCTCAGGTATACGTTCTGCATGGAAGGGACAACGTCCATCCACGTGTGGCCGTTCTGGAACTGCACTACCCGGTTCACCATCCCCCGCCAGTTCACCCACTGCGGGTTCACGGGCCCGGTGCGTGAGTTCATCGAAATATGAAGCTCGTGCGAGCCGTTTGCGAAGCGCGTTGTATCCAGTTGGAACGAGACGGTGAGCGGAGTCTGCCAGGTGTTGTCGGTCCAAATGACGGATTGTTGTTCTCCATCGACGTTCAATGTCCAGACTGCCGGAAACGCAATCGCATCGCTTCCTGTTACCGACACGGAAACGACTCCCGATAAGTCCTGCGTCAGATCCGGGCTATTCACGGTTAACGACGCCTGGCGATTGCTGATCCGCACCAGACACTCTGCGGATGCGATCCCGAGGCCGGCCGCGTTGTACGCGACTGCTTGGATAGCGGAGTCCCCATCCATGGCGATCGCGGAGTTCCAACCGAAAGCGAATGGCGGAGTGTTCTCTGTACCTATGCGATGAGAGCCCATCGAGTAGACCACTCGAATGGCCGGACCCGGAACCCCGGAGACCGCGAGCGTAGCTTGTCCGGTGAGAAGAGCTCCCGCTCCCGCGGAGCCGCAGACTGGCGACTGAAAATGAAAGCTGCTCCCCATTACGGGGAGCGCGACGAAACAGAGGATCGCTTGCCGGAGAAACACTGCCATCTGCCCCATTCTTCGGCGGGGGCGCCGAAATTCTATAGGCTGCTCAGCGCAGCACCTGCCATAGATTGCTGAAGTCATCGGTCCACACCCGCAACCCGGGTGGGACAGCAATCACTGTCTCGGCGTCCTTGATCCACTGGTAGCGCTCGCCTTCGTTTTGACCCACCAGGATCCAATCCGAGGAGAATGTGCGCGTCGCGTCGTCGCGCTTGTTCTCGATCAGGTGTGCTTCGCGGCCCGATTCTTGCGCCAGCAACGCAACCGGCGGCGCCAGGTTCAAGTACTTGTTCGACGTGTGAACCGCAAGCGTTCCATCCGGCTTCAAGTGGCGCCAGTACACCTGAAACGCCTCGCGTGTGAGGAGATGGACCGGAATGGAATCTCCCGAGAACGCATCCACGACAAGCACGTCGAAGTGCTGGTCGGGTTCCCGCTCGAGGGAAAGACGGGCGTCACCAACGACGATCTGATGTGCCGCGGGAGAGTCCCGAAGATAAGTGAACTCGGAGTTTGCGATGGAAACGTCTAATGGATTGATCTCGTAAAAACGAACGGCGTCTCCACTCCGTCCGAAGGCTGCCATGGTGCCGGTTCCGAGTCCAATCACGCCCAGGCGAAAAGGCCCACGCTGGCGGACGGATTTCATCAAACGGCCGATTCCCGTTTGCGGGGCGTAGTACGTGATCGGCTGACGCCGGTCATCCGGATCCAGATACTGTTCACCGTGATTGATGGTGCCGTGGGTCAGTTCACGGATCCCTAGTTCGTCGTCGTCGGTCACCCGCAGTGCACCGTAAAAATTGCGCGTAAGCAGATGCGCCGCTTGGAACAGATGCCGTTCCTCTTGGACGAGGTAACCAGCCAACCACACCGCGGCGGCAATGGACCCGATCCAGATCGGCCAGAACTGAGCCCGCTCAAACTCGCGCTTCCGATCGTGACTGGTCGGCCGGTCTCCCCAAGCGAGTCCAATCACCAGACCGGCAGTAGCTATCAGCAAGATGGGCAATTCAATCAGCGCGGGAAACAGGGTAGGAGCAAGCACTGCGACAAAAAGGCCTCCCAGCGCGCCTCCGAGCGCGACGGTAAGATAGAACGTCGTCAACTCCCGGACATCCGGTTTGCGCCGAACCAACTCTCCGTGGCACACCATACAGCAGATGAAAAGTCCGGTCAGAAACAGCGGCAACAACACGCGCAGGTCCCGGATGTTCAGCTGTCCGGCCACCGCGTAACCTAAGCCGCCGATCGAGACGGCGAAAAGTCCAAGAAAGGTCCGGCGGTGATACCAACGCGTGCTCTCGAAAGTGAGGATGAAGCTCAGCAGGTATAAGGAAAGGGGCAAGACCCACAGGAACGGAATCGCGGCCACATTTTGGGTAATGTGATTCGTGACCGCTAGCAGGAGAGCGGAGGGACATGCGGCCAGTGCCAGCCAGATTGAGAAACGTGAACGGGACGGAACTTGCGGTAAGTCGACCGTTGGTTCGACTTCCGCCGGTATGACACTCAGGTGCCGGCCAAATCCGCGAGAAAGAGCGAAGCACAAAGCCGCAAATACGAGATAGCCTGCAGACCAGCACCACGCCTGCACCCGCAAGGGAATGCGCGGCTCCACTACAACCGGATAGCTTAGAAGCGCCAGCATCGATCCCAAGTTGGAGAGAGCAAAGAACCGGTACGGGATGCCGGATCCGCGGGAGCGCGCATACCAACTCTGCAGTAGAGGACTGGTCGACGCGAGCAGGCAATAGGGAGCGCCGACGGTTACGGTTAGCAGCACCAGAATACGCAAAATCGGCAGCGAACCGTCGTGGGGCTTCCACCAGGTGGACGGGATTACAGGAAGAGTCAGTACGCTGATTAACAAGAGCCCCGCGTGAGTCCAGTGAGCTGTTTTGGGCGTCAACCGTTTGACCACAACGTGCGCATACCCATATCCGGCCAGCAGAGCTAACTGGAAGAACAGCATGCACGTGGTCCACACGCCGGCCGACCCCCCGAACCAAGGCAGGATCTCTCTTGCGACCAAAGGCTGCAGCTGAAACAACAGAAACGCGCTGAGAAAGATGGTCAGCGCGTAGAGAACGGACGTAGGCCCGTTAACGGTACGCGGGAACGCCGGTGACTCGCTCGCCGATGACGAGGGTGTGAATGTGGTCCGTTCCCTCATATGTCTTCACTGTTTCCAAATTGCACAGATGGCGCATAACAGGATACTCTTCCGTGATCCCATTGGCACCGAGAAGATCGCGCGCATCCCTCGCGGCGTCGAGCGCAATCGCGACATTGTTCCGCTTCAACATCGAGATATGGGCTGGCTCTAGCTTGCCCTGATCCTTCAGCCGGCCGCACTGCAGCGCTAACAACTGCGCCTTAGTGATCTCGGTGATCATGCGGGCCAGCTTTTCCTGCACGAGTTGATGCGACGCAAGCGGGCGATCATCGAACTGCTTGCGCAGGACGACATAATCTTTGGCTGTTTCGAAGCAATCCATCGCCGCCCCGAGGACACCCCATCCGATGCCGAAGCGCGCCTGTGAGAGACACGAGAGCGGCCCTTTGAGACCGCGGATCTCCGGAAACACGTTGCAGCAGGGTATGCGGCAATCGGCAAACGAGAGGCTCGACGTCACCGAGGCGCGCATTGACCACTTACCGTGGATATCCGATGTGGAATACCCAGCCGTACCCTTTTCTACCAAGAACCCGCGGATGCCGTCGCTGGTACGCGCCCAAACGATTGCTATATCCGCGAGCGTGCCATTTGTAATCCAGGTCTTCTCGCCATTCAGAACCCAATGCTGACTGTCCCGCACGGCGGTGGTTCGCATCCCAGCGGGGTTTGAACCGAAGTCGGGCTCCGTCAATCCGAAACACCCGATGGCTTCACCGGACTGAAGCGCCGGAAGCCAGCGCTGCTTGTGCTCCTCGGAGCCGAATTTCCAAATAGGGTACATGCAAAGAGCGCCCTGAACGGAGACGAAGCTCCGCAACCCGGAGTCTCCGCGCTCGATTTCCTGCATGATGAGCCCGTACTCGACGTTGCTCATTCCAGCGCATCCGTACCCTTCGAGATTTGCTCCGAAAAAGCCAAGGCGGCCCATCTCCGGGATCAGCTTTCTGGGAAACGTTGCATCCCGATAAGCATCTCTGATGAGGGGCATTACCTCCGCGTCGACAAAGTCGCGGGTTGTTTGCCGGACTAATTTTTCCTGTTCATCGAACTGCGTGTCGATCAACAGGTAGTCCGTCCATCCTTTATTCGCCATGGCTGTGTATGAAACCTTTATGGTATCAATTACGTACGGGAGCGACAGTTGATTAAATTCGCTTCACTGGTAGGACATTCCGTACAACCCCCGATTGAGAAGAGGCATATTTCAGCCTATACTCGGGAGTAGATCTTCCGATAACTAAAGCAGGGTGTTTTCGGAACTTGGAAATCTAAATATGGACATGAAAGCGACTATCAGCTCGCTGTTCTGGCTGGGAAGTATTGCTTTCGTACTGTCCCTGATTCTTACGCCGATTATGCGGGATGTTTTCCGCTCTTACGGCGTTGAAGACAAGCCGGATAACGGGCGGAAGGCGCACAAATATCCGATTCCGCGGGTGGGCGGCATTGCTATCGCGATAGCCTACACCCTCGCTTTTGTATTCGCTCCGGCTCCTCAAGGTTCCGTACTCCGCGATAATCTTTACCTCGTTTGGCGTCTCTTGCCTGCGGCGGGTGTGATCTTCGCCACTGGCGTGATCGACGACTTGTTCAGCCTTAAGCCCTGGCAGAAGTTGATCGGACAGTTCGGGGGCGCAACCATCGCCTACTTCGCCGGCATCCGTGTGCTGATCGTGGTGGGGGTGGCGACCGAGGACTGGTGGAGCTATCCCGCCACGATCCTTTGGCTGCTGGCCTGTACAAATGCGTTCAATCTGGTGGATGGCATGGACGGTCTGGCCGGCGGTATCGGCCTATTCTCCACGTTGACCATCTTCATTGCAAGCCTGGTTCATGGAAGCCCTGCACTGGCACTCGCCACACTTCCTCTCGCGGGATGCCTGCTGGGATTTCTGTGCTACAACTTCAATCCCGCCACGATATTTCTCGGTGATTCCGGCAGCTTGTCTCTGGGGTTCCTCCTGGGATGTTTCGGGATTATCTGGACTCAAAAATCTGCCACGCTGCTCGGGATGACAGCGCCGCTGATGGCGCTTTCCATTCCGCTGCTCGACACCTGCCTCTGTATCATGCGGAGAGCGCTAAAACGTCAGCCGATCTTTAGTCCCGATCGTGGGCACATCCATCACAAGTTGCTCGACCGTGGTCTGACCCCGCGCCGCGCGGTGCTGATTGTCTATGGGGTTTGCAGCCTGGTTGCTTGTTTCTCGCTTCTGCAGAGCACCGTGCGGAGTAACCGCATCAGCGGGGTGATCACCATCCTGTTTTGCGCGGTCGCTTGGGTAGGCATTCAGTATCTCGGCTACGCGGAGTTTTCCGTCGCCGGCAAGATGCTATTCAGCGGCGATTTTCAGAAGACGTTAAAGGTGCAGCTCGAATTACACTCCTTCGAACGGGAGATTGCTAAAGCTCAAACCGAAGAGGAATGCTGGAAGCTTCTTCATGACACAGCGGGGCGCTGTGGTTTTCGCTGTGAACGATTGGCGATCGGAGAGAGCAGAGTATTCGAGACTGCCGTCGACGTTCGGGAACCATCCGCAATTGTTCCCTCCGAATGGAGACTTCGCGTCCCGCTTGGTCCTGCGGGATATGCCGACCTGACGCGGCGCTTTGACTCGCCGATTTCGGCCGCAGTCGTTGGTCCCTTTGTGGATGTTATCCACGGCACCATGGCGCCCCGGATAGAGCACTTCCGTGCGCGTCAACTGGCGGCAACGGCGCAGAACAAGCTAGTCGGTTCCATGGCGCCTGAAGGCGTTTTGTAAGCTCTTTTCCCCGCATGCGAGCGCTGTCCATCTTTCCCGCGCCAACCGTAGGTGTCCTCGTTTGCGACTTCCTGCTAGGATGCCTGATTTATTCCGGTTGTTTATACATCCTGCTGCCCGATAAAGCTCCCATTTTTCTCTATGAGTGGCATGGATGGCTCCGTATCGCGCTGGCTTCTTGCAGTATTCGTTTTCGGCCTCTACTTCAACGAGCTGTACCGAGCCGTCCGCATCACGTCGCGGGTAGCGTTAAGTCTCCAGCTTTCCCATGTCTTCGGGCTGTCGCTCGTGATGCAGACCTTGCTGGCCTATATCAATTCCAACCTCGGAATGCCACGGCGGGTCGTGTTGCTAGCCACTCTGGTGGGTTTCCCCGCGTTTTTCCTGTGGCGCATGCTATACAGCGGATTTCTTTGGAAGCTCTTCGGACAGCAGAATATTGTGATCGTGGGCAGCGGCTCTCTCGCACAGGAACTGACGCGCAAGATCATCGAGAAACCCGATCGGGGTTTTCGCCTGGCTGGCTACGTGGGCGATCCCGTTTCGGAAGAGCTTCTGAATGCGTCCTATCTTGGCCCGTCCGAACAGCTCAAAACCATTGTTGCCGAACTGAAGCCGGACCGGGTAGTTGTGGCCTGTTCGGATCGGCGCGGTGGCGGCATGCCGGTCGAAGAACTGTTGGCTCTCCGGCGTCGCGGCGTGTCCATTGAAGAAGGTTCGCGTTTGTACGAGATTTTGTGCACGCGGATCTGCTCGAGCGAATTTCTCCCGGCGCAGTTTATTTTTGATAGAACGTTAGTGCACCGTCCCGGCAGCCTGGCCCTGCAGTCGATCTACATCAACATTCTGGCGTTGGTCGGAATCATTCTCCTGATGCCCATTCTGATCGTGCTGGGCATCTTGGTCAAGATCTCTACGGGCGGCCCTATTCTGGATCCGATCACTTGCATCGGCTATCGCGGGATCCCATTCTCGCTTCGGCGATTTCGGGTTAAAAAAGCCGTCCCGGGTTCGAGTCGCACAGAACTGACTAAACTCGGTCGCTTCCTTCGAAAAACTCACCTCGACCTTCTCCCGGCTTTGGTGAACCTGCTACGCGGCGAGATGGCGCTGGTAGGACCACGTCCGAACCGCATGGAAGTGTCAGAGGAGCTGGCGAACCGCATTCCGTTCTATGAGCACCGATACACGGTTAAGCCAGGGCTCACCGGCTGGAGCCAGATCAATATGGATTCCGAACGCGAAACGTCGGACGCTCTGATCGCGCTTGAGTACGATCTCTACTACCTGAAGAACATCTCGCTTTCGTTAGATGCCTACATCCTCCTCCATCGCGTCCGGCGGATGTTGACACTCGCCTAAACCCTCTCGCCTGAACCCTAAAGCTTTCGGCTCGTCCCGCCGTATATCGAGGCATGACGCCGAACCTATTTCCGCTCTATGTTGCTTCAGTCGCCATGATCGGTCTTCTCAGCTTGTTTGCCCGGCGCAATCGCGTTTCGGGCTGGACCAAGCCAGGCAGATCCATAGTTCCGAATCTTGTGGAAATGCAGGTGGAGTGGGCGGTATCGAAGCCGAACGTGGAGATGGTCGAGTTAGGCGCGCCTGTATCGGTTCATGAGGTCTCGGACTTTTCTATTCAACTCTCCCGCTTGCAGGGGGCGCTCGGGACCGCAGAACCAGTCACGAACGTTGGAAAAGGCCGGGTAGCGGTAGAGGAAATCGTAAAGGTTTAGCTGCGACGCGCGTGCAGCATGCGATCGTAGATGCCGAGGACTGACTCGCAATACGCATCCGGCGTGAAGCGTGAGACCACCTCAAGTCCGCCTTGCGCAAGGCGGCCGCGCAAAGGTTCGTCAAGCATAAGTCGGGCTATCGCGTCGGCCATCGCCCGGAAGTCGCCACGCTGAACAATCAGCGCGCTCCGTTCGTGTTCCGCGATCTCGGGTACACCACCCACAGCTGTGGCGACTGTGGGTACACCGGCAGCCATGGCTTCGAGCAGCACATTTGGCGAGCCCTCGCTGTGGGAGGGAAGCACCATTAGATCGGCTAAAGCGTAGTACCGAGCGATCTCCGGCTGAAGCCCGACAAGCTGAACTTTGGATTCGATCATGAGCTCCCGGCAGCGCTGTTCAATTGCCGCGCCCTCCGGACCAATGCCGGCGATGACCAGACGAAAAGGTCCCACTGCAGGATTGCGGCTCAATCTCCCAATAGCTTCGATGAGATCTAGGTGGCCCTTCTCTTTGGAAAGACGCCCTGCGCAGAAGATCACCCTTGTGTCGGGATGAATCGACAGTTCGGTCCGGAGCTGCTCCACGTCGGCTGGATCGGGGCGGCGAAACGGCCGGATCATATTATGGCGGACCTGAATGCGATCGGCCTTCACCCCGATTCCGCGAAGATGCTCGGCAAACGGTTCACAAACGGTGATGAGCCGATCCGCTTTGCGGAGAGACCAACGATCCAACTGGTTGTACAGGTGGACTTTCGCGTCGGTCGCCACGTAGCCATGGTGGAAAGCGATCCAAGGTCGCTCCTTGTAAATACCGAGTACCCGCGCCAGAAAATGGGATTTCAAATTGTGCGTTTGAACGATATCCGGCTGCTGGAGATTGACCACCTGAGCCAATTCCCGGAGGATCGAAGGCTGGAACGCGCGCTCCTCGCGAATGACGTCGACCGGAATTCCCGCATTGCGGGCCCCTTCAATGAAGGCATTCGAGTCAGGTCCTCTCTGGTAAGTCACGAGCGAAAGGTCGACTGGCCGCGTGCGATGGCTTCGCACCTGTTGCGCGAAAGCAAACAGGTTCTTAGCGGGACCGGTAACGGAAAGCCCTTCCATCACGGCCAACACGCGAAGGGCCGGTTGCGATCCCGGGCTCATCTTGGATTGCTCCCAATGAAGTCCGCGTAAGTATTGAGAAGATGATCACCTATGATCTTCCAGTCGTAGCAATTTTTCACCAGCGATCGGGCGGAACTCGCGATCGAACTCCAGCGGCTTTGGTCGCGGAGGGACAACAGCAGGGGATGCCAGTCTTCCGGTTTATTCGCTACAAGAAGATCCCGACCGGGAGAGACATGTAAACCTTCCGCGCCAAGCGGAGTCGAGATCACGGGAACGCCCGCTGCCATCGCCTCCAGAATCTTCAGCCTCGTGCCGCTGCCGGTGCGCAGGGGGACTACGACGGCGAAAGCGTCCTCATAGAAAGGACGCACATCGGGCACAGTGCCAGTGACCTCCACTGCTGGCTCAGAACGCAAGGCTAGCACCGATTCTCCCGGATTCGCACCGACGATTGTGAACGTAAATCCCGCCAAGCGCTCCCGGATTGTAGGCCATACGTCGCGGGCAAACCAGATCGCGGCGTCGGCGTTGGCGTGATAAGCCATCAAGCCGACAAACAGGATGCGGCTTCGCGGGCTTCCGGCCGGAATCGCGGGATCATATCGACTTGTATCGACCCCATTCTCGATCACGGAGGCGCGGCACAGCGGGACTCGCGCCTTCACCCGCGCCAACTCGCGTTCGCTGCACAGAAGGTGTGCCGCCCGGCTTTCAAGAAGCCTGGTCTCCAGTTCTTCCATTCGGGATGCCGTCATTCGCGCGTAAAACTTGCGTCGCAACGAAGAGGAGCTCTCGGCGTAGCGGTACAGCAGTTCGGATTCGATGTTATGCCAGTCGTACACCACCTGAGCTCGCGGGTTGAACCGCTCGATTAGGCCGGCAAACCCCGCAAGCTGCGTCGCATCCAGATGAACGACGTCGAAATCCGCTTGGCGGAACAAGCGCTCCAACGCAGCGTTCATAGGCGCGGATTGATAGTTGATGACCGACAGGGGAAAGCGGCCGAGCAGACCTTGCAGCAGTTTAGCGGGGCTATAGCTCCGAGGTCGGGGCACGGCAATGATCTCTTTGGCGAACGGCAAATGCTGTTTAGTAAGTGGAGCGCTCCCCGGATCGGCGTAGTAGACGTAGGTCAACTCCGATCGTGCGCCGAGCGCCCGCGCGAAATGGTAGTCGCGAAGCTTCGCTCCGCTGATCGCCGGCCAGCACTGGCGCGGCGAAACGAACAGCGTGCGCATCACCCCGATAACTTTCGGGTCACCCGGGTTGGCTTCCAGAGTTGCGCCGAAGGAACGAACAGGACTGAGGCCGCGCACAACGATGCCGTCATCAGCATGCAAAAGGTGTGCACCGTTGCAAAGGCGCGTTTCAGCGTTGAGCCTTCAGGAATCATCCGGTCCAAAGCAGCCAGGCCGTAGAACAGTACTTGAGCCCCTACCGCGATTGCGGCAAAAGGGGCCGGTAAAAAAAAGCTGGCCACCGCCACTATTGCAAGCATGTAGGGCAGCAGCAATCGCGTGACTTTGTAGGAGAAGAAGTGGAAGGGATAAGCGCCCAAGCCGAAGCGTCCCAAGAATTGATAAAGTGCGGCGAGAGTACGGACTTTCCGCCCGAACTCCACCTCGCGAGCCGTAGGGTAGTCAAAGGCCTTTGCCGCGGGGTTGAAGACCACCCGGTACCCTTTGCGGAGGATGGCTTGGGGCATGAAGATGTCGTCCCCCAAAGCTCCGCTCGGGATCTGCTCCGCCAGTTCGCGCCGAATCGCATACAGACATCCCGTGACCACCAGCAGCGTGCCCATTCCGCTGAGCTGCGTCCGAATCCACTTCTCGACGCGCCAGTAAAGCCCCACGGACGCTTCTTCCTGCGTCGAGCCGTTCGAGATCATCAGTTCGCCGCAAACGCCGCCCACATCCGGATCGCCAAAACAGGCGACCAATTCGCGAAGGCAATCCGGCGCGAGCGGCTGGCGTACATCGGTGAAGAAGAGAATCTCGCCACGAGCTTGCGCAATGCCCCGGTTAACCGCCGCCGCTTTGCCGCTCTTCGGCAAAGAGATAACTTGCACGTCCGGACATTGGGAGGCGAACTCTTCTGTTCGATCGGTCGACCCGTCCGACAAGACCAGGATCTCGATCAGTTCCCGTGGGTAATCGAGTTGCGCAATGGACCGGAGCTTCTCGCCAATCCAGTTTTCGCCGTTGTGAACGGGAAGAATGATCGTGACCCGCCGAGGCCCAAACTGCTTCTTCAACGGACGGGATCGCCATCGCGCCAGGATAAACAGCAGCAAAGGATAGCCAATCAGCGAATAGGCTATAAAGCACGCCGCGAAGACAAAGCTGAGCTCGGCAAAAAAAGTCATCTAAGCGCTTAGAACTTCCTCGAAAACGGATTCGTACCGCATAGCGATCTCTTCCATGGAGTATTTGCCGGCCACTTCCGCACGAGCCGCAGTACCGAGGCGCGCGCGCAAGTGAGGGTCCGAGAACAGGCGTTTTAAAGCGCCGCTGATCGCTGATTCATTTCCTTGTTCGGCAATCAAACCGTTCGAATCGTCCGTGATCAATTGTAGATTGGCCGGGATATCACTTACCAGTGAAGCGATGCCGGAAGACATGGCCTCCAACAACGAGCAAGGAAATCCTTCATTGGAAGAGACCAGTGTGAAGACATCGCTGGCGGCCAGCCATTTGGGTACCGACTCGATCGGTACACGGCCGGCAAAGCGGATTGTACGGGGTCGCAATCCGGCATTCGTGGCGCAGAGCTCCAGAGCAGGGCGTTCCGGTCCTTCACCTACTAAGATCAATTGCGCCTGATCGTCATCCAGTTGCGCAAATGCTCGAATGAGTCCCGCGAGTTCCTTTTCAGGCGCGAGCCTTCCGACAAAGAGGGCAACCTTCATGTCCGCCGGGATGTCCAGTTCTCTGCGGATCGCGGCCTGTTGCTGATAGGTAACGGGCGCGAATTGCGCAGTGTCCACGGGGTTAGGCATCCACTCCAATTGTTCTCCGGGGAGCCCGGCGCGAAGCGCTTCGTTCCGCATACCGTCATTCAGAAACATCACTCGCTTGGCCCAGCGGCGGAGCATGCCGATTTCGAGACGCCCCAGCCATGACTCCTGCAGCATCGTGATGATGCTGCTCCCGGAGAACTTCATCACAACGGGAATGCCACGAAGACGCGCGACGGGCAGCCCGGCTGCGAGATGGAGACCCTGCATTAAAAAATAGACTGCATCGTACTTTCGGCGGTCTTTCAAAATGGCCCAGGCAACGCCCGCGGCAAAACAGAAATCGCGCCAGCGAACCGGACCCCGACCGATGATCCGCACAGGAATTCCCGCGGTATCGACCCACTCCTTCAACCGGGGCATTGGGGGACATCCGGCACACAATACCTGCACGCTGTGACCGCGATCGAGAAGTGACTTGCACACCCGCTGCAACTCTACCTCCGAGCCGCCGAGCACCGGTGGATAGCTATGCGAGACCACCAGCAAAGACAACTGACGGGAAGGCTTCATTCGGAAGCGTGCAGCAGAGAGGGATTTGCATCTGGCAGCGACCTTCGCTGCCCGGCCGCGCGCCAGCCCGCTGTTAGGCCAGTCTTTGTTCCCGCAGCATCCGGACTTGGCCTTTGATTCCGAACCGCGGTCCATATGACCATTACCAAACCAGAAATGGTGAGTTGCTGGAAGTGGTAAGCGAAGCTGATGAAGAACGTTGCAACGCAGTAGGCCACCAAAGCGACCGTGATGCAGAAAGTAGCCGCGGCTAATTCCTGATTCTTAAGTAAGATCGCGTGTTTTCGTATTCGACTCAAGACGGCGAATGTGGAGCCGAGCGCGAGCACATAGAAGATAGCCGCCGGGATGCCGCATTCGGCGGATACCTGCGTGTACGAGTTATGAGTCTCGTGCCAATTACCCACTTCGCCCTGACTGGTTGCGCTTGAGCCCTCGTAAGAAGAGAATTGGCCCGGACCCACTCCAAACACCGGGTGCTGCAGGGTGAATAGCAGGCTTTGCTTCAGCAGATACTGTCTCGCCTCGGTGGACTCCATCGCCTCTTCCGAGGCGTTCGCGTTATCTCCAAAGGACATCAAACGCTGCCAGGTGGCTGTCGGAAGCATGCTAATCACGGCCAGAAACGCCAACGGCGCTCCCACCGCAACCACCAACCGCTGCCGGGCCGACCCGCGAATCAGAACGAAGATGCTGGTGAGCACCAGCGCCACCAGCGCACCCCGGGAAGCCGTACGAAGAATCTGGAACAATCCGTTCCCGATCGCCGCCATCAGCAGCACGCGAATCACGATATTCGTTCCCGGTCGAATGACGTAGTAGAGAAGAAAGGGCAATACCAAAAGAAGATGAGCGGCTAGATCATTCGAGTTGCTGATCATTCCTTCTGAAGCGAGCGACATGCGTCCGCCTTCGTTATGCAGAAGCAGATGAGCAGTCGCCAGATTCACTAATCCGGCCAGGCACAGAGCCAGGAGCATCTTTCGGCATTCGGTCCAGGTTCTGGCGATCCCAGCCGCCACCAGCAACATTGGAAAGTCCGTACGGAGGTAGGTGTACAGATGGATGGTGGATCCGCCAGCCCATGAACTGAAGGGCACCGCCAGAGCCATACACGCTAAGAAACCCAGCCAATATTTCCCGGTACGCTCGTTAAAGGTTCTCCGAATTCCCCCCGTGAGCGCAAAACTGAACAGCGCGATGGGTCCGAAGATATAAAGGACGAAGGTGTTTACGCCGGTGTAGTAAGTAAACGTCTCATGCAAGAAGCTGAAACGGAGAAAGATGAGAATCAGCGCGCTCCACATCCCGATACGATGGATGAAATCGGAATTGCCCGCTTCTTCCCCCGGCTTTGCTTTCATCCAGGGCGGAAGGTACTGCGTTTGAGGTGCGGTGCCAGTCTGAACGCTGTAGGCCGTCATCCGTTCGTTTGAGCTCTCGCTACCTCGGAAACATGGTGGTACAAGGGGGGGCATTTCTCCTGAAAATCCGAATATGTAAGGGAGAAAGCGCCGTGCGGCCGCTCACCGCAAAGAGCCGCGAAGAAGTCCCGGGCCGGGCCGTTCTTCGGGGTAGGAGCGAACTCGATTAACATTTCGTTCAGCCCGAATCGTTCAAACAACGTCTGAGCGCATTGATATTCGATTCGGCGCGCGAAAGCGCGGCAACTCATGACCCATGTTTCAATCACGGCGGTGGCGCCCATGCGCCTTCCCGCAATTACTCCGATCTTTCCCAACGGCGCGAAACGGTCCTTATAGGTGACAGTGAGGAGAAACGCATCGGGACGCGACAGCTTGGCCTGCCAGTCGCGTTCGGTATAGCGGCATCCGTTGATGTTGAATTGATTGGTCTTGTTCACCAGTTCGAGTGCTCGGCTATCTTCCCAGCCGGCCTCGAAATTCAAGGTCACTTCTGAATCCGCCTCCTGAAGAAAAGTCTCCGGAGAAGAATGGTCCTGCGACTCCCGGTCGAAATCCGCAGAACGGCGAATGCTGGCGAGCCGGAGCGCATCATCTTCTGAAACCCGATCCTTTCCGCACAGGTCGCGCAAAGTCCGCAACAGTGTGAGAGCCGCGCGCAGGTCGTTTCGCGGGAATTGGAGACAGGTGATGTCCGGATATTTGGCTGCAACCTCGGCCAGTTCCATGGGGCTGTCGTCGACGAACACCACCGCGTCGGCTCCCACATTCCAGCGCTGAAGAATGCGGCCGACCGATCCCGACTTGGCGTCCCAGTGCACCTCGATGGGGAAAATCCGGTCAGCTTGAATCAGCAGATCCTCGCGGCGAAGCGCCTGTTCCACTACGGCGGGATCGTTCTTGCTCGCGACTCCGACCATCACTCCGGAATCCGCTAGCGAACCAAGCAGTTTCTGGTAAACGCCGTGGATCTGGTGGTGACTGGCGAGATCCCAACTCACTGCTTCCGGACCAATTTCCCCCACCAGACCGCTCCACAATGTGTCGTCCAGGTCAGAGATCACTCCCTTCTTCGGGGACGGGGGGACGAGCAGGAGCGCCAAAGCCGCGGCCAATGCGTCCGCATGACTGATCGTATAGGGCAGCCCTGTCGCGAAATCGGATTTCACATCGAGCCTGCCTGCTAAAGGAGATTCCTCGAGCAAGCGCCGCCCATTCACAATCCTGGTGCCCTTTCGTTCGGTCAACCTCGCGCCAAACTCCGCCAAACTCTGATCGAGCAGCAACTCCTCCTCGCCAGCCTCCCAGCCCGAGGTGTGGAACAGCGGGGGAAGCGGAAGTGTCGGAAGCGACACCGCCACGACAACTCCGGCTGGGATTCGGCTGATCGCCGTCCGGATCCGGTCGAGCATGTGCCGGGAGCGCGTAATGATGTCCTGAATTGCGTCTAAACTCCACGCGCCGCCCTCCCTGTAGCCCAAGCGAGGGTCTAGATCCGCCCACTCGCAGGCGCACGCAACTGCCTGTCCCTCAAAGCGCTCCGCTTCCTCCAGAGTCGCCGCGAGACTCCCGTAAATGCCTGTAGTCAGCACGACATTCCGTGCAGGAAGCCGCTCTTGCAAATGCGCGTTCAGAAACAACTGAAGGTGCAGCGGAGTGAACCCGCAGGCAAGCGACGCTTGGAAAGATTGTTGCTCCTTCGGTACGAGTCGGAGTACCTTGAGAGCTTCCGTAACGGTCACGCACACCCAGTTTAGCGGCTTTCCGGCCGCGAGTATCAGGTGCTAGTACGCACAAACTGGAGTACCAAAGCAAATGGCGCTTTGCCGTGAAACAATATTCTTATGTGCGGGATAGCAGGAGTTGTCGCGATTGATGAGCCGGATCTAGCCCGTCGCGCGACCCGCACCATGGTGTCGGCTCTGGAACGGCGCGGGCCTGACGGAGAAGGTCTAGCCAGCTGGCCTTTCGTCACGCTTGGACATCGCCGGCTCGCCATTCTGGATTTAAGTGAAGCCGGACATCAGCCGATGCTCTCGGCGGATGGGCAGATTGGCCTGGTCTTTAACGGCTGCATCTACAACTTCCGCGAGCTTCGCGTTGAATTGGAGGCGCTCGGGGCGTCCTTTCACTCGGAGTGCGATACCGAAGTCCTTCTCGAGGGATACCGCGCGTGGGGGATCGATGAACTCGTCCGGCGAACGCGCGGAATGTTCGCCTTCGGAATATGGGACGAGCGCGCCGGGACATTATTCCTGGTCCGCGATCGGTTAGGGGTGAAGCCGCTCGTATTCCGTTCGCGCAATCGCCAAATCGCCTTTGCTTCCACCATCGACGCGCTACGATCGGCAGGCCTGACAGATGCGGTCGACTCTCAATCCGTCCTCGAGTTTCTGGAATACGGGTTTGTTACCGACGATCGCGCGATTTTCCAGGGCGTGCGAAAGCTGCCGCCCGCTACGATTCTCGAATGGCGCAATGGCATAATCTCCGAGCGGTGCTACTGGTCCATTCCCGTGGAAGGCACGTCAGCCGTCACGTTCGAGGAAGCGGTCGAAGAGACTGAATCGCTGCTCATCGAGTCCGTCCGTTTACGCTTGTCGGCGGATGTTCCTCTAGGGGTTCTCCTCAGCGGCGGCGTGGACTCAACGCTGATTTGCTGGGCCATGGCGAAGCTCAATGCCAACATTACGGCTTTCACTGTAGCCGCACCAGGCGATGCGGAAGACGAAACCGTGGCGGCTGCGGAGACCGCCCGAAGAATCGGGATTCCGCATCGCGTTGTCGCGCTCCCCGAGAACGGCCCGGACTTGATCGACGAGTTGATCGAGGCGTTCAGCGAGCCGTTTGCGTCCCCGTCGGCGCAAGGTATGTTGCTCGTTTCGCGAGCGGTCAAGTCCTCAGCTACCGTTCTGTTGACCGGTGATGGCGGGGACGATGTGTTCCTGGGCTATCCGTTCATGCGGAACGCCTGGATGGCGCAGCGCTTTGCCCAATCTTTGCCCGCTGCCGCGGTTCCGGCATGGACCGCCATCCGGCCGGGGGTACCCTCGTGGGGACCGCTGCGCCGCGTGAGGAGCTTCCTCGACTATTCGACCTTCGGCCTGAGCGGTCATGCCCGAGCGCATAACGGCCTTCCCTGGTTTGAGCGCCGTTCCCTACTCGGAGAGCGCCTCGCCGGGATTCCCCTGGCAATGCGCGGCATGGAGTCGAGTTTCGACTCGGCCCGCCGTCTGCTAAGCGATGTACTCCAGTTCCATCGCAAGCTGCACTTTACGAGCGAGTTCATGCCCAAGGTGGACAGCGGAACGATGTACCACGCGATCGAGGCGAGATCCCCTTTGCTTGATCAGCATCTCTGGGAGTTCGCCTCTTCGCTGCCATTTTCGCTGCGGTTTCACGGGGGACAATCCAAGTCAATTCTGCGCGAGATCGTACGCCGGCGAGTGGGTGAGCATGTCGCTAAACGCCGCAAGCAGGGGTTTACCGTCCCCGTCGAACGATGGTTAGCCGGGCGTTGGAGCGGCGGGCTGGAGCGCCTCGCCGGATCCACCCTGCTCGAAAAGGAAGGTTGGATTCAACCCGGACGTCTCCAGGCCGCGCTGGCGGAGAGCAAGCAGAAGGGCCACGTGCCTCTGCAGCTTTGGAACCTTCTGGTGCTCGAGCGCTGGCTCGAGCGGAGAACGCTTCCCCAATCTTCGACCAATTTGAATCGCGCGTGCGAGTCGCTCGCGCAGAAATAAGAGGGCTTGGCCTGTGGTGATCGGAGGCAGACTCGCTAGCGCAATCTTGAAGCGCTACTCATTCTCGAGTCACGAGACTAATTTCTACGAGGGAAAATCAAAACTCGAAGCTTGTCTTGGACAGGACGTTTGGAAACATCTTGAAGGCAAGCGCGTTCTCGACTTCGGCTGCGGCGACGGCGCGGAAGTCATCGAAATTGCGCAACGGGGCATAGCTCAATCGGTATGCGGAGTGGATATTAATCAGCAATCGTTGACGCGAGCCAAAGCTCGTGCGCAGGCTGCCGGCGTTATGCGGGAGGGCATGTTTTCGGATCGCGTGCCTCCCGGCTCGGTGGACGTAATCATCAGCCTGGATGCGTTCGAACATTACCCGGAGCCGGATTTAATTTTGCAAACCATGCACGATCTCCTGACTCCCAACGGTTGCGTGCTGGTCTCTTTTGGGCCTCCCTGGTATCACCCCCTCGGGTCTCACATCGTGCTCTTTCCTTGGTCGCATATGGTCCTGAAGGAGAGAGCGATTCTCCAGTGGCGATCGCAGTTCAAAACGGACGGCGCTACTCGGTACGAGGAAGTAGAGAACGGGCTGAATCGGATGACCATCCAACGGTTTACACGCTTGGTTCGGGAAAGCGGTTTCGGGCTCCGCCAACTCGATCCCGTTCCTATCCGCGGTTTGCGGCGCTTGCACAACCGGCTGACGAGAGAGTTCACCTCCGCATTGGTTCGCAGCGAATTACGAAAAGCTATTCCGTAAGTCGGGCCGCGGGCCAACACGCGCCGAAGCCCCAGCCAAAGAAGAACCCGAAATCTTTAGCTTTTTTGACTTGTTCGTCCCACTCGCCGGCATCTATCGCCCGAACGTAATGACCGTCGGAGTCGGCACCGCCATCCTTGCCGTACATGGCTCCATAGAGGCGATCACCCGCGGCTTTAATCGCGGGGTTCTTACTTAGAATGTATGCCCAGGAGTAAGCATTGACGACCGGCCCGGCCAGGGCCCGGCTCTCGTCGATCGACTCCGAGGCACACCATTGGTTACCGTCGCGAATCGGTTCGCAGTTGGGGAACCCCCGTGCGTACCAGAGGCCTCGCGTAGATGGGCGGATCCCTTCGCGAGTTATCCACTCGGCGATATCAATAAGGAATTGGCGCGGCCGCGGGTCATCTGTTGCTGCGTAGGCGTACCGAAACGCCCCGGCGACCAGCCCGAGCAGGAATGGCTCGGTGCCTGAGCCGACGATGTTGCTTAATTGCCAAGCGCGGCCGCTGGCGGTAGGACCTTCGTAAGGCCGATCCAGTGCGAGTTCCGTCGACGAAACGTAGCGGGGCGTGTAAGCGGTTCTGTCGCCATGACTCTGGTCGCCGTTCGCCGTCCAGAACGCGTTATTAGTGAACCACTCGGAGCGCCACTCGGTACCTGTTCCGACAACCCTAGTCGAGCCCTGCTCTACTTTCACCGTCCCTTTCGAGCCGTTCCAACTTGCGTATCCGAAAGACGGGTTTTTCCAGCTTTTGTCGGCAAGCTGATTGGGAGCCCAGTGCGTGTTCAAGGCGCGCAACACCGCTGCTTTGTGTTTCGCCCGGGAAGCCGCATCGGGATCGAACAGAGCAATTAAGGACGCGTAAGCGGTTGCATACGCTTCTTCGCGCATGTCCGCCATCTCGCGCTTATTCAGCCAGACGCCATAATCGGAGTCCGCCAGAGCGCGAAGGCCCGACCACATCTCCGGACGGCCATCCAGCGCTCGGGCCACTAGCCCGGTGAGTGCCTTCACCCGTGGAAACAGGTAGGTACTGCCGTTATCGTCCGAGGCGGAGCGCCCCCCATCGATCCACGGCATATCCCACCAACGATCCGCCAGCGTGCGTGCGAATTTCAGGTAGTCGTCAATTCCAGAACGGTAATAAAGGCTGTAGAACGCGAGTACATTGTCGTAGTAGTTGGCGTTAGTGCTCCCATTAATCCACGTACCAACGGCGCTCTCGTCCATGCGCGAATATTTCAAGCCTCCTCCGTCCGCTTGCGCGTAAGCTTGCTTGAGCCTGAGCACTGTATCGCTCTCGCAGGACGCGACCTCGTAAGGACGGTGGCCGGTCTTGCCGTTCGCCCCCGCAATCGCATACCAAACCACGAGAGTGGCGTTAGATTGTCCCTCCGCGGCAGAACAGAGATCCGATCGGAACGCAGTGTCGCGTCCCGTTACCAGCGTGCTTCCCTTCTTCAAGATGATTGAGCCGCGCAACGCTGTGTTCCACGATTCAGCGTACTGCTTGTCTTGCAATCCGCCGAAGAAGTCTGCCAAACCGCGATGCCGGCGATCGAAGTACGGCCACGGGTTCGCTCCCAGACGGAGCATTGGACCGAGAAGCTTCGTGACGTTCGGGTCGTCGTTGATTACGACGTCGTGATCGTCGGTGCGGACTGCCCCATACTTCACAGTCGACGTGGAGGATTGCCCGCTGCTGTCGGTCGCTCTCAGACGGATCTGATAAGAGCCGAACACCAGTCCATCGACGGTTGGAGTGGCTGAAGTTTGTGAGTCCCAGCGAAGAGCCGAGGGACCGGAGACTTCGGACCATTCATACGATAGTGGCCGGTTATCGGCGAGTGAGTGACTACTTCGCCCATCCAGCTTCTGTGGCACGCCTGCTCTTAAGACGCGCGACTCGCCTTGTGTAACGAACGGAGGATATCCCGGTGTGTTCACAAAAACGGGCTTGCCCTCTCCGTACATGCGCAGCGAAACCGGTCCCGTATTCGCCAGCTTGCTTTCAAAGTCCCACGCAGCTAGATCTGCTTCGGTATTACGGAAGGGAGACGTTCCTACGGGGGCTAACTTAGTGGTCCAACTGAGATACGCGAGCGAACAGACGGTGTCCTTGCCGCCAATTTCGCCATCACCGGACAGCGGCTTGGAGTCAAAACGTTCGATCGCCAGCCTCTGAAACACATAGTCGCTTCCATCCGCGTTCCAAAGTTCGGCATTTAGCGAATGTCCCGAGACGTCCCGCCGGACACGAACAACGAAATCTTTCCGAGTATGGATATCAAAGTAGATCGTATTGGAGTTTCCTTGCCCAAAGGAATCAACCCAATCACTAATAGCCAACGGTGCGTTATAGTTCCGGCCCATTAGTCGGATTTGAAAACCGGGCGGGAAGCTGACCACGTTGGACATCGCTCCCGCGGAAGGCTCCTTCCAGTCATGAATTCGCAGGTCCAACTGAAACGAACGAGCTGCTGAGAACGGCTCGCGATCGGGAACGCTGAACTTCCATACAGCCCCTGGAACGAGATGCAGCGAGGAAGCGGCCTGCGCATTGACCCAGGAAAGTGCAAGTAATGCGGCTAGCTTGTTCGTACTAAAACGTGATGAAAAGAACGAGATATATGCCCCCTTCGGTCTACTCCGTCAATGAACAAAATGTACTGCTTATCACATTCGCAGAGCTTGTCATGCGGTGCTGAACGCCCAGTTCTTTCGGAATTACCAGCCCTTCTAAAGTTTGCCTCGCAGCACGCCGAATCCACCAGCGGAGTCACAGATTCCGCGCTTTTCAAACAAAACACCCGGGAAAATTTCGTGAGATCCATTAGAATTCTTTTTGCTTTCGGTCTTGCGGTGTCGTCCGCTCTGGCCAGCCAAGGCGTCGTTTTGACACCCGGACAGTCGCTAGGATTCCAACTTAGCAACACGGCGCCTTTTTCGGCGATCGGTTCGACTCACATGGACATTCGTTTCCATGCGTGGAGCGTTCCCAACAACATGGCGAACGTCGTCAGCGTTCCGCAGTTCCAGGTTCGTCTGATGAGCACGGTTTACAACGCTCCGCTCGCCGTTACCGACTGGCTGGACTACTTTCCTCCCGGGCAGTCCAACACCTTGTATTTCGACATCACCGGCATGTCGGACGTGATCGTTCGAATCCAGCGAGACGCTGTGGCTAACACATTCAGCGCTCAGGTCTGGAATGCAAATGGAACGGGCCTACCACTAACCTCCAGCTTACAGATCTCCGGGATCATTGCGGCGCAGCTTCCCGTTACCCAGCAGTTCGGAGATGTCCAGACTAATTGCGTGGTCGACTACGCGCGTTGGTATAGCTCTACGGTACCCACCACTACGAGTCCTTTTACTACTGCAGTCGGCGATCTCGCGGATTGGGAATTTGAAGGATCGCTGGCCGATACGTCCGGCCAGTCACTAAATCTTTCCGCGGCGATGCCGGCTTCGTATTCAGCTTCGCTGGCATATGCGCCGTTCGCTTCCCAAGGCCTGCAACGCGTCTTCCGCGCCGGCGTCGCGCAGGTGCTCGACGGCACCGGAAGTTATCCGTTGGATGGATCCGCCAGCCTGACCTACAACTGGTCTCAGATCTCGGGACCCACCCAACTGGCTTGGAGTTCGACGACATCTTCCAAACCGACTATTACCGGACTCGCGTTCGGTTCGTATCAGATTCAGTTGCAGGTAACGGACAGTTCGGGGCACAGTTCCAGCTGCGTCCTGAAGTACGGTTCCGTTTTCACCACGCCCAACGATGTCGTGTTGCCCTCCAGTCCCTATATCAGCCAACTGATGGGTCCGATGCTGCGCCTGGGCGCGAACCCGTGGCCTTACTTCGATTCCAGCCATCAAGCTATGGCCGATCTACTTTGGCGGGCTGCAATCTTCTTCTTACATCGACGTGTGGAACACGCCCCAGGCCGGCACAATCTCCGTTACGAATAACAGTATGACCGTGACCGGCGTCGGCACCACGTTCGTCTCCACCTTCTGCGCCGGCGGAAACAGCGGCAACAACGGAGCAAACATTATCATTTGGTATCCCGTTCCGAACAGCCCCGGCCAGTTCGGTCGTGCTCCTTACTCGGTGAGTTCGTGCCAAAGCGACACCTCCCTGACCATCGCATCTCCTTATACAACCACCTCATCCGCGGCAAGCGTTTCCTACGCCTACATGGATAACAACACAATAGGCACATGGATCAACGGAAGCAGCAACGCGAACTACTACGACAACGTGATGGCTTTCTACAATCTCTACTATCGGTCGGGGTTGGACGATTACCTCACCTACGCCCGAACGCTGGCTGACCGCTGGTATACGATGCCCTGGTTCGATCAGGGGCGAGCGGCGCAGAGTGGCATGACGTTCCTATTCCCCCGCCTGCAGTCGCTGACCGGAATAATACTCCGCGCTTTTGACGGGCATCCGGAATACTGGAGCGGCATCGAGCTCTACGCGAATGCAGACTTCGGGTTTGCTAACACAACTCCGCAGGGTGGCTTTGCTCTAAATGACATCCGCGAACAAGGCTATGCCACGGCATTTCTTTCCATGGCGGCCATGTTCGACCCGAATACGACGAACCGTACAAACTATCGGGCCCAAGTCAAAACACTGATCTCCAATGTCTGGGCTCCGGCCGTGCAGAGCGGAGGTAACTGGGTGAATGGAACCTTCGGCTACGCGACATGGAACGACACCGGTGGGACGGTATCCGTTACGAATGGCTCTACTTTAGTAATTGGCGCGGGGACAGACTGGCAGAGTTCCTGGTTCGGTACAAACGCGTTCTGGACGGCAGATCCGAACGGGGTCACAAACGGCGACCACACCTCTTACACCGCCACCTTCATCTCGCCCACTGAGTTGCAGCTCAATAAGCCCTACGAGGGACCAACCGCTAGCGGCCGTGGGTGGCAGAGTTCCAACCTGGTAGGAACGGGAACGGAGCCTTTCATGTTGGGCATTACCGGACAAGGATTCCGGTACGCGTACATGGCCACCGGCGATAGCCGGCTTCCGGGCTACATCGCCAACATCGCCACCTGGCTTTCCACGACGGGCTACCGGCCCGATGCTCGTGGATTGTGGTACGGGAGAGTGTTTGAAAACTGTGAACCGCCTTCTCCGTCTAACGATTCATGTTCTGGAGGCACGGTGGAGCAGAGCCGGTTTTTGGCCGGCGAGATCGTCGGACTCTTGTCCAGTGCGGCTACCTCTTCGCAGAATCCGACGGTTCTAGCGTTCGGAGATAACATCTACGGCGCAATGTTCGGCGGCCCGACGGGAGGTCCCGAGTCCGATTCGACCTTCGTGAATGACATCCAACCGGGTGGCTGGGCTATGCAGACAAACTACGCGAAGGATTTCGGGTTCTTCTTCGGCTTCGGCGGAGGCCCATCTTGGCCGGCGGCGCGATTGCTCCCGAATTTGGGTGCTCAGCGGAACCGGTAGTACCGCAATCCTTTGCGAGATCAAGGCCCGTAGGCTGCAGCAGGGAAATGCTGCAGCTTACGGGCCTTCTTCTCGTTCAGAAAGAGCGCACGATGAGAGCGCCGTAATTCATTGCGGGAGGAGTTGAACTGACCCCGCTCAGGTTACATAATCTCACCGCGATTGTGCTACTCGCGCTCACGCGCATCAGGCCGGTAAAACCGGGAGGAAGGGCAGGCCATCCTGCCTGGACGCTGTCGCCGGCATTCGCTCCGTTGACCGTGAAGGTCAGTTCCCCGCCACACGTGCCTGAGCCGATCAACGGAAATGTAAGGCTTGCAGAACCGCTTAGAGTTGTGGCGCCAAGTCCGCCACCGGCTGAACCGTTGACGACGCAACGGCCGCTTTGGGCGTTGGCAAACGTGATGGTTATGTTGTAAGTGACAGGATCCACGGTGATTCGATTTGGCTCAATCAAGTTGGGTGGCGACGAAGTGTCGTAGCACGTCGTCAATAGATTAGCGGTATTCAAAGCATGCTGAGTTCCCAGGATCGAGACGGCGATCGCACCACTGAACGAGACACCGTAGTTTTGAGGAATTTGCATGGTTGTCGGTGTCCATGCATTCGCCGAACCGCTCCAGGCCATAAGCTGCCCAGATCCCGGAGCAGTCGGAGCCACGGTGCGGCCCTGAATGGCCGCCACGGTCAGCGAAGCAGGCGCGCCGCTTACGTCGCCGGCAATGCCGATCGGTTCCCACGCTCCGGTTGTGCCGTTGTACTTCAGGAGCTGGCCATCCGACGGAATGGCCGCCGAAAGGGCGCGCCCCCGAAGAGCAGTCACGGTAGTTGCCGCGGGGTTGCCGTTGATATCGCCGCCAAGCGCGACAGGCTCCCAGATCTTTGTCGTTCCATTAAATTTCAAGAGTTGCGCGTCGGTGGGGGTTGCGGTCGACAATCCCCAACCCCTCAGGGCCACGACTTGGGACGCAGGAGCCGTTCCGGTGACATCGCCTGCCAGAGTCGCCGGTTCCCATTTGCCCGTACTGTTGTTAAATTTCAGCAGTTGTCCATCGCTGGGAGTTGCCGTAGAGAGCGGACGGCCAAGAAGCCCCCCAACCTTTAGGGTCGAGGGCGATCCGGTTACGTCGCCTCCGGCGGCTTGCCATGTCGGACTCGTGCCGTCGGTGCTTAGCAGCTTTCCGGAGTTGTTCAATGAACTTGGCACCAGGCTCGTCTGCGGGATGGCAGCGCCTTCGAGAGCCCAGGTGTTAGCCGTCGAGCAACCATAAACGTTCTGCCCGGCGGGTGCCGAAGATAAAAAGAAGAACTCCCCTTGATTACACGTTGCGGGAAGTGCTGCGCCCATGCGCGCCGGCTTGGTAGCTGTGGCGCCGGTGAAGTCGACGCTCTTGGTTTGCGTGCGTAGATCAATTTTCGTTTGCCCAAGCATGATCGACGCCGACATGCATGCGATTGCGGAGCGTCTCCGCCAAATATGATTTTTCATGGTTAAAGTCGTTATAAACAGAGCCAAAATTCCCGCCTTGGCGGTTGCCTCTGCCTACCTTCAGCTAAGCAACCGAAGTTAGTCAGGGTCCGTCGTGCCGGCCCTAAGTGCCTGGAAACAATGAGTAAAAATCCTGTAACATAGCGTCACCGTGCGCGCCGGTTTAAGCCGAATGGCAGCGTCCGCGCAAATTTAGAACTGCGCAACCAAGCGCGGCGGTTCTTCAACGTTTTTTGCAGAACGTTTTTTGCAAAACAAAGCCAAACCGAAGGCAGGCCTAGTTTTTGTCGTAAAAGCGACTGCTTCGGAAAGGCCCAAAACACAAGCCCGGCCTCAATATGGCATGGAACGAGAGGATTGCGACGCAGTTTCCTCGCAAGTGGCGCTACCGATTGACTGAATTTGTCGGATTCCCGTGTGATGTTCGGCTAGGGCTTCGTTGCCATGTCGAGGTTTTCCGCTTTCCACTGCATTGCTGAGTGGATTCGGCGGTAGCCGCTGGGGTGATCAAAGAAGATCCACTCTTCCACCGGTCCCGGTCTCATCTTGCGGTACTCCCCGAGGTGAATCGCTGCCTGGGCAAATCCGTCTGGCTGGCGCGCCGCGTTGAGCCCGAACATATCGGCCTCGATCTCCTGTATGCGCGTTTCCGTGTTCAGGATAGGTGTCAACACAAACACGAAGATGGAGCCCAGCAGAAAGACAAGCGGCAGCACCGCTGGATCCCCGATCCCCCGGATATCCCACTTCGCTCCCCAGCGCGCAAGCGCCCAGTCAATCGACCATCGCAGCCACGCAAAGGTAAGCACGATCACCACGAAGAAAAACAGCATGAACTTGTAGATGTGGTTCATGACATAGTGACCCATCTCATGGCCCATGACAGATTGGATTTCTTCGGGTGAACCACGCCGCAGCAGATTGTCATTGAGAGTGATGCGCATCGTCTTGCCAAAGCCGCTGACGTTGGCGCTCATGCGCGTTGTCTGTCGCGATGCGTCGATCTCATAAACATCCTTCGCCGGGATACCGTTGGCACGGGCCATCCGAAGAATCGGCCCGGTTATCGTCGGGTCGTTCAAGCGCACAACTTTATTGAAGAGCGGCTGGAGGTAGACGGGGCCGATCAACGCCACAAACACAAGGAAGATTGTGGCAACCACTGCGCCCCAAATCCACCATGTTTTCGGCAACCGCCTTACCACCGCAAAGAGGATTACGGAGATGATTCCGCCGAGGATCAAATTGACCAAGAGTTCCTTCGCTTGGTCCGCCATCCAAGGGCCAAACGTCTGGGTGGCCATTCCGTACTGGTGCTCGCGGAAGTAACCTTCGTAGATAGCCAGCGGCGAGCTCAATACGGCGACAAGTACGACATACTGCATCCAGTAGAGCCATGTTTGAAGAGGCTTGAAGCGCACGGCGCGCTCGGCAAAATTTCGCATATTCGCCGACCAACGAAGGTTTAGTAGGAGGAGCGAGACAACAGCGCCATAAAGAAAATCCCAAAGAATTAACCAGTACCCACCTTCGAAGTACGCGTCGGAGCGCGCGGTTGAACTGGCGGGAATCTGGGTAAGATAGGCCTCCGCGGCAGCGTCGACATCGAAGTGGTCCGATGCTCTAGCCGCAGGGGGCGCCACGGTAACTGAAGGCATCGTATTGGCCGGTGTTTGCGCAAAACCCACATCTACCCCACAAATAAGAAGAGCCGCAATGGCCCAAAACTTAACGTTTCGCAAGTACACACTGCCTTTCAATTGGACCGTGGGAGTGTATCAGATCCTCGATGAGCGCCACGAAATGCGGGGCGGCAGCAATGGAAAACCGCCAAAGATATACTCACTCTCAATGCATCCTGCCCGTCTGAGGTTCTCCCCAAGCTCAGTGGTTCTCCTACTCGCCCTTTCCGTCGCCGCACCGGGGCGCGGCGAGGTGCGACTGCCCAAGATATTTAGCAGCCACGCGGTGCTGCAGCGGGGCCAGCCTATCCATGTTTGGGGTTGGTCGAATCCCGGCGAACGGGTATCCGCCACGTTGGATAACGGATCCCAAAACGCGATTGCGGACTCTATCGGAAACTGGAGCGTCTATTTCCCTCCGCATCCCGCTGGCGGACCATTTCAACTGGCGGTTTCCGCAACGAACCGCATTGTTCTGGACGACATTCTGATTGGTGACGTCTGGTTCGCCTCCGGGCAATCGAATATGGAGATGCCATTGATGGGCTTTCCCGGGTCCGCTGTCGTGAGCCACGGCGCCGAGGAGATTCAGAACGCCAACCAACCCAATCTCCGGCTTCTGTTCATACCGCACAAAGCTGCTTCCTACCCGTTAGCGGATTTTCAAGGGGATGTCGCATGGACGATCTGCTCTCCGGAGACAGCTGCTAAGTTCTCCGCCGTAGCCTACTTCTTCGGCCGTGAGATTGTCCAACGTGAACACGTTGCAGTTGGTCTGATTGACTCTACCTGGGGCGGCACGCCGGCCGAGGCTTGGACCAGCCTCGATGGCCTATCCGCAGATGCTTCGCTCATGCCTGTGTTCGCCAGCTGGGCCGCAATGGCCAACGAGCAAACCGGGATGCAAACCAGAATTGAAACGGAGAAACGGGAAGATGAAGCCGCAAGGCAAGCGCATGCCCCGCTTCCTAAACATTCCTGGCACCCGTCGCCTGAATCCTGGGATCCGTCTTGGCTTTATAACGGCATGGTCTCTCCCGCGGTCGCATTCGGTATCAAAGGTGTAATTTGGTATCAGGGTGAGTCCAATTCCAGCCCTGACCGCGCATCCGTCTACTACCAGGTTTTTTCCACTCTGATTAAGGACTGGCGACGTCATTGGCACCAGGGAGATTTTCCGTTTCTGTTCACGCAGATCTCCAGCTTCAAAGCCGGGTCTGGTGACGGATGGCCGGTCGTCCGCGATGCGCAACGGCGCGCTCTCTCGCTTGTGAATACCGGCATGGCGGTCACTATTGACGTGGGAGATCCGGACAACGTACATCCCGCCGATAAGCAGACCGTCGGCGGGCGTCTGGCGCTCGCCGCCCGCGCGATTGCCTACCACGAAACTCTCGAGTTCTCCGGTCCGTCTTTCCGCCAAGCGAGCACCGAAGCGGGTGCTGTGCGCGTTTGGTTCGACCACGCGGAAGGTGGACTCAAAGTAACTGGCGAGGGAGTTCGTGGATTTGAGATTGCCGGCGAGGACCACCGGTTCGTCCCTGCCACCGCGCGCATCGAGGGCTCCAGCGTGCTCGCCTCAAACCCACAAGTCCCGATGCCGAAGTACGTTCGATACGGCTGGCAAAACGTATCCATCGGGAATATCTTCAACAACGCGGGGTTGCCTGCTTCCCCCTTCGTCCCCGACTAATGGCCGAGGAATCCGTGGCGTGGATGAGAAGTAATGATGAAGGCTAATTTACTCACCGTCATCTTGATGCTGGCCGGGTTTACGCCTGAGGTCCAGGCACTCGGAAACCACTGGTATGACCATGCGGTTATCTATGAAATCTATCCACGCAGTTTTCAGGACACCAACGGCGACGGCATCGGCGACTTGAATGGTGTTACCGCGCGGTTGGATTACCTGCAGCACTTAGGCGTGGACGCCATTTGGCTCACCCCGTTTTTTCCTTCCCCTAACGCGGATTTCGGTTACGACATCTCTGATTACGTAAGCGTTGCCCCGGAATACGGCACGCTCGCGGATTGGGACCGGCTTGTGGCAGAAGCCAAGAAACGCGGGATTCGCGTACTCATCGATTTCGTCTTGAACCACACGTCCGACCAGCACCCCTGGTTTAAGGATTCGCGGTCGTCGCGCACCAGCCCCAAGCGGAATTGGTATGTCTGGCGCGATGGCCCAGGCGAGGGACAACCACCGACGCATTGGACCTCCATCTTCGGCGGGTATGCGTGGTCGTGGGATGCGCCCACGCAGCAGTGGTACTACCACATATTCCTGCCCCAGCAGCCCGATGTGAATTGGCGAAATCCTGCGCTCCGCAATGCGATGTACGATGTGGTGCGCTTCTGGCTGGAACACGGCGCGAGCGGTTTCCGCCTAGATGCCACGCCCTACCTTCTTGAAGATCCAGCCTTCCCCGACGATCCGCATCCGCCTGGCCCCGGTAGCGCTGCCGCCCTCGAACCGTACAACTCCGGCCGGCCGGAGAATCACGAAATCATGCGCGAATTGCGACGCGTTCTGGACGGCTACCCGGGCAATCCGGTGCTCCTCGGCGAGTCTTCGACTTCTTCCATCCAGGATCTCGCCCAAGTTTATGGCGCGCATGACGACGAGATCCAACTTCCCATGAACTTCCTGTTCGGAAACTTGAAATCGCTCAGCGCGGCGGACTTCAAGCGGCAGGTGGACGCGGCCCATCTTCAACTCGGCGGTCGCACTCCGGTGTTCTTCTTCAGTAGTCACGATCACCCTAGACAATGGAGCACCTTCGGCGATGGAGTCCACAACGACCAGATTGCGAAGCTAACTGCGGCGCTGACGCTCACCCAGCCCGGGTGCGTCCTGATGTACTACGGAGAAGAACTTGGCATGGCGACCATGCCATCCGCCGAACTGAAACAAGTGCCAATCGGACCCAAGCGTCCCCGTGCTGACGACCGCGACGGCGAACGCACACCCATGCAGTGGGACTTGGGACGAAATGCCGGATTCAGCAGCGGTTCGCCGTGGCTGCCGGTCGAGGCGGATGCGCGGAGATACAACGTCAAAACCGAAATGGCGGAAGGCAGTTCGATCTACTCTTGGTACGCGCAACTCTTGCAACTCCGCCGCCAAAACCCCGTATTTGCAACCGGGGTTTACGTTCCTCTCGATTCCAACAACCCAGATGTATTCGCCTTTGGTCGCAAGACGGAATCCGGGAGCATGGCGTTAATCGTCCTCAACACCAGCTCGGAGACCCAGCCCGTCACCATTCATGGGCTACCCGGCCCGTGGCCGGAATTCCATCATTTGCTCCTGGCGAGTCCCCACCATGCCGGTTTTGCGAGCCCCACTTTTAACATGGCTCCTTTCGGCGTGGCGATCGCCGCAACCGAGTAACTCTTCGCAAACTAACGCGGCGGCAGGATGGTCATATTGCCGGCCGTACACTCCCCGGCGCTGGCTGTACAAGCCTGCGGCGCTAGATTTTTGTCGAAACAAATGCGAGCCTCCTGTAACATACCCGTGCTGCATGTTGCATGAAAAGCTGCCTGAGGGAAATTTGGATTGGACGCCGCAAACTCCCCCTCGATCTCGCTCGTGGTTTCCGAGGTTGATTGAGTCAGGGACGTGAACTGTGGAGGAATCTGCACGGAATTCCGGGCTTTTCGCACGGCGCTGAAGTAGTCGCTCGGACTCAGACCGGAGCACGTTCCATGCGTGCTCCACTCGTGCTGGATCAGTCCGGAGGTAGGAATATAGGGAAGCATCAGGTTGACGATTGCTTGCGCCACCGGGCTGCTGGGACCACAGTCCTCCGGGCCTCGTCCCGTGTTTGCTTGTGGCCACAGTCCATGCACGACAAACCCCACATGACGTCCCGAACCGCACTCGTTAGCCGTCCCTTTGCTGCCCGCGGTGGCACAGAAGTCGGGCGCCCAAGACAGAGACAACACGTAGTAGTCGAACGCACCCGGGTCGGAGTGCTGCCCCCGATGGGATCGCGCGGCTGGAACGACTGCCGCTATCAACAGCCCAAGACCAATCGCGCCCAGTGCAGTTCTCGTGTTCATCCGGATGGAACCTTCCCCTAGCGAGAATTATAGGAGCCCCGGATTTAAAAGGCGGTGCTGATGTGGTGTGGGTGCTGTGTGCGTCTCAATATCAAGATCGAAGTTGATCCCCTGAGCTATCGGCATGCCCGGAGCAGTACGACTGTCATCCGGCGCTCATCTTAGACCGAGCTTCGCCCTCAAAGCCAGGCTGAGGAGGCCCTGATTCAGCTTCAAAACATTGCCTTGAGCGAAAACTGAATCTGCCTCGAGTTAGAAGCCGTCCGGCTAATCTGTCCAAAACCAGAGCCCGTTACCGTGTTGGATGGTAATCCGAAGTTGACAATATTGAACAGGTTGAACGTCTCGGCGCGCAGTTCCAGATTCAGCACGCGCCCCGAGGAGTCCGACCCGAAGATCGTGTCCTTGATAAATGCAAAGTCGAAATCGGTGAAAGCCGGCCCACGGAAGGTATTTCGGCCGAGCGACCCGAAGATCCCGCTGTTGGGCCCCGTTCCACCGGGAAGATTAATAGGAATCAGGAAGAAGGAGCCGTTGTTTTCCCCTCGTCCGAAATAATCTTCCCGAATCGTACGGCTCGTTGAAAGATCCGGAGCGGAGAGTTGAACCGGCCGATCGGTTCCATTCGACCCCGCGCCCGTCTGTTGCACGCCCGAGTAGATGGTGAAAGGCGATCCGCTCGTAACAGTTGAAATACTCAATAGCTGCCAGCCGCGCGTGAACTTTGGGCCGAATAAGCGGAGCAGCGGAACCGCGCCCACGGGCACATCCTGAATTGCCGTTGCGGTGAATACCTTCTCCACATCAAACGTTGAAGGACCCTTCTCCGCGCGCGTGTCGAACGGGTTCTGCGGCCAGGCTAACGCGGCGGCGCCGGATGTGCCCCCGGCGATTCCTCCGATCACTGTGCTCGCATCATCGAGTGATTTCGACCATGTAAAGCTTGCCTGGACCTGAGGACCTCCGCGCGGGACGCTCCCCTGCAGCGACGTCTGAAGCGCGTGATACGTCGAGTGCGATCGATTCGTCATGATCGATTCGGTCCCGAATCCGCCGATGTCGTTCCCCGATCCATCAAATTTGGTGTAAGGCGCAAACTGAGACGTGGCTCCGGGAAATGCGTTCGGAAAGTTGATCGCGGGCAGTCCGATTCCAGCCGTTCCCACGTATGCCGCGCTCGCGCTTAAAGGTCCCAGCGGGCGCTCCAGCGCGAGCGACCACGTGGCGAGGTACGCGTTATGAAAGTCCTGCGCGATAGCGTTTACATTTAACGGAGAAATCTGGCCGTTTCCGCTCAATGTTGCGATCCCCTGGTCGAAGCGATCCACATCCCACACCGTATTAGCGGGAACTGTCTTCGAATCGCCAGATGCCAGGATGTCCACCCCGGAAGGAGTGTAGACGCCCGGCAGGTTCTGTGGGGTGATCGTGGTTCCAAAGCTAAGCGGAGCGCCCTTCGCGGCGGTGAGGCGGGGGTAATCAACGTAAGGCGCCGCGCCGGTCAGTAGATTGTCCTGCCAGATGTTGGGCGGGATCGTAGTGATCGCTCCGCCGACGCGCACCCACAGATCTTTCGACCAATGTTCTTTTGAGGGCTGCCAGCTGAACCGCACGCGCGGTCCCCAATCGTTGCCTTGTAAACGGTACGTGGGTTGAGGATTGATGAGGTATTGCTCTGTCGGCCCGTCCGGCCCGGAGCCGAACGCCACGCCTGCGGTGCGCTTTGCCCGCTCTGTGATCGGCCAATAGAGTTCGTAGCGAAGCCCATAATCGAGCACCATGCGATCGGAGATCTTCCAGGTATCCTCGAAATAAAGGTTCATGTTGTAGCGGGAAACGGCCGCGACCCCGATCTGGTCTCCTTGTGGAAAACGCGGCGGGGCCACAGCTACTGTGTACGCGAAGGCGCTACCCATCAGCAAGGCGGAAAGCGTGTCCGGCAGTTGCTGCCCAGGCTCCACATTGTGCAACCCACTCGCGGATCGGATGAACGATGTTGCGTATGCCGCGCCGCCGCCGAACGTGTACTGCCCATTGGGGGCTTGGCCAAAGTAAGTGGTGTCTCGATTCGCGCGCCACTCCGCACCGGCCTTGATTAAGTGCTTGCCCTTCACCCACGCGACGTTTTGGCGTAGTTGGAATAGATTCCCCAACGCCGCCGTAACTGACCCTCCCGGCGCATTGAACGGTTCGTAAAGCCCGTCACTAAAAACCAGCGCGGGATCGGTGTGGTCCGGCGTGGGGAACGAAGGCGTTGTCCGCGTAAAGCTGATAGATGATTCCATCGTTACTCGGGGAGAAACGGTGCGCGCCCACGTCACGACAGCATTGCGCTGGTGATCGATGTACGTTATGCCGAAGTTCGGGTCAATTGCGGTCTGGTCCGGGTTTGTAGTTGGCCCTGTAAGATTGTCGCGAGTGACACGCGCGAACAGGCGGTCTTTCGACGAGAGCTGATGATCCAAGCGGGCGGAGAACTGGTCGGCATCCGTGGCCACCTTCGAAGAGGTGGCGTACGTGCGCGCGCCGAACGGACCTTGGGGATCGTTGGGAAAAGGATAGCGCTTCAGTAGCGCCGCGATCTTTGCGTCCACCGGGACGTAGAGCGTGTCACCCGCAAACGCCGATGTGTCGATGCCCGCGCGCTCATTAGCCGTTGGGACCGGGAGCACTTGTGTTGTTCCTAGAACTTGTCGGAACCCTTGATACTCCGCAAAGAACTGAGTTTTGCTGGCGCCGTGGCGACGCTCGGGAATGGCAAGCGGGCCTCCTAGCGTGAAACCGAATTCGTTCCGCCGGAAAGGAGGAATGCGATCAGGATTGGCAGGCGACTGCCGGTCGAAAAAATTCCGCGCATCGAATGCGGAGTTGCGCACAAATTCGAACAGCGAGCCGTGGAACTGATCGGTCCCCGAGCGCGTCAGAATGTTCGTAAATGCTGCGGCGCCTCGGCCCGTATCCGCAGGCATCCAGCCCGAGAACGATTGAATCTCCTGCACCGCGTCGACGTTGAAGTTGGAAAGGGTAGCCCCGCCCATCTCCGGGTCGCTCGTATCCGCCCCATCCATTGCAAAAACCGCTTCCACTCCGCGCTGTCCGTTCACCGCGAACTGCTGGGTGAAGTTGGTGGCGCCGTTGGAATCGGTCATCGTACCAGCCGCGAGCAGCAGGAGTTGGCCGAAGTCGCGCTTGTTGAGCGGAATTGCGGCAACTGCGCTAGCCGAAAGCTTCTCTCCTCCGCTGCCGCTTCCCGCGCCATCCGCTTCGAGGCGGATCGACTGGTCCTCGGCCAGTGTCAAATTAGAGATACCGGAAAATGGCAGAGTAAGCGGTTTCGGGCACCGGAACGTTCTCCCGTTCCACTGAATGGATAGCTCGTAGTCGGCCTTCTGGGTCGTTGGAAAACCGAAACTCCCGCTCGTGCCCGTTTGGGCGGATAGTTGATCATGAGGAGACCGCAAGTGGACAGTCGCTTCCGCGACTGCTTTGCCGTTGGCGTCATGTACCGTGCCGCTCCACGGGCTCGGTGCGCTCTCCTCCGCAAAGGCCATCGCCATCACACAAAACAGCAAAGCCGCGGCCCGCATCCTGTTAAGCATATCTTCGCTGTGTGGACCACGTACGCCCAGAGACTGTAGAAAAAACGACGCGCCGAAAACCGTGAATGACTGCCACCCAACTACTTAGCTATGCCCAGCGCCTGCAGGCGATTGCCCAAGCAGGAATCGCTTACCCGACAACGTCCTACGACCTCGAGCGTTATGAAGAGATCAGGCTTCTCAGCGTCAAGATTCTGCAAGAACTCACGGATGAGCCTCTCGAAAAGATTCTCCGTGTCTTCGCTTCAGAGACTGGTTACCAAACGCCGAAGGTGGACGTTCGAGCCGTTTTGTTCCGCGGAACAAATGAAGTGCTCCTGGTCAGGGAAAAAATCGATCACAACCGGTGGACTTTGCCCGGCGGTTGGGCCGACATCGGCTTGACTCCCTTCGAGGTGGCCGCAAAGGAAGCGCATGAAGAGACAGGCTTGCTCGTCAAGCCCGTGCGGCTTCTAGCGCTGCTGGACAAGCGAAACCATTCCCACCCTCCGCAGCCATGGTATGTCTACAAAGTCTTTATCCAATGCGCAATCGAAGCAGGCGAATTGGCTCAGGCTACAGCGGAGACTTCGGGTGCCATGTGGTTCCGGCGAGACGAGGTGGCATCTCTGTCGCTATCCACGGACCGCGTCACTGCCTCGCAGTTGGATTCTTTATTCCCGTTCCTCGCCGATCCCGGAAAGCCGGCGCTCTGCGACTAGCTCTTGCCCGTGCGCTTTTTGCTTATGCACTTCGTTCAGAAGCCTGATAGACTCGCGCATGCCCGAGTCTGCGGATGCGTGCCGTAAGACTGTGCTTTTCAACGTGAAAATATACTCTCTCGTTCTCATTGTTCTGTCCTCTACCCAGCCGGCACTCCACGCCGAGTGGCTGACCTACGGGCATGATCCTGCCCGCACCGGTTGGGCCTTCGAAGAAAGCCGGATCACTCCCGATACCGTCGCGCAGTTCTCCCTTCGCTGGACCGCAAAACTCGATAACAAACCGTACAGCCTCTCCGCGCTCACCGCCCCGGTCGTCGCCGGGAATGTCTCCACGGCACACGGCAGCCGCAGCGTGGTCTACGTTGCCGGCATCTCCGGAACGGTCTTCGCGCTCGATGCGGAGACGGGGCAGGAACTCTGGAACCAGACCATTAAGTCCGTTGTGACGCCGCTGAAGGTCGGCTACCAGCGGACGTTCCTCTGCCCCGATGGCATTACGGCAACACCGGTCATCGATAAGAGTAGAAACCTTCTCTACGTTCTCGGAGCCGATGGCGCCCTACGCGGACTCGATCTGGGGAGCGGTCTCCGCCGCTACGGGCCCGTTCAATGGGTGGCCCCTTTCGCCAAAAGCTCGAGCCTGAACCTCGTCGGCAATCGCGTTTACACTACTCTGGCGCAAGGCTGCGGAAACGGAACGTCCGGTTTCTATTCGCTCGACATCAGCGATGCCCATCGCCCTGACATTCAACAACTGCTTCTCTCTAATTCGGACACGGCGGGAATCTGGGGCCGCGGCGGCGCCATCATCGGCGACAACGGCCGAGTCTACGGATCCACCGCGGACGGTCGATTCGATTCCACTGCCGGCGATTACTCGAATGCCATCGTCTCCGCGTCGGCGAACCGGCTCGACGCGATCGACTACTTCCTCCCCGCGAATTGGCTCTCTCTGTTTAAACGCGACCTCGACCTCGGTTCCGCGAGCCCCGTCTATTTCGGTTGGCACAACCGCAAGCTGGTCGCCTCTGCTACTAAGGAAGCCGTTGTCTATCTGCTCGATGCGGACCAAGTTGGACACGCGGATCATCAGACCGCCCTTTATGTTTCCCCGCTTCTCGGCAACGAGAAGGGCGATTGCTGCACTGGATTCGGCGTCTGGGGCGGTCTCTCTACAGCCCGCGATGCCGACGGAAACACCTGGCTTTTTGTGCCGCTCGGCGGGCCGCCTTCGAGTCGCGCGCCGCGGTTCCCATACTCCTATGGCTCAGTCACGCACGGCGTCGTTCTCGCCTTCAAAGTCGTCCCCGGATCCAACCCCGACACCCCTGTTCTAGAACCCGCCTGGATGTCGGAAGACGTCAACATTCCCGATCCTGTAGTCGTCGCGAACGGTGTCGTCTTCGTTCTCGGTACCGGCGAAAACGCCCGTCAAAAGGACACCGAAGCCGGCCGGCTTTTACACACTTCGCAGGCCGTGCTTCACGCTTTCGATATGAAGACCGGCAAGCAGCTCTTCGGAAGCGGCACGGATATCAAATCCTGGGTGCACTTCAGCGGTCTGGCCATTTCAGACGGATGCGTGTTCGTCGTCGATCATGACTCGAATGTTTACTGCTTCGGCCTCCCGCCGAAATCCAAACAGTCAAAGTAACAACGGTTATCGCATCATCCGCTCCCACCCCCAAAGCCGTACACCCACCATTCCGCCGCCAGAAAATTCAGCGGCGCGCAAACAGCGATCGAAGCTACCGCGGACAGCACCGGACCGAAGTGGCAGCGCTGCACGAAAACGTAGGTGAGAATCGTGTTTCCGGCCAGCGAGATCAAGCCGTTCGCGGCGTGGAAACGCGCTAGCCGTAAGCATGCCGGCCATGCTCCGCTAACCCGTCGGTTCCTCCAGGTGAAGCGCTCATGCCACGCAAAATTGTGCACGATTGCAAGTTCCACAGCCAGTGCCGCTCCAGCCATAGTTTGCAGGTGGAAGCGTTCAACAAGAATGCTGAACACGAACAATTGCGCGGCGGCCCCGGCCATCCCGACGCACATGAACTTTGCGGCTCGGGAGCGCAAGCACGCGGCGTGCTTCATATCCGCGTCTCTTCGCGGTAAAGCATTACCGTGTGGCGCAACGCGGCCGCCAAAACCATCCAAGCCATGCCTGCAATCGCGGCTGCGCCTCCCACGTCGAAGAGGAGAAAGTCGCGTCGAAACGCGTGTACGTACGGATGGAATGTGAGAAACACATTTCCCGTCGCCAGCAGGATCCGGACCTCTGTGGGACCAAATAGCCCGTGCGAAAGATGGAAACGCCCCAGGGTGTACGTGGCCAGAAAGCTTTCAATCGAGAGCGCGTAGAAGCACACCAGCATGCCGGCCGCGATCTCCCAATGCAGATAACCCGAGCAGCCGAGACCCCCCACAAGTGCGAGTGCGCCGAGGGTGTCGGCAATATGATCGACGTAAAATCCATATCGCGGCCGCTGCTGGTTTCGAACCCTTGCCAGTGTGCCGTCTAAGCTGTCCCCCAGCCAGTTGAGGACAAGAAACAAGTTCACCAGCCAAAGAACGCCCGCTTCACGTCGAGCTAGTGCATACGCGACGCCGGCGGCGACCTGAGCACCTATCGCCAGCAAAGTTAGATGATCCGAGTGAATTGCCGTCGGCGTCCGCTGCGCTATCCAAATCAAAACCCGTTTCTCGGCGCTCGCGGTCACAGCATGGTTGATCCGCAAAGCGTTTACAAAATCTCTCTTCGTAAGCTGTTTCTCTAGGTTCGGCATCTTGTTCAAAGTTCGCTTCTGACCGAATCATGCGTCACTCGGGAACGAAGCGGCAATGGCTGGCGCCGCAAACGGTTCTCATTCCCGGAACACTGCTCAAGAGGAACAAAACGCCGGACTTACCGAAAATTGTCTCTTCCGCAAAGACCTGTTTCGGTTGCGCGAAACTAAACGGATACTTGCAAACATCAGAAATGTCCGGCTCCCGGGTCTTTCGTTTTGGAGTGTTCGAGGTGGACGAGCGCTCCGCCGAATTGCGCAAACACGGCGTCCGCGTTAAGATCCATTCACAACCTTTCCAGGTCTTGGTCATGCTGCTTGAACGCCCGGCTGAACTGGTAACCAGAGAGGAGGTCCGGCAGCGGCTCTGGGACGAGAACACCTTTGTCGATTTCGACCACGGACTGAACACTGCCATCAACAAAGTTCGTCAGGCGCTCCGCGATTCCGCCGCTGAGCCGCGCTATGTGGAAACCGTCTCCGGCAAAGGCTACCGGTTTATTGCGCCGGTCTCGATAGCTGCTTCACACGCCAATGTGTCAGCTACACCCCCGGCCATGCGTGACGCCGTACCCCAGGCCGAGCCGGATGACCCTGCCCCGGGCGAACCGCCGACGCTCTCCCCATCTGGATTGCTCACTGCGCCCCACGAACTGCCTGTAGCCTCGCGAACCCTTGTCCGCACCCTTCTCCTGCTCACCGAGGGGATGTATCTGGCGTTCTATGTCGGTGCTCTCGCCAACCTGCCGGAGATTCACGAAATCCTCGAGGAAGCGCGCGTGCTGGTTCCTTCGACCCTGTTCGCAACTTTGGTCGTAACCGCCGCCCTCCTCATCCCGGTCCGTCTGTTCCTGTGCGCCGCGACCGCGTTAGATTTCAAAGATCTTCCGGCCAAGTTCACAAAACTGTTCCCCCTCCTGTTACTGCTGGATCTACTGTGGGCCGTGTCCCCATTTCTGCTCGTCCATCATGTGAACGTAGGTCTCGCTCTCGGAATGAGTGCCGCTCTGGTTTATCTTCCCTTCGCCCAGCGCTCCCTGGTGCTCATGTATGCGCGCCCGCGCTGACGCGGATGGCAGGGTGCTCGGGTGGACAAGTAGCAGTGTTTAAGGAAATTCGTGTTACGACAAAGTCAAAAGTACCGCCCGACATTACTCAGAATCTGAAATCGGATGTATATTTTCTGAGGACGAGCTAACTATGCCTTTCTTCACCACAGCCCAGCCGCGCATTGTATTTGCCGGCGTTGCCCTCTCTTTGGTAGCGACGGTCGCATCCGCGCAAAACGCACCGCAAGCTGGAGTGCAGTTCCAATTCACGACGTTCACCATCCCGGGGGCAACCTCGGTCGACGTGGAGTCGATCAATAATAGCGGGACCATCTCCGGCTATTACACGGACGCGTCTAGCGATACGATTAGCTTCCTGCGTTCGAGCGCCGGAACGATTACTTCTTATACAGAACCCGCCGATACTTCCATTCCCTCTTTCACGCAAGGTGGGCAGGTGAATCAAGCCGGCACGGTGGTTGGGGAGTTCTTCAACACAGCAGCCAACACCTACGAAGGATATTTTTATAATCCCGGCGCGGGCAAGAACTCCATCTATAACGTGCCGGGACAGCCCGCGTCTACCACCACGGGGGTGTATGGGATCAACAATACCGGCAGTTTCTGCGGGTTTGTCTTTCCGCCTCCATATACCATTGCTAGCGCCTTTGTGAAATCCAACTTGCTGAGTATCTTTCAGGTAAATAGCTCGTCGACCTCCGTCTGCTACGGCATCAACGATTCGCATACCGCTGTGGGCTATTACATCGATTCGGTCGGCGCTTATCACGGCTGGATGCGCTTAGCGAACGGCACAACAACAACCATCGATGTACCCGGCGCATCTACCACGCCAGCGGCCGCTCCCTGCCAGTCCGTCTCCGTGGCCGGTACCGTGGTCCTCGGGGTAAATAACTCAGGGTATGTGTCGGGTCATTATTGGGACTCCGCCTACAATGAGCACGGCTTTATCATGACGCCGGCCGGCAAATTCATCCAAGTCAACGTCCCTGGGGCATACCAAACGTCGGGGGGCGGTCTCAACGACAGCGTCACCATCGTGGGACACTACGTTGATAGCTCATGTAACTCCTCCGGATATATCGCCAAGCCCTAAAGCCGCGGCACTCGATATTCGCAGCACCGAGGACAGGCGCGCGGGCTGCGGTTGGAACGTCCGTTTGTCCCATGACAACCTGCCCAGTTCCCCAGGGACCAGTTATTACTCCCGCGCGCCTCGACCTCGGCAGTCCCCTGTCGCCGGCGGATCTCAGCAAAATCGAGCGGCACCTCCATCTCGGTCTCGCTAAATGGGACACGCAGGTCGGCGACATATCCATTCTCTCCGAGCAACCCGTCATCCTCACCGCACTGCAATGGGAGACACTGAGCGGCTACGCGGAGAAGCTGGCGTCTGAGACGGCCCTGCTGGAATTGTTGGCGCTCGAAAAGCCAGAGCTCCTGAACCGGATCGGCGTTCCCCAAAAGCTTTTCGGCAAACTACGATCTAAGAAGCGAGGAGCGTCCCCCGAATCAATTCAGCCCCGAGCCATGCGCTTTGACTTTCACCTCACCGCCTCCGGTTGGTGCGTCTCTGAGGTGAACAGCGATGTGCCCGGCGGTTGGCGGGAAGCCACATCCCTGCCGGTGCTGTACCAGCCGTTTTATCAGCACCTGCGATGCTCGCCGTCTCCCTTGAAATCCTGGGGCGAGGCTATGCAGTCCGCCGCTCAGGGCGGCCGCGTCGCGCTTCTGCACGCTCCTGGTTACTTGGAGGATGAACAGGTAGTGCGAACGTTCCGCCAGGAACTGGAATCCAGGCGAATACCTTGCTCCTCCGTGCAGAATCCTGCTGCTCTATCCTGGCATTCGCATCGCGCATGCTCGCTCACACGAACCGGTGAAAGAGTCGCCGCAATTGTTCGCTTCTATCAGGCGGAGTGGTTGGCTTCCTTACCCCGGAACACTGGATGGATGGAACTATTCGAAGATATGGATACCCCTGTGTTGAATCCGCTCCATTCCGTAATCTCGGAAAGTAAGCGGTTTCCTCTTGCTTTCGAAGCGGCGGGGACATTATGTCCCACGTGGCAGTCCCTCATGCCGGAATGCAGGGATCCGCGGGACCTCAGCGAATCGCGCTGGGATGAGTGGGTCTTGAAAGGTGCTTACTCCAATACAGGGGATCAGGTTCATATCTGCGGCCAGCTAACTGCCAGGCGCCTCCGCCACTTACTAAGAGAAGCGCGGCGCCATCCCTCACAGTGGATTGCGCAAAGACGTTTTGAGACCCTTCCCATCAACTCGTGCCGAGGCCTGGTTTTCCCCTGTATCGGCGTCTTCGTCGTCAACGGGCGTGCGGCCGGTGCTTACGCCCGGCTTTCGCGGGGTCAGGTGACACACGGATGCGCCGTGGAAGCCCCCGTGCTGATCCAGCATGCCGACTGACATGAACAAAGACGAGATCTATGCGGTTTGGCGTCCCGAGACGTCCCCGTGGTCCCGCTGGGTCAAACCCGTCCTATTCTCTTTCTTAGGCGAACGTGAGTTAAAAGCAGGAACCATTCCTGTGCCGCCTTGGGCGGTCCCCCTCACGCGCCATGCTGCTGTGATCGTCGACCTCCCGGGCACCGCGGGGCTATCGGTCGGAATGGCATTGGCCCGTTCCGGTTTTCGACCGGTTCCCGTATACAATGCTTGCCCATTCGAAGTCTCGAATTCGGATGAACTCCAGGCCGAACCAGCGTGGTCCGTGGTTGATCTGCTTCCGACTATGCGTGCTCTTTCCGCTTCAGCTAAAACGCTCGCAACACTGACACTCGAAGATTCATCTCCTCCCGCTTTTTTACTGGACACAAATCGGCGAGGCACACTCACGAGCCCTCCGCCGGGATGGTTCGACAATCGCTCATTCCTTTCCGAAACAGACCTTCCCTCAGCCGCGTTCCTCGGGACCCAAGGAATCGATCGCGTGATCCTCATTCAATCGGAAGACTCGATTCAGCCCGACCTGCGGCCGATATTGCTAACTCTGCAGCAGGACGGAATAGCTATCGAACGGCAAGCCCCATGGGCCGAATGGAAGCCCATGCCCACATGGGTCAAGCGCCCTATGTTTCTCGCGCGCGCCTGGTATCTCCTTAAGCAGCGATTCGGTTACCGGCGCAATCAGGAGGGCGAATTTGGTGAAGCGGTGCGCGCGAGGAGTGCTGCGGGCTAGCAGCGGCTAGCTCTTCCTGCGATACACTGTGGGCACGCGTCTCGGTCACTTACATCAGTTGCGTCACAATGTTTCATAAGTCGGAAGCTCAGTAAGTCGGAGTGTACAAAATGGATCTTGAATCCCGTAAGCCCAGGTTTCCCCGGTTCGGGCGATCAACCGGGGAGAAGCCCCCTAAAGAGGGCATCCGCCCCGGGGAGCGCAAACACAGCCTGCCCATTGAGTTTTCCGTCGACGACGTCAAACCTGCGGCCGAAGCCCTTCCCGTGCAGTCGCTCGATGCTGTGGTTGCCGAGCGGCTCCAGCGACATGTCTTCATACTCCCCGAACCGCTCAAACCAGTGGTGCAACCCACGAGCCGCGACCATCCGTTGATCGATGCCGTTCATGAAGCTTTCAGTCACCATCGTCCCCTCACGCTGTCACCCGACGCTATCTGGTTAGTGATTGCTCAGGGCTTCAGTCACCACATTCTTCTCAATGCCGAGGCTTTGCGTAGCCGCTTAGTCCGTCACCAGGGCGTACGCGAACTTTCGGCCCTCATAAACGCTTTCAACCTTCCCCAAATCAGAACGGCGATCGCCAGTTTCTCCGAACAGATTCGCGCGGCGTCTGATCCTGTTCTGCACGAAACACTCGTCTGTGACTTCTCGACGACTACCCCGGATATTCGAACCGCCAGTGAGGTCGTGCTCATGGATAGCTACTCCAGCTATTTCCAATACGTGATGCACTGCATTTGCGGGATTCCAAAGGTAACGCTTACCGGGTCGCCGGAAGACTGGCAGCGAATTCGGGACCGTGTGGAAGTGCTCGAAACTTTTGACCTTGGTTGGTGGATCAGCCGTCTCCGTCCCATCTTGAACCAATTTGTCCAGACAGCGAATGGTCAGCCGAATCGCGAGTTCTGGCAAGCGATCTACAAGCCAAAGTCAGCTTACGCAGTCGAGTGCGTAACAGGTTGGATCGCGGATCTGTTTCCTTATTTGGGAGACGATCCACCGACGCGCAAACACAATCGAGTCTTCGATCACAAGCGCGAGAATTGGGCAATGCCGGTTGACAAGGGCGTTCCTGCGCGACGGGGGATGATCGAGTCCGGGTCGGAAAAGGGCACGCCTACGTCCAGCTTCCCCTCGGGGTTGTCGCGGGTGCCGGTCAAAGTTCTTGGAATCCCGAAATGGCAAGAGGTGGATTTTGTCGCGGGCTTTCTCGGCGTCGAACAAGATCCCCAAACCCTTTCCCTATCGCCCGTGATAAGTTGGTCGGTTACGCAGCGTGCCCCCGCGGAGCCTATCTTGGTTGACCGATGGCATTTTTACGCGAGCCGTCGGCGACTAAGTTCCGTCTAAGACTGGCCCGCGCAACGCTCTTTCCTTGCCCCTACTGTGCGCCGGTGGACGCCGTAGCCAATTCGAAACCTACGGTCTCCACGGTGTTCCCGTTCAGGGCCGCCAAACCGAAGATATTCCCGCCACTAACCACCACACCGGTCGATGGCCCAAACCCTACGTTTCGGCTCTCCGGAGGAAAGCTATGAAGCAATTGAACGGACCACGCTCCGCCTGCCTGCGCGGGTGCGCCAATCGCGTAGACCGTGCCGTCCCCCGCCACGCCGCCTCCATATGTTGTGTGCCCAGGAGTCTGCCGCTGCCAATCTGCGTCAGGGGTCCTTCGGGATAAGCGCTATCGGTGTAGCTGAAGGTGTACACGTTTGTCTTGGTCCACGGCACGCCGGGGGCAGACGGCCTCGTCAGCGCGATAATTTGCCCATTATGTGAAAAACCGACGATCCCGTATCACACACAGCACACCGTTAGGTCCGGAGCTCAAACCGGCGTCCAGTGACGCGTCCGTCCCCAGGCTATAGTTAGACGTTTTGGTCCAGGCGCACCCATCTGCGACGGCGGCGTCAACTGATAAATGGACGCCGGATGTGCTCCCGAAAGATCGCCCGCGTTCACTCGTACAACTGACCCCCCGGACCTGCGGTGAGATCTCCGACCGGCAAAGTGATCGTTACAACCAACCCGACTAGACCTTTTGGAACAACGAATAACGCTACACCGGCCTCCGTTCCCATTCGTATGGAAAACGGTTGGTGGTTCCTCGATCCGAATGGAGACGTATCATCTCCCTAACCGGCGAACGTACCCGCTGGGATACATCGGACGTGCACTCCTTAGTCCTCCAATACTCCGGCTTTGAGGTCGGGATCACGGGGCAAGAAGGCGAGGCGTTACCCTCGAGGAAAATGCGTATCGCCGCAAGCATGCGATAGCCGCGGGCGTTCGATTCCTCTTCGCAATCGATCAGCGAAACTGGAAATTCGAATCTGCCAAAGTGGCCGAAATGTCTGTACTCCCGAAGAATCTGAAGCATCTCTCCGCGGTGCCCGGTGCGTGCCGCTGAGTCCCCTGAAAGTAACCCCCATGAGTCTGCAACAGGTACACTGCTTCACCCCTCTTCACGTCTCCCCACGACGCCTGCCAATCCAGCGGGAAAGAAAAAACGACCCTGTCAGGTTTGTCGCTTCATATTCGAAGTGAATCAGTCTGCTGCCGGGGCTTTCTAAAACTACTCGACCCGAAATCGCTGGTCGAAATGTTTCGGTCTAACCAACGACTTCGATGAAGCGCAAACGAGTGCTGTAAGCAGCGCCCATTCGAATGTCTCGGCGATCGGTTCCAAGACCCCTTGCCGAGTCCTATGACTCTTTTGTACGAATAGCGCTCAATATCTCCTCTAATAGAATTGTCCGAATGACTTCTGAGTACTAGATATCCGTGATAACGGATTAGAAGCGTTGTATAATCACCGGCTATGTCTCTCCCCGGAACATTGCGCGTGATGCTTTACATCTCCATCTCGGCAGGTTCCCTCCTGGGCGGAACAAGTCCAAGTACCATAAGCCTGACCAGTTCGGCTGCACAGGTTACCTTCGGTCGTGCTATAAGTTTCACGGCGACGGTGTCGCCCCTTGATGCCAGTGGCCGTGTGGAGTTTCTGGATAGTTCGTCTGTGCTTGGAACTGCAACACTACATAACGGCACTGCGCTGCTAGTGGTGTCGGCGCTCTCCAGCGGATCTCACAAAGTGCTGGCCCGCTACTCGGGTGACGATCTCTATTCCGGAAGCGTGTCCGGCGGTGTGGTTGTCACCGTCATCTCCGCCACATCACTCGGGTTGGGGTCTCCGGCGAGCTTTAACGCTTCGGCAAGCGGAGTAGCGCTTGCCTCCGGCGACTTCGACCGCGACGGAAGAGCCGACTTGGCCATCACAAATTCCACCGGCGTAAATATCCTTTTAGGGAATGGCGACGGCACGTTTAAGCAACCAGTCGCTTACGGAACAGTCGGGTCCACCGCAATCTCGGTTCAAGATGTTGATGGTGACGGCTTGGTGGACTTGGTTGTTGGAAATGTTGACAAGTCCGTTACTGTCTATCGTGGAAACGGTGATGGGACTTTCCAACCGAGTGCGTCTACTCCTACGTCCGATGTTCCCGCAGTCATTACCGTTGCGGACCTGAACGGCGACGGCACGGCAGATCTCGTGGTTTCGTACGGCATCTTTGTAACCGGGGGAGTGGATGTCCTGCTTGGAAATCCGGATGGCTCATTCCAAGCCGCCCAGTCGGTCGCCCAATATTCCGGCTCACAAATCGAAGTGGTAGCAGTGGGCGATTTCAATGGAGATGGGGCACCGGACTTGATAGTGTTTCGGGATGGTCCCTCCGAACTGTTAATCGGAAATGGAGATGGTACGTTCCAGCCAAGCGCGCCGTTTACCGCTCCCGGAAATGCCTTCACGGCAAATGTAGTAGATCTCAACGGCGATGGAATCCTGGACCTCGTAGTCGGGACCGGCGGCGGGGGTGAGGCTGTCCCGGGCGTTTGGCCGCCGGAAGCGCTTGATATTTATGTAATGCTCGGGCTGGGAAATGCAGTGTTTGCTTCCCCGGTATCTTACCCGACCACTGGCGACTTTGCGCAGGTCTTGGCGGATTTCAACGGAGATGGCAAGTTGGACTTGGCGGTAGCCGATACGGTTAGCGGCGCTGCGAACGTGCTGCTCGGGAACGGGGACGGAAGCTTTGGACCAGTGACGTACTACCAATTACCCGTCACCCTCGCATCTTCACCGGTGGCGGCCGACTTCAATGGCGATGGGATTGTTGATCTGGGTCTTGCCAGCAAAGGCTGCTGCTCAAACCTCGCGATCTTTCTAGGGCAGGCACCGCCCCCTACACAGGTGCTCGACGACGTTAGCCCGACCGCGTACTACTACGGCGCTGTGATCGATCTTTACCAACATGGTGTGACAGAGGGATGTTCACCCGATCACTTCTGTCCGGACGACGTGATCCCAAAGGTGGCAGGCCGCTGTCTTCCTCGTTCGCTCTATCATCGGAAGCGACGCGTTCACGGCCTCCCCGACTCCGTATTTCGCCGATGTGCCGGCCAATTCCCTCGGCTTTACTTGGATTCAGAAGCTCTACGAGTTAGGCATCACCACAGGCTGTGGCGTCGATCCGAACGCCAATCTATTGTTCTGCCCCGACAGCGCGTTAACCCGAGCCGAGGCGGCTGTATTGGTGGTGCGATCACGTTACGGCGCGACCACCCCGTTTACTTGGCCGACTGTTCCCTATTTCACGGATGTTCCGGTAAGCGCCTTCGGATACGCATGGATTCAGCGCCTCAAAGAGGACGCTATTACGTCTGGCTGCGGGCCAACTTTGTTTTGCCCCGATAACCCCACGACACGTGCAGACATGGCTGTGTTCCTGGTACGAGCTGACTTCAACCAGCTACTTCCACTCACGCAGCCGGTCATCAGTAGCGTCAGTCCGTCTACCCTAACGCAAGGAACGGCCACGACGATCTACATCACCGGATTGGGTACGCATTTCTTGCAAGGCTCCACTACACTTGTCTTCCCCGCAGCCGCGATGATCACGCTGAATTCGATAACGGTGGAAAGTCCGACATATCTCGTTGTCAATCTTTCCGCCGGGTCCGGTGCCGCTGCACAGCCAAACTCGATCTATGTTCAGACAGGTGCTGAGGAAGCTGTCTTGCCGAATAGCCTCCATGTCCAAAACATCGCAGTGCATTGACGTTTACTGAACGTTAACTGTGAGCGCATTCGTCTTCTGCCCGTTAACCAACACCTGAAGTGACGTCGCGCCCACTCCGATCAACCTCCGGGGGATCTCGACGTTGACCTGGTCCAGCCCTTCAAACTGCGTTTGTGGGCCGGCGTAGAGCGCGGGAAGCGGCGTGTTCGCGAGTTGCACCGCCACATCTGACAGAGACTGAACACCGCGGATACCCGTTCCATAGAGAACAAGGAAGACGCGATCCGTCGGGGAGTCAAATGTAATTGGAATAGCAGTGCACGAAGGAGGACTTTCCACGCAATCCGACAAAGCGGAATAAACGGTATTTCCATCCGTACCGACGTGCAAGACACTGCCCAGCGCCGGACCGTTCCCTGACGCTTCTACTGAGAAAAGACCCGGGTTCGTTGCGGCAATTTGGATCGGCAGCGTTCCCGTCTGCTCGCTGGTGTTCGTAAACGCTAGTGTCGCGTTGCCGGCGGCGCCGCCTGCCGGCAAGACGAAATTGATCTGCGTCGGAGACGCGTAGAGCAGCATGGCGGCCGACGCCTGACCGCCGGAGTCAATCACCGATAGCGAGCAGGGCGCGATCGGAGCCGTGTCGCAAAGATTCTGACCGAAAAGGGAATCGAGAGAGTCTGGCGCAAGAACTCCCGCCACAAAGGACGCTGCGTTCACCGCTGCGCCGAGTGCAATCGAGGGTTCGCCTACGGTGAACGATTGAATCGCCGCTGCCGCCGCATAGGTCGACGTACCGGAGGCTGCGGCTTCTATGGTGACCTGCCCGGCGCCAGTAATCGTAACCACACCTCCGTTGATTGTCGCCGGACCGGAGAGCACTGAAAACACGATCGGCGCTTGAATGTTCGACGATCCCGACAGAGCGAAAGGTGCGTCACCCACAACGTGCCCCGGGATAGGCGCAAATGAAATAGTCTGCACATCGAGCCCTGTGGCAAATGCCGCCAGCTTCGATGACGCCGCCCCGATCGCGTTGCTCGCAACAACCCGCCAGTAATACTCGGAACCGTTCACCAGGCCCGTCGGAATAAACGCAGGCCCACTTACCGTTGCGACCAGCGGGGGAGTGGGGTTCGCGCCTAGATACACGTCATAATGAGAGTTCGTCGACCCGGTCCAGGAGAGCGTCACGTTCGGAAGTACATGACCTGCGTCGTTCGAGGGAGAAATGAGAACCGGCGCTGCAACGGATTGGGAATCGTATACGTTGTCAAGATTGACTCCGCGTGTCAGCGCTGCGCCGCTCCCTGTAGCGATCGCGGCGAAGGAAGCTTGCGATAGCGCTGTGGAACCGATTCGAAATACCACCACGATCGGCGGGTATGCGGAAAGGGCGCTGAGTGGGTCCGCGCGCGTACAAGCATCCGCGCAGTTCCAACCAGTCCCCGAAGCCGAGACAAGTTGGAATCCGGCGGGGGGCTCAAATGCGACCGTCACCTCTCCCGTCAACTGCGCGTTTGGGGAGGCATTCGCAACGGTCACCGAGTAAGTCGCGTTCGACTGGCCTCGGTAAAGATTCACGGTGTGAGTAACCACTACCGAAAAAAACGGAGCAGTAGGCGGAACAAGTACCCGAACCAGGCTATTCTGTTCATCCGAAAAGTAAACCGAGCCGTTGGCCGCAACGGCAATGCCGTTTGGGGTTCCGATCTCTGCGGAAAACGCGGGCCCCCCATCGCCCGAGGGACCCCGGCCTCCCGCCGCAAGGACCGTGCCAACTCCGGAAGGCGTGATCATTCGAATAGTGCCGTTGGTAAGGTACAGGTTTCCGGAACTATCAATAGCCAGGGCCGTTTCGTTTCCGGCGCCCAATGCAAAAGCCGTCACAATCCCGTCCGTACCGATCTTGCGGATTTTGGAAGTCCCCGCATCCGCCACATAAAGGTTCCCTGCCTGATCCACCGCAAGTCCGCCCGCCTCTTCGAACTGAAACTCGGCGCTCACGGCAGGGCCGCCATCTCCCGAAGACCCATAAACTCCGTTGCCCCCCACCGTGTGAATCACGTTATCTGGCGTGACCTCGCGGATGCGGAAATTCCCGGCGTCGACGATGTACAAGTTGCCTGCTCCATCTACCACGACATTTGCGGGAGCACTAAGCGCCGCCTCCGTAGCGGGTCCGCCATCGCCCGAGAATGACCGGTTGCCTGTACCGGCAAACGTGGTGATCACCCCGTTGGGCGATACCTTCCGGACCCGGTTGTTACCTGTATCGGCGATGTACAGGTTTCCATCGCGGTCGACGGCTAAGCCAGTGGGAGCGCTTAAACTAGCTACAGTCGCATTTCCTCCATCGAAGGAGTAGCCCCGCGTCCCGTTGACCCGCAACGGTCGTGATAACGCCGGAAGTAGATACTCTGCGCACGCGATTGTTATTCAGATCCGCGATATACAGGTTTCCGGAACCATCGAGGGCTAAGCCTGCAGGGAAGTTCAGTTGCGCGTGAATGGCGAGCCCCCCATCGCCTCCGGCAGTGCTGGAACCATCTCCGGCGATCGCGGTAATGATCTCCGAATTCAGATCGACCTTGCGAATCCGATCGAAATCCAGATCGGCAATGTACAGAGTGCCAGCGCTATCTACTGCAAGGCTCACGATTGTGCCGAACGAGGCGAAAGGTGCCGGCCCACCATCCCCGGAGAAGCCGGGCAGACCACTCCCTGCGACGTTCACGATGCTCCCGTCCGGCCTGATCTCGCGAACGAATGAGACAGTCGAACTATAGGCTTGGCCATTGGAGGGGAAAACCGGCGTGGAGGTCATCTCGGCAATGAAGACTTTCTCATCGCGATCTACGGCGAGCGCCGCACTCGAGATCGGGTTAGTCTCGGCTAGTTGCGTGATCACCCCGCTAGGTGTGATTCGCTCAAGAACGAAAGCAAGCGCCCGAAGACGATACACATTCCCCGCTCCATCCACTGTCCAGCTCAACGCGGATAGGCTTGCGACGACGGTGATGACATTTCCGTTTGGGTCTTGTCGCAGCAGCGTGTCGCTGTACGAATTGTTGAAATAGATATTGCCTGCGTTATCTACTGCAACGTTTGAGATTTGGCCAAACCCTCCTGGCGAGGCCGCTGCGGGCCCGACCACCGTTGTGATGACGCCGTCCGCGCCTACTCTCCGGACACAGGAGTTGTTTACGTCGGCGAAGTAAACGTTTCCGAATTGATCGGCCGCCAGACCGGCTGGTCCGTTCAACATGGCTGCCGTCGCCGGACCCCCGTCTCCGGAATACCCGACCTCCCGCGAAGCCCCCGCAAAGCGGGTGACGATCCCGAGACTGTCGATTTTGAAAACCGCATTGTTGCGATGTAGAAGCTGTTGCCGTAAGTATCCGCGGCGAGCCCGGTCGGAGTTCCGATAGGAGAGTTGCTCCCAGCGGTGGCCTCCGGCTGCGCGATCTCGCCGGCGACCGTCGTGATTAAATATTGCTGGGCCACGGCAGGTTGCAGCGACCACGCCGCGAGCAGAGGCAGAACTCCGAATTGAAGCAACAAACGGGATTGCATGAGGGGGATAAGCAGCTTAGTATAGCCGTGCGGAAGGCCCACAATCCCCCTTCGTGCACGCTCAAACGTCAAATTCCTAGCGGGCGGTACCAGTGCCCAGCCACCCTACGGAGACACCCGGATGGCTGTCATCAAATCAAGAGTTATCAGGCTTGATTGAACTCAGTCAAAGCTTCCAGCGGCGGACTAGCCGGCACACGTAAGCTGCGGATATCACGAATCGGTGGTTGACCAAACAACCTGCTGTACTCGCGATTGAATTGGCTCGCGCTCTCATATCCCACCTCAAAGGCCACCGTCGCCGCGTCTACGTCGCTCGGCGAGCATCCGTGCTCGCGCCGCCTGCAATCGAATCTGCTTCTGATACTGCAGCGGACTCATCGCCGTGAGCGCCCGGAAATGATGGTGAAGCGTCGTAACCCCCATGCCGGCCACGCCCGCAAGTTCCTTCACGCGAAGCGGCTTGCCATAGTTAGTCTTGATCCAGGCGATTGCTTTCGCCGTGCGGTGACTCTGGTCTCCCAGGGTCGCGATTGCTCGTAACCGCGCCCCCTCCGGTCCACGGAGGATCCGGTACATGATCTCGCGCTCAATGTATCCACTCAGGAACGGAATGTCTTCCGGATTAGAAAGCAAGTCGAGCAGTCGGCACCACGCGCTGAGGAACTCGGCTGTCACTGGACCAGTGGACATTGCCGGACTATAGGGCGACGCGTCCGACCGGGGAAACTCCTCGCGGCTGAGGAACTCACGGATCATCGGGACATCGAGCTTGAGCGAGATCGCAAGGCAAGGTGAATCTTCGCTTGCCTCCGCCACCCTGGTCACAGTCGGAAGGTCGACCGACGTGAGCAGGTAGCGGGACGAATCGTAAGTTAGTGTGTCCATGCCCATTTGTACTTCTTTGCGTCCTTGGACGACCACGATCACGCTTGGCTCGTAGGTGGCGTGGCAGGCGGCAGTTGGTGCCGTCCGCTGGTGCAGCGCCAGACGCGGAATGGCGGTTGCCTGTTTCTCCGCCGTGCCGATCAGGCGAGCAACCCTCGACGTCAGCTCAACCCTCAATCCAAGTACTCTATCAGCAGCGTGAGCCATCTCATTCAAAGCCGTCGTTCCCACGATTCTTGAATTCCCACAGTCAGAATAACTCCAAAAGAGCCCGATCGCTAACAAACGCGATATCACTCGGTAGTTTTAGGCAATCATCCGGCAGGATTAGGCTACCCGAACATTCGTGTTTCTACTTAGCCTGAAGAAGAGGAAACAACAATGCAAAAGCGATTGCTGGGAAAGAGCGGTCTGGAAGTTTCAGCCATCGGTTTCGGATGTATGGGACTGAGCTTCGGCTATGGCCCCGCTACCGAAAAGAGTGAAGCGATCAAAGTCATCCGCGCCGCTTACGACGGGGGCGTGACCTTCTTCGATACCGCCGAAGCATATGGTCCGTTCACCAACGAGGAGCTTGTCGGTGAGGCCCTCGCGCCTGTTCGGCATAAGGTGGTTATCGCCACAAAGTTCGGCTTCGAAAACGCCATACCAACACAGGGTACGAATAGCAAGCCGGAACGAATCCGGGCGGTCGCGGAAGCGGCCCTGAAACGTCTCAATACCGACGCGATCGATCTCCTCTATCAACATCGCGTTGACCCGAACGTACCCATCGAAGAAGTAGCCGGTACAGTCAAAGACCTCATTCAGCAGGGTAAGGTCAAGCACTTCGGAATGTCGGAAGCCGGTGCCGCGAACATCCGCCGCGCCCACGCTGTGCAGCCGGTCACGGCTCTCCAGAGTGAGTATTCGCTGTGGTGGCGAGAGCCGGAAAAGGAGATTCTTCCTACCCTCGAGGAATTGGGTATCGGCTTCGTCCCGTTCAGCCCCCTAGGGAAAGGCTTTCTGACCGGTGCTATCTCGGCTAAGACAGAGTTCGACAAAACCGATTTTCGTAACATCGTCCCTCGCTTCTCTGCCGAAGCCCGCCAAGCCAATCAAACACTGGTGGATGCTCTCGGGCTGATTGCGAACCAGAAGAAGGCCACCCCGGCCCAGATCGCGCTGGCTTGGCTTCTGGCCCAAAAGCCGTGGATCGTCCCGATTCCCGGAACAACCAAGCTGCACCGCCTGCAGGAGAATCTCGGCGCCGCGAACGTAGAACTAACGCTGGAAGATCTCCAGACCATTCACGACGCGATCTCCGCAATCGAAGTTCAAGGTGACCGGTATCCCGCTCAAATGCAGAGCCTTGTGAACCGCTAGCAGCCCGCCACCGAGCGTGAACGAACGATCCAAAAGCGTACTCTCGGGCAAGCTCTTGAAGCCTTCGCTCTTGGCCGCAAACGAAGCGGCTGCCCCGCTCGCTCGCTCGCTATACGAGCGCGCATCTCTGAAGATGCGCTCAAGTATCCGGCTTGGCCCGTGAACTTCCCGAGCCGCTGCCTAGTTCTGGCGGAACGCCCGCCGCCATCCGGGTGTCCATCGCCGAGTTCCCCGAAGCTGAAAGAGTCCCATCGTCATCTTCTACTGCGATTTAATCCCGGAAAAACCCACCGCCGATCCCGGCCAGGATGGGGTGGCGCGTTCGCCTCGAAATGGCCGAGCGGCGAGACACCGCTGACCGTCCTGGCGGCGACATGACAGTCGTTCTCGACTGACCCCGCTCTGAAGCGTTGGCGCTGCCCGCGGCAATGGCGCCGCACGGTAATAGATTTCCGCTCCGAAAACGTGAAACGAAAGCAGCAGTTCCGAATCAAACTTGCAGGAGTTTTCGCCGTTTGCCGGACGCGCCCCCAACCCAACCCTGGAAACCAAAATACAATCCGTGGCTGATCGCGGTGGTCGTTGCGCTCGCGGCGTTCATGGAAATTCTCGACACTAGCATTGCGAATGTCGCCCTACCGTACATCTCAGGGGGCTTGGCGGCCAGTCAGGATCAGGGAACCTGGGTGCTCACCACGTACCTGGTGGCCAATGCGATCGTTCTTCCTATCAGCGGATGGATCACAACCATCGTCGGCCGGAAGCGCTTCTTCCTCATCTGCATCGCTTTGTTCACCGGCAGTTCGGTCCTGTGCGGCATTGCGCCCAGCCTTCCCATCCTGCTGCTTGCGCGCGCCTTTCAGGGCATCGGTGGTGGCGGTCTGCAGCCCATGGCGCAGTCCATCATGGCGGACGTGTTTCCTCCCGAACAGCGCGGGCTCGCGTTCTCGGTATATGGACTGACGGCCGTCGTCGCGCCCGCGCTCGGCCCCACCCTGGGCGGTTGGATCACCGACAACTATAGCTGGCACTGGATCTTCCTTATCAACCTGCCGGTTGGTCTGATTGCCTTTGCCCTGGTGACCCAGCTAGTGGAAGACCCACCCTTCCTCACCCGCAAGAAGCTCGGCGAAAGCCGGTTCGATTACCTCGGGTTTGGCTTCTTGGCAATCGGCATCGCCGCTCTCCAGATCCTCCTCGACAAAGGACAGGAAGATGACTGGTTGGGCTCGCACTTCATCGTCACCCTTCTCGTCGTGGCAGTGGTCTGCCTAGGTCTGTTCGTCGTCTTTGAATGGTTCCACAAGGACCCTATCGTCGACATTCGATTGTTCAAGTACATCAACTTTTCCACGTCCTTTGTCATGATGCTTCTGATCGGGGTGGTCTACTTCTCCTCCACCATCCTGATGCCGCAGTTTCTCCAAACACTCATGGGCTACACAGCCGAAAAGGCTGGATTGGTAGTCTCTCTCGGTGCGGCGCTGTTGCTGGTGGAACTACCGGTCGTCGGCGTTCTCACCTCGAAATTCCCTGCGAAATATCTGATGGCGTTCGGTTGGATTATGCTGTCCGGCGGTCTGTACCGCTCGGTCAAACTGGTCAATCTCGAGATCAGCTTCGGAACGGCGGCAGTCATCATGGTCATGCAGTACCTGCCCCTGGCCTTCCTCTTCATCCCGGCAAACACCGCGTCCTACATCGATGTGCCGCGGAACAAGAGCAACGGCATCGCTGGCCTGATGAACTTTGCCCGTAATATCGGCAGCAGCATTGGCACGTCGCTCGCGCAAACGGTCCTCGCTCGCCGGGCGCAATTTCACCAGCAGCAACTTGTCGTTCACAGCGGAAACGGAGCCAGGAACTTTCAGTCGTTGCTGGACGTCCTCACCCAAACCATCCAGCGGCAAACTGGGATGTCGAAGCCGGACGCTCAGAACGGAGCGTTAGCCCAGATGTACCGCGCGTTGCAGTCGCAGTCCGCCGTACTGTCCTACATGGATACGTACTTTCTCCTCGCGCTCGCTGCCGGCACCATGTTCCTCCTCTCGTTTGTGCTTCGCAAAAACGATCCCCGGGCAACTGAACAGCGTATGAGTCACTAACTGAACTTGATCGGGCCGGGCGTGACATCGCTCCTCCGCGAAAACTGATTCAGGCGTATTGACATATTCCGTATTAGGAATATAATCAGCACATGACGCGAACGGCCCATCCGGCAGACGTCTTCAGCGCGATTGCCGAGCCCCGGCGGCGTGAGGTGATCGCTGTCCTGTCTGATGGCCGGGATTATGCCGTCAACGAGATTGTTGTTCGCATGAACATGGGCCAGCCTGCCGTCTCCAAACATCTGGGCACTCTGCGCAAAGCGGGTGTCTTGACGGTGGTCAAGCGCGGCCAGCATCGAATGTACCGCTTAAACGCGGAGAGCCTGAAGCCCGTGCACGACTGGGTGAAGCACTTCGAACGCAACTGGACGCACCATGTCGATCAGGTCAAGCTGCGCGCTGAACGCAAAGCGCTGGAGCGCTTGATTCGCCTCGACAATACCTCAAGTACAAAGAAGGAGAAGTAATGCCAGCCACTGTGAAAGAAGGCGTTCTGCAGGCCTTCGAAATCGTGAAGGAAGAGGAGATCGCGGCCCCGATCGAAATCGTCTTCGAGACGATCCTGGAACAGATGGGACCGATGAACTCAACTCCCGAAAAACCGATGCCCATGGTATTGGAAGCATGGCCCGGCGGACGCTGGTATCGCGACCTGGGCAATAACACCGGCCACTTCTGGGGCACTGTGCAGGCCATCAAGACACCCTCGCTGCTAGAGATTTCGGGGCCCCTTTTCATGTCCACGCCGGCCGTTTCAAACCTCCAATATCGTCTCACCGAAGAGAGAGGCGTAACTCGAATGCGCTTCCTGCACCGCGCCATGGGCTGGGTGGGCCAGGAAGAACGTGGAGTCGACTCCGGCTGGAACCAGTTAATGGAAAGGATCCGCAACGCGGTCGCGGATCGGGTAGGGAAGTAATCATGTGCCCCTTCTGCTTAGGTACAGCGGTATGGATTGCGGCGGGTGCTGTTTCAGCGGGCGGTGTCTCCGCGCTCGCCGTGGTGAAGTTCTGGAAGCCGCGCGAGCGGAAACAACAAGAGAGCCAAGGAGCAGATCATGATAAATAACGAGCAGATTGCAGCGATGAAGAAACCTGCGGTCGTGTCCCCGGAGGAATGGCAAAAGGCTTGGCAGGAGTTGTTGGTCAAGGAGAAAGAGCATACGCGCTCCCGCGATGCACTGGCAGCGGCGCGGCGGCGGATGCCCTGGCTCGCGGTAGAAAAGCAGTACCACTTCGAAGGTCCGCAAGGCAAGATATCGCTGCTCGACCTCTTTGAAGGTCGGCGTCAACTCGTCCTCTACCGTGCCTTCTACGATCCGGGCGTCTACGGCTGGCCGGATCATGCATGCGTGGGCTGCTCTCTTGGCGCGGATCAGGTTTCGCACCTTTCGCATCTGCACGCGCGCAACACGACCTTGGCCTACGCCTCGCGCGGATCGCAGGAAAACATCACCCGCTTAAAGCAACGGATGGGTTGGGAGAGGATACCTTGGTACACCATAACCGACGACTTCGATAAGGACTTCGGCGTCAACGAGTGGCACGGACACAACGTCTTCTTTCGCGACGAGAACGACCAGATCTTTCGCACCTACTTCACCAACAATCGCGGCGATGAAGCCATGGGTAGCGTATGGAGCTACTTGGACATCACGCCCCTGGGTCGTCAGGAAGATGGTGAAGATTCACCCGATGGCTATCCCAAGACGCCACGGTACAAGTGGTGGCGTTGGCACGATGCCTACGGCAAAGAGGATGCCAAGTGGGCGAATGTCGTGGATGGTGCTGTCGTGACGCTGAAGCTGTAACTCACGGTCACGGAGCGCGCTCTTCTTCCCTGTCGGGCACAACCAAAGATCATCGTGCATTGCGCCCTGCGTCCGGTGTCTATGACTCGATCGCTATCGCGGATTTCAACAACGATGGGAAGCCAGATGTGGTCGCCAACAACGAAAGTGTCGGAGTAACCGAGTACCTTGGCAATGGAGACGGTACCCGGTAACCGAGTGGATCACAGGCGCAGACGTTCGACGACGTGCCGCCTAGCGCGTATTACTTCGATGCAGTGAACGAGTTGAAGCAGAAGGAATCACGAGCGGCTGCACACCTACCGACTATTGCCCGACGCAGGATATTCCGTCGCCGAGAAGTACACCTATTCCGGACCCGCCAGCAACCATATCCGGTTTACCGTCACCGTTGACATCGGCTATCACAGCGGTGTCGGTGTCGAACGACGGCGGGTATCCGCTCGCCGGAGACCATCCCAAAACAGGAGTCGCGGTCACTGCAACTTTGAGAATGGATGACTGGCTGGGGGCGAAACTTGGATCGCCCAGATATCGCGCAACTACGAAGTCGGTCCAGCGGTAAGCTTAATGACACTAATTCCGCGATACCGCTGACCACTGCGCTACGTCCCAGGAACATACCTGAGTCATAGAAACCGACGGAGCCGGTTGCCGCGGCGTTCGACACGGTAGCCCCGTAATGGTTGTCGGTAAACCGGGCTTGGCCCCGAAACTTACCGTGACTGTTTTCGTAGTTGCAACGGGCTGTGCCAATCCGAGCGCCGGAAAAAAGCAAAAGAAGAGGAATAAAACGGTTCATGTTTGCCGGATTCGCTCATGTATTGTATCCATGGGTGACGTCGTCTCGCATGGCAAGTAGTTCTATGTGAAGCCAGAGCCGGCCTCACAACGTCCGCCGCTACTTACCCGTATAAAGAAGGGTGTAAGTCAAACCTCCGGGACTGGGCGCGACCACTCGAACGGAATGAGGGAATCGGGAAGCTCGCGCCAATCGTAACTTTCTTTGCGATCGTGTCGAATGCTTCGAGGAAGGCTTATGAAGCGAATGAAAACAATACGGACATTCTTTCTTGGTTATGTGCTTTTCGCGCTAGGATGCTCCGCCGCACAGGCGGCTACGGAGCAGGTTCTATGGAATTTCAACCCCCCGCTGAACCCGGGCCCGAGTTTTCCGTATTACGACTCATTGACCCGTGATGCCCAGGGCAACCTATACGGCGTCACCTCACTGGGCGGCGTCAACGGAACAGGCGCAGTATTCAAATTGATGCGCGCCCAATCCGGCTGGACCAAGCGCTTGTTATATAGCTTTCCGAAGAGCCGCGAAAATCAGTTGATCGGAGGATTGGTTCTCGACGCCCAAGGGAATCTCTTTGGCGCTTCGGTCGACGGTGGAACGATGAACGCCGGGTATGTCTACGAATTCTCGCCCAACGCGAATGGCTCGTTCGGTGAAACCGTGCTGCATAACTTCGGTCCATGCTGCATGTCGAGCAGCGATGGTGCAACGCCGTTCGCCGGACTAGCCATGGATTCCCAGGGAAATCTCTACGGCACAACCAGCGGGGGCGGACAGAACCAGTTTGGAACGGTTTACAAGCTCACGCGCGGTACGGGCGGCAACTGGACGGAAACTATCCTTTATGACTTTCCCGATTACTACACCCTGGGCGGATATCCGGAGAGTGCGCTCCTGATCGATGGCCAAGGCAATCTTTACGGAACGGCTTCTCAGGGGGGCCTATTCACCGGCAGCTGCTCGGTGGGCTGCGGCTCCGTTTACAAACTGACGGCTGGCGCGAACGGATACACCTTCACCGTGCTTCATCTTTTCGACAGCGCCGGTGGCCAATATCCGCGTTACGCGCCCGTCGAAATGGACCGTGCAGGAAACCTCTACGGCACTACCGAGGCGGGCGGAGACACGGGCGGCGGAACCGTCTGGGAACTGACGTATTCGGCGCCTCAGAATGCATACACTTTTGGGGTGTTGCACAGCTTTGGTTCGATGACGGCGGATGGATCCGGACCACTCCAAGGGGTGACACTCGACCGGAACGGCGATGTGCTTGGAGCGACTCCGCAAGGCGGCGCTCACAACGCCGGTACGGGTATACAAGTTGACGAGGAGCATGAATAACTCCTGGGAAGAGACGATCCTCTACAGCTTCACAAACGGCCAGGATGGCGGATATCCTAGCGGGGACTTAGTGGACGATGGTAATCTCTTCGGGATGACTTCCGGTGGCGGAGCGTACGGCTACGGCACAGTTTACGAGGTGGTGCCCTAACAGCGATTGCTCCCAGCTCAACCAGCGGCAATCTCCGGGACCGCTATATGCCGCTTGGCGGCAAAACACTTGCCGCCACTTGCGTCGCGGTCTGACCCACCGCTCTCTGCGAAGCCAGGGAACTGACAACTGAACCGCACCATACATTATGAGATGCCGCAAGTGAATAGACAAGCATTCGTTATTAGTTTGAGGACCGTCGATCGGCGAGTCCTTCGAAATTCCCTCTGAACCAGGCCTATGTTTCCAAAGGTACGCGCAGCACGGGATTTTCGAGGCTGTGGTTGATGGTGGATGCAATCGGGTCGGCGCCAGCGGTGGCATTTGGAACAGACTCCAGGAGCGACGGCCACGCGGGCCGGTAGAGCCAATTGCGGAGCGCGCTCCAGCACCACTTGATCCGATGCGTTCCAGCCGCTTGGCTAGTTTCTTGGCGGTGGGCTCGGGGTGGAGACGGTCGAAATAGTCTCCGCCACGTCCTGGTAAACACCGCCATCACGGATCAGGATTTACATGATGGTGAGTAACCGGTGCGCCACGGCCACGGTTGCTTTCTTCATTCCTCGGCGCGGCGCCACGCGTTGAACAAAGCAGCCAAAAAAGCAGTTCCGCGTCCGTGCCGCGGCCCAGGTAACCTGTACCAGCACACGGCGCAGATAACGGTCGTCTTTGCGCGTCATTCCCGAAAAGCGGTTGCCCGCACTCTCCGCATTGCCTGGGCACAGCCCCGCCGAACTGGCCGCATGTTTCGCCGTAGGAAACTGCGCCATGTCGAACCCTAACTCCGCAATCACCGCACGTGCGCTGATCAGATCGATCCCTGGAATCGTGCATAGCCGGGCGACTAACTCGTCCTGCGCGGCCATCTTGGTTTCCAGTCGCATGTCAATCTTGGCTAACTCAAGATCGAGACTCCAGCGGATGAAGTAACTGGGTCAGCATCCAGCGAAAATACTCGTCGCTGCTTCCCTCCATGGCCGAAATCAGTTCGGGAAGCTTATCGCGCAAGCGCCCGAGTGCTTGCTCTTGCCCTCGATGTTGGACGCCACCGACCCAAGCTTGATATTCACCGTCTCGAGCAGAACGTCCGATGCGATTGATCACGCGATTGCGGTCCTGCTGCAGATGTGCGCCCGTGCGCGTCAACTCGGCAATGCGCCGCGCATCGATGCGATCGGTTTTGCGACCCTGCGCATGCACCACGGCGGGGTTCACCAGCGTGAGATCAAAACCATACTTCGGCCGATCCAGGATGTTCCACACCCGAATCCAGTAACGCCTATCGATTCTATGGGGACCTGCTTGACGCGGCGCTCCTTCTTTGCGCTGTCTCTGCGGACGCACACGAATACATGCCGTAATGGAATTTTTTGAATGTCCAAACCGGCGCAACGGCAGTAGTCTTATGTCGTCTCCTTTGCCGCGAGCAATGAACGGCTGAAAAACCATCGACTTTCCTTCGCGTCCTCTCTGCCTTGCGGCAAAGGCGACATTCCGTTGTTCCGCGCAAACTATTTGCGGGCGTCCGGACCAGATTCACAGACGGGCACAGCGGCTCCAGACGGGCGTCGGCCTCAAAATGCTCCCGGCACTCCGCGGCTTACTCCTCGCTGAGAGCGTTTTCATCCCCGTTATCCCCCGGGCGGTGACCGAGTCACAGAATAAGCGAAAAGTCCTATCTTTGTGATTCCATGCACTTACTCATCCCTCTCCGGTTACCAGGGCCCCGTTTAAATGGGTCGACTTAGCTACACTGAGGTTGCTTGGCGTTTCAACGCCGGGCGTTTTACCCCGATTTTTGGTGCCTTTGATTTTGTCGATTTGAACCCAGTAAGTTGATGAAAATAAACGATCGGCGTCCAAATTGACTCGGGAAAATGAGGAGAGATTAGGGGTAAAATGGGGATGAATTCTACCCAAATTAGGGATATTTTCGGCTACGAACCCGATCTCACCTCGGTGCCGCCTCTTCACGGGATCATCGAGTCTGCCCTCTACGTACATGACCTTCCTCTCTCCGTAAGCTTTTATGGGGAACTCTTCGGCTTCCCGCCCATCTTTGAGGAAGCGGGACGCCTGCATGCCTTCGCGGTAGCCGCCCGCCAAGTCTTGCTCCTGTTCCAGGCAGGCGCTTCAGTGCAAGGGGCGGACACCCCGGGCGGCCGCATCCCGGGACACGACGCGCCGGGTAGATCGCATCTGGCCTTCGGGATCCCCGCCGATGCCGAAGACGGTTGGCGAGCGCGTCTCCAGGACCGCGGCGTCCCCATAGAGAGCACCGTCGTCGGCCCCGGTGGTTGTCACAGCCTCTACTTCCGCGATCCCGACGGCCACTTGCTCGAGTTGATTACCCCCGGATGCTGGAAAGTGTGGTAGCTTGTCACCGCATGCTCGAGTCACCCGTCACCACCCCTGTTAAGGTCGCAGCCACTCCGGAGCTGCCTCGCTTCGCCTCGAAGGAAGAGGAGCGCCTCCATCGTAAGCAGCGCATGGCCGCCGCCTTCCGCCTGTTCTCAAAGTTCGGCTTCAACGAAGGCGTCGCCGGGCACATCACTGCCCGCGATCCAGAGCGAACCGATTGCTTCTGGGTCAATCCCTTCGGCCTTCACTTCTCTCAAGTACGCGTCTCAGACCTTGTGTTGGTCGACGAACACTCGCGCGTCATCGAAGGCGACCGGCCGATCAATGATGCGGCCTTCGCCATTCACTCCCGCATCCACGCGGCACGCCCCGACGTTGTCGCCGCGGCCCATGCCCACTCGCTGTACGGAAAGACCTGGTCCTCGCTTGGTCGCCTCCTCGATCCCATCACTCAGGACGCCTGCGCCTTCTATGAGGATTGCGGGCTCTTCGCCGACTACACTGGCGTCGTCTATGAAACCTCCGAGGGCGATCGCATCGCTGACGCGCTCGGTTGCCGTAAGTCCGTCATCTTACAGAACCATGGACTTCTCACTGTCGGCGCCACCGTCGATGAGGCCGCTTGGTGGTTCATTAGCATGGACCGTTCCTGCCAGTCCCAGATACTGGCAGAGTCGATCGGCAAGCCTATCCGCATCGCTCACGAGAGCGCGCTCGTCGCCCACCAGCAGGTCGGTGGTTCGCGCGTCGGATGGTTTCAGTTTCAACCGCTATGGGACATGATTACCCGCGAGCAGCCTGATTTGTTCGACTAAGCCACAGCCGGCTCATACGACCGGACGGCTTCATCTTCCGTAGCGAAGATCTCGAACACCCGATGCATTCGCACCAGCTCGAACAGGGCTCGCACCGGCTTGTTCATCGCGCAGAGCTTCAGGTCTCCCCCCATGCCGTGCAGCTTACGGAGACACGACAGCATGGCGCCCAAACCGGAGCTGTCGACGAAGCGCACCGCACTCATGTCGAAGACAAGCTGCGCCGCGGGATGAACGAACTTCCCCAACGCATTCTTGAACTCCGTTGCGTTGCTTGCATCCAGCGCTTCGCCCGGATACCCAAACACCAATACGGATTGCTTCTGTTGAACGGAGATTGTCATATGATTATGTCCTTACACTTTGAACTTGAGGCAGATATTTCAACAGCGAGATCGTGTTCAGTCCATCGGCCCGCTGGCTCTGCCGAAACTCATCCATGAAACTCGAAATAATATAGATGCCGAATCCGCTTTCCCGGCTGCCGTCCCAATGTGGTAGCGCGCTTGATGCCGGATCGAATTCCTGACCCGCATAGAGTATCTCGAACCTGATCCAACTCGTACAGATTTCGGCGCTCAATCGAATCGGATCTGTAGCCCCGCCATGACGAATGCAGTTTTCGAATGCTTCTACAACAGAGAGTTCGAAGCGGTCCGATATTTTCTCATCCACAGCCTCAGGCGGTAGGTTTTCGATAACGGATCCTACCCAGTCCCGCAACCGTGCTAACTCCGAGAAGCAAGCGCGAAATCCTTGCTCAAATCGGCTGAGTACAACGCCCTCTTCCGGACGAATCTGGACCACCACACAGGTGAAGTCGTCCGCGAATCGTTCGCTTCCCGCGAACCTCGCTACCTCCATGCGGATCTTTTGGATCATCGCGGCCGGGGGTAGGGAACTCCAGTGGCGAATGCACTCGCACAGCCGTTCTTCTCCGAACAGTTCCTGATTCGCGCCGCGGGCTTCCGTTACCCCGTCCGTATAAAACACGAAGGTGTCACCCTCCTGTATATCCCACCGCTTCTTTTGGTATGTCTCCTCAAAAACTCCCAGTGGACAGTTCTCGCCTTCGAGTAGCAGCGTTTCGCCAGATCTTCTGCGGTACCGAATCGTGCTGGGATGCCCGCAGTTGATCAAATCGAGAGTACTGTTGGATAAGTCAAATCTGGCGTAGCAAAGCGTAACGAACCGCTCCAGCGCAACCAGCTTTTCATACAATCCCGCAGCCGTCATCGCTACGATCTCTTGGATGTTTGGCCGGGCGGCCCTTTCCTGAATCGAGAGCTGCGCGATAGCGCGTAAGAAGTAAGACTTAGTCGCTGCACCAATCAGGGCCGCCGAGACCCCTTTGCCCATGACATCCCCCAAGACCAAATCCATGGACCCGCTATCAAAAGGAAGATAGTCGTAAAAGTCACCGTCGATCTTCGCGGAAGGCAGGTTAAATGCGGCAATCTCCATCCGGGAGTCGCAGCGCGGGAACTGGTTGGACAACAGCACCTCGTGGATCTCCGACGCGATCTCCATCTCCCGCTCCACCCGTTCCTTCTCTCGCAACGTGCGCCTCAATTGCTCTCGCTCCAGGATTGTGCCCGCTCGTTGCGCCGTCGCTTCCAGCAATCGCAACAACGACGAGTTCAACTCCGATGAAGGACGGTCACACCAAAGGATCAGACATCCGATGCTGCCCTCACTTGCGACCATCGGCGCCACTGCAGAACATTGCGCATTCCCCCAACCGAGAAGCCTACCGCCTGCATAATCACACGGCCCTGGGTCCCACACCGCCAGATCTCCGCGGCGAATTGAGTTCTCCTCGTCACCGAAGTCTCGCCACGTGAGGTCCTCGAAGGGAATCATTGCGCTCGCCAACGGTGTTAGAGAATTGCCTCGCGCGATCAACACCGCAGCTCGCAGCCCGGGCTTAACAGACGTCAACCGGTGAACCAATGATTCCATCGCGTCCTCCACTCCTCCGGACGAGAAATCGGTGTTTAGCTTATAGAAGTTCTCTAGGTCTTCCCAGTCCGCGCTCAGTTGCTCCATCAGCGACTCTTCACGTTCGGCGCTCTCATATTGACGAACAATTGCGCTCAGGAGCTCGTGAACGATTCGCCCGTATCGGTCGGGTACCTGCTTGAGATCGGCAAGAACGCTAATCCTGATCTTCTGCTTGCTGTCAACCGAGAACTCGAGTAGATCGTTCGACGTCGACTCCTCGCAATCTGCTTCGGCCAGAACGCCGTCCCTGAGCAAAGCCCGGCGCTCCCCGTTACCTGACTGAATGTATAGGTCGAGCCCCTCGATCCGGCCAGTATGTTCAAAACAATGCTGAAGATTCCGCGTCAATGGGTGCGCGCTCAGCCTCAATGGCAAAGTCACACTCATTTAGCAGGACAGCCTCGGAGGAACTCCAATCGCATGAAGGTTCTGGATTAGAGTTGTTGGCGCAATCGGCTTGATCCATTGTGCATCCGCTCCTGCCTCTCGCAGGCGGTGTTCCTTCGCGCCATACCACCGAGCGCTGAGCGCGACTATCTTTAGTTGACTCGCACAATGCTGTTCGCGAAAGAGCGGGAGGAGATCTGGACCAGAGATTCCCGGTAGTACTAAGTCCAAGAGGATCACGTCGGGGCAGAAAGTAATGGCTCTCGGAAGCGCGTGTTCGCCATCGTACTCCACTGCAACCGCATACCCATCTTTAGTCAATATATATTCAAGAAACTTCGCGATATGCCGCTCGTCTTCGACCACGAGAATACGCGATTGCCGCACTCGCGCACACGCGAAGACCGAACATTTCTCAGAACGCGGATACATAGACACACCCAATAATCTATACGTCTCAATCAACTCATTTTTATTACAACTAAATCTGCACAGAAAAACTGTTATCGCGCTGAGAAATCTATTTACAAAGAGCTACCTCTTTGTAGCTCGAAACCTAATCCGTGATCAGCTCAGCCCACGAACGTTCTACGCGTGTATAGCGATCCGGGCGTGGCGACTGAATGTTATGGAACGAGCGTATGACGCCGTATGTCCAAAGTAAAACCATTCCTGCCGTCTTATCCGGGCGAGACGTTTACTAGCGCAATGCCGAAATCATCGCGAACTACTACGCAATGCTGTGTAGCAATAGCGAAGAGCGATGCCGGCAACTTCTCCCAACCTGGAGTTTGGAAAAGTCGTTTCCAGGCGCTGCGATCACGCTCACTTTGGCTCATTTCCCACACGGGCGTATGGACCGGAAAGCGATTGCTGGATTTACTTGGCGCCTCATGTTTGCTCTTAGCCGCGTTACCTGTTGCTATGGCAATTATCGTTTTAACCCGGGATCTTAGAGTGCGTTTCTCGTTAGTTACAACCGTGGGAAAACGAGGGCGACTGTTTCAGCGCTACACATTTGCCCCAGAGTCTGCGCTCGGGCGTTCCTTTCTGCGAAGTTTACCGGCTTTGTGCAACGTCATACAGGGCGAAATGTCTTTAGTGGGGCCACGGCCCCTCGGGCTCGAAGAAGCCGCCGAAATGGACGTGCAAGTCTCGCGTCGCTATGAAGTGCGCCCGGGTCTGGTCTGTTTGTGGTGGATTCGAAGGCGCGCGAACATAGCGTTTCTAACAGAAGGTTTGACCGATGTTGAATATATCCAGAGCCAAAGCGTCCGGGGTGATCTCGGCATAATCTTGAGGGCGGTACCTGGGTTCATGTTGGGGCGGAGACTGCGGATCGGTCCGGAATTGGTGACCGTGCTTGGAATCCGAATCGACAATCTACAAATGGAGAGCGCGGTCGCTACGATTATGAGGCGAATTCGCGAGTCGCGATCTCTGCAGGTCTGCTTCGTCAACGCGGACTGTGTGAACATCGCGTTCCGCCGGACAGATTACAAGAATGTACTACAGAGCTGTGAGCTTGTTTTGGCGGACGGAATCGGCATTCGTCTCGCTAGTATGATCCTCAAGTCACCCATCCGCGAAAACGTGAACGGTACTGATCTGTTCCCCCATCTTTGCAAAGCTCTTGCAAGAAATGGGATTGGTCTCTATTTGCTGGGCGGCCGTCCCGGCGTTCCTGAAGCAGTCGCCGAATGGACCCGTCAGCACTTTCCTGGAATTGTCATCTGCGGAACGCATCACGGGTACTTTGATGTCGATCAGGACGTTGCGGTTGTTCGCTCGATCGCCCAATCGGGAGCCGGAGTGGTGTTAGTCGCAATGGGTGCTCCGCAGCAAGACCTCTGGATTCACAACCACCTACCGGAAATTCGCGTCCCGGTCGCGATTGGAGTAGGGGGCCTATTCGATTTCTACTCTGGGCGCATTCCGCGTGCGCCCATTTGGATTCGGGAACTCGGGATGGAATGGCTATATCGGTTTTCGCACGAGCCCACACGGATGTGGCGACGTTATTTTCTGGGCAACTTCGCTTTTGTAATCCGGGTGCTCGGAGAGCATTTCCGAGGCACTGACCGTCGACGCGCCTCTGCTTCCCCGGGAGCCGTCTCATGACCGCAGTTATAATCTGCACTCCAGCGCACCTCCTCGACGACTTCGATCGTGAAATACCAGCCGATTTGATTTCCCTCAAGGGCAAACCTTTCATCCAACACCTAGTCGAATATCTCGCCCTTTGCGGGATTCGAACTTTCGAGTTTATTCTCCGCCACTCCCCGGAACGGATCGAGGAGTTCCTTGCAAGCGGGGCACGCTGGGGCTGCAACTTCCAATTTCACTGCGCTCCAGATGAAGTTGCCGCTTACCGCCTCGCGCGCACTCTTTGCGCAAGTCTCAACGGAGCCTTTGTTCTCGGGCATGGCGACCGAATACCCGCGGAGATCTCGGATCAGCAGCAATTTGGCATTCACAATCTTCCTGATGTGCTTTGTTCCCGTGACAATGGACGGCTGACATGGAGAGGATGGCTCTGGTCTCCCGACGAGCGAGCCGCCTCTCTCTTAGACGGGGACTGTTTCGATGCAATTGAGGCGCGGCTGCTTCATGCAGTGGATCATCGTACTGTACGTCCTCAGATGATCGAATCTTGGCTAAGTGCGGAATCCGCGTCAGGTTTACTACATTCGTCGATGTTCCTTTTGAACTTCCGTCGCTTGGCAAGTGTTGAGGTTCCAGCGATAACGGGCCGGCAAGTTGCAGTGGGCCGAAACTGCAGTATCCACCGTACGGCGCAATTGACCGAACCGTTCTCCATTGGAAACAACTGTCAGATCGGCTCGGACGCGAGAATCGGGCCTTACGCCATGATCGAAGACAACTGCATTGTGGAGACGAGAACTAGGGTCTGTAATGCCCTAATCGCCCCCGGCACTTACGTCGGGCGAGAATTAGAACTGGATCATGTAATCGTTGATAAGAACCGCCTCGTGAATATCTCTCTGGGAGTCAGCTACACGATTCCTGAATCCTTTCTTCTAGGGCGCCTCGATCAATTCGGCGCCGTTTTTCTAACCCGCTTGCTCTCCCGAAAGACCGCGATTCTACTTCTGTTGATCTTTTGCCTCCTGTTCGTTACGGCCTTCTTGTTTGAGCGGAGACATGTCGCAGCATAAAAACGGAGAACAATGTCCGGAGCCAAGTAGCGAATGGATTATTCCCGAGTTCCTGAACGATGTTCTGGAGAGCGAGGATCAACAAATCGCCATAGATATTTTGCGCCTGTTCATCGAAGACTTTGCCCGGAAGCTTACAGTTTTACGCTTGGCGGTTGACCGGAGCGATTGGGCTGAGTGCCGGAGAATAGCTCATAACGCCAAGGGTAGCGCCGCTCAAATAGGCGCTGCTGGCATCGCTCGTTCCAGCCTATCTCTCGAAACAGTTCTGTCGCGTGCCCCAAGCGCCGAGAATTCGGGCACTTGCGATGCGTTAAGAGATGCGATCGAGGAGATGACCTCTCAGTTCGCCGAAGTAAAACGGAAGATCCTCACGCGACTCGACGCCTGATCTCACTGATTCTGGGCAGCGAAGGCTTGTAACGCCTGAAACTTAGGCGCAGTAGACGGATCCTGGGTTTGGTATTCCATTGAGCCCCAAGATCCATACATTCCGTAACTGCCCACGTCCGTATAATGCACGAAAATATCGCCGCCTATTGTTTTCCAGTTCGCTAGGTATTGCGTATAGAGGTCCTTCATTCGGGGATTCCGGTTGGCAGCCATAAACAAATTGGTTAGGGCTGTGTTGTCTTGTGCGCTACCGATGCCGGCAAGACTCTGCCCGCCCTCGTAAGCTACGAGTTTCAAGCCATACATGTTGGCTACTGTGGCGTTTGAAGACATCTGCTGGAGTGAACAATTGTGAATGTGCTCTGTCTCGATATCTAGAACCTGGTCGACTGTCATTAGCGACACTTGAGCGGCAGTGCTCGGTTCACTCAAGGATCCCCAACCGCCTGTAGCTTGATCACTACAATCGAAATACGGTGCGATTGCGAGTGCATCGGCGTTTCCGAATGCATTTCCGAATGCGAATGCGACCAACTGCTCCGAAAGCGCAGAGTTAGCGGCCTGGGCCGGCAGCACCCGTACCAGACTGCTCGTTCCCCCAAAAACGCCTTGCCAAATATCGAAGATCTGTCCCGATCGCTGAGCCGTGTAGAAATTCCCAGCCGAGACAGGGTCTTGACTCAGACCGAAGTGGAGCCCCTGCTCTTGCACGTACGCATTTTGAGAGAATATCCCATTCCACGTTTCGTTTGAATATTCCAGGTACACGTGGAGGGAGGGATCAAGTTGCTGCTTCACTAGCGTAGCGAACTGCTGCACAAAATCGTCATTTGCCGCGTGTGGCATGTTAAACCAAGGATTTATGCCTAGCGTGTTGGCTAGTTGGACCATTAGCTCGATCGGCACTCCTCTCAAACTGTAGGTATAATCGCTCAATTGGGGCCGATCGGACCAGTTCACAACGGTCGAATTATTGGTGAGCATCCATTCCATGAATCGCAACGCGCGAAGATTCTGGAATGTCGCTAGGAATGCAGGGTGGAAAGGCTGAGTCAAATAGGTACTTTCAAATCCGGGCATAATGAACCGAATGTTTCGAATCGGATCTGTAGGATTTGTTGAAGTAACCTCGAGGTAGATTCCGACACCGCCCGGCGGAACGTTCACGACCATACTACCCGGGGCTTGACTGACAACCGTACCGCTACCTAGATCGAAAGCGATCGTGCCTTGGCCGTCGTACAAGAGCGTATAGTTCCCTGACGGATAGAACGCTGTTCCATCGGTAGCGTTGTCCAAGATGATCGTCTCTGCGTACTGACCAGGTGCGAGTGCAGCAATCCAACCTTCTGGAGTTGTCTGGAGCGGACCGCCTTGCCCCCAGGGTGCGCCTTGCTGTTGAGAGATCCAGGGACGTGCTAGCTTGAATACGTCCACAAAGGGCCATTCCCTGGTGTAGTCCGACACCGCCGCTAGATTGCTACCCAACGACGGATATGGTGGAGGCGCGGCGCCTCGAGGAACGGCCGCCACCTGCAACGAGGGGCCGCTTGTCCCAGCTGTATTCGAGGCCGTTACGCAATATGTGTAAGAGGTCGCGTTAATCAGCGCGTTCTGAGTAAAGGTAGTTCCGCTAACAGTTGCGATGACCACGCAACTGGGGGCGCAAGATAGCACCTCGTAGTTCGTGGCTCCTCCAACCGTGTTCCATGAAAGCGTAACCTGATGGGTCGCGACTGTCGCCGTAAGCCCAGTTGGGGCGGATGGGACACCCACGCTATCGGTGAGAACGGACTGGAAGGTCCCAGCCACTCGAATCTCATCAATTGCGGTTTGATTGGGTGCTGCGCCACTTTCATAAGCGAGGCTTTGAAACCCAATGGGGCTGGCGGTTGTTGCGTATGCATCGGGTGTATTCGGTGGTGAAGACCCGATCGGAGGATCGACGTAAAGAGCTAATGTTGAACGCACCCCGAAGTCTTCCCGCAGAACAAGGAGAGCAGGAGTTCCAAGTACGATGGGTACGCTTGTTTGGTACACGACGCCATCTACTCGCAGGCTCCAAAACTTATTGCCCGCGACCTCTGAATCTAGCCCGAAGTAGCCTATCGACGGGCCAGGTGTCTGGACCCACCACGACGTATCCCCAGGATGCAATGTGATGGAGAATTCGTCCTCCGTGTTCGCGTCTTTCCGCATGAGAAGGCTGGTCCAAATTGTTTTACCAGCGAGACCGACCAGACCGCTTCCGGAGTAGTTTGCGAACGGCCCTGATGAAGAGACATCAAATGCTCTTCCAGCCATCAAATAAGAATTCCCCCCGGACCCATAGTTGCCGGACTGATTGAGTCCTTGATACTGCAGTGGAGCGGTAGCGGAGACACTAAATCCGGGGATCGAGACCGAATTATTTTGAACATCCCAGCCCGCAGCCCAACCCGAGCCACCCGCCGCGCTAAGTAGCGGTCCCGGAGAATAGCTAAAAGATTCGTATGCGAGCAGCCCGGCTAAACCTGAAGCGAGCGACGGTGACGCCGAAATCGTTGAAGGCCCACTAAATCCAGACGAATTCTGCGCCTGCACTAAAAAGGTATACGACGCGCCATTACTCAAGTTGCCAGCATCGAAAAAGCAGCACGGAGTATTGTTGGATAAGACCGAGACGCCGGAGCCGCCGGACAGGGACACTATATAGGATGTTGCGCCCGCGGAGGCCTGCCAAACCAAGTTCACCTGGCCGTCGCCAGAGAGACCAATCAAATTCTGAGGAGCCGCAGGCGGTGGCAAAGCCACTCCCAGCGCTGCGCCGTAGTCGGTTGCTAGTCGGATCTCATCGATCGAACCATCTCCGGGGTTCGCTCCACCATAAAACGCCACATTGTTAAACGCCAGGTTGACGGATGTCGTGGTTTGAACATCCGGTGATGGCACTCCAACTCCGTCAATAGGTGGGTTAATCCATACGCTCACTGTAGATGGTGCCCCAAACTCGACTTTCAGCAGAATCAGCACGGCTTCCCCAACCGAGATCGCGTGAGTGGTCGGGTAAACAACCCCATCGATTCGCAATCCCCACAACCGGCTGCCCGTGAGATCCGACGGGGATCTGAAGTAGCCGACCGAGGCAGCGCCTGCTCCTGTCCACCAAGCCACGTTTCCTGGCACAAGAGTCAGGGACAGTTCGTCCTCCGAATCAACATCCTTGCGAAGCAAACAGCTTAGCCACAGGGTGGTGTTCGCGCTTCCGATCAGGCCATTAGCAAGAAATGGCCCGAAAGGTCCGTCTGGAGTCGTATCGAGCGCTCGACCGCTCGACTCGTAGTTGTTTCCACCGCTAGCGTAAGACGCACTTGTCGTAAGCCCGCTGTAAGTCAGCGGTGAATTCGTAGAAACCGTATATCCGGGAGTCGACACATCGTCATTCTGCACGACCCAGGGTCCGGACCATCCTGATCCAGAAATTGACAAGTTTAAGGTTCCCGGCTGACCAGCAAATGGTTCGTAGGCCAAGAGATCGCGAGTAGAAACTGATTGTGCTTTTAGATCGGAGAATCCTAAGCAGTAGACTACAATCGTAACGCAAACGTGCATTCCCATTGCGCTTTTACTTCTCATTGTTGAACTCAGAGGACTGTAACGATCCGGAGAGAAATTTCGCATTTATTTTGCACGCTGCATGAGAATGTTTCGTTTCTGTTTGCCGAGATATTGCAGATGGAGAGTAGCCGTATTACTGCTAGCTACGCTCGTTAGTGTGTCGTGTGGATCCTCGGAGTCGACTCCTACTGAGATCGAGGTAACAGGACGGCGGATAACATACGCTGTAAAGCGTCTTGGGATTAATCTTGCCTCAAATGCGTCATACGGGTCCGGGCAAATGACACGCAATTTGCTCTACCGAAACCCCGGCTTTGAGGGGGACATTCATCAATCGATCGTTCGGTGCGAGTCTCCTACCGAGAGCACTTGCTTAGATACAATTTCCTCCTGGAAGGACGGCTTCTGGGATGGAGCGAACTACGAATTTATTTCGGGAGTAGCAAAGGGCCGCACAGGCCAGGTAGAAATCTCCGCGCACGAGGGGCAGCACCAGGGCTTGGTGATACATCTTGGAACGCACGGGATCACTCCCCAAGCGGGAGACTATCTGATACTCAGGAAAATAAGAGCTGGGAATGCTCAGGCTGGGTGGTGGCCAACGGCAGTTAACGGCGGGTCGATCTCCACTGAGACGAAGGACTTGCCTCCTGGGACGGCGGGCAAACAGGCCATTCATCTATCTTGTTCACAGGGTGGCGAAGCTGGAATCTCTGCTTATTTCGACGGCACTCCCGAACGTTCCTTCCTTCGGTTGCGCGGCGACTATTTACTGCGGTTTCGGGCAAAAGCGACGGGCGGGTTGCAAAAGCTTCGCGTATCTATTTCACGGAATACCGCGCCGATGGCGAGCCGCTATTTTGTTCAATCCTTCGATTTATCCGGCCGCTGGACCGATTACTCTCTCCAGATAGAGATTCGAGAAGCGGGCCATGAACGCGGCGCGTTAGAAGTCAGCTTTCTGGCAATGAGTTCGGATGTGCTGCTTGATGACGTGAGCTTTGAAGAGAACACCCCAAGCAACGAAAATCCGACGGTGTTCAGGGACAGCGTGGTGGCAGCCCTAAAACAGCTGAACCCAGGCATACTGCGGTTCTGGGGAGGTCAGCTCGGAGACACCGTTGAAAACCAAATTGCTCCATCTTTCGGTCGCATGCGATCGGGTTACTCGAGCTGGCACGTGGACACGGATGAAATCCAATATGGACTTAACGACTTTCTCGCACTATGCAAGGCCGTCGGAGCCGAACCCTATTACGTGCTGCCCACGACGCTATCAACTGAGGAGATGCGACACCTCGTCGAATTCTTAGGAGGATCAAACCAAACACGTTTTGGCCAAAAGCGCGCGACGCTCGGCAGGGAAAATCCTTGGACTGAGGAGTTTAAAACGATCCACTTAGAATTTGGAAATGAGGCGTGGAATCCAACATTTGCGGGTGGAAATATCGAAGATCCCGTGGCCTACGGTAACCGTGCTGGAGAATTGTTCGCAGCGGCTCGCGCGGCTGATGGGTTTGTTCCCGAACGATTTGACCTGGTGCTCGGCGGGCAAGCGGTGAATCTTCCCCGCAATCGCTCAATCGTTAGCGCGGCGTCGTACTTCGACAGTTTCAGCATTGCACCTTATTTGATGGAGCGAGTGGATTCTTATGCAACGAACGAGAAGCTCTTTCAGCCTTTGTTTGCTGAGCCGCAGAGCATCAACTCTCGCTCGGGGTATATCTGTGAGAACCTTGATCTGCTCCGCCAAGTTCATCCCTCTGCGCGGCTGGTCGCATATGAGTTGAATGCAAACACGGTTGAAGGGTCCATCACGCAAGAGGCTCTCGATAACCTCATACCGTCAGTGGGCACGGGCTTGGCCGTAATCGAAAACATGCTGCTCATGATTCGTAACGGTATCCGTGATCAAATGCTTTGGTCTTTACCCCAGTACTCCTTTCGCCGTGGCGACGGTAAAATCGCCAAACTCTTTGGTGCCGTGGTGGACATGGGTGTGACGGATCGAAAGAGGCCTCAATACCTGGCGATGGCTCTTGCCAATGGTGTACTTTCGGGCGACCTATTAGAGACTCGGCAGACCGGGCCAGATCCAACCTGGGATGTGCACGGAGAGAACGGAATCACATACAAGCATGCTCACGCGATCCAATCTTTTGCCTTTACTAGCGGCGCAACGCGCTCGCTGATCCTCCTGAACTTAGAAGTGCAGGGGGCGTTGGACGTGACATTCACAGGGGTTAACGCTCCCAAAGGATTCGTTCGAGTGAGGCAATTGAAATCCACGTCGATCAATGCGAACAACGAGACAGCAGATCAAGTGTCGACCGTGGAGCGGACCTCAGAAACGTTTGATCCGAAGGACATTTTTCTTCTCCCGCCCTACTCCATGACCGTTCTGAGTTGGAAGGTAGCGCATTGATGAAACGGAACCGTCCCATACGATTGATGTACGCTGCGGGTCCCGGAGATGTAATAGGCACATTCCGGTACTGGAAAGCCAACCAAGATGACCCGACTCAGGTTGCGGTGACATATAGCAGCGAGTTCTTTCAAGCGTGCCAGACTCTCGACGCCAAAGCGTTGGTCATTTCCTCGAACAATAAAAAGCAGGATCTAATCGACGGTCCGTTTCACCTGAGACATCGGCCGGTGCCTCTTCCCGATGCCCGTGGCCTTTTTTACCACCTTTCATCAGTCCTATACGGACTAAGACTTGTGTTTGAGGCCATGCGCTTCGGTGCGGACTACGTCATCATCGCCGAAGGTAGCACGCACTGGTTTGTTCTTCGTCTTTTAAACACCGCACGACATCGTGTGATCCCATCGCTCCATAGCATGCTTTGGCTTCCGGGCCGTCGGGCGCCTTGGATATACCGCGTTCTCAATCGATCGTTTTTCCGCCGCCACGCGTACGCTCTCATGAGCGCCTCGTACGCCATTGACACCCAAGTGAATGCTGTGAGCGGCGGTTCTGCCCGGCCTACCTTTCCGTTTCTTCCCACGTACCGGCACGCGACATTTAGTAGGTTAGCTCCCCCTCCGGAGGGAAATACTTTCCGCGTGCTGTTCGCAGGGCGAATCGAAACGGAAAAAGGCGTATTTCTCCTGCTCGACGTCGCACGAATACTGAACGCGGTGCCCGGAGTCGAAATAGCATTTGATCTTTGTGGGGATGGTTCTGTCCTCAATCAGCTTCGTGCTGCCGCGGCCGACTTCCAGCTCGCCGCGATCTTCCGATGCCATGGGCATTGCTCGAGAGAGACGATGCGGAAAATGTTTGAACAAAGTCACGTCTTCATTGTTCCAACAAAGTCCAACTTGAATGAAGGATTTAATCAGGTAGTAGTCGAAGCAGTACTGGCTGGTCGCCCGGTGATTACTTCGGTCGCGTGTCCCGCACTAGAGTATGTAAAGGACGCAGCGCTAGAGGTGCCTCCGGATGGTGCGGGCGGATACGCAGAAGCAGTTCTCCTGTTATCCAAAGACAAAGCTCGATACGAGCATCTTCGCAAAGCGTGCGAGAAGTACCAGGACCAGTTTTATGACAACGCGAAAGGATGGTCCGCAGCACTTAAAACAATTATTTCCAGACCAGCGGATACCATGATCTAACGTCGGTCTATCTCCATAATAAAAAGAGAGATCCGGGTTTACGGGACGACTTGTAATGAGAGCAGCCTTTGCCGATTATAGCCATCCCAGGCCTCCTAGCAATTTGGTATATGCTTCGGACGTCTTATCAACAGGCGTTCTTAAGTATTTACCTGGGCACCCTGTTGCTTCTGCCAAGTTGGCCCCGTTGGATTCTTGCTGGTCTTCCAGACCCCACTTTTAACGAAGCCGTCATACTGCCGATAGCCGCCGTCTATTGTCTTAAAGAGATACGCAACTGGCGATTCTCGGTCATGGACGCACTTGTCGCCGCCCTACTTTTAGTGATGGCCATCTCGGAGTTTCTTAATACCGGTTACAACGAAGCACAAAATCTGATGTTCGATCGAGTGGCGGCCGGTTTACTACCCTATATGCTCGCGAAGGGCATTATCGAGGCAAACAGACTGACTGTTGCGTTTGTTAAACGATTTGTTTTGTGCTTGTGCATTGTGTTTCCGGCGATGCTCTTTGAAGCGCGTTTTGGATATAACCTTTTCCGTACATGTTTTGACCCATTCTTCCCGGGCGAGGGCAGCGGCTGGGTCACCACATTCCGTTATGGCTTGGCGCGATCGTCTGGTCCCTATAGTCATGCCATCCTTGCGGGGATGGTTTTCATGATCGGCGCCCATCTGCAATTCTGGTTAGCGAAGAATCGATATTGGGAACCGGCGTTTCGCGCGGAATGTTTAGCTTCTATCCGCAAGCCAATCGTCCTTAGCATGGCAGTTATTGGAGGGCTCCTTTTGGCGATCGCGCGTGGACCCCAGCTCGGAGCGATTCTCGGCTGGCTGTGCGGTTATCCGGGGCGTGGACAAGACTCGGCCGGCCGGGCGAAACGTCTAGCAGCCTGGGCGGCATTGATCGGTCTACCGATCGGGCTGTGGACTCACTCCTATGTGGCAGTCGGACGAGCTGCCGCAGGATCGGCATCGCAGGAGACGGCGGCCTATCGAAAGGAACTCGTCGACAAATACATTCCAATCGTGGAACAAAAAGGCCTCTTCGGATGGGGTCTGAGCACTTGGCCAAAAGTTCCCGGCATGCCTTCGATTGACAACTATTACCTACTGCTCTCGTTACAGCACGGTGTTCTCGCAACAGGGCTGCTGCTGGCAATCCTGTTCACCGTCATGATCCGAGCCTACCGTAATGGAATGAGGAACGCTCAATCGATCACGCCAGGCACATCACTTAGCTTTGCTCTGCTCGGGATCTATGCAGGCCTAACGTTCTCACTGGCGACGGTGTTTCTGGGAGAAAGCATGATCCCAATCTTCTTTTTATTGACCGGTTTCACAGAGGGATATTTGCTGGCAGGCGGAGACCGTCCCCGGCTCACTCCTGAAACCACAATTCGTTTCAGTGTATCCAACCCAAACTATTCAATGCCGAGAGTTGTCACTTAGACCGATGCCTAAAAGATCCCCCCGTATTGCCCGCGTGCTGCGAAGAAATCGAGAGAGATTAAGTATCGGTCTGATGCGATCTGTCCAGGGCTGGGAGAAATTTCGGGCCGCGATCGGATCCACGGACACGAGCGCGCGGGAGTTCGCCGGGCGTGAACTCGCTGCGTATATCGATTATCTTGCCCTGTATTTTTCTACGGCAGATGCAACGTATCTCGATTTGTACGGAGGCGAAAAGCGGAAGCAGTGCTACGTGGCTGGCGACTCTTTGGAGGACTTCGCGGAGCGTTGCCGGGGGGTTATGAAATCAGACGAAGAGGCGTATTGTGCGATTCTTGACGGCCAACTGAAAGCCACCGACATCGTAGCTCTTCTGGACGCTCTTACCATGGTGAGCGGCAGCCTGAATGTTCAGGCCACGAAGCCCGCAAAGGTGCTATTGGTTGGCGACTGCCTTTATCTAGATGTAATGTGTTTCCTACCAGGATATCTCGCAAAAAACGGAATACATGTTAGACCGACATTTGTCACGAGCAAGAGCGTGGCAGAAATTACAAAGGCACTTCATAGTCATCAGAGTGACGGATTTGACTTGGTGTTCTGTAGTCCCTTTAGCTATGAATCGCAGCCGGAATACAGTCACTTGCATTCTGTGCGGACCTCGACAAAGCAGGAAGCATATGTCCGGGGCGTAGTTGAATCCGCAAAGGCGAATACAGAAAAAATATTGCGATCACTCGGAAACCTGTACGACTGTCCTGTGTTTATTCACGATTCCGCCAATGTACCACGTCATGATGGGTCGTTCGTCGAGCGCGCGCGCAATCGCCTCACCCGGCGCAATCGGCACCTAGCTCGCGAACTGATCAATGTATGGCTGCCCCGGGTGCTTGCAGAGATGGGAGAGGGCGCCGATTCGCATCTTCGGATTCTGCGCGAGTCGAGTCTACTGCAGCGTCACACGGAATACGATTTGGGCAGGTTGTTCTATAAGTCCGAGTTACAGCATCCGGCTGCCTTCGGCCGAGAGCTAGCGAAAATATATTCCGATATTATTGCCGCGCAAGTGCTTCTATCTCGCAAGAAAGTTGTGGTCTGCGACCTGGACAACACTCTTTGGAAAGGAGTTGTCGCCGAGGGGCCGGTTGAGCAGTACACCTCTCGTCAGCACGCTCTCAAAACTCTGAAGCAGAAAGGAATGGTTTTGGCCATCAACTCCAAAAACGAGCCTCAGAATGTTCGCTGGGATGAAGCACACCTCGGGCCGGAGGATTTCGTATCGGCACAGGTCAACTGGAACTCTAAAACGTCTAACCTTCAACGAATCGCCTGGGAACTGAATCTAAAGACCAAGGACTTCATCTTCCTAGACGATCGCGCGGACGAACGGGAGCTGGTGAATACTGCGATGCCTGAGGTCACTGTTTTGAACGCCGAGAGCCCTGCGGTATGGTCGCAATTGGAACACCTCGGTGAGCTTCTTCGGAACCAGGAGGAGGGTGACCGCACCCAGCTGTATTTGCAGAGGAAGCGCCGAGAGGACTTTCTCAATGAAGCGGGCCCGCTTCGCCAGCAGACCCAAAGTTTTGGCCACCTCGGGATTCGGGTTCTTGTCAGACCAGCCGTAAAGAAAGAGCTTAGGAGAGTTACCGAGCTCATCAACCGCACGAATCAGTTTAATTTGTGCGGTAGCCGGCCAAGCATTCACGAAGTGAACGAATTGGTTTGCCGATCCCAAATGTCAGATGTTCGTTGCGGAATCGGAAGACAAGTTCGGATCGATGGGTACGGTGTCCGTACTGGTTGCACGCGAGATAGAAAACTGGGCGGAAATCCCGCTGTTCGTTTTGAGCTGTCGTGTTTTCGGTTACGGAATCGAACAGGTCTTACTGAACTCTGTAAAGACATGGCGGCAAGGCCGAATGGGTGCAAGCACAATTCAACTCCGCGGTCTTTACCGCGAGACGCCGCACAACGGGCCATGCCGGGAAGTGTACCCCGCAAACGGATTCTTTTGGGATGGACAATCCTGGGTGTTCCGTGGTGACCCGAACTGTACGAATCCTGAATGGTTGACGGTCACCACTGCATTCGTCGCGTCGCGCGCTTTTTAGGGGAATGGATGCTGTTTACTGTCTTCACGCCGACGTACAACCGTCGTCACTTTCTACACCGCGTATTCGAAAGTCTGAAGGCACAAACCTGCCGAGACTTCGAGTGGGTCGTAGTGGATGATGGCTCGACAGATAACTCGAGAGATCTGATCGAATACTTTTTGAGACGGCCGATTTTCCTTGCCGCTTGCTGGAACAGTCTACTAACCGTGGTAAGCACATGGCCTGGAACTGGGCCGTTACCGAAGCAAGAGGTGAGTTGTTCGTCATCGCCGACTCAGATGACGCATTCGTTCCGGAATCGCTTCAGACGATGAAAAATAGTTGGGAAGCGATATCTGCAGAGACGCGTCCTGAGTTCGCCGGCATCAACGTGCTCTGTATCGACGCGGAAACGAACAAGGTAGTGGGCGATTCCTATCCAACGTCGCCCTTCGATTCCAACTCCCTGGACTTGGCCTATGTGCACCGGATTGGGGGGGAGAAGTGGGGCTGCGTCCGTACCGAGCTGTTGCGCGGCGTGCCATTCCCCAACACAGCTGGCAGCCACTTTGCTGAGAATTTCGTGTGGATGACACTAGCGCGAAAATATCAGACGCGCTGCCTGAACGCCGGTTTACGGATCTTCTTCGACGATCGCCGAAGCGACCGCCTCACCCAGGAACGCAAGGCGAGCGCTTCCCCTGGGCGTTTTGAAGCTGCTTACTCGTGGAATGCATTTCATTTAAACGCAAATGCCGACTACGTATCGAAGAACAAACGTGAACTATTTGTAACCATCGCTAATCTGGAGCGTTGCGGATTAATCTTAGGTAGATCTTCTCGAGATACGGCGGCGATGCTCAACGCACTCCGAATGCGGATCCTGTTCTGGCTGGTTTTGCCGCTGGCATACGTTCTATACCGGCGCGATGTCCTGCGCGGACGCGTTCTGGCCAAAGCTTAATCCGGGTAGAACTCGGACACGGCGGCCTACCTCAAGAACTCTCCTCAGTTTATTTATAGAAACCGATCGGAACCAGGTCCGTTCCGCTCGTTCCAAAACGAAGCGGTCCACAACGAAAGCGAGCAAGAATGTGTACGCTAATCCTCCTAGCGCTATCCAAGCTGCACCAATCCAACGACCGGTCCCGTTCACAAGGCGGGTTATCGGAAAAGTAAAAAGTAGACCAAGAAAATAGGGAAGAATTCCCGGAAGCAGTACTCGTTTCGCGTAATGTCGGGGCGAGACTTCCATGAGGCGATTCGCCCGGCGTAAAAAGTAAGCGGTGGCTAGAATGGTTGCTGCGGGAACAGCAGTTCCAATACCGATCGTATTCCACTTTCCCTGTATTAACCATGCCAGAGGTACGGTAAGAAGTAGAGCAATCAAGTTGGGGATCGCATAATGAAACTCCTCGTTGATTCGGCCCATTCCGCGGAGGATCGACGTTCCTGGCCCGGTGAGCAGATGTGCTTGTGTCGCGACCGCAAAGATTGCCATCAGGAAAGCAGCGCCTTCGTAAGGATGACCGATCCAAACGCTGAATAGAGCTCCCGGGACTGCGGCAACGAATCCACACACGTACCCAGCTGAAAGATTCATGTAACGTGCGCCTTTAATGTAGAGCTGTCTTAGTGTCTCCTTACGACTTCCATTTTCGTCCAATCCGCCGTGCAGGTAGGACGCGGCCGGGAGAAACGCGGAGGCGAAAGACGTCGGCACTGTCGCACCGATCGTAGGAATCTTTTGACTGATATCAAGGAGGCCGGTAGCGGATAACCCCAGCAGGGGAGCGGCAATCGCCCTCTCTACAGAATCCAGAAAGATTGCAAGGAGACTCTGGATCTGAACGATCCCCCCGAACGAGAGCAGAGTGTGGATCGCCTGACGGGAGAATAAGTGCGGCGATATCCGCAGCCAACGCATGGTTCTAAATGCGACGGGTACGGAGAGCAGAATTTCGAGTGCAGTCCGGGCGACATAGGCTTCTGCGAGGCCTCGAATGCCGCGTCCACCTTGAACTAAGGCGAAGATGAGAGCCGTTTCAAGAACGTAACCTGCGGTCCAAATGTATTGGACCAAGGCACTTCGTTGAGCTCCCACTAGTGTGTCGCGAAACGCGGAAAGACCAATCGATCCAAGGAAGATTCCTGCAACCGAGAAAATAACTTCGCGGGCATCTCTTTGCAGATTTGGAGCAATGTGAAGCCAGCTTAGCAATAAGGGCCAACTAATCCACAGTAGGCCAAATATAGCAAGACATGTGGGTAGCGTTAGGAGTAATCCGGTGGATAGGAGAGAATTTGCTTTGTTGTATTCACGCCGGGCGGAATAATCCGCTACAAATTTTATATATACATTTGACATCCCAAGCGTTGAGATGCCAATGTATGACACTAGCATGAATGCCGTCGACCACAACCCGTACGCCTCAAGGGATACGTGGGCGAGAATAAAGGGTGGTACGAAGAATCGGCTTACGACGTATCCGACCCGCGACGCCATTTCAATAACTATGTTGTGCGACAGCGAATGACGAACTGTTTGAGCGTGGTCTTGTTCCTTCATGCGGCAACCCCTCCCGCACCGGAGCTAAGTTGTCGATAAATCTCGAGCGCCTCGTCTATTTTGGCGTCCCACGCGTAGCGTTCCTCGACGCGCTGCCGGCCAGCAAGTCCCCGGTCACGCCATTTCACCGGGTCATTGAACAGGTCTCGAATCAGGCGCGCTAGATCCGATACGAGATGTTCCGGAGACAAGGATGATAGAAGACGCCCGACCTCTTCATCCACAAGTTCCGCCGGTCCGCCATAGTCAACAGCGGCGACCGGTACGCCACAGGCCATAGCCTCCAGTAAGACTGCGCCTCCGGATTCACGTACGCTCGGCAAGCACAGAACATCCGCAGTTCTCATCAGATCGGCCACGGCATCCAGAGGTAGGTCTCCTGTGAATGTCACAGCTTTTCGAAGATTGCGCTCGGTGACTTGGCGTTCCAGGTCAGGTCGCAGTGGTCCGTCCCCAACGATGACGAACTCAAGTGGAAAATCGTGAATCACTCGCGAGATCGCCTCTAACAGCATCGAGATTCCCTTGACTGGTATTAGCCTTCCGACGAATATGATTCGAAGATCTTCGTGTTTGGCTAGTTCGGAATTGCGATCGATAGGGTAAAACAGCCGGAGGTTCACGCTGTTCTCCAACATACGTCTCACACGCACGCGATCCGTTGCCGGTACGCTTCGGTCGGTGGCGCGGGTGGCGCTTAGAACCACGGCCGCGTTTCGCGTGCAACCGACGAGGTGGTTCACCCAATGACCTATTCGGCGAATTCTATACGTCCAGGCCGATTCCTCCCGCATGATCTCCGCGAAACCGCGCGGCGATTCCATTCCACCGTTCCAAGGTCCGACGACCAGTGGTAACCCGAGTTTAAACAGGCTTGTTGCGGCAAGCGGAGACACAGGCGTTACAGCATGCACGACGTCCCACTGTTGTCGCGCTTTTCGTGCATGCCTTCGCGCGCAATAATCATAAACATAGAAGTCTACGGATGACAGTAGGAAGACGGCGTGTTGGCTTCTTGGAAAAATCTGCGTCGCTAACCTGTATATAGGACCGGCAAACCATTCGGTGTCCACATAGATGATGGTCGATCCATGTAGGGGAGCTCCTGCGCCCTCGAGTGCAGCCCGGTTTCGGACATGAGTTAGAAGAGTAACGTCTGCCCTTATCGCTAAGCGGGAGTACCATTCCCAGCCAATTTGCGACACAGACCCCTGGCCAGGAGCACACTGATATGCGGAAAGAAGAACACGAGTCCGTCTCATGCTCTCACCGAGGGAACACCCGGTTGCTTATATTCAATCAAATTCCGTTGTCGTTTCATGCGCTTATCCCACGCAAATCGCAGTTGCCCGGTGTAGATCGGGATCTGCTGAAAGTGGGAGTGGGCGCCATACAGCAGGCGTGTAGTGAACCCGGATTTCTTCCACTCATTCTTCACCGCGGTGCGAACGCTCAGCATGAGCAGAAATCCAAGCATGATTGAAACAGGAACGAAACTGAGGGCCACGACGGAAGTGAGCAACGCCACCCCGGTGAGCGACGAGAGCGCCACTGCCCGGTTTCGATTTGCAAGCGATTCTCGAGTCCATAGGGGCATTGACGTCGCTTGGAAGCGCCGCGAAACCTCCGCATAGGCATACCCAGTGCGCGTCGCTCTTTTCCAGTACTGTCGAAAAGTACGGATCCCTAAGTCGTGTTGTGTCATGGCCCGGTCGGCGTGCAAGATTACGAAATCCCGGGCGCGGATCCGTCGGCACATCTCGGGTTCTTCGCCAGCAATCAGAGTCTCGTCGTACCCGCTAACTTGCTCCAGCACGTCCCGCCGAATGAGTACATCTCCTCCGCAATAGTCCACAACTCCAGGTGGCGAGATCCAATCCAAATCGAGCACGCGATTATAGATCGATGACTTAGTATCAAGCTCACGTCGATGACCCCAAACTGCGGCAACACGACGGTTTTCAAATTCGGGTAGAGAATCGATTACGAAACGAGGGGCGAGGATGGTGTCTCCATCCAAGAACAAAATGAGTGGTGAACGCGCCTTACGCCATCCGGCATTCCTGCCGATTGCAGCCGTCGGACGAACGGGATCAACTACGATGGCGTCGGCACCCAGAGCGCGGGCCACGCGGACGCTGTTATCGATAGAAGCCGAATCCACGTAGATGATCTCGATCTCCAAGTCTGGACGCACCATGGTGTGAACCGACCGGATACAACGATGAAGACGCACACCCTCATTTCGCCCAATGATCACAACAGACAATCCGGGAGTTTCACTCATTTGCCTTCACCCCTGCGTTCCCCGCTTAGTTCCATAGCCACGGTGAAGCCCACCTTGGAGCCGGCTTCGGCGCACCTTGGTAGAATTCATCGCGAGCCGCGCGGCCGAATCCGCCGGCAGCATCCAGCTTTACTCGATTGACCAGTGCCGACACCGCTGCGGGGCGCGAACCTTGCAAGACTTTAGCCGCCCGGCGAAGTTCGGCTTTGGTTACCGCCTCTGCCTCGATGACCAGAATGGACACGTCGGCGGCCCTAGCGATCAATTCCGCATCGACCGACGCGAGGATTGGAGGGAGGTCAACCAGGATCATCGGGTAGATCTGGGTCGCATCCCGCAAAACCTGCACCAGCCGCTGAATATCCTGTAAGTTCCCGAAGTTGTTTACATCGCCAACAGGCAACTGATCGGAGCGGCTTTCAGTTCCGGGAACGATTTCGGACGCGAGATCGCTTTCGCCCCTCAGTACGACACTAAGTCCTCGTGATCCGGGACTTCGATACCGCGGATCTGAGCGGTAAGCATTGGCCTCGACCGCGAGAGCCGAAATGCCGAGTTGTGTCAGAGCGTGGGCAAGATCGCGAACAATCGTGGTGGTCCCGTTCTGGGCTTTAACGGCGGTGAAGACAAAGATGTGACTTCCATTGGTCTGATAGTCCTGGCAGAGTCTGCTCGCTAGGCGAAGCACCTGTTCCCGCTCAAAGTCCTTACCTGCATCTGCTTTCTCCAAAAGCCAACCAAGAACCGGGAATCCGAGAACTCCACGAACTGTTCCGGGGCCATAGATACGAGGATCCATATAATCGACTCCAACTGGCACAATGCAACCAAACAGCAAGGCAGCGACACCGGCCAAAAATGCAAGCCGCATTCTTCCCCCTCGAACCGGGCTGCCGGCTACCCGCGCCGCGGCAAACAGTCGAACGAAACCCGGCGCTCGGCTCTCCAGTGAGAGGAAACTGATCCGATCGTCTATGCTGTCGAGCCGCTTCCGTTCTCGTTCCATGTCGGAGCCAAGACTCATTGCTTGCTGATAACCATGGCTAAACATGAACGCTTGCGCCGATTGCTTGGAGAGTTCGCGCGTGATGTCCACCTCCGCCTTGCGCGCCTTCGATACCTCGCCGATCTTCTGCTCGAGGATCATATTGGAGTAGGTGCTCAACAGGCTTCGATACAGAGTGTTACGCTCCTCCTCCAGCTCACGCTTCTCCTTCTCCGCGGCCCGACGCCCCGGATGACTTGGCGAAAGCCCACTGATTGTGGAGAGCAGCGCGCTGATTCGCTGGTTGATGTTTGTGTCCAGGCTCATCAGGCGAGGATCTTTGTTTACCATTTCCGTCGCATAGGCCTCCAACGATTTGCCGTTTCCTTCTTTAACGAATCCCTGAAGAGTCGCCAGCTGCGCTTCTGCCTGGATCCGCTGGCGGCGCGCGTCCGCTAAAGCGCTCTTAGCGTCGACGAGGAGTTTGTCATAAGGGTTTGGGAATCCGTCGCTGAAGGTGCTCACTCCCAATTGACCGGCAAGCTCAGCACGCTGTTTCTGCTTATCTTCTATCTCCCTTACGACCTGTGCCCTGGCTTCCCGCAAATTCTGGATCCGCTCATCAGTTCCGAAAAACTCTTCCGATTTGCTCTTCTGAAGGAAAGTGTCAACCACCGCGTTCACAACTTCGCTCAGGCCCTCTTTGGAGGGCCCTTCAAGCGAAACCATCACCTGGTAAGTATCCGCAACCGGTTCGATCTTTAAGGCATACTGGAGCCGCTCAGTGGCATGTGAGAGCGTCTCGTTTGGACGAATCCATAGGTTTCTTTCGACACCGATCCGCTCTAACGCCGATTTAACAATATCGTAGCGATTGATCGTTCGAACGTTCTGCTGAACGTACTCCCGGTACTGCGAATTAGACTGAAGATCAAATTCTTTGTCGTCGTTCAAGTTCGCGACGAAACGGGGCGAAATGAAAATGGCCGCTGAAGCAGAGTAAGTCGGTGCCCCGCGAAACCAGGCGAACGCCAGTCCCGTCATAAGCACGACGAGGAAGGATCCGAGTGCAAGTAGTTTGTGGCGGAGAAGACTGGCCTTCACGTTAAGGTTAAGCTTCTGTCCAACCGGATTACGAGGCGCACCTACGGCACCCAGAACGACTTCTTTGGAAGTTGACTCCGCTGACGTCGGGGGAAAGGTTTGAATCACGGTTTAGCCAAATTTCCGAGAATCGCGATTCCAGTTAGGGGGCTCAACTTTTCGAGCACATAACCGAGCTTGGCTATACCCCGTTGAGGCACATAGATAATGTCGCCCTCTTCTAAAGAAAAGTTCTGCTTGGTTTTTCCGTTCAGAAAGTCTTTCAGGGAAATTTGCTGATGCATCTCGTTCCGCGTACGTATGAGAGAGATGTTGCTCAAATCTGCCTCCTGAGTTGGCCCACCAGCGAGCGCGACCGCATCCATGAACGACATTTCCGGGGTTAGATGAAAGGCGCCTGGGGTATGAGCGAATCCGAGCACATAAACAAGTTGATCGTTCGCATCGGGTAAATAGACCAAGTCGTTTCGAGCCAAGCGGATGTTCAGGTCCATTCTTCCTTGACTGAGCAGAAGATTCAAGTCCACCCAGATCATCTTGTCTCTGCCGCGCATGATGGCGCAGCGAACCAGAGCTGTCTTATCTGTCCCGTTGCCTCCGATAGGCAAACCGTCGGCGCGCGTTAAAACGTCAAGAAGAGTCGGCTGGCGGTCAAAGCTAAGGGGTCCCGGAACTCCCACCCGGCCGAGAACGAGTACTCGGAAGGAACTATAATGATCCACGCTCAAAGTCACTTCGAGGTTTTCGTAATAGTTCGCCAGTGAACTTCGAAGAAGCTCTTGGGCTTCCTCCCGTGTTTTGCCTGCGACCCCAATCGTCCCAATGAGCGGTATAGTGATCCTGCCGTCCGGCCCCACCACATGTTTGCCCGTCAGCTCCGGTCGCCCCCAAACCGTCAGCGACAATTCATCGCCGTCATCCAGGGTATAAGTGTCTACTGAAGGAGCCTCAAACTCGCGAATGGCCTCATCGCTCGAAGATTTCCGCTCCTTATGCGGCTTCTTGAACTCGTTGGGTTGCTCGACTAGAGTTTGCGCAACCGCCGCAAACGAACAACTGATTACTCCGACAGTCACTAGCCATCTAAGTCTGTTAATCATTGTTGTTGAACACCAACCGATCCCGACGGCTCGTTTTAGGTTTTACCCGGGCGGGTATTCCTACCGCAATACAATCATCCGGGACGTCTGTTAAAACGACGGCGTTGGCGCCGATACTTACGTCGCTTCCGATCTGAATCTTCCCTACGATTACGGCGCCCGCCCCGATGTCGACTCGGTCTCCGAATGTAGGGGCGCCCCGCACACCCGGTCGGCGGAGGCCGACGGTTACGTTGTTCCGCAACACGCAATCGTCTCCGAACCGGGCGTCGCCACTGATAATGATCCCGCCGAAGTGATCAATACGGAACCTCCGCCCCACGCGTGTTTCGCAGGGCAATTCGATCCCGGTGAGGATCTGACTTAAGACCTTCAGGATCCGGTATACAAAGGAAAATGGGAGGCGAATCGCCCGCAGGGTGATTCGATAGCGCCACTGACCAAAACGGTAAACCGCCATTACCCATAGACCTTGCCGCGTAATGTCGCGCTCGTACGTTTGCCAGTCCTCTCGCAAGTTCTCAAACATTGGTCACCAAGGACGTGAAGGCGAAACCTTGCCGCCCGAAGTCTCATGCCACGCCTGCTCTAACAAGTGCAGAAGAGACTGCGAGTCGTGTACTTTGTCTCCGTTTGAGGCAAAACATTTATTCTTGAGGTTGCGGAGGCGGTGCCATTGTCGCTCGACCTCTTTCGCCACCCAAGCGATTCGTCCGTGATGCTTCCGGTAGTAAAGGAAGGCGCTTCTGAACTGCCAAAGGGTGAGCTGAGAACCAATCGCGGTGAACCGAACCGTATCAACGGTCCGGGAGGACTGCCCGCCTAAATGGATCACTTCTACGTCTGGCCAATAGCGAACGGCGTATCCAGCTGCCAGGAACCGTTTACAAAGATCTACCTCTTCGTAGTAAAGAAAGAACGACTCGTCAAAGTAGCCTATTGAGCGGAGTACGTCACGTCGCATGATCGCGAATGCTCCGGGCACCCAACCCACATCAGCGGCTACGTTCTGGTCCGCCCAACTCCGATCGGCGCGACCGCAAATACGAGATTGAGGAAAGCGCGCGGAGAGCCCGGAGATGGTTAGAAATAAGTTGAGGGGAGAAGGAAGCAAGCGCGCAGAGGGCTGCCAGCATCCATCGGATCCGACTAAGCGGGCGCCCCCGACACCAACTTGGGGCTCGCGCTCCATATGGGCGATAGCCGCCTCCAGGGCGCCGGCCTTCAGAAAGGCGTCTGAGTTTAAGAGGACAACGTATCGCCCCTCGACTTTCGGAAGGGCCCGATTGTTGGCGCCGGCGAATCCAAGATTGACGCTGCTGCGAATTAGGTGTACAGCAGGAAACTCAACGGCGACCATATCGGCGGAACCGTCACGGGAGGCATTATCTACAACGTAGACCTCGGCCCCGGATAGCTGCGTCCGCTCGAATAGGCTCGCGAGACAATCTCGTAGCAAATCACGCGTATTGAATGAGACGATTACGAATGAAACGAGTGGCAAGGAGCGTTCAGAACTCACCGAGAGACCTCGCCAGAGATACGCTCTGTGCGCACCCAAGTTGCATCTCGGCCGGAGCTCCTCAATAATCGAGGCAGCGAGATACATTTTCGAAGGACATACAGAGGCGCCGCGGTAAGAGCCATCAGATCCCGGCAACTTGCGTCTCCCACGACAAAAGTCGCGAATAAATGCAACAGGAGCACGGCGACTCCGACGAGTGCCGCAATCCGCGCCGGGTTCCACGAACTAACTGCCCCGCAGACCAGAAGTGTTGCGTGGAAGCCCAACGGAAGAAGAAGCAAATCCAGTAAGGGTTCAATCGCAGACGTTCTGCCTCGGATAGCATCTCTCAGAAGCTCGGGAGCCTTCTCACGGATCATGCGGAATCGTCCGCCTTCCCATCGGGTGCGCTGCTTATCAGCCGCGGCTTTGCCTACGGGCATCTCTCCGCATACTTCCGTCCTGTCGGCAAACCGAACTCTCCGACCACTCCTGATGAGCGCAAGATGATATTCCAGATCTTCGACGACGGAGGATGCGAGGTACGGAACCTTTTCCAGAGTCTTCCGGCTAACGCCAAACCCATTGCCATAGATTCCGCAAGAAACCCCTAATCGATCACGTCCGCGAGGCCTGACAACATTGAAGGCTCGCATAGCGACACTCCTCAAACGGGTGCGGATCGACTCTGTCGAGTTGCGGACGAGGTATCGGCATTGCACTGCATCTGCTCCAGTTGACAGCAGGACCCGCATCTCCGTGAAGAAGTTGCCGGCGACACTTGTATCGGCGTCGACAACCAGGAAGGCCTCGTACTGTTCCTGCAGCAACGTTTTAAACGCGAAGTCCAATGCGAAGCCCTTTCCGCATTTCATGGTGTTTGCGCGGACAAGGACTCGTGCGCCCGACCGCGCTGCAAGGGAAGCGGTGTCGTCAGTGCAGTTATCCGCGACGACGCATATGTCGATGTCCTGATCCTGACCGCGAGCCTCATTTAGGCTCCTCAGACAACTAGTGATGTGCAACTCCTCGTCGTGAGCCGGCACCACCACAGCTATCCGGCAGCTACGTGCCTTGATCGAGTTTTTCCCACGCAACGCGGGCAAGAGCGCCGCGCATGTGAGGACGCATAGTTCCAGGCTGCCCGGCCCGGAAAGGAGAACCGGAACAGCGCTCGCTGCTGTAACGGCAAAATGTCTGACGAGTGCCCATTCGATCATGCGGCAACCTCTAACCTGCGGCGGAACACGTCGGCGAGGTTCTGAACGCTCCGGGAAAGCTCAAAGTGGCTTTCTACCTTCCGCCGGCCTGCTTGTCCGATCCGCTTTCGCAGATCCAAGTCATCCATCAGGCGAGCGATAGCGTCCGCCAACGCGTGGACATCGGACGGAGCGATCAGAAGACCATCTACGCCGTCCGAAATCAGTTCCGGTACACCGGTGATCCAAGTCGTCACGCAAGGTATCTCCATTGCCATCGCTTCCATTAATGCCACTGGAATCCCCTCTGCAAAACTCGCCAGAGCGAACACGTCCGCCGATTCGTAGAACGCGCGGATGCGGTCCTGATTCACGACTCCTTCGAACGTGACAGATCCCTCGAGATTCCGTAGCTTGGTCTGCTCAACAAGAGACGCGCGGTCAGGCCCATCACCGATCAGAGTAAGATGCACAGCTCGCCCATCAGCCTTCAGAACGGCGAGTGCCGCCAACAGCACATGTTGCCCTTTTGCGGGAACAAGCCGTCCGACGCAAAGGATCTCGAAACATGTGGCAGATATAGGAAGCACGCGGGGCATAAAGCTACTTGGATCCACTCCTAAGCGAGTAAGCTCGAACTTTTCCCAATGTTCCGCGGCGGAACACTTCATCAACTGACTGCGCGCGTACATGCCGATTGCGCACACAAATTTCGCAGCAGAGATCTTATCCTTCAAAAAGAACCCGGGAACGTCGTAGAATTCATCTGGCCCGTGAACGGTCAACGAAAAGGTCACAGGGTGAAGGTGTGACAGGATAAGCGCGACACTTGCCGCAGGAGTTGCAAAATGTACATGGAGGTGGGTGAGCGAGTTCCGCTTCATCCATTCCGCGACTATTGCAGCTTCCACAAAATAGAAGAGCAGCCACAAGGATTTCGAAACGTCCATGCGTGCAAGCCGTAAAGCAAAACCGAGAGCGCCGAAGAATCGAAGGGGATGGCGGGTAACTGCGTTCAATAAAGCGTGTAAAACTTGTAATACGCTCTGGCGCTTTACGCAATAAGTGCTAGTCGCTTCATTCTGTTCCTCAGCAGTAAGAAGTTCAAATGGGCGGTCGGGAGCATTGATCGATGCGACCTCTACTTGGAACCCTTGCTGCCGGAGCGCTAGTACTTCGCGTAAGATGAACGTATGTGAGGCAGCGGGATATCGGCTGACTAGATACCCTAAACGGATACTTTTCGCGTCGTACCTCTCCATCGCAGAAGAGGTAGTTGGACTACGGTAATTATCTCAACGATGATTAGATTGCGACTGTACTCTTACGCAGCCGGCGACAGAATCTGATCGAGGAGCGCGGGTTTGCCCTCCACTCGTTCGAGCCTTGGGTACCGCAGGCCATTATGATAGTTCAGATCGATTGATTGCACTTGGTCGCCATTCCTCAGCAATAGCTTGATCGGTGCTTGGCTTTTCTCCGCATCCGTGATCGCCGCGCGGAGCACATCCATCTTAAAGGTCATGCCATTTACCGCCAATATCTGCATGCCAGGTGTCATACCTGCCCGAAATGCCACGCCGTTCCACCAAACCCCGTCCAATTCACCGTCGTTTTTGACGGAACATCCAAGCGAAGCGGCAAAGCTCACTGGAGCATCAGGACGTTCCGCCTTTTTCATCCAATCCGGCGGAGCGTCGCTATAACCCAGCTGATACCCCCCACGGCTAATCCCATCCTTTGGAGTCTCCGCGGCCACGTCATAGATCCGCGCTTTCAGAAAATTCGCCCAGTCGAATGCTTGTACACTGTTCAGAGCGGTCACGACGTCCTCGAGCGTGTAAGTGCGGGTCACATAACTCCCATTATCAATGCCGAAGAATACCTTGGCGAAATCATCTAGCGATCTCTTGCCGCCGCTCATCTCACGTATCCTGGTGTCAACGTCCAGCCAGATTAAAAGCCCTTCCATGTAGTAATCTTCGGGTCTTTGCCAACTGACCCAGCTGACCGGAGATCGCAGAGAGATGATCGGCTGATTGGTTGTGTCGACCAACGGACGCCATTCCCGGCCTGGGCTGGAATCGAAATTAGCCGCGATTAAGGCAATCAAGTCGCGTGTCTGTTCCATAGTGCGCAAGCCTGATCTTGCTGTCAATACGTATCCGGTAATATTCGGTCATACCTTCATAGACCCAAAGCAGATCGTCCTGCATCGGCACGTTGAAGTTCGGTGTCCACAAATCCGCGGGCCGCCGGAACTTCCCGTCCCACGAGTGAGTATACTCGTGAGCCAGCAGATCTCGACCGGATACCCCGGCCGGCCAATCGGTAAAGTAATTTGCAGGAGCCCCATCTTCACTCGATTGATGGTGTTCGAGTCCTATGCCGCCCACTGTGTCGCTAAGAAGGAGAAGGAAATCGTAATGATCGTAGTGATGTGACTCAAACAGCTTGGCCGCTTGCGCCACCATCTTTCGATGTAGTTCGGTCTGGTCCGGGGTGACTACCAGATTTCCCGGCGCATCCGCAACTATATTGAGGAAGACGCGGTTTTTCGAGTCAGGCGATAAATCAACTCGTTTGAAGTTGATTCCCGCATACAGCGGAGAATCGAGCAGAGTATCCAAAGGTGTATCCAGAAATTGCACACTCTCACCCTGGTGCGAACGTACTTCGAGTGCGCAAGCGAATTGCCACTGCGGCGGCAACTTGACGGTGGGAGAGAACATGATCCTCCGAGAGAAGTGACCCGCAGGATATAGAACGACAGTGTTCCAAGCCAAGTCGGCCATCTTTGAAGAAACCGAAATTCTTCCCTCTCTTGCTCGAATGGGAGCCAGAAACTGAAATTCGACATCTAACACGGGCACATCGGATGGAACGTGAATGTGAAAGGCGTAGACGTCGATTCGATCCCGCTCCCATTTAAGACTCTTTCCGTTGCCCTTCACGGCCAGGCCACTCAGTTTAGAGATTGGGCCAGTCGGGGAGTGATTACCGGGAATCCATTTCGGATAGAGCAGCGTTAGTTCACCGGGTGGGACCGGAATGCTCTCCCGCACACCGATGACGCGCCGTTGAAGGTCGGTGATATCAACTTCCAAGTGGATCGTGCCTGGGTACGGAGTATCCAATGGGGCAGCGACCGGTGGAGGAGCGGGTGAGGGTTGAGGACCGGAAGAGCGCTGACCAAAAGAAGTGCCCGCAACTCCGATCAATGCGGTAACCAATACTGTTGTTTGCCTGAGGAGAAGGAAGGTGACCATAGAGTCTCGTCCAGAGAATGAACGAGTGTAGCGCGTAGGCCGGCGCGAAGAGCACCCCAACGAGTCGCGGTCGAATCGACGGGAGAGGATAGGTGACAGCGTGACGCAAGTCGCGCTGTCACTAAGGTAGGTGAAAGTAAAGCGAGGTTAAACTTGCCGGACGCTGCGGCGGAAGAGCACAATTCCGGAGCCAAAGAGCAACGCTCCAGCGAAAATGTTCTCGAGAAAATTACTCGCTGTTTGAGGCATATGCTGCGTCTCAGAGGGAGCAACACCATGATTCCGGACGGCTGCCCTCGCCTTTGTGGTCGCTTCCGGAACCAACTTGGCCGCGGCGATCTGAACGTTATCCGCAGACGATCCTTGGCCTACCCGCTTCGGAGTTAAAAGCCAGAGTTGAACGGCACGGAGGTTGTCCGAAGAAAGAAGTGGATTGTTGGGAGTAGGCATGGAACTAAGGTCGACGGCGGGGATCGCCTGTTCAGCCGCTTTGGCAATCTCAACGGCTCGCTCTTTTGGGTAGACAAACTCCCACGCTTGTCCGTCGGAAGGAATGTACCACGCCCGAACCGCGCGCGGGCCCGTGGTACCAGGCCAGAAGGTTAACGTCTCTTTCCCACTCATCCCCGTCTGGGGAATTGCGAGAAAGTTGCAGTACACCTTACCGTCTTTCGCCCCTAGTACCTCGAAAATTTCTTTGTTCAGGAGTTTATCGTGAACTCGGATTATGTATTCCCCCGCAGGCAGCGTTGCGAGAGGCACCTCCCAGGTTTCTTTGTTGACGAAGCGGTACTTTTCGGGATACACGTTTGCTGCATGCATTCCAACGCCTGTCAGAAAGACCGAGACTATTACTAGCTGGGTCGCTTTGACTAAAGATCTCATTGTTCCTCTTCCCTCGGGAGCATACCCGAGTGTTCGCTACATCGTAGGGTGAGGCTCGTTAGCCGGGCAACCTCGACAACCGAGATTCTGTTCTAAGTTATACATTGTGAGTACAACGCGTAGGACTTCGCTGCTACAATACACAGCTGTGTCACAAAGCCGTCGCTCGTCTCCGTGGGGCTGGCGGTGGGCCATTGTACTCGGGTTATTTGGGGTCAGCCTCCTTGTCCGCCTCCCGTTTTGCAGTGACAACATTTTCACTTACGATGCAGCTGACTACCTGCGGGCTGCTCGAGCAGGATTTTGGAATCAATATGTCGGCGCGGATTCCATCTCGCTGCCTGCATTTTACGAGAAGTACAAAGGCGACTCGGAATTTCGCGGGCACCCATGGGGCCCTCTGTACATCGCGAATGACGGTGCATCTCTCCGGCATTTCCACGTTCCTTTAGGTTTCTACTTGCCTTCGTTGATTGAGAGGTTGAACGGAGGCAGAAAATCCCAACTTGTCGCCGTAGCGGTGGTCAGTTCCGGCACCGTGGCGGCGACCTTTATCGTACTGACGTCGCTGGAAGTGCACTACTTGTTGGCGGCGCTTACCGGTCTCTTTTTGGCGTTTTCTCCTGTATTAATTCTCGCCGGCACCAATCTTTCGCCGCATCCCCTCTTCACTTTGACGGCAATTTTAAGCCTGTACGCGTTCGTCAGATGGATAGAAGCGCCCGGGAAGCATTGGTTTGCCTTGCTGCTGGTTTTGTGTGCGATGTCGATCGCCACGCTAGAGTTGTCGCCCTTATTAGCGGTGACTCTTGTGTGTTCACTCGCCGCTCAATGCTGGTGGAAGAGGAATGACGCCCGGTGTCTATCCTTTCGTCTCAAAACGACAGTTTGGGGCGCGCTTGCGCTGATTATGCTCCTCTTTCTGATGTGGCCGGGAGGTATATTGCGCGGTGGTTACCTGATGAGTTACGGGACGTTTATCTTTCAGGGATTGTTCCGGAGCAGCCTCTACTTTCGGGATCGTGGCCTTACAACCGGCGTGGTCCATCTCGGGCACGGCTCACTTCTCGGGCTCACGTATGTTGTCTGTTTAATGTTCGGAATTTACTCGGCGATCCGTTTTCGCCGTTATACGCCGTTGACTGCATTCACGATTTTTGCCGTCCTGCTGTTTGGTCAAGGAATGGCCAACGGGTTCCGCAACCCCACCTACGCATCCCACGCCGTTTACGCAATCGGCATTTGCGCAACGCTCGGCCTCAACGCTTTGTGGTTCCGCGGAGGAAAGTGCGAACAGTGGGGAGCCGGCGCGTTACTGTTACTGATTGCCGTGCTGACTGGCGCGGAAGCTTTTCGGCCGTTTGCTGCTTCGCCCGCGGATGTCGCGCGCGACCCCGTTCGCGTCCTCGGTGCAATTAGGCAACTCCGCAAACAGTTCCCTCCAGGTACACGCTTTGTGGTGACCCAGGATCCACAAGCATTCATTTTAAACGCGTCAGACTACCAATTTGCCGGTGCAGTCGCAACCGATTCCTCTTTGCCGCAGCCCTGGACGCACATTGATCACTACCGTTTGCTTGTCGATTTGGAGGAAGCTTACCCGACCGACGTTGCTCTTTGTGACGGGGATGGACTTGGAAAGTTTGGTTTCGCGATTTCGTGTCAGGATATTACTTCGGTCGCGGCGTCCATCATCTCCGCAAAGCCCCGCGTACCTGCTTCCGAATAGCGTCATCAAATCATCCTTTAGGGTCTAGAGAAGGTAGATCTGGGGCTTTCTGGCTCGCTTCAGGCAATCACATCGTCTTGGTTCGCCGAAGCCGCCCGAACCTCGCGGGTTCTCAGAAAAACCGCCGGATTCCCGCCATAGATTTCACGGTCGGGCAAACTCGTGCGCGCAACGCTACCCGCCGTTAAGATTGCAAGCTCTCCAATCACCACATTGGGGCAAACCACCGTCTTGGCTCCTACCCATGCTCCATCCCGGATAACGATTGGACCCGGGCGAAGAGCGAAAGCGGGATCAGACCAATCATGATTGCCCGTGCAGAGATACGCTCCCTGTGAGACGCAGGTATGACTTCCTACGTCAACCCGCGCAATATTGTCGATCCAGCAATCTTCTCCCAGCCAGCTGTGATCCCCTAAAGAGAGCAGCCACGGATACTTCACGCGAAGGCCTGGCTTCAAGACCACTCCTCGCCCGATCCGAGCGCCGAAGATTCTCAACAAGAACGCGCGTAAACCGGACGAGGGGTTCACCTGCGACCGCAAAAGGGGGGACCCACAAAGGAACCAGAGAATCTGCCAAACGCGCGATCGCCCAGGTTTATACCATTCATTATTAAAGGTGGAAAGATCCAATTTTTGATTGAGATCAATTTGCATGAGATCAATGTGACCGCTCATCGACCAGATCTTTTTTGATGTTCGAGGTCGAGAGCAATTTTAAAGGCGAAACCTGAATGTCAAACCATTTCTTACGCCGGGGCTATTCATGAAAACACTGTTCGGATTCATTCTCGTGGCAGCTTCCGTTTGCACTGCCCAGATCAACAACGTTTCGATGACCTATGGAACCAGCGGGCTTACTGCAGTTTCGTACAACGGACTTCAATATCTCTCAAAGGGCCAATTCGGAGTAAATGCTGTAAATTTTGTGAATAGCAGCGGTCAGATTTCCCCGGGAAATCTCGCTGGAACATCGGCCTTCGATCCTTCTCATGCTAGAACAACTATCTCGTACTCCTGGGGGCGGATCGTTGTCGGTTATCTCGTTTCGAACAATAAGCTCAGCTTAACTATAACCACGACAAACAACTCGTCACTCACAATTCAAGGTGTCTTTTACGAGCCGCTGGATCTCCAGTTTCCCTCAGCGCCGATGGAGTTCGATGGGGTAGATCCAATGATGCAGGAAAATCTCGGAAACCCCACCGCGATCCGAATGACGGCGGGACCGAATGCACTCGTGCTCGCCAACGACGATGTCACATTGCCTCTCCTTGTCGGATTTCCCTGGTCGCTCAACGGTCCGACGAACACCATCTTTCCTGTGCGAACGGAGACTTCTCAAGACTCCATGCTCCCCAACAGCATTCCGTTCATCAACCGCCCGATTCTTCCGGGAGCAAGCGACACCTATCGGATTTCCTTCCGGTTTGGGCCCTCGTCCGCTACAACCAAGAGTTTGGTTTCCGACGTTTACCAGTCGTTTGCCACCTTCTATCCTGCCAATTTAAATTGGTCCGATCGTCGACCTATTGGGCAACTAATCGCCGCTTCTACTGCAACGGGCTTTCCGACTAACCCGCGAGGCTGGTTCAATGATCCCACCGTGGATGTGACAACTCCTCAGGGGATCTCGTCATTCCAATCCCGGCTGCTGAGTTGGGCGACAAATGCCGTGACCGTTCTCAAGAGCATGAACGCACAAGGGATGATCACCTGGGACATTGAGGGCGAACAATATCCGCAGCCCACCACCTACATCGGAGATCCCACCGTCTTCGCGACCCTTGCCCCGGAGATTGCGAGCGTGATCGATCAATATTTTCAAACGTTCACGACTGCCGGACTACGGGTGGGCATCTGTATTCGGCCCCAGCAGTTGGTATTTCCAACCGGAGGCGGGGCGCCCGTCCAAACTACCGTGGCCGACCCAACTTCCTTGCTGCTGGCGAAAATCTCGTATGCTCACACCCGCTGGGGTGCAACGCTGTTTTACATCGACTCGAATGGCGATCCAAACTTCCCGATTTCGTCCAGCTTCTTCCAAACCGTGGCGGCTCAGTTCCCGGATGTCTTACTTATCCCGGAGCATCAGACGGCCTCTTACTTTGCGTTTGGTTCCTGGTATGGTGAACTTCGCGGCGGCGTAACCGGAACTCCACAATCGGTCTTGGATGTGTATCCCCAAGCGTTTTCAGTGATCTATCTTCCCGACGGCGCCTTCACGCAGTATCAGTCCGTCTTAACGTCTGCCATTAAGCGCGGCGATATTGCCATGTTCCGGGCGTGGTACACGGATCCTCAGAATCAGGAGATCCTCTCCCTCTACCCTCCCAACGGCGTGATGCCCCCAGTCCCGGTCGTCGTCACGCCGACCAATAACAACACCTTGACCGGAACGTTAAACCTGAATACCACCGTACAAAGCGGTCCCGATGGGGTCGCGGGCGTGCAGTATTTAATCGATGGAGTAAGTACGGGTTCCCAGCTAACCGGCGCCCCGTATCAGGAGGCGGTGGATATCAGTGGGTTGAGCTCGGGGATTCATACTCTCCAAGCTGTTGCCAGTGATCCTGTGGGTGATCAGGGCTTCGCTAGCGAGAACTTCTTCGTGGGCTCGTCGGGCGGACCACCGCCTCCCACAATCACGATCGCCACACCATCCACCAACAGCAACAACTCTGGTGTCGTGCTTATCACTGCGCAGCCATCGGCTAGCGCCGGCGTTGCCAGCGTCCAATTTTTTGTGGACGGGATTACTCTGGGGGATCCGGTCATGAGTGCGCCTTTTCAAATGAACTGGAATACGCTGCTCTGCAGCAATACTCAGCACACCATTTCGGCGACTGTCACCGATCTTAAGGGGATCACGGGGAACGTCTCCGAAATAATCTCCGTGAACAATGCGGTGGGCGCTCCTTATCTGAGCGGCGTTGAAGCTGTGCCTACAACAATCCAGAACTTGACCCAGATCGGAACCGCGGATTGGGTTGAGTGGGGCTTGAATCCGGGAACATCCGCAAATAGGAAAGCGAACACGCCCATTCAGATCCGCAACTTGACGGTTATCGGTTCTGCTCCTGCGCTCTCGTACACCAACAACCCGATCGCGTTTTCTTGGTCAGACGGATCTCCGATGGTCACGTCGAGCAGTACTGGCGCAGGATTGTTCGTAACTGGTCAAGGGAATGGCTTCTCGATAACCGTTCCCGCTAGCACGTCTCCACAAACGGTAACCGTTTACACTGGCGTGTATATGGCCCAATTGAATGTAACCGCCCAATTGAGCGATAACAGCGCACCCGCTTATGCGGATTCGTCGGTATCCAGCACGACTGGTCAGCAGACTGCGGCTTATGTCTTTACTTTCCGGGCAGGGTCGCCGGGACAGTTTTTGACCGTCACGCTGACTCAGGCCAACGCCAGCATTGAACCGTGGAGCAATATTACAGTCAGTGCTGCCGCGTTGCGTCCCTATGCAGCCCGGCCGCGCTCGTCCGCCCGTTAATGGGAGCCAGCTGAAGATGTAGTTCTGGAGTGAACTGCGAAATCCTCGCTCGGCGCTATGGCAGGCTCGCACTCCACGGCTCCGAGTACTTCGCAAACACGAGTCGTGCCGATCGGCAGGTCGTAGTTCTCGAGAAACGCCTGCCTGGCACGTTGCCCGGCGTCGCGAATCAGTTCAGGATCCCCGTGTAGTAGGCGCAACAGGTCTACCAAGCCGTCTATATCGCCCACATCCACCTGCCACCCACACCGGAATCTTTCAATAATCTGCGCTGGTGTGCTCTCTCGCGGACCTATAAACAAAAGCGGCCGCCCGGCTGCCATTAGCCCATAGACTTTGCTCGGAACTACCGAACCAAGACAAGCATCCTTCTGTGTCACCAATCCGAGATCGCCATCGCCCAAACTCTGACCTAGCGATTCGCGCTTACAGTACGGGCGAAAGCTCGTTTCAGTAATTCTGCTTCGCTCACACAGGTACTCGAGATCGCTCCGCGTAGCGCCACCGCCAGCGAAGATGAAGTGAAAACGTGAGTCCTCCCGCAGTTGCACCATGGCGTTGAAGATCGTGTCGATATCGTGCGCGAGCCCGAAGTTGCCGCTATATAAGATTCTCAGTTGGCTCTGGCTGCGAAGGGGTAGCGGCTCGATCGCGCGTCCGTCTGCCCAGTTTTCAACCACATGAATACGACCCGGATCCAGGCCGCGTTGTTGCAACCTTTCTCGCATGCAATCCCCTAGCGCAATGACCCCGTCCGCCTGCCCGCGCGAATAGTCGGCGATGGCGCCTACCATCTTCGTTACGAGACCGTCGGCTCTCCACATTCCAAGGTCGACAGCTACGTCCGGGTAAACGTCCATTTCCCAAATGATGTGTCTCGTTCCACGCAGCCGCTTAAGCATCGTCCCCAATACCGACAGGAGCGGCGGTGTAGTTAGCGTGACAACCGTGTCGAACTTGCGTGAAGCTGCTCCGATCACCGCCGCTGTGACCAGAAACGAGAAGTAAGACAGCAGGCGCACCGGCTTGGAGCGCCCGAAGGGGAGCGTCGGGGAGCGCCGGATCGTCACCGGGGGTGGAGTTGATGCGTCTTGCTCCGAATACCCGCTGCTCCCGCAAACAACGTGCACCTCGTGCCCGAAATCGGTCAGAGATCGCGCCACATCGGTAAGTAGCTGGCTTGTCGCCGCTGAATCGGGCCAAAAAAATTGATTAACTAATAGAATCCGCATAGGTGTACAGGAAAGGCGATTGAACATCGCCTAAGATCGGGATTTGCTCCCGGCGTTCGATACTCGGAAAAGCAGGGCTGCGTTCTGGTCGCTTACGTTTCGATCAACACTTCGTGCGGCTTTGCGCCGCCACTAATCCACTGGTAGAGCTGCGACATACGTCGTCCTACGGAAGTCCAGTTATAGGAATCCCGCACTAGACAGCGTCCGTTTTCTCCCATGGAAGCTGCTGCATGCCCGCTAAGAGCAAAGAAATCATGGAGGGCGGACTCCAGATCGCGCACTGTCGGCTGGATCTGCCATCCGCAGTTATTCTCCTGAACCCCGTCTACGTGGCATTGCTCAGTGATGAGCACGGGGCGTCCCATCGCCATGGCTTCAAGTACAGATACGCTCAAGCCCTCCGAGTACGAAGGCAGGACAAAGAGCCGTGCGGCCTGAAGAGCCCCCCACTTCTCATTTCCCGTCAGCATTCCTGTAAACGTAACTTTGTCAGCGATACGCAGCGCCTCGATCTCACGCTCGGTGGCAAGGCGGCCGCCTTCCGAATCGGGTCCGGCAAGTACAAGATGCGCCTGAGGGTAATCGGCGGAGATTGTTCGCCACGCCCGAGCTAAAATATCTAACCCTTTTTTCCGATGGATTCGTCCTAAGAACAATACAAGCTGCTTGTCTCGCAAAAGCGGATACCGTCGAAAGAAGTCTTCCGGATCTGCGACGGGTGGTACGGTGATCCCGTTTGGTACAACCGCTATTGGAACGCCGGGTGCGAGTTGGGAGTACGCAGTTGCCTCAGCGCGGGTCAATGCATGCAGGCATGCAGCGGAACGCAGACTCTTCTTTTCGATCAACTGAAAGTAAGCAGCCTTTTTCCACCGTTTCTGCTGGAGAGCCCAGGGATCGAGCATCCCGTGAGCGGATATTACGTATGGTCTTCGCAGCGCCCTTGCCCGTTGCGCCGCTAACGCACAGTGTTCTTGCCAGATTCCATGTATGTGAACCCCGGTTGCGCCGAGAATCTGCTCGTCAAGACATCTCGCCTTTTTACCATCGACAAGACTTCTCAAACCTTCCAGTGCATAACAACGGTACGAGTTCACGCCTGACGTCGCCTTCGATAGATCTTCTCCCGGTGTGCAGAAAGCAGCCAAAGACATGTCGAAGACTCCAGCCCTTCGAACAGATTCCAGCAAGTGGGGCATCACTGAGCTAACACCCCCGAGTTTCGGATCGAGATTTGAACTTACCGTCAGCCAAGTGCGCGAAGGGTGAGCGACCCGCTCATCATCAATGACAAAGTGTTGTGACTTTGTAGACATGAGCAACCTACGCGGCCAGTGCGATTCGCTGCACTTCCTTCGCCCAAGCTCCTGGCGAGTAACGGGACACAAGATCCCGACATGCTATTGCCATCGATCTCCGCTGCTGGTCACTAAGGGCATCCATCTTCCAAAGTTCTTGTTTGAGAGCTTCAGGCGTTGATGGGTCGAACATGAAGCCGTTATGTCCCGGCTGAACCAGATCGGAAGCGCATCCGCAGCGGTCGGAGACAAGAACCGGGATACCGGATGCCAAAGCTTCATTTACCACTAAGCCCCACGGCTCTCTTATGCTCGGTAGCACAAAGCAGGAAGCGAACGCGTAGAGAATGACCAACTCCCCGCTCGACTGCATACCCATCCATCGCACACTGGCCGCGATCCCGAGATCTTCGGAATACCGTCGAGCCTCCGCTCCCTGGGGACCATCGCCCGCGACTACCAGGCTCCAAGTGCCGCCTTCGTGGCGATAGGAGGCATATGCGCTCAGTAGCCCCAGAATGTTCTTCTCCTCAGCGAGTCGGCCGACATATAAGAAGTACGTATCAGGTAATCCAAAGTCGGCAGCACCCTTGTCGCGGCGCAGCCGGTCTGTTCGGGAGACAAAGAACTGGTTGTCGACCACATTGTAGAAACGCCCCACCCGATTCATTGGAAAGCCAAGCTTCTCGAGATATCTCAAATGCGGCCGGCCCCCCGCAATCGCCCACCCAAAGAGCGAGCGAATCAATAGCGACTTCGCATGTTCTTTCCATTGCGTGCGGTTGTGGTCCTGTTCCGTGGACTCCGTCATCAGAACCGTTCGCCTTCTATGCAGCCGAGCCCAAAGCGCCGCGGCCAGCGCAGGAGCGTTGTAATAACCGGGCACGAGTACAACCGAAGGATCGATCTCCGACAACTTTTTCCATGTCGCCAGGGCAATCCGAAGTTGCCCGGCGCCATGCCAGCTCTCTTCCGGCAGTAGCGTCTCCACTCGTAAGCCTTCTCGGTCGTCTTGCCGAAACTCTAAGCCACGGTGAACTCCCGCTCGGCCAACTAGTTCTATTCCCCGAATTTCAAGTTCCGAGCACTCGTTAACAATGGCGCGAAATCGGGCAATATGATACGCGTACCAGTCAATCCAAATCACCGCAACGGCTGTCTTTCCCGCGCTTTGTTTTAAAGATTCAGTCATAGCGGTCAGATGGATAAATAGATAAATACAAGCGAGATCGCGATCAGCACTAAGTTCACCGGATCACGCAGAGCGAAAATGACCGGATCTTCTTGCACAACTCCCCGGTGCGCAAGCAGCCAAAAGCGGCTCACGAAGTACATTTGCAATAGACAGATGGGCCAAAGCCACAGCGGCTTGGAATACAGCAAGCTTACTTCCGCACTATTGATATAGAGAGCCATCACCACCACAGACATATACCCGCTCGCCAACCCGGCGCTGGATAGAATCGACATGTCAGATGGCTGATAGGCGCGTCCAGGCACGTCTTGGCGATCCCCGAGATTGCGAATCTCCGAGTATCGCTTGACTAGGGCGAGGCTTAAGAAAGCGAAGCCGAAAAAGCGAAAGTCCATGGGGAGACTACAACGTGCGTGGCAAATCCGCCCGCTATGATCCTGATCGTATAAAGCGCGGCAAGCGCAATCACATCGATCAGCAACTGACCCTTTATCCACAGTGAGTAGGCCAGCGTAGTCGCCCAATAAATCACTAGAGTGAGAAGAAAAGATGCTGGTAGGGCGGCGCCGGCAACCAAGAACGCAACACCCGTCAATACCGGGATAATTACCAACGCTGTGCTGATCGCCATCTGACCCGAGGCGAGCGAGCGCTTCCGCTTGCGAGGGTGGCGGCGGTCCGATTCCAAATCGAACAGGTCATTCAGAAGATATACGCCGGAGGCGCATAGCGAAAAGCAAATGAAAGCAACCGTTGCGCTCAGAAGCTTATGAACATTGGTCGCATTGTGCGACAGCAGCAGCGGCGCAAAAACCAGCAGATTCTTCGCCCATTGATGTATGCGCAGAGCCGGGACTAAAGAACCAAGCGGACTTCCCGTTCTGGAGAAAACCTGATGAACTTTGATGCGGCGTCGGCTGAGAGCGCCAGCAAGCAAGGGCGGTGTATTGACGAGAATCGCGCCCGAAGCCTCTTCCCATACCGGAATATCGGCGAAGGCGTTCGCCGCATAATCGAACTGGCGCCTGCCGAAGTCGATCGCAAATGGCTCGCGCGATTTCTCTCCGCCGCGCAGATTGGTCGAGCCCCCTGTAGCGAGGACTTCGCTGAATATGTTGAGCTGGCCGCTAACGCGTTCGGCGTAGACTGCCAGTGGGCGGCGGTGGCGAGCATGAGTCGCGCGCCCGTTTCGGTGCTCCTGCTCCAGGAAGGACAGGAAATCGAGTTGCAGCGGAAGCAGAGTTACATCAAGCGGGCTATGTCTCGGCTACTTTGCGTTTTCAGATAGGCCTTGCCGCGAAAAAGCCAATAGGGCAAAGCGAAGATAATGAGCGGATGCTTACCAATTAAAGCGAGCACCGCTTCGAGCAAAGTGTCGGTCTGGATGAGGGTTCCATCGAGATCGACGCACAGGGGGAGAGCGAACGGCTTCGACGTCTCCGAGAGCGGCGGCTCAAGCCGTGTCGAGTGTCGGGTTGATCATGATTCTCTACGGTTTTCGCAGGTAAACCCGGTAACTCGGGTTTTGGTACGCCAGGCTTGTAGTGCGTTGTCATGGTTTGCGCCACAAAACGCGACTGACGGGTGGATCGCGCTCGCGAAGGTTGTCGAGCCACAAGCCCCAATAGATTTCCGGGACGAAATAAGACGCGGGCTTTCCGGCCACTGAAATAACCCAGAGAAAGGTCGTCCACCAGATATTCAGGAAAGCCGTCGACAAACCCAAGCTCGCCGCCGCCGAAGATCAGTTCGTGGTGGGGATCATGGCTGATGGCGAAGTTGGCGGCGGGCAGAAATCGAGTCTTATAGTCGTCTTTGCGGATGCGGTAAAGCGTTCCGCCAATTTGCGTCGCCAGCAGGGATGGTGAGTGCGGCCGCGGTACTGGGTCGCGGGCCTGCGCCTTTGCTTCCAGAGCCACTGGAGACAGATGCGGTCAGCGCCGCAATAAGCGGCACCACATAAACGAGGTAGTACCAGCGCTTTGCGCCGTCGAACGCCATTCCGCCAAAGATGAAGAGAGCGTGATCGCAAGTCAGGAGTACGCGAACGCCGGTGCCTTCGCGGAGACACGCTGGGACCACGGAGCAGTGACTACGAGACATCAAATATACGATCAGTGCCACAAGCCGAAGATCGTGCAGAGACAGAAGTTGAAGGAATATTAGCCCGTACGCTTGGAAGTATTTGTAGCGAGCTCTCGGCGTAAAGCTACCAACCCAGCCTGGTGATGCCTTCCCACCGCCCTTTCGCATTTCCCGCTATTTGCGTGTTGAAGGCCGGCAGATCGCTGGGAGACGTAGCTACGCCCAGCAACCGCCGATAGAAGAAACGGCAACGGAATAGAATCACAAGGTGTTGGAAGCCGGAGCCGGCGGCGATCGAAGTAAAAGCGCGAGGAATGCCGTTACGGAGATGGCGAAAAATCCCCCCACCGGATGGGTGAAGAAACTGGCGGCGACGCAAACAGCCCCGCGACGGCCCACGGCCATAACAAGCGAACGGCACGAAGCAAAGATAGCCGGCCAACCCGCAGAGCATCAAGGCGTCCGCCATGATATCCATGCGGCCGTCGTGGCGCGCGTAAGAAAGAAGTAGTCGGTCGCTGACCAGCAGCATCGTAATCAGTGCGGTTGGAATGTTCTTCGTTAATTTCGAAACAATGACTGCCCAAAGCCGTCAACGCCACTGCGCCACATAGGATGGAGAGGCACCGCAAGGCAAGCAGACTATAGCCAAACACGCGAAACCAGCCCACCTCCGCAATCATCTGCAGCGGCATAATCCAGTACGTCCGATGTTCGATATGCGGCAGCAGCAGAGGCGGACCCCACCAAACGGAGTCAAAATAGGCGTTCCGAAAAACCCATGCCGAAGGAAAGTGAGCGCAGGGTTGGAAAGCCACGCTTCATCGCACCACGGAACCGCCGAATAGCGCGTCGCCAAGAGCTAGGCCAAAAATAAAGACCAAGGATGAATAGGCCCCAGATATAAGAACTTCTGGAACGCGAAGACGAAAGGGGAGTGACCTCCTCTTTCGGCGTGTCCAGCGTGAGTTGTCGCAAGAGATACCTGTAACTGCTATGCCGTACGGGTTGCCCACTTCCACGTGAGCCAAGTGGGAATCGATAAAAGGAGAAAGCGAAATATGACGGCTTCCATGGTTTGCATGACGAGATAGATGGAGAGCGCTGTCAGAATTGCATATTGCGCGGCCCACGGACCTCCGCGTGTAAGCGCCAGCTTCCAGGTGTGCCCGTAACTCCAGCCGAGAAACAAAAGAAAAGGTATGGCGAACCAAGCTCCCTCGGTGAATAGATCGGAGATGATTCCGGGTGCGGATCCGGGCGCCCCAACCCAGCCGAGAGTTTGGGCGATTCCCAAATCAGTTCCGGCGTTCTGTCTTAATTCAGGCACTCCGAAATCCTCGTACTTCGTCGGCCATATCGCAGACGGGATGGGACGAACTAATATTTGGGCTAAATACCGCCTGCCCCAGTAATGTTTTCCCGCAATCTGCGACGTCAACATGCTTCCGGTTCCGTAGATGAATTCGTTTCCCGTATCGTTCTTTGCAACGTTCGATGTCACGTCTGTCGTGAAGTCATAATCTGAGCCAATATGGATCTGGTTGCGGTTCGCGATTAAGAACAGGATTAGATAGCCGATCGCGACTCCTCCAAATGCGGCCGTTATCGAGGAAGGCCTGGTATTGCGATACAGGAACCATCCCATCGCCAAAACCGTGAAGATTGCGAATGTCGGGCCTCGTCGGGAACCTAAAATCCTTGCGACAGAAGCGGAAGCGTGAATACTGCTGAGCAGAACGCGAGTGGACTGTGGCTTGAAGCCTCTTGCGCGCGGCCGCAGTCGACAGGATGAGAACGATCGCCGGATAGAGCAACAGCGAACTGTCGCGCACATAACCGCTATCGTCCCAGCCACCCGCGTGCGACTGGCTGAACGCGTTCACAAACCCGCCTACATTCACAATCGTCACCAACCACGCCGCAGTTCCGATCGCCCCGCAGATTGCGCCGCCAATTAACAGACGCCTCTCCATCATGCTCGTAATGGCATACGGCGCGGAACGGCGAATCCTGCGAATTCCATACGACGCACCGAGACAGCCGATCAAGAAATGCCGCCGGTTCCGATCACATTAAACGTCTGAACGGCCGTTAGCTGAGAACGATCGAAAAAGACATCAAGCGCTCCGTTGCGGAGCAGCTTCATCGGCATCCAGCAGTAAAGGAAGGCGAACATCGGGCCGAGAAAAAAGAGTGGATGAAGAATGTCCCGGCTCCAGTCCCACGCCAAAATCAGCGCCAGGACGATCAACCCGAGCACTGCCCAGAGCAGGAATTCAAACATGCTGCATCGCCCCTTCTTCGGAGTGTTCCGCCGGAAGGGCTCCGCCAACCACGCTTCGCATCCGTTTTCTAAAGCGCGTCCAAGTGAACTGTTCGGCTTTCTCTCTGGCAGCCTTTCGCATTGCCACCAGATGCGATCGATGCATCAGAGCCCACTCGAGACGTTCCGCAATAAGATCAGGACGTCGCGGTTCGACTACAAAGCCATCCACTCCCGGAGTCACTAAATCCGGCGCCGCCGTATGGGTGGTGCTAAGCACGGGAAGGCCGCTCGCCAGCGACTCGAGCAATACGTGCCCAAATCCCTCGCCGATCGAAGGAAAGACGAAAAGGTCGCACGTTTGGTAAGCGGAAAGCAGATCCTCGTGACTAACCGAAAGGCGGATATTTGCGTTGGGCGCCATTCTTCGCACCAATGAAAGATCGTCAACCGCCCGGCCCCGGATCACTAGTTCGATCTGTCTCGTGCCTAATTCACAAACCGCTTCCAGAAGGTATTTGATACCTTTTCTCTGGTTGACGGTTCCGACAAACAAAATCCTAAGCGGTCCGTCTCCGCCCCGTGTGCACTCCCCCGGATGAAATCGAACCAGGTTCACGCCATACGTTGCCACGTGCACACGGTTCGGGTCTGCACCGTTCTCAATCAGTGTGCGCCGGGTGAAAGAAGAAGCCGCAATCCATTCATCCGCCATGGATGCCTCTTCGCACATTCGCTCAAAATCTTCTTCCGCGAGCGCCAGTTCCCATTCTTTCTGTAATGAGTCTGCGCACTCCGGATGGTCTTCGAGCTCCGCCCGCAGCAGCTGCCGCATCGTAGCTGGATGCGGATGTAGCTGAAACAACAAACGCGGTGTATCTGGGGATGCCGCGGAAAAGGCACTATGGGCGTAGTAGCTGTAGCTCAGCAGCGCCGCTCCCGCTTCGCTTGCGATCTGTCCCGCTAAACGCCCTAACGAGCGATCCGTCCAGCGAGTCGCGCTTGCTCTCCACGTGAAGGGAGTATGCGGAATCTTGTCCATTCCGAACGAAAGGAGACTACTCCCTGGACATGTCTCGACCAAACCAGGATCAATCGGGCTGTTCTCGTGCGCGCCAATGATTCGCCCAACCCGCGACCCCAGTACCCGGCGAGATAGCTTGGCTAACCTCGACCGGTCCGACCAATAGAGGTCGGTGATCAACCGTTCTAACTGCCCGACTTCCGCCATGGCTAGGGCCGCTTGGTAGGCATCCCGAGCGCCCCGATGAACAACAACAACCTTCATGATTAGTCTTTTAGATTGTGGAGAAGATGACTGTTGAGCTCGACAGACCGAATCACACGAGCGAAGCAAAGTGCCCGGCCAACTGCTCCGCCGAGCTCCGCCAGGTATAACGCGCTGCTCGGTTTCTTCCGCGTCGGCTCAGCAGAGCGCGCGTTGCCGTATCTTTGAGTAGTCCATCTAACGCGTCTATATGATCCGATGCGCAATCCGGAGACACGAGAATCGCGGCATCGCCGGCTACCTCCGGCAGTGCGGTCGAGTTACTTGTGACGACGGGAGTGCCGCCGGCCATTGCCTCCAATACCGGCATTCCGAATCCTTCGTATCGCGACGGAAACCACACAATCTCGGCGGCTTGGTATATCGCCCGCAGCTCTTCTTCTTCGAGGAACCCGGTCAACACAAGCCGCGGAGCGAGCGAACTGGCTCGGTCCACATATGTCGGATCGCAATGGTTCGCAATTGCCAGCGTCAAGCCGGGATGCTTCTTGCTTAGAATCGGCCAAGCCTTTAAAATCAGTTCAGCGTTCTTGCGAAAATGTAGTCCACCGGGCACGAGAATAAAAGGTTTGTTCGCTAGTCCGGTCCTCGTCAAGACAGCTCTGCCAACTGCCGTGGACGGGTCAAAGAAGTGCGGCGACACAGCGTTCGGAATGACGCGCAGCCGCGACCTGATGGCCGGAAAATGATGTGCCAGTCGCTCTGCTGAAAAGTGAGATACGGTGTGAAACATGTCCGTAGTCCGGTCCAACCGGGAAAAAAGGAGCTTCCACTTCATGCGCTGTTTGAGCAGCGCCCCGTCCATGCGATGCGCCCCGTTGTCGAACAGCTGGGCATCGTGCACGGTCACCGCTAAGCGGGATCTTCCGGGCGGAACATAAGATTCGCCCGCGCAGTAAATCACGTCTACGTCCGGCCAGTAATAAGGTGCATTCGGGCTATTCAGGAAATACCAGCGTGCCTGCTGACGCGAGGTTTCACTTGCGATGAAGTGGTATTGATAGTCCGACCAAGGCTTTCCGACAAGCGGAATAATTCTCTCGTAGTCGCCTGGGTCCGCAAGTACCTCCAGGTTCACGTCTTGGACACGCGATAAATTCTCCGTCATCTCTCGCGCAACCCGGCCTGCGCCGGTGGAACGATAGATATTCCGTAAGTGGACGTATGCAAGAACGTTCATATTTGTACTTCAGCTAACACAGACGGCACTAACTTCTTTGGCTCGCGCGGCAGCCTGATGTCTCGCCACCGCGTTTACCACAGATTCGGCGCGATATTCCCAAGTACCTTCCCGGCTCGCTTGCCAGCGTTGCTTCTCTAAGCCGTCGCGGAACTCGATCGATCGCAGACCTTCAAGAACCGCGGCTGCTTCGCTCGAGTGATCCACTAACTTCAACAAAGGTTCCTTGCGGTGAAGTTCCTCAAAACCATAAGTTGCGACCATGGGCCGGCACGCCGCTAGATGTTCGTAAAAACGCGTTGAGCTACCTGAATAGGTCGGCTCTCGGCGCATGTAAGGCAACACTGCGACATCGAAGGCTCGCGCGTACGCTTGCAGGTCCCCATACGGCTTCGACCCCACAAACCGCACCCGCCCGCCGAGCCCCATGACTTCCCGACGCGCTTGTTCTTGTTCACGCTCGGAGACCGGCATCGTCGTCGGCCCGACAAAGACCCAGGAGAACCCGTTTGCCTTCCGGATCGTGTCTCGCAGAAATACCCAATCCATGTTTGCCGCAAGATTTCCAATCACGCCTGCAATGGGTTTAGGGAGATCGGCGACGTCGGCCGGCGTTGGGCCAGGCCCACTAGGCACGTTAGTGTAAATATTGGCCGCGCGGGTCGCATTGGGAATCACGGTGATCTTCTCTGGCGAACAGCCCGCGTTTCCAACGAAATACGAAGCAATCCGCTCTGAATTCGGGCACACAACCTCGGCCCGCTGGCACATGCGCGTGTCGAGTTGCCGCACTTGAGTCGGATCTGCCCCCGCATATCCCACCGTCAGATCCGTTTGGTAATACACCACCAAACCCGGCCACGCTTCCGCGACTGCCGCGTAGTAAGGCGTCGTGCAGATTAAGACAGACTGACTCGGCTTAGCCGAGTGTTCCATAAGTCTACGTCCTAGCTTGTGCTCGAACGGCGCTAAGATCGAAAGGGGAAATCGCGCATACCCACGTTGCAATGGAAACACTATGGTCTCTAGGACGGGATTTTGGTGAGCCACACGTTTTTGCCAACCTTCAAAGTGGCCGAACCAACGGATCGAAGGCTGCCATAAGGCACAGGGCGCAATGCGACTAAGCGAACTTGCGAATTCTCGAAGCCAGATGCTGCCCACATCAAGCACGTGCCAGTTCACGATCTTCGTTTTCATGGTCTCGCCTTTCTCAGAAGGCGCCGAATCATGTCGTTTGCAGGTTTAGCCAGTGACGAAGCCGAGAACCCGTGGCGTTTACCTAAACGTAATATCGCGAGCGCTGAAACGGCGACCACCAAAACTTCGGAAACCGACGTCATGGCCCGGTTAATGCCCCAGAACGACGGCATTACCGTGAGGATCGCCAACGCAAGCGCCGCGCCGTTGGCAACGAAAAATAAGGGGATCAATCCCGCAGGCACGCTACGCAGGCGCAGCAGACCGATCAACACCAGCAAAGCCGAAATCAAATGCGCGGCAAAGTAGATGGCCGTTGCAATCATAGCCGCGTTTCCGGCCCGAAAGCCGCCGAAAAAAACCAGCGACAACACGACTACCATGACTGACCAGACCGCATTAATCAAACCTGTTATAGGAAGGGACAGAATCGTGAGCCGGGCTGCGGCCGCCGATCCCGACATATGAACAATCGCTGTCGCGAACGCAAGCGAACTCGCCAGCACGCCTCCGCTATACGCATGGCCCCACACTAGCGGCAAAAGAAGTGGGCAAACCACGATACCGAAACCACCGAGAACCAACACAACGAGCGTCGCCAGGAACGTGCAGAACAGGAGCACTCTCGAGGGGGCTGCTTCTTCATTCGCCATCAAAGCAAAGCTGCTCTGCGTCAATAGACTCGGCACCAACGCCACTACATTTCTGACTTGGTTTGCCACCGCGAAAATTCCCATTTCGACTAAGGAGGAATCCGCTCGGGAGACGACCGACGTAATCCACCAGCCAGCGGCGTTCAGTCCTACGATTCCTAGTAGTTGCACGAAGCCGAAGCTCCACACCCGTCGAGCCATTTCCACCACATGCTTGCCGCCGCTCGCTTCCACCCCGCGCGTGCCGCGCAAGAACGTCATCAAAACGGCGGTAATCGCGGCTGCTCCCACAACAACTTGGGTGCAAACCATGGCCGTCGGTCCCGCATGCGACGCGAGAGGCAGGAATACAATCATCCCCGCGCCCATCACCCCGGAGAGCATCAACAATGCTTTCAGTTTGCGCTGGCCGATCAGGAATCCGCGGCAGCATTCAAACAGGATCATGATGCCTGCTGACAAAGATGCCCATTCCAACAACGAAGCCAATCGTGGCTGCTTTAGCACAACACTGGCGAGAGGACCCGCTCCGGCAAGCAACACCACACTCGCTAGAACGGCCGACACGATCGATACCAACGCCAGCGCTTTCGTCACCGTCCTATACCGCGGGGAGCCTTCGGGATACTCGCCCGAAAACCGAGTAGCGGTTGATCCAATCCCCGCTCCCGCGTAAGCGGCGATGTTATTGGCCGTCGTCATCGCGAGAGAGTACCCGCCAAAAGTTGCCGCGCCGCCTAGACGTGCCGCCAATAGATTCGCTCCGAAACTGAAGGCCCGCTCCGTACCGGTCGCGAGTATCAGCGCCGACGCTCCGGAAAGGAGCGTTTTGGGCGAAAAGCCGTGCGGGCGTTCCTCCACTGTTGGTCCGACATTCTCGGCGGTGGGAGTCATTAAGACCGGTAAGCGTAATAGCTCTTGTAGTAGGAGTAAAAGCCTTCGCTCGACGGATTGAAGTCATTCAAAACCGTTCCAAGCACCCGAACACCATCCTGATGCAATATCTCCTGCACGGTCTTCGCGGACTCGGTGGTTGTTACACCGGAACGGAACACCAGGATCATTCCATCCGAGTGCCGGCCGATTACTCTCGCATCCGACATATGCATTAGCGGTGGCGTGTCGATCAGGATCACGTCACACTCGACACGGAGACGATCAAGCAAACGCTCCAGAGATTTCGCGTGAAGGAGAGTTGAAATATTCGAAGACCCTTTGGAACCGCAGGCCACCACCGACAGGCCCGGAATGTTGGACGGCTGTGCGATCAGGTGAACCGGCATGTCCTGAACATCCATGTCGTCGGCCAGAATGTCGCTAATTCCGAAATCATTCGAAACCTGAAAGACATCGTGGAGACGTGGTCTCCGCAGATCGCCGTCGATTAGAATGACTCGCTTGCGCGTCTCCATAATTGCGATCCCTAGATTACAGGTAAGACTTGTCTTCCCCTCTCCGGCACCCGGGCTGGAGATAACGAAAACGGATGCGCTCTTCCCACCCGGAGATCCGAACATCATCGAATTCATCGTTGCCCGGTAGGATTCCGCCAGAAGAGATCGGTGATTCTGCAGTGTGACCAACTCGAGCCCAGTGCGCGAAGGCAGGTGAGAGTCGACTCGAGACGAAGGAATGACGCCTAGCTCGCGCGTACTACCCCAACCCCGCGAATCACCAGGGGCACGAAGTTTTGGCGCTGTGCGCTCGCGCCAGAAGATGAGCCCCACTCCAAACATGCTTCCGAGCAGAAGCCCGACTGCGCCCGAAGTAGCACGACTCGGGGCAAATGGAACCCCCGGCACCTTCGCCTTATCGACGATTCGCACGGGGCTGTTCCGCATCATTGACAACAACCCGGCTTCCCGCACGTGCTGCATCAACCCGTCATAGATCTGCCGCTCGGAATCCACTTCATGACGGAGCAAGTTGAATTGACCTTCCTTAGCGACTTCACTTGCCACCAGCTGTTCCTGTTGTTGATATCCGTTTTTCAAAAGACTTTCGCGAGACTGCGCAGCAGCATATTCGTTGCGAATGCGACCCAAAACATTTCCTCGCTCTTTGTCGATGCTCGCTTGCAGCGCATCAATTTGCGCCTGAAGGTGAATCACCTTCGGATGATTCGGCGTTAGAGCGGCGGTGGCATCCGCCTTCTGGCGAAGCAAATCAGTCAGCTTCTCCTGGTAGCCCTTCAATGGACCGCTATCTAAAACGGGGGGAAGGGAATCCGGATTACTGGAGTTGGCTAGTTCGTTGGCGGATTGCTTAGTGATGCGATCTGCCTGAGCTCGCGACAACTCCATTTGATCTTGCTTCAACTTCTCCTGATTGACGCTATCCGTCTCTTGGTTAAAAAGGATCTTGTTGTCGCGAGCGTAGTTCAAAAGCCGCGTCTCTTTCTCTTCCAGCGTCTTCCTTACATCGGCCAGCTGCTTGGTTAGCCAGGTATTAGTCTGTTGCGCCGTGTCTGCCCGAGTCTCGTAATCCTGGTCAACGTAGTCTTTGGCCAACGTGTTACAGAACTCGGAAGCAACATTCGGGTCGGTCGACTCGCATTCCACCTCGATCAGACGGGTCAAACCGACCGGTTTCACCTTGATCGACTTCGACGTTTCCGCAATCAGCTCGGACCGGGATTTAACCGCTACCTTCCAAAGTCCCAGCTTCGCCGTCCAAATTGAGAGGAGGTCCCGCTTCGGAATGTTGACGTTAGAGTTCGCCTCCATGCTGCGAATCACCCGCGTCATAAGCTCGTCCGATTGGATCAGCTTCATGCTCGTCTGAAGGTTGGATTCCGCTGAGTACGTCCCCGAAGCCCCGCTAGGGTCAACGGCCCGTAAGTTCATGAAGTTTTCGTTCAGGCTCTGAATGTCGAGAGATGTATACGTACGGTAAACAGGTGCGCGAGGAACCGTAGCGAGAAGCGCCAGCGCTGCTCCGCCCAAAGCAAACCAAATGATGTTCAACCGGTTCCGATTAAGAAGGCGCGCATACCCTTGTAGCAATCCGGTCTCGTGGATCACCACCGGGTTCAACTTGTGCGCGAGTGCGTCAGGATGTCGCACCTGCGGAACGGGAAGATTCGGCTCGAGCGATCCACGCTTGCGAATTGGTCTGTAACTATCCATGAAAACTCTCTTCTCTATCTACGCCAGATGACAAGGCCGGTTCCAATCGCTACCGCCGCTTCGGCGCTTTTGATCGCGATCTCTCGTGCATTGTTCCGGGGAACTAAAAGAATGTCGTTCGGCTCTAGCGGTACGTCAGGAGCAGCTCCGTGAAGGATCTTCGCCAGATTCACCTGTATCTCCTGCCGGTTCGGGCCATCGGTGCTCTCGCGCAAAATACGCGCGCTTTTCGGTGCGGCGGTGGGGAACATTCCTTCCGCTAGGCCAATAGCAGTTAAAATGGACATCTTTTCATGCGCCATCAAAGGGAATCCGCCGGGCTTTTTCACTTCTCCCAGTACAAAAACCACATCCGCCTTCGTGACGGCGACCACATCGTGCGGTTGAATCAGAATATTCTGTTCCGGATTCCGACCTCGCATCAAACTATCTAAATCCACATCCGCGACGCTATACTTACCCGACAAATCTTTGCGCGCATTCGGTAATGGGATCTCGCCCCACTCCGTCTCTCGCGTGATTCGGGCAGTCGCGCCGGCATCCGTGCGCAAACCCCCAGCCATCGAGATCACCTCCATTAGCCTTCGAGGTCCCTCGATCTGATGCACGCCAGGGTTGTTCACAGCCCCTACCAACGAAACCGAGCTGCTGTGGCTCTCTGTTAAGCTCACCGAGATCTTCGGATCCTTAACATAAAATTTGAACTTTTCAGTCAGCACGCCTTCTAACTCGCGCGTAGAAAGCCCTCCGGCCTTGACCACTCCAACCATCGGCAAATGTAGGCATCCCTCAGAGTCCACTCGAAACGGCTTGTCCGGTATTTGATCTTCATCTTGCACGCGAATAACGACCTGATCCTCCGGACCCAGCAGCATGGGCCGGACTGCCGGGTCTCCGCCCAGCTTGATGCCCTCCGCCTTCGGAATCGGCTGGGTCTGCGCAACAGCGCTTCCCACTATTACAGTGATGGTTCCCAAAAGACGTCTTAAGTTATGCATTCATCTACCGCCTTGCCGATACTCTCATTGCCGGCTCGTTCCATTCGATCGGTCGCTGAATCTTTATCTCTGGTGCTGCAGTCGCCCAATCTTCATGGAGATCAATCGCGACCGAGCGCTTCAGTAGTCCGATCGAAATGATCAACGTACGTTCATTTCTCAGTTCCTTTAAAATCCCGGTGAATCCACTCATCGGTCCGCTCTTTACTTCGACTAAGTCGCCGACCGTGACATAAGGGCACGGCTTGCGCGGCACTCCCGCTGCCTCCATGAGATGAATCGCTTCCATTTCATGCGGGTCGATTTCGATCGGCTGTTTTCCAACGCCGATGATTCGCAGTACTCCCGCGCTCGACTGAATCTTGAACCATTCACCCGCCCCCATACGGCAGAACACATACCCGGGAAACAAAGGCCGATCCAGTTGCTTTTTCCGATCTGCCCATTGGCTGATCACTGCGAAGGTAGGAACATACGTCTCTATGCCTTTGACAGCTAACAGCGCCGATACCGCCTGCTCTCGCTGATAGCGAACATGAGCCGCAAACCAGCCCCGAGCATTGAAGAGTCCAGAGTTCATAAAGGGAAAACCGGCGACAATCGTATTCGGACATGCTTCCGCTTTATCACTTACATTAGGCAGTCTCGCCTGATGCCAGTGAGGAAGGGCAGAACGGGCTCAGTCTCTTCTGACTAGAATCGGATCAACTCGATTCCATTTCACAAGATCGATCTTTCGAATCGGTGCTATTAACACCGATTCCGAACGATGCGATCAGTACAAATCACTCGCGGATTCGGCCTGTCAAAAGCCGCACGTCTACGAGACTATCTACGAGGTCGCATTTGATATGCAGCCAAAAACAAAAACAACGTGATCGACAAGCACAAAGCCGTCTGGAGATAAGCCAATGCTCCCGACCTTGAACCCGGAAATAAGATAACCGCCAAACTTACGAATGCTAGGGCTATCACCATTAATAAGTACGGGTGAGTGGTTCTTCTCGGGCTTATTGCGCTCTCGTACTTTAGACAAGCCGGCTCATCGTCACGCTGCCCGCAATCCCCGCAAACCGGAACCGGCCCGAGCACACCCAACTTCCCGTTTTCGATACTCTTCATAAGCGTTTACCAAAAAACCGTTGGCACTAACGCACTGGAGTGCTTATCTCAATAAACGCGGTTCCTGGCCTGATGGATGTGCAAGGAAATGTCCCTCCGTGCTTTTCTAGACCGTGTCCCAAATCCAGCAACCCGATCAGAACACCTCCATGTTTCTTTCCGGGTGTTCGCGTGCCGACCAGGGTCCCTAGGGAGAGTCGTACAGACGATTCCTTCGTCTATTCCCTGAGTCTATCGAGGGGCGTTCCTTTCCTCAATGGGAACTCGTACTGAGAGCGTTCAAAATGTTAGCTGCCTAACATAGCAATCTTTTATTGGGAAGATGGCGCAGTAGATTGCTTCTCGGGTGTGTTATTACTTCGAAACCAAAAGCCCTGATGTAGCGCTACGATGATGGAACTACCGCGTCTCTAAATCACGCGCTGCCTACAATGTCCAGCGAACCTCTCCAAATCGGTCGTTCTATTTGCTCCGACGCAATCGCGGCCCGACAGCTGGAATGGCTGGCGACGAATGGTATCGGGGGGTTTAGCTCGTCAACGATCATCGGTCTGCACACCCGCAGATACCATGGCCTGCTCACTGCCGCCACCAAGCCTCCTCTTGGCCGGATGCTCTTGCTGTCCAAACTGGAAGAGACCCTGCTCGTCGACATGTGCGCCTTCGAACTTTCGGCGAATCAATACCCGGGGGAGATTCATCCGGGAGGGTTTCGTTACCTCACAACGTTTTCGCTCGAGCCTTACCCCTGTTGGACCTATGTTGTTGGAACAATCCAGATCAAGAAGTCTCTCTTCATGGTCTACGGCGAGAACACGGTGGTAGTCGAGTACGAATTGCTGGCTCCCGACACCCCGACTGAACGCTATGAGCTACAACTCCGTCCTCTCATTGCCTTCCGGGACTACCACGCGACTACCCACGCAAATAGCGCCCTGAACCCCCAATTCCAGACCCACGGTTCCCTTATTACGTTGCAGCCCTACAGCTCATTGCCTCCGCTCTTTCTGGCGCACAATGCCGGCTCGGTTGAGCCTGAGGGCAACTGGTACTATTCGTTCCAGTACTTCATCGAGCAAGAGCGGGGACTCGACTTCACCGAGGACCTCTTCAATCCTCTACTACTCACTTTCCGTGCGGCGGGTCCCGCCCGCTTCGCCGTCATTGCTTCAACAGAACCCCACAGCATTGAGGAACTTGATGCGTTACGCGCCGCGGAACTTGCCCGGCATCGAGAAATCTCATCCCGTTCCCTCTCCGCACATCCACTTACCAGGCGCCTCGTGTCAGCCGCTGACCAGTTCATCGTCCGACGGGACGATCTGATGTCGGTTGTCGCGGGTTACCACTGGTTTGGAGACTGGGGCAGGGACACGATGATTGCCCTTCCCGGACTGACTCTTGTCACTGGCCAATTCGCGATTGCTCGCGATGTCCTTCGGTCGTTCGGCGCTTTCATTGATCAGGGGATGCTCCCCAATCGATTTCCCGATTCCGGCGAACAGCCCGAGTACAACACGGTCGATGCCACGCTCTGGTTTTTCGAGGCAATTCGCGCTCTGGTTCAGTACACCGGCGACCCGGGTTGGGTCCAAGAACACTTGTACGCCAAACTAAAGGACATTATTGAATGGCATCTCCGGGGTACACGCTTCGGAATCAAGGCCGACGAGGACGGCCTTCTCTGCGCTGGAGAGCCCGGCGTTCAACTTACCTGGATGGATGCCAAGGTGGGTGATTGGGTTGTTACCCCGCGGTCCGGCAAACCCGTCGAAATTCAAGCACTCTGGTACAACGCGTTGAAGATTGCTGAGGATTTCGCGCTCGCGTTCGGCGACATTGAGTTCGGGAAAAGGGTTAACTCACTTTCAGAATCGACTCGCCGGAGTTTCCATTCTCAGTTTTGGAACACCGACACAGGTTGCCTGTACGACGTTATCGATGGGAAGCAAAAGGATGGCTCTATCCGCCCTAACCAGATCTTTGCGGCCAGCCTCCACCATTCTATGCTCTCGAATACCCAGGCCCAGAACATCCTCGCCGTCGTGGAGCAGCATCTACTTACGCCTTACGGGCTCCGCACGCTTTCCCCTTCGGACCCGCGATACTGTCCGCATTACGAGGGAGATGTTCGGGCGCGGGATGGTGCGTACCATCAAGGAACCGTTTGGCCGTGGCTCGCCGGTCCTTATATAAGCGCTCTGCTGCGCGCGGACAATCGTTCCACTTCGGCTCTCGGTAAATCATCCGCTTGGCTCGAGACGTTCAGCGCTCACCTGGACGTGGCTGGACTCGGCCAAGTCTCGGAAATCATGGACGGAGACCTGCCCCATACCCCACGGGGTTGTATCGCTCAGGCCTGGAGCGTGGCAGAGTTATTGCGCGTTGCCGCAGAAGTTTTCGCGGAGCATCAGCCGGCCATCGCTTGGTACCCTAGACAACCGGAAATCTGAAATGTCTAGCTCAGGCCCGCGGCTTTCACTTGCTGGCCGATCAGTCGCTGCAAACCGGCCGAATACGTGTCAAGTGAGTGCTGCCGGGCGAAGTCCAATGGATCGGCCGCACCGTCAACCAGCAGAGCCGTCCCTACATGCTCGTAAAGTGGTGGAACGGGGACCTTGGGCACTAGGTCGCGAGGGTTTACCACCCTTACCCCGTTAGGCCAAGGCGGCAATCCGTTAACCGGCGAATACACGGCCGGGCCCGCAAACGTCCAGCAAATTGCTTCTGGATGCTGCACCCCCATAATGAGGGCCAGCGCGGCTCCCAAACTGTGGCCAGTGATATAGACCGTTTTCGCCGAGGAGGCAATGTTCCAGGCTTCTTCCGCGCTGCTGCTGATTGATCTCCAAACGTCGTCAAAACCTCGATGCATCCACCACCTCTCGTGCGGAACGGGTTGCGCAATTGCCGTGAAATCGTCGAGCCATTGGTGCTCTGTGTCGGTCCCCCGAATCGCGATCACCGAAACATCATCCTTCCTGGCGACAATCCCCCAGTCGGTGTTCTCACAGACAATGACCTTCCCGAGCCCTTGAGCAGTTTCTTTGTCGATCACTGTCGGATTTACTGATATGATCGCGGTCTTTTCCCACCCGCCTGGGACAGTCGGTTCCTGCCCCCAGGACAATTGGTAAGCTGCCTTATTCAGAGGCAGTAAAACTTCATTTGCGAATTTGGCGTCAAACTGCATGGATGCAATCTACATCAAGATCTGATCTTTGAAGTGATTTATTTCGCATTTGCGACAAACGTTTCCAAACGTGAAACGGGGGATTGCCCCCAATCCGGGGCACTGAAGTCTCTAGCTAGCAGTATCCTAAAAGTTAGTCAATCAACTTGAAATGCCGTGCCCTGGTTTCGATCTCGAGTTGTACGACCTCTTCACCCTCGGGGTACTCGACCGGGATGAAGCGGCGCCGATTAATGAACATCTTCGATTTAGTTGCACTACTTGCGAACATTACGTCCATCAAAGCTTGGAACGGTTGACATCATATGCCATGACCGTACCCAGTGTTGTTCCTCCGCGTCGCCTTCGTCGGCGCGTTGTTAGCTCCGTTGAGCCGGCGGCTGATGAGTCATGGAACTGGTTACGCTCACCTGCAGTTGGTTGGGCTACCGCGGCTAGTTTATTGTTCGTATTGGCAGTTGGAACTTGGTCGGCCCGTTCCCTTGACTCCCGCGCCTTTCGTCCGGTAACGATCACTCGCTTAGCGCCGCCGCCCCCGCCGACCGTAATTCTTCCCGGTGAGCCAACCGCCCCGTCCCGCCTGCCTGTTTCCCATTCTGAATCGGCCTCGTCGCGTGCGGCCTCCCGCGAAGTGGATCGGGCTCAGGGCAGCGTGGCTCTCACCCAGGGCTTGGCCCAACAGCGCTCGCATATTGCTGAGCTTGAAAGCGAACTGCGCACGAAGGATACCCAGCTTGTTTTAGCTCAAAACGAGAACAAGGCAATTGAGGCACGAAGCTTAGCCGCTTCGCAGACTGGGGCGCCCCTCTCGAACTGATCCGGAGACAGTTGGCGTCCTCGCAGCAGCAAGTCGCTGAGTTGACTCAACAAGTGCAGCTATATCGAACCGTAATTCAGTCGCAGCGCGGCCAGGTAGCGCGGGAAGTTCAACTTGTCTCCCTCCTCAGTTCACCTGATCTCCGAATTGTGGACCTTCAGGCGACCGAGCAGGGCGGGGCAGCGTCCGCACGAGCCATCTTAGGAAGCAACTCCCAAATCTACTTCTATGCTTCCCGTTTGCCGGCTCTGCCTTCAGGTCGTACTTACCAGCTGTGGCTCATGCGCAATCGCGGTCGAGCAGTGACCAGCGGCGGAATCTTCCAGCCCGATCAGACGCAAACCGCCCTGCTCACCGTCCCCAATATTCCCAATCCGCTGGACATCACCGCTCTCGCCGTCACCGAGGAACCTGCCGGCGGGCAGCCGCTCCCTACCGGACACAAGATTCTGTTCGGCGCCATCAAAACCTAGAAGTGGAATCCCAGTCGGGTCCCGTATGTCTCAAAGTTTCCGTTGGGCCCCGATATTTTGTTATACCGGCCGTCAAAGCCCAGTGAAATGGTGCGAGTCAAGCGGAACTCGATCCCCACTCCTGCGGCAAGCCCGATGTCGACATTGCCGCTTCCTGCAGGAAGGCCCCGCGCCGCCAACTCCGGCGATTGACCGATCTGTCCTCCCACCAACGGCGTACCGAACGGGGATGTTCCTCCAAATGCCTGCTCCACGGCCTGCAGCATAGCTGGGGATAAAGTCGCGTCCTGCCGTACTCCCAAGCTGGTTGTCGGAACCTCGGCGTGCAATGTTACGTAAGTGCCGAATCCCAGGACTCCATAAGGACGTAGTCGCCATCGGTCCAGGACGTTCGTTGTGTACCTAAATGAAAAAGGCACCACCTCTAACAACCGCAGATTGAGCATGTTAGAAGTGGATACAGGAAACGGCGCAGCTCCCGAACCGGTTAGCGCGTCGTTGATATTCTGCATGCCCCCGTTAGAGTTTACAGCGGTTAGCACCGCGAGATTCGCAACCTGCGCTACGTTCGATGTGGTCGTCACCCGCGTTTGTGACCGCGAAATCCCAATCATAATTTCGTAGGAGATCTTGCCGTGCAACCACCTCGGCCGGTCCACCACGGGAAGATCGATATAGCCCCCGTAGAATGGGCCGTGATCCAACGAAAACGGATTCGCGGCTTCCGCCGTCACGATTCCCACTTCAGCGCCAATCTTCCCCACCTCCGGAATCAACTCCGGGGGCATCTCGAACCGCTGGCGTCCTGCCTTTGGCGCCGCAGCTTGGATTGGCCTCGGTCCTGTCGCCGCGATAAGCGGCGGAACTGTGGAGGGCGGAACAACGGGTTCCGGCGAGGCTGCCACGCTCCGTTCCCGCAGTAGCGCTTCCAGCTGTCCTTCCACCACCGACAGCCGATTCTCGAGATCCTGAATTCGCTTGCGGTCCTGTTCTCGCTGCTCTTCCAGACTCTGTGCTCCCAACCTGGGAGACAACATGACTAACGCTAGCCCCGCGATATAGATGACGATACGACTGCTATACGTTCCCTTGATCACAAAATCCCTCCCACCGGCATACCGGCTCATCTTACAGGTACCCTTCAGCCCGAGCTCCCTGCAGTCTCCTCCTGGCGAGGCTTTGGTAACCGCTCTGTAATCTGATCGCAATGGGAAAGTAGTCTTCCGATGCTAGCCTCTCCCAAAAGGGGATTTTCGATTGGCTCGCTCGTCTACCGTTGTACTGTTCCTTTGCTTCTTCACGCCGCTATTTGCGCAGTTTGAGACCGCTGATGTTCTGGGCACGATCCGGGACCCTTCCGGCTCGCCGATTCTCAAAGCGAACATCCTGTTGACGAATCAAGGCACCAGTATCGAAACTTCCACAACCACCGATGAAAGCGGTAACTTCACCTTTCCTAACGTAAAAATCGGCACCTACACGGTCACGGCCGAAGCGGCGGGGTTTTCGAAGGCCGTTGCCAAAGATATTCACATCGACGTTAACGCGCGCCAACGAGTGGACCTCACCCTGCAAGTCGGAGCGATTTCAAGCTCCGTTGAGGTTACCGGCGTCTCCGAAGTCCTGCAAACCGACTCGAGCGAAAAAGGTCAGGTCATCAACACCCAGCAGATAGTCGAGTTGCCGCTTAATGGCCGCAATTACTCCGACCTCGCGCTGCTCTCGACCAATGTTCACCGGTCGCCCATGTCGGTCCTGTTTGCTGCTACCGGAACGCCGCGCGAGGCCGCGTTCAACGTCAACGGCATGCGCAGCACTTACAACAACTTCCTGCTGGACGGCTTGGATAACAACGCTTATTCCCCCAGTAACCAGGGTTACTCCAGCCAGGTGGTGCAGCCGTCGCCGGACGCGATTGCCGAATTCAAAGTCATCACCAGCAACTTCAGCGCGGAGTATGGACGCGTGGGGGGCGGAGTGATCAACGCCGCGCTGCGCTCCGGAACGAATGCGTTCCACGGCACTGCGTATGAGTTCCTGCGCAACACGGACCTGAACGCGGCCGGATTTACCTTCAGCCCGGCGGTTTTCCAAAAGCCGACGCTGCAGCGCAATCAGTTCGGCGTTGCCGTCGGCGGCCCAATCATCAAGAACAAGCTGTTCTTCTTCGCCGATTACGAAGGCTTCCGCCAACTGCAGCGCTACCTCAATTTCGACTCGATCCCCAATCTGAACGACCGCATCGGCGTCCTCCCCGTCGCCGTCGTCGAACCCGCTCACCGGCACGTTGTACCCGGCGGGAACGCAAATTCCTATCTCACAGATCAACCCGTTCTGCCGCGCAGGTGCTCGGCGCCTTGCCCGCGCCCAATGGACCCGGCCGCTCAAACGATCTGGAAGCTCTGCTGCTTGTGCGCGACTACAGCGATAAGTACGACGCCAAGCTCGATTATCCAGATCAACAGCCAAAATGAATGCGTTCCTGCGCTTCAGCCAGCGTAAGGATCTGCAGTATTACCAGCCCGATATCTCCGGTCCGTCCGGCGGCGACGGCAACGGATACATCCACGCCATCCAGCAGCAGGCTGCCATCGGTTACACGTGGGCGGTTGACCGGCACTCAGCTGTTCGATGCCCGCTTCGGCTTCGACCACATTCTGGCCGGCAAGGTTCCGCCTTACCTGGGCGGCCCCAGCATGGAGCAGCTCTACGGAATTCCCGGTCTCCCGACATCTCCGACGCTCACCGGCGGCCTGAACAGCCAGTCCATCAGCGGCTTCTCACAGCTCGGCCGCCAAACCAGCAATCCGCAGTTCCAGAACCCGACTTCGTTCAACCCCAAACTGAATTACTCCTGGATTAAACGGCCGCCACTCAATCAAGATCGGGCTACGAGTTCGTCGGCATCCGGACCGAAGTGCTGGACGTGAACCCGCTCTACGGCTCGGACACGTACGCGGGGCAGTTCAGCAAGCCGACTTGCGCCCAGCTCGGTCAGGCCTCCGGCTGCAAAATCGCGAGCGACGCCACCAGTTACAACCTGGCCGACTTCATCTTCGGGCTTCCCAGCACCATCCAACTCGGCAACCAATTCGTCAGTAATCTGCGCCAGCACGTGCACTCTCTTTATTTTCAGGACGATTACCGCGTCACGTCCAAGCTGACATTGAACCTCGGCCTGCGATGGGAATTCGCAACGCCCCTCTGGGAGCGCGATAACAACTGGACGAACTTCGATCCCTCCACCAACACACTGATCAAGGCGACCAGCGGTAGTCTCTACAACCGCGCGCTCGTCCATCCCGACTATAAGGACTTCGGCCCGCGCCTCGGCTTCGCCTACAGCATCACACCCCGCACTGTAGTCGCGCGGCGGGTACGGCATCAGCTACTCCTTCTTCAATCGGGTCGGAAGCGCGCAAGAAGGCATCAACGCTCCGCAAGCGCTCTTCGGACTTCTTACCCAATCGATTCCCGCCGGCGGCGCAGTTCCTGCTACCTTCCTCACTACGCAGAAAAGCTTCACGCACGGGCATCGACAACCCGTCCAACTTCAATCCCATCGTCTCCAACATCGATTACATCCCCGCGAACACGCGCTGGCCTTACATCCAATCCTGGTTCTTCTCCGTTCAGCGACAGCTCACTCAGGACACTGTTCTAGAGATCGGGTATAACGGCAATCACAGTCTGCGCCTGCCCATCGTCGCCGACTACAATCAGGCCAATCCCAACTTGCCTGGCCAGACATTAGGCGTTCAGGCTCGCCGTCCCATCCAGTCATTCGGCGCCATCACCTGGCTCGATCCGGCCGGCGATAACCACTACAACGGCCTCTCCGCCCGCCTCGAACATCGTTTCGGCGGCGGCCTCTATTTCCTAAACTCCTTCACTTGGGAGAGCACTCTGGCGATTCCGAGCAGGCCCTTGAGTATTACGCCGGCTATTATCAGGCCAATCCGCAGAACATCCGGGATCTCGCAAATGAGCGAGGCCCGTCCAGCTTCGACGTCAAATTCCTGAACGTCACCAGCATCGTTTACCAGTTGCCTTTTGGCAGGGGACGCCGCTACGGCGCGAACTGGAACCGCGCGGCCGATGCGGTGCTCGGCGGTTGGGAGTTGAATAACATCAACACCGCCAATACCGGAACACCGATCGACGTCTCTTACTCACCTTCAGCGGCCAACGATGTTACTGGCCTCACCAACGACTACCGCGGAGAAGCCATCCTCCGTCCCAACGTCTCGGGCTCCTCGAGCGGAAGCTCCGTAAACAACTACTTCGCCGGCTATACGTTCACCGTTCCGCCCACGAGCAATCCGTTCGGCAACCTCGGACGCAATGCGTTCCGCGCTCCGGGACTTGAGCAGTGGGACCTCGCCGCCGACAAGAGATTCCGCATCCGCGAACGCTGGGATCTCCAGTTCCGTTCGGAGTTCTTCAACGTTATCAACCACACGAATTTTGGACTTCCGACGGCCATCTCCACCAGCGCGGCGTTCGGCACCATTCGCACCACCTATCCGCCGCGCCAGATTCAGTTCGCTTTGAAACTCCTCTTTTAGCCGTCAAACGTTGCTCGATCCGATGTTATGCTACGGCAGCGATGGACGTCGACGTGAACACATTAACTGCGCGGGGTTACCAGGCGCGCAGGGAGGGGCAGAGCGCGGAAGCTCATCGCTTGTTCTCCGAAGCAGTGTGTTTCTGCCGCTCAAATGCCGATAGCGATCGGGGCGGCCGTTCCATGCTCGCCCTCGCGCTCGCCGGTCTCGGTCAGATCGAAAGAGACCTCGGGCATGGGGAGATCGCGCGCCAGCTCTACGCGGAGTCCGTCGACCTGTATCGGACCATGAACAATCCCCTCAAACTTGCCCATACCGTTCGGCATTTGGGGGATATTCTGCGAGAAAGCGGAGATTCGGAAGTCGCCGACCCCTGCTACCAAGAGGCATTGGAGATTTACCGTCACCACGTCGAAACGCCTCCCCTGGATCTAGCGAACGCCGTTGCCGGATACGCGCGCCTCAAAGCGAAAACCCGCGACTCTGAGCGTGCCGGGACACTTTGGCGAGAAGCGAGAGCAATCTACCAATCACTTTCGCTAGCTGCTGGCGTCGAAGAAGCGGACACGGAACTCGCGCGCCTCCACCGATCCACTTAGCCCGCCGGCAGGCTCAGCCTACGTTCCAGTAGATCGAATAGCGTTGTCCAAACGTCCGCGCAAAGGGACCCAGCGTCACATCTTTCTCTTGGCCCACCGTTCTGAACGTGAGCGTCTGCCCCGTAGGCTTGATCCAAGACTCCAACCCGTTCGGCGAACTTCGCAGCCCCGGCACGGTCATCGGCCGTTTCTCGGTCTCCGGCCCAAGCGGACCCGTAACTAACTCTGGCGTCAAACCCGCGCTCCCGAGATCACCCGCTAATACAAGCGGGCCATATAGAAATGCTTGGGTCTGCGGCTCATCCGGCATCTTTTCCAGTCGCAAGCTCATCGGCATCTCAATATCCACCTTGTCCCCGCTTTCCCACATTCGAGTAAGGCTGAGATAACTCCCCGCGCTTCCTGTTGCCTCGACGAGGCGCCCATTGATCTTCACTGTTGCACCGGATTCCGCCCACGACGGAACACGAACCCGCAGCGGCATCGTAACCGGCTTCGTCACCGTAAATCGCAGCGTGGTTGTGGGCGTATCCGGAAAGCTGTTCTCCTGCCGCATGCGCACTCCCTTCTCCGCCCAATTCACTTCTGATGGAATAAACAGGTTTACGTACAGCCCGCGATCGTCATGAAAGTAAATACTGTCGTTCAACTTCGCGAACTCTTCTACGCCGGTTCCCGTGCAGCACCAAAAGGAGTCGTCATCCGTGTTGAATGTCTTCCAGGCGCCGGGCACGATCGATAGATAATACTGCGTGTGTCCGGTGGATGGTTCGATTGCCGCGAGCCGATGATTGTAAAGCGTTCGCTCGTAATAATCGAAATAGCGCGCATCCGCGCTCCAGCCATATAGCGCGCGCGTCAGCTTCAGCATGTTATAGGCGCAGCAGCACTCGGTTGTATTTACGCCGCGTTTCAGCTCTTCACCGAGTCTCCGGGGCTCTACCAGCCACCCCTCGTTATTGCTCGTCCCCCCAGTAACATAAGCGCGCGCGCTGGTCACCTCATACCAGAAAAAATTCGCCACGTCGTGGAAGCGCTCGTCGCTGCTCAGCTCGTACCGTCGTGCCGCCCCGATAACCTGCGGGATATGCGTATTCACATGCAACCCACGCAATTCGTCGCGATGGGCCGCCAGAGGATTGAAGAACTTCTTCTTGGTGAAGCGATCTCCTACGATCGCGTAGCGATCTTCTCCCGTGACTGCCGCAAGGTTATACAGCACCTCATTCATGCCCCCATATTCGGTGTTCAGAATCGCCTGCATGTGCGGCTCTGGCTTGTCTCCCGTCCAATTCCCTGCCCAATCCGCCATGCCGCGCAGCACGTCGAGAGCCTGCCGGTTTCCGCATTGCTGGGCGACGTCCAGCAGCCCCGCCATAATCTTGTGAATCGTATAGAAAGGCGCCCATACCTTCTGCAGCGCGTTTAGACGGTCAAATAGCTCAAGCGGAAATGCGCTGAGATAGCCTCCCGCGTTCAGCTTCTCCTGGTACTTAGCTAACTCGCTCACCATCGCGTCGACTCGAGTCTTCAGGCGCGCGTCGCCGGTCGAGGAAAACATCAGCGCGCAAGCCGAAAGATAATGCCCAATAAAGTGGCCTCGCAACTCGCAATCCGGCTTCTCCCAGCCTCCAAGTGGCTGCGCCGAAGAAGGGAAGCCCGCATTGATTCGGAAGTTATGCAAGAGCCGGTCTGTGTTTAACCGGAGAAGGTAAGAAAGATTCGCGTCCTGCGCCTGCAGAAAGGGCCCGGGTAGCAGCCGTACTGCGGTTAACGGAAACGGCCTCGCTTTGATCGGCGCTTCCTTCCGCGAAAATTCAATTGTCTTCCCAAAGAAGGGCACTTCCGGAGGAAGCCCCTTCGGCTTAGGTACGCTTGTGTCCTGCGGAATCGCCGCGGGAGCCTGGGCCGACGGAACCTGCTGGGGAGCCCGCGGCGTCGTTTGTTGAGCCAGCAGCGGTGCGGCTGCTCCGGCTCCGGTCAGCGCGACCGCGAATAGGTCGCGGCGGCTTACTTTACCTTCGTCAGAATGCGGCATCGTCAGGCCTCCGGCGAGAAACGCTCACATGATACAACCCGGATCTCAAGCCGTTGCTGTGTTACCTCGCGCAAATCGCGAAGTCGGGTGTCTCGCGTGCCGTTCCCATCTCGTCCAGAATCGCATCCCACAGTGCCAGACGCGCTTCCAGAGCTTCCCGCGCCGCCGTCGCTGCCTCCTGCCACCGCTGCTCGTCCTGTCCGCAAAGGTCTTCGATCATCCGCAGCGCCATCGGACCGTGGCTATCCCCATCTACCTCAATGTGCCGGTCCAAATAATACTCAAAAACGGACAGTCCCTCGAAGTGGCGGCGAAGGTCGCCAACAATCTCCCGGAACATGGCTGGTATCAAATCTTCGCGCCCGAACGCAAACGCCGCGGCGACAACATGTGGCTTACTCGAAGCAATTGTCTCGAACGTTTGCTTCACAAATGTCTGCGCCCGTTCGGGAACGCCCGCACTTGGCATCGCGTCTACCAGTGGCGTTCCCGCTCTTACCTTCTCGATCAACCGGGTAATCGGACCCGTGTCTGCCCCAGCCTCCCGCATTGCCATCAGATAGATTTCGAAATGGCTGCGGTACTCGCCCCCATATTCGTCACTCTCCTCGCCCAACACAATCTCGTTGATCAACCGGCAGGCATCTGGATAAGGGCTCGGCGTCCACGGCACCGCAATCGACGTTAAACTCTGCTGCAACATTTTGAGGAGGGACATAAAATCCCAAACCGCAAAAACATGGAATTCTGTAAACTTCCGCAGATCTTGAACCGTCTTCATCTCTTGGTAAAGAGCGTGACCTTCAATCTGTCTTCGCAGGTCGGCGCAAGATTCGCGCAGCCGGGCGAGAGGATTTTCGATTGTGAGCATGAATGAATGGATGAACAGCCGTGAGCCGCTACACACAATCCTACGCGCCTCGCTGGCTCGTGGATTTTGCTTTAAACCCGGCAGGTGAGGAAACATGCCGAAACAACGCTTCATTACGCGCCGCCGGTTCGTCGCCGCCGGCATGGCCCTCGTGTCTGCCGCCAAGCTACAACGCGCGGCCCAATCCTATGGCGCTGCTGCCGGTGCGCCCGTATGCACACTAGCGCCCGAACAGGAAGTCGGACCGTACTACATTGCGGACGAACTGCTCCGTTCCGACATCACCGAGGGAAAGCCCGGTGTTCCACTCTCCCTCCGCATCGCAATCATGGACGCCCGAACGTGCAAGCCGCTGAGCAATGCTGCGGTGGACCTTTGGCACTGCGATGCGCTTGGCCTGTACTCCGGTTTCACCAAGCAGAATCCCATGGGCCCCGGAGGCCCACCGCATGGTTTCGGCCCACCCCCTTCATTCGGTTCACCCGCCAGGGGAGGTGGTCCGGGCCCCGGTCCTGGCAGTCACCCCATTGATAAACTGACTTTCCTCCGCGGCATTCAGCTGAGCGACTCGGGCGGTATCGTCTCTTTTCAAACGGTGTTTCCCGGATTCTATGTGGGGCGCACCAATCACATCCATTTCGAAGTTCGCGTTGGCGGACACGCGGCGGAAAATTCCTATCAGGCCGGACACGTGTCCCATACCGGTCAGATTTTCTTCCCTGAAGAACTTGCTTCGCAACTGATGGAAAACGAGCCTTATTCCCGACACCGTATCCACCGCACCACTCAGATGGAGGATGGCATTTTCGGCGACCAGCACGGCGGATTCTCCGTCGCTCGTATCTCCCCCGTAACACCCGGAGATTTCACTGCCGGGCTTCATGCCGACTTGATTGCTGCCGTCGACCCATCTGCCACTCCCGCCGCAGTCGAACGTCGGGGACCTCCCGGTCGTTGGCCGCACGGTCCGAGCGACGGTCCCCTGCCGGAAAGATGAAGCACGGCAGGGTACACGAACGTTGTGCCCCACAAGCTCACAATGCCTTTACCGATGCACCTGAATACTTGCGTCACGAAAGTGGATTTTGGCGCTTAGCGTACAGGGCATTCAACGGTATGTTCGTGGCGCGCTTGCTCCTAAAACCCAACGTTATCCACGGGCTCTCGCATGCACTTCCTTTAATCCGCTACAACCCCACGAGGATCGAGTCGGTCCTGATGAATCCCGTTGTGAACTCCGGTGCCATGCTACAACCTGTTCCCGACTGTGTTTTCATGACGGCGAACCTGTGCGGCGGCCTGAATGATTGTAGCCATTGAAGAATCTACGCAGGTCTGTCAAACCTTTCATGTGCCTCTCGAAAGCCCCCCGCACGGAGAGATCTGACGTCCACCCTCGCGGGGGCCAAACCATGCGCTTGACACATTCGTCGCCTCGGTCCGGTGGCTCTGCAAATGAGAAAAAGACAGTTCTCGTTGCACGGCTCTGCCCAGCCTGAACGACGCGACCTCCACTAGTACCCCTGAAACCAAAACACGACCAACGCCGAGCCCCGTGTCCGACCACTTCGCCCCCGACTATGGTCTGCTGGTAATTGCCAGGAAGCCGCAGTGAAGAAGAGGGGCGTGACGACTGCCGAAGTGCGAACGCCGTTCGGTTATTTGGTCCCGTGCCGGAGGCTGGTGCGGAAACCAGGGCTCGCTCTTCTCTTCTCGCGGTCTAGCTCCGCCGTTCACTCCAGTCCGCGCCGCTCCAGTTCCTGCTGGTAGCTTCTGGTGAGTCGGTCCACGCGATCCAGCAGCCCCGCTACGAGCGCCTGTGGATCCGCAGCCTGCAAATCCTTATCCGAAAGCGCTTCGAAGTGCACTCTCCAATCGGCCTCGATCTCCGCATTGAAGATCTCTTGGTCCAGCACACTCATTGCTTCAAGAGTGAATCTACTGGGCACCATCAGCTCGTATTCCAACCTTGTTCCGCTGGGTGTCGGAGTCGGTTCAATCCTGCGGGTGGCGGCGTGGCACGGAATCCCCGCGCGTTGCAGCGCTCCTCGCGCATCTTCAATCTTCTTCGCCGAATCGTCTCCGGGGAACGAAGCAAACGAGCAGGCGCAAGTCGCTTCTTCCAACCAATCGACCTCCGGTTCCTCTTCGGCTCTGTCGTCTTCTCGATCTCGTACGACGCCCGGTAGGCGCGTCTTGCTTCCGCTGTGGAGGTCGCGGCGCGCTAGCTCCTCGTCATAGCACTTCTGTGCCGCGTCAACCAGTTCTGAACGGTTGAGTTCCAATAGCGCAGCATCGGAAAGAGAGGCGTAGTGCTTCCGAAAATCTTCAATGTCGATTCGCAATTGTCTCCTGACGCCTATCTAAAGGGCATGGCCGAACGAGCGGCAACACGATGATATCGAACGCTGGAAGTCTCGTTCGATGATCAGTCTTCTTACTGAACTCACCGATGCGGCAGGCTCACTGCCATCAAATACCAAGCCGCGTGCGGCAGCCACTCTTCGGTCCAACGCCAATCTTCGTCCTGCCCGGTCACCGCAAACCCTTCATTGAATGCAATCCCGTCTTCATCATTCGCAGCCGCGGTAATTCCGTTCACAATCGCCCCCGGCGAATTCGTGTACTTGTATGAGCGGAAAAACATATACGGCGCGTTCCCGTGTCCGCTTCCCCCCAGCATGCTCGCGTCGAACGGATTCCGCCCCAAAATCAATGAGCTGATTCCATCCGTACTCTTCTAAACGCGACTGAAACGCTGCATCATCGGCAAACATCGGCGAAGCCATTCGCGCCGCGCTGGCCAATGACGCCAACCGTGCATCTTCTCCTTGCCACCACGGCGTCGCCTCCGTGTCGTGCGGGAAGAAAAATGCCGTGCGCACCGTCCCGTCGCCCATCCGCACCAGCTGCCTCGCATAACCGAACGGGTTATTCACTTCGGCCGTGGTCCCCAGTTCAAACTCCAATGAGCGCTTCACCACATCCCGCACCCTCGCCTGTACCGGCGCCCCGGCAATCCGCGCGTATTCAAGCAGGCTGATCACCGGAAGACCCGCGTCCGAAGGATGGAAATAGGGACGCGTTCCGTTATCCGCGCGCCAATAATCGCGGTACGCGCCCGCGGACACCAGCCGCTCCATCAGGCTGTTCGCGCGGCGATCCGCTTCCGTCCGATATGCGTCCTTCTGCGTTGCGCGGTATAACTCCGTCGCCGCTAGCAGTCCGCAATAGTCGTCCAAAATATTCTCGATGCCGTCGTTCAATAATTCACGATTGTGCATCTGCAAAAATTGGAACGCCTCCTCCGCCGCGGTCAAGTAAGCTGCGTGAGGAAAATCGCCGCTCTCCGGCATCATGCTCGCCACGGCCAACGCCGCAATCGCCATTCCTCCCCCGGCGCGCAAGCTCGCTTCATACGCGTGCGGACCTTTCGCGCTTTCGATCTGTTCGGTCGAATCCGTCGCCTTCTTCTTGATCTGTGTCCGCCAGTTCGGATTCCCGATCACCCGGTCCTGCGGCAGCTTCGCCTTGCCCGGAGCGCTGATGCTCTCAAAAAACGATCCACTCGGCCGCTTCACCCGCACTAAGAAATCGGCTCCGAAAAGTCCCTCATCCAGAAGCCTCCGCTCGTACTCGCTGAAATTGTCGTCCTTCCGCGACTCAAGCGCACGGTAACTCTTCAACAGCGTCCACGCCACTAACGGAACCTGCTGCGGGTTGAAGTATGAAGTTAGATTCTGGTGCGATAGGTGGATCCCATAGTCGCCCGTCGCGTCATACCAGCCACCATGCACATCCACAAAGCCGGACGCCCCGCCAGGTAGCGCGAGATGACGGTCCGCGCGATCGAGCGCTCCGCTCGCCCGCTGTCCTTTGAAGTAATAGATCACGTTTGAGAGCGTGCTGCGTTCCAGTAGGTTGTCCCCAATCGCAAACGGACATGAGTGGACCTCTTCGGCCTCCGCGTGCACCCGAAGCTCATAATTGCCAGGCTTCTGCCACGCCGAAAAATCGGCTGTCCAAAACTCTCGGTCGCGCGACGACTTCACCTCGCCCGCGGGCTTGGGGCTGCCCGTTAACACGGGCTTTCCGGTTGCCGTGTCCACTAACGTGAATCGATCTGGATGATCCTGCCCATTGCCCAAAACAATCGCCTGCTTCGTCGCGCCCGTCTCATAACCCACATGATCGACCAGGACGCGCAATTCTCCCCAACAAGGCGCAATCGACAAACCTATTGCGCAAACACGCCAAAGATACCTGTGAATCAGCAGAAATCGGGTACTCGCTCTCTCAAGAGTGGTAAATCCAACAAGAAGATCTTACAGCAGCAATTTCCTTCCAAACGATTCGCCACCCCTTACTGCAGATGTCCCAGCCAGAGAAGCGCGTTCTCAAAGAGTCGGTTCTGCGTGCCGTCGGACAGGACCTTATCCCCATGCCCCATGTTCATGTACAGCATCTTGAACTTCGTGTTCGTCCAAACTACCGGAACGTCGCCACCCGTCAATGTGTCTTTGAACCCCAGCGGGTAATTAGCCGGATCCAGAGTCAGCAGTACTTTTACATCTTTGTTCAAGCGAGGATTCGGTCTCCAGCTGTACCACTCGTTCGCCGGCGAAACATAAACATCTGGCAAATGCTTGGTAACCGGATGCGCTCGATCTTCGACCATTAACCTCGCCGGCAGTGGCGGCCAGTTGTTCCCGTAGAAAACCGCTCCCCCCAGGAAGTCGACGAACCAGGGCCAATGCGTATCTCGGTCGTTGTAGGCCGCGATGTGAAATCCCAGCCACGCGCCTCCGCCGTTCATGTACTGCTCGAACTCCCGCCGTTGCGTTTCCGTGTGCGGAAAGTCGTCAAGCCAGAGCACCACTTGATACGACTTCAACTTTTCCGCCTTCAAATCGTCCCAACTCGTCGTAGTCTCGAACGTGAAATGATCCCTCTGAGCCGCACCCGCAAAGAAGAGGATCGCCTGATCTGCGAACTCCACATGGTCCGATTCCACGTTTCGTGAATAAAACGCCAAAACGCGAAACGTCTTCTCCCCCGCCGCGCTGTCTGCCCCTGAACAGAGCGCCCATCCAAATGCCACCACCAGCGCGCTCGTTCCAACACGTCGAACTCTCACTCCCCAGCCGCCCAACGAATCGAATTATGGAACAGCCGTGTGAAATTCTTGTTTTGAAAATGCTCGGGACGGTGACCCATAAAAATGTAAATGTTTCTCGCCTTGAAATGCTCGTTCGTCCAAACCACCGGATGATCGCCCATCTTTTTATCGGTGGCTGGAGTGTAAGTACTCTCGTCGACACTCGCCAGGACGCGTACGTTCTCCCGAGGTGACAGGTCATACGTATACCACTCCTCATCCGAAACGGAAAACGTATGCGGCAAACCCTGCATCGCGGGATGCGCGCTGTCCTCAACCTTCACCGTCCCCGACACGAATGTGGCGATGTAATCCTTGAATCGGACGCCACCCATAAATCTGTGGAACCACGGCCAAATCGGGTATCCATCGAATTCCCCCAACAACGTCGCGTGATGGAACCCAATCCATCCCCCCTGTCCCTGTTCGATATAGCGCACGAACGCCGCGCTAGCCGCCGGCTTCCACCCATACGGCGGGTAATTCAGCTGGATGAATAAACGATATTGCGCCAAAAACGCATCGTTGATCTTATCCGTATCTTCGATGTAGTCGACCGTGAAATTCCCGGCTTCCGCCTCTTGCTTGAGCCATATCTTCGCCGCGTCCACAAAAGGCCGGTGAATTCCTCCGGCCTCCGCGATCGCAATCACCCGGAACTTGGGATGCGAAGGGTCTGCCCTGAGGCGTTCCATGCTCCCTATTAGAAGGCACGATATTAGAAGGAACGATCCAATCACGGCCCAAACACGAAAGACACGGTCTCGTCGAAGCGACATGCGTCTATGTATCGTATGATCTCCCTGAGGTTCCGGTCGAGTGTCATTTCTTTCAAGTTTCCGCACAGATCTTTTCACTGGGATTTCGCTCGCCCTCCTCACCACATTCGGCCTGATCCTTTCCCCGCACAGCAGCGCACCAGCCCAAACAGAACCTCCTACGGGCATCCTGCTCAGCAACCGCGCTATCGCCTTCAACCCTTCTAACGGCAAGACGTACGCAGTTGATGGGCTCCGCAACGCCGTATCCATCCGGGCGACCACGGGCGCAACCTCCGTCGTCCCCGTTGGAGCCGGCCCCGATGCTCTCGCCGTCAACACCGTTACCGGCCGAGTCTATGTCGCGAACTCGTCCGATGGAACTGTCAGCGTACTCGACGGCAAAACCGACACTCTGATCGCCACCGTTCCAGCCGGTCCGCATCCCTACGTCCTGGCCGCCAACCAACTCACCGACAAGATCTACGTCACTAACACCTTCAGCGATCTCGTCGCCGAAATCGACGGGGTCACCAACACCGCCGTCACGATGAAGCTCGGGTCGGCTGATAACATTGCGATCGATTCGCGCACCAACCGCATCTTCCTGATCGGATATGAAGACGCCCGTCTCCGCATCTGGAATGCCTCCACCTCATCGCTCGAAAGGGTTCCCATTGGCGAGCACCTTTGGGGCATGGCGGTCGACGAGCGCGCGCATACCATCTATCTCACCCGCACCGGCTCCGCGGCCGTTGTTGCGCTCGATGAGAGTTCAGGCCTCCGGACCGTAATCCCGGTAGGCCAGATCCCTTGCGCCGTCGCCGTGAACTCCCGAACCAACAGAATCTACGTGGTCAACAACGCGGATGACTCCGTCACCGTAATCGACGGAAGCGCGCGCCTTCCCATAGCCACGGTCAAAGTCGGGAGTCATCCTCAAGCGGTGGCCGTCGATCCCGAGGCCAACCTCATCTATGTCGCCAACACTCATGGAAACAACGTCACCGTCATAGACGGCAAAACCAATCTCTCGCTCGCCTCACTTCCCGCGGGTAAGAATCCGTTTGCTTTGGTGGTGGATCCCCGCTCGCAATCCGTCCACGTCGCCAATGTGGGTCAACCCTCGTTCACCACCCTCGATATCCCATCCGCCCGAATACCTGCTCACTAAAAGCCCTGCCTATTGCGTGACCACTCGGGATGTAAAATCATCCCCGCATCATTTGAGGAGGCGAATCATGAAGAGGACCCCAGCTCCCGCGGCCCGGGCGATGTTCGCCTTCCTACTCGCGGGCTCAACCCAAGCCCAAAGCCTGGATCGGCAAGCATTTTTTCTCGTCGCTGCCTGGCGCCCGCTGTTGCGCCCTTGACCTACGACGGATCAACTCATGTGACCGTGCTGTTCGGAGGCGGCAGCTCGACCTGCTAAGTCGCCGCCGGCCCGCACCTGTGCTGGATTCGCTTATGACCCTTTCTCCAATACAGCCGTGCTCTTCGGCGGCAGCAACGGAAACGCCTATTTGAATGACACGTGGACGTGGGACGGTGTAGGCTGGAGCCAACAGTTCCCGCCGGTATCTCCGGCCGCGAGGGCTTCAACACCGACCAGATGCCTTTCGAAGAGGAGACTGGAAAAGTCGTGCTCTTCGGCGGCTACGGCGCGAAGCAGATACAGACGCCTTTTGAGCCCGGCGGTCGCTGGGCTACGTCCATGAACTGCGATCCGGTCTTCGCTGGCTTAGTCTTATTAGGTGGAGAAGTAACGGGCGATCCTTTTACCAACGAGACTTGGCTGCTCTTATCCCGACACTAAGTCTTCCTACAACCACCCTTGCCCAAAGCCGCCGTTTTCATCCACTCTGAAACCGGCCCGTAAAACGAAAAGCGCCTGGGGCAGGGCACGCTTGAGCGAATCCCACCCCAGGCACTGTAACCAACCCCGCGAACTTTCGCTCTCTGCGGCTACTCCCTCCGCCTAGAACTCAATCCGCACTCCCACCTGTCCTGTCCGGGCGGTGCTGAACTCCGCTCCGCCGTTGTTGATTCCCACTGCGCTGGTGATCTGTCCGAACTGCTTGTTCGTAAACGCCAGAATCGGATCGGCTAAGTTCGTGACGTTCGGCAGGTTTGTGAATGACCCTTCAATCTTCGCGGTCAGGCGTTCATGGATCACGAACGCTTTTCCGACTCCCATCGAGAGAGCCACCGTTCCCGGCCCTTCGATAATCCCCACCCCGGAGTTGCCGAACCGTCCGATTGGAGCCGGCGTATTGAGCGGGTTGGTGCCGATGCTGCAAGAGCCGCCCGGACAAACAAACGAGCTCGCATCGATCCAATCGTTGCGGTTCTGGTCGTTAGGCATCCCGCTTCCCACCCGATCCGGACGTTGATCGCGGTAGAACCCGGATCCCGTCCCCGAGGGATCGCCACCATCGAAATACGGTGTCTCGTAATCGCCCGTCTGGAGCACCAGGATCGTGCTTACGTGCCACCCTCCCAACACCCCATTCACCAGCCCGTTAGTGTTGTTCAGGAAAGTCCGGCCCCTGCCGAAGGGCAATTCATAAAGCGCCGTACCCACGAAGCGATGCCGCCTTGTTCCATATACGTTGCCCCAGTTCGCGTCCCGGTTATACGCGTCCATGATGCGCCCATTCCCGGTCTCACCGCCGAATGATGTCGGATCCGACCCCGTATCCGATAAGTTCTTGGCGAGTGTGTAAGCACCTGTAAAAGAGAGCCCGCTTTTATAGCGGTGATTCATCTCAATCTGCAGCGAGTTATACGAAGCAGTCGCCCCCGAATCCCGGTTCTCAATTCGATCCCAATACGGGAAAGGCCGGTTTGTGAGCGGCTGCTCCGCATAGTATGTCGTTGAGTATGCCGACTGATTCAGGTTTTGAGCAAACCCCAACTGCACCGAGTGCGACCCGATATAAGAGATCCGCAGCCCCGTGTTAAACCCGATATTTCGATCAATCGATAAGTTCCACTGTTCCATATAAGGGTTCTTGTAATTGATGGAATTCGCCGTCCCGAAATAGGACGTTCCATACGCGTCGCTGGTGATAACCCCGCTTCCGCCCGTCGTAACGTTCGGCCATTGGAAGATCGGCGCGCCTGTCGGGCTGATGTTGTTGAACTCCCGTACATCCGTCTGTGCCGTCCCCGTGAGTGAATAGAAGGTCGCGCCGAGCACGGGAGACTCGTAAATCCCGAAGCCCCCACGGATCACCGTATTGCCGTTGGTAAATGGACGAAATGCAAAGCCAAAACGGGGCGCGAAATTATACTTGTAAACCTTACGAAGACCGTTACCTAAATTGTCCGCCTGCGCCGTTACATAAGGAGTGCAGGGCACTCCGGAAATTCCTGGACCCGGAGCCGGCAAATTCGGCGTGCCCGGGCAAGCGTTCGTCGCAATCAACAACTCCGGCGCCAAAAGGTTCGCCCCATTCGATGGATATACCACCTTCCCTGTCAAAGGAACGCTCGGATCGAAGTTCCCGGTGTTTCCGTATTGGTCCACAAAGGGCGGGTTGTAATCCCACCGGATGCCATACTCGAGAGTCAACCGCGGCGTGATTCGAAAGCTGTCTTGCACAAACGCTTGGTAGCGCTGATTCCGCCCGTCGTTGTCATGCTGCACGTTGCCGTAGGAGGTCTGCACTGGCAAACCCAACAGGAAATCGGCGAAATCATTTCCTGTGAAAGCTCCCGTGAAGGAAGAGTTTCCGTAGTTGTCCGCTCCAATGAAGCCCAGGCCCGTCTTCGACCGGAGCCAGCGGATGTCCACCCCGAACTTCACCGTGTGCCGTCCGTGATTCCATGTCGTGTTGTTGTTGATCTGGAATGTCCGGTAGATCTCGGTATCCTCGACGCGCCCCACATTCAGCCCGCTGTAGTTATTGAAGCTGATGTCGGGAAGCCCGTTAAACGGCGTTGACGGTAATCCCACAAAACCCAACGAGGCCTCAAAAGCCTTGCCGTTAAATGAAAAGTTGCTACCCGGACTGTCCTGCGTAAACCCAACGCGGAATTCGTTCAATAGGTTAGGACGGATCGCGATGTTGTACGAGCCCACCAATGAGCGGTCCTGCTGCGTCTGATCCGTCGTCGGCTGCAGCAGCCCGTTCGGACTAAGTTGCGTCGCGTTCTTCCAACTGAAACGACCAAATAGCGATTGAGTCGAGGTGAGATAGTGGTCGCCTCGAATATCAAATTGCTTCGAAGCAATATCCGCCGCTTTGTTGACGGTCCAGTTCGCGGCATGCGATACCGTCGTGTCCCCTGTGTTCGGGTCGGGGTAGAACGTACCGAGAATCTTCTGTGCGATCGGGCTGATCCGGCTCCCCGGAATCGTGTTGTTTGCAAACGGCAGCCCAGTCGTCGGATCGGTGATCGTTACCCCTTCCGCGCTGAAATTTCCGTTCTTCTCGGCTACCGTTGGAACCTCGTTCTGTGTCGTCGTTGTCCGCGGGTAATCGAGCCCTTCGTAATCGGCAAAAAAGAAGGTCTTGTCCTTACCGTGGTAAATCTTCGGAATGAAAACCGGGCCTCCCAGCGAAAACGCATAGTCGTTGACATTCTTCTCTGGCTTGGTCGTCGATCCATACGGTGTTGCGTCCAAGTCCGAATTCTGGAAGTACCAAACTGCTGATCCGTGATAGATGTTTGTTCCGCTCTTCGTGATCGTCGTAATATCGCCGGCCGATCCGTACTCCGCCGTGTTCCCCACCCCGGAAACCTTCATCTCGGCAATGTTCTCAGTCGAAGGATAAATGTCGAACAGCGGCCGGTTCGAACGGACGTTCTGCGACGATATCCCATCAATGGAGGATTCCGATTGGTTCGGCAGTCCGCCCTGAATCGATAAGTAGTTGTCGTTCCCACTATCTTGCTGAACGCCCGGAAGAGTGGTCAACAGAAAGTAGGGGCTGGTGTCCTGCGAAGCTCGCAAGTTGGCCGGCAGTTCCAAAATCTTCTCGCTGCCATAACCGGAAGAGATTGTATCCGTCTCCGAATCGATCACGCCTGCCTGACCTTCAACGTTCACGCTTTGCGTCGCCGCGCCCACTTGCAGCGTGAGATCCACGCGATTCGTTTGGCGGGCGGCAAGCTGCAGATCGCTCACCGTCTCTTCTTGAAACCCGCTCGCGTTTACCTTCACGCTATAGCGGCCCGGCTGCAAATTGAGAGCTTCGTAATTTCCCGATGTATCGCTGGTAACTTCTTTCGAAATGTTTTCGTTACTGTAGGTGACGACAATATGCGCCTGAGGCACTGTCGCCCCTGACGGGTCCCGAACCGTTCCGACAATCGCCCCGAAAGTCGACTGCGCCTTGATAGGCGTCGTCCATGCCAATGCCCCCAAGCACACGACTAGTACCGTTTTTTTCAAGCAGACTCTCCTGACCCCTGGTGTTTGAGTCAGTAGGCTAGCAATCCAAAAGCACAAATAAATTACGCTGGTGTTACAGATCGATGTCTGTAACACATGGCGGCACGCGCTAGTTCAGAGCTATTCAATCGTAATTACCTACTCGCCCTCGAATTGCCCGAGCTCTTCGAACTGCCTGATAGCCCTCTCCAAACTTCGCCCTGACAGGCTATCAGCGCAGTTCCGCAGTGTTCTCGATTCCGGTGGATGAGCGGCCAGTGCATGGGCAACCCCCACGCTCACCGCCATCCCCGCCACCCCGATCAACACGCAGCTCTGAATCCATCCAGGGGACTGCTGGTACAGGTCTGTTCCTACAAACCGCTCCGCGCCCACCATCGTCGCGGGGATCCACAAAATCCACCACGGCAGTCCCAGTGCCAGTCCGGAAAGAATCCGAAGTCGCCGCAGTGCCAAAGTCCTCCGCTGGCACACCACGACGGACTCCGTATAGTAGATTTGCCCAATCATCAGGATCTGCATCACGCACACACAAATCAAAGCGATCCCATAAATGTGCAAGCTGAGTCCGGCGACCAAAAGATGTAACGTGTGGCGATGCTCGATCCAGAATGGAGCAGCTACCAGAATCACCGCCATCGCTACCGCGATCTGAATTGCTTGTCCCGCCGTCAACTGCAGAAGCAGCCGCCGCAACGTTCCGGCCGCCCGCTCCGCGCGATAATCTTCCAGCCTCACTTCCGCCACTTCAACGCGGCGCTCCAACTGTTCCCAGGCTGCCTTCAGTTCTTCGAGTTCCATCATGTTCCTTTCTTGCCATGAGGCGTTGCAAATTCTTCCCGTAGCCACTCCCGAATCCGGGTCAATTTCGTGGCTACATTGGTCTCGCTGATTCCGAGCACTTCCGCGGTTTCCCGGTAGCTGTGGCCCTCGAGATAGAGCAGCACGAGCGCGCGATTCAAATCGTCGAGCCGTTCAATCGCACGGCGCACATCGCGCAATCGCTCGTCCGGTTCCCAACTAGCAGGGTCCGGTACCGCTGCGAAGTCCATCTCGGTCACATCCGATAAATGACGCGTCCGGCTAACCGCGCTGCGCCGGTGTGAAATCGCAACGTTCAGCGCAAGTCGATACATCCATGTCGAGAACGACCGGCTTGCATCGAAGCTGGGGTAAGCTCGCCAAGTCTGCGTCAGGATCTCCTGCACCAAGTCCCTTTGGTCTTCCGGATCCCGCGCGTACATGGCCGCCACTTTCAAAACGAGGCCGCGATGCTGCTTGAGCAACTCTTCGAACTTTGCATCGTCGGGCGCGTTTTGAGAGGACTGGCTCAATTTCTTTGCTCAACTAATGATTCGCTCGGACGCCCCCAAAAATCACGCCACGCCCAAAAATTGCGAATGTCGAGATTCAGAAACGGTCGCCCAAATTCCCCTATCGAAGGTGATACAACCTTAACTTGATGGAGACACAACACTACGAACTCGTGATCGTCGGCACGGGCGAAGGCTCAAAATTCCTGGCTTGGACACTCGGTAAAGAGGGCAAACGCATTGCCGTAGTCGAGCGTAAGTATATCGGCGGGTCTTGCCCCAACATCGCTTGTTTGCCTAGCAAAAACGTTATTCACAGTGCAAAGGTCGCTTCCTACTTCCAAAGGAGCAAGGAGTTCGGAATCTCCCAAGAAGGCCACACAATCGACATGTCCGCCGTGCGCGATCGCAAGCGCAAGATGGTCGCGGATCTCGTGGACATCCACGTCGCCAATTTCAAAACCAGCGGCGCGGACCTGATCATGGGCTCCGCTCAGTTCACCGGGCCTAAGACTCTTCAGGTGTCTCTGAATAATGGAAGCAAACGCCTGATTCGAGGCGACAAAATTGTAATCGGCGCCGGCACTCGCGCGACGATCGCAGACGTGCCGGGCCTGCGCGAAGCCAACCCGCTCACTCACATCGAAGCCCTCGAGCTCGATTATTCGCCGCAACATCTCATCGTGCTTGGTGGCGGCTACATTGGGTTGGAACTGGCTCAGGCAATTCGGCGCTTCGGAAGCCGCGTCACCGTCATTGATCGCAACAGTCGGCTTGCCAGCCGGGAAGATGAAGATGTTTCGGCGGGGCTGGAGCAACTCTGCCGCGACGAGGGTATCGAGCTCGTGATGAATGCCAACGTTTCACTCGTCGAAGGCACATCCGGGCAATCGGTAAAGCTTCACCTCATTCAGGGTGGCTCGACCACCGTCGTCGAAGGCACCGATCTCCTCGTCGCTGCCGGCCGTACTCCCAATACGGACGGAATCGGCCTCGATCTCGCCGGTGTCGAGCTCACGGAACGGGGATATATAAAGGTGAATGAGCGCCTCGAGACCACCGCGCCGGATGTTTGGGCGATCGGCGAATGCGCCGGTAGTCCTCAATTCACCCACATCGCGTTCGATGATTTTCGAATCATCCGGGAAAATCTTGCCGGCGGGAATCGCGTCACCACCGGACGTCAGGTTCCATTTTGTCTCTTCACTGATCCGGAACTGGCCCGCATCGGGCTAAATGAGACCGAAGCGAAAGCGAGCGGAGTTCCCTATCGACTGGCTAAAATCCCCATGGCCGCCGATCTTCGGACTCGCACACTGTCGGAAACACGCGGATTCATGAAAGCACTGATCGACACAAAGAGTGATCGCATTCTGGGTTTCACTGTCTTCGGCGTAAATGGCGGCGAAATCATGGGCGCCGTCCAGATCGCGATGCTCGCTGGTCTTCCTTATACTGGTCTGCGTGATGCCGTTCTTACGCATCCCACTCTACTTGAGGGCCTGGTCGTTCTATTCTCAGCGGTGCCGCCAAAATGACAAAAATCGCCGATCAGATTAGCGGATACACATACGGTGCGGCTGACCCTTCGCCAGTCTCGCTCCAGGATCTGGAAAACCTTAAAATCAGTGTTGGATGGACCGACGAAGACGAGCGCTACCGCCGCTTGGCGGGCGAGGTGCTCTCAGATCAGGCGAAGCCGCTGGTCGATCACTGGCGCAAGGGAATCATCGCAAATATCCCGCACCTCATCCGCCACAGCCGAACTCTCGAGGGTGAGTCGCTTCCCGACTACCAGACGAAAAGTGGACTGCGCTTTGAGCAATGGGTTCTGGATACATGCTTTCGCCCGTACGACCAGGACTGGCTGAACTATCAGCAGGAAATCGCGCTTCGGCACACCAGCCTGAAAAAGAATAAGACCGATGGAGTCAATTCGACTCCCTATGTTCCCTTGCGCGACATCATTGCGTTCATCCCCGTGATGAATGAAACAATCAAGCCTTATCTGGCCGCCAAGGGACACTCCGGAGAAGATGTGGAAGGAATGCATCGCGCGTGGTGCAAGGCTCTCCAGTTGCAAGCCGCGCTATGGTCGCAACCCTACGCGCGTGGCGAGTGGTAATAATGCAATCGCTCGTTGCAATTGCCACAACGGTTCTTCCGCAATCAGGAAATTAGCGGCAACGGTGCGCGCTGTCCGCCTCACGTCCTCCAGGCGAGAAGATCGTCCGCAAATCGCCGCATCAACCGTACCAGTTCTTGAAGATCTTTTTTGCTCCAATTAGCGAGCACCTCAGCGGCTAATCTCTCGCGGGCCTCGTCCAGGGCTCCCGCCATCGTTCTTCCCTTTTGAGTGATAACCGCTGCGCGAACGCGCTTATCGGCATCGGAGGCGACGCGCGCAACAAGACCGAGGGTTTCGAGCTTGGTTAGCTGCCGGCTCACGGTCGTGTAGTCCCGCCCGGCGAGTTCGGCCAGGTCCACCACACCGACGGGGCCGTACCGCTGAACTCCCATCAACAGAGGAAAGAGAGCGCGATCCAGAGAAATGCCGGCTTCCGCAATGAGAGCCGTGTCGCGCTGCGGCCTGTTGAGGAAGCCCAATAAGTCGATCAAGGTGTTATGCAACTGCGAGATCTCTTTGCTCATGGGGAAGCCCGTTGACAGCATATCAGTGATGTGTGCAAAATACACTATGTGTTAAATGCACATATATGGAATCAGCACGACAGGAAAGGATTCATATCCATGAAAGCAGCGATGGTATTGGAAGCAGGCCAGACACCCGTCTTTGGGGATTTCAAGGAGCCTGCGGTCGTCGCCGGTGATGTCCGTATTCACGTCACAGCGGCCGCTCTCAGCAATGTTGTCCGGAGCCGGGCCTCGGGAACGCACTACAGTTCATCCGGGGACTTTCCGTTCGTGGTGGGCATCGATGGCGTAGGGCGTCTGGATGACGGCCGCCGGGTGTACTTCGCTCTTCCCAAAGCGCCCCTAGGCAGCATGTCGGAACGCACGGCAGTAAGGGCCGCGCAATGCGTCGCGGTGCCGGATGATCTGGACGACGTCACGGCTGCCGCCATAGCTAATCCGGGCGTGTCGGCTTGGGCCGCCTTGCAGGAGCGCGCGAAACTTGTAGCCGGTGAAACGGTGCTGATCAATGGTGCGACCGGAACGGCCGGCCGCCTGGCAGTCCAGATTGCAAAGTACATGGGCGCGAAGAAAGTGATTGCGACTGGCCGGAATATCGATGTGCTGAACACTCTCCCGAGCCTCGGGGCCGATGTGACGATTCCTCTGGCTGAGAACGGTGACGCGCTGGACCAAGCTTTTCAGGCACAGTTTGCTGACGGTGTAAGTGTAGTAGTCGATTACCTCTGGGGCCGAAGTGCCGAACGGCTGATCATCGCCGGGGCGAAAGCCGGCCGCGACGCCGTGCCGATTCGCTTCGTCCACGTCGGCTCCGTCAGTGGCCCGAACATCACCCTGCCCAGCGCCGCGCTCCGTTCTTCAGCGATGGAACTCATGGGTAGCGGTATCGGCAGCATCCCCCTGGACCGTCTCTTGAGTGCAACTAAACACGTGCTCGCCGCGACAATACCCGGCGGCTTTCAGATCGCCACGCGATCTTTCCCGCTCTCCGCAATTGAGCAGACATGGTCCTCGGCTGGAAACACTCCACGGGCGGTGTTGCTGATGAGCTAAGAAACTATCTCATCACTCCGTATCCCTGAAACGAGAAACGAAGTGCCGCGCCAACACGCCTTCGATACACGCGACAGAGTGAATAAAATGTGTCGAGAACTGTGTCCTTAACGAACCCTCGCCTTGAACTCTCGCAATCGCACATCCTCGGCTTTAGGCGCAGAGTTGGCTTGCTGGATGAACGCCTCCCTCCAGGAGCGAAGTCGCTCCAAAGGGCGGCCTGGGCTGGGTTGCAGGACTCCGCGCCGCGCGCCGCTCTGCTGTCCCTCCATGCACGCGTTGAGGAGACAACCTCGGACACTTGGGAGCATCGGTCGCTCATCCAGCTATGGGGACCGCGTTTCAGTGCTTACGTTGTGGCGGAAAAAGACCTTGCCGTGTTCTCGCTCGGTCGTCTGCCCGCCGACGCAGCAAGATGCGCAAGGGCGCGACGTACTGCGGATCGGCTCCATGCATTCCTCGACGGCCGGCGAATGCCATTCGGCGCAGCCGGGCATGCACTGGGCGTGCAGCCCAACAGTCTCCGATACGCTGCTCCGACCGGCACCGTTCTCTTGCGTTGGGAAGGCGCTCGTCAGCCTGCCATATGGACCGTGCCTCCGCCTGATGTGGATCCGGAGCACGCACGTCTCGAACTCGCCCGGCGTTACCTTCACGTCTTCGGCCCCGCCACAGCGGCGTCTTTCGCCAAGTGGGCCGGGATCGATCGTCCGGCCGCGACCGCCATATTCAAGAACCTCACCAATGCGCTGATCGCAGTAGAGACACCCGTCGGCACTGCGTGGATCCTAGCCGACGACGAGACAGGGTTCCGCGCCAAGCCCCGACCGGGTGCGCCGGCAAGGCTCCTGCCCAGCGGCGATGCTTTCTATCTTGCTTGGGGAACCGATCGGGAGATCCTCGTGCCCGACCCGAAACTGCGGGCCGAACTCTGGACTTCCCGCGTCTGGCCTGGCGCGCTGTTGGTCGACGGGGAAATTGCCGGGACGTGGCGTCGATCGGCCGCCGAGGTCTCGATCGACCCCTGGCGAAGTCTCTCGACACGGCAGAAGGAAGCAGTCGAGACCGAGGCGGTGTCACTGCCGCTACCAGGTCTTGGCCGTCCGATTACCCTCCGCTGGAACAGTTCCAAGTTTTCCAATATGTGAAGACATAAAGTGGAGAAATGCCGGCAGCAAATACTCCCGGGAAAACCGCAGCGCCGGGCTCAGAAACTGCCCCTGCGAAGCTGTTCAAAAACAAAGAGAATTGGGCCGATTGGTTGAATCGGAACCATTCAGCGAGTGCCGGGATGTGGCTCCAACTCGCAAAGAAGGGTGCAAAAATCCAATCCGTCACCTACGCCGAGGCCCTTGAGGTCGCCCTATCCTACGGCTGGATCGACGGGCAAAAGAGACCTCAGAATAGCGAGACATGGCTTCAGAGATTCCTGCCGCGTTCCGCAAAGAGCGTATGGTCGAAGATCAACCGTGAGAAGGCGGAAGCTCTCGTGGCGAGCGGAGCAATGAAGCCTGCCGGACTCGCCGCAATCGAACAAGCGAAGAAGGCCGGACGGTGGGACACGGCTTATGACTCCCCCAGTCGCGCGACCGTGCCGAGCGATCTTCAGGCGGCCTTGGATGGAAGCCCCCAGGCCCGTGCCTTCTTCGAAACACTTGATAAAGCGAACCGGTACGCCATCCTGTGGCGCATCCAAACAGTCAAAAAAGCGGAGACTCGCGCTCGCAAAATAACGCAGTTCATTGCCATGCTGGAGCGGAAAGAAAAGATTCACGAGTGACCCGCCTCTGCTTGCGGCTGAATACTTTGCCACCACTGACGGCATGCCCGCTCTCATAAACTGGCAGGAGATCATGCCCTTCGTCAGCTTGACGCGCCTCAGAATCCGCTCAGTGCGTTTCCTTCCCCTTTTCCTGATTCATACAACACGATCGTTAAAGCAGGTGAAGCACGCGCCCGGGTTCCGCACCGGTGCATTGCTGGCTGATCGCAGGTGGACCTTCTGGACAATGACATCGTGGGACACACAGGAAAGAATGCGCCAATACATGATCTCCGGCGCGCATAAGACCGCCATGACCTTTCTCTTGGATTGGTGTGACGAAGCGTCTGTCGCGCATTGGGATCAGCCGGACGAAACTCTTCCCTCCTGGGTAACCGCGGATCAACGCATGCGCGAAAGTGGCCGCCCATCCAAAGTAAGAAATCCTTCTCCGCATCACGCCAGCCTCACTTACCAAATCCCACGCACGACGGTAGGAGGCCCCATCCACAGGGCCTAGGCTCAGCAGCCTCTCCGCTACTCCAGGAACACTGGATCTCCTACCGAGACTTCCCCGGGTTCGACCGTCGTACCGTACATGCCGAACTGCGCCTCGCGTTCTCGTGCGATCGCCCGCAAAACATCGGGACTCGAACGATTATTCGCGGGATCGATATTAACCATCACGCATCGTTTGTCGCGCTTATCCAACCTGCAGCGCAGCGTCCCTATGCGCAGAATGGCTCCCGCCCATCCATCTTCCGGAAAAGCTTCCGATACGGAAGCCTCGATCAGAATGTTAGGCCGGAAACGAAGTGCATCCAACGGTCTCCCCACCAGCCCCGAAAGCCCTTCAACACTTTGCACGGTCAGCACCGATAGGGGGAAGGTATCGAAGACGCCGCCGTGCTGCTTAATCACTCGAACCCCCTCTCCAAGATGTCGCGCGAGCACCGCATCAATCACTTCGAATTCACTCCCGTCCGGAGTCTTGACCATCGTTCGAGAACTTTCCACGTCATCGGGATTCAGGAAGCGCGGCTGGTAATGCCACAAATCGGGCTTCTCTCGGATGGTCAGCCAAGGAAAACCACTGCGTTCCATTCCCGGCCGAATGAATGCCCAACGCCGGTCTCCGGCAAAGCCGTGCCAGGATACGATGGATCGCTGCAAAGATTCCGCCGCCATCGACTTCACTGGATAACGGCGCAGTTCCTGGACCGTACCCACCCTCTGATCCGGCATTTCTCGACCCTAACATAACGTTCCGCATTACGGCTGGTTGGCTCCATTCGCGATCCGGTGTGAACGCGCTAATTCCGTCGAGGCGCGAAACGAAACATCGTTCAGCAGCACTACCCACCGTAAGCCAACCGCCGCCCAATGTCGCGGACCAAATCTAAACAGATCGCTCGAAAGAAAGGAACAACATATGATCGTCTGCTTTTCACGAACAGCCAGCCCCCTGCTTGACCAAAACACGAGAGGAGAATTCCCATGCCGCTAACGCAGACCATCGACGATCTTTACGCCGCAGCCTCTCAGAACGCGGGCGTCGCCGAAGGTGACGTGGAATCGACTCCACCGCTTGCCTACACAGGGAGGTACATCGCCATCTTCAAAGACTCCGCCACGGATACCGCCATCAGCCAGTTCAAAGAAACAAATAACTTGAGCGTCGCCAGCGCGGCATCCTTTGGAGATTCAGCCGTGCAGTTTGAAGATCTGGGTGACGCCGAAGTTCTCGTCTTCGAACAGCTCAACGCGGCGCTAATCTCTCGGGAAGCGGTCGCCGCCATCTTCCCCAACGCCAATGATGTCGCTGTGGCCAATGATGTTGCCGGAAATGATACCGGTGCTCCCGCCGTTCCCACGCTTGATCCAAACGGCCCAATTGAACAGCTCGTGCCCGAGGCGTTCGTCTACGCCATCGACGACTCTCCTTCAGCTAGCGGGTCGGGCGGCACTGCAACTGCCACTGCGCAAGCCACCACCTACGGGCTCAGTCTCACCGCCGTCGATCAGTCCGGCTGGATGGGAAACGGAATCAAACTCTGTGTCCTTGATACTGGCATCGATCTCAACCACCCCGACTTCGCCGGGCGCGCCATCGTATCGAAGAGCTTCATCACCGGTCAGGCCGTGCAAGATGGTCATGGTCATGGAACGCATACCGCCGGAACCGCCTGCGGGCCCTTGAAGCCTACCGGCAGCGCGCCTCGTTACGGCATAGCCTACGGATCCTCGATGTACATCGGGAAAGTTCTCTCCGATGCGGGCCGAGGCGCTGACGGCATTATCCTTGCAGGCATGAACTGGGCCGTGGCCAACGGATGCGAAGTCGTATCGATGTCTCTCTCGAGTCGTGCGACCGCGCAGCCCATCTACACCAAAGCGGGCCAAAATGCACTCGCCAAAGGCACGCTGATCATCGCCGCCGCTGGAAACGATAGTTCCCGCCCTGGAACCATCGCCACCACCGGAGCTCCCGCCAATTCGCCCTCGATCATGGCAGTCGCTGGCGTCGACTCGAACTTAGATATGTATGTCCGATCGAACGGTGGCAAAATCGAGATCACAGGCCCCGCTGTGAATGTACTGTCGTCCGTCCCCGGTTCCACCCTTTACGGCAACAAAACGGGCACCAGCATGGCCACCCCTCATGTCTCCGGTATCGCCGCTCTGTGGGCGGAAACCGATGCCTCGCTCCGTGGCCAGGCATTGTGGGATAAACTCGTCAGCTCCGCCAAAGCAATTCCATTTCCTGCTACGGACGTGGGAGCCGGAGTCGTGCAGGCTCCGACCATGCCAGCGGTATGCAATCCGTAAGTCCTGACTCTCGCGATCAGCACTGGATCGTGACGATCGATTCTGGCGCGTCGCTGAAGTCCGTGGAAGAGACATTAAGCCACATCGGCTTCGGCATCGTACAGATCTTCGATCAACTGGGCGGACTCGAGGTTCGAGGTCCCGAAGCGCTTGTCCCCAAAGCGAGAGCTCTCGCCGGTATCGCGGATGTCTCTCCAAGCGGCGCTTTTGACATCGGACCTCCCGGCGCTCCCGACTCCTAATCTGACCGCGGCTCAACCTCTTTCGGGCTGAACCATGCCGGCACCTTCCAGCTACTCGCGACGCGTGACAAACATGCTGGCGGACTGGGCGCTCCTCTCTGGCGATGGCGACCGCATCGCACGTGATCCACGCTTCGCCATGATGTCCCAAGTGATGCAGGACTTCGACCGAAACCCCGGCTTCAGGTCCGCTCTCTGCGCCGATGGATCACCCCTTGAAACATGCGAGCGCATTAGCCAGTCGCCCCAGTCGCCGGCCTTCTCCGTTGAACCACTTGTGTCTGAAGCCGCTGGAAACAGCACCACGTTAGACGCCCTCTGCAGCGCGCTCACTTGTATCTCATCGGACGAAGCTGTCCACAATGTCCGCCAGCGAATCCTGCCAACCGAAAGTCAGGTGGACGCTTATTGGATCGGTGTCGACTTTGCCCAAAAGCAAGGCGTCCGCATCTACTGTCACCTGAAGCCCAACGCATCGTCCGGCGCGCTGTCTCTTGTCGACAGCCCACTCTCCGGCCTCGCGCGCACCGTCATCTCGCGCCTCAGCGAGTCCGGTGCGTTGCGGCTCATAGCCTGGAACTTTTCTACGAAAGCCGCTGGAACAAAACTGGCGTTTAGCCATCCTCTGGATCTGCAAACTCTCGAGCGCATCGCCGGTGAATGTGGGATCCCTGCACTCTACCTCTCGCACTACATGCGCTCAGTCGCTGGGAGCCCGCAAGTATGGCGCAGAACCCGCGGCGGGGTGGCGCTCGCGATCGATCACGCCGGGCAACCAGCTGCAATTACGGTCTACCACTACGCTGCACCTCACTTTCATGACGACGGTGATCTTCGCGACTTGGTGCTTCGCCTCAGCGATCGCTTCCAATGGAATGTCGATACGTATCGATCCACATCCAAGCTTCTAGATCGCCACGGAGTGCGCGTTCGGAATTTACTCGGTTTCACTGTAACGATCCGTGGAGAAGCCTCACTTCGAATATACGGGCGCAGCGGAATCTACAAATAAATCTCAGCCGCCCCCGCAATCTCAGCAAGACCTGATCCGAGGAGTAGTCCATGCTCAACGTGTTTCCTAGCTTCGTAGTCCCCGGTGTCGAAAACGTCACGATCTATCACGACGACACAAATCCCAATCAGTTCTATGTTGTGCCGGACATGCCCGCCGTGAAGACTGGCCCCGACGGCAAACCACTTCTCCGCCTCCTCGTAATCGGTCGCGACTTTTATCTCTTCAAAGACAAAACGCAAGATCTCACCGGAACGGAAACGGAGCTCGGCCTATTAACCATGACCACTTCGCTTGAGATCTCTCAAGCCGACCTGGACAAAATTCGCGCCTACCTGGCATCCCTGCGCAACTATTACCGTCCGGCCTTCCGTGGTGGCCGCGTCACCTTCGAGATCGTACCCGCTCATCCGGATCCCTCCCAAATCCAGCTAGGCTTCCCGGAGTGGACTACGCCCGCCAAAGTAACATTCAGCATTGCTGGACAGGGTGCGGGCGACACGTTCATCAAAGTAGCAACCGGCAGCGATGCGCCTTCACTCCTCACTGATTGCATGGCAACTTACCAGGCCACCCTCGGACAGGAAGGCGTGGAACTGCTGCGGCAGGCACTCACCAAAGGCTACTCCGCCGCAAGTGTTTGGTATCAGGTCTCCTTTGTCGCTCGCCTGCCCGCCATCAACATCTCGATCACGGGAGATGCTTCAAACGTATACAGCGACATTAAGAAGTACATTCAGGTCCATGAAAACTACTCGGGTGATAAGAGCGGATCCTGGTCTTACCCGCAGGTCAGTGACCTGAATCAGCTCAAGCAGATCTCCGCTTCGTTGCACATCGAGTACGACGACTCCGATTTCACGCAGGCTGCCGGGGCCGACACCGATATCGAAAAGCAGATCGAAAACTTCATCTTCACCACGGCAACCAACTACATCCAAAACGTGTTCTTTGCCGCGCCGTTCAGTCCGGGTGTCCCCACGGCGGAGCTCGGAACGGACCCGCTCGCTCACAATCCGTGGAAAGATCCGAACGCGGCTCCGGCCGCAACCAACCAGCTCTGGCTGAAAAACTTCACCCAGGATATGGAGGGGAACTTCGGCTTCAGCGCAACCTACAACAAGAACATCGTCGTTACCAAGAACCCCAGCGCCATGCTGGAAGGCGTCATCTCCAAGGACGACTACCAAAACTCGATCATCTCTGCCGATCTGTCGGTGCCCTACTTCCAGATCCTTGATGTCGCCATTGCTGTCACTGCCGATTTCGTCAACGACCCCATCGCCGCCATCATCGTCCACTGCGAATACAACCAGACCGACGACATCACCGGGGACGTCCGGCAGCATACCGACGAATTCGAATTCCGCACGGGCCAGGAACAGTATCGCTTCCAGGCCTTTATGGCCAAAGCCAAAGATGGAACGCCCAAAGATCAGTACTCGTACAGCACTCGCCTGGTCTACAAGTTCTCTGCCGATCCCGTCACGAACCCCGCTGTCACAACCAATGCTCGCGAGCTATTTCTCGGCTACAACAATTTGAGCTGCGTGCGTGTATCTGCCGTGCTCGGTTCTGTCCCCGTGGACACTGTCTCCCGCGTTCAGGTTCACTTCGAATACCCCGACCCGAATCTCACTGTCCAGAGTAAGTCCAAAGACATCTTCCTCAGCCCGGATCACCCGTCTGATAGCTGGTTCACCTTCACCGGCAATAATCCATCCCCGGAATACACCTATCAGTGCACGTACTTTCTGTCGAATGGGGAGACGATCCAAAGCAACGTACAAAAATCAACTTCCGGTACCTGCCCAATCTCCGCTCCGTTCCAGGACACGCTAAACGTTACCTTTGTTCCGCAAGGTCAGTTCCCACCCACGCAGCAGATCGTCATCTCTGCCCGCTATATCGATGGTGACGACTACCGCGAAACCGCCGTTCACTCCTTTACTTCTCTGCACGACACCTGGAACTGGCAGGTCCGCCTCCGCGATAAAAGCAAACGCGCCTTCCAGTACAAAGTCGACACCACCTTCGCCGATGGTTCCTCCGATACGGGCGACTGGAAAGATGGTGCGGAGGGAACCATCCTCGCCGGCCAACTCGCCCAGAAAATTCTCGAAGTCGATGTAGTTCCCGCCCTGATCGATTTCAGCAAAACGTGGAAGCTCGTCATCGTGAAGCTCAAATACACCGACGACGCCAATGGAGTCGACGAGCAACAGACGTTTCAAATCTCCTCGCAGAACTCGTCCGGGCAGTTTCCTTGGCGCTTCCCGGTGAAAGATCAGAAGAACAGAACGTACACCTACGAAGTCGATGCATACGGCCTTGATCCGTCGCAAACCAAGGTCGTTGGCCCCACGTCCACCGATAACTCCGCCTTGGTGATCCAGCTATGAGCACAACTCCCGTTCAGCTCGCGCACATGCAATTCAACACGCTCGCGTTCGACCGCGCCGCCACGGTCACGCGTGCCGGGCAGTTCAACCTGCAGCAGGGCTATCAGCAAGTCTTGACCGCGCAACAGGCTAACGCGCCGGCGCTCTCCACGCTTGTCACGGGGCCTGGAGTTTATGCCGGTACGGACGGCAAGACTTACCTCGTCTCGCCCGCCCGGCTCGGTTATCGCGCCAATCTGCCGCGCACGCCCGATATCGCCTTCACCTCTGACGGCACATCCTGGAAAATTACCGCTATCATCCAGATCTTTCGAGGCTCCGGTACGGATCCCAAAGCCGTCCCGCTTCTGCTCGACGGGTATCGCGTCACCATCAATCCAGGTGACTCCACGCCTGGATTCACCTTTCCAACCGTCACGCCGTTCAGTCCGCCTGATAGTTCCACCGACGTTGTCACCATCCTCAAGGCGGAAGGCGCCATCGACGAGACGCTCGCGCTCACTCTTTTGCGTGATAAACCCAACGCGCAAATCGAAGTCATCGGCAGCTTGAGCTACAGGCATGTTTATACCCGCATCATCCATCCTGCTCCTGCTCCCGTTCCTTCCCCGGTTCCTCCCCATCCATTTCAGACAGGGCGATTGACACCCTTTACACTCGCCCAAGCCAACCACCCGGTCCAGTCTGAAGCAATTACCCGCTTCAGTGCGTACTCTGCCATGGCTCATGCGCCGGTCAGCGCGAATGGCGCTTTCCTGCCTCCGCGTCCCATCACCGAAACGGTCACCGACGGCATCACCGCGGACCAGAAGCTCGGATCCATTCCATGCCACTTCGATCCGGGTCTCATGGACTTTAAGCCCGTCTACGCCGTCATCATGGGCACCGGCTCCGACGGCACCGTTTGGTCCCAACAGACGGGTCAGGGTTACTCTCGGCCCTCCTCCGGCTCCGATGCGTTCTACATCCTGCCTGATTCCTACCGTCTCGCTATCGACGCCAACAGCGGCCTGCCGGCTATTAGCCTTCTCTTGGTGGAAACACCCCCGGCTGCGGCGGGAGGCGTCAGTTCGTTCTCCCTTCGCGTTCGTCTAGCTGTTGCCCCCGTGCTCGATGGCGGTCGCCTTGAGAAAATCCGCGAATCTCTGCGCGCCTCTCAAAACATCCTCTATGCCCAACTTGCCATCGGCGGCTACTCGTCTGCCTCGTTCCTGTTGAGCGCTATGTTCTCCCAGCTCCCCGGATTCCAGAGCTCCATGCTCTCCGGCGACGCCGGCGCTGAGGTCGATGCTGCTGGCGGATTTGAACTGGTCCTCGATTGTTCGCTCGAGTTCTACACGCTGATCACCAAACTACTTGCGTCCGCCGACGGCCTGCAGGGCACCGTGCAATTCAAAATCGTCACTGCTCACGTGGACGCCACGCCCCCTATAGAAGACACCACCCTTACGGTTGACGTGCCCGTCGTACTGAGCTTCCAAGGCCCTTTCCCGTTGAAGCTTGCGGCTCAGATCGATTCCACCGTGCCGGCTGACCCTGCCTCCATCACCATCGCTCTAGCCAACCCGCTGGCTTCGCCCCTCAACGTTCTCGGCATCTATCCCACGCTCATGACCACCGATCCCGGGCTCGGAATTACAACCGGAGCCACGCTCCTGTCCGCTGCCGCCAATCAGTTTTCCCTCGCGCCGGCTGAACAGAAATCTGTCGCGTTATCCCTAACCGGCGGGGCGCCCTTACCTTCGTTCACTGCGCTCACCGTCGATTTCGGCACGTGTACACCCGCGTTCGATTCGGCCGGCGTGCTCGACCACTACCAAAGCATTGTTGCCGCATCGGGTCTGAATGCCGCCGCGCACTTCAGCTGCTACTTGCTGCAACACCCCGATCAGATTCCTTCCTCCATGACAAATCTGATCGGAATGCAGATCGAAGTGCAGCACGGCGACGGGCCCACTCTCGCAGTTCCTCTGACGCGCGATACGCCGTCTTTGGACGTCTCTATTCCCTATACCTTCGCCGAATTCCTAGCCGGCGAATCCCTCACGCAACCCACCTTCAAATACCGCGCTAAATCGCTCTTCACCGACCATTCCGGCGACTTCGGCGACTGGATCACACAAACCGGCGGAATGGTCGAGATAACTCCGTTTTAAGAAAAAGGACTTTGATCATGCTCCAGCTACCCGCCATCAAACAATACGACGACTGGGCCACTGTCTACGCCGACAGTGATTCCGACACCACCTTCTACGCCATCCCCAACCTCCCGCGCCTTCGCTGGATAGATGACAACACTCCCGCGTTCACATTCCTCAAGTTCGCGGAGGCCGTCACCTCCGGCGGCGCTGACCCCGGTCAGGACTCTCTCGGAGGAGGCTATGTCCAATTCGACTGTGAACTCTCTCTCACGGACGATCAGACCAAAACCATCACCCAGGACATGAAGGATGCTGTCGCCAAAAGCTATCGGGACCGCGGATTGCCAGCGCCCTCAACCATTCAAATCGCGCCGCCCACCTGGCACGACTCCGACAAAGTCGGCGTAATGCTCATTACGTTTCCCGAAAAACCCGATGGCAGCGGCTTCATCAATCACATCGCCGCGTCCGGCAAGCCATCCATGCTGGGTTCCAACGTCGCCACCTTCGCCGCCGAACTCTCGCAGCGCGGCGCCGCTCTTCTGTGGCAAGCCTTCCAAATGGCCGTCATGCCAGTCTCCGTGGTCTATCGTCTCGAAGTCATGGCGCAGATTCCCACCGTCAGCATGCACGTCTGGTTGCACGCCGGTCAAGTTCATCAGTTCTCCGACCAAATTAATAAGGACATCGATTCCGGCCCTTGGGGAGACGACGACCAACAGTACACCGACAACATGCAGGAGATCTTCTCCAAGTACGCGGTCGGTGGCGTCGATGTCACCGGCTTTGATCCCGGTTCCAGTTCCGGCTCGGACTCTACAGACGATTACGCCAAAGTGAAAAAGGACATGGAGGACCAAGGCTGGGCTCTCATGGAACAAACCCTTCAGGACGACATGAAGGATAAGTTCCAGCCCACTCCGGATAGCGATCGCGGCGCGGAAGGCGACTACAAAAACACCGTTCGCGACTACCTCGAGGCCTTTTCGCAGGACCTCGACATCTACTTCAAAGACAAAGACGTCATCCCATGGCCCATGAATCCGCAGGGTTCACTCCAGGGAATCCTGACCCAGCCGCATAAAGGCAAATTGCCGAATAAGTCGGATTTGTTCAAAGAAATCAGTCTTGATGACGACTTCTTCAAACTCCTCCAACTCCGCATCCACTGCAACTGCGACTTCGACGTCGACCCCATAGACTCTGTCCTGGTGCATATCGTCTACGGCTCCAACGTCTCCGATTTCCGGCTCACCGCTTCCACCCCCGATGTCACGTTCCGTACCTATATCGATAAGTCTCTCGGAAAGAACTGGAGCTACTCCTACACCGTCAACTACAAAGGAACCGATCGCACTCTAAAGTTCGGTCCGGCCAACGGCTCCGGCGACGCTCTCGTCATCAACGTAGCGGACATGGGATACCTGAAACTCCAGGTCACCGCCGCGCAGTTTAACTGGGATCTGATCGATTCCGCGCAAGTACGTATCACCTATTCCGATGCCGCCAACGGCGTGGCCGCTCGCGAAGACGTTATCCTCCTCAATGCAAAATCACCCAGTCAGCCCTACTCTCGTTTGATCTACGCTCCCGTTACCGGGCCCTACCAATACGGAGTCGACCTTTTCTTCAAAAATGAGCAGCGCACCACCATCACCGGTCAATCCAGCGCCACCAGCCTCACCGTCAGCGATGTCTTCACCAATCGCTTCGCCGTCACCGTTTTGCCCGCGGGAGACTTCACCCAGATCAGTCACATCGTCGTCGATCTCGACTACGAGGATCCTGCCCACCAGTACAGCCAGCAATTTACGTTTCAGGCAACCAGCCCGACCGACAAGTTGCTCTGGGTAGTGCCCGTCTGGCCCGGCGCGCCTTTGGACTATCGCTATCGCGCGCTCGTCGCTTATAAAGACGGACACACCACCCAATCTGGCTGGACGCCCCAATCCGGCTCGGGAACGATCACGGTGGGCGACGTCTTCGCGAAAACGCTGAATGTGACCTTCCGCTCGGACTTGATCGACTGGAGCAAAGTCCGCCTCGTCAAAATATCTGCGCACTACACCGATACATCCAACTCCATCGATGAGCTTGATGACTTCGTCTTCACCAGCGCAAAATCCGCGCCGCAAAGTTGGTCCGTGCCGATCAAGGACGCGACTAAGACGTCTTATCAATACACGACAACTTTCTACAACATCGATTCCACCCAAGTCACCGAATCCCCGGTGACAACCTCGGATCCAATGATCCTCATCGACGTTCCAGTCGCGGTTGCGGCAGGAGGTGGCCAATGATCTACTTGGCAGCTCCCATCTTCGTCATCAACGGATTGACCATCATGCGGGACGACTCCGACCCGCTGCAGTATTACTACTACCCGACCAACCCGCAGCTCGCCCTAAACCCGGATGGTACGCCCACATTTCTGTTTTTGAAGTTCAAGAACAACGAACCAGTGCCGCCCGGAGTCGAATCCGGCGGCGGCTTCCTCAACTTCGACGTGGATCTGCGCGTTGATTCGGACGCGCTGGATGAAGCCACGCGCCAAATCCGTACGCAGATGAACCTCGATCAGGATCCCCGCCTGGCTCCCTTGCAGTACCGCAACGGCTCGACTCGCCTCATCTTCCTGGATGCAGCCGCTCCCGCCGCTGCTGCCGCAACAGGCGCTCCCGCTGCAACCGTTACTGCTGGCGCTGCTGCGGTCCCTGCGCCAGCCACTGGCAGCGGAGCCGCGCCCGCCATGCAGTTCGTTGAAAGTGCGTCGTATTCTGCAACTCCCTCCTTGTACGGCGATAACCGCTCCACCTTCTCGGTAGCTCTTTCGCCCCAGGCTGCCACTTTGGTCCAAGGCTGCCTCACCGCGCCTACATTCCTCGCGGGCGTTGTCTATGACCTCACCTTCGTCGGTCTTCGCCCCGCCTTTCACGTCATATTAAAGGTCGATTGGAATCAGGTCTACAGCTATCTGGAGAACCAGTTCCACGCTTCGGGCAACGCCCCGTTCGTCTCCTTCCAGACGGATATTGACACTGCGACCGAGAAACTGATGGAGCAGCGCGTTATCCAACTCGATGTCGTAAGCTACGCTGCGGGCGCGGCTGACGCCGACATCACCAAACAAAAAGACGCCGCCACCGATTGGGTCCAGAAGATGGTCACCGATGCCTTCTTCAAGCCCTCGATCGCCCCCAAAGGGCTTAGCGGGGATGCCACGGGCAACAAAGCCGTCCAAACGGTCAAGTCGGCCACCTCGCCTGCCAGCGTTGGCTACTCGCTCAAAGACCTCAACCAGACAGACACCAAAAACCTCAACGTCAACATCACCGAACAGGACGCCACCGAGGTCCGCATCGTTCCGCAAGGCCATCTCGCCGGCCTCATGGATGTCCTGAAGAATCAACCGCTCGAAAATTACTTCCGCGAGATTGACCTCAACGACCCATTCTTCCAACGCGTCCGCGTCGACGTCTCGGTGGCGAACGCCTTCACCTCCGATCACATCGATTCCATAATCGTGAACCTGAACTATGCGGGCCAGAACGCCCAGCCGAGTGCCGCCACCCTGAACGCCTCAACGCTCACGGGCAGCGCTTCCTGGGAACTCGATCCCGTGGTCGGCATGACCTACAGCTACTCCGTCACCATCGCCTTCAAGCCCGATGCTTTCCTGGGCGACACCACCAATGTCACCAGTCCGACGCTGATCAGCAACACGCCCAAGGTCATCATCGATCCGCGCCAGTTCTACACCCTGGTCGAGGTCGATATCGAAGCCGCCGGGATCGATTGGAAGAACTACTCGCAAGTGCTCGTCGAGATCACGGGCGAGGACGACCTCACGGGCGCGAAGGCGCAAGTATTTATCCTCAACAGCACGGCCACCAAATTCTCGTGGCTATACCGGCCTGCCGCCTCTGCTCCCGCGGGCTATCGCGTCCGCAAAACCTACATTCCGATTGGCACGCCCCCTGTGGTGATTGATTGGGCGAACGCAACCGGGCCAGAAGTCCTGGTTGCCGATCTTCATACCGACATCCTCAACATCACGGTCACCACAGATCTCGATTTCGTGAAGATCCCCCGTATTCTCGTTACTCTGCAGTACAACGATCCGGCGAACAACGTCTCCTACAACGATGTTCTCCAACTGAACAGTGCCTCGAGCCTGCTGCAATGGGTGCATCCTCTGATCGACAAAACGAAACGCGGTTACACCTGTAGCGTTACCCTGATGTACGCCGATCACACCGTCAAAAGCTTTCCGCCGGTGCCTTCTTCGGATCAACTACTCGTCATTTCGGACACTTTCCTGCGCAACATGAACGTTGTGGTCAGCGCCTCGGGTGACGACTTCGACACGGCCGGCATCGACCGCGTTGAATTGAACCTGGTCTACGCAGACGGGGGGTCGCAGTCCCAAACGGCAAACGTTACTCTCCGTTCCCTCGCCGATACCGCGATCTTCACCTATCAGGTTCACGATCCGGCCCACATGAGCTATTCCTATTCCGGCTCCTACTACGCCAAGGACGGTTTTAACCGCCCCATACCACCCACCAGCTCGGACCAGCCAAATCTCGTCATCCCCCTTTCGGCGGCCACCTAAGGCCGCCGATCTCGAACCGCACTATCAATAAACGCCCGCAACGTCGTTCAGGAACGGTGAGAAGATGATACGGTGGTGGCCGCGAGCGGAATGCGGAGGAGTTTCGCGCGATTCTCTGTCTTCTGACGTTCGATCCGGTGTGTATGATCCATCTTGCCGCTCAACAACAGGGCGCTCCACATGCTCTCCCTCGTTGTAGTGCCAAAACGTGCGCGGGCAAACCTGTCAGCAATATCTCCGGAGTAGTTCAGCTCTGCATTCCTCGCTCGATGAACCTCACAAAAGCTGTCGGCGAGCACTGACCTTCACTTCGAAGTCTCGCCGAAGTCTCCCACGCCCAAACAGACGATGTAATCGTCTTGGGACTGTACTACCCAGGTACGGACCCGCGTCGCGGCATTCCGAACTGGTCTCTCCTGATACGGTCTTGCCCCACGTTGCAAATCGAGGATTACCGCCTTGAGGAAAATGGCCTTCATAGTCGATTCGTCACTCTGAACCAACCAATGGGGTATGCGGAGTATCGAACCGTGGCGTTACGCGTCGCTCAACAATTTGACCAAATACTGGACACGATATGCTGCCGGTAAACACCGTCCCATGAAAACGCGATCGGCAACTGCTCTAACACTTCTGCTCTCCGCTCTGTTCATCGCCGGAGCAGCGCTTCCAGCATCGAAAAACATTTGGTCCAAAGACAACTTGGTCGCCTGGTGCATTGTCCCCTTCGACATCAAAGAGCGAGGCCCCGTCGAGCGGGCGGAAATGCTGAATGGGTTAGGCATCACCAAACTCGCCTATGACTGGCGCGATAAGCATATCCCCACATTCGACCGGGAACTGGACGCGCTCCGTTCGCACCACATCCAACTGCAAGCGTTCTGGCTGGCGTCGGGCCTCGATCCTGCTAAGGACAAAAATGTAAGCGTCGTCTTGGACTTCCTCACGCGCAATCACGTCCGCACCCAAATCTGGTATCTCCTCGGCACGCCGCCGCAATTCGATGCTCTTCCCCAAACCCGAAAAGTCGAGGAAGCATCCGCCGCGGTCCGCTATGTCGCGACTGAGGCTGCCCAGCTCGGCTGCACAGTCGGCCTCTACAATCATGGAGGCTGGTTTGGGGAGCCGGAGAACGAACTAGCCATCCTTGCCGCCCTCCACAACAAGAACGTGGGGTTGGTCTATAACTTCAATCACGCGCAGCAGCAAATCGACCGCTTCCCCGAATTCTTCCCCAAGATCGAGCCTCGCCTCATCGCTCTCAATCTCGCTGGGTTAAAACGGGGCGACCCGGAAATCCACCCTTTGAGCAGCGACGGTGATGAAGTCGAAATGATCCGTCTCGTACACCGCAGTAAATTCCGCGGCCCGATCGGAATCATCAACGAGACCACCGATCCTGACGCGGAAACTGGCCTCCGAAAGAACCTCGACGGGCTCCGCCAGATCCTCGCCCGAATTGGCGACAACCAATCGGCTTCAACCTACTGACGCCGCGGGTCGCGATAGAATCCGGATCCCGTCCAAAAAAAATCCTCGATGACACCGCTACAGCCACATGAAACCACCCTCACCGGAAGGTCTTTTTTCAGGGATGGAAAACTCTCGTTTGATGACGTTAGCCGCCGGATTTGGAATCTTGTTAGAACATACCCGTCCAAACCGGTTCCGATGCCAGTGGATGGATCAGGCAGTTCAAAGATCCGCAAGACGGTCGGGTGTGGGAATTGAGATTCCCCCACGGGAACGGCAGGGCGGCGGTCCTCCACAGTTGATTTGTCTTTCGCCTAGCCCTCCGGACGCTGCAGGGGATTCCTAACTTCAGACGCTCAGCTGTCACTTTCGGGCGCAGATTGGATTCCAGCGGACGAACGGTGGGATTCCCCTACCCAGCGGATTCTCCGCCAAAGCGTTCCGCGTTAAACGCGCAACCGAAACAGCAGTTGTGTGAAAGCTTGCGAGATCGACCAAAATCTACGTGCATCCGTCACCCCTGGCGATACGATTTCGCCCATTCGGAACTGCAAACGGGTTTTAGCCAAAGTTGGTGAACCTTACGCGAGCGATTCACCAAACAACGAAACATACCCAACACTCTTGTATTGAGTTACTTACACACCCCAACACAACGGATCTTAAGCGCTTCTAAGGCGTTGCCCGCTACAATAACAACCGAGGCGGCCGCGTGAGCAACCCCGGCAATCGGAATCCGTGATTTTGTCGATTTGAACCCAGGAAGTTATTGAAAACAAACAAATCCGGTCGAAATCCCGTCAGTAGAATAGGGGCAAATTAGGGGTAGAATCACCCCAAAATAGGGGAAAATTCACCCTATAATTAGGGGTAATCTCTAATTCAGTACTATTCCCAAAGTCCCAAAACCTCCGCTCGCAGTTCAGGAGTCCCGACCTATGGGTTTTGCCCCCAAAGCCGGAGTATAAGAGAAAGACACACATGATCCGTCTTTTTCAAAGTTCTGCCGTCCTCACATCTTTCCTGGCCCTCGCTGCCATGGATGCCACGGCGCAAGCTCCCAAATTCAAGAATGAATTCTACGCAAAGGGTGCCAACTTCAAAAGCGTCGCCGTCGGCGACGTGAACAATGATGGCAATCCGGATATCGTCGCCTACGACAACGCCTCATCGAGCATCGATGTCCTCTTGAGCAACGGCGATGGCACCTTCGCCGCCCCGATCAGCAACGTCGCTGTCGCCAGGACCAGCTTGGCCCTCGCCGACTTCAACAGCGATGGCTTCCTTGATCTGGTAACGACACTCAACGGCGGAGTTAACGTGTACATCGGTGATGGCGCGGGTCACTTCAGCAGAGGCGTATTCCTGAGCGGCACATCCTCCGACTTCCCTGAGACAGTCGCGGTCGGCGACTTCAACCATGACGGACTTAAGGACATCACCTTCGTCGATCCGTTCTACTCCAAGGCTTACATCTATTTGAGCAATGGCGATGGCACGTTCCGCCTCTCCACCACCGTTCAACTTACCGGCGCGGGTGCCGGCGTCGCGGTGGGAGACTTCAACCGCGATGGCAACTTGGACTTCGCAGTCTCCAACACCACGGCGAATTCGATCGGTATCGTGCTGGGTCACGGTGACGGCGCCTTCAATGCCGCAGTCGAAGTTCCCCAAGGGAGCTATGAAGCCGTAAGTCTCCTGGCCGTCGACTTAAACCGGGACGGAGCATTGGATCTGGTCGTCCCCAACCTGATTGACTCCACGGTTTCCGTTCTTCTCGGCAATGGCAATGGAACGTTTGCAGCTCCGGTTGTCTACCCTTTGTCCGTCAGCCCCACCCAAGTCATCGCCGCCGACCTCAACTTAGATGGCAAGCTCGACCTTGTCCTGACCAACGATGTAGGAACCACCATCCCGATTCTGCCCGGCAACGGTGACGGAACCTTTGGCGCACCGGTGAACGTAACCTTGGTCTCGGATAGCTACGGGATTGCTGCCGGGGCCTTTGTCGCCAACAAGAAACCGGACCTCGCCATCGCCGAAGGAAAAGGCCTGCAGGTTCTCATCAACGTCTCCACCAAACCTTAGTCATGTCGCCTGATCGTTGGTCGGGGCGTGGCAATGTGAACGCTCGCCCTGGCCGGAACATAACATCACACTCATAACAGCGAAGCGTTCCTTTGGATTAGGATCGGTCTAGCAGGAAAAACCCCGAGTTGACTCCCAACCTGTTAACTAGCCCCGACCCTTTCGTGAATACGCATTGGGCGTAGACCTTCAGGTACCTCGTACTTCTACTCTCGCGACCATTTTTGGAGTGGGGCTCAAAGCGCAAACACCGGCAACCATCTGATCGTTTCGGAACGTGGTCAGGCGCCGGTTCACGCGTTTCCAGCGGCCACGGGGGAGAGGCAAGGGGCGAACGCCAACATCGTCTTCGCCAGTAGCGGCATTCTGTACTCCGGTAGAGATTCGAAATTTCGGGACGGTGCGTGCGATAACCTTCGTCCGTGCTGACGACACCAAGCCTCCAGGGCGCAGTCTTTGGAACCGCCTCATACAGCGGCTTGGCGAATACCTCCGGGACAGCGCGACTCGGGCAACGACCATGGCTCTGACAGAAGGAGAACCTCTAGGGAACAACCTGGAATGGAGCCGCCATCAGGGAGCGGAACATGGACGGAGACGATTCTCCGCGACTTGGCGAACAGCGGACAGAACCCAGATGCGTCGATTGTGGTCTTGCACGATGGGCCGCTATACGGCACTACGAAATTCTTTGGAGCTTCTAATGAGGGAACCGTTCTCACGATAGCGCCTTAATTAGGCAGAATGAGTGAGGATTTGGTCGGGGCGGGGCGATTTGAACGCCCGACCCCCTGCGCCCAAGGCAGGCCGGGCAATGAATGCTAATTGACTTAGCAGCAACAGCTTACGATCTAAACACTTGAAGTCGCTTGGCTTACGGGCTCTCACAGCTACAACGGCAATTGTGATGCGGATCCAGGGCTAATCGCTCCGGGATGATGTGAATAAAAATTCTGGGGTGATGTATTCACATCCCCGGAATGGTTTTCTGAAAGAAGCTTCATCCATGAGAGCGTCGCTGGACGACAGAGGGGACTCGGTCCTCTCCACTGAGAGGTTGAGGGAGCGGATTGCCTCAGGAAAGGTTGTCTGTGCGCAAGATCAAAGAAGTTCTACGACTCCGGTTCGGCTGGGTCTCCGGCCGGGCCAGCTTTCTCGCAGTGTCTCGATCGCCCAGGCGACGGTTCATTGGTATCTGGAGAGGGCCGCGGCAGTCGGGTTGAGTTGGCTGCTGCCTGACGATTGCGACGACCGGCGCCTGAACGAAAAACTGTTGTTCCCGGCGCGACTAATCTGGCCTCCTGTCACGTTGCGACCGGCCGCCGACTTCGCGCAGATTCATTCCCAGCTCCAGATGCACCGGCATCTTGCGCGGTCCATCCACATCGTCGGAATCCGCAATTGTGACAAATTGTGGCTGCAGGAAACCAGAATCACGGCGTTGCCTACGGCTTTGGCGAATCGGTAGCCGGGCAATCGCAGCACTTCCGTTGAAACAGCCGGTCCCACCCCTCGCTCAGATGGTTCGGCTTGGGATGCTTGACCTCCACCGGCTCGCCCGCGTTCGCACCCGCTAAAAGTGTGAGGCCTTCGATGACGCGATCGAGCGTGGATTTCACCACCGGAAATAATGGACAAACTCTTTACCTCGAAGGGAAAGTGCGTCCACATTTCTAAGATGGAAACAGGTAGAACACGTTGCCGATTGCATTCCTGCCACCTGGGGATCTCTTGGCGTGGCAAGGCACGGCTGGCTCTCATCTCGGCAGCGAAACATGTCGCGACACGATGAAAGAACATAGTTGTTTGGTTTACTTTCCCCTGTTGTTGCGAGCTATCGCAGCAGCAGTTAAGACACTCATCCAGAACAACTGGCCAGCGAACCACCTGCAGCGGGAGCTCTTAATGACTTGCTGCGCTCCAGAGTTAACATCGATAATACCTATAGACGCTGTATCGGGACGACACAGTAGGCTATAACGCCCTTTTATAAGAAACCGTGAATCCGGCGACCAGATAAACCGATCAGCATCAAGCTCACGTTGGTAGTGGAGGCTTTTCGCCTCAAAAAGAACTGCTTTGTAGTCAGCAATCCGACGCGCTACGACAAAGTGGCCGTCTGGTGACCAAGTACTCTCAACAAACCCCTGCAATATCGGTGTGACTGAACCAGTCTGAACGTAGACTCGCCGAATGATAACCGCTTTGTTGCCTGACTTTGAGAACTCACCTGCCTCGGTGATGTCAACAACGTTCGCATCAGGCGACACACCTATGCTCTTGGGTCGTTTGATCGGAGATTCAAGATTAAGCTGCTCCGTAACAACCACCGGCAGAAGCCGGACACGGTAGAGAGCTGCATTCTTGTGATAATCTCCACGCTTAACACCACAAAAAATGAGGGCCTCACCCTTTCCGGCAATTGCAACATCCGACATCGGGATAACGTCTTCAGTTCCAGGAAGAATGGTCACCGACTTATTGATCAAATCTAGTGCAAAAATCCCTGGAGCGGTATGAAGTGGCGAAATGGCGAGCCAGCAAAAGTATCTCTCGTGAACAGGATCGTACAGAACGCCCCTCACATTTGACCCGAAAGACGTTCTTGCTGAGCTTCCTTCAAAAGGGAATATGTTTAAGAGGCTCAAGTCTGGAACAAAGTTTCCTAGGCAGTACGCGTACGATTTGTGCGACGCTGCTTCCGCGATGTGGGCAAGCGCTCCAGCAAGGAGAGATCTTCTCCTCACAACCCCGGCACCACTTTGCGCCAACCCGGCAAATAGCCCGATGGAGCGCCAATAAAGCTAAGTAGTCCGACATCCTTGAGTAGGGTATAAGTAAAGCTGTTACCGTTATAGGTGCCGGGGATGGCAAACGCATCGTACCTGGCGAGGCGCCCGGCATCGTAGATGCCCACCCTTGTTATTAAATCAGTGGCGACGAAGCAATCCAAATCTTCGTATGTAGAACCGACTTGGATATTTGATGGCCTGTCGCGGTCAGAAGGTCCAAGCGTTGAACCTATGATGTTGTCATACCCCCACAATCGTCCGAAGAATGCGCCACTGAATCCTGACGGGCCGCCATCCAGAAGAACATCGTAAGTAACGTCGTTCTCGGTAATGTCAAGATACGTGTGTCTTCCTGGACTTTTCAACGCCGTCGGAACAGGTCTCTCGAATAATGAGACGTCGCAAGTAAAATTAATCGGACCCGATGGATCTTGGTTCCCCGACGGCCCTTTCAGATCCAGCGGATCTTCCAAGAACAACCCTGGGGTTGTAAAGATATCAATCCCCAACTGAACATTTGGATTGACGGGCTGAGTCTGTTCTGCTTCGTACGGACGGCAAGACGTGTTGCCATAAGAATAGTCCCCAGACGATCTGTGATATTGCCATATATTGCAAGCCAAAATGGGGAGATTGTTCCTTTACAACTCTCGGTGTGTAGCATATTATGACCTCGTCTAGTATTGATGTCAATTAATTAAGTCAACAACGCCATGCAAATAGTCGCTCACAGGGGAGGTCCTACTGGAACTCCGCCAAACTCAATTCTCGGTTTTCGAAAGCGCGACTCAATCGGGAGCGACTGCCTTGGAAATCGACGTTGTTCTCACGGCAGATAGGCAGCCCGTTCTGTTCCACTTACCGTTTTACTCTGGCTATCCGCGGTCGGGATGGCAAAAGGTACAGGATTGGGGAGATTTCCTGGATACAACTAAGTTCGCTACAAGGCTCTGGGCCTGCTGTCCTCCATCTCTCTGAGGCTGTCAGGTTTGCGCTCGGCAATGGTTTGTCACTGTTCATTGAGCCGACACAGTCGTCATTTCAGCTTGTCGAAGCTGTCGTGGATTGTCTTCGCGCTTGTGGAGGCATTCCGATTGCGAATATTCTTACGTTTGCTGCACGTAAGAAACTTCTGTTCAGAGCGCGGGAACTGGAGCGGGGAATATGAACCAGCATTATTACTCTTTCACCTCTACCTAACCTAGTGAAATCGGCAAACTCTTCAGGAGCCGACACTATTGTTCTAGCTTGGGCCTTTTTCAACTACCTGTCCTTTTTTAAACACGACGTTCGAAGAAGGGTAGAAGAATTACAACGAAGGGGTGTTTGGGTTTATGGAGGATTGCGAACCGCCTGCGCGACATCGAAATGCTAATGGATGTCGGCGTCGATGGTATTTTCACCGATACGGTTAGTGGTGTGCACATTGCGAGTACGAAGCGAATTCAGTGGTCTAGCAGCCCCCGTCTAAGCCGTTAAGGACAATTTGCCCGGAAGATGCGCCACGTAGAATTAAAATGGGGATGGGAACGCGCAAAAAGAGAGAGCAACAAAAGTTTTGTGGTACGACGGGCGTCTATTCCCCCAAGCGATAACGAACTGCGTCGCGAACGCAGTCTCCCTTTAACTTCTCGACGCGAGCGAATACATCCTCAATGTTAACTTCAAAGGATTTTGTTGAAATCCTGGATGCGTAAGTCTTTGGTTCTATTGGTCGGGGCGGGGCGATTTGAACGCCCGACCCCCTGCGCCCAAGGCAGTGTTTCAGCCTGAGCGGAATCGCCGTTTCTTGCAGCCCTTACGGATCAAATAGATATGAGCTCCTGGTTGAAGACAGTGGATCCCGGCTGAAATCTCGGGATAAAGTATCTACAACATCGACTACACCGTCCTACCTACCCTTGACTGAACGAATAAAAACACCTTGAGGTGTTCCCACGGGAAAGCTCAGGCGCAGGTTCGGTTCTTCCGACCACAACAGACCTACTCGGGACGATTCACCGACCCGGACTGAAAAACGGATTGGGACCGAGTGCACCTTTTGCGTCCATTCGTCGACGCACACCTTCATACAACTGCGCAACGGTGAATTCGGTTTGTTAAATGAAGGACCCGCCTGTTCGCACAATTTAACGAAGTGCTGCGGACATGGGTGTGATCCACATTGAGATGTATTGAACAATGGACGGAAACTCGGTTGCGAGGACGGTCAGAACAATGGGGATGCCAAAAGTTAAAGCGCGGACATAGAAGTCTTTGCCCAAATGACCTTCTTTGCTGCCGGATAAGCGACTCAGGATCGGATCACGCTCCATCTGTGCCAGCGTAACTAATACAATTATGCCGCCAATCACCACCCCGGCAGAAACCAAATGAAAAATTGTTTGTGGAGCCTGGAACACGAAAGAGTTAAGACCTAGCATCGAGAGCACGAAACAGACCGTTGAACCAACCAAAAGGTTTTGAAGCTGATGCAGGACGTAGCCAATATAGGCGGAGTAATGAAGGGTCACGTAGCGCGAAGCTAGCTCGTATTGATCCCTGCTTGGACTTGATGTTTTCGACGTGTCGTCCGGCTTGCTGCTCGCGACCAACTCTAAACGATCCATGACCCAGGACGACATTGACCCTAGGCTTTGCCGATCAGCGGGCGAAGTCTGTGAAGAATTAGCTGCCGCAGCCATCCTCAGCGGTTCGGCTGCCGACTCCGCCGCGTTTCGGACGTGGTGTGAAGAGACGAACTCCATCCGATTTGCTGTCCAGCATGGGTTAAGGACGGCCTTATCGAGATCGACAGGGGCGTATTGTGCATCGGTCCTTAAGGTCGCTTTGGGTTCGATAGGGGCATTAGCGGATTCCTGGGGATCACCGACGGCGACGAAGTCCAGACGATTGGTTGTCCAGTAAGTATTGAGGACGTTCTTTCCGAGTTCCACACAAATATCGCTGGCGCATAGACGGAAATTTCGATAGCTCTCGACGAAATCTCTTCGTCCGTGCTTGGATGGGGAAGTCGGTGTCTTCAAGAATCCTTTCAGCGCGCCGAGATACTCGGCGGCTCCCGGCCTCAGTGGCATTTTTTGGAGGCGACCAAGATTGTAGAGCGCGATATAGCCGTTGATTACAGTGCTCAGTGACATCAGCTTGACATCGTGAACCCAAACGGGACCACCGCCGCCCGAGAACTCCGACACTTGCTCGAAAAAACGGCCAAGCAAAATGCTGTTGAGATTAATAAGGAAAGCACGAAGCTTTGTCCAGCAAGCAAGGAAGCGAAACAGATTCGAGAGTGTGAACAGGGCAAGAATTGTGAAGAGGAGTTCCACGGTGTAGGTGAAAGCTCGCAACTCAAACGATTCAAAGCTGTTGCCGAGAACAAAGGTCACGCCGAGCAGTAGAAACAATGGCCAACACAGCATTGCCAGGTTTTGTAGCTTGGCTCCAAACAGGCGACCAACAGCTTTCCAAACGCCACTTAGGGTGGGGCTCATGAGGCGTGTTTCGAGTCGTTTCCTAATTTCGGTGAATTCGCTGTCAAGGAGTTCATCAAAAAGAGATGTGTCGATATATGGCTGTCGACGATCGCACCAAGTAAAACGTCGCAACTGGAAAAACGCCATGCCGAACAGGCCCAAGGTGCCGAAAAACAAAGGCCATAATGGACAAACCGAGGCCGCAAGCGTTAATGTTCGAAAGTTAAGCATGGTGCTTGCAACTCCGTTCGAGAAGCAGCAGTAGCACCAAACTGCGACCGTGCCCAAGGCTATAAACTGCACGCCTAAATTTAGAGCTACGCTCTCGGGTGAGCGCGCATGTGGCGGGAGCCAAGACCTAACTAACTTCGCCGACGTTATAGCCGCCCACCCAAAAGCTACGAACAGTAGACTCCAAATTGCCCAGTAATAAAAGCCGTCCCAACCATTGCGGGCCAGCATCGGACACAGGAACAATGCATTTGCTACGGCGAGATTGGAAAAACATGCATTCATGCAGAAGTAACGCGAGCGCAGCACCTGTTGACTAGCTACACCAGACGGCCCTCCAGACTGCGCTTGATTTGGCTCGGGGTCTTCGAGGCAGAAAGAACTCCACACGCGCTCCTCAGGGTTCCGCTTGAGGCGCCAGATTCGATGACAGAGAAAACAGGTAGTCAGAGCGATTGCGGCACTGAGCGCCAACCATAGCGAGCTTCCTGCCTTTAGCCCGGAAAGTGAATCATCGATTGAAACCTTGGATTTCACTGGGGGATACCATGGCGATCCGTTCTTAAATCGATTATTCGGTTGTGAAAACAGGTCGACTGGCGTCCAACCCCTTGAACTCAATACCAGAACCCAGTCTGAGTAAGGGGCACCGTTGGCAACGGAGGGTCCGTGGTCCTGTTGATAAGTCGCGGCCTGGTCAGCAAAGTGCTTGTTCATCATGCCCAGCAAAGAAAGTACGGCATTGAATTCGGCGATCTGGTCTGAAGAGGCGAAGGTGATGGTGTCGCTTCCGCTTCCGCTTTTTTTTGCCGACGTTCCTTCTGGAAAGAGCGGGAATGGCGAGATGGCCATCAAGCCGGACAAACTTTGGGCAGCGGCGTCTTCGACGAACAAGAGATCCGCAGAGGGGAGCACCACGCGAGTGTCGGGGCAGTTGTGAGCGAGGAAGTTGACAAGAAAGAGCCTGTCGAAGATGTTGCTTGCGGACAAGCTAATTAGACGGATGTGATTCTGCTTTATGCGCTGGGCGATTTGTTCGAGCACCGCGTTCTGAGAAAGCGGTGTGTGGCTCGTAGAAAAAGTCGGAAAGTCGTCTTCGCCGGCCTGCGTGTCTTTGAGTGAGAAATCGACTGGAGGGGGAGAAGCTGTGTTGGTTTGACCCGCGGATGAGGCGAAAGCTGCATCATTATAAGTATTTCGAAGTTGCGCAATGTCGCGCGGATACCTGAATATTGGGAATGGACCCCCGTTGCCTGAGAAGGTGGCGAATCCGGTTTCAGTCTCCAGGATTTCGGCGACTTGCGGTTCCTCGATGTGGAGCTTACCGGCCAGTTGCTTTAAGCTGTTACGGAAGGAGGAGTTCGGCGGCAGAGAACCATGGAAGGTAACAAACGGGCGCGGATTATTGACGCGCATTGCGCTTGTGGGCTTGTTTTCTAGCTCGCTAAGCATCTGATCTGCATAGTCTTTATTAGTCGCTGTGCCACTGCTCATCTCGATGTGTTCCCAACTCGAAGCCGAGTCCTCGAGAAGATGGGCGATGGACGGAAATGAACCGGAGAAATTCGGTCCAGCGACGGAGAGTATCTGAGCGGACGGATCGGATAAGGCTCGGATAGTAGCCCGCGCCAATTCAAACTGATAGCCGTTCACGCCAGCCGTCGGAGTCTCACCGACTACGAATACAAGTAGCAGCGAGTCTGGACTTGGCTCGTCTTTGGTTTTGGACTGCTCAAAAAAGTGATGTCGAAACAGCAGCAGGCCTGGGAGACGTTCCCAATCCCAGCTTTTATCCGTGTTTGCAGGAACGGCGCCGGTCTTTTCGGTCGCGGCTTTGACGGTCCACGGCAGCCATTGGGTTGCTAGCTCGTAGCCAACATCGAAGGCGGCCTGTTGTATGGCGTCGAGATCGCGGTCAGTCTCCATGGACATTCTCGTGTGGAGAGGATCGGGAATGGTAGCAATAAGGGCATTGAAGTTGTGTCTTCTGTCGAAATTGGTTGGAAAAGCATATAACTGAGTGATTAGAGGTGGCAGACAGATTTCATCCGGCTGCAGCAAGCATTGGGTGAGAATTTCGTTGGGAACGGGCAAACCGCGGTGAAAGAATTGGCGGGTCGTACTCCACGGTCCTTGCAAAACGAGCGGCAACTCTTTGGCGTCGCCGTGAGACGCAAACGCCGATAGATCTGGCATGGCCTGCGGATCCTTCTGGCCGGCGCGTCGTTCTGGCTCGGCACCGCCGAACGTGTGAAAAAGGAGCGCGATCAGGGCTAACAAGCCCGCTGAAGATCCCACTGATTTGCTGTCCATCTTTAGCCTCCGGACTAGATCCGCGAACAATGCGGGAAAGACTGATAATTCCTCAACGGTTCACGCCGTTCGGCAAAGGACGAAGGATCCGGCCTTGCCTGAGGTTTTCTGCCAACTGGCCGTTCTGACCTCGCGCAGCCAACCGTGTGAAGAAGGATCGCGATCAGAGCAAACACACCCGTGGAAAATCCTATCTAGTTGCTGTTTAACCTTAGTCCTCCGGATTGAATTTCGCAAAGCGGTGAAGGAGGAGTAAAACATCTTTCCTCCCTACTTCCGTCATTCGGCACGGAGAAAGGAAACCATGATTCTTGTCTTTTGGCAAGGAAAATTGCACACTTTTCAGCCGATGGTGGACTTAACTCTTGGATTTGTGCGTGTTCTGTTGTCTCGGCCGCCTTAATTCTGCTGGTCTTTGCATCGTGCTCCTCGACTTCGAAGCCGGTCGCCGGCCAGGTGCTCGACGAGGCAATGCGCGCTGGACGTAGAGGTACTAGCTTTCTCGCCGCTGATGAAGATTATTTCCACGACATGGACGGAGCAGTTCAGCTAAATTCGAGCGAAGTGATGGCCGTGATGTATGAAACACCTGAAAGGCGAAACTTGAAGGGTCGGCCTGATACGAAAAACGTGCCGTCCATCTGCGAGAAAACGAGTTCCGCGCTAAATATCAGCGATACCTTGCTTCCAATCCGCTCGATGCCGATCGAAAGCGCAAGGCGCTCACAGCCATTGCCGCAAAAATGGCGCGCCTGGCTTACGGCGTCGTCAAGAACGGGACAGACTACCAGCCATTCTTTGAACAACGACTTCCCAGTGGATCGATCCCGCTCACACGGGGCCGTTGAGGCGCTTGCGACCTCGTAGATAATGTTCGGACCTTCCACTGGGTTATCCATGCTCTTTCAAGCCCTGTGAAGACGGCAGTCACTGCTGATCTTGTGTTTACTATGCTGAGCAGGTTCCCATTTACGTGGAAGACCACGGGATTTGTTGTTGTGTTGTCGCGCCGTTGCCCAGAGCGGGCAATCAGGGAGAACTATGCCCGTCCAGACAAAAAAGATGCAAAACCAGTTGCTTTTAGCCCGTTGTCCATTTGTATCCGCGCGGGCCGGCCTCGCTCGAAAATGATATTATCGAGCGCACGCGTGACGCGCCGGCTGGAAAGAGAAGTATCCACCTCTAGTGCCAGGCACTCGCGCGTGAAGGTATCGACGACGCTGAGCATCCGAATCGTTCGGCCGCTTGCCAGCTTGTCGTGAACGAAGTCGATGGCCCATTGCTGATTTGGCCCGGAGGCCTGAAACAAGGGCTGCCCGACTCGTTCTAAACGCTTGCGCTTCTTGCGCCGTACGCTCAGGCCCGCCTCCTGATACACGCGAAACACCTTCTTGTTGTCTAATCGCCTGTCAACTATGCGTCACGTTTTTCTCCGCGCTGCGCTAAAAACGGAGATGTGAGAGAAGTAGAAAGAAATGCGAGCGCTGGCCACAGGTTTGCCGTAGGCAACGAACGCGCGAGTGAGCGTTTCATGTTGTGCTCCGGTGCGGGATGGTATCCCGCGAGCGGAGTATATCAGCGTAATTGCGAGTGCGGTCAACCTCTTGAGTAAATTATTGTCCTCTCTGTCGAAGAGGCCGTTAAAAATACTCAAACGGGAGAGACTTAGAGAGGTGTTGCGGTTACATTTCGATTACAACAAGGCAACTCGGTAACGTGCGTAAGATACTTTTAAGGAATCCCACTACGAGGGGGGAAGGTGCTCGTCCAACCGATGAGAAAAAAAGGTGTCCAGACAGAAACATAAGAATTCCACTTCTTCTCACCTGGACCATATCCAATGGGGGTAATGCCTCCCGCATTTGAAATGCCTCAAAAGCTTAGAATTCGGCACGTGACAGCAAATAATTCTAATTACACAAACCGGTAAATCGAGCTACTGCGCCTTGACTTCTTGACGTTTCGCTGATAAAACCGATGGCTCATGCGACGTTTACATCTGAGCGTCTGGCTCGCTGTTCCTACCGTATCATCGTATGCTCAACGCAATAAGAGCGATCCCTTCAACACCTATTACCGGATCTACGCGATCGTTCCCATGGTGGGTTCGGGAACAGAGAGTGATCCTACGCATCCCCTCTATGCGCCAGGTGTAGATGAAGTCGGTGGTCAGGCAAATGCTGTCGTAGGGTTTACCTCCGATCTAAGTGACGACGGGAGATACGCGCTTCTTGAGATCGTGGCTCGTTCAAGAAGTGCATTCAAACAGATCCTCGCCGACTCGTCGATTGAGAAGTTCGAGAAAGGGCAAGCCAGCTCATCGACGATTGAGTCGGCCTTCGTGAAACACAAGAAATCATTTCATTTTTCTGAATTCAATGAGGTTGCTGTCCGATGAAAAACAGTCGCTGGTTCCAGACTGCTTTACCGATTGTTCTGATCGGTGTTGCGCTCGCTGCTTCTGCACGTTCCCAGACGAGCCCTAGTGCGCTTCAGTCTGTGACTTGCTCCGGCGGAGTCGTCGGATTCCTGGGAACATCGGGCACAGTGCAGATTTTCGATGGACCAACGCAAGTGGCCACTGCGTCCGCAACGCCAACGTTTACTTGGACGATCCCTGCGGCGATGCAGGACAACAAATTCCATGTGATCAGCGTGACCTCCGGAGGAGCGGAGCTTGCAAATTCACCACAATCCTTTACTTGTACCGGGACTGCTTCGCCGTATACGCCTCAGGTTAATTACACATCGTTCGCAGCGGTCCCTAGTGGAACTGCGTGGAGTTCAAACGGATCAGGGGCAATGGGAGTCAATGGAGGGTTGTTGGTAGCAAGCTCTCCAGGCTCTCTGATCTACAACACGGCAATCGTCCCAGCAAATTCTGCGGAATCTAATCAGTATGAATATAAAATCAACACTGCGATTAGCCTGAACCCAGCCCTAACCGGCGGTACGAGCAACGGGAACTACCTCCACTATATTTACGGATCCACAACGGCGCTGCAAACAAGCGTTGGTGCGAGCCCAGCGGGAACTGGCACGTATCACGCAGTGGAACTGCATAATCCGACATTTGACGACGTCGGAAACTGCTCGGCGACCTTAAATTCGTGGGAAAAGACAGGATCGACGCCTGTTCTTCAGGGCAGTATCACGGTTCCGTGCGGACCGTCCGTCCGCATGCGCACTGTCGTGTTTAAGGACGTGGGTTCTGGAGTTTTGAAAGTATGGACGCTCCTCGACAATACTCTTTACTCAAATGGAACTTCTGCAGCGACGGGACAGCCTGGAGTAGGCATGATCGGCGTGTCAGCCTCAGGAGCCGGCATTGCTTTGCTCTCGATTGGACCTCGATCGCTAATCGGTCCCGCACCCATTGGACAAGCTGTTGCTCCCAACCCGAACCCGGCTACGGTGTACACATCCGTGTTCCCGACCCAGGTCAATATCCACTGGCAGGAACCGCAGGATACGACAGGGGTCGGCGTCATCCAGCACTATATCGTAAGGACCCAAGGATCGACGCCCAGCGGTACCGGATGGGCAACATTGAGCACAGACTTTAGCGACGATAGTTCGGGGCTTACCGCAGGTACAAACTATGTATACGCCGTAAGCGAGCGCAGTTTCCACGGGATTTTCGGACCGCAAACCAACATCTATGTGACAACACCAGGCACGAACGCCATTGATCCAAGACGGATCGGCGTTCGCTCCACCGGCTCCTATTGGGGGGCGATGGGGGAAAGTATCGACACGCTGAGCGGAAACCTGAATTTCTCGATTCCCTTGCTGAATGCGCAGGGTCGAAACGGATGGAGCGTGCCTTTCCGCCTTTCCTACAATTCGCAAAACTGGCGTCAAGATACGCAGAGTGGGAATTCGAATGTGACGTACAACTGGAATTTGGGAGACGATAACGGCTACGGCTACGGGTGGACACTGCAGCTAGGTTCTATCGTTCCCTACTGGAGCAGCACCTACGGGCAAGTCGATCATTACGTCTTCACCGACTCGACTGGAGCAGTGTATAACCTTTCCAATGTGTCGGGCACGAGTCTTTAGAACGATTCCGACTCGTTGTACGTGACGTTTGATGCCGCGGCAAACATGCTTCATTTCCGTGACGGCACAACCTGGAGCATGGGATGTGTCTCGGGTGGTCTCGAACCGGATTTCGGGACAGATGTATCCGACCGAAGTGGACGACACCAATGCAATCAGGTGGCAGTTCGATATGCGACGGGATGGGGTGTGAGCTGGTCAAATTCGAGTGGGCGAATCGTCGAAATTGAGGACGTTCGAGCCACCCCGAATGGGACCAATCTCCCACGCACCTATTACTTCACGTATGCCCAGACGGCGCTGGATCCGATCCCGATGCACCTGAGCACCATCGATAATACAATCGGCACCGCGGAAACTTACACGTTGTCGTATAACAATCAGGCGGCTGCGGGAGCTACCAATGCGATTCTGGTCGACCCTTTTCAATGAAACACCTACAACAGCAATCTAATGGCGCTCACGGGGCTGAGCTTAAATGCAACGGGTACGAGCTACTATTTTGGCTACGATGTTCAGCAATCTGGAAATAATTTCACGAGTTCAGGTTTGATGATTCAGGCAAATCTTCCCTTGGGAGGGATCATGACCTGGAGTCATCCGACAGTGAGCTACAGCAGTGGTAGAAAGCAGCTGGAAGTACAGAACCGTTCCGTCAACGGGGGAGTAAGCCCCAACTCCGGAAGTTACGCGTACACTCTCAACCGGACGTTCCCTTCTGGATCTACGGACACGCACGAGAGCAAAAATTTGGCGGACCCGAACGGAGACTCGAAAACCTGGACGTACCTCGTCGACAGCTCGACCTGCGGCCAATCTCAACAGCCTGCCTGCCTCTCAAGCAAACTGCTTGGATTACTCGCAACCCAGAAGACGATCAGCGCAGGAAGCGGCTCTGTTCCTTCGCTCGTCACGCCAACTTGGTCTTTGGATAGTGGTGGAAATCCCTATGTGAGCTCGCTGTCTTCCTGTGTCTACGGGACATGTGCGAAATCCACGCAGTCGCTCGATTCCTATGGAAATACCCTGAATCGACAAGTCTTTGATTATGGGAATACCTCGGGCACTCCCGATCGGACCTACACATACACCTACCCACCTTCCTGGGTTGCGCAGTACGCGACCAACCACATCTATAGTTCTGTTGTGTCAGCTGCCGTTGCAGCGGGCAGCGGGAGCTCGATTACTTTCCTCAGCAACGTTTATGATAACCCGACAGCATCGGCGCTTCCGTCCGGTGCAAGCTGTCCGTGAAGTTCCTGTCCAAACCAATGGAATAGCGCCTATACAAGCACCTCGGGAGCTAAGCAATACCGGGGTAACCTGACCCAAAGTACTTCAAGGGGCGTCACCACGACTTACACAGTTAATGTTCTCGGAACGCGCACTGCAACGAGCAATAGCGTAAAAACTGTTAACACCTCATATTCTTCCACGACGAACTACGCCGCGCCCGATTGGGCTAACCTGAACGGAACAACCACATTGCAAACGAACGTGGCCTACAATCCGTTTCTTGGCGTGACGACGAAGACGGACAACGGGAACGGAGATTCCGTAAACACTACCTACGATTCAGCAGGACGGCCGAGCACTTCGAAATCCCCCGATGGCGCGGTCACGACATATACTTATGGAACTTCCTTCCCATTCACCCAAACGGCAACCGTAACGACCAGCGATCACGCCCAAGGAAGGTCGACCGTGACAACGCTGGATGGGTTTGGGCGGGGGGTTTACGTAGTCCGGAAAGATTCGGCTGGAACGGCGGTTTCGCGAGTAGACACCACCTACACCGCGACATCGGGGGCGCCTCTCGGCATGGCAACTACGGTGACCCGCCCATACCTGCCGCCCGCCACTTCCTCGAACTTAGTGTCTGCATTCGACGGGTCTGGGAACATCCTTTCGAAAACACTCCCAGACACTAGCGTGACCTCGTACTCGTACAACGGCAATTCGGTCACAGTTACAGACCCTGCCGGGCACTACAAAACCGTCACCTCTAACACATTTGGCAATATCATACAGGTTGTCGAGCCGAATCCAAATTCAGGTGCGTATACGACGACGTACGGATACGACATTTTCAATCATCTGGTAACGGTAGATATGGGTACTCGCGATGGAAGCACTCAGGTCGCCTGTCCGAGCTCAGCTCCAGCTCACGCCAGGGTATTCACCTACAGTTCCACCACCCAGCAGCTGACTAGTTCCTGCGAGCCAGAGACGGGAACGATCAATTACACATATAACACCGATGGTACAGTTCATACCAAATCTTACGGCCCTAGTGGATCTCTTAAGTCGGTTACGTACAGCTACGATTCATACGGTCGATACACCGGGTTTAGCGTGTCGAGTGGCGGTGGAGAGACAGTCGGATGGGACGGAGCGAGTCCTAACGGAATGTCACTGACTACCCAAAACCCGTATGGACGGATCTCTTTTAAGCAGCAGAAGAGTTGCACTGCGTACGACAGTGGCGCGTCTTGCTATGAAATATTCAACTACACCCCTTCCGGGCACGTAAGCTCCAAACTGCTTGAGGTCTACAACCCAACAATGCAAATCGGCTTCCCTGCATCTATCCAGGCGAGCGTCACATGTGACAACGAGGGGCGGACCACTTCGGTGAACTATCCTGTCGGCGGATCGGCTCTGAGTGGAATGTACACGTACTCGTTTGACACCATGGGCCGACCAAACGGTTTAGCAAACGGAGCTTCGACCGCGGCATCAGGAGCGCAATATAACGCAGCGGACCGATTGGTAGGTTTGACGTCTTTGGCGGGAACCGAATCGCGCGCCTACAATGCAAATGGCGAGTTAACGAATATCGCAGATGGTACAACCATTAACACTGATTACGAATACAACTTCGCAGCCGACAACGGGCAGATTGCGCAATCTGTAAATCGCCTTAATGGTGAAACTGTGATGTACGCCTATGACGCGCTGAATCGCCTTGCATCCGCAAAGGCGTTTGCGGCACCGATTGTGCAGAATCCAGGCTTCGAAAATGCCACCACATCGCCATGGACTGGCTCGGGCACGCTTTCGGCTACGCAGGCGCATAATGGAACCAAAAGCCTGTATGTTCCGGCTTCTAGCAGCGCCAATCAGACAATTTCAGGGTGTGTTCCGGGAGCATCATATATGGTGAACGCATGGGTGTATCGAGCAGCAGGGACGGCAACGCTGACTGTGGGGACAACTGGAGTGTCTGGGTCGACAAGCAGCGGCTCCGGGTGGCAGATGATCTCGGCAAGTGGGACGGCGAGCGGAACGACACTTGCGATCTCTCTTTCGACGTCGGGGACGAGCAGCCAAGCATATTGGGATGATGTGTCGATGAGTGTAGCGGACCCGTCGAGCCCAACCTTGACTTGGGGGCAGACTTTCGGGTACGACGGATTCGGAAATCTTACTTCGCAGACGCCGATTGGCACGGCACCCACGATGAGTCTCACCGTCAACACGACAACTAATCAGGTGACAAGCTTGGGCACAACGTATGACGGTGCGGGAAATGTCACGTACGACGGTACAACTCATTATACCTTTGATGAGCTGAACAGGTTATTGACAGCAGGAAGCTGGAGCTATGGGTACGCGCCATTGGGAAACAAGCGAATCGTTACTTACAGCCCAACGGGCACTGCAAATACGCCGACGATCGTCATGAACTTATATGGACCTAATGAAAAGAGACTTTCTTCATTCACCTATACCAAAGTTTCTGGGCGTTGGCAGATTACTAACCCCAGCGACGCGGTAAATTATTTGTACATAGGTGGCAAGGCTTTAAATTATGCAGAAGACCGCATAGGATCAAATCAGTCTCAAACTACCTTTTGGCCTTACGGACAACGCCGAGGCGCCGTTCAAGGAGAGTCGCAGACCTTCGGAACCTACGTACAAGATGAATCAGGACTTTTATATGCCGATCAGCGATATTATATGCCAAATTGGGGAAGATATCTGACCGGTGATCCAGGAAGACGTCGTCGCGCGAGCCGTCGTTCGACATCTTTGAATAAGTATACATACAGTTTGAACGACCCGATTAACCGCCACAACCGCCGCGGGACATGTTCAGATTTGACAGCTGGTATTACCCAGACGCCGGACTCTGGTTCAGGAGCGCAGGTTTATGACATGGCAAACGGAATGGGAGCAGTCTCTTCTTTTCCGTACCAGGGATTAAATGCAGTTGACTCCCTTGGTGATGTTCTACTCCAGGCCGCAGGCTACACCACAAACGCCACTGGTTCGGCGGGCTATGCTGCTCAGTTTGCAATTTCACAAAGTCCCACTGGGGAAATTACTCTTTACCTTTTCAGTGGGGGAGCGGCTGCAGCAAATGCTGCATGGAACGATGGGCAAATCGATGCCAGTAAGATCCAGTATGTCGTGTATGTAGAGCCTGGTCTCGGGGATGTTGCATCCTCTGGACCAGCAACGGTGCTTGGAGGAACTCAAGGTACGTTCTATATCAATAATGAGCTATCTCCAAAGGACGATTTAGCGGGTTATTTCCCTTCGTCTGGAGTTGTCGCATCACAGGGGCCGCCAATACAATTTTATTCTACAAATTGTGATCACGATTTTGCTTGCGCGATATCAACGCCCGCGACGAATCGGCTTGACGGATCTACGATGTATGCCGAGGACTTGGATGGTCCACGCTGTTCTTCTTACGACTACATAGGTTCGGACGAAGGTGGCGGTGAAGGAGGTACACCTGACGGGATTGAGGACCCAGATGGACCTAGAGAAGATGATGACTTATAGCTTTCGAGCTTCAAGCCTTTAAAACAAGGTGAGCAATGCCAAGTAAATGTATAGTCCTTTTCGCGTCAGTCACTTTAGCGCTCAGCGGGCAAATTACGCCATGCTTCACGAAATCGTCACGAGTGATTGTGCCAAGTCTGAAGAGTGTTGGATTCGTCGATCCAGAGGAGCGAGCCGTTGCTGATAAGAATAGCTTATACTTTACCTCAGACTCGGTTATCGTTGGCTCTATCTATCAGACTATTCGAGGAACCCTGAATCCGACGGGGGTGTTTGCGGCAAACGTAAAGACCGGTTCGATAAGAGTTCGTCACAACCTAACTGTTAACGGCAAGCGTCAGATTTTTCCAATTGTTGACGGTTTTGTCTACGACTCATTTCCTGAAACCTTGCTTTGTAACAACGAGCTTTCCTGTAAAAATGCACCACTCCAAAAAAAGGGAGACCTACTCTCATCTCCGTCAGGCACAACCTTTAGTATCAAGAACGACGTGCATTACTCTGAAATAAGTATGCACGCGCACATTGTTCGCAGAGTTGAGAAAATGACACATGACCAAGTCTTACGGGTCTTGCCGGGCGACAACGCCTTCGCATTTCAGTTCCATAATTCCTTGCAAATTGTGCGCCCATCCGGTGTGACGAAAACAATTTCCGTCGACAGCGTAGGCTTAGATGGCTGTTGTACGTTCATAGACGCAACAAGGATCGCGCTACTCACGGGACCACCAAGTCGAATCAGAGTATTCGATCTGCTAGGCAGAGAGATCTATAGCATCAAACAGGAGGAAAGCCCATCTAGGATAAAGCTCAAAACGTCGTTAGATGGTTCACGATTTCTGGCGATTCAATTGGGCTACAGCGATCTAAACAAAGTGTCACGGCCTTTCGACATAGACTCCGGTAGGCCATTTGATGTAGTTCGCGTCTCAGTTAGGGACTCAAAAACTGGAGCAGAAATTGCTGCTGACAGGTGTAGTGGTTCCACACAAGTAGCTCTTTCTCCAAACGGACACCAGCTTGCAGTTGAGCAAGGAAGTAAACTTAGGGTCATAGACCTACCTTAGTATTAGTTTAAAACGTTATTGCGATGAGTGGCGCACAACGCTCTCCTTATTACATGAAGAGTTGTATTTGTCGCTTTTTGTCTCCGCTTTTGGTTTTACACGAGCGACACTCGGTGGAAACGGAAATGCTGGCTAGGCCGTCGCAATTGCCGGTGGAGAGCTGCATTCTACGATAATTCCAGCTCCGAGGCCTGCTCATAAGAAGTGTGTCTACTGTGTAGATCGGGGTCGATAATCGTGAGCTTTCCGACGCCCTTACGGGCGAGAGTCGGTGCGATATGCGAGATCAAACTGTCTGCGCCAATACAGAGAATGTGAGCGGACGACAAAGCTTTCGATTGAAGCCTGGGATGCTTCCCTGGCGATCCTCAGCACCGGGAACCGCAGTTCCCCTAACGCGAATCGAGGTTCGTGAGGCGGTATACGTTGGGTGCATGTAGCTCTACTCCTTCTCCATAAATGTCGATCTCAAACTCATTATCAAGACGCATGAAGCGAATGTAGCCATCCCGGCTGAAAATCACCATGACGGCAACATGGCCTGCCATTTCCAGATTGTTTTGAAACTTCTCGTCTGTTCCAGATGGTCGCGTCCGTCGTCCACTCGCAGGCATTTGGCTGAGCGCAGGCGGGGTCCATAAGTCCGGCCGCCGCTAAATACGCGGTTGCGTATCCTTGTTCACGAACGTCACTCAGCACACCGCCTTTAGGCAGAAGATTTTGCGAATGACCCGTTGTCATAGCGAAGGTACTGCCGAATTCCTGACCAGTAATATTCGGCGCCCGTGCTTGTGGCGCACTGCTGAGTTCGTGCACAGTCCTCAGCACGTAGCATAAGACCGAGAAGCGCCTGTTTACGGGGAAACACCGCCGTGTTTCCATACTGGGACGCCATACCTTTGTCGATCCACGGCATAGTGTACCAGATGTCCGCCAGGTGTCGAGCATATGTCAGATATGCAGTAAAGCCGCTTCGGTAATACATTGTGTAAAATGCTAATACGTTATCGTAATAATTCATGTTCGTCGATTCATTAATCAACGATGACTCTTGCGAAGGCGTCAGAACCGAGAACACCACCCCAACTGCGTTGTTAGTGTAGGGGAAAGGGAATGTTACCGTCATTGAAGTGTCACTGCTGCCCGCATAGCTCTCTGAATATCGAACTGCGTCGCAGCTCGCGCCGCCGCTCCGCGAGCAGCCGCTAAACCTACTAAGTTGGAAAACTTTTTCTGATTGGACTCACCGCACGTCTCCCCTGGAGCACGGGTGATCCGCGTCGGGCACATCAAAATAAGTTTATCGGTCAAGCATTTAGCGGGCGGCGATAACTAGCAGCACCATGAGAACCCCTGGGGATCTCGTCGATAAAGCCGCTGTGCAGCAAATCTCCACCTCACAATCAACTACATTCGATTCGTTACGGAGAGAATATTCCCTGTAATCTCTTGAGTCTATTGGTCGGGGCGGGGCGATTTGAACGCCCGACCCCCTGCGCCCAAGGCAGGTGCGCTACCAGGCTGCGCTACGCCCCGACTATGTACAACCTACCGATTATAGCGACAAACCTTCTTCACACCGCATGTGCCAGTACCGCTGCATGAATGGCCCGAACCCGCGCGAGCAGTCCGCCCAATCGCTCCAGGTGTAAAGCGTTCGCTCCATCCGACAGCGCTCTCTCCGGGTGATCGTGCACCTCGACGAATAACCCCTGAATGCCCGCTCCGGTGGCTGCCGAAGCCAGAGTCCCGATGAACTGTGGCTGACCGCCCGAAACGCCGCCAGCGCCCGAGGGCAGTTGCACGCTATGCGTCGCATCAAATACGACCGGCCAACCCAGGTCGCCCATGATCCGCAAACCCCGCATATCAACCACTAGGTTGTTGTACCCAAAAGACGATCCGCGTTCCGTCAGGATCACCTTGTCATTGCCGGTCGAGGCCACTTTGTCCGCCGCGTGCCGCATATCTTGCGGTGCCACAAATTGCCCCTTTTTGATGTTCACGATCCGGCCCGTCCGTCCCGCTTCCAGCAGAAGATCGGTCTGGCGGCACAGAAATGCCGGGATCTGGAGCACGTCCACGCACTCCGCAGCCGCTTCCGCTTGCCTTGGTTCATGGATATCGGTGAGCACTGCATGGCCTTGGGCGCGAACTCCTGCCAGGATTCGCAATCCTTCTTTCAGCCCGGGCCCCCGAAAGCCCTTCAGACTCGTACGATTCGCCTTATCGAATGAAGCTTTAAAGACGAAAGCCCCCGCGATCGATCCGATCGCCGTAGCCATGCGATGCACGTGCTCTTCACTCTCTATCACACAGGGGCCGGCGATCAACGCTAACTCCTGATTCGGCCCGAACCGCACCGCGCCTGCGGCGGTGGGAATCTCAATCACCACGCGAATACTCGGGTACTTCGAACAGTCGTGACTCGTTTAGTCTTCGTCGCTTGTGCTCGCACGCTGCGCCCACGAACGATTGGAATAGCGGGTGCGGTTCAAGCGGCTTCGACTTGAACTCCGGGTGAAACTGACACCCCAGGAACCACGGGTGATCCTCTACTTCGCAGATCTCGACGTACGTGCGGTCCGGCGTCTCGCCTGTAATCCGTAAACCCGCTGCAGTCAGTGTTCCTTCATAATCCCTGTTGAACTCATACCGATGGCGATGACGCTCGCTGATCTCCTCTGAACCATATGCCTTCCGTGCAAAGCTGCCCTCTTGCAACACGCATGGCCATGCCCCCAGTCGCATCGTCCCGCCAAGCTCGTCAACTCCCTTCAACTCGCGCAGCTTGTAGATCACGCGGTGCGGCGTATTGGGATTAAACTCCGTCGAGTTTGCCTTTTCAAGGCCCGCGACGTGCCGCGCAAACTCAATCACCATAGTCTGCATCCCAAGACAAATACCGAAGTAGGGCACCCGGTCCTCACGCGCATACCGAATGGCTCGGATCATCCCCTCGATTCCCCGCGTTCCGAAACCCCCCGGCACCAGCAGGCCATGGTACCCGCCCATGTATCCGCGCCAGTCGTCCTGCTCCAGGCTCTCGGCTTCAATCCACTGGATGTTCACTTTGGTGCGATGCGCTACGCCGCCATGGAGCAAAGCTTCTTTCAGGCTCTTGTACGAGTCCTCGTACTCAACGTACTTGCCGACGATGCCAATCGTCACCTCGTCCAGTGGATTCCGCATCCGGTCGAGCATGCGGCTCCATTGCGATAAGTCCCGATCTCCCGCCGTGATCTTGAGTTGCTTCAGTACGATCTCGTCTACGCCCTCTTCTCCAAACACCTGAGGGACCTCGTATACGGAATCCACGTCTCGCGCCGTAATCACGCCGTGCACTTCCACATCACAGAACAGCGCGATCTTCTCCTTCATCTCGTCGGGAAGAAATCGTTCGGCGCGGCATAACAGAATGTCCGGCTGAATGCCGATCGCGCGCAGCTCCTTCACGCTGTGCTGCGTCGGCTTGGTCTTCAGCTCTTGCGCTGCCGCAATCCAGGGCACCAGCGTCACATGGACAAACAGCGAATTCTCACGGCCAAGTTCATGCCGCAGTTGGCGAATCGCCTCAAGAAACGGAAGCGACTCAATGTCGCCGACCGTTCCGCCGATCTCGACGATCACGACATCCACGCCTTCAGACACCTTACGGACCGCCGCCTTGATCTCATTCGTCACGTGCGGGATCACCTGAACCGTCTTGCCCAGGTAGTCCCCCCGCCGCTCGCGCAGGATGATCTGTTCGTAAATGCGGCCGGATGTCAGGTTGTTGCTCTGCGTCAGATGAGCGTGGGTGAATCGTTCGTAGTGCCCAAGATCGAGATCCGTTTCCGCGCCGTCATCGGTGACAAATACTTCCCCATGCTGAAAAGGACTCATGGTGCCAGGATCGACATTCAGATACGGATCGAACTTCTGTAGCGTCACCTTCAATCCGCGGCTCTCTAACAGACAGCCGATGGACGCTGCCGCAATCCCTTTTCCCAGGGACGAAACCACCCCGCCTGTTACGAAGATGCACTTAGCCATTCTCGCGTTCTACTCCTCCCGTCGCCATGAGCGCATGCTCGAATAGGTACTTCGCTCGATGAAGATCTTCGGGAGTGTCCACCCCGAAGCTCTCGTACTCCGTCTCGACCACTCGAATCTTGAATCCGTTTTCCAACGCTCGGAGTTGCTCCAACCGCTCCGCCTCTTCGAGCGGTCCAACCGGCAGGTCCGGATACCGAAGTAAAAAGTCGCGGCGATAAACATACAGACCGGTGTGCTTGTAATAAACAGGTTCGGCTCCGCCCACTCGAACATGCGGAATGGTCGAACGCGAAAAATAGATCGCATTCTGAAATCGATCCGTCACCACCTTCACCACATTCGGATCTGAAACTTCACGCGGGTCTTCGATCCGCTTGCTAAGCGTCACCATCGGGATCGCCGGTTCTTCAAAGGCGGGCAGAAGAGCCGCATCGATCGCTCCCGGATCGATCATCGGTTCGTCGCCCTGTATGTTCACGATAATTGCCGCGTTATCCGCGGAAGCCACTTCCGCCACGCGATCGGTTCCCGATGCATGGTCGGACCGCGTCATACGAACGGCGGCGCCAAAAAGGCGTGCTTCCTCAGCAATGCGGGCGTCGTCTGTGGCGATCACAACGTCGGTTACATAGCGGGCCATGCGCACACGCTCGTACACGTGCTGGATCAGAGTTTTTCCAGCTAGGGTGGCGAGGGCTTTTCCAGGGAACCGAGATGAGGCGTACCGAGCGGGGATTACACCCAGGACTTTGCGGTGCACACGCTATGTTACTACACAACCACCCTATGCTAGACTGACCGACATAAAGGAAGCGCGGCATGCGAATCTGCCAACTTGCCGTATGCGGGGTGCTAGCAGTAACCCTCTCGTTTAGCGCCCGCTCCGCCGAGAACACAAAACCCGTCTCTGCTGTTCCCCCGAATGTAAATATTGAACCCCGAGCGCGTCCTGGCGACAAAGAACCTCCCGCGCCAAAAGCGAACATCCGGGTCGACACCACCGTTGTCCAGATCCCGGTTACCGTTACCGATCAGTTGAATCGGTTCGTCACTGGGCTCGAAAAAGAAAACTTCCGGATCTTCGAAGATAAAGCCGAACAGAAGGTGAGCTATTTCTCGAGCGAGGATGCTCCACTGTCCATTGGTGTTGTATTCGATACCAGTGGCAGTATGGGCCAAAAGCTTGATAAATCCCGCCAGGCCGTTTCGCAGTTCTTCAAAACTGCCAACCCCGAAGATGAGTTTTTCCTCGTTGAATTCAACGATCGCCCCGAACTGGTAAATGGCTTCACGTCAGATCTCGAACAGATACAAAACAAACTGACATTTACCCAATCCAAAGGACGGACATCTCTGCTCGACGCCGTTTATCTTTCGCTCCACACGATGCGCAAGGCCCACAACCCTCGCAAGGCCTTGCTCATCATCTCCGATGGCGGCGATAACAGCAGTCGTTATACGGAGAGCGAGATCAAGAACCTGGTGCGTGAAGCGGACGTCCAGATCTATGCCATCGGAATCTTTGAACCAATCGGGTCGCGCGGTCGAACGGCGGAAGAGCTCTCCGGACCCGGATTGCTGAGCGAGATCTCGGAACAAACCGGCGGCCGCCACTTCCCGGTCGAGAACCTAAACGACCTTCCCGACATTGCCGCTAAAATTGGAATAGAATTGCGCAACGAATACTTGATTGGATACACGCCGACCAATGCTGGCCGAGATGGGAAGTATCGCCGCGTCAAGGTGCAACTCGTGCAACCGCGTGGCCTGCCGCCACTTCGCGCGAGCTGGAGATTGGGTTATTATGCGCCTACGCAGTAATGCGTTCCTTGCCGCCGCACTGTGCTTGTCCGCCTCATTGCCTAGCCTGAGTTTCGCGCAGCAGCAGGATTACAGCTTTAGTACGGACACGCGGTTGGTGATTTTACCCGCCACTGTTCAAGATAAGAGTGGTCATCTGGTCACCACCTTAAGCCAGGGTCAGTTTGAGGTGTTCGACAACGGAGTTCCGCAGCAACTCAAGCTTTTCAAGCGAGAAGACGTGCCCGTGTCACTTGGCATCATTGTGGATTCGAGTGGAAGCATGCGCGATAAACGCTCCCGCGTGGAGTCCGCCGCCATTACTCTCGTGAAAGATTCCAACAAGGAAGACGAAGTTTTTATCGTTAACTTCAACGACGAGGCTTTTCTCGACCAGGATTTCACCAGCAGTATCGCCAAGATGGAGCAGGGCCTGAGCAAGATTGACTCTCGCGGCGGTACAGCGATGCGCGATGCGATCCGCATGTCAATCGATCACGAGAAGGAAAAAGCCAAGCGCGACAAACGTGTGCTCCTCGTTGTTACGGACGGCGACGACAACGCCAGCATGGTAAGCCTGGAAAATCTCGTCCGTGAAGCTCAAAGCAGCGACGTAGTGATCTATGCCATCGGCCTCCTCAGTGAAGAAGAAAAACGCGAGGCCAAGCGCGCGAAACGCGCATTGCTCGCATTAACCGAAGCGACCGGGGGAATGGCGTTCTTCCCTAAGGAGGTGAACGAGGTCGAGCAGATTGCCCACCAAGTCGCGCATGATATTCGAAATCAGTACACCTTGGGCTACACCCCCACTGACCGGGCGATGGATGGTGCGTATCACACCGTGAGGGTCGTTGCGAACGCTCCAAATCATCCTTTAGTCCGCACCCGCACGGGTTATTACGCGACGAAGGAAAGCATCAGCGCGACGCGCGCTTCTAGCACAGGCGAATAGTGCTCTCCATCTTATGGAGGCTCACCAGCGGTGCTCGGTTTCGCCCCTGGCGCAGCGCTTATCTTCTTTGGCGTCTCGAAACGTACTCCGGCGTGCACGCCGACCAGATTGGTCCGGCACGCTTTTGGAAACTCTGCTGGCTGTGGAGGAGGGATTTGTTTCGGTACTTGAGGTGGGCTGAAAAAATGCGGGGTTGAGGATAGCTATCAAGCTATCCCCAACCCGCAAATCCTTACTGCGGAGAGGTGCTTCCCGATCCCGTGCTGGAACCAGACGTCCCGGTGCTCGATCCGGAATCGCTCGTGGAACCCGTGCTCTTGCTCTTTTTGTGGTGCTTCTTCGTGCCGCTCGTGGAACTGCTCGACCCGCTACCGCTTTGGTCCATGGAACCACTAGCACCGGAAGGACTTGAATTCCCGGTTGACGTCCCGCTTGAGCTGCTGCCCGAAGATCCCGACCCGGACCCGGAACCACCACCGCTACCGCCAGCTCCGCCTGCGCCGCCGCCGGCTTGGGCGAAGGTGACCGGAACAGTTAGTGCAGCTGCAAAAATAATCGCGAGAAATTGCCTCTTCATTTGTTTCTCCTTGGAGGAATCGAATCCCTCAACCCATTCTCGACCTTGTCATCTGAAATAGACATGCTGTTCACTGCCCATTTCGTGTTGCATTTCACTTCGTGATCGGTGCAAACGGCTCAAATGTGAACGGAGATCCTAAACGACCAGGATGCCCAATGCCGCAACTGTCATCAACACAACACATGTCCAGCCCACCCACTTCAGAAACGGCGTGTTTACCCACTCCCCCATCACTACGGGGTCGCTTGTAAGAAGCAACACGACCACAATGAGCGGTGGCGCCAGAACACCGTTCAACACGGCCGAGGCGAACAACATCTTTACCGCATCAAATCCCGCCAAGTCGATAATGACCCCAAGACACACCGCAATACCTAAAACCGTATAGAACTTTCTACCAATTCCCGGCCGCGATCGCAGCGATGCCCGCCACGCGAACGCTTCCGAGACCGCATAGGCGCACGATCCCGCCAACACCGGTATCGCGAGCACGCCCGTGCCAATGATCCCGATCGTGAACAGAAGGTAAGCCAGATTACCGGCTAAAGGCCGGAGTGCCATTGCCGCTTCTTGCGCCGATTCAATGTGGGTGAGTCCATGGGCATGCAGCGTTGCCGCGCTGGTGAGAATGATGAAGTACATCACCAGGTTCGAAAAGAACATTCCAATCACGACATCGTTGCGCGTGGCATTAATTTCAGCCCGCGTCGCTCCCCGCCTTCGCAACGTTGTCGTTCGTCCTTTGGCCCACTCTTCCTCAACCTCTTGAGACGCCTGCCAGAAAAACAGGTAAGGCGAAATGGTCGTTCCGAGTATCCCGACCAGCACCGACAGGTACTCCTTATTCCACTGAAAATTTGGGACGAACGTGGCCTTCAGAACAGCGTGCCAGTCGGGATGAGCCAAGAACGCCGCGATGATATACGCGAATAAGACGAGAGTTAGATACTTGAACGTTCTTGCCACCGCGCGATAAGACGAGAAGATTAGGGCTGCAACGATAGCTATCGCGAACACCGGGGTCCAATAAACTCCGGGAACGCCTGTCACCAACTGCAGGGCGGCTGACATCCCAGCCAGATCCGCGGCAATGTTGAAGATGTTGGCGATTACCAGGAGCAGACAGCAGGACCACAGAACCCATCGCGGGTAGCGCCCCCTAATCACGCCTGCCAGACCCCTTCCGGTCACCATGCCGAGCCGCGCGCACATCAGCTGCACCGCACACATCAGGGGAAAAGAAAAGAGAGCGGTCCAGAGTGGCGCATATCCAAAAGCCGCTCCGCTTACGGAATATGTTGAAATTCCGGATGGATCGTCGTCCGCCGCGCCCGTGATCAACCCCGGGCCTAACTGTTCAAATATTTCGGTAAAGTGCGCGGGGGACTTCTCTTCAGCCAATTTGACGAGTATATCTTGCGGCGTAAGACTTTCCGTAACGATTGTTGATCCTCCAGAAAACACGAGAACACCCGAAAACTGGCACGTTTTGGCACGCTGCTTGCAGCCGCACCTGTCAATGTCGGATGAAAACGAACGGACAGTGCTGCTAGTGGATGACGAACCGCTTATCCTGGATGTCTGCAGCGCCGTTCTTCGCAACGCCGGGTTTCGGGTTCTCTGCTCCCCGAGTGGTAAGTCGGGGCTGGAAGCATTTCGTGCTCACAAAGACGAGCTTGCCTTGGTGATCTCCGACATTGTGATGCCCAAACTTAGCGGGCCGGACATGACCCGCGAGATGCTAGCGGAACGGCCCGATTTGAAGGTGGTTTATATGTCGGGCTACGGTGCAGCGACTACCCTACCGGGAGGTTCGGAAGGAACTGTCCACCTTATCTCCAAACCATTCACCGCCGAACAATTTCTACAAATGGTCCGTGCGTCACTGGCTAGCCCGGTCAAAGGCTTGGCGCAACCTAGTACTTAGGTAATCTCGGGTCAACCTTGTCGCTCCACGCTAAGATTCCACCCCGCATGTTCGCAACTCGCTGAAACCCTTGCTGCTTCAAAAGCTCCACGGCTTTCGCGCTACGGCCGCCACTCTTGCAGTGAACAACAATGTCCGCATTGCGATCAAGCTCGCCCATTCGCTTCCCTAATTCTCCGAGCGGAATCAGCTTCGCTTTCGAGATATTCGCGATCTGGTACTCATGTGGCTCGCGTACGTCCAGCAAGATGAATTCGTCGCCGCGGTCTATCTTCTGTTTAACGTCGGTGACGTCCAATTCGCCTTTTAACGGTTCCGCGTTGGCCACTTGTTGAGGAATACCACAAAACTCCTGGTAGTCGATTAAGCGCTTGATTGTCGGATGATCACCGCATACAGGGCACTCGGGGTCGCGACGCACCTTGTACTCGCGAAAACGCATCTCGAGGGCGTCATAGCGCAAGAGTCTCCCCACGAGCGGCTCCCCAATTCCCACAATCAACTTGACTGCTTCCGTAGCCTGAATCACCCCGATGATACCGGGTAAAATCCCGAGGACTCCGCCTTCCGCACAACTCGGTACCAGACCTGGAGGGGGTGGCTCGGGATAGGAACATCGATAGCACGGCCCCCCCGGAGCAGCGAAAACAGTTGCTTGTCCTTCAAACCGGAATATGGACCCGTACACGTTCGGCTTGCCCAGCAGCACGCATGCATCGTTGACGAGATACCGGGTCGGAAAATTATCCGTGCCGTCGATGATGATGTCGTAGTCTTTGAGAATCTCGAGCGCGTTCTCACTATTCAAAGCGAGTTCGTGCAGCTCGAGTTTCACGTTCGGATTGATATCGCGCATCCGATCCGCTGCCGAGTCGAGCTTTTTGCGGCCTACATCCTTTGTGCCATGAATGACTTGCCGGTGGAGGTTCGTATGATCGACTACGTCAAAATCCACAAGTCCAATGCGGCCGATCCCCGCCGCAGCAAGATATAACCCTAACGGCGCACCCAGCCCACCCGCGCCGATCAGCAGGACGCTCGCATTCTTCAGCTTCAGCTGCCCTTCCATGCCCACCTCTGGCATGATTAGATGGCGGCTATAACGCAGGATCTCCTCATTGGTCAACTCGGTCGACGCCGTCCGGGTCTGGGGCGGTGCCGCTTCGTCCACCGCGCTGCCTCCGGCGATGCTAGGTACGATGGTCAGCGTGTCGCCGCCTTCCACCTTCGTAGCCGACTTTTCCAAATAGCGGATATCTTCGTCGTTCACGTAGATATTCACGTAACTTCGCAGAGCGCCGGAGTCGCTATACAACTGCTTGCGAAGCTCTGCGTACTTGGCAGTCAATGCCCCGAGCACGTCACCGACGGTATCGCCGGAAACCTCTACTTCACTCTGCTTGTCCGTATATTGCCGGAGCGGCGTTGGAATTAAAACTTTGGGCATGTCATCTCTTCCTTCTTTGCTTCCGTTTGTTCCGCATTCGGCAGAAAGCTGTTCGCGTGGTGGAAATGTCCATTCTGAATCGACAAAACGACAAAGGAATACCACGGACAGGAGTTCTTCAAATCCGTCTGCGAGAAATACGCATCGCAATCGGGATGGGAATGGTAGATGCCCACCAGATCCATTCCATGTGTGCGCGCTTCCCGATCCGCGCGAATCAGATCCTCGGGAGCTAATTCGTACCGCGCCCTTTGAGACCCTTCCGCCACGTTGTCCAGGGCCACCGCCTGACGCACGATCTTCATCTCGTCTACGCTCCCGAGCATCACCCCGCAACATTCGTCGGGGTAAGTCGCTTCGGCGTGCGCGATCATATTCCGCCAGGGACTCTCTTCAATGTGAATCATCTTGCCGCGTTTGCTTCTTTGGTTGAGTTCTCATCATCCCAAAACGATTCGCTGAGATACTTATCCGCGCCGTCGCACAGAATCGTCACAATCACGCCTCCGCGCCCTTGGTCCCGCAATTCGTTCGCGATTCGGAGAGCGCCGCAGACGTTCGCCCCGGCCGAAATGCCCACCAGCAAACCCTCCTCGCGCGCGAGCCTTTTCACCATGGCGTGCGCTTCGTCCGTTTCTAGCCAGAGATTGCGATCGGCAAGCGAAGGATCGTAAATACCAGGGACAATCGCGCTCGGCATATGTTTCAATCCCTCCAGTCCGTGAAACCCGGAAGACGGTTGTGCGGAGATGCACTCGACCGATGGCTTTTCGCGCTTCAAATACCGGGCAACCCCCATGAATGTGCCACTTGTACCAAGTGCCGCCACCAGATGAGTAATGCCACCCTCCGTCTGCGCCAGAATCTCAGGTCCGGTGGTATCGAAGTGAGCTTGCCAGTTGGCGGGATTGTTGTACTGATCCGGATAAAAGTAGCGCTCTGGATCCGCGGAGTATATTTCGCGGCACTTGCGGATCGCTCCGTCCGATCCCTCTCCAGGATCCGTGAAGACAATATCCGCTCCGTAAGCCTGGAGGATGCGTTTCCGTTCCGGCGACGCGTTGCGGGGCAGGCATAGTTTCACCCTGTAGCCCTTGGCCGCCGCGATCATCGCGTACGCAATCCCGGTATTCCCGCTCGTGGAATCGATGAGGATCTTCTCCGGAGTGAGACGGCCGCTCCGTTCACCCTCTGCAATCATGCGCGATGCCGGACGATCCTTCACTGATCCACCAGGGTTGAAGTATTCGGCCTTCCCAAAGATCTCAATCCCGGGATACTCCTGCGTAAGTCGCGCCAGGCGCAAAAGCGGTGTGTTCCCCACGGCTTGCAGGACGCTGCTCGCCTTCCGAAAGGGCTCGGCCGTCAGCTTGGGAGAGAGCATCACCTATTCACCATTCTAATTTGATCGAGATAGGGGTGTTTTGGATCCGGCAACCTTGTTCGATGCCGCTCTTTTCTCCGCCGCGCACCATAGTACCCACCAGATTAGGAGGCCTTGAACCGGCAACCGTGCCCACAACAAGGCTTGGGGAATGTGGAATTCTGTGACTTGCACGGCATTGGCAGCCATGTACACGTTGGCAGGAAACACGCAAATCAGGAGCAAAGCCAGCCCTTGCGATGCCGGCTTGCGAAGCAAAGGGATCAGCAAGCCGATACCTCCGGCGATTTCGGCCGCGCCGCTCACGTACACGCTCGCTTCCTTCCAGGGAATCAAGGGCGGCACAATCTGAAGGTAGCTTCGCGTTTTCAGGAAGTGGAGTGCTCCGGCCGAGACATAAATGGCGGATTGCAGCCCGATGGAGATCTTTTGCCTTCTGGAAAGCATTTGCAGTCCGTCCTGCCGTCATGTGATTCTCGCAATGCAGGAACCTGATCGTATTCTGCCCGACTGCCGACGCCTGCTGATTCGCCCCGGCGCGATCGGAGACTTCTTGCTCTCCCTCCCCGCCCTGGAATCGCTACAGAGCCGGTATACGGAGGTTTGGTGCGCCGAACAGAACGTACCCCTCGCGAGATTCGCGGACCGGGCAATGTCCCTTGGAGCAGCGGGTCTGGACCGCATAGGCCTTCTTCCCTCGGCGGACGTCTTTGATCGTCTGAGCCAGTTCGATGAGATCCACTCGTGGTACGGCTCGAATCGAAGCGATTTTCAAAATGAGGTGTCCGGCTTTCCTTTCGTCTTCCATGCAGCCCTCCCTGCCAACTCACGTGTGCACGCCACGCAGTTCTATTGCGATCAGGTCGGAGCCCGAGTTCACCCTCCGCAGCTTCTGTTCGCCACGCCTCGCGAATCGTTTGTTGTAATGCACCCGTTTGCTTCCAATCCCGCCAAGCAGTGGCCCCTGGAGAACTTCCGGGGGCTCGCCTCGCTATTAAGCGATGTGCGTTTTTGCGCCGGATCCGAAGACGTGCTGGATGACGCCGTTCGCATCTCCGATCTTGCCGAGCTCGGCTGCTGGCTGTCCCGCGCCAAACTTTTTATCGGAAACGACTCCGGGATCACGCACTTAGCGGCGGCCGTTGGAACTCCCGTAATCGCGCTCTTCGGACCTACTGATCCAGCGGTTTGGGCCCCTTTGGGGAAACACGTCGCAGTTACGGCTCGGATGCCGCTCTCCGCCATTTCGCCGGAGGAAATCCTAGGTATTGCCCGGGGTGTATTGCGCCAGTGCGCACGTCCCACATGATTCTGCTATAAACGAAACGTCATGGCGGCTGTTCTCCAGCCCGGCCTGCAGCTCTGGGATCTCCGTCGCGTGGGCGCGGCCGACCTGCTGTCTCTGCTTCGCGAGGAGACTGAGTTTTGGCGCGATACCCTGGATTGGGATTTCGCGCGATCCGCCGAACTCGTTCGTAAATTCGCCGAGATTCGCGGACTGAACGGCGCCGTTCTCATCGGCGAATCGGGTGTGGTCGGCTACGCTTATTCCGTTCTTGAGGAACACAAAGGGATCATTGGAGATCTCTACCTTCGGAGTGGATATCAAACCGCTGAAAACGAATACCGACTGCTCTCCCACGTTCTGGAGGATCTTGTTGGTACCCCTCACGTTCGCCGCGTGGAAAGCCAGCTAATCCTGCTCGGCAAGACCGAACGCCGCTTACCGCGGATGAATCAGCTGGAAGCGTTCGATCGAGATTTCTTGTTGATCGATCTCGATCGCGTCGACGAGTTACCCCCCGCGCCCCCGGACGGAGTCTTGATCGAACCGTGGGCACAGCACTTTCAGGATTCCGCTGCCACCCTAATCGCCTCCGCTTACACGGGCCATGTGGACGCGTTGATCAACGATCAATACCGCTCCGTAGCCGGGGCGCGTCGATTTCTCTATAACATCGTGCAGTACCCCGGTTGCGGGAACTTCGTTCAAGCCGCCTCGCTCGCTGCCTTTGAGCGCGCCACTGGGTGGATGTGCGGCTTATGCCTGACCAGCAGCGTCGGCGATCAGGTCGGGCACATCACGCAGGTATGTGTCGCCCGTGACATCCGAGGACGGAAAGTGGGCTACGAGATGATTCGCCAGAGTCTTCTCCTCCTCCGGTTGCGCGGCTGCAAACGCGTGACTCTGACCGTCACCAGTTCGAACCGCAAAGCCATGCAACTCTATGAACGCCTCGGCTTCCGGTCGCTGCGCCACTTTCAGGCTTTCGTCTGGGAGAGCTTCTGAAAGCACCTTCGTCGAAGTATAATCGTGAGTCTTCGGCGAGAGGAACAGCAAATCCAGGAATTCAATTCAGCCTATATTGACAGGCTCATAGCGCGCGATGAGGAAACCGAGAGACATTTCGCTTCCTACTTTGGTCCGCTGCTAACGGCGAAACTGCGTTCGCGTCTTCGATCCCTGGAAGCTGCCGAAGACGCGCGCCAGGAAACGCTCCTCCGGGTACTGACCAATATTCGCCGGGAGCGCGGGCTGCGCCATCCTGAACGCCTGGGAGGCTACGTGAATGCCATCGCCCAGAATGTGCTGCTCGAAACCTACCGAAGTCAGAAACGGCACGGACAGCCCGATGAAGACGCTCCGGAACAGGCCGATTGGCGTCCGGATCCCGAAAGCGACTTCGTCAGTTCCGAACGTCGCGCTTTGGTGCGCACCGTCCTCGACGACTTGAACGACAAAGATCGAAATCTGCTCAGCGCCGTATTTTTGCAAGAGCGCGACAAGGCGGAGATCTGCCGCGAAATGAATGTAGATGGTGATTATCTTCGCGTCTTGCTGCACCGGGCACGCGGTCGCTTTAAAACTATGCTGTTAAAGAAATACTCCGTCGCTGGTTAACTTTTGTAACGAACTCTTCCGGAATGACAGCTAAGGGTAGGGGCTAACAACAGAATGGACCACGAGGAGGCCGTTCGGTCACAAGCAGTGGAGAAGTACCTCTTGGGTACCCTCGGCGAGACCGGCGCGGATTTCGAAGAACACTTCTTCGAATGCGGCATTTGTGCCGAGGAAATTAAATTCGGAGTAATGCTGGCGGATAATGCGGCGGCGGAATTCCTGGGCCAGGCTGTCACCCCTGTGCAAGTTGCGAAATCGAAACAGCAGAAGGAAACGTCGTCATGGAAAGATTGGTTTCGGTTCGAATGGCGGCAAGCAGGATTCGTCATGCCAGCTTTGGCCTTGTTGGCCGTTTCCGGACTTTGGCTGCGGGATCACCGGAGTCTTCAGGGGGAATTAGCGCAGCTCAGTGAACCACAGCTGATTAGCAGTGTGCCTCTCGATGTCGCCCGTGGTGCGCACACCGCCTCTGTCTCTGGCGATAGCCGCTATTTCGCCGTTTCCTTCTACATCGACTCGCATTCCTACCAAAACTATCTGATCGAAATCGGTGGAAACGGGTTAAAATCAGCAACCGTGATCGCGCCCGCCCAAGCTCAGGGAAAGAGCTACAACCTGCTACTGCCCAAAGCGCGCTATCCGCACGGGCGATATACGTTCCTGGTGAAAGGCGGCCCCGGGTCGGACGGTAACCTCGTCGAACAATTCTCGCTGGACCTGGAGTAGATCATGATCAAACACGGTTTTCAATTTCACGCTTACGGCACCGGCGTCGCCGGGCGGATTACCCACCCCTTTGAACACACCATCGACTCCCTTGCTCCAAGTGCACTAGCTCCTCATGGCGGCTACAGCAGCGGGCGCATAAACGACTACAAACTGCGTGAGGTGATATCGTTTCGAGCCGCCTACACCCAGGTCAGCGGCTCGTTCAGCGAATCCACCAATTCTTGGGACACCGTGA
>CAVTXC010000016.1:0-79676 GCA_963738525.1 Bryobacterales bacterium
TAGACGACCATGCGGAACTGCCGGTCTGCCCTTTCCAGTGCCGCAGCCATTTGAAGGGTGTTAGCGAAATGCACGTTATCGTCCTCAATGTTATGGATAATGAGGAGCTTCGCCTGCAGTTGTGCGGCGTGCGTTTGCGGTGAACTCCGATCGTATCCGTCCTTATTTGCGTCGGGCAAACCCATATATCTTTCCGTGTAAATGCTGTCGTAGTTTCGCCAGTCTGTAACGGGCGCTCCCGACACCCCTGCTTTGAAGAGATCGGGCGCGTTCACCAGGGAGTAAAGGGTCATGTAACCGCCATAGCTCCAACCGGTAATCCCAATGCGTGCCGGGTCAACAAAGCCCATCTTCTTCACGAACTCGATACCGGTGCGTTGATCTTCCAATTCCCGCTGACCCATGTTGTGGAAAATCGCGGACTCCCACTTATGACCCCGTCCCGAGGACCCTCGCCCGTCCATCTGCCATACGACATAGCCGTTTGCCGCATAGACTTGCTCTAAGTTGGCCCCGGACCAGGAGTTGTGCACAATCTGCACATCTGGGCCGCCGTAGACCTCAACGATCAGCGGGTATTTCTTAGCGGGATCAAAGGGCACCGGCTTGACCAGTCTGCCGAAGAGCGTTTCCCCGTCGCTAGCCGGAACTTGCACGATTTGCGGCACGCTGAGAGTGAATGTATTCTGCACGGCTAGGTCGGGAGTCATCCAAACCATCACCTCTTCACCCTTCCGGTTGCGGAGTGTCTGGGAAGGAGGCGTGCTGACATTCGAGAACGTATCCGTAAAGTATTCTCCGTGTGGGCTGACGGAGACACCGTGGACCCCCTGCCCGGGAGTCAAACGGGTCCGGTGCTTTCCATTCAGATCAACCTCGTAGAGATTCATCTCCACCGGACTTTCCTCATTGGAGGAGAAGAAGATCCGGCCGTCGGCTTCGTCGACCGCCATCAGACGGTCACAGACCCATTCACCAGAAGTGATCTGATGTTTGAGTTGCCCGTCGGCACCGTACAGATAGAAGTGCCTGAAGCCGTCCCGTTCGCTTTCCCAGATGAAGCTTTTCCCGTTGCGGAAGAAGAAGGGCTCGTCTTTGACGTTGATCCAGAATGGGTCGGTCTCGTGGATCAACGTGCGGGAATGGCCGCTGTCCACATCAGCTGCTAACAGATCGAGCGTGTTCTGGACGCGGTTCAGGCGCATCGCAGAAACGGATTTAGAATCCGGGAGCCAGGTCACTCGTGCCAGAAGGTGGTCTTGTGTTTCTCCCAAATCCATCCACTTGGTTGCGCCGCCGCCGACGCCGACTACGCCCAGCCGGACTGCCGCGTTTGAGTCGCCCGGCTTCGGAAAACGTTCCGGTTCGAGCAGAGCAGCCGGCTTGAGAAGCGAAACCTGCGGGAAGACCGGTTCGGCATGAATGTCCGATTGCAGAAACGCAATGTGCTGACTGTCCGGCGACCACCAGTGGGCAGTTCCCAGGTCCAGTTCTTCCGGATACACCCAGTCGAGCTCCGCGTTCAGAAGCGTTGGGGAACCATCCGCAGTGAGGCGTCTGACCTGTTTTGTGGCGATCTCAAGCACATAGAGGTCGTGCTCCCGGCGAAAGGAGACGAACCGATTGTCCGGAGAAAGCTTCGGATCGTACTCCTGCATTGCGGTGTTGGTGAGCTGATCGAAACGTGCCGCTCCGCCACTCTGCTGCCCCAGGTAGACAACGAACAAATCGCCGCCCGCATCGACCAACAGACGGTCTCCCGAGGAAAACCATTGGACCGGATCTTCGCTGACCCGGCGGTTGGTCCAGTCGAAAGCTTCCGGCTCGGAGACCTTAGCCGCGGCTTGTTCCAGCCGGCTCATCGCGGTTATCTCGCCTTTCGCTTTTGATGCGATGTCAAACACGTATAACTTGTTCTCTTCCACGTAGGCGAACCGTTTTCCGTCTGACGCCCATACAGGAGCTACGCCGTGCACAGGGCGGGGTCTCCCCAGATCCTGCAGAGTAACCGGTCTCTTCTGGGCTGAGGCAGTACACAGGCTGACAATTCCCAACAAAAAAGCGAACTTGCTCATTAGCTGTACGATAACAAGGACCCAGTTCCTTACCTCACGTTTTTGTATAACGACATACTTTCTTACGGGTCGTTCAATTCTTGGAAAGTCTGCGATCTGCTATCTTCCAGTACAGGTGTGTATTACGCACTGGTAACAGGTTTGAATTTAGGAGGAAATATGCTGCAAAAAAATCGTAAAAGGGCTTCATTCCACAAGTGCGCGATTCTCGCCGCCGTGTCTCTGACCATCGGAGCAGCTTCCGCTCAATCCATCACTGAAACTGTATTGCACAATTTCTCGGGCGTACTCGACGGCGCTTTTCCAAACGGAAACCTGATTATCGACAGTTCGGGTAATCTTTATGGAACGACGTTAAATGGAGGCAATGCCACAAACAACGGCACCGTGTTTAAGCTCTCCCAAACAGGCGGAACTTGGACCTCCACTGTTCTCTACGCATTCTCGGGCGCAGAAGACGGAGGGCAACCCGCAGCGGGTTTGCTATTCGGCAGCGACGGAGCGATTTACGGGACCGCTGAGAATAGCAACGGACAGCCGAACGGTGTAGTTTTCCGAATAGCCTCTTCATCGGGCAGCTTTCCCACCTACACTCCCATCTATAAGTTCACTGGCGGCGCGGACGGTGGGTACCCCGAATTCAAATCTGATTCAGGACAGCAACGGAGCGCTCTATGGGACAACAACGTACGGCGGAGCGTCCGGTAATGGAACGGTGTTTAAGTTGACCCCCAGCGGCAACTCCTGGACGGAGACAGTTCTGTATAGCTTCACCGGCGGAATGGACGGATCACAGCCCTACGCTGGTTTGATTATGGACACGGTTGGAAGCCTCTACGGAACGGCAACATTCGGCGGAATCAACAATTCCGGAACGGTATTCAAGCTGACCCCTTCGAAAGTTACCCCGGGAACTTATACCTACACCACGCTGTACAACTTTAATGGGACAACGGATGGCTCTGAGCCTTACGGCGGTCTGTTTCTCAACCCGAAGAGTCACGTTCTTTATGGCATGACATTCCTGGGCGGCTCAGGTTCCGGCACCATTTACACGATCGGCGCTCCAGCAACGCAGGGCGGACCATTCACGTTCACCGTAATCTTCACTTTCGATGAGACCAACGGCGCGAATCCTAGCTCATCGCTTCGGTACAGCAGCACCAGCGGCAAACTTTACGGCACCACTTTCGATTTCTCAGGGTTTGGAAATGTGTTCGCGTTAGTTCCCCCGACCCAAGCCGGTGGTCAGTGGACGCAAAACATCCTTTACTCTTTCCTCGGCGGAGCGGATGGTGCAAACCCCCTAGATAGCCCGACCATCAGCAGCGCTACTGTCTATGGAACAACCTACTTCGGCGGAACCTCCGGAATGGGTACCGTTTATAAGCTTTCCCCGACGGCTGGCCAGTAACCAAATTTAGCTTTTTGGTTCGAAGTGGCACCTAGCTTAGCTGGGTGCCACCTTGGGTTTGGAATTGTTAATATCAAAACCTATAGTAGACTTGGCTTGAGCATTAGGTGGCCATGTCTCGCATCACCATCCTCGCTTTCCTTCCTCTCCTCTGGCAGTCACAATCGGTCGGGCAGTCACCCCCCGTCTTAGAATCTAATGAGCCTCTGGTGCGGAGTAGCGTCAAAGAGGTGGTGTTAGACGTTGTCGTCCGTCAGAAAAACAAACAGCTCGCCCGAAAACTAAAGCCCTCCGACTTCGCGATTACGGAAGACGGCGTTCCGCAAACAATCAAGGCGTTTCGCCTTATCACGGGAAAGGAGACGAACCCGCCCGTTGAGCAGGTAAGTAAGGCGTCAGAACCTACTGGGGTCGCACCGGAAACTCCACGGAAGATGCAGGAACCCAGTTTTGTATCCATTGTCTTCGACGAGATTAGTCCCGATTCCCGAAAATACGCTCACGACGCGGTAAGGGCTTTTTTGAATCAGGAGCTACGGCCCGCGACGTACATTGCGATTTTTACTCTGAACTATCAAATGGATGTGCTGCAGTCGTTTACGCACGATCGTACGCTTCTGCTAACTGCAGCGGATCGCGCGTCGGTGGGTAACTACTCCAGCCTTTCGCGAGATAACGCGACGGTAATGAACCAGGCCGATTATTCGGTTGCAGGGGGTCCCGGGGGAATCTCGATTCAGCCCAGCGTTGACTTAACTCGAACCAGAAACCTAGGAACCGGCGGAGCCGATGTCGCCGTTACGGAGGGTGCTCAAGCGGCAGCGAAGATCGTCTCGGACCAGCGGGAGATCGCCATGTACCAAGGGGGCATGCGAACCGTCGTCGCGCTCATGAATCTTGTGAAGTATGAGTCATCCCTTCCCGGGCGTAAGACCGTGCTCTACCTTTCGGAAGGGCTCAACCTCCCGCCGGACCAGCATAGCCTGATCAGTAACGTGATTAGTTCCGCAAATCGCGGAAATGTCAGCTTTTACGGAATCGACGTTCGCGGCCTCAAGACCGGCGACCCGGATGCTCTTGCCACGAATATGGCTAGTACGGCCGCAAGTATCAGCGCCAGCCAGCATTCGAGGCCAACCTTGGTGACGGAGGCCATGGCGAAGCAGGACGACAAAATCATCGAAGGGAGTGTCGCCAACGTCCAGCAGAATATGGACGAACTCGCCCGCGGCACGGGAGGATTTCTGGTCGCAAACACCAATGAAATCGCTAGGGCTATGCTCCGCGTGATGGAAGATGTGCGCACGCATTACGAGATTTCCTATGTGCCCGCTTCCGACGTCTACGATGGACATTTTCGGAAGATCCAGGTTTCAGTTTCGAATCCCAAGCTCACCGTGCAAAGCCGTGACGGTTACTACGCTTTACCCGACCTGAACGGGCAGGCTGTTCTGCCTTTCGAGATGGCCGGGCTTCATGCCCTGGAAGGGCGGCCGGGTCCGAGCGCATTTCCTTTCCGCATGGCGGCGATGCGATTTCGGCCGGTGGAGAGCGGCTTTGCGTATGAAATCGCGTTTGATTTGCCCATTGCCAATATCACACCGCATGCTGATCCGCAGAACGGGAAAGTCCGCCTTCACGCTACGTTCTTAGCTTTGGTGAAAGATAGCCGGGGCAGTGTCGTGGACAAGATTAGTCAAGATATCGACCGCGACGTTCCTGGAGATAAGATCGACCAGTTCGAAAAGGGCGATTTGATTGTTACCAAACCTCTTTCGTTAGCTCCGGGGCGCTACACGGTAGAGGCGGCGGTGGTCGACTCCCAAGGCGATCGGGCAAGCACGAAGCGCGCCGTGCTGATTGTTCCGCAGCGCGGGGCACTCTCGTTGAGTGACATCGCGCTGGTGCATGAATTCCTGCCGCTCACGGATCCGAGGGACCCAGGCGACCCGCTGGAATTCAGCGGGGGCAAGGTTACGCCGGAGCTCGGCAGCCGGTCGAGTGCGGATGCCGATACATCGCTCTTCTTCGTGGTTTATCCAACCGGCGGGGCGCCGAAGCCGAAGGTGACGATCCGCTTCTTCCGGGATGGCGCGGAGATAGCGCGCAACGAGCCTCAATTGAGCGAGCCCGACGAGATCAATTCCATCCCGGTAATCGCATCGGCAAAGCTGCCGGTCGGCGACTACCAAGCGCAGGTTACCGTTCAACAAGGCGATCACATCATGCGCCGCGCGACGGCTTTCACTGTGGCAGCCGAATGATCCCAGATCTCGCGTCCTACCAAATCGAGAGCCCCGACCAACTGCTCACTCCAGCGCTCCTGCTCTATGCGGACGCGGTTGACTCGAATATCGCGGCTACTTTGCGAATTCTGGACGGAGATCCGAACCGGTGGCGCCCTCATCTCAAGACGGCCAAGATGCAGTGGGTGATCAAGCGGCTTCTTCATGCGGGAGTTCGTCAATTCAAATGCGCCACGACTCGTGAGTTGACGGTTGCGCTGCAAAGCGGCGCGCACGACGTGCTCTTGGCGTTTCCCGTAGTGAACGCGAACGCGCGCCGCGTGCTCGAGATCGCGGAAGCGCACCCTGAAGCGAAGGTTTCCGTGCTCGTCGAAAATGCCTCGCAGGTGGACCTGTGGCGCGGCACTCGTGTCGGTATCTTCGTCGACGTGAACCCGGGAATGGATCGGACCGGAGTGGACGATTATAATCTTCCGGGCTTACTCTCGCTTGCCTCGTCTATCGGTGCGCAGTTTCGCGGGATTCATTACTACGATGGGCACGTATCCGCGAGCGATCGGATCGAGCGCGAGTTGCAGGCGCACATGGGATATGACCGTCTGCTTCGCATAACTGCAGCGCTGGAGAATGCGCGAGTTGCGGCGGCGGAAGTCGTCACATCGGGAACACCCGCCTTCCCGTATTCGATGACTTACAGGCCGTTTGGAGGTGCCTCGTTTCTCCATCGTGCCTCACCGGGCACCGTGTTGTTTAACGACGCGACGAGTCTCGCTCAACTTCCGGAAGAGTTTGGATACCGGCCGGCCGCAATCGTTCTCTCTACCGTGGTGAGCCATCCTAAGTTGAACAGAATCACCTGCGACGCAGGCCACAAGAGTGTTTCCGCAGATGCGGGCGTACCTACCTGCGTCGTTTTGGGTCGACCGGATCTGGAGCCGCTCAGGCCGAGTGAGGAACATCTTCCAATAGCTATTCCGGCGGGATCTAAGCTGCCGCCCGTCGGATCGGTTCTTTATCTGCTACCGCGTCATGTCTGTCCCACGGTGAACAATTTCGATGAAGCGCTACTCGTGCGTAACGGCCATTTGGTCGGAGTAGAGCCGGTCGCCGCACGCGGACACGAGGCAGCCTTTCACACCGGGTCTCTCACTCATTCGGAGAGCATCAGAGGGTAACAGGGCTGGGATATTCCAGTAAGTACGGGTTCTAATCAGAAGCGAGGTTCCGCTATGCGATCTGTAAGCGCACTGATCATTCTTCTTCCGTGGGTTTTGCGTGCGCAGGATCCGCAGCACCTCCTTTCGGACGGCGTCAGTGCCTTTCGCGAAACCAAATACGCTGAGGCCGAAGCGGACTTTCGCAGAGTGTTAGCCGCCGAGCCGAGGAACATCCAGGCACATCTTTACCTGGGCACGGCTCTGATGGCGCAGTATATACCGGGAGCGCAAGGTTCCGAAAACCAGCGGTTCGCCGATAAGGCGCGCATGGAGTTTGAAAGTGCTCTCTACTCCGATCCTAATGATCTTCAAGCGACCTCTTCGATGGCCATGCTGTTCTTCAACGAGCAAAAATTCGATGATGCGTCGACATGGTACCGGAAGGTGCTCGCCATTGATCCGGATAACAAAGAGGCGCTGTATTCCGCAGCGGTAATCACTTGGACGCAGTTTCTTCCTTTTGATCGCCAAGGGCGGACGGATTCCAATCAGCGGCCCGGGGACCCTGGCCCCATCGTCGTTCGGGAGGTCCGCGAACCGCTATCTTCCAAATGGCTTCCGCTCCTTAACGAGGCTATTGGAAATCTGGAGCACGCTCTGCAGATCGACCCGCAGTACGACGACGCCATGTCGTATATGAATTTGCTGATTCGCTATCGCGCAGACCTCGACAGCTCGGCCGACGAGTACACGCGCGACGTGGAGCAAGCGGATAGCTGGATGAGAAGAGCCGTGCAGGCGAAAGAGGAGAAGTCCGGTACAGCCGCTCTTCCGAGCGTTCCGCCGCCTCCCGCGCCTCCTAGCAACAGCCCGGGCCACGCGGTCGTTGAAGGATCTGTGGGAAGCGTGCTCACCCCACAGCAGTCACGTTCCGCATCATCCGGTCCCGACGCGAGCCCATTGTCTGAGCCAAAGGTCCGCATCGGATCGGCTGTCGCTGAAGCGAATCTGATTCAGAAAGCGGAGCCGGTCTATCCGCCCCTGGCAATGGCTGCGCGGATATCCGGGACGGTGCGCTTTCACGTCCTGATCGGCCCAGACGGCGCGCTCCGGAATATAACGCTGCTCAGCGGTCATCCCCTGCTAGTGACGGCTGCGAAAGATGCCGTGGTGCAATATCGTTACAAACCCACGCTCCTCAACGGAGCACCGGTAATCGTAGACACGACGATTGATGTTGTGTTCACGCTTCGCTAGTTGGTGCTTACCGCTGGTTGGTTGGCGGTCGACTCGGGCAGCGCCCACGCGAAGAGGACCCCGCCGCTGCTGGTCATGACATACTGCCGTCCGTCCAGCTGGTAAGTGATCGGAGAGCTCTCGATGTGACGCCCCGTTCCCGCGTGCCATAACGTCTTGCCGTCGCTGGTGCGTAAAGCGAGGACATTGCCGATGACATCGCCTGTAAAGGTCAGCCCGGAGTCGGTCGTGAGCACGCCCGCGCCGGACCGATCCCGGTCCCAGTTCGTGCGTCCAGCGGATCTTGCCTGTCTGGTAGTCGATCGCTTCCAGCACGCCCTTGCCCCACACCCTGTAGTCGGCGCCGGCCCAGCCAAACGTGCCGTCGGCCGGCTTGGCGAAGTAGATCCCGTAGCTCGGATGCGCATCCACAATGAACAGACCCGTTCTGAGGATCGAAACTCGGCGAACGGTAGTTCGTCAAGCCGCCTTCATCGGGAGCGATCAACCGTCCGTCCGGAGCCGGTTCTTTATCGGGATTGGGAATGGGCTGTCCCTGCTTATCAACCCCCATCGCCCAGTTCACCGGTCCGAAGGGACGTCGTCAAAAGGCTCTTGCCCATTGGTCCGGTCCAGCACGAAGAAGTAGCCGTTCCGCGAAGTCTGCATCAGCATCTTACGCGGCTTCCCGTCGAAGTCGGCATCGACCAGCACGGGAGTCTCCACCGCGTCCCAATCGTGGGTATCATGCGGGGACGGTTGAAAGGCCCAAGTTAACTTTCCCGCTATCCGGATTCAGAGCCACGATGCTGCACGTGTAGAGGTTGTCGCCAGGACGCGTACTCGCCGTTCAACACCGGCGTGGGATTTCCCGTTCCCCAATACAGCAGGTTCAAGGTCCGGATCATACGTGCCGGTCATCCACGTCATTCCTCCTGTACGTCGCATCCGGAGTACCCACGGGCGGAGTGCTGTCCCACTCCCATTGTGTTTTTCCGGTCTCGGGATCGATCGAGCGAAGGTAGCCGCGCAAATTGTCGAAGTCGCCGGAGACGCCGATTATCACGTGGTTACGCACAACCAGCGGCGACATCGTCGTCCAGTAGCCTTTCTTCGAATCGGCGACAACGACATCCCAGCGAACCTTTCCATCGCTCGCGTTCAGCGAAATCAGATGCGCGTCCGGCGTAAGAAAGAAGAGCCAGTCCTTATACATGGCTACGCCGCGCTGGCCGATATGGAAACCTTTGTTCGGCGGGTAAGTGTAGTGCCAGATTTGACGGCCGGAACGCGCGTCGATGGCCCAGACGTTGTCCGGAACGGTGAAGTACATGACCCCGTCGACCACCAGGGGCGACGACTTGATGACATTCGTTTGCCCGGTCTGAAACGCCCAAGCCAAGCTGAGTTGCCCGATGTTTCCCGGGTTGATCTGCGTTAGCGCGCTGTGACGCTTGCCCGAGTAATCACCGTGGTATCCCGGCCAGGTGTCGGCAGGCGGCTGCAGTAGCGTAGCCGGCACCAATCCTTGGCTCCAAACCGATGCTGCCGGAGCGATAAACAGAAGTGTTCGAAGGAGAAGCTTCATAGTCAAGACCCCGTTACTTCAATGTCTGGAGATAAGCCATCAGGTTATGGATGTCCGCGTCCGTGTACTTGGCTAGTAAATCGACATGCGCATGGGCCGGATCGTCGATCTTGACTTTCACGCGGTTCGTGAACCACGAACGGTAGCGTCCGGAAGCATCGCGCAGAGCCACGGTAAACTCGTCGCGGTGTACCAGGACTCCGGCCACGGTCTCTCCCGACGGGAGCGTCACCGTCACCTTCGCCTGACTATTCGAGGGAGAAAGGAGCTTTTCTTCCAGCGAGAGGCCCTCGCGGCGTTTGGCTAGGCCAGCCAGATCCCCGGTTGGAGAGTGACAGCCCGCGCATCCTCCCGGACCATCGAAGTAACGCTTCCCGGCTTCGGCGTTCCCGGTTTGAAGATCCGCCACGTCCACGCCGCGCCTGCCGCCCTTTTGCGACTCGGCCTTTGTCTTGCGATCGTGTATGAAGGCCACCAGCGCGGCAATATCTTCGTCCGGAAGCGCAAACTTCGGCATTCCTTTATCCGGAATTCCATTGCGTACGATAAACGCGATCTTGTTGCCGGCCACGTCGGTTTCGACAATTTTGGAGCGCGTTAGATCCGGACCGGTCTCTCCGCCGGCGGCGTCGCGCCCGTGACAAAAAGCGCAATGTTGCTGGAATAAGGAGTTACCGGTATCCAACCGAGCGGCAGGCTTCGAAGCCGAGCCCCCCGGGGGAGTTTGGCCCGGCGCCGAACTCGTACTCAGAAGGAGCACCGTCCCCAAAGTGATGAGGCATGGAAAAGTCATCATGGCTGAATAGGCACCACTGGTCAGAGTAACCCACGCGCAGAGAGCCACGATCAACCCGGGTTGGCTGTCAGCCTACAATCGACGTTGGTACCTGTCGATTGCCCTTTCAACTTCTCCGCGAACTTTGCAGCGTACTTCTCTCGTGCCTGCTCTTGTGCATGGTCGCTAAACCCGTAGCTGCTCAGGCAAGCAAGGCTGTCATCGCCTACGTCTTCGTGAAAGATCGAGTGCTTTCTCCGGATGAGATCGCGGCGGGGAAACTGACGCGCATCAACTACGCATTCGCCAATATCCAGGATGGGGAGATCGCCGAGGGATTCGCTCATGACGGGGAAAACTTTGCCATTCTGGCCGGCCTCAAAGTACGCAACCCACATCTCCAAGTGCTCGTATCCGTCGGAGGATGGACTTGGTCGGGCGGCTTCTCCGACATGTCACTTACCGCCGCCAGCCGTCAGAAGTTTATCGAAAGCGCGGTTCGCTTTGTGAATAAGTATTCACTTGACGGCTTGGATATTGATTGGGAATATCCCGGGCTCTCCGGGATTGGAAATCCTAACCGGCCGGAAGACAAGGACAACTACACGGCCCTGCTCCACGAACTGCGCGTGCGGTTCGACCACGAGGAGCAACACCTCGGAAAGCACCTGTACACGTCCATAGCCACCGGCGCTTCACTCGATTTTCTCGCCCACACCGATATGCGGAATGCCGCGCGCTACGTCGATACGGTCAACCTGATGGCGTACGACTACTACGAACCGAGCTCCGACGCCCTCACCGGTCATCACGCGCCGCTATTCACGAATCCCGCCGATCCCAAAGCCGTTTCCGCCGACGCCTCAGTGAAGGCGTATGTTGCCGCTGGAGTGCCTTCGGCGAAATTGGTGTTGGGTGTACCCTTCTATGGCCACGCCTGGTCCGCTGTTAACGATGTGTCCCACGGGCTTTTTCAAGCGGCCAAGCCGGCCAGCGTTCCTGCCAGCTACCGCGATATACCTGCTTTGATCGCCGCCGGATACGTGCGTTATTGGGATCCGGTCTCCTCAGCACCTTATCTCTACAATCCCGCCACCCGGATATTCGTATCCTTCGAGGACCCCGAATCGGTAGCCCTAAAAGCGAAATATGTCCTTCATCACCATCTTCGCGGAATCATGTTTTGGGAATATGCGGGCGACTCGAACGGCGAGCTGTTGGATTCCATCAACGCCGCGCTGAAGACTACGCGGACATTGCCTCCGAAACATCGCGAGCAATAGTTCCCTGCGCGAAAACTTCGACTAGGCCTATGCGGATTGGGATCGACTTCGGCACGACGAACAGTTCGCTTGCTTGGGCCAATCCCGACGGCGGCGTTGAGATCGCCCGATTTCACGGTTTGGGCGCTGCGACGAGAACATTCCGCTCGATTCTGTTCTTCGAGGCGAGCCGCTATGGAAGGAAGAAGCCCGTTCCTAAAACGGGACCACAGGCCATCGAAGCGTATCTTGAAAGGGCCGACAAGGGCAGGCTCATTCAATCGATCAAGTCGCTCGCCAGCGATCGCCAGTTCGGTCGAACTCAGATCGCCGGTCATTACTTCACCTTTGAAGAATTGGTCGGATTCATCGTGCGCGACATGCTGCAGGCCGTGTCTACTCGTCCAGGTGAGACGGCCACGAAGGTTGTAGTGGGGCGCCCAGTGAAGTTCGTCGGCGCCGCTTCGGAAGAAGACGATTCGTTTGCGGAGGAGCGCCTGCGCGGGGCCTTCGCCCTTGCGGGGCTGCCGGAAGTCATCTTCGAATACGAACCTCTCGGCGCGGCCTACCACTACGAACACGGCCTCAGGCGGGATGAACTGGTCCTGATAGCGGATTTCGGCGGCGGTACTAGCGACTTTTCCATCGTGCGGGTGGGGCCCGACGCTCCGCCGCGCGGTAGCGTGCAACGCATCCTTGCGACCGAGGGCCTTCCCTTAGCCGGCGACGCTTTCGACGCGGCCATGGTTCGCCACCTGGTTTCTCCACTGCTCGGTCGGGGATCCTATTATCGGTCGATGGAGAAGCGCCTCCCCATGCCATCCTGGCTCTACAGGAACCTGGAACGCTGGCATCATCTGTCCTTCCTGCAAAGCAAGAGAAACCTGGAAATGATCCGTTCACTCAAGGCGCAGGCAGAGCAACCCGAAGAGGTGGAACGACTGCTTCGTTTGGTCGAAGATGACCTTGGATTTCAGCTCCACCGCGCGATACAAAAGACCAAGGAGGACTTATCACACGCGAGCGACGCATCTTTTCGCTTCTCCGAACCCGGTCTGGATATCGAGCTGAAAGTTTCCCGGGAGAGCTTCGAACGCTGGATTGCGGGTGGGCTGACGGAGATCGAGGGCGCTGTCCAACGCGTCGTGGCGTCGGCCGGAATCGAATCGAAACAAGTAGACCGTGTCTTTCTAACCGGAGGAACTTCGCTGGTGCCATCCGTGAAGGGGATCTTCGAACGGCAATTTGGACCCGAACGAATCTCGACTGGCGACGAGTTCACATCGGTGGTTGCCGGTCTCGCGCTACGCGCTAAAGAAGAGGACTGAATGGACAAATACCTTGTCGTGATGTTCGGCGCAGGTTTGGGCGGCTTGACGCGTTTTGTCGCAGCCAGTGAAATCTCCGAGCGCTTCCGAATACGTTTCCCGCTTGGAACCTTCCTGGTTAATTTGACTGGATGTTTCCTGATCGGCCTCCTGATGACCTTTCTCGTCGAGCGCTTCCCGCATCGCCTGAACTGGCGCTATTTTCTCGTCACGGGCTTTCTGGGCGGCTACACTACTTTCTCCAGCTTCGAATACGAAACCGTCACCGCGGTTCGAAGCGGAGATTGGATGATTGCGCTCGCAAACGTCGTTGGCAGCGTGGTGCTTGGATTCGCGGGCACATGGCTTGGGGTGATTTTGGTGCGCCAGCGTTAGCGCGGTCTACACTCATCTGATGAACTTTCGCTCCGCCACCTTCGCGGATCTCGATCTGGTTCTTCACCATCGCCGTGAGATGTTTCGCGAAATGGGGGGAATCTACGAAGGGCAGCTGGAACTCTTCGAGAGCGCGTCTCACGAGTACTTCTCCGCCGCGCTTCGGGATGGTTCCTATTACGGGCTTTTCGCGGAAACCGGCAACACCGTCATCGGTGGAGGCGGCCTGCTACTCGTACCGTGGCCCGGAAGTCCCTTGAATTTCGATCCGCGGCGGGCATGGATCGTGAACATCTATGTCGAGCCGGCGTATCGCGGACAGGGGTTTGGCCGGTCGATCACGGAGGCGCTCATCGAATGGTGCCGCGCCCGGCATTTTCAATCCGTGGCACTTCATGCGAGCATGTACGGACGGCCGCTTTATGAGAAACTCGGCTTCCAAAGCACGAATGAGATGAGGCTAAAGCTATGAAGGTATCCGCATGGATATGTGGCGCGCTACTGGCTCTCGGCGTGTGCGTTCCCTTGGAATCCGCCCCACAAGCTCAAAAAGCTGCTAACGTCGAGCGGCTACGAAAGCTGTATGCGGACGAATGGGAGTATCAGCTCTCCCATCACCCCGAGCTCGCCACGTATGTCGGCGACCAACGCTTCAATGACCGTCTTAGTGATTACTCCGCTGACGAGCAGAGGCGTGAACGCGAGCATGCGCAAAAGTTACTCGAGACCATTCGCGTCATCTCCGCTGACGGACTTTCGGGCCAGGAAATTACGACTCGGAAGATGATGATTGCGCAAATCGAATTGGGTCTGGAAAGCGATCGGCTGAAAGAGTGGGAGATGCCGGTGAGCCAAATGAGTGGCGCACACCTCGATCTGGCAGCGCTTCCGTCACAAATCTCATTCACCACGCGGGAAGATTACCAGAACTACATTTCCCGGCTTCACCAAATGCCTCGTGTTCTCGACCAGGTAACCGAAGTCATGCGCATGGGAATGAGGGAGCACCTGATGCAGCCGCGGTTCTTGTTGGAACAGGTCGGCACCCAGGCCCGAGAGATCTCGGAATACACAGCGGAGAAGAGTCCCTTTTTCGCACCTTTTGCGCATGCCCCGCCGACTGTCGAGGCGAAAGATGCGGACCGTCTCCGTACTTTGGCGTTGAAGGAGATCACGGGCGGGGTTCTTCCGGCCTACGCGCGCTTCGCTCGGTTTGTGAGCGAAACCTATGCGCCGCAAGGGCGCTCCGAACCGGGCATCTGGTCTTTGCCGGATGGAACTGCGCGTTACATGCAGAACATCCACGAGCATGTGCAAACGGCGCGGACTCCGGACCAGATCTTCGACGAAGGCATGCGCCAGGTAGAGGAGATCCAGAAACAGATGGTTGCGCTGGCCAAAAGAGAAGGATTTGCTGACCAGAAGGCGTTCAACGCCAGCATCCACGCCGGCCGCACGCATTACGCCTCATCCGGTCGCCAACTTCTCGACCTCTACGAACATTACGAGGACCAAATGAGGAAACGCCTCCTGGAGGTTGTGCCGGCAGTGCCCTCGCTTGCTCTTGAGGTCGTTCCTATGGATAGCTTCCGGGCGCCTTCCGCGGTTCCCGCCGACTATTCTCCAGGCTCTGCGGCTGGCCCAAGGCCCGGGCGCGTTAACGTGAATCTCTACCAGCCTGAACAACGACTGCTGTTAAACGTGGAGGCGATCGCGTATCACGAGGGCGTGCCGGGCCACCATCTCCAATTCTCGTTCGCGGAACAGCTTGGCGACCTTCCCGCATTCCGCCGTTATGCGTCCTATGATGCGTATTCGGAAGGCTGGGCGCTTTACGCAGAGCAACTCGGCAAGGAACTGGGATTCTACGAAGATCCCTACAGCGAATACGGCCGGCTGCAGAATGAGATGTGGCGCTCCGTGCGCCTGGTGGTCGACACCGGCGTGCATGCGAAACACTGGTCGCGTCAACAGATGGTTGACTTCTTCCAATCGCATACCGAAATGGATGCGCAAAGCATCAACACAGAGGTAGACCGTTATATCTCCTGGCCGGGCCAGGCGCTTGCCTATCGGCTCGGCCAAATGAAGATACTGGAACTGCGAGCACTTGCTCAAAAGCGGCTTGGTCCGAAGTACGACATAAAAGCCTTTCACCAACAGGTGCTTTCCATGGGCCCGGTACCGCTCGACGTCTTAGACGACGGCATCCAAAGATGGATATCTGAGTTAGATTCGGGACGGAAGTAAACCGGATGAGGAGGGAACAAGCGCCGCAACCATTTGGTCGCGGCGCTCTTGGTTTTAATAGCTGATGGTGCTTGGTGATGTGCCGTACGGTACTGTGTACATATCCGGCATGCGGAACGTGCGGTAGCTCTGCTCCTTGACCTGCAGGTTGAACACGATCGGATTAGGCACCGCCGGTGTCACCTCAAGGGACTCCATATATATGTGGTTCACATATCCCGGTTGGAATTGGTAGTTACCGTTAGGCATTAGTTGCGCACTTCCCTCGCCTTCGGAATACACTCCAAGGTCGGCGCTTAATGTAGTGGTGACCACCCGGTTCGGCTCATCGACGGTGAAAGCCATACCGCGGCTGTCTCCGCCAAACTGCTGCACCCGCAACGCTCCGTTATCAAACAGCCCGAGGTTTGTATGACTCGAGAACTGCGGCTGGTGCTGCCCAGAGAACCAGGGGTACGAATCGCTGGAGATAATCTGGAAGTCGCCTTCTCTTCCCATTCGCCAAAGCAGAGGCGGATCCTGTACGGCCCCGTTCTCGTAATCGATCTTGATGATCCAATCCTGATCGCGCAGTGAAAGAATCAGGTTTCCATCGTCAGTCTGCTGAACACTGTTGCAGTGGAGCCAGTCCGCGGCCGAGGTAAATCCCGGAAGAAGGGCGGGCGGGCATCCAACTTGGGTGAGTCCATTCGACTGAATCACGCAGGTGACATTGGTGACGGACGCCCGATCGATGTCAAGTTGCGTCCCGCCCCCATCGTGATCGAACGCGTTCCAGAACCACACGACCTGAAAATTCTCATCCAGTTCCATGACAACCTCCGCGATAATGTCGATCGGAACCGTCGAGCCCTGCGTACCCGGAGGAAATACCCTCTGCGCGTCTCCTAACGCGATCGTGTGCCCATTAGGGAGCCGAATCGCGTCATGGTTGAAGCGGCCGAGCGGATCCGTTCCGAGCGCAGTCAACTGCTCCGATACGCGGTCGGCGCTTGTCTGACGGATAATGTTTCCCGCCAAGTCGAACTCCCTCAGGATCTGTTGACGCTCTTGATTCCCGTAGAAGCCGGTCCCCGTTCCGAGCCCGCTGGCGAGCATCATCAGCGTCTGTCCATAGGTGCGTACTAACTGGCCGGAGGTTGGCGCGTACCACACCACTTCCCCGGCCAGATTAGCCGCAAACGCGAGCGGTTGAGTGTATGCCGACAGAGAGATCTTGTACTGTTGATCGCTCGCCGATGTAGCCGGCACTGCAAGATTTAAATTAGGAATACCTACCGAAGTCGGAATGGTGCCCGTCGTGAATGACACCTGTTGAGGACTGGTCATGATGGTTCCGTTCACCGAGAGCTGGTAAGTCATGTTGTAAGTCGTGCTCGCAGTCATTCCGGCGACGTAAAAGTTCATGCTTCCTGTGTGACAAGCCCGAAAATCGGTGTAGCTGGTGGCTTGCGCCCCTGCTCTTTGAAACTGAACCCGCATCTGCTGCCCTATCGCGCAGGTGGGCGCGCTGAAGAGTGCCACAAGTGGATTCTGAGTGGCCGTGACCACCACCTTCCCTCCAGTTACTCGAGAATTGATCTGAAAAGGTGGTGATGTAACCTGCGCAGTCTCTCCGCTCAGGTAGTCGCGCGTGGTCAGGCGGATTTCGAATTGACCTTCGACATAGGTCTCCGCCCAAATGAAGGTAGAAGTAAGATCGAAGTCCTGAAGGAGATGAAAGGTCGTGAAGGGTGCCTGAGCGACTTCAAACTTATACGTAATCGGATTCGGGTTAGAGTCCGTCGCCGTCCCTTTCCATTTGATGGGAGTGCCCAGCAGCTGTGGTGATGGGAGAGAACTGTTCAGACTTGCCGTGATAGTTGCTTGAAGAGGATGACTCATCAGACCAGCAAGAAACACGACGGAGAGGGAGCATATCGAAAATGGACGCAAAAGAATCTCCTACATCAGGGTTCGAAAAGACAAAAAATGACAAAACTCCAAAAAGCTCATCAAAAGTCAGTCAGGAGTGGTTTCCGACCAATGTTTCGCGAGTCTAGCATACCCTCTTTTTTAAGCCCGCTCCATAGCTTTCTGGCGGCTAAGGGATCTTATCGCGAGAAGCCGGCCTCGCGTAGCCCGTTAAGTATGAACTGAACAGCAATGGCTAGAAGCAGTAGACCCATCATCCGGGTCAGAATACGAATCCCCGTTTCGTGCAGGTAAGAGCCTACGCGCTCCGCCGCCGCCAGTACTAAGAACGAGGCCGCCGACGTAATTCCAATAGCCGCAAAAATCACCGCACCGTGTACCCAGTCCGGATTCTGAGACATTAGAACCATTACGGATGAGATCGACCCCGGACCGGCCAGCATTGGAACTCCAAGCGGAACAATTCCGATATCTTCCTTCTCCGCCGCTTCCACTGTCTCGCTCGGCGTCTCTTTAGTGGGCGAGCGTTTGGCTTGAATCATGTCAAGCCCGATCATCCCCAGGATCAAACCCCCTGCGATCTTGAATGCCGGGAGCGTAATCCCGAATAGATGGAAGATCAAAGTACCCGAGAAGGAGAACACTGACAGGACAACAAAGCAGGTAATCGAGGCCCGTAAGGCCATGCGACGCCTCTCCCGGCTGGCCGAATCCGCGGTCATTACCAAGAAAGTAGGAACGGCGGCTATGGGGTCAATCAGTACAAAAATCGAGCTGAGCGCCACAAAGGCGAATTGAAGTAGCGTAAACACGAAAGTCCGGACGAGACTACAGGTTAACCGACTGAAACGTTGCAGATGCCCGAGAGTCGCAACACCCTGTCTTGTCGACCACATCCCCGCAACAATTTCTGAGTTGTCTGTCGATTTGCGGTGCCTCGCCCGTCGTCTGATCGAAGGCGCTCACTAAGAGCCTTCTCAGGAAAGGGGATCAGTAACGATGCAAAGAAAAATGACGATGCCAATATCCGCGATTGTTATGGGAGCTGCTTATGCCTATGGAGCAGTCCCCAGTCTCACGCCCACGGATGTCGAGAAACTCCAGCAGTACATGGAAACATCGCATCTGGGCGTAACGTCGGCGGTGAAAGATCTTACATCCGAGCAATGGAATTTCAAACCGGCGCCTGATCGATGGTCGATCGCCCAAATCGTCGAACACATGGTGTTAGCCCAGGAGGTGGTTCTAGGTCCGGTTCGCGAAGAACTCAAGAAGGCGCCGGCCCCGTCTCCTGACCGGGACTACGTCGCTGTCGACGCGATTGTGTGGAATCAGTTCCCGGACCGCTCCCACAAGTTTCAAGCTCCGGACGTTTTGCAACCGTCCGGCCGGTGGTCGCCTGCCGACTCTCTTGAGCGTTTGGCTAAAAACTACAGCCGCTTGAACGAGTTTCTCGAGTCGACTCCCGACCTTCGTGCTCACCTGGTCGCCGCTCCGCCGATCCAAGCCGCCACGCAGGGTCGGTATGACTCCCTGGATGGTTACGAATGGCTGCTAGCTACGGCTGCTCACATTGACCGGCACACCAAACAGATCCTAGAGGTGAAGGCGGATCCTCGCTTTCCGGCAAAATAAATCGGAATATGATGCTCTCTGGAGTCCTGCCGTGCGTTACATAATGCTGATCTACTCCCAGGAAAAAGCCAGCGAACTGGCTGCGGAGGAGGCCGCCGCTATCCGGGCGGGTCACTGGGCAGTCATGGAAGAGGCCACCCGCAAAGGCTTCCTGGTCGCGGCTGAGCCGCTGGCCCCCACGGTTACGGCCACCACGGTTCGCGTCCAACAGGGAAGTGCCTTGGTGACGGACGGGCCTTTCGCGGAAACCAAGGAGCAACTCGCCGGCTACTACATCCTCGACTGCGCCAATCTCGATGAGGCCATCGAGTGGGCCGCGAAGATCCCCACGGGATGCAAAGGGGCCGAAGGCTGCATTGAGATTCGGCCGTTACCGGGATTGCACTCGCGCTCCATGGACGAGAGCGCGCCCCACCACACCGCACTTCCGCATGGCTGATGCACAATCCGTCGCCGAGTCGGTTTTTCGGGAAGAGTCAGGCCGCATCGTTTCGAGTCTGATCCGAATCTCCGGTTCCTTCGATCGCGCCGAGGAGGCGATGCAGGAGGCGCTCGCCGCTGCACTCGCCTCGTGGCCGCTCAAAGGAGTTCCCGATAATCCGCCGGCTTGGATCATGGCTACCGCGCACCGAAAGTTGATCGATACGGTGCGTCGCGAGCACACGCGGCGCGAGAAGTGGGAGTCGTTGAGCTATACGGCACGCGGTTCCGTCGTCCAGCCGGACATCACCCTCGAAGCAGAACCAATGCATTTGCCTGATGACCGGCTGCGCTTGATCTTCACCTGCTGCCATCCCGCGCTGAATCGCGAGGCGCAGATTGCGTTGACGCTGCGGACCCTCGGCGGTCTCAGTACTTCCGAGATCGCCAAAGCCTTTCTCCTTCCGGAAGCAACCCTCGCGCAGCGCATTGTGCGCAGCAAGCGCAAGATTCAGGAAGCCCGCATCCCTTACGAAGTTCCACCCCCAGATCGCCTTCCTGAAAGGCTGGAATCGGTTCAGAGCGTGGTCTACCTGATCTTCAACGAAGGCTACACTGCCACGACTGCGCCTGGGCTGGTGCGCAAGGATCTTTGCCGCGAAGCGATTCGGCTGGGCCGCCTCCTCTGTGAGCTGCTTCCGGTAAACAGTGAGAACGCTGGTCTCCTCGCTTTGATGCTTCTTCAAGACTCGCGACGCGAGGCGCGGCTTGTGGACGGTGAACTGGTTACGCTGGACGAGCAGAACCGCGCGGCCTGGGACGCCGAGGCTATAGCGGAAGGTCTGCAACTGATCGAAACAGCATTGCGTCGGGGGCCCGTCGGCCCCTATCAGTTGCAAGCTGCGATCGCAGCCGTTCACTCGCAAGCGAAGGCTCCGTCCGATACCGATTGGTGTCAGATTTCAGCGCTTTACGCGAGACTGCACGCCTTGCATCCTTCTCCCGTAATCGCTCTCAACCATGCGGTGGCCGTCGCCATGAGTGAAGGGTACTCAGAAGGACTGCGGCGCATCGATAAGCTGGGCGTGTCCGGCGCTCTCGACCATTACTATCTCCTCCACGCCGCGCGCGCGGATCTCCTCCGCCGTACGGGGAATCGGCTCGCCGCGATCGACGCGTACGAGCGCGCGATTTCCCTCGCGAGCAACCCGATTGAACAGAGATACCTGCGGCGCCGATTGCAAGACTTGCAGCTAGACTGTTTGTAACGCTCAAGAACCGAACATGCCGCCGCGCCTCCCGGGTAGTGTGTCCCTGAAGACTCCCCACATCTCCGAATGGAACATTCTCCACGAACAGATCGTGAGTTGCCGGCTTTGCCCCCGGCTTGTTCGCTTTCGTGAAGAGATCGGCGAGATCCGGCGGCGTGCCTTCCGCGAACAGGAATATTGGAGCAAACCCTTGCCCGGATTCGGAGATCGGAAAGCGCGTGTCGCGGTGATCGGTCTTGCCCCCGCTGCGCATGGAGGCAATCGCACCGGACGCGTCTTCACCGGCGACCGCTCGGCCGACTTTCTGATTCGCGCCATGTGGCTCAACGGTTTTGCGAACCAGCCCACCAGCCTATCCAGGGACGATCGCCTAGTCCTCCGCGACGCCTTCATCACCATGCCCGTGCGCTGCGCGCCACCGGACAACAAACCCACTCGCGAGGAGTTCGCTACCTGTAGTTCTTACCTCGTTCGAGAACTCGATCTCCTGACCGACCTCCGCGTGGTGGTTGCACTCGGCTCTCTCGCCTTGAATGCCTACCTGGATATTCTGAAAACGCGCCACGTGATTGCGTCGCGAGCGCCCTTCCGGTTCGGGCACGGCGCACGCTATTTGATCCGCAAGGACGAGCCGGTGATTCTTGCCTCTTACCACCCCAGCCAGCAAAATACATTCACCGGACGCCTCACTCTCGAGATGTTGAGCGAGGTGTTTGCCCACGCCCGCGAAATTGCCGGATCGTCCGCCGATAGCTGAGCGCACGCCTGGTTACTCCAACAGATTTGCTTCCTCTTTTAATCGAACACCGGATAACTCTCTGCGACGCGATTCGTTCATGAGAAACGCCAGCTTATAAGCAGCCGCCTCGTAGCTCAACCCCTGGGCGTGGATATTTGAGATGCAGTTCCGATCCGCGTCGGTCAAGCCAACATGCGGATTCCAACTCATGTAGATGCCCAAGCTTTCGTACGAACTCAAACCAGGGCGCTCCCCGACCAGCACCACCGCAAGACAGGCTCCCAGCAGAGATCCGATCTCGTCGCCAATTGCCACCCGTCCCTGCGTGACCGCTACCACGGGAGAAAACTTCCAGCCTGACGGATCCAACAGTCGCAACGCTGCGGCCATGAGCGGCGGCGCATGCATTTGCACCGCTTGAGGAGACAATCCGTCCACCGCGACAAACACCGCGTCCGACTTTCCGCCGTGGTCGGCCAGCAGCCCTCGTGAACGCTCATCCAGTTGACGCCCCAGATCAGGACGCCGCAGATACGTGACGCGATCAGACGCCGCGCTATGAACCGAGAGAACCTCCCTGGCGAAGGGCTTCAACTCACGCCGCAACGTTTCAACATCGATCGGGATGTGGACGGCCTGCCGAGCTCGCGCGTGGGCGAACTGCAGCTTCAACAGTTCCCCGGTTGGCAGACTGTGACCTGTCCGGCCCAATCCGACGCGCGCCGATGTGAACTCCTGCAACCGCGGGATCATTATCTCTGCAACAGAGCAACCGCGCCGGAGAGTTCAGCCTTTCGGCTGTGCATCCAGGTTTCGAACTCCGGCGCCGGCCGCAGATTCAGAATGCGCCGCAAATACAGGGCGTCATGGAACGAAGTGCTCTGATAATTCAGCATGATGTCGTCGCGCGCCCGGCACGCCCATGATGTAGTTCACGCCGGCCGCGCCCAGCAGCGTAAGCACCGCATCCATGTCGTCCTGATCCGCCTCGGCGTGGTTCGTGTAGCAAACATCGCAGCCCATCGGCAGACCCAGCAGCTTGCCGCAGAAGTGATCTTCCAGCGCAGCCCGCAGTGATCTGCTTGCCGTCGAAGAGATACTCGGGCCCAATGAATCCCACGACCGTGTTCACCAGCAACGGGGCAAACTCACGCGCTACAGCGTAAGCGCGCGCTTCGCAGGTTTGCTGATCGACTCCGTGATGCGCCGTTCGCCGAAAGCGCGCTTCCCTGCCCTGTCTCAAAGTACATCACGTTATCGCCTACTGTTCCGCGGTGCAATTCTAAAGCCTGCGCCTGCGCTTCTCGCAACATCGCGATAGGCTGATGCCAAACGAACGGTTCGCCGCCTCCGTTCCTGCAATGGATTGGAAGACCAGATCGACCGGCGCTCCCGCGCGCATCGCATCCATTTGCGTTGTCACATGCGCCAGCACGCATGTTTGCGTCGGAATTTCGAACCGCTCCCGGATCTGATCCAGCATCCGCAGTAGTCGAATCACCGACGTGAGGTTATCAGAGACGGGGTTGATCCCGATAACTGCATCGCCACTCCCATACGTGAGCCCGTCGATCACGGTGGCCGCTATTCCTACAGGATCGTCTGTCGGATGGTTGGGCTGCAGTCGTGTGGACATACGCCCCGCCAGGCCGATGGTATTTCGAAATCGAGTGACCACCCGGATCTTTGCGGCAACGGTGATCAGATCCTGCAGTCGCATGATCTTCGAAACGGCGGCCGCCATCTCGGGCGTGATTCCTGGCGCGAGCGCGTTCAGCACTGCGGGCGCGGCGGCATCACTGAGCAACCAGTCGCGAAACTCCCCCACGCACAAGCCTGCTACCGGCTCAAACGCATTACGGTTATGCCGATCGGCAATCAACCGCGTTACTTCATCCTCCTCATACGGGATCACGCTTTCCTTTAGGAAAGACCGTGAGCGGCAAATCGGCGAGGGCCATCTGCGCGGCAGCACGCTCCTCCGCGGTCCGCGCGGATAATCCCGCTAAGTCGTCGCCCGAACGTGCCGGCGTCGCTTTGGCCAGGAGTTCTTTCAAGTCCGCGAACACGTGGACCTGGCGCCCTAACGTGAAACGGTACGGTCCCATTGGGCCGCTCGAACCTCCTCGGCAAACTGCTCTTCGGGCGCGAGAACAAGACGTCTACGGGAATGCAGCGCGAAGTAGAGCAGTCCCGCCAAAAACCAAACCACTGCGCCGATCATGCCTGTCCTGTAATCCCGGTTCACGAACAGGACGCAGAATGTGACGATCGAGATTATCCCCGCAAACATCGCGCCCGCCAGTCCCACGGGGCTTTTGTACGGCCGGGGAATCAAAGGGAAGCGCAGACGCAGGCAGACATACGACAGCATCTGCAGGAAGTAGGCGATCACCGCTCCGAATACCGCCATGTTCAAAAGCGTGGCGCCGACCAGGCTCTTCTCGCCGGCCAGATGTATCGTCAAAGCGGCCATAAATCCGATGGCCGAACCAGCCACCAAAGCCCGAACCGGCGTTTGGCGCGTTCTGTGCGTAACCGAGAGCCAGGGAGGAAAGTATCCGGCCCGCGAAAGTGAGTAGATCTGCCGGCCGTAGGCAAAAATGATTGCGTGAAAACTGGCGATCAGTCCGGCGCAACCTGCGAGCGCCAGCACTTTCGCTGTCGCCCCGTTCCCGAGAATCGTCCGAAAACCAAGGAAGAGAGGCTCATCGGACGCTCCCACTACTACGCTGCCCGGGGCAATGCCGGCGTTCAGAATCACAGTGAGAAACGCAAAGACGACCAAAGTCGCGAGCCCGAGAAGCATTCCCTTCGGCATATCGCGCACCGGGTCGTGCGCTTCTTCGGCCGCCAGCGGCAATTGCTCGATGCCGAGATACACCCACAACGCAAAAGGCAGCGCGCGGAGAATCCCCTGCCACCCCTGAGGGAACCAGCCGCTCTTCCCGAGAGCCCATTTCTGCAAGTCGAAGTGAGGGATTGCCCCGCAGAAAAATACACTCAGCACGCCGAGAGCACACAAAGTAACAATCAACGACACGCGAAACGACAGTTCCACTCCCACCACGTTGAACGCAACAAACACGATGTAGCAGCCCAGCCACCAGAGCGGTTGCCACTCCGAGGGCGTTCCGAAGATCGCTCCGAGATACCCGCCGACGCCCACCACGATCACGGCCGGAGTCAGAATGTACTCCATGTTTTCGGCGAGACCGGTAATGAATCCGGCCCACGGCCCCATCGCGGTACGGGCAAACGAATAGGCGCCGCCGGTGTGCGGCAGCGCGGAAGACATCTCCGCAATGCTCCCGCATAATGCCCCAAACAGGAGCGTCATCACGGCAAGAGCCGCTAGCATCCCCCCGAACCCGCCGTCCCGCAGCCCGAAATTCCATCCGAAGAAATCACCCGAGATTACCGCTCCCACACCGAGCGCCCACAGGTGCAGAACACGCGCGTGCCGCCGCAGCGTTCTCTTGGCGAAATACTCACTGCCCGGTTGGCCAAACCGGAACGTGCTCATGTGTACCGCTGAGTTTAGCGGATTAGGAGACCGCCTTCGCCAAAAGAAACGCAGCCGTCGCAGCCAGTCCGCCGGTCAACATAATTTGCATTGCACTCCGCAGTACGGGAGCGCCCGTCGCACTCGCTTTCAGCGCTCCAAAAATCCCCAAGGCTATAGCAGTGACCACGACCGACCAGATCAATGCCCGCGCGGCATTGGATTGGAAGAAATAAGGAGACAAAGGAACAATTCCGCCTATGATGTATGCCACACCGATGGTCGCAGCGCTGCGCAACGCGCGGCCTTGTGCGGGCTCTTCCAGCCCAAGTTCAAACCGCATCATGAAATCAACCCACTGTTCCGGCCGCTCACTGAGCCGGTCCACTACAAGGGCCGCTTCATCGGGTCCTAATCCAAAGGATCGGAACACATCGGCTACCTCCGCGCGCTCCACGTCGGGCACTTCCACAATCTCTCGCATTTCGCGAAGGCGCTCGCTCGCGTAATGCTCCGCATCGCTTCGAGCCGCTAGATACCCGCCTAGTCCCATTGCGATCGAACCGGCGGCGATCTCGGCCGCCCCTGCCGTAATTACAATGTGGCTCGACGTCACCGCGCCCGACAGCCCAGCCGCAAGAGCGAACGGGACCGTCAACCCATCAGACATTCCGATTACCAGATCACGAACCACGTCCCCCGCGGTGAAATGACGTTCAATATGCGGCACGGCCGGCATAATCCCTCTCACTTTCAACTCGATAACGAAGCTTATCCGTTTTCGGCGCCTGGAACTAATTCGTTCTATTTTCGACAAGACTCAGTTCGCCTTTAGTCTCGTACCCGACAAACATCCGCTAGGCTGAGTTGAAGTATGGGGGCAGGTTTTCCGGTTCTTATGGCCGCGCTGGTCGTGCCATGGATTCTGAGCGCGCAGAGCACGAGCGATGGCGGCCTTCTCTTACGGACGGGTGACGACATCTATCGTGAGGCTTGCATTGGGTGTCATGGTCCGAATGGCGAAGGACAGCCCAAAGCTGTTGTGGGATTCACCCCTCCCAAGACGATGCCGGATTTCAGTAAATGCGACCAAACGACTCCGGAATACAATCGCGACTACAAAGCCGTGATTCGGGATGGCGGACCGGAACGCGGCTTCACGCAAATCATGCCGTCGTTTCGAGATGCCCTGACATCGGAGCAGATGGATATGGTCGTCCACACGCTGCGCGGCTTTTGCAAGGAAAAAGGCTGGCCGCGCGGCGAGATGAATTTTCCGCGGGCTCTCGTTACCGAGAAAGCCTTTCCTGAAGACGAAACCGTGATCACTACCGGCATCAATGTGCAAGGCGCCCCTGGCATTCAGAATGAACTCGCGTTTGAGAAGCGCTACGGCAAGAATAACCAACTGGAGGTCTCCGTTCCGTTTTCGTTCGAACATGCGGGATCGGCATGGCTCGGAGGCATCGGCGACATTGGCATCGGATGGAAGCGTGTGTTATTTTCCAGCGTCCAGAGTGGGTCGATTCTCTCGGCGCAGGGTGAAGTGATTCTGCCAACCGGCGATCGCGCGCGCGGTTTTGGCTCGGGCACTACCACATTTGAAACCTTCGCCGCGTTCGGACAGGCTCTACCCGCCAGCAGCTTCTTCCAGATACAAGGGGGCGCCGACCTCCCGGTCAATCTGGACAAATCGCCTCAGTCCCTATTCCTGAGAACAGCATTAGGAAAGACTTTCAGCGATAACCGTGGGCTGGGTAGGTTATGGTCCCCGATCGTCGAGATCGTAGCGTCGCGCGACCTGGCCAACGGGACAACCACGGATTGGGACCTTGTCCCGCAGTTCCAGGTGACCGTGAGCCGCCGCCAGCATATTCGCGCCGATCTGGGAGTGCGCGTACCGGTCACCAATGTCACGGATCGGCCCGTCCAACTCATGTTGTATCTCTTATGGGATCGAGCCGACGGCGGCCTGTTCGAGGGTTGGCGATGAACCTCATCCCTTCGATTGCGGGGCTGCTCCTGTGCGCTTCTCTGCAAGCCAGTTCGACAGACCTTCGCCCGAAACATGCTTCCACGTTCCAGACCTCGGATCGTTGCCTCGCATGTCACATCCGGCTCATCACTCCCTCCTGTCAGGATGTCTCCATCGGAACCGATTGGCGATCGAGCATCATGGCGAATTCTTCGCGAGATCCCTATTGGCAGGCCAGCGTACGGCGGGAATCTATCGATCACCCGGAATCGCAGCGTGGGATTGAAGACGAATGCTCCATCTGCCACATGCCGATGGCCCGCTTTGAGTCCAAAAAGGCGGGCGATCTTGGGGAGGTGTTTCGCTACCTTCCACTCGATTCCGACGATCGCCACGATCAGCAGGCTGCCGACGGTGTGTCCTGCTCCGTGTGCCATCAAATCAGTGCCGAGAAATTAGGAACGCGCGAAAGTTTCAATGGTGGTTTCGTCGTCGACCAACCTTCCAGCCGTGCTGCCCGGCCCGAATACGGACCCTTCGACATCGAAAAGGGACAGACGCGGATCATGCAAACATCGACCGGCGGCTTCCAGCCGAACGATCATAAGCACATCCAGCAATCGGAACTCTGCGCCACCTGTCACACCTTATTCACGCGCTCTCTCGGTCCGGGCGGCAAGGAGATGGGTTTGTTCCCCGAACAGATGCCCTATCCGGAATGGCTTCACAGCGACTATCGTGACCGGCAGAGTTGCCAGTCCTGCCACATGCCGCGCGTGAACGAGCCTGTCCGCATTGCTAACGTTCTCGGCACACCTCGCGACGGTCTATCCCGCCATATCTTCGTAGCCGCGAACTTCTTCATGCAGCGCATGTTGAATCGCTATCGGGATGATCTAAGCGTAGTCGCGCAACCGGAGGAACTAACCGAAGCCTCCGCGCGAACCGTCAACTTCTTAGGGACACAATCCGCGAAAGTCTCTATCGATCCGCTCGAGGTGCGGGATGGCCGGCTTATCGCTGACGTGGTCGTCGAGAATCTAGGGGGCCATAAGCTGCCGACCGCATACCCGTCCCGAAGAGTTTGGCTGCATGTCACCGTGCGTGACCTGACGAACCAGCTTGTGTTCGAGTCAGGCGCGCTTCACCCGGATGGCTCTATCGAAGGCAACGACAACGACATCGATCCCAAACGTTACGAGCCTCATTACTCCGAGATCCGCACCGCCGATCAGGTTCAGATCTATGAGCCAATCCTTCAGGACGAGAATGGCGCAGTGACCACCTCTCTGCTTTCCGCCGTCGCCTACGCCAAGGACAATCGCCTACTGCCGCGCGGTTTCGACAAATCGACGGCATCCCCTGAAATCGCCGTGCGCGGCGCAGCGGCTCAAGATCCGGCCTTCACCGGCCGCGGACACCGCGTGCGCTACTCGGTCGCGCTTGGCAGTGCGCAGGGCCCGTTCCACGTGGAAGCTGAGCTGTGGTATGAACCGATCGGGTACCGCTGGGCGCACAACCTAAAACCTTACTCCGCCGCGGAACCCCAGCGCTTCACGGCATACTACGACACGATGGCGAACGGAGCCGCCGTCCTGCTTGCCAAATCGGTGAGATAGCAGATTGTCCAGCTTGCATACGATCCAGAGCATCTCTACCATGAGAAACGTCGCATGAAGCTCCTCTTAGGAATCCTGATCGGGGTGTGCATCTTGCCCGCCTTTGGACTGCTTTATTTCCGTTATGGATTTGCACCTGTGGCGACCGCATCTTCGCCGATGCCCTTCGAAAAATCGCTGGCGCATATGGCGTTGAATGCCCGCATCGGAAAGGAAGCTCCGAAGAGCGTCCCCATCCAGGGCACTGCCGAAAATTACACTGCGGGCGCGCAGCTTTACCGCACCCACTGCGCCGTCTGCCATGGTCTTCCAGGCCAGGCGGCGGAGGCAACGTCCAAAGGCATGTTTCCGCAACCACCCCAGTTGTTTAAAGGACACGGCGTCACGGACGATCCCGCCGGCGAGACTTACTGGAAAGTGTCGAACGGCATTCGCTTGACGGGCATGCCTGCGTATGCCGATTCTCTGAGTCAGCAGCAAATGTGGCAGATTAGCGTTATGCTGGCCGAGGCCGATAAGCTGCCCCCGCCAGTTACGGCTCTGCTCCAGCAGCCTTTGGAGATTCACTAGCCCCGATTCTTGAAGTACCCTGTCTCCATGTCTCTGTTGCTTATGCGTGGAGGTTTCATGTTGGCGAGCATCCTCCAATCGGAGGCTTTATGCGCGCAGGTCGCGCTTCAACGCCCGGATGTGCCGACCGCATTGCGTACCCCGCCGGAACAAGCTCTCCTCTTGCGGCTAACCGGAAAAGGCAGTCAGATCTACACCTGCCAGAGTGAAGGGGGCGTCTACGCCTGGAAGCTGAAAGCTCCCGAGGCCAAACTTTATGACGAAGGCGGGCAACTCGCAGGCCGGCATTTCGTGGGACCGACCTGGCAAGCGAAGGATGGAAGCCGTATAACCGGAAAACTTCAGGCAACGGCCCCGGCCCCGGATGCCAGTTCAATGCCTTGGCTTTTATTGACCGTGGTAGCGCATGATGGGTCCGGTGTGCTGAGCGGCGTACAAACAATACAGCGGCTAAACACGCGTGGAGGCTTGGCGCCCACATCCGCGTGCAATGCCGCTGCTGAAAATGCGGAAACCCCGATCTCCTATGAAGCCGACTACTACTTCTACGGGAATCCGGCTACGGAATAGCCTCAGGTAATCGGTCGGGCAGCACCGTAGTACCACATATTCCGGACCCGCAATTCAGTACCGATTTGCTAGGGAGATATACCGAATTTGTGGGATTTCTGCTATACCTTCAATTTGCATCCCTTGTCGGCGCGCCAGAAAGATCCGGTTTGGTCAATCGGCGGAACTGGTTGATTGTCGAGAGACCAGCGGTGGAGACTCACGACGTGGCTAAAAAATATTCCGAGGAGCGCTTGGGCAAAAAGGCGATTGGCATTTTCCCGAGTCATTCCGGTGATTACCATCCGATTTACGAGGTAACCGGCCTTCCCGATCAGGAACAAGGTTTTATCCTGCCGTTGAACGACGGTCGTGCGTGGTCGCCTGCCTGGTTCTTCGACGGCATGAGCGCGGGCTCTTCTCTAGAAACCTACGCATCCGCGGATGACGCGCTCCGCGCTCTCGCCGTGCACCGCAACAGGCGGCATGATCCTCGCCTCGAGGGACCCTCCTAAGCCCTCAAGTTCTGCTCGGCTTGCCGTTGTTCTCGCCAAAACATTCCTACAAAGTTTTCATCGCATTATTCCTGGCCGCGATCTCTGTTTTGACCGTTTGGCAGGTGCACGCCCGGGTTCTCGCCCAGCGTCTTCAAAACAAAGCAGCCCTGGCTCAGTCAAAAGTGCGCTCCTGGGCCGAGGAAGGCCGTGATCCTTCCGAGGTTCAAAGTATCCTCGATCAGGTTAAACCGGCGCTTGATGAGGGTAATCCCCATCAGGCCGAAGTTCTGCTCGATCGCGCCCTTATCCTCCTAAACGGCGCAAATCACTCTGCGGAAGACAGATCACCGCTTCCCGTCTACGCCGTCAAAGAAGAGGAGAGCGACCTATACCTCAACCCGCGCCCCGTCACGATCGACGGCTATCACGGAAGCGCGATGGAGCCTTTTCTCTCGCCAGACGCCCATTATCTGTTCTTCAACAACGAGAACGATCCCAAGATCGATACCAACCTGCACTTCGCCACGCGAACCGGCAAACTCTCGTTCCATTACGAAGGCGAACTACCCGGCGTCAACTCCCGGGTACTCGACGCAGCGGCCAGCCTCGATACCTCTGGACACTTTTACTTCACGTCGGTCAGAGATTATGACCGCAGCCGGAACTCGCTCTTCACGGGGATGTTCAACGGAAAGGCGGTCACGCAACTTCATCCTGTGACCGGCCAGATCAGCCCTTCCGCGACGGGCGCCATCAACATGGACGTCGGCATCAGTCCCGACGGTCAAACCCTCTACATCTCCAGAGCTGTGATCTTTCCCGGCTCCCCTGCCCCGCGGAAATCGGAGCTGATCTTTGCCACTCTCTCCGATGGCGCCTTCCACATCGCGCCCGATATCGCCGCGATCATGCGAAACGTCAACACCAATGCCTTGCAGTACGCCCCCTGTATATCCGCGGATGGTTTGGAACTCTATTTCACGCGTGCAAGTCAGCCTAGGCCAGGACCTTCTGTCCCGGGTGCGCTCCGGATTATGATCTCGACGCGAAACTCCATTCACGAACCATTCGGAACAGCGCGCACTCTCGCCGCACTCTCCGGATTTGTCGAAGCGCCCACACTTTCTCTCGATCGCAAGGAGTTACTGTTCCATAAACGCGTAGGCTCGACCTTTGTCGTCTTCCGGGCAGAGCGTCACCCCGCGTCGCTTCCTCCTGATAAATTGGCGCAGTCTCGCCTTGTTCAGTGCGTCACGCAGGTGTACGATACTGGCATGAAAATCGCGCTATTTACACTGCTTGCCGCTGCTGTGTTTCCCTTGGCCGCACAAAACAATCCCGCCGTCTCCGACTTAACGAAACACCTGAAGCTCTCCAAGGAATACACTCTCGCCATTGCTGCGCAAATGCCCGCCGAAAGTTACAGCTTCAAACCCAACCCGGCGGAAATGAGCTTCGGCGAACAGATGAACCACATCGCGAACGCCAACTCTATGTTCGGGGCGCTCATTCATGATGGAAAAGGCAAGGACTACGCCAAGTCCGATAAGGATTCCGTGATCGCAGACCTCAAAGACTCGTTCGATTCCGCGATTGCCTCCGTCTCTAGCCTTCAGGATTCCGACCTCTGGAAAACCAAGAAGTCTCCCGAAGGCGATGGCACCATCTATGACTCCGTCCTGCTCATGCTCGACCACACCACGCATCACCGCGGCCAGTGCGTTGTATACCTGCGGTTGAAGGGCATCAAGCCCGCCGAGTACCGTTTCTAGTACGCCCCTGACTCAACCCAAAGTCACTATACTGAGCCATGCCTCCACTGCAACCTGACCAGGCTTCTTTGCTCCTGCAGATGTCTCTCGCGACAATCAGCAACGAGCACTCCGTCACCCGCCGCGTCATTGAATCCATACCGCTCGACAAGGGCGATTTCCGGCCTGATCCCGTCTCCAAAACATCTCTGGACCTCGCGTGGCACATCGTCAACTCCGAGCGTCATTTCTTCCAGGCTGTGGAAGCGGGCGAATTTGAAAAAGTCCCGTTCCCTATGCCCGCGTCCATCAAGAACTCGGCTGATCTATCGGCTTGGTATGAAGAGATGTACGCCACTCATTTTGCGGCGCTTTCACGGCTCACCGGCGAGCAACTCGCCAAAACGGTCGATTTCCTTGGGATCTTTCAACTCCCTGCCGTGACTTACCTCCAATTCGCGCAAAATCATTCCATCCATCACCGCGGCCAGCTATCCATGTACCTCCGTCCTATGGGAGCCAAGGTTCCTCCGATTTATGGAGACAGCTATGACAGCAAGCAACAGCGCGGGGCGTCCGCTTAACACTTTTTGTTCTTAGATTGAACGGCCGAGGCTCGCGATATTTACCGTTGCGCCCAGTAGCGGTCGCGGGCCTGTACGCGTAACCCTTTCTCACGCGTGCTGACCGTAATTTTTCGAAATTCCGAGATCACCACGGGCACATCGGAGACATAGCCCAAGCTGTATTGGCTTCGCAACTCATCCTGAATCTGATCAAAGATCTGGTCGATCGCCACCTTCTTCGAAACGGCAAAGAATCCTCCTCCGGTCTCCTTCGACATCCGGCTGAGGATCTTTTGACCGTCGGGTCCACCGCCCCCATATGCCCCCGGATCGGTGAAGTAGATCGAATAAATGAGTGTGTCCGCCTTTTGCGCCGCGTCGATCGCCGCTGAATCGGTGTTCTCGCTGCCGAAATCAACGCCATCTGTCATGAGGATGAGCGCCTTACGGCCATGCTGCTGCTTCATCTGATCGTTCGAAGCCTTGAGCACAGCATCGTAAAGGAGCGTTCCCCCGGCGCTCCCCACCATCCGCAGTTCGTTGCGCGTCGGAGTGTCCACCAGCGCCAGCGTATCGTCCAGCTGTTTTCTCGATGCCGTCAGCGGCTGCCTGAGCTGTACCGACATGTCGAACTGCATGATGAAGACCTTGTCTTTGTCTTCCCGGATGACCTGGTCCAAAAACCGGTAACTTGCGCCGCGCTCTTTATCGATCAAACGTTGCTGGCTCATGCTCGTGTCCACCATTAATCCGATCGTCAGTGGTAGATCAGATTGCTTGGCGAAGTAGCGGATCTTCTGCGGTCGATTCTCTTCCTGGATCGCGAAATCGCCCTCCACAAGATCCCGAATAATCTCGCCCTGCTTGTTGCGCACCGTGGCGAGCACGTTCACTACTTTCACGCTAGTGGAAAATGTCGGCTCTGCATCTTGCGCGCGTCCCAGCCCGGCAAGGAAGATGGTAGCGGCGGATTTAAGAATGGTGCGGCGATCGGTCAAGTAACAAGGATGCTGCCGCTACCCCCCTGGTTACGGCAACTCCGGGCTGGGAAACGCAAAGGAGAATTGCACTTTGCCTCGACCCCTGCGCACCGTTCATGAGATACTAGCGGGCTTGTTCGCATTCACTCGAGTGGAGGGATCGGGCGGCGCACAGTCTGATCTCCGACCGTCTGTGAGAAACACGTGAACAACATCTCCGAACGACTGAACAAAATCATTCTCGTTTTCGAACTGGTTACGGTAGTAGCGCTCCAACTGCTGACAGTCGTCCTCGTCCTGGTCTCCACGGTTGTTCTATTCATCTTGGCCATCGACGGTCTCCGCACGCGCGCAGCTCACATCGGCAGCGTCGAAGACTTGCTCTTTGTCGTGCAACGCTCGATCGCGGGGATCTTGACCGTCGTGTTAGGCCTCGAGGTCCTCGAAACGCTCAAAGCCTACTTCCGCGATCACTACGTGCGGCTCGAAGTCATTCTCGTCGTCGCCATCATCGCTGTGGGCCGTCATCTTGTTCAAGTCGACTTCGAACATACATCGCCTACGGGACTGTTTGGACTCGCCGCTGTGGTAGTGGCCCTAACAGCCGGGTATTTCCTAGTGAAAAAAGCCCTGTTTGCCTATCCGCCCGTCGACCATCCGGACGGCTCGCGCACAGCGGGATCCTGAAGACCCCGCGCCTCGTCTCACCAAACGTTTCAACTGGATCGACCGGCGCCAAACGAAATGCTTTTCAGATGAACATAGCGAGCAATTCGACCCAGAATCGCCTCGAACAAAGCATCTTCATTCTCCATTTCGACCTCTACCCGCAGCCAGAGAACGGGCAAATCGCCGAAGATCGCAGCAGCGTCTTGCGGAAAGTTGACCAGATCTTTCTCGGTGCAAAGCAGCGCTTCGGCTCGCGCGTTTCTCGCGTGCGCGACTAGGCTCTGCAGATCGCGCGGCGAATAGGAATGATGGTCGCCGTACGATACGCAGTCCATCGGTTGGATGCCCATCTTCTCAAGGCTCCGCCAGAACGATTTCGCATTTCCTAAACCACAGAACGCGAGCACTCTTTCCGGCGGCGTAACCTTCTGCCCAGTTTCCATCGATACCCATTCGATGGTCACGATCTTCGAGCGGAAGATCGGCGCTCGCCCGTTCCGCCGTCGCAATTCGTTTTCGATCGCTCGCATTGGACGATACGTGTCGCATCGCGTGATGACGAATATGTCTGCTCGTGCCAAGCCATCGACCGGCTCGCGCAACCGGCCCAAGGGCACCACTTCTCCTCCACCAAACGGGTTCAACGCATCGATCAACACGATGTCTACATCCCGCGCAAGCCGAAGGTGAGAAAATCCGTCATCCAGCAGAAACACGTCCGGACGGAGCGTCTTCTCCGCTTCCTCTCCTACCAGGCATCGATCCGAGCCAATACCGAGTCCGCACTCCCCCGAACGCAGCAAGATCTGCGGCTCGTCTCCGGTGTGCCACACTGCCGCCTCTTGCCGACGTGCCAGCACCAGGCGGTCGCGATGGGAACTTCGCCCGTAGCCTCGGCTCAGCACCACCGGCTCAAGCCCACGTTCTCGAAACCGCTTCGCCAGGTAGAGCACAAAAGGGGTCTTGCCCGTCCCGCCCATCGTGATGTTGCCGACGCTGATCACCGGTGTATTCAGCCGGCGCTGCTTCTTCAATTCGCGCGCCAGGCGCCACCGCGCGCCGGTCTCCCATAACCACGCGAGCGGTCGAACCAGCGTCCGCGTGGGCAGGCTCCTCGCGCAAGAAAACAGCGCCTCCTCATACAGTTGGCCGATCTGTTCCGTCGTCGTTTCCACCGCCCCGCGCTGCGCCTCCGCGCGCTCGCGCGCCCGTAGTCCTGTGCCCTGGTCCAACAACGCCTTCGCGAAAACGCTCGTCAGATCCTCCGCACGGTCCACCGGCAGAAAGGCTCGATGCGCGCGGAAGTCATCCGCCATCTCCCGGAAATTCTCCAAGCGTGGCCCCATCACCACCGGCTTACCGGCAAACGCCGGCTCCAGGAAGTTGTGGCCGCCCGTCTCCGTCAATGTCCCGCCCATGAACACCACGTCCGCCAGGGGAAACAAGGACGGCAACTCGCCTATGGTGTCGAGCAACAGCACACGCTCGTCCCCGTTAAACTGACCCGCTGTCCGCCGCCACCACCGCTCTCCCCGCAACAGATTGGCTACGATCTCAAAGCGCTCCGGCTTCCTCGGCGCCAGAATCAAACGCCATCCCGGAAGCTGCGCAAACGATTCCAACACGCACCGATCCTCATCCACGCGGCCATCCGCGGTCGTGCTGGCGGCAATCAACACGGGCCCTTCACTCGCTTTCAGCCATTGCACCACCGGGCTTCCCGGTTCTGGTTGCCGCGGCTCGAAGTCAAATTTCACGTTGCCCGCGACCCGCACCCGATCCCCCGGAGCGCCCGCCGCAACATACCGGTCCCGCATCGTCTCGCTTTGGGCCAGAATTGCGTCCGGCCAGCGCAGTACCCGTCGGAACAGCGGACGCCAGCGCCGGTACTTCGGGAAAGCCCGGTCGGAGATGCGCCCGTTCGCAATCACCAGCCCGCAGCCCGCTCGCTTAGCCTCACGGAAGAGGTTGGGCCAGATCTCGGTCTCGAGCACGACTAAGACAGACGGCTCAATCTGCCGCAGCGCACGGCGAACCGTCCACACGTAATCGATCGGAGCATAGAAGTACCCCCCCACCAAACCCTCTAATCGATTCTTCGCCGCCTCGTAGCCTGCCAGCGTGGTCGTGGACACGAAACACCTTGCCCCCAAGGTCTTCCGCAGACTGCGCAGTAGCGTCTCCGCCGCAATTACCTCTCCGACCGAAACCGCGTGGATCCAGACTGCGCCCCGTCCGCTGCCACGAATCGAAGGCGGCAGAAACCCCAATCGCTCCGGAAGCGTCCTCGCATATGCCCGGTTTCTTGCGACCCGGACCAATGCATAGAATAGGACCACCGGCGTCGCAAGCGCCAGGATCGAGCGATAAAAGAGATAAATGACTTTCTCAGGCAAGCGGCTCGTTATTGTTCTGCTGGCGTCTTTCGTGAGTATAACGGCGGCCGCGGACAAAGATCACGAACAGCTCAAAATTGAGCCGGCTGCAACCTATCCGTACAAGCAAACCAGCGAAGGCATCACTATCGCCGCCGACGTCTACGAGACCGGAGACAAAGTAAAGGCCGCGTTCGGTAAGCATAACCCCTATGACAATGGCGTCCTGCCCGTTTTGGTCGTAATCGACAATCACGGCCCGAAAGCCATCCGTGTTGATCAGTTGAAAGTCGAATACCAGACGCATGGTGGCGAGAGCGTCGAAGCCACACCGGCTCAGGACCTGAAGTATTTGCACGGCGCGCGGAGGCCCCAGGCCAATCCCGCTCCTCTCCCCATTCCCGGTCTACCAGGCGTTGGCCGCTCTAAGAAAAACCCGCTAAGCGATTGGGAGATTGAGGGGCGCGCGTTTGCTGCGAAGGTGATCGCTCCAGGCGATTCAGCCAGTGGTTTTTTCTACTTCCAAACCGGCCACCGTTCGAATTCCCGCTTGTACCTCAGCGGCCTCGAAGAAGTGGGCAGTGGACGTGAACTGCTCTACTTCGAAATACCGCTAGCGCCCGTCCAGTAATAAGGCTCATTACCAATATGTGAGATCGAACACCCTTATTGCGCTCTTCCGCCATGACTCATTAAAATATGAGGTGATGTCCCCAGCAGAGTCATCCCAATGATCTACTCCCGGTCGTCCGAATACGCGATTCGGGCGTGCGTCCATCTGGCCCTCGTTCCAGACGGCAAATGTGCGATGGTCAAAGACATCGCGCAAGACGAGAAGATCCCGACTCATTTCCTCGCGAAGATCCTCCAGTCTCTCGCCCGTAAAGGCCTTTTGCGCTCGCTCCGCGGTCCTTCTGGAGGCTTCTGTCTAAATGTCTCCGCTCGCCGTCTGAAGCTGCTCAACATCGTCGAAGCTGTCGACGGTCTTGAAAGCTACAGTCGCTGTGTTGCCGGGCTGCCTCAGTGCTCGGATGCCCACCCGTGCCCGATGCACAAAAATTGGGTTGGGCTCCGCTCGCGTATCATGAGTTATTTGGAGAAGAGTTCGGTCGCGGATCTCGCGCGCACCACTCAGACGAAGCGAGTCTAAGCTTCCTCCGGCAGCATCACAACTAGTGACAAACGGAAAGGGGTCAAGCTTTGTTAGTCCCAATGGTAGTGGAGCAAACGTCTCGCGGCGAGCGGGCGTACGATATCTATTCTCGCCTCCTAAAAGAGAACATCATCTTTTTAGGAACTCCCATCGACGATCAGGTGGCCAATCTGGTGATTGCCCAGCTTCTGTTCCTCGAGGCGGAAGATCCCGAGCGTGACATTTCGATTTACCTGAATTCGCCCGGAGGTTCGATCACAGCCGGTTTGGCGATTCTGGATACGATGTCCTTCGTCCGACCCGACATCATCACCATTTGCGTAGGCCAGGCCGCCTCAATGGCGGCGGTGCTCTTAGCGGCCGGAACCAAAGGCAAGCGCTTCAGCCTTCCCAACTCCCGCATCATGATTCACCAGCCCTCTATGCAGGGTCTCGCCGGACAGGCGGCCGATATCGACATCTATGCCAAGGAAATCCTTCGCATGCGCGAAGCGCTCAACAAGATGTTGGCTGACACCACAGGCCAACCGGTGGAACGGATCGCTCGCGATGTCGATCGCGACTACATCATGAGCCCAGAACAGGGCGTCGACTACGGCATGATCGACCGGGTCATTAGCCGCAGGGATCTCGCCCCGCCAGTCGTTTCGAAACCGCAGTAATTTCTTTCCTTCAACGCGGGCGGCCTGTTCCACAAGGCCGCCCGTCTTCTTGCCATCTACATCCCTTTCTGCCCCATTCTTCCTGAACTCCCGATGTTAGACTGACGGGCACTGAACTCAGGAGGAAGTAACTTTCATGCGGTTTGTTTGGATTTTGCTCGGCTTCAGCGTCTGCTGCCAAGCCCAGCCGGTTATTAACGCGATCACCAACGCCGCGAGCTACAGCGCTCGCATCTCTCCCGGGAGCGTCATCACCATCTTCGGAACGGGTTTTGCCTCGGGTCCGACGTACGCCGCGGATGTCCCCTTGCCGCCGCAACTGGGCGGTGTGGATGTCGTCATCGACGGTTACAGCGCCCCCATGCTGTACGTTGATCAATATCAGATCAATTGCATCATTCCCTACGAGGTAGCCGCGGGAGCGCAATCTTTTCAGGTAGACGCTGCCGGGACTGCTAGCACCACCGTGACGATCGACACCGCATCCCCCGGCCTCTTTCAATACACCGGCCGCGCGTTCGCGGCGAACTATCCCAGCAATGCGCTTAACTCGGCCTCGGCTCCGGCCCCGGTCGGATCTTATCTAATCGTCTACCTGACCGGCATCGGGCCCCTAACCGTTACACCCGCCGACGGAGATGCCGCCTCCGCGAATCCACTGTCGCAGGCCACTACGCCGTTCAGCGCCACCATCGGCGGAGTCGACGCTCCAGTCACCTTCCTCGGGCTCGCCCCCGATTACGTCGGGCTGGCGCAAGCCAATATCCAGGTACCGCAGCTTCCGACCGGCGATTACCCGCTGACTCTCACCGTCAACAACGTGAAGAGCACGTCGGCCATCGTCTCCGTTAGCGGGTCCGGTACCACGGAACCGAACATCCTTTCCTATTTGTCAGTTGTGGGCATCCCGACCAGCACGATCCAGACAAATATCATCTCGCCCGCCTCGGTGCAGCCCAACGGGCGCTATGTCTATGTCTGCGATAAGGACCATATCTCCGCGATCGACACGACCAGCACATCCGCGCCGCAACTCATCTCCGTCTTCGGTAGCGACAATCTGGCAAAATCGGTCGGGTCCTGCGCGGTCAATCAGAATTACTTGCTTTACCTCGAAAACACATCCGTTCTCACCATCTATGACCTCGCCTCCAGTCCGACCCAGCCTCCTGTGGTAGCCGGCCCAGCCAACCTGCAGGTTCCTGGTGCCACCAGTGTGGCGTTCAACGGAAATACCGCCCTGTTCAGCACCTCCGCTGTGACCTATTCCGGAACACAGATCCAGTCCGAATCCGGTTACGTTGAAGCCTACGATCTCTCCAACTACGCCAACCCGATCTTCGCTTCCGCGTTTAATCCAACCAGCTCCGGATTTACGCCGAACACATCCCCGCGCTACGGACTGCAATACCTCACAACCGACGTCGTCGCCGTGATGGGAACGACCAACACCGGAACCGATTCCGTCAGCGGTGAAGGGCAATTCACCGTTCTTGACGTGACCAACCCAACGGCCATTCAGCCCATCGTGGAAGTGTCCGTCCCCGGAACAGTCGTGCTCCAGGCAAGCGCCCTCGAAGGAAGCCTCGCCCTGATTGCCGGCAACACCCAAGCAATCGGAAATCCCTTCTTCTTCGATCCCGTTACCGGCGCGCCGGAGTTCCTCTTCAACGGCGATCTCACCCTCACTACCGTCGATTTCTCCGTGGTCGACCAACCAATTTTGAAGACCACCATCGACACCGGCATTCCGTCTTCTGGCGTGGCCAATGTTGTGTCTCTGGGCGGTGGTTACTTTGCCGTGGCTATTGCTCCACCCGGCACGGATTACAACGGGCCATCTACGCTCGCGGTAGTAGACGCCACCGATGAACTACATCCCGCGATTTATCAATATGCCGACATTGAAGGCCTCTCCGGAATGGCCGTGCAGAACGGAATTCTGTATGCCACCAGTTCCGCCGGCGTGACCCTCTACACGATCTCGCTCATCTTCTAGAAACGCTGGATCAGAAATCGCGACCTGACCGGGCGTAAGGCCTAGTCCCGGTCAGGTTGCGCTAGCATACGAATCGCATTGCCGAAACCCGCCATCGCTCGCCGCATCGCCTTCGAAATCCTGCAATCGGTGGCTTCTGGCGCATTCGCGAGCGAACTCCTCATCGAACAAACTGCCGCTATTGAAACCCGCGATGCAGGCTTGGCCGCGGAGATTACACTCGGCGTACTCCGCCGTCAAGGCCAGTTGGACTGGCTGATCGAACGCTACTCCTCCCGCCCTGTTTCCACCCTCGACCTGGAAGTTGTCGTTGCGCTACGCATGGCCATCTATCAAATCTGTTTTCTGGACCGAGTCCCCGCTTACGCCGCCGTAAACGACAGCTTGAATCTGCTGCGGAACGCGCGCAAAACCTCGGCCACAGGTTTCGCCAATGCGATTCTGCGGAAAGTCAGCGGGAGCGCGGCGCTCACCCCGCCCGACAATCTGGCCGTTCCCCCATGGCTCCTTGCCAAATGGACCCAGGATTTCGGCGAGCCCACGGCCCACGAAATCAGCGGGGCCAGTCTGCGCGTCCCCGCCCTTTTTCAGCACGTGCCGGAGGGCGCCGATCCCCCCGAAGGAAGCCGCCCTACCGAGATCCCCGGGTGTTTCCAGGTGGAAACGCCCGACCCCCGTTACCGGATCCAGGACATCGGATCCCAGGCTGTAATTCCGTTGCTTGGCCTCACACGCGAGCACCGTTTTCTGGACGTGTGCGCGGCGCCTGGGAATAAAACGGCCCAGGCGCTTGAGCGAACACCCCATATCTCTGCGTCAGACTTGTCTCTCCATCGGTTGCGGTCTCTGAAAACTTTAGGCATCCCGCTTGTGGTCGCCGACGCCTCTTCTCCCCTGCCCTTTTCCCGCAGTTTCGACCGCATTCTGGTCGACGCGCCCTGCTCCGGGACCGGAACCCTCGCCCACAATCCCGAGATCAAATGGCGCCTGGAGAAGAGCGAACTCGCCCGGTTCGCCCAGCGGCAAAAGCGAATTCTCCGCAACGCGCTCAACGTCCTCGCCCCGGGCGGCATCCTCGTCTACTCCACCTGCTCCCTCGAACCTGAAGAGAATGAGCAGGTTGTCCACGAAGTAGCGCCCTCCCGCGTCCAGAGCGAAATGCGCCGCATGCCGGGCCGCGACCCCGGTGATGGCTTCTACGCAGCCGTGATAGGATAACCGTTAAGCCCCCTGATGATTGAGATCGTTCCGTCGATCCTTGCTGCGGATTTTGCGCGCTTGGGCGAAGAAATCGCGCGTGTGGAAGGCGCCGGGATCTCTATGCTCCACATCGACATCATGGATGGGCATTTCGTCCCCAACCTGACCATGGGTCCGCCCTTGGTGGAGTCCATCCGCAAGCGCAGCAAACTGCGCTTCGATTTGCATCTGATGATTGAAGATCCCGATCAGTTTGCTCCGCTTTTCATCGCCGCCGGAGCCGATCAGGTTACCGTTCATTCCGAAGTGGCCCGGCATCTCGACCGAACGCTCCATGCTATCCAGGAAAAGGGCGCGGGCGCGGGCGTCGCCGTCAACCCTGCTACTCCGCTCGAGATGATCGAGAACGTGCTCGATTTCGTGGATTACGTCCTGGTAATGAGCGTCAATCCCGGATTTGGGGGCCAAAAGTTCATCCCCCGCACGCTGGACAAAATCCGTCGCCTAAACCGTCTTCGCCGCGAGCAAGGTTTCAACTTCAAAATCGAGATCGATGGCGGCGTTTCGAACGGCAATATCGCCGAAATCGTAGGCGCGGGTTGCGATTGGCTCGTCGCCGGTTCATCCATCTTCCATAGTGCGGACGCGGCAGCAGCCGTGATAAACATGCAACAGATTGCCACGGAGGCTGGGTTGGTCAAAGTCTAAGATTCAAACGCCTCCTGGCAGTGGTTCCCCATCTGCCGTTGGCGCAAGGTAAACCTCGATGCATTTTTACAAAAAACTTCTGCTCTGCGGCGCGCTGGTCGCCATCACTCTCCCCTCCGCCAACAGCGGCATCTTCCGGAAAAAGAAGTACGAGAACCCCATCTCGAAAGACACCCTCCAGCCGGATAAGGTGCTATTCGATCGGGCTATCAACGACATCGAGCACGGGCGCTTCGAAGTGGCGCGCCTGACCCTCAATACGCTGATCAATACCTACGATTCGAGCGAATACCTGGCCAAAGCCAAGCTCGCCATTGCCGACAGCTGGTACCGCGAGGGCGGCGCGCACGGCTTGGCGCAGGCCGAGGCCGAATATAAAGACTTCGAGCTCTTCTATCCCAACATGATGGAATCCTCGGAAGCCCAGTGGCGCGTCTGCCAGATCCACTACAAGCAAATGGAGAAGGTGGATCGCGATAGCGCTCAGGCTCTCCGCGCCGAAGACGAGTGCATGCAGATGGTCACGGCTTATCCCAACAGCCGCTACATTAAGGACGCAACCCAAATGTTGCGGAACGTTCAGGAAGTCCTGGCCGATAAAGAGTTCCGTACGGGCGAGTTCTACCACACCCGCGGCGCATTCCCGGCTGCCCAGAACCGCCTCGCGTTCGTGACGCAGCAATACCCGCTGTTCAGCGCGGCCGATGATGCCCTTTGGCTCGAAGCCGACTCGTTCCGCCGGATGGGCGATCGCTTCGAAGATCGCCAGGCAGCGGCCCTGACCAGACTAGTTCGCGACTACCCCTTAAGCGATCACATCGAAGATGCCAAATCGCGGCTGACCGAAATGAAGCGCCCTATTCCCGCGGCGGATCCCGCGGCATACGAGCGCATGAAGTACGACATGGAAGCCACCCAACGCCCCAGTCTCCTCAGTCGCACGACCGATTTCATCAAGCGCGGTCCCGACACCCATCTTGCCGCCAAGAACGGTGCTCCACCCATGCAGATGCTCGCTCCACCCACCCCTGTTAGCGTTCCGGTGGTAGCGACCGAGAGCGGCGGCGGCAACGGAGTCATCGGCGGCACCAACGACGTCACCGCCACCACTGTGGGGAATACAAGCGCCATCGATACGCAGCCGGATGCGCGCGCCGCGACAGGCGCTAGCGGCACAACCGACGCAACCCCAGCGGCCGGTACACCCGGCCAACCCGCCCCAGCCGGAACCACTGCCCAGACGACGGCCGCCGCCCCCGCTACCAACGCACCTCCGCCGACCAATCACCCCGCGGTCGAGACCAAGAAGCAGCGCAAAATGAAAAAGAAGCAGCTCGATCAGATCCAGAAGCAGCAGGAGGCAGCCGGGCAGAAAACGCCGCCCGTCTCCACTCCGGAAGCGTCCGGCGCCGCGGCCACTATGACCTCCGGCACCCCGGCCGCGACCGGCTCGGCCAACGCTGCTCCCGCCGCCACTCCGCCCAAGTAATGCGGATCCTGCTGGCGGAACATAGCCCTCACGCCCAACGCATGGGCGAACGCATCCTTCGGGACGAAGGATATTCCGTAGTCACCGTCACCGACGGCGAGACCGCGATGCTGCGGCTCGCCGACGTCAAGCCGGATCTCGTTCTAGCCGACCTCAACCTCCGCGGGTTCAGCGGCTCGAAAATTTGCGAGCACATCAAATCCGGTTCGGAGTTTCCCAACACCCGCGTCGTCCTCACTCTCGGCGCAATGGAGCTGCTGGACGAAAAGGCCATCGCCGATGTCCGCGCCGATGGCGTTCTCCGCAAACCCTTCGAAGCCTCCGCTTTGCTTGAGATAGTGGCGCGCTTCGCCGAATCGTCCCAACCCAGCGGCCAGACGATCGATCGGACCGCCGCTGCCGAATCCGCAATGCGCCCCACGCGCGCCGTCGTGGTCCTCGACCCCGCGCAGGTCAAAGCTGCCGTAACGGTGGCGCTCGACGAGTCTCTCGAGCCGCTGATCGACCGCGTGACCGAGCGCGTACTCGCCGCCCTATCGGCACGGCGATAATCTTCCTATATGCCAGATAACAGTTTCGACGTCGTTTCGGAGATCGATCTGCCGGAGGTGTCGAACGCCATCCAGCAGGCAATTAAAGAAATCTCCACCCGCTACGACTTGAAAGATTCCAAATCCAAGATCGAGCTCAAAGAGAAAGATAAGAAGATCGAGCTCGCCAGTGCCGACGATTACAAGCTCAAAGCCATCATCGAACTGCTCGAACAAAAGCTCGTGAAGCGGAAAGTACCGATCAAAAATCTTACCTATGGCGTCGTTCAACCTGCCTCCGGCTCCACCGTGCGGCAGGACATCACTCTCCAACAGGGCATTGCCACCGAGAAGGCTAAAGACATCGTCAAGAAGCTAAAGGACAGCAAACTCAAGGTCCAGGCCTCTATTCAGGGCGAAGTGGTCCGCGTGAGCAGCAAAGATCGGGATACGCTGCAGCAGGCCATCGCCCTCCTGCGCGGCTCCGATTTCGGCGTCGAGCTTCAATTCACCAATTACCGGTCCACTTAGTGCCGCGGCGGATTGAGTCGCACTTCATTGACGGACCAGCAGGCCGTCTCGAAGCGATTCTCGAAGAACCCGAAGACGGCCCACCCCTGGAAGCCTGCTTGGTTTGTCATCCGCATCCCTTAGGCGGCGGCACCATGCACAATAAAGTAGTCCATCGGATCGCCAAAGCCATGCGCCTTTCCGGGCGCGTGGTGCTTCGTTTCAACTTTCGCGGCGTCGGTCGCAGCGAAGGCGAGCACGCGGCCGGCATCGGCGAGATCGAAGATGCCCGAACCGCGCTCGCCTGGTTACGCGACCGTTACCCTTTTCTGCCCTACTCACTAGCCGGATTCTCCTTCGGATCGCGAGTGATCCTGAAACTCGGGTGTGAGCTCGGAACCGCAACCCGTCTCATCGCCGTCGGCTTCCCGACGCGGCGCGAGACCTTCCCCTTCCTCGCCACCTGCCCGTTACCGAAGTTCTTCGTCTCCAGCACGCACGACGAGTTCGCGCCGCGCGCGGAACTGGAAGAGTGGTTCAACGGCTTCGCCAAGCCCAAACAACTAATTTGGATCGAAGCTCAAGACCACTTCTTCGCGGGCGCTCTGGATCACTTGGAATCCGCGCTATCGAGGATCACCGGTCCTCCAACCGACTCCAAGCGCACCGACGGCTCACCCGAACCATAAGTGAATACAGCCTTCCCGTCGCGCATTTCACTCCGGCAGCGCATGTTCAGGGCGCGCGGTTCACAAAGTCCTTTTCCCGGTCCACCACCACTTCCAGCCCCCGTCGCGAATCCGCTTGGCATCAAAACGCGAATATCTCCTTCGGCCCGCGCCCACACAGTGCTCTCGAACCGCGGCGTAATCAAGTACAAGTTGATTCCGCCGATCTCGCCATCTGCCCGAAGTGTCACCATTCCCTGCGAGCCCGCGAAGTCGACGATCCCCGTGCTTGCGAATGTATCCACCGGCCCTGTTGTATCCGCTTGTATCCCGCAGTTTGATCCGGCCGTGCGAAAGCCGCAGACGTCTCGACGCTGCGCCCCCATAGACCTCCGCGGAAGAGTACTCGCCCTTCACTTCCACCGGCTGGTTTGCCGCGATCTATACATGAACATGAACGCTGACCGGCGCTCCCTGCTCATACGCCTTCCGGTTTTCAACGGATAAATGACCCGCGGACTGTTCAAAACACACGCCCCCAAGAAGCTCCTGAATGTTGTCGTTCCTATCGGAGTCGGTTGTGACGCAGAGCCTTGCCTGGCAAGCGTCTGAGCCACTATCGTCTATCCGTAGCGACGCCCTATTTGCTTGCAGATATAGCTTCTCCCGCGGATCGAGAACCAGGTTCTCACTGCGGTCGTCGTGAAACTTCCGTGGCCGCGTCGCGAGGTAAGCCGCTCCAGGTTCTCTGGGATCGCACGGAGTCGATGGAGCGAATCTATCGAAAAGAAACCGTGGTGCCGGTTCAAGTGAGTATTCACGCGACGGTCTCGCAAGTACGCTTCGCCATGGAAAACAATCCGGCTGAGCCGCATCGCCCCACTATATCCCCGAACTTCCTGAGACTAATGTAGTACTCCGCACACATTTTCGGCATGGTCACTCCGAAACCACGGCCGACTTTGCCTCAGGCTCTTCTGAGACTTTTCCGGCTGTTGAGGCCCAAATCCCGCCAGCTGTTGTGTCTGCTGGCGCTCATAGTCGTCGCCGCGTCTCTGGACGTCGCCGTACCGTTCTTCGCCCAGCACCTCATCGATGGGATTGTTCATTCTCTCGGCCATGAATACGCTCCTGCCTTGCGCATGCTCCTTCTGTCTGCGTGCGCCATATTCGTAGCGACCGCTACCACCAGGGTGGTTCGATCCGTCTACAATTTTCAGCTGTTCAAAACTATGGCCCAGGTGGAAGATCGCCTGAAGACTGCAGCTTTTGCCAACTTCCTCCACCTCGACACGGCGTTTCAGAAAAGCGTAAACACCGGTGAGGTGATTGGATCCTTGGATCGTGGGGGTACGGCTGTATTCGTCGTTCTTTGCGAACTTCTAGGTCAAAGCCTCATCCCACCCACGATGGTCTTCGCCGGTGTTCTCGCTGCCCTCGTGGCCAAGAACCTCTGGGTCGCGCTCGCCGTCTTCCTGCCGCTACCGATATATGTCTTAACCGTCAATCGTCTCGGCAATCGTATGCAAGCCACCGAGGAAGGCGTGAATGACGCTTTCGAAAAGGTCAGCAAAGAGTCGTACGACATCGCCAGCAATGCAGCCGTGGTGAAAAAATTTGGACGTGAGAAACAGGAAGCCGCTCTGCAAACAGACCTTCTGACCAATGCACGAAACAAGCAACTTAGCGCCGAACGATTATGGGCTTGCGTCGAAAATGCGCAGTCGGGTATCGCCACGCTTGGCCGTGTCGTCGTTATCGCGCTCGGTGGCTATCTGGTTCTCACCAGGCGCGCATCGGTCGGCGATTTTTTTCTCTTTATTGCGCTGCAGGATATGGTCTACCAGCCGGTGTCTCAACTCTCTGTCATCCTTCCCAAACTGCGCCGCAATCTCGCGCGCGCCCAACGCATGTTCGACATTCTCGATCAGCAGACCTCGGTCCCCGAATCTCCCCGCGCCCTCCCCTTGGCTTCGTTCCGTCATTCTGTTGAATTCCGCGATGTCTCGTTCCGCTACCCCGGTAGCGATCGCTGGACTCTCCGTAACGTCAGCTTCCGCGTCTCCGCCGGACAAACCGTGGCACTGATTGGACGCAGCGGCACCGGCAAAAGCACGCTCGTCAGCCTCCTCCAGCGCTGCTACGACCCTCAGGCGGGCAGCATTCTCATTGACGGCGTCGACATTCGGCAAGCAACGCAGGAGAGTCTCCGCCAGCAGATGGCCATCGTTCCGCAGGAGGTGGATCTGTTCTCCCGATCCATCTTCGAAAACATCGCCTATGGCCGCCCCAACGCCGGCGAACAGGACGTCATCGAAGCCGCCCAAATCGCCCAAGCCCACCAGTTCATCTCGCGCAGCGAAGATGGCTACGAAACGGAAGTCGGCGAGCGCGGACTCAAGCTATCGGGCGGCGAACGCCAGCGTCTCGGCATCGCCCGCGCCCTGCTGCGCGATCCCCGTATCCTCATCCTGGACGAAGCCACCAGCCACCTCGACAACCAAAGCGAACGCCTGATCCAGGAGGCATCCCAAAAGATCATGGACAATCGCACCTGCTTCGTCATCGCGCACCGCCTCTCCACCATCCGCAATGCCGATACGGTCGTAGTCTTCGGCGACTCCGGAGTCGAAGCGATCGGCACGCACGAAACCCTCTGGAACTCGAGCGCCGCTTACCGTCGCCTCTACGCCCCCGTTTCGGAGCTCGAGGAAGTACAGCCGGCCACCATCGCCGCCTAATTGGGCAAAATGTTGGGCCAACATGTTGGGCTCACGTATTGAGCTAACGTAGGGAACGGTGATCCGTTCCGTTCAAGTCGAGTACGCCAGCGGCCGTAAGCTGCGTGTGCGCAACAAGGTTCATTACCGCGTCGCGCACTGGCCCATTTGGATCGCCGTCTTCTTCATCTCTCCCGGCCCCTTAACCTTCGACCTGTTTGCGTACGGAGGCAGCCGGACAACCTGGATTTGGCTGGCCATCGTGCTACTCGGGACCGGGATCGCCGGTCTCTTCGGCCAACTGCCCGGCGTCGAGCCGCGGCCCTACATCCTGCGTTTCACGGAAGACAAACCCAACCCGCTCTACCGCCGCATCTGCTACACCTTCGCGTGGAATGCGGTCTTGAACTTCGCCCTTCTCAACATTGCCGGTCTAACCACCGCCGCACTCACCGGGCACTGGTATCTCAAACAGATCTACAGCACGGTTTACTTTCCACTCGCGGCGGTCATCCTGGCTTTGGGAGCGTTCGGATGGCTGCCGCGCGTCGGGCGTTCCACCGCCGGTGAGGGCACCGAGCGGCGCTACTTCTACGGATCCGTTTGGGCCGTTTGCCTCGCCCAGCCGCTGCTCGGCGTTCTTTGGATTACGCTGCCGCGCTCCCACGCAGGCGACCTTTTCAAGCTCCTCGCCTTCATCGGCGCTTTAACATTCTGCGGGATTTTCGCCGTGCAAGGCCGTTTGCCCCGCACACGGAGGATACTCCCCGGTGAGACCATCGTTGCGGATTAAGCGCATACTCCTCGGAACCACGCTGACCGCGGCCGCCGCCGTCGGAGCCGGAGTCGTCTACCAACTCATCGAGTCGCGCCGTGATCGCCGCCGCTTTCCTCAATCCGGCCGATTGGTAAAGGTGGGGCGTCACGCGTTGCACATCCACGAAAGCGGGTCCGGAGCTCCCTCCGTGGTTCTCGAGGCGGGCATCGGCAGTTCGTCCCTGAGTTGGGCAACCGTTCAACCCGAGATTGCCGGCTTCGCGCGAGTGTGCAGCTACGACCGCGCCGGACTCGGCTGGAGCGAAATGGCCAAAGGACCCAGATCGCTCGAACGGTTGGTAGAAGAGCTTCGATCCGCTCTCCAGGCCATCGACTTCCCCTACCCGCGCATCCTGGTCGGACACTCCTTCGGAGGCTTGATCGTCCGTGCCTATGCCGCGCGCCACCCGGAGGGAATCGCAGGCATTGTCCTGGTCGACCCCGTTCTCCCGTCCGATTGGATCGACGCCACCCAAAAGCAACTGAGGCTTCTCGCCCTTGGCGCCCGGCTTTCCCGGCGCGGCGCATGGCTAGCCCGTCTGGGTATTGTCCGCTTCGCGCTTTGGCTCTTGGCCTCCGGATCCCGCCGTGTTCCCCAATGGATTTCGCGCGTCTCGAGTGGCCAAGGCTCGGGCGTCATTCAGCGGCTCGTCGGCGAGATCCAAAAGCTCCCCCCAGACCTCTGGCCCGTCGTCCAGGCCCATTGGTCAAGTCCCAAATGCTTCCAGGGAATGGCCGGCTACCTCGAAGCTCTGCCGGCGAGCGCCGCTGAAATTGCCGCCATCGAACCGCCCCCGCACATCCCCTTGACAGTTCTTTCCGCCGCAACGGCTTCCCGCGCCCAGCGCCAGGAGTGGGATCGCATCGCCGCCCGTCACATAACGGCTCACGAAAGCGGACACTGGATTCAGTTCGATCAACCGCAGCTGGTCGTCAACGCGGTTCGCGATCTGGTGAACGAGGAACGTTCCGTCGATTCGGGTTTACTCTGAAAGGGTGTTGTTCTCGCGGATTCTTTTCACCGCGCCGGCCCTGGTTGTCCTTTTCTTCCTTCATCCCGTTCTAAGTCTCGCTACCGACGCCGACGCTCTCGCCATCTCTCAAACCATTCAAGCCCGCCACCTGCCCTACGGAACCATCATGGATCCGGTCTATGCAGCCGCGGACAGCAACCAGATCACGGAATACACCCGCTGTGGCGATTCGGCGATCTGGACCGGCCACTACCTCGCCGCCGAAGCGTTTCGGTACCGCGTTACCCGCGCACCCGACGCGCTTGCGAACGTGAAGTCTGCCATCAGCGGGATCCAGTCTCTGATCGACGTCACCGGCGCCGATCTTCTCGCGCGCTGCCGCTTCCCAGCCGATTCCCCGTACGCCGCCTCCATCATCGGAGAGGAAAGCCACAACGGGATTTACCTCAACGCCGCTACCGGCGATAACTGGGTCGGCAATGTCTCGCGCGATCAATATTCAGGCGTCTTTTTCGGGCTCGCCGTCGCCTACGACATGGTTGACGACACCGGCGTTCAATCAGCCGTCAGCACGCAGATCACGCGCATGCTCGACTACCTCCGCAGCAACAACTGGACGTTGGTGATGCCCGACAACTCCATCTCCACCACCTTCATCGGCCGCGCCGATCAGCAAATTAGCTTCGTGACCGTGGGCGCGAACGTGAACCCCGCGCACTACGCAAACGCGAGCGAACTCTCGAGCGCCGCTCTCGCCGCCACCGTCCCGGCGCCCATCGGGCTCGAAGTCACCAGCAACGATTCCTACTTCAAGTTCAACCTGGACGCGATCAACCTGTTCAACCTCGTGCGCCTCGACAATGGCCCGTACCACGGCATCTACACGGAGGCCTTCACCCTCCTTTGGAAGCATGTGGACGATCAGGAAAATGCGTTTTTCAACATGATCAATCGCGCGCTCTACCCCACCGACCTGTCGCACGATACGGACACAGTCGCCATGCTCCAGTCATGGCTTCAGCGCCCCACGCGTGATGTGTATGTCGATCTTACAGGAACGATCCCGTTTTGCAACGCTCCTGACGAAGCCTGCAACCCGGTTCCCGTCGCGGAGCGTCCCACGACGGATTTTCTGTGGCAGCGCAGTCCCTACGATCTCCAGGGCGGCGGACAAGGCACTATCGAAAGCGCTGGCATCGATTACATTCTTCCTTACTGGATGGCGCGCTATTACGGCGTTGCGTCCTCCGCTACTGTCATCAACGCCACCAGCGCGAGTTCGACTGTAGCCGCCGAGACAATTGCTACCTTCTACGGCCCCTCGCTCGCCGCAGTCACCGCCGAAGCCTCCACATTGCCGCCTCCGCAAACGCTTGGTGGAGTGTCCGTGCAAGTGACGGATGCTGCCGGAGGCGTGCATTCTTCCGCGCTGTTCTACGTATCCCCCACCCAGATCAACTTCGAGATCCCGGCCGGCACGGCCCTCGGTCTCGCCGTGATCGACGTGATCGATTCCGGTGGCACAAGAACCTCCACCAGCACCGCGAACATCGCCGCCGTGGCCCCCGGATTATTCGTGGTAGACACGGCGAACACAGCCGCCACGACGGCCCTCACCTCGGGTTCAGACTTGTATCTCACCCTCTACGGAACCGGGATTCGAAACCGCTCTTCTCTAGCGGGCGTAAGCGTTACCATTGGGGAGACGAGCGTTCCCGTTCTCTACGCCGGCCCGCAAGGGTCCTATGACGGCCTCGACCAGGTGAACGTTTCCATTCCCCAAACGCTTCGCGGAACCGGGCTCAGCCGCCTGGTCTTGACGGTAGACGGCCAAACTGCGGCGTCGGTTTACGTGATCATTCAATAGCAGTCGGATTGCGGCTGGCGTCTGCTGATCCGCGAAATCGAATAGGTAACCTGCTGTACCTCGGAACCCTGATTGCTGACGCAACGGGAAACGGGACTCTTGTATAAAGGATAGAACCGAATTTTAAGGAGACTCCATGACTTGTCCATCTTGCTCCGCCGCCATTGACCTCGACGAAGAGGAACTTGACGAGGGTGACCCGGTAACATGCGACGAATGCGGGGCCGATTTACTGGTCGCCAGCGTTCACCCCATCGAACTTGAGGTCGCCGGCGTTGACGACGACGACGAAGATGAGGATGAAGAAGACTTCGACGAAGATGAAGACGATGAAGACGAAGACTTCGAAGAGGAGGACGAGAAGGAAGAAGAGGACGAGTGGTCTTGAACCGCTCGTCGCGATTAACGAACGTGCATCCCGGTAACCCGTCTCGCGCCCGTCGCATCCAAAGGACAAGATCCCGATGCGCAGCATAATCCACTCCGTCCTCCTCGCTTTTGCGGTTCTTCTGCTAATCGTGCCGGCCGCGCCGGCGCAGCACCGCCAAGGTCAGAACAACGCCTTGCGGGACGTGCAGGGAGTGGTTACCGACGACGACGGAAAGCCCGTGGATGGAGCCGTGGTGCAGCTCAAGAATACAAAGAGCCTCCAGATCATCTCCTTTATCACCAAAGACCAGGGCGCGTACTACTTCCACGGCTTGAATCCTGACATCGATTTCGAACTGAAAGCCGAGATGGGCGCTAAAACAAGCGCTGTCCGCACTCTCAGCTCGTTTGACTCGCGGAAACAGGCGATTCTCAACCTTAAACTCGACAAAGACAAGAAATAGACGCTGGGTTGGCTATGCTCTTGCTAACCATGTTTCGCATGGGCGGCTGGAGATTTGTGTGTGCTGAGTGAAGCGGATCAAATCTTCTTTCTCATCGTGCTCGCCATTCCGGTGGCCACAATCGCTTGGACAGTCACGCACGAGGAGATCTTTCGTGAGCCGCGGGAATGGTGTAAAAACAAAAGCGAAAGCTGTCACCGTTTTACGGAACGCAAGTTCTTCTATCTCTTCACCTGCGAATATTGCTTCAGCCATTACGTCACAGCCCTCGTTCTTTTCATCACTCGCTTCAAACTGCTCTATGACGACTGGCGGGGATATCTCGTGTCGCTTTTCGCGCTCGTCTGGCTGGCGAATATCTACATGAGTCTGTTTGGCCGCCTGCGTCTGGACATCAAGCGCGAGCGCGTCGAGATTGCCGAAAAAGAAACCGCCACAGAATAGAAAAGCCGCCAGTCCAGTCTCCCGAACTAGCGGCTTTTAAAACAACCCGGCGCGAAACCCTCTACGACTCTTCTTCCGGTTCGTTCACGCTGCTTTGAGCTTTGAGACGCTCTTCGCGCCGTTTCGCGCGCTCAGCGGCCCGTTTCACGAGCTCGGTCCCGACCAGCTCCAGCTTGCATAACTCGGCGCCATCGCCCTTTCGGTAGCCCAGGCGAGTGATGCGCGTGTAGCCGCCGTTGCGCTGGCTGAACTTCGGTCCGATCGTATCGAACAGCTTCTTTACCGAAGCGGGAGTTTCGAGAAAAGCGGCAGCCTGGCGGCGGGTATGAAGCGTGTCGCGCTTAGCCAGCGTCACCATCTTCTCCACCAGCGGCTTGGCGGCTTTGGCCTTCGGAACAGTGGTCACGATGTAGTCTGTCATGATCACGCTCGTGACCAGGTTCTTCAGCAGGGAGTTGCGCGCGCCAACGTCGCGCTTCAGTTTGGCGGTTCCTACCTTATGTCTCATCTGCGGGTCCTGTCTTCGTTACTGTTCGGCTGGAAGTTCTTCGTCGAAGGTGGTTTCCGGAGAACCCGCCGGAGGCGGCTGCAGCCGTCCATGCGCGTCCGGCTTCATGCCTAGCGACAGGCCCATGCTGTTCAGAATTTCCTTGATTTCGTTCAGCGACTTGCGTCCGAAGTTCTTCGTGCGCAGCATCTCGGCTTCGGTCTTCTGCACCAGTTCGCCGATGGTCTGAATATTGGCGTTCTTCAGGCAGTTGTAGGAACGAACCGAGAGTTCGAGCTCTTCCACCGAACGATTCAGCTGATCGCCGCCCCGTTCGAGGCCCCGCTCCGGCTGCTCGATTTCGGATTCCGGCAGCTCTTCGAAGTTGATGAAGATCGTCATATGATCCTTCACCAGCTTGGCCGCGAACCCGATGGAATCCTGCGGCGATACCGCGCCGTTTGTCCAGACTTCTAGAGTCAGCTTGTCGTAGTCGGTCATCTGGCCTAAGCGCGCCGCTTCCACCGTGTAATTCACCTTGCGTACCGGGGAATGAACCGAATCGATCGGAATGTAGCCGATGGCTAGATCCTCGTCGAAATTCTTGTCCGCGCTCACATAGCCGCGCCCGGTCTTCAGCCGCATCTCGATTTCGAGCTTGCCGCCTTCGCTGACGGTCGCCACATGCAGGTTGCGGTCGAGCACTTCGACATCCGCGATCGGTTTGGATTTGCCCGGAAAGAATCTCGCCGGCCTGATCGGCGACCAGCCGCACGGTCTTGATTCCCTCGCCCATGATCTTGAAGGGGATCTGCTTGAGATTGAGGATGATATCGGTGGCATCCTCGACCACGCCGGGAATCGGGCTGAACTCGTGCTCGGCCCCGCAGATCCGAACGGCGGTGATGGCCGCACCCTCGATCGAACTGAGGAGCACGCGGCGCAGGCTATTGCCGATGGTGGTGCCAAAGCCGCGCTGAAACGGCTGCGCGGTGAACATGCCATACCGTTCCGTCAACGTATCGGTATTGGCGACCAGGCGTTTGGGTTTTTGAAAGCCCTTGAACATATATTAATTGGATTCCTTCACTAGCGGGCTCGCGTTGCACGGCGTCTGCACCGTCGCCGACACGGCGGCGCCGCAACACTTGCTACTTGAAACCGCTTACTTGGAGTACAGTTCGACGATCAACTGCTCATTGATCGGAATCTGCACAAGCTCATCACGCCGCGGCTGGCTTGAGATCCTGCCTCGAAGGTTGTCGCGATCGACGTCCATCCAGCTTGGGAGCAGGCGCGTGCGCGGTAGCGTCGCGGGCGCCGAGAATGGTCGGATTTTCTTTGCTGGATTCGCGGACGGCGACTTCATCGCCCGGCTTCACGATGAACGAGGGGATGTCGACCTTGCGTCCGTTCACCTGGATGTGTCCGTGCCGGACAACCTGCCGGGCCTGCGCGCGGCTGGTGGCGAGGCCCATGCGATAGATCACGCTATCGAGACGGCGCTCGAGCAGCCCAGCAGGTTTTCGCCGGTGATGCCCTTCATGTGCGCGGCCTTTTCGAAGTTATTGCGGAACTGCGTTTCGAGCAATCCGTAGACGCGCTTGGTCTTCTGCTTTTCGCGCAGCTGCAGGCCGTAGCCTACGATTTTCGCCTTGCGATCTTTGCCATGCTGACCGGGAACGAAGTTGCGCTTTTCAATCGCGCACTTCTCGCTGTGACAGCGCTCGCCCTTCAGAAACAATTTCATGCCCTCGCGCCGGCACAACCGGCAAACGGGACCTCGATAACGTGCCAAAATCTTTCTCCTTCTCTCGCTCTTGCACGTGCGGTTTACGGAGCAGATGGCCCTTCATCCCGCTTTATCTCAACAAATACTCAACCACTATCAAACGCGGCGCTTCTTCGGCGGCCGGCAACCGTTATGCGGCATGGGCGTGGTGTCCCGGATGGAGCGCACTTCGATGCCGGCGGTCGCGAGCGCGCGAACCGCCGACTCGCGGCCGGAACCCGGGCCGGAAACCCGCACTTCGACCGAACGAAGGCCGCTTTCTTTGGCTTTCCCGGCGGCCGTCAAAGCAGCCTGTTGCGCGGCGAAACGGCGTGCCTTTGCGCGATCCGCGAAACCCGAGCGACCCGGAACTGGACCACGAAACCGTGTTGCCGTCGATATCCGCAATGGTGACGATGGTGTTGTTGAACGAAGCCTGGATGTGCACAATGCCGTTGTGCACAACCTTCTTTTCGCGCTTCTTGAAATTCTTTTTCTTCTTGCTGGTCTTGGCTGCCGCTTTTGCCATTAAGTCTTACCCGTCGCTTTCTTCTTATTCGCCACGGTACCCTTGCGCGGTCCCTTGCGAGTGCGCGCATTGGTGTGCGTGCGCTGGCCGCGCATCGGCAGACCGCGGCGATGACGCAGTCCACGGTAGGAGCCCATCTCGATGTGGCGCTTGATGTTGAGCGAAATTTCCTTGCGGAGATCGCCTTCCACCTGGCCTTCTTCTTCGAGAATGTTACGGATCGAGTTAACTTGTTCTTCGCTCAGATCGCCGATCTTCTTGTCGAAATCGATTCCGCAGCGATAGCAGCAGCGACTTCGAACGCGTGCGGCCGATGCCATAGATATAGGTGAGCCCGATCTCGGCTCGTTTCCTCGGCGGTAAATCCACGCCTGCAATACGTGCCATAATCCTTACCCTTCTTCCCTAACCCTGCCGCTGCTTATGCTTGGGATTCGCGCAAATCACCCGCACCACGCCTTCGCGATGGACGATGATGCATTTGTCGCACATTTTCTTTACCGACGCCCGTACTTTCATAACTCGCTCCGCTTTCCAACCCGATTCTCTAAACCCGGCGCCAGTTTCCTGAAAATGCGCCCTCGCGAAGGATCGTCCCGGCTCAATTCCACTTCCACCCGATCGCCCTTAACCAGCCGGACGAAATTCCGTTCCGCCCCGCCTGCCGGATGACCCACAATCTGCCGCTGACTCGCTGTCCGAAGCCGGTACAACTGGCTTGGCAGTTCTTCCAAAACTTCCGCCTCGACCGTCATCGCGTCCGGCGCTTCAAGGCCGGGTCAGAACACGTACGGCCCGTTCGGCCGTCACCGCCACGCAATGCTCAAAGTGCGCGGAATACGACCCGTCTTTGGTCACCGCCGTCCAGCGATCTTTCAAAACCCGCGTCTCCGGCCGGCCGGAGTTCACCATCGGCTCGATCGCCAGCACCATGCCCTCGCGCAACCGCGGATTTTCGTTCCGCTGGTCGACATAGTTCGGAATCTGCGGCTCCTCGTGAAGCTGCGTTCCGATGCCGTGCCCGACATATTCGCGGACGATCGAGAAATCCGTTCTGCGTCACGTACTTCTCCACCGTGCCGCAAATATCAAATAGCCGCTTTCCCTCGCGCACCTGATCGATGGCGAGTTCAAGCGACTCTTGGGTTACTTTCGATGAGGCGCCGGGCCTCCTCATTGATTTCGCCCACCGGCACCGTCAGCGCCGAATCTCCATACCAGCCGTCCAGCGAAACACCCGTATCGATCGAAACCAGATCGCCCGATTTCAGAACCCGCTTCGGGGAACGGCATGCCATGCACGATCTCGCTATTGACCGAGGTGCAAAGCACATACTTGTAACGCTCACCCGCGGCCGGGACATAATAACCTTTGAACGCCGGCTTGGCCCCCGCGTCATCCATCATCTTCACCGCCGCCAGTTCCAAATCCCAGGTGGAAACGCCTTCCACCGCCATCTCGCCGATTTTCTGTCAGGATTTCGTGCACCAGCAGACCGGCGCGGCGCATCTTCTCGATTTCCGCCTGCGTCTTCCGAACGATCATTCCGCTACTTTGCCCGATCCCGATGAGCAGACTCCGCGCTATCGTTTGACGACGCCGGGCAGCCAGCAACTCACGAAATCGCGGTCCGACAATGCCTGCGGAGTCACGCCACTCGCATTCATTTCATAGAAGTCTCCGGCCCGTACCCCGGAAAAATTCGATCAGCGGGCGCGTCTTCCCGTCGTACGCATCCAGCCGCTCCCGAATGACCTGTTCCCGATCGTCCTCACGAATGACCAGCGGCTGTCCCGTCTAGATCGCAGATACCTGGTTCACGCGGCGGCCGCGAGAGCAGATTGTACAGCGTCCCACACTTCGGACACTGCCGGCGTCCCGCAATTCGCGCAATAATCACATTGTAATCCACAATCAAGTGAATTACCACTGCCTCGGCCTGATTGCGGTCGAGAAAGGTCTAGCAGCACGCTTTCCCTGAGCAAGTCGTCCGCGGGTAGCCGTCCAGAATAAACCATGCGCGGTGTCCGCTCGCTCAGCCGCTCTTCGACCAATTCATTCACCAGCTCGTCGGGAACCAGGGACCCGGCGCTCATCTCGGACCTCGATCGAACGCCCGATCTCGTCGCCTAGCCGGATATGGTCCCGCAGCATGTCGCCGGTCGAGATCTGCGGGATGCCGAGGCGCGTGACCAGGAATTTCGACTGCGTTCCTTTCCCCGATCCCGGAGATCCGAACAGCACCACCGCCAGCTTCGACTTTGTGTTCGTTTTGAGCGCTTGATCCTCAACCTGGTCGGGCGCAACTGCAGACGGATCGATCACGCCGGCCAGAACTCGACAAGACTAAATCGAGCTCCTGCGGCCCTTGATACGTCCCGCCCGCGGGGTAAACCCTTCGTAGTGCCGCATAATCAACTGCGCTTCAATCTGGTTGACAGTGTCCATCGCCACGCCTACGACGATCAGCAAACTCGTGCCGCCGAAATAGAAGTTCACGCCCAGACCTTCCAGGATGAAACGCGGCAAGTACGTGTCGATAAAATTGCCGATCAGCGGCAAATGCTGCAGATGAATTCCCGAAATCATGATGTCCGGGATCAGGCACAGCAGGCTCAGATACAGTCCCCCGACCACCGTGATCTTGGTCAGGATCGTATTCATGTAGTCAGCCGTGTTCCGCCCCGGTCGAATCCCTGGGATGAACCCGCCGTACTTGCGCATGTTATCGGCCGCTTCGTTCGGGTTGAAGATGATCGAAACGTAGAAGAAACAGAAGAAGATAATGCCCGCCACAAACAGCAGCATGTAGAGCGGTTCGCCGTGCCGGATGGATCCCAGCGTATCGCTCAGCCAGCGGATATTTTTCACAAACGGGAAGTTCGCAATCGTCTGCGGAAAAGCGAGGATCGATGAAGCGAAAATGACCGGAATCACTCCTCCGGCGTTCACCTTTAGAGGCATGTGCGTCTGCTGCCCACCCATCACCCGGCGGCCCACCACGCGCTTGGCATACTGCACCGGAATCCGGCGCTCGCCACGCTCCACCAGCACGATAAACGCAACCACCGCGATCATCATAACCAGCAACACGATCAGCGTAATCGCGCTCCAGTCCTTGGTCACAAAGACGTGCGTGTAGATGTTCTCAATGGCGTTCGGCAGCCCGATCACGATTCCGGCGAAGATGATCAAGCACATGCCGTTGCCGATTCCGCGCTCGGTAATCTGCTCGCCCAGCCACATGATGAATGCCGTGCCGGTGGTGAGCGACAGCACCGTCATCAGCATGAACCCAAAGCCGGGATGGATGAACGATATTGCCTTCCATCGACTGCAGCCCGGTCGCGATGCCGATCGACTGCATGATCGCCAGACCGACCGTCAGATAACGCGTCCACTGCGTGATCTTCCGCCGCCCAAGTTCGCCTTCCTTCTGCAGCTTTTCCAGCGTGGGAACCACCACTGTCAGCAATTGCAGAATGATCGACGCCGTGATATACGGCATGATGCCCAAAGCGAAGATCGTCAAGCGGCGGACATTGCCGCCGGCGAACACGTCGAAGAAACCGAACATACCGCTCAGGTTGCGAGAAAAGAATCTTCCCACCGGATCAGGTTGATGCCCGGCGTGGGCACAAAGCTCCCAATCCGGTAAACCGCCAGCATCAGCAGCGTGAAAAACACGCGCTTGCGGAGGTCGGGGATGCGGAAGACGTTCGCGAATGCTTCGAAAATCTTGTTCATACGCGTCTAGTTACGGGCTGCGCCGGGCAGGAGTAATTATGCCCCAATGAGCTTTCGCGGTGCCGCCGAGCTGCTGGATCTTCTCCGCGGCGGATTTCGAGAAATAATGCGCTTCCACCGTGATCGCCCGCGTCAGTTCGCCGCCGCCCAGCACCTTCAGACCGTCGCCGAGCTTCTTGACGACGCCGAACTCCATGCAGCCGGTCCGCCGAGAACTCCGTCGCCGTCGAGCTTTTCGAGCTGCCCCAGGTTGACAATCGCGAATTCCTTCTTGAAGATATTGGTGAATCCGCGCTTCGGCAAACGGCGGTGCAGCGGCATCTGGCCGCCTTCAAAACCGCGCATGATGCTGTAGCCCGAAATGGACCGGGCGCCCTTGCTGCCGCGCGTCGAGGTCTTTCCCTTGCCCGAACCCATGCCGCGGCCGATGCGCTTGGGCGCTGTGTCTTCTGGCCGGCCGGCGGTTTTAAATTGCTTAAATTCATGACTCTCCCGCTTCCTTATGCCTGTCTTACGCCTTGCCTTCAACCAGCGCCAGAAGATGCGGCACCTTCTTCACCATGCCCCGAAAGCCCGGCGTATCCGGCCTCTCTACACCTGGTTCATCTTCCGCAAGCCGAGCGAGCGCACAATCACCTTGTGCTTCTCCGGCGTGCAGATCGGTGAAGCGGACCAGCTTGATCCGGATCATCTTACTCGCCATCGGCGTTTTTTCGTGTCGTCTCCGCCATCACATCTTCTCCACGGCGATGCCGCGCATCTCGGCTACGGCGTTCTTGTCGCGCAGCTGCTCAAGCGCGTCGATGGTCGCCTTCACCACGTTATGCGGATTGTGGGTGCCGATCGATTTGGTCAGCACATTGGGGATTCCCGCCGCCTGGATCACCGCGCGCACCGGACCGCCGGCAATCACGCCCGTTCCGGCCGGGGCCGGCTTCAGCAGCACGATGCCCGCTCCGAACTTGCCCAGCACCTGGTGCGGGATCGTGCTCTCGAGCAGATGAATCTTGCGCAGATTCTTCTTCGCCGCTTCGATGCCTTTGCGAATGGCCGACGGCACTTCTTTGGCCTTGCCTACGCCGAAGCCCGACCACTTTGGCCTGGCTATCGCCCACGACCACCAGCGCCGAAAAGCTCATGTTCTTACCGCCCTTGACCACTTTGGTCACGCGGTTGATCGACACCACCTGCTCTTTCAAATTGAGCTGATTCGGATCGACGCGTTTCTGAATCGCTATCGCCATGATGTTAAAACTCCAGTCCCGCTTCGCGCGCCGCATCGGCCAGCGCTTTGACGCGGCCATGATAGAGATACCCGCCGCGATCGAAAACCACTTTCTTGATGCCGTGCTCGATCGCCTTCTGCGCTACTTCCGCGCCAATCCGTTTGGCCGCTGCCACGTTGCCGCCGGCTTTGGTGCCCGCCGTCGAAGCCGCAACCAGCGTCACGCCCTTAGAGTCGTCGATCACCTGCGCATAGGTATGCGCAGCGACCGGAAAATCGCCAGCCGCGGCCGCTCCGCTCGTACCCTTCAGCCGCCTCCGGATGCGCTCATGAATGCGCTCGCGTGATCTCGTTCTTCGAATCTTTATTCACCATGACTTACTTCTTGCCTCCGGCGCCGGTCTTACCGACCTTCTTCCGCAGCACTTCGCCCGTATAGCGCACGCCCTTGTTCTTGTACGGATCCGGTTTCCGCAGGCTGCGCATATTGGCCGCCATCTGCCCCAGCACCTGCTTATCGTAACCCGTCAGCACGATATGGGTCTGCTTATCGACCTTCATGTCGATCCCCGGTCCGGCAGCACAAACTCGATCGGATGCGAATAGCCCAGCGTGAACAGAGCCACGCGGCCTTTCATATCGACTCGATAGCCGATCCCCACAATGTCGAGTTCGCGCGTAAACCCGCCCGAAACACCTTGCACGGCATTCGCGGCCAGAGCGCGCGTGAGACCCATGCAATGCGGCATGTTCGTCGGAGTCGCGCTTGCACTTCGAGCGTCCCATCACGCTGTTCGAGCCGGATTCCGGCCGGAATCGGGACCGTGAGCTTACCTTTCGGTCCTTCTACTTTCAAATCGCTGCCGATCTGCAGCTTCACGCCTGCGGGCACCGGGATCGGCTTCTTCCCTACTCGTGACATGGCTGTCTCTCGTTTACCTTTTTTGCTACCAGACGCGGCAGAGCAGTTCTCCGCCGACGCCTTCTTTATGCGCCGTCTTGCCCGTCATCACCCCGCGCGGCGTGGTGAGAATGTTGATCCCCAGCCCGCCCTGCACGCGCGGAATATCGCTCTTGCCGACATAGTGCCGGCAGCCCGGACGCGAAACGCGCTCGATCGCCGTAATCACCGGCGAATTGTCCGTCTGGTATTTCAGATAGATCTTGATGACCTTCTTGACGCCCTCTTCGGCCACCTTGTAGTTGATGATGTAGCCCTTCTTCCTTCAAAATACGGGCGATCTCCACCTTGAGGCGCGAAGCCGGAACATCCACTTTCGGGTGACGCGCCTGCATGGCATTGCGCACCCGAGTTAGCATATCGGCGATCGGATCACTGGTCATAATTCAATCTTCTTCAAATCCTCGTCTTCATCTCGTTCATAGCTGTCTCGTCCAAAGCTTGCTACCAACTGCTCTTCGTCACGCCCGGGATCTCGCCGTTCAGGGCGAGTTGGCGGAAGCACAGCCGGCAGATCCCATACTTGCTGAGGAAGCCACGCGGCCGTCCGCAGCGCCAGCAGCGGTTGCGGTGCCGGCACTTGAATTTCGGCGTCTTTTCGTCTTTTGCGATCTTGGCGGTTGTGGCCATTTGTTCGAAATCCTCTTCAGGCGTCCGGCCGCGCTACGAGCGGAACGGCATGCCCATGTTCCTGAGCAGGCTCAGTCCCTCGGCGTCGGTCCGCGCGGTGGTCGTAATCGAGATGTTCATCCCTTTGGTCTTATCGACCTTCGAGTAATCGATCTCCGGGAAAATCAACTGGTCGCGCACGCCCAGCGTGTAGTTCCCGCGGCCGTCAAAACTCTTCGGGCTCACGCCGCGAAAATCGCGCACGCGCGGCAGCGCCACATTCACCAGGCGGTCGAAAAACTCATACATCCGGTCGCCGCGCAGTGTCACCATGCAGCCGATCGGCATGCCCTCGCGCAGTTTGAACGCCGCGATCGATTTCTTCGCCTTGGTGACCACCGGCTTCTGCCCGGCGATCGCGCCCAGTTCGTTCACCGCGCCGTCCATCAGCTTGGCGTTCGAGGTCGCTTCGCCCAATCCGATATTGACCGAGATCTTCTCGAGCTTCGGCACCGCCATCGGATTCTTGTAATCGAACTCCTTCTGGAGCGCCGGGATCGCCGTCTTCAGGTAATGCTCTCTCAATCTGGCTGCCATGGTTCGTTCGCTCCGCCTACTTCTTGTCGAGCACTTCGCCGTTCTTGCGCGCAATGCGCATCCGGCGAGTCTTCTTCCCCTGCGTTTCCACTTTGGTTCCGATGCGCGTCGGCACGCCGCCCGCTGTCATCACCATCACATTCGACACATGAATAGGAGACTCGCGCTCGGCGATCCCGCCCTTGATCTGCTCGCTGGGGGTTCGGGCGCGTGTGGCGCTTCACCATGCCGCAATGCTCCACCAGCACCCGTCCCGTCTCGCCGATCACTTCGAGCACGCGCCCGGTCTTGCCTTTGTCGCTGCCCGCGATCACCTTCACCATGTCGTTCTTCTTGATGCGGATCCGCTCCGGCACGCCTTCCCGTTGTCCCGGGGTCATCTTTGCCAGTGCCATAAAACTAAATCACCTCCGGCGCAAGCGACACGATCTTCATGAAGCGCTTGTCGCGCAGCTCGCGCGCCACCGGTCCGAACACGCGCGTTCCCACCGGCTCGCCCACTTCATTGATCAGCACGGCCGCGTTCGAGTCGAAGCGGATGTAGGTGCCGTCCTTGCGCCGCGTCTCTTTGCGCATGCGCACGATCACGCACCGCACCACTTTGCCCTTCTTGATGCTCGAATCCGGAGCCGCTTCCTTCACCGCCGCGGTCACGACATCGCCCAGACCGGCCCGCAGCCCGAGGTCGCCGCCGCGCGGCAGAATGCAGCTCAGCCTGCGCGCGCCGCTGTTATCGGCCACCTCGAGAATCGTTCTCATTCCAACCATAAATCGCTCCGTTAATCACCCGTGCGAATACCCGGCCGCTTGCACCCAGCCCGTTCCAGTTCCCGCTCTAACCCCGACGTCTTTGGGCTGCACCGAAACCTGCGCCGCGCGGCGGATCACTTCGCCCAGCCGCCACCGCTTCAACTTGCTCAACGGCCGGCATTCGATGATCCGCACCACATCGCCCATCTTCGCGCGTGCCCTCTTCATCGTGCGCATAGAACTTCTTGCGCTTGTTCATGATCCGCTTATACAGCGGATGCGGAACGCGCCGGCTCACTTCGACCACGATCGTCTTCGCCATTTTGGTCGACACCACTTCGCCGACCTTCTCGTTCTTATGCTCGCCTTCGTGAAACTCGATCGCCATCTCTACGCCTTCGCCCCCGCGGCTGCGATCTCGCGCTCCCGCTGGATCGTCAGCAGCCGCGCCCGATCCTTCTTCATCTCGCGCACGCGCTTGACGCCTTCGGTCTGCCCCATGGCAGCTGGAACCGCAGCCGGAACAACTTTTCCTGCATTTCGCGTCAACTGCGCTGTGCAAGCTCGCGCTTGTCCAGTCTCGCGCGGAGTTTTCTTTCTTCGCTTTCTTCGCCATGTCGCTTACGCCTCCGCCGCCACGTCTTCTCGCGCTCGACAAAGCGCGTCCGGATGGACAGTTTATGCGCCGCCAGCCGCATCGCCGCCGCCGCGATTTCCGGCGTCACGCCTTCCATTTCGAACAGCATCTTGCCGGGCCGCACCACGCACACCCACTCTTCCGGCGCGCCCTTACCTTTACCCATGCGGGTTTCAGCCGGCTTCTTGGTGATCGGCTTATCCGGAAACATCCGCACCCACACTTTGCCGCCGCGCTTGATGAAACGCGTCATCGCGATACGTGCGGCTTCGATCTGCCGCGCCGTGACCCAGCCGCACTCCATCGCCTTCAGGCCGTACTCGCCGAACGAGATCGAGCTCCCGCGCCAGGCTTTTCCCGTCATGCGTCCGCGCTGCTGCTTGCGGTACTTGACCTTCTTGGGCATCAACATGGTTGTATATCCTCTTGACCCGCTTCACCTTAACTTGTTTCTTCGCCCGGCTTCGGTCGACGGAGACTCCGGCAGCTCGGGCGACTCGCCCTGCTGCGTCGCTTCCGTGCGGGCCTCGGCCGGCTTCGCTTCCGCTCCGCGTGCTTCCTGCTTCCATGACGGCGCCCGACGGCGACGCCATCGGCGGCATCAAAGGCCCGCCCGTGCGGCGCGGCAGCTCGCCCGGCGCAGCCTGCACTGCCGGACCTTCCGCCACCAGGCGCGGCCGCTGCGTTCCCGATGCGGCTGCGGCCGCTCCCGCTACCGGAGGCCGCTCGCGACGGCGATCGCCGCCTCGGTCACCACCCCGATCGCCGCCTCGGTCACTGCCCCGATCCCGATCCGGACGCTCGCGGCGGCGCGGCTCCGGCTCCGCATTATAAGACCGCCGGCGCCCTTCCAGAATTTCGCCCTTATACAACCAGCACTTGATCCCGATCACGCCATACGTGGTGTGCGCTTCGGTAAATCCGTAATCGATATCGGCGCGCAGCGTATGCAGCGGCAACTGCCCTTGCAGATACCACTCCGAGCGCGCGATCTCCGCGCCATTCAACCGGCCCGACACGCGCACCTTGATGCCCCTGCAGCCGAAACGCAGCGCCGAATCCACCGCTTTGCGCATGGCGCGGCGGAAAGCCACGCGCTTTTCGAGCTGCAGCGCAATCGACTCCGACACCAGCTGCGCGTCGAGCTCCGGCTTATGCACTTCCTGGATGTCGATAAACACTTCGCGCTTGGTGCGCTTGGCCAGATCCGTCTTCAGCTTCTCGATCTCGGCGCCTTTGCGGCCGATGATGATGCCCGGGCCGCGAAGTCCGGATGGTCACCCGCAGCTTGTTGCCCGGCCGGTCGACTTCAATCGAACTCACGCCCGCCGACTTCAGCCGGCCGCGCAAGGTTTCCTTCAGCTCCGAGATCTTCCCGCAGCAGCTTCGCGTAATCGTGCCCGCGAAACCAGCGCGACCGCCACGGCTTGTTGAACCCGAGCCGGAACCCGTATGGATGTACTTTCTGTCCCATCGAAACCCTTTTCTGATCGCCTTCGCCTTACGCCTTGAACGGGCCGCACTTCGTCCGAAACCTTCACCACGATGTGCGACATCCGCCGCTGATACCGATACGCGCGGCCCATGCGGCGCCGGGCGGATCCGCTTCATGCGCGGCCCTTCGTTCACATAGCTTCTGACACCACCAGCGCATCCACATCCACGTTTTCGTCCAGATTCGGACGCGTTGGCAATCGCCGAACTTCAGAACCTTTTCGACCGACGGCGCAATGCGCTTATTGGTGGTCCGCAGAATGACCAGATCGCGTCGCCGGCGCGCTGCCCCCGCACCAGATCGATCACCAGGCGCGCCTTCTGCGCCGAGATCTTGATGTACCGCGCTTCCGCTTTTGCCAGCATCGATTTATTTCGCGCCTTTCTCGTTGGCCTTCGCCGAGTGCCCCTTGAACGTGCGGGTGGGCGAAAACTCGCCCAGCTTGTGGCCCACCATGTTTTCGGTGACGTAGATCGGAATGAACTTCTTGCCGTTATGCACGGCGATCGTGTGGCCGACAAACTCCGGCAGAATGGTCGAGCGGCGGCTCCACGTCCGCACTACTTTGCGTTCGTTGGCGGCGTTCAGCGCGTCGAGCTTCTTCTCCAGATGGCCGTCGGTAAAAGCACCTTTTTTGAGTGATCGTCCCATCAATTGTCCTTTAACGCGCTTCTCGCTTACCGCTTCTTGGCCTTCCGGCTCACGATGAACCGGTCGGTGCGCTTGTTGTTGCGCGTCTTGAAGCCGCGCGTCGGCTGGCCCCACGGCGTCACCGGATGACGTCCGCCCGACGTCTTGCCCTCGCCGCCGCCATGCGGGTGATCGACCGGGTTCATCGAAACGCCGCGATTGTGCGGCATCTTGCCCAGCCAGCGCGAGCGCCCGGCCTTACCCAAGCGACACGTTCTCATGATCGGAATTGCCCACCGCGCCGATGGTCGCCATGCAGTCGGTCGAAACGCGCCGCACTTCGCCCGAAGGCAGTTTCAGCAGCGCCACGCCGCCTTCGCGCGAAACCAACTGCGCCTGCGTGCCGGCCGAACGCGCCATCTGCGCGCCCTTGCCCGGCCGCAATTCGATGTCGTGAACCACGGTGCCGGCCGGGATATTCTTCAGCGGCAGCGCATTGCCCACCAGGATGTCGGCCTCGGGACCGGAGGACACCGTCATGCCGACCTTCAGACCCGCGGGCTGCAGGATATAGCGCTTTTCGCCGTCGCTATAGTTCAGCAGCGCGATGCGCGCCGAGCGGTTCGGATCGTATTCGATCGTCGCGACCACCGTGGCCGGCACGCCGGCCTTGTCGCGCTTGAAATCGATCACGCGATACGCCTGCTTGTGTCCGCCGCCGATGAAGCGGCTGGTGACGCGGCCGGTGTTGTTGCGGCCGCCGGTGCGCTTCTTCGGCTCGAGCAGCGACTTTTCCGGGCCGTCCTTGGTGAGCTCTTCGCGCGATCACCGTCGTCATGTAACGGCGGCTGGGAGTAAACGGCCGATAATTTTTAATCGCCATGATTGTTCTTGCTCTTGCCTCGTGCTCGCGCGCTTAGATCTCGGCGAACTCGGGCACTTTCTCGCCCGCCTTCAGCTTCACATAGGCCTTTTTCCAGTCCGACCGATAGCCCGAGAACTTCCCGCGCCGCCGCAGCTTGCCTTCGAAGTTCGACGTCCGGACCTCTTCCACTTTCACGTTGAAGAGCTTCTCGACCGCCTGCCGCACCTGCGTTTTATTCGCGTCCGGCGCGACCTCAAAGCACAGCGTCCGCTCTTCGTCCTTTTTGGTCACGCCCTTTTCGGTCACGAGCGGCCGCTTCAATACTTCGTAAATCGTCATCGCTATTCCGCGCACCTTGGCGCGCTTCGGATCGAGTCCCGTCGAAAGCTTGTTCGCCGCCTGTTCGCTCAGGAGCACGCGCTTGGCGTCAAGCAGATGATAGACGCTCATCTGGCGGCTAGTCAGAACCTTCACGCCCTGGCAGATTCCGCGCGCCGAGCTCCAGGTTCTTGTTCTCGCCCGCTTCCACGAACAGCACCTTCTTCGCATCCGCAAACTTACCCAGCACACCCACCACGCTCTTGGTCTTGTGATCGGTGAACGCGAACTCGCGCACCACGGTCAGCTCGCCGTCCCGCAGTTTCGCGGACAACGCCGACCGCAACGCCCCGGCCGCCATCTTCTTCGGCAGATCGTAGGAGTAGTCGCGCGGTTGCGGCCCGTGCACCGTACCGCCATGCCGCCAGATCGGACTGCGCACCGAACCCACGCGCGCGCGGCCGGTTCCCTTCTGCTTCCACAATTTCTTGCCCGACCCGGCCACGCTGCCGCGCACCTTGGTCGCATGCGTACCCGCGCGCAGCCCGGCCCGATACTGCCGCACCGCTTCGTAAATCAGCGCTTCGTTCACTTCCGCGCCGAACACGGCGTCCGCCAGTTCCACTTCGCCGACTTTCGCGTTCGCCAGATCCACTACATCAACTGTGGGCATAACTAGCGCTTCGCCCTCCGCACCACCACATAGGCTCCGTTCGGCCCGGGCACCGCGCCCTTGACCACCAGCACGTTATCTTCGGTGTCGATCTCGATCACTTCCAGGTTGCGCACCGTCACCTGCTCATTGCCCATCTGCCCGCCCATGCGCATACCGGGAACCACTCGCGACGGGAAACTCGAAGCGCCGATCGAACCCGGAGCGCGGTGATGCATCGAACCGTGGGTCGCTTCGCCGCCGCCGAAATGATGCCGGCGCACGACGCCCGCAAATCCGCGGCCTTTCGAGATCCCGGTCACATCCACTTTGTCGGTCGGCTTGAAGTCGCTGACCAGCACCTTGTCGCCCGGCTTCAGATCGTTGTCGCCCGGGCGCATCTGGAACTCCCGCAGAAACTTCGCGCCTTCCGTGCCGGCCTTCTTCAGATGCCCGGCGCGCGGCTTATTGATGCGCGCGGCTTTGACGAACTCGATCAGGCCCAGCTGCACCGCGTCGTAGCCGTCCGCAGTGGGCGTCTTGCGCTGCGTCACCATGCACGGTCCCGCCTTCAACAGCGTCACCGGCACCGCCACGCCATCCGCCCGAAACACCTGCGTCATTCCGATTTTCTTGCCCAGTATGCCTGGAATCATCGTTCACCTACCGCCCGAATCTGTTTTCAAACGAGCCGTTTTACTTGCTCTGCTGACCCTTGCCAAACGCCTTGATTTCGACATCCACGCCCGCCGGTAGATCCAGCTTCATCAGCGCGTCCACCGTCTGCTGCGTCGGCTCGAGAATATCGAGCAGGCGCTTATGCGTCCGGATCTCGAACTGCTCCCGCGACTTCTTATCCACGTGCGGCGACCGCAGCACCGTGGTCTTCATGATCGAAGTCGGCAGCGGAATGGGGCCGGCTACCGTGGCCCCCGTCCGCTTGGCCGTATCGACGATCTCGGTCGTCGATTGATCGAGCACCCGGTGATCGTAAGCCTTCAACCGGATGCGAATGCGATCTTTCAATGCCATATTTGCTTTTCCCGGACCTTAGTCCAGAATCTCCGACACGGTACCGGCGCCGACGGTGCGTCCGCCTTCGCGGATGGCGAACCGCAGCCCCTTATCCATCGCGACCGGCGTATGCAGCTCCACTTCCAGCTGCACGTTATCGCCCGGCATCACCATCTCCGTGCCTTCCGGCAACTACCGCCACACCCGTCACGTCCGTCGTCCGGAAGTAGAACTGCGGCCGGTAGCCCTTGAAGAACGGCGTGTGCCGCCCGCCTTCTTCCTTCGACAGCACATAGACTTCGCCCTTGAACTTCTTGTGCGGCTTGATCGAACCCGGCTTCGCGATCACCTGCCCGCGCTCCACTTCGTCCTTTTCCACGCCGCGCAGCAGCAACCCCACGTTATCGCCCGCGCGGCCTTCATCGAGCAGCTTCTTGAACATCTCGACGCCGGTGACCACCGTCTTGCGCGTATCCCGGAAGCCGACGATCTCCATTTCCTCGCCGACCTTGCAGATGCCCTGCTCGATACGGCCCGTCACCACCGTCCCGCGGCCCTGGATCGAGAAGATGTCTTCGATCGGCATCAGGAACGGCTTGTCCATCACGCGCTCCGGCATCGGGATGTACTTGATCGACCTGCTCCATCAGCTCATCGACCGTCTTTTCCCACTGCGCTTCGCCGTTCAACGCGCCGAGCGCCGAAACGCGGCACACCGGCAGATCGTCACCCGGGAACTGGTAGCTCTTCAGCAGCTCGCGGACTTCGAGCTCGACCAGGTCGAGCAGTTCGGCGTCATCCACCATGTCCACTTTGTTCATCGCGACCACGATGTAGGGCACGCCTACCTGGCGGGCGAGCAGGATGTGCTCACGCGTCTGGGGCATGGGGCCGTCGGTCGCGGCGACCACCAGAATCGCGCCATCCATCTGGGCGGCGCCGGTGATCATGTTCTTGATGTAGTCGGCGTGACCGGGGCAATCGACGTGCGCATAGTGGCGGTTGGCCGTCTCGTACTCGACGTGCGAGGCCGCGATCGTGATTCCGCGGGCCTTTTCTTCCGGCGCGTTGTCGATCGAATCGAAGCTCCGGAACTTGTTCTTCGGATTATGCTTCGAAAGCGTTTTGGTGATTGCCGCCGTCAGCGTCGTCTTGCCGTGATCGATATGGCCGATCGTCCCGATATTGACGTGCGGCTTACTGCGATCAAATTTTTCTTTTGCCATGGTGCTCCAACTCTCCCTAAAAAACTCTTCTTTACCTGGTCACTTTGCCTTGCGAACGGCTGACAATTTCTTCCGACACGCTGCGCGGCACTTCTTCATAACGTCCGAAGTGCATGGTGAAACTGCCGCGTCCCTGCGTCTTCGACCGAATATCAGTCGCATACCCGAACATCTCACTTAACGGCACACTCGCCTTGATGATCTGCGTCGTGCCGCGAATCTCGGTGCCTTCCAGCTGACCGCGCCGCGAAATCAAGTCCCCGTTCACCGCGCCCATATACTCGTCCGGAACCACGACTTCCACCGCCATGATCGGCTCGAGCAACACCGGCCGCGCCTTCCGGCAGGCTTCCTTGAAGCAGATCGACGAGCAGATTTTAAACGCCATCTCCGACGAGTCCACATCGTGCGAGGCTCCATCGATTGCCGCCACCTTCACATCCACCAGCGGGAACCCGGCCAGTATGCCGCCTTCGAGCGCCTCGTTGATGCCCTTTTCCACCGCGGAGATGAACTCCTTCGGAATCGCGCCGCCTACGATGTCGTTCTCGAACTCGTAACCCAAGCCCGGATTCGGCTCCACCCGCAGTTTCGTCCGCGCGTACTGGCCCGAACCACCCGTCTGCTTCTTATGCGTGTAGTCGTACTCCGCCGTCGCCCGGATCGTCTCCCGATACGCCACCTGCGGCTTGCCCACATTCGCTGCCACGCCGAACTCGCGCATCATGCGGTCGACGATGATTTCCAGGTGCAACTCGCCCATTCCGGACAGAATCGTCTGCCCCGTATCCGGGTCGGTCGCCACCTTAAAGGTCGGATCTTCCTGCGCCAGCTTCTGGATCGCCATTCCCAGCTTTTCCTGGTCGGCCTTGGTCTTCGGTTCGACCGCCAGCTGAATGACCGGGATCGGGAAGTCGATCGACTCGAGAATGATCGGGTTTCTCTCGTCGCAGATCGTGTCGCCCGTCGAGACCGTCTTCAAGCCCACCGCGGCGCAAATATCGCCCGCCATGATCTCCTGAATGTCTTCGCGCTTGTTGGCGTGCATGCGCAGCAGACGCCCCACGCGCTCTTTGCGGCCCTTGGCAACGTTGTAGACCGATTCGCCCGCCGACATCTTGCCCGAGTAGACCCGGAAAAACGCCAACTGCCCGGCAAACGGGTCGGTCATGATCTTGAAGACCAGCGCCGAAAAGGGCTCTTCATCCGACGAATGACGCACCATGTGCACGTCCACATCGTCGATCGACGTACCCTGAATCGGCGGAATATCGAGCGGCGACGGCAGGTAGTCGACCACCGCGTCGAGCATCGTCTGCACGCCCTTGTTCTTGAACGCCGATCCGCAGATCACCGGGAAAATCTTCAACGCGATCGTCGCCTTGCGAATGCCCGCCTTCATCTCCGCTTCGGTGATCTCTTCGCCCAGAATGTACTTCTCGGTCAGCGCGTCGTCATGCTCGCTGACTTTTTCAATCATGTTGGCGCGATACTCGGTCGCCTTCTCGAGCAGATCCGCCGGAATCTCGGTCTCATCGAACTGCGCGCCCAGCGTCTCATCGCGCCAGATGTACGCCTTCATCTTCACCAGGTCGACGATTCCCTTGAACTGATCTTCCGCGCCCACCGGAATCTGGATTGGCACCGGCGACGCCTTCAGCCGGTCCACAATCGTTCCCACCGAGTGGTAGAAGTCCGCGCCCACGCGATCCATCTTGTTGATGAAACAAATGCGCGGCACTTCATACTTATCCGCTTGGCGCCACACTGTTTCTGACTGCGGCTGCACGCCGGCGACGGCGTCAAACACCGCGACCGCGCCATCGAGCACGCGCAGACTGCGCTCCACCTCGGCCGTGAAATCGACGTGGCCAGGCGTGTCGATAATGTTGATCTGCATGTCGCGCCATTGGCACGTCGTCGCCGCCGACGTGATCGTGATGCCGCGCTCCTGCTCCTGCGCCATCCAGTCCATGGTGGCGGTGCCTTCGTGTACTTCCCCGATTTTGTGCGATCGCCCGGTGTAGTAGAGGATACGTTCAGTCGTTGTGGTCTTCCCGGCGTCAATATGCGCCGCGATCCCAATGTTCCTCATCCTTTCGAGCGGTACCGTACGTGGCATGAAAATTAAGTCCTTCGATCCCTATTCCCTGAAATCAGTACGAAAATGTTTACTTACCAGCGATAATGCGCAAACGCCTTATTGGCTTCCGCCATGCGGTGCACATCGTCACGTTTCTTAATTGCCCCACCGCGCATGTTGGCTGCGTCGTTCAGCTCATTGGCCAGCTTCTCGGGCATGCCCTTCTCCGCCCGCCCGCGGGCGTTCGCCAGAATCCACCGGATCGCCAGCGACGTCCGCCGTGTCTGCGGCACTTCGATCGGCACCTGGTAGTTCGCGCCGCCCACGCGCCGCGTCTTCACTTCCAGCATCGGCTTGCAGTTTTCTACGGCCTTCTTGAACACCTTCAAAGGCTCGTCGCTCGCCTTCTCTCCCAGGCGGTTCATCGAGTCGTAGAAGATCGTCTGGGCCGTGTTCTTCTTGCCGTCCCACATCATCGAACTGATGAACTTCTCGACCATGGTCGAGCCGTACACCGGGTCCGGCTGCACTTCGCGATTTTCAATCCGTCGTCTGCGTGGCATTCAATTCGTCCTGTCGCTACTTCTCAAACGCTCTACTTCTTACCCGTCGGCGCCGCGCCGGCCTTGGGACGCTTGGCCCCGTACTTCGAGCGGCTCTGCTTCCGGTTTGCCACACCCGCCGTATCGAGCGCGCCGCGCACCACGTGGTAACGCACACCCGGCAAATCCTTCACACGGCCTCCGCGAATCAGCACAATCGAGTGCTCCTGGAGGTTATGCCCTACACCCGGTATATAGGTTGTGACTTCCACGCCGTTGGTCAACCGCACGCGCGCGACTTTACGCAGCGCGGAGTTCGGCTTCTTCGGGGTCGATGTGTATACGCGCGTGCATACACCACGCTTCTGCGGGCAGGCCTGGAGAGCCGGGCTCGCGGTCTTCCACTTAGGCGCTTTCCGCCCATTGCGCACGAGTTGATTAAAAGTCGGCACCAATCATCCTTCAGGAAACTTGATCAAACAATTTGAAACAGCACCAATCCGCAAGCTAATTTCCACGGCCAAATCGCTCTGGCTCGCGAAAACCAACCGGCAGGACCGGATTTACAGAGGAACAGCTTACCGGCTACGATCCATTCTCTGCAGTCAAAAACCCATCGAAAATGAAGAAACCGGACAACTGCGAGGACTTCGGACTAGCCCATGCTCCCAACGTGCAACTGACCGTTTTCGAGCCTCGGGGCCGGCCCCCAGCCGGATCTACCCAGTGCAGATGGTAGCCAGGGACAGAAGAGCTAACTCGCCAAACCCTACAATCCTAGCGAAGTTCGTGGCCAATCGTCAACAAATTGTGTTTTTTGCGCGTAGTGCACTGCCGCACGCCTCAACCACAACTCCGCTTCAGCAATTCCTTACTCGATTACACTCATTACGAAGCAGTACAGCCCTCCCTATTCTACAGCCCGCTTACCGGTGACCCCGATCTGATCAAAAGCGATCGACAGGCGTATCCATCGACAGGCGTATCAAAGACGGACAATGAAGCGTTCCCTGGCCCCTCTTCACGTCCGGCATGTGCGAACCGACAAGGCCCGGCGTTCCTCCTCGCTCCAGTTCTCCTTCGTGTCCTGCGCCTCCAGGCCGCGGCGCAATACGTCCTCGACTCCATTTAACGCGCCGGTCGGACGTAGACCGCCCTCTTCCCATCCTGGCCCACCAAATGCCTCCCCACTCATTTGGCCCACAATTTCAGCCGTTCCCCCGTCATTCCAGACGCCGCCCGCTCACAGGTGTTGCCCCTGGTGCGTCTTCCCCTCCTTCTGCTCCTCACCGTCGTCCCCGCACTCGCCCAACCCGCAGCACCCGCCGCACAACCGACCATCCGCTTCCACCTCGGCACCGTCGGAAACCAATCCCGCTTCTCCATCGGTCAAGCCATCCCGATCACCCTCGACTTCACCACCGACGACGCCACCGGCAGTCTGCTCATCAACGCTGACTCGCGCCCGCGCCGGCTCCGCCCCCAAAAACCCGATCGATTCTCCGCCGCGCCCTCCACCGGCTCGGTCGACCCCCTGATCGACCTCCCCTGGACCATCGACGCCGGAAGCACCGGACTCCCCTACCGCCCCGTCCCACTCGATTCCGCCCATCCCCTCCACCTGACACGCGACCTCAACGAGTTCATCGTCTTCCGCCAACCCGGCCATTACGTCGTCCACTGCACCTCATCGCGCCCCGAAACTCCTCCGGCCCTGCCCCTCGAATCCAACGACCTCGCGCTCGACATCCTGCCCCCCGACTCCTCTGACGAAACCCGCCGATTCACCGCCGCCCGCCAGGTCCTCGCCGACGCCCGCAAACCCGACACCGACCCCACCGCGCAAATCGAGGCCATCCGCACTCTCCGGTTTCTCGAAACCGAACCCGCGGCCGTGTACCTCGCCTCTCTCTTCGGCCAAGGCCGCCCCGAGGACGCCGAGATCGAGTTCGCCCTCTACGCCTCGCCCTTTCGCGCCGCCATCATCCGCCAACTCGAGACAACCCTAGCCGCCCCTGACTTCCCCGTGTTCCAGGGATTCGTCATTACGTTCGAACAGCTCCAGGCCCGCCTCCGCGAAGCCCAACTCGGCTACGCGCTCTCCTCCGCGGACTGGAACACGCTCGACGAAGCCGACAACCGCCGCATCCTCGACCTCGCCGCCTCCAAATCCCCCGCCGCCCGCGCCGGCGCCTACTTCTACCTCTTCATCGTCGGCTCCCCGTCGTACCGCGAAAAGCCCGCCGTGCTCCGCCTCCTCACTCCCCAGCTCCCCGCCCTCGACCCCTTCGCGGTGAACACCCTGCTCGACACCTATTGGCCGGTCGTCCTCCAAACCGGGTTAGCCCCAAACCTCATCCCTTTCCTAAAGGAGGCGGTCGCTCGGACCTGGCCCAAAATGTATCCGGGCCCTTCCGGCCTGGCGCTCCTTCGCCTGCGGGAACTGGCGCCCGACGAAGCCCAGAACGCCGCGGAGGCGGACCTCTTCTCCGGCGCGTTGCACATCGACGACTCCGAGCTCCTCCGCTTTCCTATTCCAACCTCCCCCGCTCTCGATCGGGCGCTGCTCCGCCAGTTCGAAGAAGGCAAACCCGTCGACGCGCGCATCGCTCGTTTCGCCAGCGCGAACGTCAAAGAAGCCATCCACCGCGCATTCGACGACCGCCTGGCCCAACGCTCCCGCCAGCGCTTCTGCGCAACCCCGCTCCTCGCCTACTTCTTCCGCATCGATCCTCTCCTTGCCGCGGATTACATGAAGCGGCTGCGCAGCCCCGAAAACGCCGGCTGCACAGCGCTCTCCTTCGATCGCGTCGAACGTACTCTCATGAGTCCCGCGCTCGAAACCCAACTCCTCGCCGACGCTCGCTCCTCCGACCCCGCAATCCGCGAAGCCGCCTTTCAGATACTCTCCGTGGCGGGATCCCCGCAATCCCTACCCGCGTTGCTCGACGTCCTTGAGGCGCTCCCCCAACCGCCGCCCGAGTATTTCAGCGCCATTCTCCAGGGCCGGAATTGGGTGCTCTCCGCAAACGACTACGCGCGCCTCAACAAGATCAGCACCCGCAACCCGTCTCTCCAAAGCACCACAATTTGGATCGCCAACGAACAGGCGCAATGCCAGCAGCCCTTCACCCTTTCGCTCGCCGACTTCAGCGGCCACCCCGGACTCTGGGTAGCCAACCGCCAGATCGACACGTTGGAGGATTTCGAGCAAAAGCTCTCCCAATTTCCCCCTCATTCCCGTTTCCTATGGCGCACCAACGGCCCTGCGGAAGCTACCCGCGAAACCGTAATGCGCGCGCAGGTGAACTTGATCCTGCGTCGCCATCAGATGACGCTTGAAAACTAATGGACCTGCTTCCCCCCATGACTCTCACGGGTAATCCTCGATGAGAAAACAGAGGGTTTTTGGTGTTGTGGGTCTGCGTTCTCACTGTGTCGTGCAGCTCCGAGTCACGGCCCGAGAGATGGATCCTTCCGGAGAACTATTCCGGCTGGCTTCGCCTTGATCATGGGATTCCCGGAGCGCCACCGTTACCATCGGAGCGAGGGTTCGCGTAATTTCACTGCCGGAAAGTGGTCGCCCGCAAACCTCCTCCCCGTATAACTCATCCATTGAAAATAACGAGTACCTCACCTCTACCAGTCACGGTCTTCGGCGTTTGGAGTTTTTGGATTTCAGAGAAGCACAATTGGCGCCGCCGGCGAAACAATACGCGGTGCAGAACGCTTTCAGCTTCTTCTCCCTAGTCGACGGCAAAGTAGAAAATCAGGGGAAGTGTGTCTTCGTCGGCACGAATACCGCATTCAGGGACAATGACCGTGATTGTCGATCGTGGCAGTTAGGACAACCAGAACCTCCCCGGTTTGCGAGGCACTTTTCGCTTCATCATCGCTCCTAAGTAGCCGCCGGGTCATGCTTTCGCTTCTGATCGCGTGCGCCGCATCTGTTTCTACCTGGGTATTCAAGTTCGCGTCATTTCTTTCTCTTCCCGGCGCGCTCCTGACAGGAGCGTTATTCGGTCAGATCGCCTCACAAACGCGCCGCCCCTTGCTGATCGCGCTCAACGTGGTCGTCCTTTCGATCTTGCTGTATCTCGGCGCTTCCCTCTGGGCTTGGGGAAACATTGATCAGAAGCAGCCCACTACCCCGGCGATTCGGGCGGTGTTCATACTTTGGGTGATCCTACTCGCCCCTTGGATGGTGTTCGCCGGCCTCTCGGGAATGGCTTTTGACGGCGGTTACACCGCCGAAGCCTATATGTTCTTCTGGTTGTTACTCACCTATCCCGTTTCCGTCGCCGTAGCGGCGTTTCTCAGGAGATGGTTTCCGCCTGCCGCCCTTCTTCCTGTTCTGAACATCGCCGGCTGCTTCCTGTCGCCGCTGCTACATAAGTAAGTGCATGCGCGGGTCGATGCCCCTGAACCTAATCAAAGGTGTGAGTCGCCAGATGGTCTTCACTGAAATGGCGGGGGATCTACAATCTGATAAAACAACCGGAGCAAGAGACTGTCCATGAAAGCCTTCATTCTGTTGCTGCTAACACTTACCTGCAGCGGCCTAGCGTCGGCCCAGAAGCTGCCGACGTTTTACGCGCGGACGGATCTCTCTTCAGCCGACGGATGTCAATCACCGCTCGGGATCCTGCAAGTTGGCGACTTCAACCATGACGGAATTCCCGACTCACTTTGCAGCACGATGCAGTTGGGCAACGGCGACGGAAGTTTCCGTCCGGGCCCAGCTTTCAATCTGACGGGGACTGCCTTAAGCTCCGGGTATGCGGTGGACGTGAATGGGGACGGAACATCCGACGTGGTCTATGCAGAGTTTCAGAACGGCCGGTTGGGGTTGGCGGTGATGCTTGGCAACGGAGACGCGACATTTCAGAGCGCGCGGTTCTATCCCTCTACTTCCACCGATAGCCAACACGCCGCAAACTACGACGCGATCGTGTTCTATGACTTCGACGGGGACGGAGTGAAAGACGCCGTGCTGATGGGATCGGCTGAGTATAATCTTTTTCGCGGGACGCGCCAATGGATCGTTTCAGGCTTCCCCTCCAGTCGTTCTTACTTCGGCTAGTTCGCTGCCGCCGCAGGCGCTGGCTATGGCGGACGTGGATGGAGATGGCCGGATGGATCTGGTGATCGACGCTCGCTACGCCATTCAGGTGTTTCGGGGGAACGGGGATGGTACTTTCCAAGAGGCTGTGGTTACTCGCATTGCCAATAATGCAGGATTCGGCGTGATGGCGGTGGGAGACCTGAATCAGGACGGCATCCCGGATGTGGTGTTGCAGGAATTCTACTTAGATACGGTGAATCTGTATTTCGGGAAAGGCGACGGAACGTTCGGCGCGGCTCAGGTGCTGAATTTCCCCGGCGACGGGCCGGCTCAGGCAATTGCAATCGCGGATCTGAACGGAGACGGCATCCCGGATCTGGTGGACGACCTGGTGGAGGTGGCCCTGGGAAGGGACACGGTTCGTTCGCTACGCCTGTTTACTACCCCGTCAATGGCGATAGCCTTTTTGCTGGCGGCGGGGCGATCGGGCTCGGCGACTTCCAGAGCAAGGGACGTGTGGATCTAGTGATCCAGAGTACCGCCATCGCCTTATCTATTCTTTTGAATAACGGCAAAGGTCGGTTCAGGTTTTACCAGTCCGAAGCATACGTTTCCCACACCGATACAAAAAAAGGGCTGGTGAACAGGCTATACCACTTAGTACGGAATATTACTCTTAAAAGTAAAAGGGCCATGGTACAAAAAGCCACTGGCCAGAAAACGGGCAATCTGCTGGACGTAGGCGCGGGTACAGGTGCTTTTGCCGGGGTAATGCAGGCGGCAGGATGGCAAACTACCGGGCTGGAACCAGACGATACCGCAAGGGCTAATGCCAAAACCCAGGCATGATATTGAATTGCAAACGCCGGAGGCGCTTTTTAGCCTGCCAGCGAGCAATTTTGATGCCATTACCTTATGGCATGTGCTGGAACATGTACACGAGCTGCATAAGTATTTAGATACTTTCAACTGCCTGCTTAAGCCCGGTGGCGTTTTGATAATTGCCGTGCCCAATTATACCAGTTACGATGCAACCGTTTATAAAGAACATTGGGCGGCTTACGATGTGCCCCGCCACCTTTACCATTTTTCGCCACAGAGCATGCTGCAGCTTGCCGGGCATCATGGGTTTACCATAGAAAAATACCACCCCATGTG